>NZ_JABFVK010000031.1 GCF_013362815.1 Hamadaea sp. | reverse complement strand
CCCACCGCAATGGTGCGACGGCCACCACGTTCACGCGTGGGCAGACGGCGGAACCACCTGTCTGACCAACTCTGTCCTGCTTTGCGGGTTCCACCACCGCGAAATCCACCACGGACACTGGCAAGTACGCATCCGAACCGACGGCTTCCCCGAATTCCTCCCACCAGCCTTCATCGACCCACTACGCAGACCCGTCCAGAACACCCTGCACCGACGCTGCTGAAGGGTCGGCGCTGTGGATACCAGCGCGATTGGGATGATCAGGAAATGGCGCTCGTGCTCCCCGCCGATCCTCCGCGAGCCGCGGTTCTCCTGCTCCACGGTTCCAGCGGCCAGCCGGATCTCAATCGTGCGCGCCTGCTCGCCAAGCATGGCGCTGCCGTACTCGCTCCCCGATGGTTCGGTGGTCCAGGGCAGTCGGTGGGGATCTGCGAGATACCGCTGGAACGGTTCGTCAGTGCGGTCGGCCAGCTACGCCAGCAGTACCCGGGCGTACCGGTCGGCGTCGTGGGGGTCTCCAAGGGGGCTGAAGCTGCGCTCCTGACTGCGGCGGCAGACGATCGGATCGCAGGGGTCGTGGCGATGGCACCCACCTCGGTCGCGTGGGCGAACGTCGGGCCTGGCCTCGACGGCATCACGTACCCGTACCGATCGTCGTGGAGCTGGCGGCACTCGGCGGTTCCCTTCGTCCCGTACGACGAGGAGTGGTCGTCGGACGGCGTCGCGCTGCCGATCGCGTACCGGGGTCAGTATGAACGCAGCCTGGTCACGCACGCCGATCGAGTAGCGGACGCAGCCATCGCAGTTGAACGGATTCAAGGCCCCGTTCTGCTCATCGGTGGGGGCGACGACCAACTGTGGCCGACGACTCTGTTCGCCGAGCAGATTCGCAGACGGCGGGCGGCGTACGGGTTGCCGACCGGGATCGTGATCGAGGACGAGGCCGGGCATCGCGCGATCCTGCCCGGCGAGGCGCCGAAGCCGGCGAACGCTCGCATCGCGCACGGCGGGACGGCGGCAGCCGACGAGCGGCTTGGGTCGGCCGCTTGGCCTCATGTCCTCGAAACATTGGGGCTGGCGGCCCAGTAATGGGCGGATGAGTGACGATTACTCGGGTGATTGAAAACGTTGTGTAGCAGGCTTCCCCACTAATCTCTCCGGCCTATTACCGCATTTGATTGTGGGTAGTCGGTCGGTCTAATCTCCTCCCAGGCGCAGCACATCGGCGAATGGACGACACATCAGGGCGCTGAACGACCTGCTGCGCGCCAGCTGGGAGGACGACGTCGCCGAGGCTCGGCGCGGAGCCGAAGTGGCTGAAGCTATCGCCGACGCCTGGTGGGCGAAGTTCTATCGTGACAGCATCGCCCGGCTGGAGGCGATGGATAAGCCTTGGGAGAAGCCGATGCCCGCGTAGCGGGACGAGACAGCGCCCGCGTGCCGGAGCAAGCGGGCGCTGCGCGTACGTGCCGGTGGTGCTACTCGGCTTCCGGGGTGCGGTTCGCGGGAATGCGCTTGCCGAGGTTGATGAACATCAGGACGAGTCCGACCGTCAGCGCGATGTGGCCCAGCCCGGCGATACCGGCGATCGCCTCGTTGCTCTCCTTGCCGTAGACGGTCAGAGTTCCGTGGACGGTCATCGCACCGATCGTCACGGCCATGCCCGCGTTGTAGACCCAGAAGAAGGTCGCGAACAGCCGGCGGTTCTCCGTCAGGCCGAAGAGCTTCTCGAGCGCCAGCACGATCAGGAAGAACAGCATGCCCAGCGCGAGCAGGTGGGTGTGGACCAGGCCCAGCTGCGTGTCCCCGTGAAAGTCCTTGATCTTCGTGATCTCACGGTACGCCAGGCCCATGATCAAGCCGAGGATCATGTACACGTATGCTGCTACGTAGAGTTTTCTCACCGCACAAGGTTGCGCCACAACACCCGCCTGGTCTAGATCCGGAGCAGAAGTTTCCGGTGTGATCCACTGGGTACGCGATCTTCGTAACACCAGGAGAACGGGGGGTTAGTGATGATCACCACGCAGGAGTTGAACCTGCTTGCCGGAGCCAAGGTGTATGACGGCGTCGGTGAGAAGATCGGCTCGGTCGGACAGGTCTACCTCGACGGCGAGGACGGCCACCCGGCGTGGGTGGCGGTGCGTACCGGATGGTTCGGCACGAACGAATCCTTTGTCCCGCTGGATGCCGAGAGCCACATCGAGGGCCACGAGCTCCACGTCGCGGCGATGAAGGACGAGGTACGCAACGCACCGCAAGTCGAACGGGAGTCCGGCAACCTGAGCGAGGGCTCCGCGGCCGAGCTGGACCGGTACTACTACAACCTGCCGGCCGGTAAGTTCCGTGGCCGCACCGAACAACAGGCCGCCAAGGCGCAGGCGGGACTGCGCGAGCCGGAGTCGCGTACGACTGCTGAGATGCCCACGCGCGGGGCTGACGAGGCCGCTATGCGAGACAGGCCCCAGAATCTCAACCTGACCCGTTACGAGGAGCAGCTGCGTACGGGCAAGGAGGAGGTCGAGACCGGGAAGGTCCGCCTGCGCAAGCACGTCGTGACCGAGAACGTCGACATCACGGTTCCGGTCAGCCACGAAGAAGTGCGGGTCGAACGCCGGCCGATCGACCGGCCCGGGGCTGCGCGTACGGCCGACGACCGGCCGTTCGCGGAGGAGACCGCAGAGGTGACGCTACACGAGGAGCGGCCGAGCGTGGCCAAGGAGACCGTGCCGGTGGAGCAGGTCGGACTCGTGAAGGAGACCCGCACCGAGCAACGGCATGTGAAGGGCACCGTCCGCAAGGAGCAGATCGATGTGGAGGACGACCGCTCCAGCCGTGACGACCGCAGGCGTTAGGCGGACGGGCTGCGGCTGGTCCTGAGGGCGGCTGGTCTTCAAGCGAGGATCAGCCGCAGCCCCACCACCGTCATCGTGGCGGCGACGACGCCGTCGAGTACCCGCCACGTCCCTGGGCGGGCCAGTCTCGGTGCGAGACGCCGGGCGGCACCACCCAATCCCGTGAACCAGGCGGCGCTGGCGAGCGCGGCTCCGGCCGCGAACCACCACCGATGGTCCTCTTGGCTGGCGAGACCGCCGAGCAGGAGCACGGTGTCCAGGTAGACGTGCGGGTTGAGGTAGGTGAACGCCAAGCACGTCAGCAGGGTCGCTCGCAGTCCCGCCCCGCTGCCCGACGCCGCTTCCAGGAGCCCGGGTCGCAGCATTCGGCGTACCGCCAAGGTTGCATAGGCGAGCAGAAACGCGGCGCCGCACCACCGGATGGCCGCGAGCACGACGGGCCGGTCGGCGACGATCGAGCCCAGCCCCGCGACGCCGGCCACGATGAGCAGTGCGTCGGACGCGGCACAGAGCAGCACGACCGGGAGGACGTGCTCGCGGCGCAGACCTTGCCGCAGGACGAACGCGTTCTGGCTGCCGATGGCGACGATCAGGCCGAGGGAGGCGCCGAATCCGGCGAACAGCGAGGTGAGCACGTTGCAACCGTAGGAAGCCGAGGTTCATCAGTCCAACTAATGTTTCTTAGGCTCGATTAGCATTGCTTAAGTGACGTTGGACTCGGCTCAACTGCAGACCTTCGCCGCCGTGATCCGCGAAGGCAGCTTCGAGGCGGCGGCCCGCGCGCTCAGGGTGACGCCGTCGGCGGTGAGCCAGCGCATCAAGGCGCTGGAGCACACCGCCGGGCAGGTGCTGGTGCGGCGGGCGAAACCGTGTCAGGCCACCGCCGCTGGTGAGCCGCTGGTCAGGCTGGCCGGACAGCTGGCGCTGCTCGAACGCGAAGCGCTCGATTCGGCGCGGGGCCTCGTCGGGGAGACCGGCGAATCGTGGACGCGGCTGCCGATCGTGGTCAATGCCGACTCGCTCGCGACCTGGTTCCTGCCCGCGCTGGCGGCGGTGCCCTCGACGGCTCGGCTGCTGTTCGACGTTCACTCCGACGACGAGGATTACACCGCCGAGCTGCTGCGCAGCGGCACCGTCATGGCCGCGGTGACGACGCAGAACGTGCCCGTGCAGGGCTGCCGCGTACAGCGCCTCGGGACGATGCGCTACCTGCCGGTCGCTGCCCCGGGCGTACGCGACTTGTGGTTTCCGGACGGTGGCAGTGCGGAGGAATTCGCGTACGCACCGATGCTGCTGCTCAACCGCAAGGATCAGCTGCAGCACCGGTTCCTGCGTACGGTGACCCGGCGGACGCTCGATCCGCCGATCCACTACATCCCGTCGGCAGACGCGTTCAACCGCGCGATCGGCCTAGGCCTCGGCTGGGCGTTGATGCCGGAGCACCTGGCGACCGCCGAGCTGGCCGCCGGGCAGGTGATCCGGCTGTCCGGGCGGCACCTGGACGTTCCGCTCTACTGGCAGCACTGGCGGCTGGAGTCGGCGGCGCTGGCTGCTCTGACCGCCGCCGTACGCGACGCCGCCCGGGCCTCGCTGCGCTGACGGCAACGCCGACTGTGGCGGCGCGCATTTCGGCGCTGTACTCGGGCACGGCTCACGGGCACGGCTCTCGGGCGCGGCCTCGGGATGATCGAGTGCCCGTAGTCAGCAATTTCTGCCCCATTTGGAAGATCAAGTTCCCACCATCAGCGCATTAGGGCCGGTTTTGCGCTGACCAAGGGAACTCGATCTTCCATTTCGGGCTGGAAACGCTGACCCAGGGAACTCGATCTTGCGAAGGACGAGAGCCCTCTGGACCAGCCCGTGCGACGGAGCCGTCGGCGCGGACGCCACATTCGGGACGACACGTTCGGCTGACGGGCGACTCGTATGACCGCTGCGGGGCTACTGCGGAGGCTGCTGCGGCCAGGCCGAAGGCGGCGAAGTCGGAGCGGCCGACGTCGGACTCCCCGAAACAGGACTGCCCGACGTGGGAGTGCCCGAAGTCGGAGCAGCCGACGGGTACGCCCCGTACGCGGGCGGCTGGCCGTAAGACTGCGCGGGCTGACCCGGTTGCGCGTAGGGCTGGGCGGGCTGTCCGGGCTGTGAATACGGCTG
This sequence comes from Hamadaea sp., assembly GCF_013362815.1. Classification (GTDB taxonomy): domain Bacteria; phylum Actinomycetota; class Actinomycetes; order Mycobacteriales; family Micromonosporaceae; genus Hamadaea. Next base: position 232,356 of record NZ_JABFVK010000031.1, on the reverse strand, counting down.
CGGGTAAGGCTGAGCGGGCTGGCCGGGCTGTGAATAGGGCTGGGCGTACGGCTGGCCCGGCTGCCCCTGCGGCGGCACGGCGGCCCCGGGCCACGCGGCGACCGGCGGAACCGGCGGCTTGGCGTCACCGCCGCCGACCTTCGGCAGCACGAGGGCGGCGATGACCAGCAGGATGCCGAGGTCGTACACGACCTGACCGGCCGCCCAGGTGTACTCGTTGGAGCCGGTGATCACGTCGAAGGACTGCAGCAGCCAGTAGGACGTGGCCAGAGCGAAGCAGGCGAGGCCGGCGACCGCCGCCAGCGTCGAAAGCAGCCCGTTCTTGCGTACGCGGAACAGGACGGCGATCGCGCCCGCGATGGTGAGCAGCAGGACGAAGACGCCTTCGATCTTCGAGAAGGTCGTGTAGAACGTGAAGCTTTCAGCGGCGAGGACCATGAGAGGAAAGTACGGTATGGACGACGCCCGAAGCGACCCCCGCAGAGTCGAACAATACTCATAAATAACCGTGCGTGTCGATGTTCTGACTTTGGGTCAGATTCGGTGATCATCGAGACGATGACTCGATTCGCCGCCCGTACCGCCGCACCGCTGACTGTGGTGCTCGCAGCGGTGCTCACTCTGGTGCTCCCGTTCCCGGCCCGGCCGGCTTCGGCCGACGTGACGACCGGCGCCGTCGACAACCTGCGTACCGGCTGGGACTCGGACGAGGCGGGCCTGACGCCCGCTCAGGTGTCCAGTTCGGACTTCGGTCAGCAGTTCTCGACCGCCGTGGACGGCCAGGTGTACGCCCAGCCGCTCGTCTACGGCGGCCTCGTGATCGTGGCCACCGAGAACAACAAGGTGTACGGGATCAACGGCGCGACCGGCACGATCGTCTGGTCGAAGTCGCTGGGCCCGGCCTGGCCGGCGGCCGCGATCGGCTGCGGAAACCTCGAGCCCACGGTGGGTGTGACGGCAACGCCGGTGATCGACCCGGCTACCGGCACGGTCTACCTGACGGCGAAGGTCAACGACGGGCCGGACACCTCCCATCCGCATTGGTACGCCCATGCGCTGGACGCCATGTCCGGAGCCGAGCGGGTCGGCTGGCCGCTGACGATCGCCGGAGCGCCGACGAACGACCTGACGCGCCCGTTCAACGCGTTCACCGCGATGCAGCGCCCGGGTCTGCTGTTCCTGGACGGCTGGGTGTACGCCGCCTTCGCCTCGCACTGCGATGTCCAGCCCTACGACGGCTACGTCCTCGGCATCAACGCGTCGGACCGAGCCATGACGATGTGGGCCACCGAGGACAACACGAGCAGCGGCCGGGGCGGGATCTGGGGACCAGGCGCCGGCCTCATCTCCGACGGCCCGGGCCGGATCATCTTCACCAGCGGCAACGGCATCTCCCCCGCGCCCGGCCCGGGACACAATCCGCCCGGCCAGCTCGCCGAATCCGTCGTCCGGCTCGGGGTGAACGCCGACGGGACGCTGTCCGCCCAGGACTTCTTCGCCCCCGTGAACGCCAACACCCTCGACTTGAACGATCAGGACCTGGGTTCCGGCGCGCCCCTCGCGTTGCCGTCCCCCGCGTTCGGTACGCCGACCCATCCGCATCTTCTGGTTCAGATCGGCAAGGACGGCCGGGTCTTCCTACTGGACCGGGACAACCTGGGCGGCCGAGGCCAAGGCTCCGGCGGCACTGATGCGGCGCTGCAAGTCGGCGGCCCGTTCGAAGGCGTCTGGGGGCATCCGGTCGCGTTCGGCGGGGGCGGAGGCTACGTCTACACCGTGGGCAGCCGGGCTCCGCTGCGGGCATTGGCGTACGGGGTCAACGGGGCGGGCAGCCCGACCCTGACCAGCGTCGCGACCAGCCCGGAGACGTTCGGCTACTCGTCCGGCTCACCGATCGTCACCTCGGTCGGCGACGACCCGTCGTCGGCGCTGGTCTGGGTCGAGTACTCCGACGGCAACAACGGCACGAACGGGCAGCTGCGGGCGTACGACGCGATCCCCGTCAACGGTGTGATGCGGCTCCGGTGGTCCGCGCCGATCGGCATCGCGGCGAAGTTCCCGGTTCCGGCCACCGACGGCGGCCGGATCTACGTCGGCACCCGCGACGGCCACGTGCTCGCCTTCGGCCGGCCGGCCAGCGCCGCGCTCACCGGGTCGCCGGTCGACTTCGGCCAAGTCCCGGTGAACACCTCACAACAGAAGATCGCCACGGTGACCGCGCATCGGACGCTCACCGTCACCGGAGTCAGCACCCCTGCAGGCAGCCGGTTCACCGCTCAGCCGCCCCCGCTGCCGCGCACGATGAACGCCGGGGACACGATGGACGTCCCGGTCACGTTCGCACCCACCCGGGCCGGTCCAGCCACCGCGGTGCTCACCTTCACGATGGACATCGGCACCTCCGGCCTCGATCTCAGCGGGTACGCGACCCAGCCGGGCTTGCAGGCGTCGCCGCCGACGCTCGCCTTCGGCCAGGTGCCCACTTCCACCACCGAAACCCTCGGCGTGACGTTCACCAACACGGGCACCGACCCCGAGATCGTCTCGGCGACGCACGCGCCGAACGCGCCGTACAGCGCCTCAGGCCTGCCCGCGGCCGGGTTCAGCATCGCTCCACAGCAGACCGTGACAGTTCAGGTGACGTACGCGCCGACGGCCGCCTCGAGCGGTGACACCGACACCCTGTCGATCACCGGGCAGAATGGCACGACGAGCGTTCCCCTGAGCGGCAGCGCAATCGTCGGCCAGGCGGTGCTGACCGTCAACCCGACCAGCACCGACTTCGGCAACACCCGGGTCGGGCAGGCTCGGACGCGTACGTTCGACGTCTCGAACACCGGCAACATCCCGCTCACGATCACGAAGGCGGGCGTACCGTCGCCGCCGTTCTTCGTCAGCAATCCCATCCCGGAGGGCCAGATCCTCAACCCGGGCGACGTGCTGCACGAGAACGTCACCTTCGTGCCGTCGGCGACCGGCCCGGCGACCGGCGTCTATCAGATCACCGGCGACGACGGCCGCGGACCGCAGAACGAGACGCTGACCGGAAACGGCACCACGCCCGCGGCGGGGGTCACCGTCGGCGCGCCCGGATACGGCGGCTGGCAGCTCAACGGCACCACCCGGCTCGCGGGCAACGACCTCAACCTCACCCAGACGACGGAAGGTCAGACGGGTTCGGCGGTGTTCCCGGTGCCAGTGCTCACCGACGGGCTGGTCGCGAACTTCACGGCCATCATCGGCGGCGGCACCGGCGCGGATGGGGCGACCTTCGCGCTGTTGGATCCGGCCAAGGTGACGCCCGCCGCGCTGGGAGTCGGCGGCGGTGCGCTCGGCTTCGGCGGGCTGCCGGGGGTGGCGCTCGGGATCGACACGTATCCCAACGCGGGTGATCCCTCGGACAACTTCATCGGCCTGGCGACGACGATGAAGTCCGACGGCGGTTTGGCCTGGTTGCAGACCAGCACGCAGATCAACACGATCCGCAGGAACACCCACAAGTTCACCGTGCAGGTCGTCGGGAAGACGATCACGGTGGCGATGGACGGTACGCAGAAGCTGTCCCTGTCGGTCGCGAGCCTGCCGCCTGCGGCGTTCGTCGCCTTCACCGGGGCGAACGGAGCGCTCACCGACATCCACACGATTCGCGACGCCAACATCACGGCGACGGCGTACGCGTTGCCGCCGCCCGGGGTCAACGGCTGGACCTTCAACGGCACCGCCAAACTGTCCGGCACGGACCTCGTGCTCACGCCGGCCGCCAAGGGCGTCAAGGGATCGGCTTTCCAGTCCACGGTGATCCCGCCGACCCGGCTCAAGGCCCATTTCGTGGCACAGATCAGCGGCGGCGGGACCATCGGCGCCGACGGCATGACGCTGGCGCTGCTGGACTCGTCGAAAGCCGGGGTGACGTCCCTCGGCGGCGGCGGTGGCGGTCTGGGCTTCCAGGGCCTGCCTGGCGTGGCGATCACACTGGACACCTATCGGAACAGCTGGGACCCGGCGACCAGCCTCGTCACGGTGGCGACCACCGGATCGAGCGGGCATCTGGCGTACGCGGCCACGGCGAGCGTGCCGAATCTGCGCTCGGGCACGCACACCGTCGACGTGGCGTACGCGTCAGGCCAGCTCACCGTCGCGGTGGACGGCCGGCAGGTGATCAACGTCGCGATCACCCTCCCGGCCGGGATCATCGCCGGGTTCACCGGAGCTACGGGCGGCTACTTCGACGTGCACACCGTACGAAGCGTTACAATTAGCTACTAAGCGTGCATTATCTGTACGCAAGCGGGAGGTGAGCGGCATGCTCCGAACGGCGACCGCGATCGCGGTGACCCTGCTGGGCACGCTCGCACCCGCGACGGCGTACGCCGAACCGCCGGCGCCGCCACCGCTGACGGTCGAGATCCAGGAGAGCGACATGGCCGGGCGGGTGCTGGCCACGCTGGACGGCATGACGCTGTACACGTACGACGCCGAAGCGAACGGCACCGTGGTCTGCGTCGACACCTGCGCCGACCTGCACCCGCCGTTCGCGTACCACGACGGCGACCCGCTCGCGTTGCCGCCCGGGCTGATCGGCACCCTCGGCACGGTGCCGCGCCCGGACGGTTCCCTGCAGGTCACGTACGACGGTTTCCCGATGTACACGTCCGCGTACGACTCGCAGCCCGGCGACGCGTTCGGGGCGGACCTGCATTGGCAGGTGGCCGAACCGCACGACGCGCCGCAGTCCGACTAGGCTGAGTCATTCAGGGCTCAACGACCCGGGGGAAGGCGGGAGCCGTCCGCTCGCCGTCGCACTGAGACTGCAGCCGGGCAGCGCCCTCCGGCAGGAAAGGCGTGAGTTCGCCCGCGATCAATCGGCACGCGGCGAGCAGATCCGCCAGCACCGCGCTCTTGGCGGCCGAGTCCCGATCGCCGAGCTGCCACGGCCGCGTCGCGTCGATGTGCCGATTGGCTTCCTCGACCGCGCTGCACAGCGCTCGGGTGGCGCTCCGGAAGTCGCCGATGTCGAGCGCCCGGCTCACCTGTTCCGGCAGGCTGCCGATCGCCTCCGTCAGCGGCCCGCCGGCCACTGCGGGTGGCGGAGTCGCGCCGAAGTGCCTGCGTACCAGTGTGGTCGTGCGATGGATGAGATTGCCGAAGCCGTTGGCGAGGTCGCGGTCGGCCCGGTCGACCAGGCGGCCGGTCGTGAAGTCGGTGTCGCCCAAGCGCGCCACGTCGCGCAGCAGCCACCAGCGGACGGCGTCGGTGCCGTAGCGGCCGACGAGCTGGAGCGGCTCGACGCCGGTGCCCGCGCTCTTGCTGATCTTCGCGCCATGGAGCGTGATGTAGTCGTGCACGAGAATGGTCGTGGGTAGCGGCAACCCCGCCGAGAGCAGGAGAGCCAGCCAGTAGACGGCGTGGAACCGCACGATGCCCTTGCCGATGATGTGGATACGCTCGTCGGACTCGGCCCACCAGTGCCGGTACAACGGCGAGTCCTGGCCGAGCGCGGTGACGTAGTTGCCGAGCGCGTCCCACCACACGTAGACGGTCTGATCGGGGTCGCCGGGGACCGGAATGCCCCAGCCGCCGGATCGCGCGGCCGGGCGCGAGACGCTGATGTCGTCGAGGCCGCACCGCAGGAAGGCGAGCACCTCGTTGCGCCGCGCCGGAGGTTCGACCCGTACGCGGCCCGACTCGATCGCCGCGAGGACGGCGTCCTGGTATCGGGACAGGCGGAAGAACCAGTTCGTCTCCGTCACCGGCTCGGGCACGACGCCATGCTCTGGGCATACGCCGTCGACGAGGTCGGCCGGGGCGTAGAACTGCTCGCAGCCTCCACAGTAGAGACCCGAGTACGCGCGGCGGTAGAAGTCGCCCCGCTCCGCGCACGCCGTCCAGAGCCGGGCGACCCCGTCGGCGTGCCGCTGGTCGGCGCTCGTCCGCACGAAGTCGTCGTACGCCACTTGCAAGGGCCCGGCCAACGCGGCGAACGATGCGGCGTTGCGGTCGACGAAGGTACGCGTGTCCACTCCGGCGGCTCGGGCGGCGATCACGTTCTTCAGCGCGTTGTCATCGGTGCCGGTGAGCAGCCGCGCCTCGTGCCCGGCTCGGCGCGCCTGCCGGGCCAGGACGTCAGCCTGCACGAGTTCGAGGGCGTACCCGAGATGGGGTTCGGCGTTGACGTAGGGAATGGCGGTGGTGACATAACGGCGTCCCATGGCGGGTCCTCTCCTCCTGGCCCGCGTACGCCGAGATGCCCCGCCGCCGCGGGGAGTTCTCGTCGGATGTGTCAGCGCACGACGAACGGCCCCGGGAAGGGGCGCATCATCTTGACGGTCGGCGCTGTCATGGGCGAATCCTGACACGGCGAGGCGCCGAACGCAGCCGAGTTTCACAGACCGCCCCGGGTACTCTGCCCGGCAGCTGCCGAACCACGATCGGGGAGGAAGAACATGTCGTTTCAGGCATACCTCGACAACATCGAGGACAAGACCGGGCTGACCCCGCGCCAGCTCATCACACAGGCGCAGGAGAAGGGGTTCGATGCGCCCGGCACCAAGGCCGGCGTGATCGTCGACTGGCTCAAGGCGGATTACGACCTCGGACGCGGCCACGCCATGGCGATCGTCCACGTCCTCAAGAACGGCGACAAGGTCGGCGGGAAGGATGCCGCCGAGGGCGAGAAACTCTGGCTGGAGGGCAAGGCCAGCAAGCCCGCCTGAACGGGCCCGTCCGCCGCCGCGCTGAGCTACCTTGGCCTGATGGGACTGAGCCGCCGTCATCTGCTGACCGCGGCGGGCTTGAGCATGACCGCGGCGGCGTGCGGTTCGACCGACGAACCCACGACGACGCCGTCCGCCACGCCCGCGAGCCCGACCAGTGGCGCGCCCGCGACGACCGGAGGCTTCGACGAGGCGGCGGTGCGGCGCAAGGTCGCCAGCCTCCTGGTCGTGGGCTTCCGCGGCCAGACCGTCGGCGCGAACGACTGGATCGTCAAGGCCGTCCGGGATCAGCACATCGGCGGCGTCATCCTGTTCGACACCGATCAGCTGACCGGGCGGCCCCGCAACATCACCTCGCCCACCCAGGTCACGAAGCTGGTCACCACGCTGCGCGACGCGGCGCCGGGTCCGCTGATCGTCTCGATCGACCAGGAGGGCGGGCGCATCGCGCGCCTCAATCCGGACAACGGCTTTCCGGCCAGCCAGTCGCAGGCTCAGGTCGGCGCGGTCAACCAGGCCGCGCATACCACGGCTTGGGCTCAAGGCATGGTACGCAGCATGCAGTCAGTCGGCGTGACCATGAACTACGCCCCGGTCGTCGACCTGGCCACGAATCCGAACAACCCGGCGATCGCCAAGCTCGGCCGCAGCTTCTCCGCCGATCCGGACGTCGTCGTCGGCAATGCCACCGAGGAGATCAAGGTGCACCGGGCCGGCCGCATCAAGACCTCCATCAAGCACTTCCCCGGTTTCGGCAGCGCGACCGGCAACACCGACTTCGACGTGGTCGACGTGACCGGCACGTGGAAACGCAGCGACCTGATCCCGTTCCAGCGGCTCATCTCCAGTGGAATGACCGACTCGGTCCTCGTCGCCCATCTGCTGAACCGCCAGCTCGACCCGGACAAGCCGATGTCGTTGTCCCGCAAGGTGGTCACCGATCTGCTGCGCGGCGAGCTGGGCTGGGCCGGCCCGGTGGTCAGCGACGACATGCAGGCCACCGGCATCACCGACAAGTACGGCACCGACGAGGCGTTCACCCTGGCCGTCCAGGCGGGCGTCGACCTCCTCGTGTACGCGAACCAGCAGGTCTACGACCCGGCGATCGTCACGAAGATCCTCGATGTGGCGGTGAACCGGGTCAAGCGCGGCGACCTGACGATGGCTCAGATCGACGCGGCGGTCGCCCGAGTCGACCAGCTGCGCCCCTGACTTCAGCGCAGGATCGTGACCTCGACCGGACCGACGCGCAGAACTCCGTCGGTCAACGGGGTGCACCGTAGTCCGCCCCGGCCCTTCAGCAGGTCGCGCGCGCCCGACCCGATGGTCACGTCCATCCAGGCGCACGGATTGGCCGGGCGATTCGCCTGGAGGCGTACCGGGCCGTCGCCGCAGTCCAAGATCAGAACGGCGCCGACGAGCTCGTCGACGGCCACCCCGGACAAGAGCACGTTCCGGCGTACCTGGGTCAAATCCGCGCCGGGCGGCAAGGACTCCTGCGCGATGACCGTCACTGCGGCGTCCTTGTGCGCCTGATGCCCGAAATAGCGATCACCTACGATGCCGAGACCGGCGCGGAGGCGTACTTCGGCGACGAGTTCGCCATGCGGAGCGGGCACCGGCCCGTCCTCCGGGCGGCCCTCGAATCGATGGATCGGCGACGCCAGCAGCTGCACGATCTCCGGCATGACCGCATGGTACTGGGTTTCTGCGTATCGGAGTCAGGTAAACCTGGGGCGGCTACGGTGGGGGGATGAGCGAAGATCCGCTCACCCCGGCTGAGCTGGGCGAAAAGCCCGCCTCGCCGGGCAAGCGGCGCTGGCCGATCTGGGCGGCCATCGGCGCTGCCATCGTGCTGTTCCTGTGCTGCGCGGGAACCGCCACCGCGGGAGCCGTCGTGTGGAAGATGCGGCACGACGACTTCACCGTCACCGGCGACCTGACGCTTTCCGACGGCGGGACGAAGGACGGCGCCGTCTGCTCCGGCAGCGAGATGTACAGCGACATCGTCCCCGGTATGCAGATCGTCGTCAGCGATCCCGCCGGGACCGTCGTCGCGATCGGCGCGCTCGGCGAGGGCGTGTCCAAGGGCTCGGACTGCGTCTTCCCGTTCACGATCGCGCACGTGCCGAAGATGGAGAAGTTCTACGGCGTCACGATCTCGCAGCGCGGCACCCTGACCTATACGCCCAAGCAGATGCGAGACGGGTTGCACCTCTATCTGTAGGCGCGGTCGGGGCACAGCTCTATTGCCGCTGGGACTTGCCCACCCAGGCATCGGCCAACCGGCCATAGCGATGGCGGCCGAGCGCCGCGCGTACGAGACAGATGACCGCGAACAGCGCCAAGCCCGCCAAGATCACCCATTGCAGCAGCCCGACCACCCCGAGCAGCAGCGTCCACCCACGACCCGCCGGTCGCCCGTAGGAGCAGTCGGTCGTGCCGGACTTGCAGGCCTCCCGGAACTCAACCGGCTTGCCCGCGTCCGCCGGAGTCACGATCGACCTGTCCACCGTGGTACGCACGACTCGGCCGTCCTCGGCGCGGACCGTCACGTCGCACTTCCACCAGAAGCCGAAGCCGTTGTCGCTGACCGGGCCCCGTTGCTCACAGGTGCCGACCTCGGCGGTCGCCGGGCGTTCGGGCGGACCCCACCAGCCGGTGTTCGCCCCCGGGTAGACGTTGAGCAGAGTCAGGCCCAGCAGATACAGGACCACACCCGCAGCGATCGCCCCGACTGCGCCCAGGACCAGTTTCACCCGTTCCCGGGCGGGTTCCGGATCTTCCGCGGCGGTCGATCACTGGAATCCTCCACCGAGCATGCCACCGATGATATTGACGACATTCGGCACGCCGAAACTCGGGCCTTGTTTGAACAGGCCGACGGCGTCGGACCGGGTCGACGGCATGGCTCCGCCGACCGCCCCGGCACCGATTCCGTCGGGAGTGACCATGCCCTTCAGCAAGTCCTTCCCAATCGCAAGCGCCTGCCCGCCGAGGCCCTTCTCGGCGAACTCGGTCCTGATGTTGCTCAGCGAACCCTTGGCGAAGGCGCTCAGCGACCGGGCGCCGAAGGCACGGATCGCCGAACCGGTGCCGGGGATCAACCCCTTGGCGGCGTTCGTGAAGCCGGATCCGATCCCGCGGACCGCCGCGCCGATGCCGCCCCGGGCTCCGGCGATGAGGCCCGCGCCGGCTCCGCCGATGAGCGCTCCGAGTGCACCACCGGCTGCGCCGAGCGCCGCACCGGCCACTGCGTCGAGCAGCAGTCCTGCGCCGCAGTGGGACTGGTCGCCTCCGGCGCATTGCAAGCCGCCGGTGACCAGGCCGTTGACCAGGCCGCCCAGTGCGCCGCAGGCGATCGCCCCGGCGCCGCCGGTCAACGCGGTGCAGCCCAGCCCGACCAGTACGCCCGCGACGGTGCCGACCAGATCCGCATGTTCGATCGACCAGTCCTTGACGTCGTTGGCGATCTCCTTGGTCTTGTCCCAGGCGTCGGAGGCGATCTCCTTGGTGTCCTCCCACCGGTCGCCGACCCAGTCCGTCGTGGCGTCCCACGCGTCGCCGACCCAATCGGTGGTGGCGTCCCACGCGTCGCTGACCGCGCCGGTGGTGGCGTCCCAGGCGTCACTGACGCAGTCGCCCCAGGTGGTGGGGTTCCAGCCGCAGTGGCCGTCGACCTCGACGTTGGTGATCGGGTTGCCGCCGCCGAAGCCGTACCGGCTGCCCGTGAACGGATCGGTGGACAGTCCCATGTCGGACATCGCGCCGGCGTAGCTGTCGCGGACGTTGAACCGGTTCGTCGCCGGGTTGTAGTCACGGAACCCCATGTCGTAGGTGCCGGTGCCGGGGTCGACGCGCTTGGCGTTGAACCGATACGTGTTGTACGCGTCTTTATCCGGGTTCTGCGGATCGGGCTTGTCCCGGCCGGTGAACAGGTCGGTGTTGTCGGTGCCGAAGGCGCTGTAGCCGTACGTCGCGATGACGCTGCCGTTGGCCGCACTCAGCGTCTCGACGTCGGAGTGGGAGTTGTAGCCGTAATAGGCGACCTCGTCGGTGCCTCCGGTGTGGGTGACCTGAGCGAGCCGGTCACCGGTCGCGGAGTACTCGTAGGTCTTCTTGAGGACTCCGGCGACCTTCTCGTCCAGGACCTCACCGGACAAGCCCTGGTACGCGAAGGTCGTCGTCTCCGCGTCGGCCGTGCCGGCGTCCGTCGTCTTGGAGGTGGTGCGGTCCAGTGCGTCGAAGGTGAACTTGCTGACCTTCGTGGTGCCACCCGCCGTGGACCGATTCTCCACAACGTGGTCGAACCCGTCGTAGATCATGCGTTGGACGACGGATCCATTGGCGGACACCGTGTCCAGCCGCCCGTACGGGTCGTAGTTGTAGCGGCTGGTCACCCCGCCGCTGCTCGACGTGAGCAGCCGGTTGCGCTCGTACACGAACGAGGTGCTGGTGCCCTTGACGTTCTGGCTCACCACGTTGTTGTTCGCGTCGTGGATGTAGCTCTCGGTACGCGCCCCGGCCCCGGTCGAGGTCAGCGAACTGAGCCGGTCCCGTGGGTCGTAGGTGTAGGTCGTCGTGGTGTTGAGGTACGCCGAGTTGTCGTCGGCGTTCATCACCGAGGCGGTGTCCTTGACCCGGTTGCCGTTGGCGTCGAAGTCCAGCGTGTGCGAGGCGACCAACGTCCCGCTGGAGGTCTTCTCCGTCTGTGCCTTGACCAGGCCGTCGAGGTAGTAGTCGACGTCTACGGTGTTGCCGTTGGCCTTGGTCTGACGCTTGAGCTGGCCGGTGTCGGTGTACGCGTACTGGGTGACGTGAGGTGACGGAGCGGTCGGGGTCGCCCCGATGCTGACCGTCGACAGCAGATCACGCGCGTCGAACTCGTACGAGGCGTACTGCTGGTCGTGGGTGACCGTCTTCGTCGCGCCGATCTCGTTGTAGGTGAACGTCGTCGTGTTCGTCACCGAACCCGACTTCTTCTCCTGCACCTGGCCGAGCTGGTTCAGCCCGTCGTAGGTCATCGCGTACGCGTCGACCAGCGCGTTGGGGCTGGCGTCGCCGATCGACGTCCGGTTGCCGTTCGGGTCGTACGCGTACGTGAAGTCCTGCTTCTCGGTGTCGGTCTCGCCGGTGTTGTCCCGGACGAGCTTGACGGCGTCGGCGACGACCACCCCGTTGGCGGCATCGCTCAGCTCGATCTTCTGACCGGACCCGTCGGCGAAGGCGAGGCTGCCCAGGCTCACCCATTGACCGCCCGCCGTCGTCTGGTCGACGGTCTTCGTCACGGTGCCGGTCGCGTTGGTGATGGCGAACTTGGCGTCCGACGCCGCCCCCGCGACACTCGGATACCGGACGAACACCTCGTAGGTGCCCGCCTGTGGCAGGTTCAGCTGCCAGGTGAACTTGTCGGTGCCGGTGCCCGCCGGGTGGGTGGCGTAGTCGCGGCCGTAGAAGCCGGTCGCGGTGGTGGCGGCCGTCCAGGTGCCGGTGGTGGTCACGTTGTTGACGTCGGTGTCGTCGACCAGGGCGACCTGCTTGCCGACCGGCACACCGTCGTCCGAGCGAGCCTTGAGCTTGCCGTCGGGGTAGTACTGCCAGGTCATGGTCCGCTCGGACGAACCGCCGGCGCTGGTGAGCCGCCGCAGGGTCTGGTTGCCGAGGTTGTCGTAGTCGTAGGTCGTCAGCAGATCCCACGCGTCGACCGTCGTACGCGTCCAGCCGTTGTCGTAGTAGGTGAAGGTGGTGTCGTTACGGACCGTCTGCCCACCCGACGGCGGAGCCGAGACCTTGGCCAGCCGGCCGGCCGCGTCGTAGGTGTAGACGGTGGAGTCCGGGGTCTTGTAGCGGGCGTCGTCCTTGTCGTACGCCGTGCGGGACTCCGCCACCCGGTTGAGCTTGTCGTAGACGGTAACCGTCGCGAAGTCGTCGGGGTCGTCGGTGGTGTCGACGCCTCGGGGGGTGGTCGTCTTGACGACGTTGCCGACCTCGTCGTACTCGGTGCGGGTGATCCGGTACTGGACGCCGCCGCCCGGGTCGACGTGCGGGATCTTGACCTCGATCGGCTTGCCTCGCGGATCCAGCGCGGTCGTGACCGTGGTGCCCGCCTGGTCGGTCGACGAGATCGGGATGCCGTCCTTGTCGTACGCCGTCGTGGTGAACTTGCCCAGAGCATCGATCGACTTGGTCAGCCGGTGGTCGAGGTCGTACTCGGCTTTGCTGGTGTAGTCGTTCGGGTCGGCGGTGGCGTTCTTCCGGGCGTCGATCGTGGTGGCGACGTTGCCGCCGCTGTCGTAGACGTACGTGGTCACCTGCCCGGCGGCGTCGGTGACCCGCACCAGCCGGTTGAGTTCGTCGTACGCGTTCGTCGTGGTGAAGTCCCCGACGGTGGCGGTCAGATTGCCCTTCGGGTCGGTCGTGGTGAGGAGGTTGCCGTTGCGGTCGTACGTGTTGGTCGTCCGGCGCTCCGGGTCACCCGCCTTGTCGACCGGCAGGATCATGCTGACGAGCTGGTCGGCATCGTCATAGGAGCTGGTCGTGACTGCTCCGTTGGGCGCCACGGTGGCGATGATGTTGTTGTTCGCGTCGTAGGTCGGCGCCGGGACGGTCAGCACGACACCGCCGGCCTGGTCCTTCGGCACGGTGCTGACCAGGGGCCGGCCGAAGACGTCGAAGGTCTGCGTCGTGAAGGTGCCGAGCGGGCCGGTCGCCTTCGTCGTCTGACCGCGTACGCTGAACTCGTAGGTCGAGACGTTGTTGAGCGCATCCGTCACCCGGCGTGACATGCCGTTCGCGTCGTAGTCGCCGTACGCCGTGATGTTGCCGTTGGCGTCGGTCGCCGACTGCATCTGACCCCACGTGTCATAGGCGTAGGTCGTCATGTAGTCGTCGGGAGTGGCGGTGGCGGTGCCGTTCGGGTCGGTGACGCTTGTGAGATTGCCCTCGGTGTCGTAGCCGAAGGTCCACAAGCGACCTTCCGACGACTGCTTGGCGATGACGTCGGCCCAGTGGCCGTTCAGCCCGGTCTGGTACGCCAGCGTCGTGCCCGGCCAGCCGTTCTTGACCGCCTCGGCGTCCTTGACGACGGTCGGGTACCCCGTCTTCGGGTCGAACGCCCAGGTGGAGACGGCTCCGTCGGCCGCCTCGAGCCGGGTTACGTTGTGGTCGCCGTCCCAGCCGAGCTTGGTGACCTGATGCAGAGCGTCGGTGATCTGGGTCGGCCGACCGAATCCGTCGATGAGGAAGGAGGTCGGCCGCAGGTACGCGTCGAGCACGTCGGTGGCGATCGTCGTGCCCGTGGGCCCGTCCGGATCGGTGTACGCGAACGCGGTCGGGTAGCCGAGCCGGTCGGTGTAGGACCTGGTGTTCCAGTGGAACTTGGGGTCGTCGTCGGGCAGGTCGTAGTACGCGACGTCGGTGGCGTGCCCACGCGGGTCGGTCACCTTGACCAGCTTGACGTTCTTGTTGCCTTGGGTCATGTCGTACTGGAAGCCGAACACCTTCGGCTGCGTCGACCCGGCCCCGTCGACGAGTTCGCCGAGCAGACCCTTGTCCGTGTAGGTGAAGGTCAGCGTACGCCCGGAGACGTCCACGATGGACCGAACGTGGTCGATGATCTTCGGGTTCGTGAGGTTGGCCTGCCCGGTGACCTTCGTCCACGTGGTGTCGTTGACATAGTCGTAGGTGTCGCCCTTGGCCCAGTAGGTCAGGGTGAGCGTCTGGCGGCCGGTGGCGTCGGTGACGTACTTCAGGAACTTGGTCGGCTTGTTCTGCGATCGGCGGACCTCATAGGTGAAGGTCATGAGGTTGCCGTTCTTGTCCTCGGTCGCCGACAGGTAGCCGTCGCAGTCGTAATAGAAGACCGTCCGGTCCGGCCGGGTCAGCGTCCAGGCGCGGTCTTGCTCCGTCTGAGGCGTACAGGTCACGAGTCGCTGCAGGAACAGGTGCACGCCCTTCGGAGAGGTCCACTCGTTCGCGGTCGCGTTCCAGACGAACGTGTGCGTGGTGCCGTCGCCGTCGGTGAACTTCACCGTCGTCGGGTTCGGGTTCGGGTGGAAGTCCAGCGGCGTACCGAGGCGCATCATCGACGACGCCTGCAGCGACCAGCCGAAGCCGGCCACGGTGTCGGTGGTGTCCTGCGAGTTGTACGCCATTCGCACGAACGAGGACAGTCCCCGGGACGGGTTGGCGATCGGGTCATAGGTCCACACGGTGTTCCCGGCGTACAAGTTGTTCATGAGCTCCGACCCGGCGCCGGTGCCCTTGCCCGCGTACGCGTAGAACTTCTCCAGGCCGAGCTGGTCGGAGGTCGGCTCCTCGACGGCGACCTTCTGGTCGAGCGGCGCGATGCCGGCGGTGGCCGACAGCCATTGGCCGGTGGTCTTGTTGTGGAGTTCCCATTTGAGCACATAGTCGGTGCGTTTGTTCGCGTCGGACGAAGCAGGCGTCTTCACCGTGGCGGCCACGTCCGCGGTCGACCCGGCGGCGATGTCGCGGGGCAGCGCGGTAGTCGCCTGGTTTCCGCTGGTGGTGACGTCGGTGCCGTCGGGCAGCGTCCAGTGGTAGGACAGCTCCCAGTTCGCCGCGGTCCAGCTGGTGGTGGTCGGATTCGACACCGACACGGTCACCGGATAGCTGCTGGCCGGAGCCATCAGCCCCGCGGTGCCGGGGGCGTAGTAGGTCGACTCGGCGGTCGGCTCCAGGTAGGTCACGCGCAGCGTCGGCCGCAGCAGCGGCTCGGCGCCCTCACCGGACAGCAGCATCGACCGCTGCGTCGACACCGACTCGTCGCGCATCTTCAGCAGGAACCCGTAGTTGGTCGACGGGCTCGCCAGCCACGACTTCACCGTGTTGGTGACCGTCCACGACGCCCACTCGGGGTCGTTGGTGAAACCGTCGAAGTAGGACTCGGCGGTCGGATCGTAGTCGCCGCCGGGAGTGGTCCACGCCGTGCCGGAGGCGGCGCTGTTCCAGGTGGCGGTGGTCTCGTCGAAGGCCCGGGTCAGCCGGTGGACGTCGACCTTGCCGTCGGTGACGTCACCGGGATACAACCCGGTGTTCCACATCTCCAACTGGGCGTCGACCACGTTGGCGTTCGCCGGTACGCCCGCCAGATCGGTGAATCTCACCAGCCCGCGGGTGTCTCCGTAGGTGCTGGAGTTGTTGCCCGGCGACACGTACGGGTCGCCCGCGTAGCTGTTGACGTTGGCGGTCGGCTGCGCCGCCGACAGCGTCGTGTCGGGCACCTGGTTGGCGGCCGTCTCCCGGTACACCTTGGTGATCCGGCCCGCCTTGGGCAGCAGCACGCCCTGGGTCGGCCCGGCGACGACCTGCCCGTCGGCGGTCTTCACCGCGATCATGTAGTAGTAGAAATGCCGCTTGAGCGGATCGGTCTCATCGGTCGGCGTGGGTATCGCAGTGGTGTCCTGATAGGCCAGCGACGTCTTGCCCACCGGGGCGACGAGGGTGGCCGCCGACGGGACGAAGGTCTGATAGACGCTGCGGTGGACCTGGTACTCGACGATGTCGTCCGCCGTGGATCCCGACCCGGTCGGGTCGACGTACGCGGGCCAGGTCAGCGCCGCTCCGGTGGAGGTGATCGTCGTCGGCGTGTCCACCGACACCCCGGGCCGGCCGAAGGTCACCACGAGCTTCGGCAGGTTGTAGTCACGCCGGTTGTTGTCGTACGCGTACTCCGACGCCTCGTAGACCGGCCCGCCCCGGCCCTTGTCGCCCTCGTCGACGGCCTTGACCATGAAGCCGTAGTTCGGCTGCGTCCCGTTGACCCAATCCTGCACGACGTTGCGTACGGGGAAGCTGTTCCAGACGCTGGAGATGCCGCGCTTCTTGGTGGTGGTGCCCCACTTGGTGAACCGGACGGCGTCGGCGATGACGGACTTGTTCGCCACGTCGCCGAGCACGACCTTCCCGGTGGTGCCCGCCGCGAACGGATGCACCCCGAGGGTCTTCCATACGCCGTCGGCCGCGCCGGTCTGGTCGACGGTGTACGCCTTCGACCCGCCGTTGTAATACACGGTGTACGGAGTGGCGGTCGACCGGTCGGCTTCTGCGGTGAAGTGCACCTCGACCTGGTAGTCACCGGCCTCGGTGATCGTCGGCGTCCAGGTGTGCGTGTTCCCGGCCGTCGCATCGTTGTTGTAGCGGTAGTCCGCGCCGATCGCCTTGGCTGTCAGCGAGTTCGTCGAATACGGCCAGGTGCCGGAGAACGAGGTCCCGGCGTCACCGTCGTCGACGACGATCACGTTCCCAGCCGGCTGTGCCGCCATCGCGGTGTTGATGCTGCCCCACGTCGCCGTCGACTCGTCCCACGCGCTGGTCACCCGGCGCGCTTCGAGGGCCACGTCGTACGACCAGTCCCAGTGCGTCTGCGAGTAGTACAGCTGCAACTGGGCGTCGTCGATCGGCGTACCGGCCGGGATGCCCGTGAGCGGGAACCGCACCAGCGACCGCCACGTGTTCACCGATTCGGTGCCGACCTTCAGCTGGTAGGTGCTGTTGTAGTTCGTGCCGGTCGCGCCGGAGTAGATCTCGACGTCCTGGCCGTCGGAGGGCACCGGCTGGATCTTGACGGTGGGGTCGATCGTCACCGGGTACTGCCGCGCCGGGTCGGCCAGCCAGGCGGCGTCCGGCACGATCGTGATCTCGGCCGTCGAGCCGTGCTGGGTCAGCGTCTGCGCCACCTTGCGCGACATCGACTTGCCCACGTCGGACTGCGCGTCGTCCTTCGAGTCGAACATGTACGGCGCGGGCATCACGAACAGCACCCGGCCGCCGTCCCGCCCGGTGAACTCGATCGATCCGTCGGCCGCCTGCCGGGCCACCAGGCCGCCGGTCTTGATCGTCATCGTCACCGCGAACGGCTCGACCGGCGCCTTGGCCAGGACGAAGTCCTCCTGCAGCGTCGTCGGCGTGACCTCGTAGACGACGTCCGCGCCACTCGCCGCATCCGAGTAGGTCACCGTCGAGCCGTCGAGCCTCGGCGTCAGCTCCGCCGCCGGTCCGGCCAGCCCCAGCTCGATGTGCCGGCCGCCGGACTCGAAACGCACCAGCTTGTCGCTGCGATCACCGAAGCGGGAGGTGAAGGCGTTCGAGACATTCTGGTACGCCCAACCGCCCGACCCGGTACGCATAGCGAGGTCGATCGGCTTCCATGTGTTTCCGTCGCGGTAGTTCAGCGGCGTCTGCGACACCTCGGCCTGCATCCGGCCATCCGACAACAGATAGAACCGGGCGTTCTGCGTACGCCGGGCAGTCAGCTCCTTGACTCGCTTCGCAGGACCCCACGCCTTGCCCTTCGTACCAGGGTCATCGTGCGGCACACCGTCCAGCTTCAGGTCGACCGACTTCGGCGGCGCCTTCGGTCGAGGCGCGGTGCTTGCCCCGAACAAGCGGCGAATCGGATCCCAGAAACCGCCGGGAACATCGGCGGCCTGCTGCGCACTCGTGGGGGCGGCGAACGCCGGCACACCCGATCCCGTGATCATGACGACACTCAGTGCGCCGGCCAGCAGCCAGCGACAGCTCCGGTTTCGCAACGCCGAATCCTCCCCAGGACCAGGTGCACAGCACCCGAATCGGCCCACCGGTCCAGGGATCGAACGAAACGAACGTACGGCCCCCGTTGCCGACGGTCTTCGGTTGTCGACGCCATCGACGCAATATGCATCCCTGGCGATGCGCCACATCCTGGGTAGTGACGAACATCGCTGTCAACAGCGTCGAACCGGTGTCGAAGAGGCCCACCACTGCCGAGCGGCGGGGCACTCGCCTGCGTAAACGAGTGCCCCGCCGCTCTCTCGGCCGGCCGGCCGGGTGTTACGGAGCCGTTATCGCTGTCACGGGGTTCTCGACAGCCGCGGCCACGCTACGTGTCACCGTCCGCGTCATGGATTCATCAGGGCAGGAAGTAGTTCGGGTTCGGCAGCTTGAAGGTGCGGTCGGCGTACCCGCCCTCCAGGTCGCTGAACTGGTCGCCGAAGTTCGCGACGATGTCGTAACCCAGCGACTCGATGTGCGCCCGGGTGGCCGACTTGTAGTGGATCGTCGTGCAGGAACCGTTGGGGTCGCCCGCGCACGCCGCCTTCAGATAGTCGGGGTACTGGGCGACCGGCGGCTTCGTGAACAGGCCGTCCTCGCCGTCGACCAGGGTGGTCGGCGTGGGATAGCCCGCGTCGACGCCCACCCCGTCGGAGGTGAGGTTGCCGAGCGTGGCCGGCTCCTGCGCGAGCGGACGCCCGGTCAGGAAGAACACGGCGAAGCCCTGCTCTTGGGCGTACCGGACGAGGTCGACCATGCCGAAGACGGCCGGGAATCGCTGCTCGGTCACGAACTGCCCGTTCGTCGCCGGGTTGTACGCCCAGTTGCTGAACACCTCGTAGTTCCAGGTCAACAGGGTCGTGTCGTCGACGTCGAGCACGATCGCCTTGTTCTCGCCGGGCTGGTGCCGCACGGCGTCCAGCCACCGCCGGCCCGCCGCCGCGACCTTGCGGGCCTCGTCGGCGTAGTTGCCGTCGGGGGCGGCGATGCCGCTGCCGAGTGGGTCGCCGTAGTAATTCCGAAGCTGCTGGCGCAGGACGTCGATGTTGGTGACCTGCTCGGCGTACTTCGGGGTGATGGTCTTGATGGCCGGCTGCGGGGTCGCCGCGGAGGCCAGCCCACCTACGCCGACCAGCACGACAGCCAGCAGCGAGGTGGTGATCAAACGGCGTGGTGAGCGCCAGGATCGTGAAGTCACGTCACGTTCCCTTCATCGGGGGTTCACGTACCCCGTGACGCTAACCCCATGATCGGGCACCCGCACGACCGGGCTCGCGAGCCGAAACGCAGTTGCTGGGCATGCGATGATCGACCTACGCCGACGGCTGGACCGTACCCGCCTAGAAGGGGAAGTCAACGGGAGACGCGGATCGGGCGGCTCGGCGTCACCGCGTGCCAGCCGGCGTGCGGCTGGTCCGGGTACGGCTCCTGGGCGTGCCGCCCGGCAGGCTGCTGCCCGGCCTCTCGTCCCAGCGTGATGGAAGTGTCCACCCGGCCCGGCCCGTCGATGCGTACGCCGATCGCAGCCGGGCCGTAACCGCTGGCCACGAGGGTGTAAGCGCCGTCGGCCAGGTCGTCGACCGCGAAGACGCCCGTGGTGTCGGTGTGCGTACTGCCGCGCACGGTTCCGGCCGCGTCCAGCACCACGACCAGTGCGTCCTTCAGCGGCTGGCCGTCGGGCGCGCGGACCGTCCCGGCCACCGTCGCCGAGCGGCGCAGGGTCAGCTCACGCTCCACAGTGTCGCCCGGGGTCAGCGTGATCGCCATAGCACCGGGTCGATGCCCCTCGGCGGTCACGGCCAGCGTGTAGCTGCCGGCTTCGAGCCGTTCCAGCACGATCCGGCCCGCGTCGTCGGCCCGCGCCGTCGCGGTCTGCCGGCCCACGTCGTCGGTCAGGCTCGCGGCGGCTCCCGGCACGCGCGTAGCCACGACCAGCGTCGCCGCTCCCGTCAGCAGGATCTCGTGGTACGCCGTGGTGGCGAGCTGCACTCGTGACGCTTCGGGGCGGTATCCCTCGGCTGCGGCGACCAGCACGTGACTCCCCGCTCGTGGGGCGCCGACGGCGAAGGCTCCGTTCTCGTCGCTCGTGGTGGTGGCGAGCAGTTCCCCGTCGGTGGCGAGCAGGCTGAGCCGGACTCGAGGCAACGGCGTACCGGTGGCGTTGCGAACGATCCCGGACAGGAGATGGGCCGCCTCGACCACCGGGGCGTCGTGCATACGCAGAGACACGGCGGGCAGCACGCCGACGCAGATCAGCGCCACGATCAGCAACGGAACCAAGGCTAGGAAGATCGGCGGGAGCGCGTCGGCGAACGCCCGGGCGATCCCGTCGCGTACGGCGTCGGGCAGCTCGGCCAGCCGGGCCGGGGTCAGCGAGCCGACGCCGCCGGTGATCGGCATGCCGGGCAGTTCGCGGGCGAGCGCGTCGTAGAGCCTCGTCGTGAACAGCGAACCGCAGACGGCCACGCCGAGCGCGCCGCCGACCTGGCGGACGAACGTGATGGCGGAGGTCGCCACCCCGAGGTCGCCGCGTTCGGCGGTGTTCTGCACGACGAGCACGAGCACCTGCATGATCAGGCCGATGCCGAGCCCGACGACGACCATGTACGCGCTGATCAGCGTACGGGTGCTGTGTTCGTCCAGGGTGGACAGGAGCCACAGGCCGAGCCCGGTCAGGATGGCGCCCGCGATCGGGTACGCCTTGTACCGGCCGGTCCGGCTGATCAGCTGACCGGACGCGATCGCGGTCACCAAGATGCCGGCGACCAGCGGCAACATCAGCAGACCGGAGTTCGTCGCGTCGGCCCCGGTGACGACCTGCATGAAGATCGGCAGGTAACTGATCGACCCGAACATCGCGACGCCGACGGCGATGCTGGCGACGGAGGACAGTGCGAAGGTCCGGTCCCGGAACAACCGCAGCGGCAGGATCGGCTGCGCCGAGAATCGGGCGCTGACCAGCCACAACACCGTGAATCCGAGGGTGGCCGCCAGCAACCAGCGGATCTGCGCGCTGCTCCAGGCGTACTCGCTGCCTCCCCAGGACGTGACGAGGACCAGGCAGGTGACCGCGGCCGAGAGCAGCACCGCGCCGAGATAATCCACTCGCGACCGGGACGTGGGCGCGGGCAGCTTGAGCACGACGGCGATCATCGCGAGGGCGACCGCCCCGAGCGGCAGGTTGATGTAGAACACCCACCGCCAGCTCGCGTGATCGGTGAGATAGCCGCCGAGCAGCGGCCCGGCGACCGACGCGACGCCGAACGCCGCGCCGATGAAGCCCATGTAGCGGCCACGATCCCGGGGTGGCACAAGGTCGGCGAGGATCGCCTGCGCGAGCACCATCAACCCGCCTGCGCCGATTCCCTGCACCGCCCGGTACGCGATGAGCTCGGTCATGGTGTGCGACCAGCCGCACAGCGCCGATCCGATGAGGAACACCGCGATCGCGAAGATCACGACGGGTTTGCGGCCGTAGATGTCGCCGATGCGGCCGTAGAGCGGGAGCGTGACCGTGGCGGTGAGCAGGTACGCCGTCACCACCCACGAGATGTGATCGAGCCCGTCGAGGTCGCCGACGATGGTGGGCAGCGCGGTCGCCACGATCGTCTGGTCCAGCGCGGCGAGCAGTACGCACAACATGAGTGCGATGAAGATCGTGACCAGCTTGGCCTTCGGTGTCTTCATGTCCACTGTGTCATTCATCGCTGTGCCGTTCATCGCCTTTGCTAACGAGCCGTACGTACGTTACGAAACGGCCATTTCACGCATCCAGCGCGCCTGGTATCAGCGGGAACTGCGGACTTCCACCGTGATGTGACCCTCCGTCAGCAGGGGCACTTGGGCGACGACGTCGCCGTCCGGGCTGATGGCGCAGGTCGGGCCGTAGCCGATCCGTTCGCCGTCGCGCTCGCCGGTGACGTCGGCGGAGAACAGCCACATGCCGGTTTCGCGTACGCGCTGCTTGCGGATCTCGTTGTGCCTGTCGCGCCAGATCTCGGCGTTGGCCCGGCGCATCATGTTCTGGGCCGGCAACAGCAGCACCTCCGCGCCCTGGGCGGCGACTGCGGCGGCGGCCTCGGCGAACTGGGCGTCGTAGCAGATGTTGATCCCGAGGCGTACGCCCCGGCGATCGAAGACCGGGTAGTCCGCACCCGGCTGGAAGATGGACTCACCCGCTACGAGGTGGGTCTTGCGATAGCGGCCGGACAGGTCTCCCCGGTCGAGCACGACCGCCGTGTTGTAGAGGCAATCCCCGGCCCGCTCGATCAAGCCGATCACCAGGGTGGCTTCGATCCCGGCGAGGCGACGCCGCACGGCGGCGAACTCGGCCGACCGCAGGTCGACGGCGTACCGGTTCAGGTGGGCGGCTTCAACGAGGTAGCCCTGCAGAAAGCACTCCGGGAACAGCAGCAGATCGGCGTCGCCGGCCTGGCGCGCGAAGTCTTCGACGCAGGTCAGCGCGGCGTCGACATCGCCGAGAATCTCCGGCGTCTGACAGGCCGCGATGCGCAGTCCGGTCATGAGGACCTCATCGGCGGGCCTTCGCTCGCCGGCAGCGACCACCGGTGGTCAAGGCGAGCGGTCGCCGGCGGTCAAGGCGAGCGACCGCCGGTGGTACGCCATCGACGTCATCCTGTCGCCGAGAGGTGCGTGACGTACCACCCGCCGCCCAGCGCTGCCAAGACTGTCGGAACCCGACGATCATGAGGGGTCGGCGGGAGCGCGACCGGCGGTGATCGCGGCGATGAGCGCGGTGACTCCGGCGATCAGGATCGGGCAGCCGATCGACAGCAGACTGAGCACGCCGAGGATCACCAGCACCACCCCGGCGAAGCTGAGCAGACCGCGCCGATGCGGACGCTGCCGGTCGACGGCGTACCCGCAGAGAATCACCGAGAGACCGAGCGCGAGGACCACCCACCACAGTGGCGGGTCGCCCTGGCCGCGCATGATGACGACGTACGCGGTCAGCATGACCGCAGCGGTCACGGCCGCGATCGCCGCGAGCAGATCCCATCTACGTCCCACCTGGCGAGCATAGGGGATCCATCGTTGACAAATTAGAACGACGTCGATACCTTACTGAGTCAGGAAAGCGCTTTCCAACATCACAACCGCCCCTGCGCGCCCACGCACCCGGCGGACGGCGCGCAGATCCCACCGGAGGTCATTCATGACGTCTCCCTCGCACAACCCACTCCACGGAAGACCGTCGCACAACCCGCTCCACGGAAGGCTTCTGGCACTGGCCGGGACGATCGCCCTCGTCGCGGCCGGACTCGCGGTCTCGGCCGCACCCGCCTCGGCGGCCACCTTCAACCTCGAAGGCTGGGCCACCCAGGGCGGCGGCACGACCGGCGGCAGCGGCGGCTCGACCGTCACCGTCACCAGCGCGTCCGCCCTGGCGAGCGCGGCCGGTTCCAGCACGAAGCAGATCATCCAGGTGAGCGGAAAGTTCACCTGCTCCAGCGAGATCACGGTGGCGTCCAACAAGACGATCATCGGCGTGGGCTCGAACTCCGGGCTCACCGGTTGCGGGCTGAGGCTCAAGAGCGTCAGCAACGTCATCATCCGCAACCTGGTCATCGCCAAGGTACCGGCGAGCGTCGGCAACGGCGACGCGATCCACGTCGAGAAGTCGACCCGGCTCTGGATCGACCACAACGACCTGTCGAGCGACACGAGCCACGGCACCGACTACTACGACGGCCTGCTCGACATCACGCACGCCGGTGACTACATCACGGTGTCCTGGAACAAGTTCCACGATCACATCAAGTGCTCGCTCGTCGGCCACAGCGACGACAACGCGTCGGAGGACACCGGCCACCTGCGCATCACCTACCACCACAACTGGTTCAACAACTGCGACCAGCGTGGCCCGCGGGTACGCTTCGGCAACCCGGTGCACGTCTACAACAACTACTACTACAACTCCGGCACCTACGGCGTGGCGTCCACCTGCAACGCGGGCGTCTACCTCGAGCGCAACTACTTCGAGAACACGCCGAACTCGGCGGTGTCGCAGACCGGCAGCTCGCCCTCGGGCAACATCAAGCTGCTGAACAACTACCTCGTGAACTCCGGCACCCCGGCGGCCCGTAACGGGGCCAGCGTCGCGGCCATCCCGTACGCGTACACGGTGGACGCGAACTCGTCGGTGAAGTCGATCGTCACCTCGGGCGCCGGCACCGGCAAGATCTAGCTGAACGAGTGCTGGATCAGGGTTCTGGATCGAATCTTGCGCCATGATTCGACCCAGAACCCTGATCCAGCGCCCAAGGGATTGAGGGGCTAGCGGGCGATCCGAAGTCGCCGAGCAATGCGAGCCGACCGCCGCTGTCTGCGAGCCAGCACCGACCCGACACTGCGTGCGAGGGCAGGCACTCGGCAGGGCTGGTCGACGATCGCCGGGTCGGTCCCCGCCGGAGCCGGGAACAACGCCAGCACGCGACCGGCCGGCGACAGGCCCTCGACCAGCAGATGGCAGGTAGGCGTGACACGGGCGTTGATCTCCAGCAGGAAGGCTTCGCCCGTCGGAGCGATCATGAAGTCGAAGCCGCAGAAGCCGGTGAACCCCAACCGTTCCACCAGTACGCGAGCCGCCGAGGCCATCTGCGGATGGTCGATGACGCTGATCACCGCCGCCGGTCCACGGGGTTCGGAGGCTTCCTCGACCTGGAGGCAGACCAACCGGGTCACCTGACCCTCGAAGCAGGCCGCCGTGACGATTCCTTCGCGGCCGTCGACGAAGCCTTGCGCGTTCACCACGGGGCGTACGCGCCGGGCCCAGGCGGCCAACGGCGCAGCCTCGAAGTTGACGAGCAACCGCTTGAGTGCCCTGGGCAGGCTCGGCGGGTTCGCGACCGAGTTCCAGGCCGGGCGGACGTCGCCGGCCGAGTGGACGAAGGCGACGCCCCGGCCGCCCCAGCTGCCGTCGGTCTTCAACGCGTACGGCAAGGGCCGGTCGGCCAATCCCGCCGGGTCGGCGACCACCACGGTGTCGGGCACGGTCACGCCGAGGTCCCGGGCGGTGGCCGCCAGCCCGGCGCGCGACGTCACGGCTGTCCATTGTGCAGTGTCGCCAAGCGATCGTCCGATGAGCGCCGCCAGCTCCGGATCGGAGATCCGGACCGCCTCGTGCACCCGTCGCAGCAACGCCAGCGCGCGCTCGTCGTCCGGCAGGATGATGTCCGGTTGCGCCCGCCGGATCGCAGCCACCAGCGATCGCCGCCGCCACAACCGGTTCAGCTGGGAATCGGCGGTCAGGCCGTCGATCACTCCCAGCACGTGCCCGCGAGGCCGGCAGGCCGACACCTCGAAGCCCGCCTCGATCAGCGCGTGCGCCAGCCTGGCCGAGGCATACCAGCGCATCGTGGTCAGGATCATCGGCCGCTCGAAACCGGGCCGCGGCCGCACACCAGGCCACTCAGGCTGGGCCATCGCCAGGCCGTGGTCGATCGCCGCCGCCACCGCGGCCACCGCCGCGGGCTCCCGCACGATCGCAAGGTGGTCGCCGTCGACGCGCTGCACGACCACGCGGTCGGCCAGGCCCGCCCACAGCCGGGCCACGTCGCAGCCGAAGTGCCGGTCCTGCGAGGTGGCGATCAAGGTCAGCGTCCCCGGATAGGTCCGCGGTTGATAGGCCGCCATCGACCGGTACGCATAAAGAGCCGAAAGCGTCTCGGCGCTCGCCACGTCCCGCACCGCGTCCGGGGTCTTCGCGTTCCGCCGCACCAGTCGCCGCAGGAGGCGTACGCCGCGCAACCGGATCTCGGCGATCGCCGCGAGCGGCCGCATCCGCACGATGCGCCCCAACTGCCAGCCGGTACGCCGCACGAGCGCGCGTACCCACATCTTGCGCGGCCAGAAGCGCTCGTCGTAGACGCCCTCGATGAGGAAGAGCGCCTCGACGCTCTCCCCCGCCGCCCGCAGCTGCTGGGCGACTTCCAGAGCGAGCAGTGCCCCGAACGAGTAACCGCCGACCCGGTACGGACCGGCCGGTTGCAGACCCCGGATGGCCGTCACGACCTGGGCGGCCGCGGCGGGTAGCCCGATCGCGTCCGGCAGCACCGGCATCAGCCCGTAGACCCGTTGCGGGCCGGTCATCGCCGACACCGCCGGGATCAGCTCGCCGATGTCGCCTTCCACGCCTGGTACCAGAAACAGGGTCTCGCCTTCGTCGCCGGCCTTCAGGAGCTGAAGGCGTACGCCCTCGGCGGCCGCCGCGTCGGTGGCGAGCGTCGCGGTCACTTGGTCGCCGCGGCTCTACGGGCGAGGGTCCGCGCCACCCGGGGCGCGACGTACTCAGCGCCGACCATGAACCGCATGAGCGGCCCGAAGCTGTTCGCCGCGGGTGGGCCGACGAAGTACAGCCCGCTGACGGAGCTCTCGAACCGGCCGGAGAGCACCGGCATCCGCTCGTGCGTCCGGATCGCCGTACGCAGGCCGTCGCTGAAGAACTCCAGGCGGTCGACGTCCGGCCAGTACCCGGTCGCGGCGATGATGTGGTCGGTGACGTGCTCGATGGGCCCGTCCGGCGTACGCAGGACCAGTCGCGCGCGGCTTCCCTCCACGGTGGCGTTCTCGATCGTGGCGCTCAACGCGGTCGTCACGCCCGCGTCGAAGCGCGGCTTCATCCACCAGGCGGACGAGGGACCGAGGTGGCGGCGGACGATCTTCAGGCGCAGCCCGCCGGGCAGGAAGCGGAACAGGTTGGGCCGCTTCTGGAAGATGAACGAGCGCAGGCCGGGCCCGATTCCCGTCGACGGGTGCCGCAGCCGCTGGTAGAGGCTCCGGCCACCGGGCGGCGGCGCGGAGGCGAACTTGATCCGGTCCCGCCGGGCGATCAGCGACGTGGTCGCGCCTGCCTCGGCGAGCAGGGCGGCGATGTCGATGGCCGACGAGCCCGCGCCGATCACGGTGACGTCGCGGCCGGCGAAGGCGGACAGGTCATGATGGGCGGACGCGTGTGAGACGAGGTTCGCGGGCAGGCCGGACAGCTCCTGCGGCATACGCGCGAAGTGCGTGATGCCGACCGCCGCCACGACCAGGTCGGCCGTGAGCGTCTCACCGTCGTCCAGCTTGAGCGTGAACCCCTCCGCTCCCTTGTCCAGCGCGACGACCTGACGGTCCTCGACCTGCGGCACGAACCGCTTCTGGAAGTCGACCGCGTACGCGGTGAACACGTCCAGCTCGACCGGGATCGCCGTGTCGTCGTAGGCGATTTCGTTCTCGGCGCAGTACGCCGACAGCCGGCTGCCCGGCTCGGGCGAGCTGAGGCTGGACGCGAACCCGTCAGACTTCAACGACATTCCGGCGGGCATGTGACGCAGCCACGTGTCGACCGGCGTGCCGAAGATCCGATGTGGCACGCCGAGCGACCGCAGATGCGCCGCGATAGACAGTCCGTAGGGCCCCGCGCCGATGATGGCCACCCTGGTCACGAACCCGCACCCCCACAACGATTCGGGTCACCTCTCAGCCGGGGACCCGCAGGATAACCGGGGATGCTATTCGCCCTATGGACCACTAAGTAACGTCGTGAACCGTCAGACTCCCGACAACGGTCACCCGCCAGGAGCGCTGCGTACGCACAATGCCGGAAAGGCGGGTTGTCCGCTCGGCCGGACGGTCAGGTCCGGCTCATCACTTCCTCGACATCGGACGCGGATCGTCGCGCAGGAACGACGTCCAGCCAGCGAGCGTGCTCGGAGTCGGCGTACGCGGGAAGCCGGAGGACGACTCGGTCGACGACCACGCCTCGGTGGCGAGTTCCGGCTCGGGCCACCGCCGCCACCGGCCGACGCTGACCAGCGCCAGCAGCAACATCGACCCGACGAGAGCCGATGTTCCGGTACGCAACGGCATCGCGAGGTCCGCCCGCAATCCGCCGAACGAGATGTCCTTCGACAACGCGTCGAGGACGGCGTTCGGGGCGATCAGCAAAAGGATGTAGCTGCCGGTGTAGAGAACTCCGGTCAGCACCGCGCCCAGAGGCGACATACGCAGAGTGGCGATGAGGCCGAGCATGAGCCCGCCGACCGCGAGGAAGACGAGGGGACGCAGGATGTCGGCGCCGCTCGGGGCGGCCGAGGACGCGTCGTCGAGGACGCGCAGCGAGGTGGACTGGCCGATGGCGAGCAGGAACCAGGAAAGCGGGGCGATGACGAGGGCGGCGATCAGGGTCCAGAGGTGTCGCATGCGCGGGATCTTAAAGGCGTTCGCCGCTCGCGTCCTGTTTTGTACGCCTCGTCGCCGTCCACCTACCCTGTGCGACCGCGTACCCGATGATCGGGGCCGATTCCGTGGCCGATGAACCACCGGAACCGGCCCCGATCATGCGAGCGTCACCACAGCGGCGGATTGGCGTACTGCACCAATTCGATCGCCTGCTGCGGGAACCACGCGCCGGCCGCCGGATCGGCGATCCCGCCCCGTGCCGGGTCGACGCCGGTGCCGGTGCCGCGGTCGCACTGCCCGTCGGACTGACCGGGCGTCTTGATCCACAGGTACGCGTCGACCAGCGGGTTACCGGTGTTCGAGGTCGGCTTCAGGCCGAGCCCGCGGTCCGGCGGGTTGCACCAGACTTGGGCGTCGGGCCAGCCGTTGCCGGCCGGCGGCGTCCACGGACCTTGCCCGTTGCGGCTGGTGTCGATCACGAAGTGCGGCAGGACGTCCGGCGACACCGCGCCGACGTTCTGGTCGTACCACGCGTCGGTCAGCCCCCACGTGCTGAAGTCCGCCGGATTCGCCGGGTAGTACTGACTGGCGCACCAGTCGAAGTGACCGCGCGCCCAGTCCGGGCCCTGCGTCCCGAAGTAGACGCACTTGCTGATCCAGCTGCCGTACTTCAGCTGGCGCTCGGTCGTCTCATAGTTCGACAGGTTCAGGAAGAACCCGTCGGCCTGCTGCACGCCCGCCTTGACGAGCCGGTCGGCGGCGTCACCCGAGCCGAGCCAGCCGCTGTGCGTACCGTCGAGGTAGACGCTGGTGTTCGGCAACGCGCCGAGCTTGGCCACCGCGTAGTTCAGCATCGCGAACCGGTCGCTCGCGGCGGTCGCCGGGTCGGCCTCCGCCGGCTTGCACCACTCGGCCGCGCCGTTGATCGTGGTGTACCAGGGGATGATGCCGAGGCTGTCCGGCTCCAGCGCCACCACGACCTCGTGCCGCCCGATGCCCGCGGCGAACGCGTCGATCCAGGCCTCGTACTCGGCCACGCTCGTCGCTCCGCCTGCGGAGTACTGGGCGCAGTCTCGGAACGGGATGTTGTACGCCACCAGAACCGGCACCTTGCGCTGCAAGGCCGCCCGGGTGACCTCGGTCTTCACCGACTTCGTGACGTCCTGCCCCACGCCGCCGGTGAACCACACCGCCTGCGGGGTGCTGACCATGGTCAGCAGTTTGGTCGCCAGCTCCCATTGGCCCTGGCGGTAGAGCGAGGTGATCTGCTGCACGGCCCCGGGATCGGGCTTCGGCGTGTAGAACCTCGTGCCGTCCGAGCCGTGCGCCTGCGCCGGAGCGGCGACGAAGACGCCGGCCAGGACGGCGGCTGTTACTGCTGTGAAGATGCGCTTCACCGAATGTTCCTCCTGAGGGGGACGAGGATGGGAACGCTCCCACGGTGGTGGTTCGACCCGAAGATGTCAACACCTCGATCGGCTGAGTACGCGTCGTTCACATGGGGGTGGCCGCAGTCGCCCGCAAGCCGTCCAACGCCACGTGGAGCACACGGCGCCAAGCGGTTTCGGGAACCACCGTCGCGATTCGGCCCAGCGCGACGAGGAGCAGCGAGACGTCTTCATCGGTGACGTCGGAACGCAACTCTCCGGCTTGTCGCGCGGCCTGGACCAGCTCGGTGATCAGCGGTGCGACCTGCTGGCGGCAGTGCCGGCGGGCGGTGTTCCCGGCTTGGCCGGGCAGCGCCTGACAGTACGCGTCGAGCAGACCCGGCGACGCCGTCTGCCGGGACAACGCGTCGCCGAGGAAGGTGCTCAAGTCGCGCCAGGCTTCGCCGGTCCGGGCGGCCGCCGCCTGCTCGGCCCAGGACGTGAACACGTGCTCCAGCGCTGCGTCGAGCAGCGCCTCCTTGGTCGGGAAATGGCGGTACAGGGTGCCCATGCCGACACCGGCCCGGCGGGAGATCTCGCGTACGTCGATGTCGCTGCCACGTTCGGCGATGAGGCCGGCCGCGGCGTCGAGCAACCGGCCCCGATTGCGGGCGGCGTCGCTGCGGATGGCCGGTGATGTCATACACACACCCTACCGGAGCATCTGCTCCGCTTCAGTGTTACCGTCGGGAGAGGCGGAGCACGTGCTCCGCTTCGTGTCGACCCACCCGGTGCCCGCTCGAGTCAAAAGGATCGCCGTATGCCCACCCCGCTCTCCATTCTCGATCTGGCTCGCATCGGACCGGGCGAGACCGCGCGCGACAGCATCGCGGCGAGTGTCGACCTGGCCGTCGCCGCCGAGCAGCATGGTTACCGTCGCGTCTGGTACGCCGAGCACCACAACATGCCGACGATCGCCTCGTCGTCGCCGGCCGTCCTGATCGCCCACATCGGGACGTTCACCCGCACGATCCGGCTCGGTGCCGGCGGGGTGATGCTGCCCAACCACACGCCGCTGACCGTCGCCGAGCAGTTCGGCACCCTCGACGCGATGTACCCGGGACGCATCGACCTGGGCCTGGGCCGCGCTCCCGGCTCGGACCAGAACACGATGCGCGCCCTACGCCGCGACGCTCAGTCGGCCGAGGCGTTCCCGCAAGACGTGCTGGAGCTGCAGGGCTACCTCGCCGGCCGGTCGCGCATTCCCGGCGTGGACGCGGTGCCGGGCAAGGGTTCCGAGATCCCGTTGTACATCCTCGGCTCGTCGCTGTTCGGCGCGAGACTGGCCGCCGCTCTCGGCCTGCCGTACGCGTTCGCCTCCCACTTCGCGCCGCAGGCGCTGGCGGCGGCCGTGGCGGCGTACCGCGCAGACTTCCGCCCGTCCGAGCAGCTCGACCGGCCCTATGTGATCGCCGCGGTCAACGTCGTCGCCGCGGACACGACTGCCGCCGCTCATGAGCAGTTCCAGGCCACTCGCCGGGCGTTCGCGACGGGATTGTTCGGGCGCGGGCAGACCTTCACCGACGAGCAAGCCGATCAACTGCTGGCGCAGGGCGCGGGCGCGCACGTCGACCAGATGCTGCAATACTCCGCCCTCGGCACACCGGCCGAAGTACGCGAATACCTGGACACCTTCATCCGGCACGCGCAAGCCGACGAGTTGATCGTCGCCCATCACGCCACCGGCAAGGCCCGGCTGCGCTCGGTCGCCCTGCTCGCCGAGGCGATGCAGTCCACACACGACTGAGCCCCGTCACTTGCGAGGCTTGGTACGCCCCGACGGCTTCGCCTTGAGCGGATTGTCGGGCCAGGGGTGGTTCGGGTAGCGGCCGCGCAACTCCGAGCGTACCGACACGTAACCGTTGTCCCAGAAGGATGCGAGGTCTGCGGTGACCGCTGCCGGGCGGCCCGCCGGTGAGAGCAGGTGCAGCACCAACGGCACGCGTCCACCGGCGAGCGTGGGCGCCTGCGCCGAGCCGAACATCTCCTGCACCTTCACCGCGAGGAAGGGTGCAGCCGGGTCGGTGTAGTCGACGCGAATCCGGGAACCACTCGGCACTTCGATGCGGTCGGGGGCGTACTCGTCGAACTGGGCGGCCTGCGCCCAGGGAAGCAGCCGGCGCAATGCCGAGGCCACGTCGATGCGGGCCAGATCGGCACGGTTGCGGGCGTTGACGAGCGCCGGACCCAGCCAACTCAGGTCGGCCAGCAGTCCGGCGTCGTCCACGGCCGGCCAGGGCTCGCCGAGCGCGTGACGCAGGAAGGCGAGCCGTTCGCGTACGCCGGTCGCTTCGTCAGACCAGCGCAGCAGCTTGAGCCCATTGCGGCGCAGTCCTTCCCCGAGCGCGGCCGCCACCGCTTCCGGATCGGGCTTGGCCAGCGGCCGATCGGTGAGGACGATCGCGCCGAGGCGGGTGCGGTGCCGGGCGAGGACGTCTTTGTTGGTCCACGTCACTTCGCCGCGGTCGGCGTACAGCGTTTCGGCCGCCAGTTTCGCCGTTTCGGCGTCGATCGGTGCGGCGAGCCGGATTCGGGCGGCGGCGTTGCCGGGCTGCCGGTCCGCGTCGGCGATGGCGAGCCATTCCATCCCGTGTAGCGAAGTGTCGGCCGCGAGTTCCGCCGCAGTCCCGCCGGTCATCAAGTACACCCGCCCGCCTGGTGTGCGTACCCGTCCGATTCGTTCGGGAAAGGCGAGCCCGACGAGGAGCGCGGCCGCGAGATCCGACGACCAGCTGCTGGTCGGCCGGTTGGCATCGATGCCGCCGGCGAGCCTGCGGACTTCGGTACGCCAGGCGCTGGTGACCGCCGGCTCGGCGTTGCCCTGCAACCGCCGCAGCGCTGCCGGCAGGTCATCCGTGGCCGTACGCACGTCGGCCGAGAGCAGCGCGACCACCTCGGCTGCGATCTTGCTACCCACGATCTTGGAGCCGTCGAGAAGTGCGCGAGCGAGCCGCGGATGAGCGCCGACGTCGTTGATGTCGCGCCCACGCGGGGTGACCCGGCCAGCCTGGTCGAGCGCGCCGATGGCGGTCAGCGTCTCACGCGCCACCTGGGCGGCGGCCGCCGGTGGCGGATCGAGCAGGGTGAGCCCCTCCGCGTCGGCCCGCCCCCAGCAGGCCAAGTGCAGCACGAATCCGGTGAGGTCGGCCCCCGCGATCTCCGGATCGGCCTGCGCGGGCAGCCGTTCATGGTCGTGCTCGGACCAGCACCGATACACGCTTCCCGGCGCTTCCCGACCTGCTCGGCCGGCCCGTTGGGTGGCGGCCGCCCGCGATGCCCGGACGGTCACCAGCGCACCGAGACCACGACCATGGTCGGTACGCGGAACGCGCGCCAGTCCAGAGTCGACGACGATCCGGACGCCCGGCACGGTGAGGCTGGACTCGGCGACCGCGGTGGCGAGCACGACCCGTCGGCGTACGCCCGGACGCAGGGCCTCGTCCTGCACCGAAGCCGCCTGCCGCCCGTGCAGGCTCACCACGTCCACGCCGCTCAAGCGGCCGAGCCGCTGGGCCACTCCGCCGATCTCCGCCGCCCCGGGCAGGAACACCAGAGCATCGCCGGGGCTCTCCGCCAAGGCGCGCCGGACGACGGCGGCGACGTGATCGAGCAGTCGAGGGTCGACGCGCAGGCCGTAGGGCGCGTCCACCGGACCGGTCGGCGGAGCCCAGACGACCTCGACGGGGTGCATCATCCCGGCCGCGCTGACGATGGACGTGCGCGCGCCCATCGCCGCTGCGAGCCGCTCCGCGTCTGCGGTCGCCGACGTCGCGAGCAGCCTCAGGTCCGGGCGCAGGTGCGTACGGGAGTCGAGGGTGAAGGCGAGGGCGAGATCGGTGTCGAGGTGCCGTTCGTGACATTCGTCGAGGACCACCGCTGCGACGCCGGTCAGCTCCGGATCGCGGTGCAGTCGCTGGACCAGGACACCCGTGGTGACGACTTCGACTCTGGTGTCGCCACCGGTGCGGCTGTCACCTCGAACCGTGTAGCCGACGAGCCCGCCGACCTGCGTACCGGTCAAATGAGCCATCCGAGACGCGGCCGCGCGAGCCGCGATGCGCCGGGGTTCGGCGACGATGACCCGGCCTTTCACCTGGTCGGCGAGGGCGAGCGGGACCAGCGTGGTCTTGCCGGAGCCCGGTGGCGCGACGAGCACCGCGGTGCCGGACCCGTCCAGCGCAGTCAGCAGTTCTGGCAGCGCAGCACGCACGGGCAGGTCGACGTCGGGCATCATGCCGCCAGTCTGCCGCGTGCGATCGCCGCGGTGTCACGGGGTGACGACGTTGAACATGACGTCGAAGTCGTCGAGCATGCTCAGCAGCTGGACGAGGCGCTGCTTGTCCCCCTCGACCGTGATGGCGCCGTCGGCGATCGCCTTGTCGAAGGTCGACTGGCTCAGCGAGATCGCGTCCAGCGCCGCCTTCGTCAGCGTCAGGCTGACGTCGGCGGGGGCGTCCGGCTTACCCACCCGGTAGGTCAGCGTCGCGTTTCGCAGGGTGACGACATAAGTCTCGTCGAGATCGGTGAAGGTCCAGGCCATCCGCGTCTCCGGAACGTGGGCTGCCTTGTCGCCGTTGAGCCGGATGCCGAGGTAGTCGAAGTACAGGTCCGGGCTCATCGAGCGGATCATGTCCGGGCTGGTGGTCGTCAGCGCGACACCGTGGAAGACGCCGTTGCGCAACTCGTGCGCGCCCATCAGGTACAGCGATCGCCAGGTCCCGTTCTCGCACTGGTAGCCGAGCTGTTCGAGGGCGTCGGCCTGGAGGGCGACCGCCTCGCTGTTGCCCGGGTCGGCGAAGACCAGGTGGTTGACCAGTTCGGCCGCCCATCGGTAGTCGCCGGAGTCGAAGGCCTCCCGGCCGGCCGCGAGCACCTTGTCCGGCCCGCCGATGACCTTCACGTAGCGCTTGGCCGCCTCCACCGGCTGATGCGGGTTCAGATGCGCCGGATTGCCGTCGTAGAAGCCCAGGTAACGCTGGTAGATCGCGCGTACGCCGTGGCTGATCGAACCGTAGTAACCGCGGAGGTACCACCGCTTCTCCAGGTCCGGCGGCAGCTTCGTGAGCGTCTCGGCGATCTCCATCGGGGTCAGTCCGTGGTTGATCAGTCGCAACGTCTGGTCGTGCAGGTACTGGTACATGTCGCGCTGATCGGCGAGGAACTCGGCCACACGCTCGGAGCCCCAGGTCGGCCAGTGGTGCGAGGCGAACACGACGTCACTTCGATCGGCGAACATCTCGATCGCCTCGTCCAGGTAGCGCGACCACTGACGGGTGTCGCGTACCTCCGCGCCGCGCAGGGTCAGGATGTTGTGCAGGGTGTGGCAGGCGTTCTCGGCCGCACACAGGGCCCGCATCTGCGGGAAGTAGAAGTTCATCTCCGACGGAGCCTCGGTGCCCGGCGTGAGCTGGAACTCCATGCGTACGCCGTCGATCGTGCGCGAGCCGTTCTCGGTGATCAGGTCGGTCGGCGGGATCAGCGTGATGGTTCCGTTGGAGACCGCCTTGCCCAGGCCGAGGTCGACCTGCCCGCGCTCGTCCCGGGGCAGGAAGACGCCGTACTGGAAATGCGAGCGGCGGCTCATCGCGGTTCCGGCGAACACGTTCTCCGACACGGCGTGATAGAGGAAGCCCTCCGGTGCGTAGATCTTCACCCGGCCGGAGGTGACGTCTTCGTCGGAGATGATGGCGCGTACGCCGCCGTAGTGGTCGACGTGGCTGTGGGTGTAGATCACCGCCACGACGGGCTTGTCGCCACGATGCTTGCGATAGAGGTCGAGGCCGGTCTTCGCAGTCTCGGTGGAGATCATCGGGTCGATGACGATGATCCCGGTGTCGCCCTCGACGATCGTCATGTTCGAGATGTCCATGCCCCGTAACTGGTAGATCCGCTCGGTGACCTCGAACAGCCCGGCCACCCGGTTCAGCCGGGCCTGCCGCCACAGACTGGGGTTCACCGTCGGCGGCGCTTCGTCGGCGTCCTCGAAGGCGTACGCGCCCATGTTCCAGGCGGGCATCGGAACGCCGTCGGATCGGGTCACCGGCGCAGGCGCCGCCGCTTCGATCAGTCCCCGGCGTACGTCGTCGAAGTCCGTCGTGTCGTCGAACGGCAAGGCTCCCAGCACCGCCGCGTTCGCCGCCGCTGTGATCGCGGTCGCCTCTTTCGTGCCCGTGCGTGCCTCATCCACCGACGTCATCGCGCGCCCCCTTCGCCCTTCCTGGGAGCGTAGGCCGCCGCCTGGTAAAGCGCGGACGAATCAGCAGAATCCGCCAGTACGCCCAGACGGATCGTGGCGGCACCGTGAGAGGCTTACCGGCATGAGAGTCGGAGTGGTGATCCTGCCGGACCGTCCCTGGGCCCAGGCCCGGCGGCTGTGGGAGAAGGCGGAGACGGTCGGCTTCGCCCACGCCTGGACCTACGACCATCTCGGCTGGCGCGACCTAGTCGACGGGCCGTGGTTCGACTCGATCGCCACGCTGACCGCCGCGGCCGGCGTCACCGGCCACATCAAGCTCGGCACGATGGTCGCTTCCCCGCATTTCCGGCACCCGGCGCACTTCGCGCGGGAGATCACGACGCTGGACGACGTCAGCGGCGGGCGGGCGGTGATCGGCGTCGGCGCGGGCGGGCTCGCGGGATTCGACAACGACGTGCTCGGCCAGCCGCGCCTCGACCGCCGCCAGCGCTTCGAGCGGTTCGCCGAGTTCGTCGAACTGCTGCATCGGCTGCTGCGCGAGGGGCGCGTGACCTACGACGGCGCGTACTACCGAGCGGTGGACGCCCGCTGCGAGGTCAGCGAGCTGCCGCTCGTCATCGCCGCCGAGGGTCCGCGCGGGATCAAGCTCGCCCAGAAGTACGGCGACGCGTGGCTGGCCGGTGGCGACGTGACCGAGGACGTCGAGGAGTGGTGGAGCTCCGTCGAACGGCTCAGTGAGCGCAACCCGATCAACACGACCCGCTTCCTCATTCTCGACCCCAGGTCCGCGGTCTACTCACTGTCCAGTGTGGAATACTTCGTGGACACGGTGGAACGCGCGGAGCGGCTCGGCTTCACCGACGTCGTCACCCACTGGCCGCGCGAGAGCGGCTGGTTCGCGGGCGACGAGGCCGTGCTCGACGAGGCCATGGCCGAGCTGCGGCTCCGTGGGCTCCTCAGCTCATGAGCCGGGCAAGGGTACGCACACCGAGGCGGGCCATGACGGGATTGGTGTCGGCGTAGTACCACGGCAGACCCATGGCTTGCTGGAAGGCCCAGGCCCGGCCGCGTTCCCAGTCGAGGTCGTCGCACCCGAGGCGCTCCCGCATCGTCTGCCGCGGACCGGCTTCGAGCAGGTGCCACGCGCTGACCAGGTCCAGCGCCGGATCGGCCGGGCCGAGTCCGCCCACGTCGAGTACGCCGGCGAGGCGGCCGCCGGCGACGAGGACGTTTCCCGGGATGAGGTCCTTGTGTGACATGACGTCGGGAGAGGTCCGGGGCAGTTCACGGAACTCCGCCCACATCGCGCGCAGCCGGGGGACGTCGAGGAGCCCGGCGCTGCGGTCGAAGCAGAAGTCGAGCCAGCCGTCGGAGTTCTTCAGGTCACCGCCGCGGCCGCCACCGCTGAAGGTACGCCCGCGGGTGTCGATGGTGCGTACTCCGGCGATGAACTCGGCGAGATCTTCGGCGAAGGCGATGGACTCCCCTGGGTCGGCCACCGTCGCGACGGTTCCCGGCAGCCAGGTCTGCACCGACCAGGGCAGTGGATAGCCATGCCCCGGCTCGCCCAGCGCCACTGGCTCCGGGGTGGGGAAACGCGTACGCCCGGCCAGTTCGGCCGACGCGTCGGCCTCGGCTTCCAGATCTCGCCGGACTTCGGCGGGGTCGCCGGGCACGAGCGGGAACCGGGCCGTGAGGGTGTCGCCGATGCGGAAGATCCCGTTGACTGTGCCCTCCGACGCCGTCAGTTGCCGGATCGGCCAGGAGCGCCACTGCGGGAATTGGTCGCCGACGAGCGATCGGACGATTTCGGGAGTGATGTCGAGCTGGTCGTCATGCATCGGCACGATGATCAGGTTACGGTGTCCTCCACCAGGAGGCCGACCGCCACCGGGTCACTGTCGAGCGTCGATGGCGCGGTCCGGGCGAGGGACATGGCTCGCATCGAGATCCGCAACAGCATCTGCAGTACGACGCCGACGACCGGGAACGCGATCAGATAGACGAGGGCTTCGATGACGGTGGCCCGGACGTCGCCGGCCGCGCCCAGCGGCACCGGCCGGCCGACGAGCGAGTCGAGACAGAGCATCTCGGCCCGGACCAGGTCGAACTCCAGCCAGCCGATGATCATCACGCCGAGCCCGATCGCGCCGAGGTCGAACAGCCGCGGTGGCACGTCCGCCCACGAGCGCAGTTCGCTCATGCCCCGGCCGAACTGGCGGGCGTACGCGATCAGCTCCACCAGCGCGGCCAGGGCGAAGACCGGCAGGAGCTGGGCGACAGTGGACGCGAAGGCCTCGTGCATCGCGAAAGGATCGCACGACGAGCCGCTCGCCGAAGTCGGAAAGACGTCACGGCGTACGGGTCGGCCGGTAGGTTGGGGCACATGACTCTTCCCCGCGCGCTCGCCTGGCGGCGTACTGACACGACGGGCGGCGAGTACGCCGGTTACGACGATCGCGACGGGCTCACCGCGCACGGCTACGCCTTCACGGGTTCGCCGGTGGCGTACGCCTGCCGCTATGAGCTGTCGACCGACAGCCGGTGGGCCGGCAGCCGGCTCGACGTGACCGTCGAAGGGCCTGGCTTTCTGCGTACGCTCAAGCTGGAAAGGGCGAGTGGCCGCTGGCGCATCACGGCCTCGGAGCGGGGGAACCTCAACGCCGTCCTGCCGACCGCCCCGCTGGCGGGCACCGAGGAGCCGGACCGGCTGGCCGAGGCGATCGACGTGGACCTGTACGCCTCACCGCTGACCAACACACTGCCGATCCGGCGGCTGAACCTGCTGGGCAAGCCCGCCGGGACGAGCACCACCATCGTCGCGGCCTGGGTGCTGCTGCCGAGCCTGGCGGTGGTGCCGTCGGAGCAGACCTACACGGTGCTGGGCGACGGCCAGATCCGGTACGCCTCCGGCACCTTCACCGCGGACCTGACGGTCGACGAGAACGGGTATGTCGTTACGTATCCGGGCCTGGCCGAACGCTGAGTCAGGACGTCGGTTCGCGGCTTCCGCCGTACGAGGCGATCAGGGCGTCGGCGACGACTTGCGCGTCTGCGTCAGCCGGCTCCGCCGGGTACTCGGGCATCAAATCGTCCCAGACCATCAGCCACGACCCCAGCATCTGCCGTTGGCCCGCCGGCCGGGCGAAGAACCAGACGTGCAGATGCGCCCCGCCGTCACCGAGCCGATAGACGTGCGCCCGGCCGATGTTCGGCAGGGCCTGGATGTGCCGGACGAGATGCGTGCTGAGCACCCCCAGTTCGGCGGCGAGATCGTCGGTCAGGTCCGCCATGTCGTAGTGGTCCCGTGGGCGCAGCATCAACGCCAGGGGTACGCCGACACCCTGCACCCGGTTGAGCCGCCAGTTGTCGGTGAACCAGATGCCTTCGTCGCGCAGCTCGCACGACTTGCAGTCGGCCGGGTCCTCGCCGTGCCGGGGCGGTTCGGGCACCACCGGCGGCCGGAGCGGCGAAACCCGCAGCCCTTCCGGGTCGAACGGGCTGATGTCCCATTCCGTCATCCGGGCCAGCGGCAGTCGCCGGTCCTCGTCGGCGGCGGCGAGGGCGTGCGCGTAGTACTCGTCGGGAGTCAGGGCCATGATCGAGACCCTAACCCGCACGCCCGGCCCGCGTGGGGCCCGGTCAGCTCGGGTGGACGTCGAACTCCACGTCGTAGCGGTCCCCGCGGTATCGGGAGCGGCCCCACTCGATCGGCGCGCCCGCCGCGTCGTAGGCGACCCGGTCGATGACGAACGACGGCAGGCCGGGCGGCACTTCGAGCAGTTCGGCGTCGGTGTCGTCCAATGCGATCACGGAGACTCGGTGGGCCGCCGTCGCGATCTGTACGCCCCAGTGCTCGTTGAGGATCGCGTACAGCGAACGGTCGTCGCCGAGCAGATCGAGCAGGCCGGGAAACCGATCGGCCGGCAGATGGGTGTTCTCGACCGCGATGGGCACCCCGTCGGCCGTACGCACCCGATGCAGGGCCACGATCGGATCGCCTTCGGTCAGCTGCAATCGTTGCGCTATCAGTCCGGTCGCTGGGCGTACCCCTGAGGAAACCACCCGCGCGCCGGGAACCAGACCCCGCAGCCGCATGTCGTGGCTGAACGAGCCGGTGGTCGTGCCGTGGGTGAGGCGCGGCTCGGCCACGAACGTGCCGGCGCCGTTGACGCGGCGGATGAGCCCCCGGGTGACCAGGTCGGTGATCGCCTGGCGGGCGGTCATTCGGGCGACCTGGAAGCGCTCGGCGATCGAGCGCTCCGACGGCAGCAGCGTGCCCGGCGGCTGTTCGCGGACCATCGCCTCGAGGATCTCCCGGAGCTGCTCGCCCTTGGCGCGCACGGTGTCGAACGCGTCGGGGAGCGGGATCTCCGGGAACGTATTGTGCGGGCTGCGGGCCATCGCGCTCCTCGGCGCTTTCTTGTCGGTCAGGCGGGGCGTCTTCGCGGTGCTGTGCCAAGTCGGCGGATCAGGCGTCGCCCAGCCGGACGCGCCCGCCGTATCGGCGCAGGATCTCGGCGTTCCGCTCGTATCCGCCCGGTGTGTTGGCCGAACGATACACCAACGGCTGGTGTCCTGCCGCCAACTGACGGCCGACGACCTCGGCCACGAGCAGATTCGCGGCGAGTACGCCGGTCAGGCCGGACAGCGGGCCGAACTTGTCCCCGTCAGGCATGGGAATCGCGGCGTCGCCCCACGGCGCTCCATTGTCGATCACGACGTCGGCCAGCTCGGCCAGCGACGGGCTGCGGTGGGCCGTGGTGGCGTGTTCGACCGAGGTGATCGCGATGACCTTGTGCCCCCGCGACTGTGCGAGCTGGACCATCTCCACGACAGCGGTGTTGCCGCCCGAATTGGACGCGATCACGAAGACGTCCTCGGGCCGGATGTCGGCCAGCGCCCAGATCTGCTCGGCGATCCCGGCCTCCCGTTCGAGCAGCGGATCGAGGATGTCGGCGACCTTGGCGTCTCCATAGTAGACAAGATCGCGGATGCCGAGCTGATTCGCCGGGATCAGCCCACCGGCCCGGCCGACCAGCTCCAACGCCGTCGCACGCGAATGCCCCGTCCCGTACGCCTGGAGCACGCCACCGGCCGCCAGCGCGTCCGCCACCAGGCGGCCCGCTTCCGCGATCGCCTCCCGTTGGGTGGTGATCAGGCGCTCGACGGCGTTGCGGGCGACCTCGGCGTACGTGGTCTGGTCGATCATTTCGCTCCCTCTGCCTGCCATGGTTGGGTCAACTCCCGGATGAGGTCGGCGGCGGCGGCGGTGATCAGCTCGGCGCATCCCGGTGCGGCGGCGCTCGCCAGAACCTCATAGGTGGCATCGGCGTACGCGGTCTCCGGTGGCAGGTAGCCCGGATAGGCGTTCGTGTATCCCAGCACGATAGCGGGGTGGAGCTGGGTGGCTGCGGTGAGGAACGGTTCGCCCGGGAGGCCGGCGAGGAGGACGTCTCCTATTCGGAGCGCTGCGACTTCCGCCGCTATCGGCAGTTCTTGCGCGATATCCGGGATAACGCGGTCTCGCACAGTGTGCGAGGGGACGTTATCCCGGATATCGCGACGCGCCCGCCCCCCGCGCTCGGTGGAGTGAGGCGCGTCAGGCAGTAGCGAAGCAGCCCACCGAGCCCCGTCGAGCACGCCTTCGGCGATGCGTACGGAGATGGGGTCGGTCGCGTCCCGAATGTCGCGCTCGGCCGCGGCGATCAGGGCGTACGCGTCGACGGGCGGTTTGGCGTCCAAGGTCAGCTCACGGCGTCGCCAGGCAACGGTGCTCCCCGCAGACCACGCGGGGACACCGTCGCCGAGAAGGGAAAGGCAACGGTCGGCGACGAGGGCGCCGAGCCGGTCGAGTTCGGCCGAGTCCTGGCCTTGACGCGTACGCCGAGTGCTGATGTCCCCGGCCGCACCGGTCGCGACGGCCACCCAGGTTCCGGGTTCGAGGCGGTCGGTCAGGGCGCGGCGGACCGCCCCGGTCAGGTCGGCGCTGACGAGGAGGTTGTCGGAGGGCAGCACGGTCGGATGCACCGGCAGCACTACGAGGACCCCGGTACGCCGTCCGCCCGCCACGACCTCGACGACGTCCAGCGGAACGCTCGCCTCCCCGGCGGGCTGGCTGCGTACCGCGCCGACGCCGTGCAGCAGTCCGGAGTGCACCCGGCCGGTCGTCTCGACCTCCGCATCCCGAGCCACCGCAACGGTCTCGGCGATGTCGGTGGTGAGCCGGGCGAGCCATTCGGGTGGAGTCGCCGTCCCACCCGGTACGCACCCGGTCTCCGGCCCGGCGTGCGTATGGCTCGCAGCGACCCACAAGACGTCGAAACAAGACCCACCGGAGACAGCGGCCCGAGCCGCCCGGGTGAGGTCGGCGTTGACGCAGATGACGTCGAGGAGCGCCAACGCGACCCGGTGAGTGCCGTCGAACCAGGTGATCGCCGAGACGGTCAGCGGATCGAGCGTTCCCGCCGAGACGCCTTCGCGGAAGGCGTACCCGCCCATCGGGGCACCCGGCGGCACGGTGATGGTACGGGTGGCGAAGCCGACTCTCACCGCACAGTCACCCGCATCAGTCCGGAGTGGAGGCCCAGCTCGGGTGCGGCGGCGAGCTTCGCCGCTCCGTCGAGCCCGTCGCCGATCGGCTCGTGGAGGCGTACGCCGGGCCGCCGGATCGCCAGTTCGTCGGCGAACCGCCGTCGTAGTCCGTCGTGCTGGAGCAGCCGCCCGGTCCACGACACCGGCAGGTCGCCGGGGCCGGAGGCGGCGGCGACGGTGGCGGCG
Source organism: Hamadaea sp. (assembly GCF_013362815.1). Classification (GTDB taxonomy): domain Bacteria; phylum Actinomycetota; class Actinomycetes; order Mycobacteriales; family Micromonosporaceae; genus Hamadaea. The sequence continues at coordinate 189,499 of NZ_JABFVK010000031.1, read as the reverse complement.
AGTTCCCGCGCTGCTTCGTCGACGATGTTCGCGGCGTACGCGTCGGCGTCGGCGAGGCCGAGGACGGCCGGGGCGAACTCGGCGATCCTCGCGACGGCGTCGGGAGCCGGATACAGCGTCTCGGCGAGGTCGGCGAGCTCCCCGAAGTGCGCGGTCGCGTGGTCGATCAGCGCGCTCGGCTCCGCCCGGCCGTCGTGGCCGCGCAGCGCCGCCTCCAGTCCCCGGCGGCCGATCCAGAATCCACCGCCCGCGTCACCGCAGAGGTAGCCCCAGCCGTCGACCTGACGGCGTACGCCGTCGCGGTCCAGCCCGAGCGCGATCGCGCCGGTGCCTGCGGCGAGCACGACCCCGGGTCCGAGACCGAAGGCGCCCGCATGGGCGGTGACGACGTCCCCGGCGATCAGTACGCGCCCGGCCTCGAGCCGGTCGATCAGCCCACCGGCCAGGGCGGCGTACTCGTCGGCCGAGCCGAGGACGCTGGTCAGTCCGAGGCAGACGGTGGCAACCTGATCGCGTACGGCGAGCTCGGCCCAGGGACCGGTGATCGCGGCAAGGACGGCGTCGGACGGGCGTACGTCGTGCCGGTAGGTCAGCCCGGGGCAGTCGGCCACCCGGGTCACCCGCCCGGCGTACGCGAGCCCGATCCGCATGCGGGTCTGGCCGGCGTCGATCGCCACGTCCACCATGTCAGCCATGCGGGGCATCGTAATACCGGTCTAGACCGAAAGCCAGAGGCCGTCTACGCTGCGGACTTATGAGATGGACGCCTGTCGCTGCCATGACCGCCGCCGTGGTCGCCGCCCTGCTGACCACCGCATCCCCCGCCACCGCCTCCGACCTGCGCGTGTACACCGCCAAGCCGGGCACGTACACCGTTCAGCCGACCTCCACCAACGGCACTCCGATCTTCCATGATCTCGGTGCCCGGATCACGGTCCCCGCCGGAACGACCAAGTACCTCAGCAGCAAGCTCATCGTTTCGAACGCGACGGTCGTGACCGAGACGTCGCACCTGGTCTACTGCCGTCAGGCGGGCTCGACGACGCTGGTCGACCGGCTGGTGTCCGGCCAGAACGTCCTCGCGGGGACGGCGACCACGATCCTCACCCGGGGCATGATCACCGCCCCCGTCTCCGGCGATCTCACCTGCTCGCTGGAGGCGATCTTCATCGATCACACGGCGACCTCCGGCACGCAGACGATCCGCGTCGAGTCGACCACCTACGTCGAGGACGTGTTCGGCGTCCTCACCGCATCCGCCCAGACCTACCAGCCGACGCGTACGCGCGTCGACAGCGGTTACTACGCCGCCCCGGTCACCTTCACCGCGCCGGCCGGCGTGACGAGCATCCAGGCGATCGGCGACGTCAACGTCACCACCTGCTACGGCACTCGCCCGGAGACGTTGTGCGTCGGCGGGCGGCTGACGGGCAACTACGCGTACGTCGGCACGCAGTTGGTGGTGCACCAGCTCAACCAGGACGGATCGGTCTGCGCCACGACGACCAACGGCGCACTTGCGGGCGTCACCGTCACGAACACCGTGCACCATTTCAAAATCAACACCTGGCATACCGCTGTGCCCGTCTCGACCGCCTGCTCCTCGCGTACCTTCTCCGCTTCGACGCGGGTAACGGCCAACGCGGGCGCCGAGTCGATCATCGTGGAGGCCAACCACCAGTCGCTGACGGCTTTGTTCGTGCCGTGACCCGCCGGGGGTGTCATACCTCGATGGCATCATCGCGGCATGACACCCCTCACCGTGGTCCGGGGCGACGCGACGAGCCCGCAGGCCAAGGGCCCCAAGGTGATCGCGCACATCTGCAACGACCTCGGCGGCTGGGGCAAGGGCTTCGTGCTCGCGATCTCGCGGCGATGGCCCGAGCCCGAGCGCGACTACCGCGAGTGGCATCGTCACCGCGCGGGCAACGACTTCGGTCTCGGCGCGGTCCGGCTCGTCCAGGTCACGGCGGACACCTGGGTGGCCAACCTGATCGGCCAGCACGGCATGAAGATCGGCAGCAACGGCCCGCCGATCCGCTACGACGCCGTCGAACGCTGTCTCGCGAGGCTCGCGGAGCTGCTGCCGTCCGGCGCGTCCGTGCACATGCCGCGCATCGGCACGGGGCTCGCCGGCGGTTCGTGGGACAAGATCGAGCCTCTACTTGTACGCACACTGTGCGCGCGGGACATCCCGGTGACGGTGTATGACTACGGCAAATGATCCGATTCCGTGGCACCGGTTGCACCATGCGTACGGGACGGCGGACGACGTTCCGGGGCTGCTCGGCGATCTCCGCTCGGACGATGTGGAGGTACGCGGCCGGGCGCATTACCAGCTGCGGGGCAATGTCTACCACCAGGGCACCCGCTGGGAGGCGAGCGCATACGCCGTCCCGTTGCTGGTCGAGCTCGCCGACTCCACGCGTACGCCGGATCGGCCGCTCGTCGTCGACCTGCTCCGCCTCGTCGGCGTGGGCGACCTCGACGACCGTTACCTGCCGTTCGCCGGGTTCCCCGGGTTCGACGACAAGCTCCGCCGTCGCATCAGCGAGCTGCTTCCCGCCTTCTACGACGGGGAGATCGACGACTCGGGCGACGACTTCGACGTAATGAACCTCGCCGACCAGGTGTGGGCCGCCGACGCGTACGCCGCGTTCACGCCGAACGGCGAAGTCTTCCGGCGCTGGCTCGCCGACGCCGATCCCGAGGTCGCCGCGCGCGCCGCCGAACTGCTCACCTGGGTTCCGCCGACGTCTTCGCTGCTAGACGACTTGGTTGCGGTTCCCGACGGCGGTGTCGTCCGGGCCAGCGCCAACCTGGCCCTCGGCCACATGTCGGGCCACGACGACGTCGTGCTGCCCCGACTCAGCGCGCAGCTGACAGACGCCTCGCCGATGATCCGTTGGACGGCGGCGATCGCGGTCGCCCGGCGTACGCGGCCGGCGGTTCCGTCTCACGTACGCCGGATGCTGACCGACGAACGCGACCCGCGCAAGCCGTTGAGCGTACCGGGCTGGCCGCGTCCGCTGGCCGGCCTCATGGCGCTGGCGCTCACTCCGCCCGAATAGCGTCCCGCGCCTCCATCAGCGCGAACCCGAGCAGGTTCAGTCCACGCCACTGCGCGGGATTGGCAGCGCGCGGGTCGGCCGCAGCCAGCCCGATGCCCCAGATCCGATCCAGCGGACTCGCTTCGACGAGCACCCGCTCCCCCGTCCCGAGCAGGTACGCCCGCAGGTCGTCGTGCTGGCGGAACTTCGCCGCACTGCCCGCCACCACGATCGCGTACCGGTTGTCGTCCCAGGTCTGCTGATCGAAGTCGAGCACCTCGCGGCCCAGCTTCTTCGCCTCCCCCGGCGTCGACGCGTCGAGCACCTTCTCGGCGATCTCGTCGTCACCGAAGAGCTTGGCCTTCGACCACATCATCCAGTGCTCGGCAGTGGCGTACGCCCGGCCGCCGACGACGAACGAGGCCGGCCACCACTGGCTGAGACAGCCGGCGCCGACGCTGCCGTCGGGCTGCGGTTGATGCCCCCAGAAGTGGAGGTACTTGACCTTCACCCCGGTGGAGACGAGGTGGGCCAGGTCGGAGCGGGTGTGCGCGAGCATGCCGGACAGTCTGCCCGGTATGTACGACACTCCGCTACTACCTAGCTACTCACTATGTGCACGGATTGCACTCATCAGGCCGGCCCGTCAGGCGGCTTCGAGTACGTGGAGGTCCGACCACGCGCGGCCCTGTTCCGCGCCTTTCCACTGGTCGAGAAGGCGACGGGCGGCGTCCTCGGGCGCACCGAGCAGCATCTGCTGGCGGCCGGCCTCGAACGTGCGCTCCTGAGTGACCGAGCCTTCGCTGCAGCATTTGCACATCACGACTCGGCTGGACATGACTTCACCGCCGAAGTCATGCTCGGCGAACAGGTCGGCCAGGGCCACCGTGTCAGCCATGTCGGCAGAGGTGATCATCACCGACAGCGTGGGCGTGGGCGACGGCTCGAACAGCATGATCTCGTCGAAGACCGGGTACGCGTGCCCGTCGAAGACGCGCTCGCCGTTCGGTGCGCCGTCGTGGAGGACGATCTCGCCGTATCGGCGCGACGGGTGGAACGGCACGTTCGTGATGCGAGCCCGAGTGGGGCAAAGTCGTTGCGCCCACACGACTTCCTGCCCCTCGGCGGTCTGAATGCGTACGCAGGTCATGCCGAAGCGGCCGGAGATCTCGCCTTCGCCGTCGGGCAAGGTGAGGCCGTAGCCGGTCCAGGCGTCGCGCGCGGTGGCCCAGTCGCGGAGTACGGTCGCGGCGATGCCCAGATTCCAGAACGCCGGTTCTTGCTGCCCGCGGGTCACCAGACTCGCCGCGGTCTTTCCCAACTGGTACGCCTTGGGCCAGTCACGGGCGAACTTGTACGCCAGCGCGGCGTCGAACCACAGAATGGCGATCTGCTGGGGATCGCGTTCCTGAGCCACCGCCTGTTCGAGCAGCCGACCGGCGACCAGCCAGTCCTCGGACTCCCAGGCCTCGTACGCCTGCGTGGCCACGTCGTTCATGTCCGCACTCCGGTCCGTCGCGATGATCAGCGAACGGTACCGGAGCGGGCGCGACTTCGCAGGACGGTCAGCGCGCTCCTTCGTGCGCCGTTTCGTTCGCTTCTTCCTGCGCGACTGCGTGGCCGTAGCCGGGACGGTGTGACTGGTCGATGCCGTGCTTCGCCCACGAGTACAGGTGCAACGTCAGACCGTCGGGGTCGTCGAAGACGAGCAGCCAGCCGATCGACGCCTCGATCACCGGCGAGCGGTTCACGCCGAGTTCGTCGAGGCGGGCGGCCCACGCCTCGATGTCGGCCTTGCCGTCGACGGCGAAGCTGACCGGATCGAAGCCTTTGCAGCCTTCGGCCGCCTGCGGGTTCACCCGGAAGGCGATCATGGTTTCGCCCAGGCCGGGCGCGGTGCCGGCCACGCCGCGGACGACGCCGTCGGCCTCGGGGAACTCGATGGTGGTCCGGAAGCCGAAGACCCGGCTGTACCAGTCGACCGAGCGGGTCAGGTCGGTGACCGGGATCTTGATGTGATGGATGCCGGACAGGACGGGCATGGTCATGGGTGCGGTCATCGTGAACCCCCGGGCCAATTGGGCGCAGTAGCGCTGCGCCGAATATCTGTAGAATGCTCCTCATGGCGCACCCCGTCAAGAGGACCTACCGCTCGCCCGCCCGCGCCGCCGCGGCGGCGTCCACGCGCGAGCGCATCCGCGACGCCGCTCAGCGGCTGTTCACCGGCCAAGGATTCGCCGCGACGACGATGAAGCAGGTCGCGGCGGCGGCCGGGGTCGGCGAGCGCACCCTCTACGATGCGTTCCCGACGAAGGTCAAACTCTTCGGCCACACCCTCGGCGTCGCAACGGTCGGCGACGAGGAGCCCGTCCGAGTCGCCGACCGCCCCGAAATCGCCGCCGCCCGTCAGGCCGCCGACCCGCGTCTCGCAATCGAGCGGTTCGTCGCGTACGGAAGTGATCTGCTGGACCGGGCCGGCGATCTGATCATGGTGAGCGTCGAGGCGGCCGGGGCGGACCCGGACATGCGAGCGGCCGCCGACGCCGGCTCCCAGGCCCACCACGAGGTGATGCTCGCCTTCGCCGAGGCGCTCCACGACCACGGCGCGTTGCGGCCGGGCCTGGACACGGCGACCGCCGCCGACATCCTGTACGCCCTCAGCTCACCGCACCTGCATCAGCTGCTTCGGCGCCATCGCGGCTGGGACTCGCAGCGCTACCGCAGTTGGCTCACCGACGCCCTCGTACGCGAACTGCTCCCCTGATCCCGTCGGGCGCTTGATCCAGTGAGCTGGAAACGTCGAGAACGGCCTCCGACAACGTTTTCAGCGCACACGATCATGAGGGCTGATCGGACCGTGGGGAAATCCGCGCTTGGACGTCGCGGCGTACTTGGTCGCTGTCGCGGAACAGGATCGTGATCATGCCGAGCTCGGCGGCCGGCGTCAACGCCCATTCCTTGTCGTCCACATAGATCACCTGGTCCGCCGACCCGCCGACGATGTCCAGCAAGCGCTCGTAGATCGCGCGATTCGGCTTGCGTACGCCGGCTTCGTGGGAGAACACGCCGCCCTTGAACAGCCGCAGGAAACCGTAGCGGCGCTCGACTGCCTCGATGCGGTCGGCCACGTTGTCCGACAGGTAGTAGACGTCGTAGTGGCCGGCAAGGTCAGCGATCAGATCCCGGGTACCCACGTTGAGGCGGTAACCGTCGATCCATCTCGCTGCGAGATCCTCCTCGGAAGCCGTCAGCTGCAGTGACTCGCGGAACGCGTACCAGAAGTCTTGGCGGGTAAGCCTTCCCTCCCGGTACGCGCTCCCGAGTTCGCCGTGGAGCAGCTCGCCGGAGCGGGCTGGGTCGACGGCGTACGCCCGATGCAGGTGGTCGACGAATTCGGCCGTGCCGTCGCTGAACAGCACTCCCCCGAGGTCGAACGCGATCACGAAGGTCACACCGCGACGGTACTCACCAGCGGCGGGCACTGCTTTGTGCGTACAAGTTGATCAGATTAGATCGATGCGCTCGCGCTCGATCGGGTAGCCGGCTCGCGCGAACGTCGCGGCCATGGGCTTGTTCGGCTGGTCCGTCGCGGCCACGATGCGATCCGCGCCCTCCGCGACCAGCAGGTGGGTCGCCTCGGACAGCAAGTCGTACGCGTAGCCGTGGCCCCGATGTTCGGGCAGGACGCCGATGAAACCGACGATCGGATCGTTGTAGTTGCGCGCCGGAACCGTGATTCCGGCGAGCTCGCCGTCGGCCGTGTACGCGAGCCGCCACCAATCGCGCGGGCTCGGCAGCCAGCGGAGGATGTCGAGGTCCTCCTGAGCCGCCGCGTCGACGCCTTGTTCGTCGGCGACCCGGCGGGTGTGTGCGTCGAGGCTGCCCTCCGCGATGCGGCGCAGCACGTCGTGGATCACGGCGTCGTCCGGCACCGGCCGGAACTCGAGGCGGCCTGGACGGTCCGGCAGGCCGCAGTCGGGTGTCCAGCGGTAGCGGTACCGCTCGACCAGGACGCGCATGCCGGACGCGATCGCGGCGTCGATGCGGGCCTGACCCTGGGCGTGGATGGCGGCGTCGGAGCGCCAGCCGTTGGGGAGTGAGATGGAGTATTCGGTCTTGAACGGCGCGGTCCGCAACAGTTCGGCCGCGGCGTCGGCGTCGCTGAAGTCGAACCAGTCCAGGGCGAGCGGCGCCGGGTCGTCGGGACCCGCCCACCAGGCGGCCCGGGCGACGACCACGCCGTCGCGCAGGGCCACCCAAGTCCACTCAGGACGATAGTTGCCATCTCGATATGTCTCGCCGAACGCGGCCCGGCCGACGAGCCCGGGGTCGGGCAGCGAGTCGAACAGATCTTCCTCGCCCGCGACGAGCGGGCGGATGACCAGATCGGTCATGGGGTTCCTTCCGGAGAGCTTTGCGCTCCCGATCAGGCTGGGTAGCCCGACGAAGACCCCGGCGTCCTCGCGGCCGGGTGGGAGCACATGACAGTCAACGCGTTCATCGCTCTCACCTCCTGGTAGCTCGCCGTTCGAGGACGCGCCAAGATCGTATCACCGCAAAGAGGTCCCGAGGCATGGAAGCGCTCCCACAATGCGCCTATCCTCAGATCACGTCTCCTCATCGCCCTTAAGGAGAGATCTGTGAATCACCGTCCCCCGTCGCGCGCCCGCGCGATCCTGGCCACCCTGGCGATCGCCGCGACTTGTGCCGTCTCCACCGGCGCGACGTCCGGCGTCGCCCGTGCGGCCGCCTATCCCTATCAAGACCCGAGCCTTCCGGTCGCCACGCGGGTCGCGGACCTGCTCGGCCGGATGAGCCTCGACGAGAAGCTCGGCCAGATGACCCAGGCGGAACGCGGCTCGGCGACGCCGTCCGACGTGACCACCTACCGGCTGGGTTCGATCCTGTCCGGCGGCGGCTCGACGCCGTCCTCCAACACGCCCACCGCCTGGGCGGACATGGTCGACGGATACCAGAACGGCGCGCTGGCCACCCCGTTGCGCATCCCGATGATCTACGGCGCCGACGCCGTGCACGGGCACAACAATGTGGTCGGCGCGACGATCTTCCCGCACAACATCGGGCTCGGGGCCACCCGCGATCCGCAACTGGCCCAGGACATCGGCCGCGCCGTGGCCGAGGAGGTCACCGGCACCGGCGTCCAGTGGGACTTCGCGCCGTGTTTGTGTGTGGCGCGCAACGACCGGTGGGGCCGCACCTACGAGTCGTTCGGCGAGAAGCCGGAGATCGCGTCGGCGATGACGACGATCGTCACCGGTCTGCAAGGCGCGAGTCTCGGTGGGTCGGCGTCGGTGCTGGCGACGGCCAAGCACTACGTAGGCGACGGCGGCACCACCAACGGAACGGACCAGGGCAACACCCAGATCTCCGAGGCCGAGCTGCGGGCGATCCACCTCCCGCCGTTCCAGGCCGCGGTGCAGAAGGGGGTCGGTTCGGTGATGGTGTCGTTCAGCAGCTTCAACGGCGCGAAGATGCACGGCAACCAGTATCTGATCACCAGTGTCCTCAAGGGAGAGCTCGGCTTCACCGGGTTCGTGGTCTCCGACTGGAACGGCATCGACCAGATCGACGGCGCGACCGGGTTGTCCGCGACCGATGTGCGTACGGCGGTCAACGCCGGCGTCGACATGGCGATGGAGCCCACCGCGTGGAAGACCTTCATTTCGTTACTGCGTACGGAGGTGCAGGCGGGGCGGGTCAGTCAGGCTCGGATCGACGACGCGGTCAGCCGCGTCCTGCGTAAGAAGTTCGAGCTGGGCCTGTTCGAGCGGCCGATGGCCGACCGCTCCTACACCGGCACGGTCGGCAGCGCCGCCCATCGGGCGCTGGCTCGGCAGGCGGTTCGCGAGTCGCAGGTGCTGCTGAAGAACACCGGCAACGTACTGCCGCTCGCGAAGTCCGGCGGCAAGATCTTCGTCGCGGGCAAGAGCGCCGACAACATCGGCTACCAGAGCGGTGGCTGGACCATCACCTGGCAGGGCGGCAGCGGGGCGATCACGCCCGGAACGACCATCCTGCAAGGCATCCGGAACACCGTCGGCTCCGGGGCGACCGTGACCTACAACGTCAACGGCAGCGGGATCGACTCCAGTTACCGCGCTGCGATCGCGGTCGTCGGCGAGACCCCGTACGCCGAAGGCCAAGGCGACCGGCCGGGTTCGCTGGGACTCGACAGCACCGACCTGGCCACCCTCAGCACGCTGAAGGCCAGCGGCGTACCGGTCGTGGTGGTGCTCGTCTCGGGCCGGCCGCTCGACATCAGCGCGCAACTGCCGGACTGGCGAGCGCTGGTGGCGGCGTGGTTGCCCGGCACCGAAGGACAAGGCGTGGCCGACGTGCTGTTCGGCGACTACGCCCCGACCGGGAGACTGCCGGTCACCTGGCCCGCCAGCGCCGGCCAGGAGCCGATCAACGACGGCGACGGCCAGACCGGCCTGTTCCCCTACGGCTACGGACTGGCGTACGCGACCGGGGACACGTCGCCGCCGACCGCACCCGGTACGCCGACCGCCTCTGCCATCACGAGTAGCGGCGCGACGCTGACCTGGTCGGCCGCGAGCGACAACGTCGGCGTGACCGGCTATGACGTCCTCAACGGCAGCACGGTCATCGGCACGTCGGGGACGACTTCGGCCGTGCTCACCGGGCTGACGCCGTCGACGGCGTACAGCTTGACCGTCCGGGCCCGGGACGCCGCGGGCAACCTCTCCCCCAGCTCGGCACCGGTGACGTTCACGACGTCGGGCACCGGCGGCGGGAGCACCTGCAAGGTGGTCTACACCGCGAACGACTGGGGCGGCGGCGGTTTCGGCGCGAGCATCGCGATCACCAACACCGGCACCACGACCATCACCAGCTGGACGCTGCGCTTCGCCTTCCCGGGCACGCAACGCGTCACCAACGGCTGGTCGGCGACGTGGACGCAGTCCGGCGCCGAGGTCACAGCGGCCAGCATGAGCTGGAACGGCACGCTCGCGCCCGGCGCGTCGACGAGCATCGGCTTCAACGGCAGCTACACCGGGTCGAATCCGGCTCCGACCGCCTTCACGCTCAACGGCACCGCCTGCACCACCAGCTGATGGGGTGTGCCTGGGCCTGGTCGAGTGCAGGCCCAGGCACGCTGTCAGGTGTTGTTGGCCAAGGCGACAAGCCGGTCGTACGCACCGTTGAAAGTGGACCCGTCGGCGCAGCCGGTGATACCGGACGTGGCCCGGCAGTTGGTCGATTGCCAGAACGTGTAGACGCTCCAGCCGGCCGGCAGCGTACCGGCGCTGGTGTCCCAGCGGATGATGGACAGCGGGCTCTTGCCGGCGAACCCGGAGTAGTTGCCGGTGCAGATCTTCCAGAACGACAACGTGGTGTGGATGACCGCCCAGCGGGTCGTGCGGGCCTTGTACTCGGTGAGGAACGCGTTGATCCAGCTGACCATCCCACTCTGGCTGAGGCCATAGCAATAGCCGCCGGAGAACGGGTTCGGCTCGATGTCGAGCAGCGCCGGCAGGGTCTTGCCGTCGGCCGACCAGGCTCCGCCGTTGCTCGCGAGGAAGTCCGCCTGGACGGTCCCGTTCGACAGGTTCGGCCGGGCGACGTGGTACGCGCCGCGGACGACGCCTGCGTAGTAAGCGGCCGGATAATTCGTGTTGAAGCTGGTGTCCTTCACGCTCGTGCCTTCGGTCGCCTTGAGGTACGCCCACTGCACCCCGGAAGTGTGCGCACTAGCCCAGTCGATGCTGCCGTTCCAGCTGTTCACGTCGATGCCGAGGGTCCCGGTGACGGCGGCCGTCTGCATCGGCGGTGCGGTGTCGGACTCGGCGGCGTCGACCGCGGTCACGACGGCAAGCGCGGACGACGCGGCGGCCACGACGGAGACGACTGCCACGACGATGCGGCGATTCATGGCTTCCCCCTCACGCGTTCAGCAGGGCGTCGGTGCGGTCACGGAGTTCGGGTAGCCGTGCGTACAGGACGTCTCCGGGGCACTGAGTGGTGGTGACGTAGTCCCGATGGCCGACGATCGACGCGTACGGGTCGAGTCCATAGGCGACGCACAACCAGGCACAGGTGCGCACCAGCGAGTCGAACAGCATCGTCGTGGTGTTCTGGGTGACGTAGATGCCCTCGTTCTCGATACCGATGGTGTGGCTGTTCTGGTCCGCGGTCTGCGCGCCGACTGCGAGCTGACCGTTGTTGATCGCGGTGAGGCTCTTGTCGCGGCCCTCGAGGACGTAGCCACCGCGGCTGATGGTCAGTTGCTGTCCGGCGTCGGACCAGCCGTTGGTGTCCATGTGGAGGTCCTGAATCCAGTGGGACAACCGGCCGGCCTGCAGCAGCGAGTAGTCCGTCGTGTTCCCGCTGGCGGTGTGGTGGACGACGATGTGGTCGGGTGGCGTGGCGAGCACCGTGATCGGCGACGACGACGGCCGGGCGCTCCACTCGGCGCGGGTGTAGACGCGCGGTGGGGTGACTGCGGCATACGTGCGCCGGGCGGGCAACGGGCCGGCCGCGCCGCCGAGGATCAGACCGCCACCGGCGAGGAGCACCGCGCGGCGGCTCGGACGAAGAGGCTTCATGATTCCTCCCTATGCGCCGGACGGATGTGCGGTACGCGGCCCGTCGCCGGGTCGCGTACCGCAGTCGGTTCTCAGGCGGTGTTGTTCGCCAGCGCGATCAGCCGAGTCCGGTCGCCGTTCCAGTAGTCACGGTCGACCGCGCCGCTGATCCCGGAGACGCTGCCGGAGCTGGTGTACTGCCAGAAGCTCCAGACCGGCGCACCGGCCGGCAGCGTGCCGGCCGAACTCGCCCAGCGGGCCACCCACAGCGGGTGGTTCGCCCATGGCGAGGTCCAGCTGCCGGTGCACGTGTTCCACCAGCTCGTGGTGGTGTAGATGACGGCGTACCGGGTCGTGCGGGACTTGTAGGTGTTGAGGAAGTCCTGAATCCAGCTGCGCATGCCCGAGGTGCTCAGGCCGTAGCAGTAGCCGCCGCTGTACGGGTTCGCCTCCAGGTCCAGCGCGGCGGGCAGCGTGCGGCTGTCGGCCGACCACGCGCCGCCGTTGCTCGCCAGGTAGTTCGCCTGGGTCGCGCCGGAGGAGATGTTCGGCCGGGCGAAGTGGTACGCCCCCCGGATCACTCCGGCGTAGTAGGCGTTGGTGTAGTTGGCGTTGAACGCCGAATCCTTGTAGCTGGTCCCCTCGGTCGCCTTGATGTACGCGAACTGGATGCCGGCGTTGCGTACGCTCGTCCAGTTGATCGTCCCCTGGTAGTGCGAGACGTCGACGCCGGCGACCGTGGCGGCCGCTGCCGGGCTGGCGCTGACGACCAAGGTGGTGGCGGTCATCGCAATGGCCGTGAGGGTCGCTGCGGCCAATCGGCGAATGGTGATCTTATGGGACATGTAAACCTCCCCAGGTATCCCAATCGATAGCTACCAATGCTGGCGATATTCGTCTCCGAACACAAGAGCACCAAAGAAATTTTTCATGGATAGTTCCCCATTGATTAATGTCATCGCGAGTTCGCGCTGGTCAGCCGTCACGGAGAAGGAGACATACGCCGCACCACGGACGACGCCCGAACGGGCGACAGCGCCATGATGAAGTCAGATATGAACGCCGCCGATTACTCGCGGCCGAGCCACGTCGCGAGGCACGCTTCGTTGCCCTCGGCGTCGGCCAGCACCCACCACTTCGGGGCGTACGCGTCGCTGACGAGGCGCCCGCCGGCCGCGAGCGCCGCGGAGATCCGGGCCTCGACGTGGTCGTGCGGAACAGCGACGTCGAGGTGGACGCGGTTGCGCTGCGATCGCGGAGCGTCCATCTGCTGGAAGTCCAAGCCGGGGCCGCGTCCCCGAGGATCGAACAGGTAGTCGTCGCCGACTTGCCCGTACGCGAGGACCGCCTGCCAGAACGGCAGCACGTCGGCGATCACGAGCGCGTCGATCGTCACGTTGACCACCTCGACCGCCGTCGGGTCCGCAATCAGACCGAGCTCCCGGGCGGCGGCCGAGATGCGCCGGGCGAGCGCGACATCGCGATTCCGGAGGCTCACCGTGACACCGTCCGGCCGCAGATCGATCTTCAGCAGCTCACCGGGGTCGGCCAAGCGGCCGATTTCCGTGGCGAGTGCGAGTCCGCCGGTCAGCGAATCGGTCGGAAAATGGGCCGAGACAAGGTGATACAGCACCCGCCAGTCGGCCACGCCGTTCGCCGCATGGAATTCCGCCGCCGTGATCTGCCCCGTCATGGCGCTGAAGGTAGCACCAGGTATCGCAATCCTTCGACAAGCCGAGGGCCGTACTTACGTTGCGTGACCATGATCTGAGCGCCACCCCGCGATCGTATGATCCGGTACTGCCCAGACGGCCGAACGGATGAGTACGCGGGTCGAGTTTGGTCTCGCGGATGGCGTCGTCAATTCATCCACTTGATTGTCCAAGACAGCGGTCCCGATCGATACTCTCGCCTCGCGGGAACAATTCGCATCGACGCGTATTGGATGGGTGCACAGATGCTGGAGGTAGATCTGCTAGGACCCGTAGAGGTCCGCCTATCGGGGGAGCTGGTTTCGCTGTCGCCGCTGGAACGGAACCTGGTGGCCATCCTCGCGCTGGCCAAGGGGACCGTGGTGTCCACGGCAAGGATCATCGACTGTATGTGGGACGAGCGTCCCCCCGCGTCGCCGAAGTCGCGGATTCAGGGTCTGATCTCGTCGCTCCGCCGCAAGATCGGCGATGCGCTGGTGACGCGGCATCCCGGCTATCTGCTCGATCCGGGTGCGTGTGTGGTCGACGTCGACCGCGGCCAGGAACTGGCCCGGCAGTCCAGGCTCGCCAAGTCGCCCGGGGAGATCGCCGGCTGGCTTCGCGAGGCGCTGGCCGTCTGGCGCGGCGAACCGTTGGACGGCGTCGGCGCGCCCGGGCTGGAGGTGGATCGCGTACGCCTGAACGAAGTGCGGATCGCCTTGCTGGAGGAGCGTTTCGCCGCCGAACTCGATGCCGGGCACCACTTGCGAGTGGTGGGCGAGATCAGTGCGGCCGTCGCCGAGCATCCGCTTCGGGAGCGGCTGACCGGGCAACTCATGACGGCGCTCTACCGGTGTCATCGGCAGGCTGACGCGCTGCGGGCGTACCAGGCTTTGCGGGAACGGCTGGCCGAGGAGCTCGGCAGCGATCCCTGCGCCGACCTGCGGAACCTGCACGCCTCGATTCTGCGCGGTCAGGACGCCGCGACGTCGCCACCGGGCGAACCGGCCCGCCCCGGCGACCTGCGGCCGGCCCAGCTGCCGCCGAGCGTCGGCCACTTCACCGGCCGCGACCGGGAGCTGGCGGTGCTCAGCCGGGCGCTGACCGCGCACCACGATGAGCCGCAGATCCTGCTCGTCTCGGGTGCGGGCGGGCTCGGCAAGACGGCGTTGATGGTGCGCTGGGCGCACTTGAGCGCCGCCCGTTTCCCCGACGGCCAGATCTTCCTCGACCTGCGCGGTGAGCAGACCCGGCCGGAGGACGCCCTGGCGGCGGTGCTGTCGGCGCTCGGTTCGAGTCCGGAGGACCTTCCGGCGACTGTGGACGGCCGAGTGGCCTTGTATCGGACGCTGGTGTCCGGCCGGAGGGTGCTCGTGATCGCCGACGACGCCGCCTCGGTGGGGCAGATCCTGCCGCTGGTGCCGCCCGACCCGGCAAGCCAGCTGCTCGTCGGCAGCCGTCGTCGCCTGCCCGCCCTGGCCGCGCACCACGCCGTGCAGGCGGTGCCGCTCGCCCCGCTGAGCCCGCAGGACACCCATGCGCTGCTCGACCAGATCGTCGGCGCGCAACGGCTCGCCGATCCCGCGGTCCATCGCGTCATCCGGTGGTGCGGCGGCTGGCCGCTGGCCATCCGGACGGCGGCGGCGTTGCTGGCAGCCCGGCCGGGCCAGTCGCTCACCTCGTTCGCCGACGAACTGGGCGAGAACGGGGACGGCCCGATGCTCGACGGCGACCCGCGCAGCGTGCAGGCGGCGCTCGCGACGGCGTACCGCGCGCTCAGCCCGGCGGCCGCGCATCTGTTCGTGCGGCTGGGACTGACCGCGCAACCGACGTTCCAGTTGCGGCGTGACGCGGTGGACGCCCAGCTCAGCCAGACTCGGCGGTTGTTCGACGAGCTGGTCGCGGCGAACCTGATCGTGGCGGCCGGGTCGGACAGCTATCAGTTCCACGACGTGGTGCACCGGTTCGCCCGGCGCTGCGGCGACGAAGCGAACGCGTGGCGGATCCCCATCGAATCTGTAGTGGATTTACAGCGATCACTGTGACCATCACCTCGCAGAACCGCGAGGTGGGAGGTGGCAGTTGAGCCTGATGGAGGCGTTTCTGGGGATCGCCGCGACGTGTCCCCGGCGGCCCGCGATCGTCCACAACGGACGTCCGGTCGCGTACGCCGAACTCGCCCGGGCGGTGTGGGCGGTGGCGGACCTCGTCGGGCCGAGCCCGGGGGCGGTGGGCGTCCTGGCGGCGCACAACGCCGGCACCGTCGCGGCGATGCTCGGCATCTGGGCGGCGGGCGGCACGTACTGCCCCGTCGATCCGGCGTTCCCGGCGCAGCGGCGGCAGGCGATGCTGGCCGCGGCGGGCTGCCGGAGCGTGCTCGATCCGGACGACGTGCCGTGGCCCGCCGACGACGACGGCACTCCCCGGGGGACGCTCGCCGCCGTCGACGCCGAGCGTCCGGCGTACATCCTGTTCACGTCGGGCTCGACCGGGCAGCCCAAGCCCGTGGTGACACCCCGGCGAGCGATCGCCACCGTGACAGCCTCCCTCCGGGATCTGTTCGACCTCTCGGCGGACGACCGGGTGCTCCAGTTCGCGTCGCTCAACTGGGACACCTGCCTCGAAGAGATCCTGCCGACCCTGACCACCGGGGCCTGCCTGGTCATGAACGACGACGCCCACACCGGGTCGTTCCCCCGCTTCCTGCGGCTGATCGAGCGGGACGGCATCACCGCCGTCGACCTGCCCACCGCCTTCTGGCACGAACTCGTCCACTACCTGATCGAGGACCGCTTCGCGCTGCCGCCGAAGCTCCGGCTCGTCGTCATCGGCGGCGAGTCGGCCAGCCCGGCCCGCCTCGCCGACTGGGCGTCCCTGGACACCTCCCGCGTGCGGCTGCTCAACACCTACGGCTGCACCGAGACCACGCTCATCACGCACGCCGCCGACCTGTGCGGGCCGCAGGCCAAAGGCGGGCCCGACGCGTACGCCCCGGTGCCGATCGGCCGGCCGCTGCCCCATGTGGTGCAGCACATCGGCGTCGACGGTGAGCTGTCCATCGGCGGGCCGGGCCTGGCGCTCGGCTATCGGGGTCTGCCCGAGGCGACCGAGCAACGCTTCACCACCATCGGCGGCATGCGGTTCTTCCGCACCGGCGACCGGGTCGAGCCCGATGCGGACGGCGTGCTGATCCACCACGGCCGGCTCGACAACGAGATCAAGATCCGCGGCATCCGGGTGAACCCGGCCGAGGTCGAGGTCCACCTGGCCGCCCATCCGTCGGTCGGAGCCGTCGCGGTCGCCCCGGTGACGGTCGCCGACCATGTGGCGCTGGCCGCGTACGTCGTGCCCCGGCCGCACGCCGACTTGTCCACATTAGATGCCGAGCTGCGGGCGTTCCTGCACGACCGGGTACCCCGGCACCTGACGCCCAGCCGCATCTCGATCGTCGACCACCTGCCGCACACCGCGACCGGGAAGATCGACCGCGAATTCATGAGGAGGCAGCTGCCATGAGCGTCGAAGGCGTCGCACACATCTTCGGCCGCGTTCTGGAAGTCGGCGACGTGCAAGCCGATGCCGACTTCTTCGTCCTGGGCGGCGACTCGCTGCTCGCCACCCGGGTCCTCAGCGCGGTGGCCCGCGACTACGGCGTCGAGCTGACCTTCGACGACTTCGCGTTCTCCCCCACCCCGGCCGCGCTGGCGGCGCGTATCGCGAGCGTCCGATGAATCGCGTCGTCGTCATCGGGGCTGGGCTGGCCGGGCTGACCGCCGCGGCCGACCTGCGGCACGCCGGCGTCGACGTCATCGTGCTCGAAGCGCGTGACCGGGTCGGCGGGCGTACGCACGGCGTCGAAGTCGCGCCCGGAGCCTGGATCGACGGCGGGGCGGCGTACCTGGGCGACCGGCACACCGACCTCGCCAAGATGATCGCCGACCTCGGTCTCAAGACGACGCCCACCACGATGGAGGGCCGCAGCTCCTTCGTCCTCGGCCCGGAGCGGATCGTCCGCGAGGGACGCTTTCCCCCGTTGAACGCCGTCGCCCTCGGCGAGCTGTTCGACGGGCTCGACGACCTCGTCCGCCGCGTACGCCCGCAGGCACCCTGGCAGTCCGACATCCCCGACGACGAGACCGCCGCCGACTGGGCCGTACGCACCCTCACCCATCCCGACGCCCGCACCTTCTTCCCGCTGTTTCTCGGCGAGATGATGGCGGCCGATCCGGCGGACGTCTCGGTGTTGCACATGGCTTTCTACCTGAGCAGCGGCGGTGGATTGCGGTACCTGAACGCCTTCGAGGGCGGCGCGCAGGACAGCCGGGTCGACGGCGGCGCGCATCAGTTATGCGAACGACTGGCGGCCGAACTCGGCGGCGACGCGGTCCGGCTCGACAGCCCGGTGCACGCCGTCGAGCAGACGACCGGACCGGTGACCGTGCACGCCGGTGGATCGGCGTACGCCTGCGACGCGGTCGTGGTCGCCGTGCCGCCCGCGCTGGCGGATGAGATCACCTACCAGCCCGGTCCGGTCGCACGGCGTACCACTGGAAGAACGGCGCCGGGACGCGCGGTGAAGGTGCATCTGATCTACCCGGAGCCGCTGTGGCGCGAGCAGGGACTGTCGGGCTGGTCGGTCAACGCGGCCGGGCCGTTGCTGTCGACGGTGGACGACTCGCCGGTCGGCGGTGGCGCGGGTGTCTTGACCGGTTTCGTCACGGGCCGTGCGGCGACCCGCTACGCCGCGCTGACACCGGAGGAGCAACGCCGCGAAGCGATCGCGCAGGCCTCGGCGATCTTCCCGGGTCTGCCCGCGCCGACCGGCTTCCACGTGACGAACTGGGTCCGCGAGACCTACAGCCGCGGCTGTTACGCGGCCCTGTTCGGGCCCGGCGACTGGCGCGTCCTCGGACCTCGTCTATCTACTCCGGACGGTCGCATCCACTGGGCCGGCGCCGAGACCAGCACCGAGTTCTTCGGCCTCATGGAGGGCGCGATCCGGTCCGGGCACCGGGCCGCCGCCCGCATCCTCGCCCACACCGAGCCGTCCCGAAACCAACAACCACCCCTGTCCTCCTGAGAGGAGACGGCAGTGCACGCCACCACCCCGATCGCGCCCCTGGCGATCCGCGAGCAGTTCATGACCGAGCCGCGGCTCGGCGCCGGAAACTTCCTCGAGTACGCCGTCACGATGAACCCCCATCGCGACGTCCCGTACGCCTACACCCACCACACCGACCACCGCGGCGAGGTCGTGCTCCGCGGCTTCAGCCTGCGTGAACTGGCCATCCTGCGCGACCGGTACGCGAAGTGGTACCACGCCAACGGGGTGCGCCCGGGTGAGCCGGTGGGCATCGTCGTCGCCGACGGCTTGGAGCCGCTGCTGCACTTCATGGCGCTCAACGCGCTCGGCGCGATCCCGGCGCTGATCAACGACGCGATGCGGCCGGACGTCATGGTGCGCTACCTGAACCACGTGGGCGTCGTGGGCGTCATCGCCGACGACACCACCCGGCTGCTGAGCGCGTACCGGGAAGACCCGCAGCGGCGGCCGCGGTTCATCGCGCTCGCCTCGGAGATCCCGGCCTTCGACGATGCCGGCGCGGCGCTGCCGGAGGTGTATCCGTACCAGCACCGCGACGACGACATCGTCGCCCTCATCCACTCGTCGGGCACCACCGGCATCCCGAAGTCGACGATGCTCGGGCACAAGTCGTTCTGGGACGGCAAGCAGCCGCGCATGGTGCGGTTCCCGGCCGAGTCCTACGACAAGCTCATGTCGCTGATGCCGCACACCCACGCCGGCGGGCTGAGCTACTTCCTCACCGCCACGCTGCTCGGCCTGCCGACCGTCATCATGGGCGACTGGCGGCGCGTCACGGTGGAGCCGGTCATGGAGGCGTTCCAGCCGACCATGCTCGCGTCGTTCCCGCGTACGTACGTCGAACTCGCCACCGGCGAGCTGCCGGTCCAGGGTGCGGCCAAGGTGCACTCCTGGTTCAACACCGCCGACGCCGCCCACTACGGGCACATCCGCCGGCTCATCACGCTCGGCGAGCGCCCGGCCGGGCTGATCAAGCCGTGGCTGCTGCCCTCCGAGGCGGCCGACGAGGAGCCGTTGCCGGGATCGCGCTACATCGACGGGCTCGGCTCGTCGGAGATGGGCATGGCGTTGTTCGGCGGGCTGTACACACCGGAGACGCCGCGCAACGACCGGTGCGTCGGCAAGCCGTCCGAGGTATGCACCGCGACCGTGCTCGACGACGACGGCAACGAAGTACCGGTCGGCACGCCCGGCTTGCTCGCCGTACGCACTCCGTCGCGTACGCCGGGCTACTGGAAGGCCGACCGGCTGACCGAGAGCTTCGAGCTCAACGGCTGGTGGCTCACCGGCGACGTGGCCCGCAAGGACGCCGACGGCAACTTCTACCACCTCGACCGGACCGTCGACGTCGTCGACACCGTCGCCGGGCCGGTCTACAGCCTGGAGCTGGAGGAGATCCTGCTCGCCGACTGCGGTGACATCGTCCGCGACGGCGTGGTCGTCGGCGTACCGGCGCGGGACGGGATCGCGCAGGAGCCGATCGCCGTCGTGCAGCTGCAGGCGGAGGCGCACGAGTGGACGGCCGAGGCGATCCTCGACCGGGCCAACAAGGAACTGGCCGACAAGGGCCTGCACTCGCTGGCCGCGGTGACCATCGCCGCGACCGCCGAGGACTATCCGCTCGGACCGACCGGGAAGGTGCTCAAGCGTCAGCTGCGCACCAAGTTCGCCGGTCTGCTGCGCGGCTGACCAGCTCCACTCCCGAAATTCCGACCGTCCGAGGAGGACCACCATGTCCAGATACGACTGGGGCGACACCCACCCCGGGATCGAGAAGCTCAAGGCCGACATCACGCCCGCGCGCGAACGCGTCGTCGGTCACCCGCTCTACGGCGCGCTGAGCAACCACGCGGCGATCGTCACGTTCATGGAGCACCATGTGTACGCCGTCTGGGACTTCATGTCGCTGTTGAAGTCGCTACAGCGCCAGCTGACCTGTGTGACGCTGCCGTGGGTGCCGACGGGCCCGACCAGCAGCCGGCGGCTCATCAACGACATCACGCTCGTCGAGGAGAGCGACGAGCTGGGTGGCGGCTTCATCAGCCACTTCGAGCTCTACCTCAACGGGATGAGCCAGGCCGGCGCGGACCGGACGGTCGTGGACTCGTTCATCGACCTCATCCGGAACGGCACCGGCGTGGACGAGGCGCTGGACGAGGCCGGCGTGCCGGCGGCGTCGGCGGCCTTTGTTACGACCACCTGGGACTTCATCCAGACCGCGCCGGTGCACTGTCAGGCCGCCGCGTTCGCCTTCGGCCGGGAGGACCTGATCCCGGACATGTTCGAACAGGTCGTGAAGGTCAACGACCAGGGTGGGCGGCTGGAGACCTTCGTGGACTACCTCGCCCGGCACATCGAGGTCGACGGCGAGCAGCACACCCCGATGGCGATGCAGATGCTGGCCGACCTCTGCGGCGACGACACCGAGAAGTGGCGTGACTGCGCCGAGACCGTCACGGCGGCACTGGACGCCCGCGTCCGGCTGTGGGACGGGATCCTCGCCGCCATCGGCTGACCATCACCCGGGCCGGTGCGGTCTGCCGCACCGGCCAGGTACTCCTCCACTCAAGGCAGGCTCACATGACCGAAACGCTGCGCAGGATGTGCTGGGTCTTCCCCGACCGGGAGTCGACCAAGGCGCTCGCGATGTGGCACCCCTTCTTCTGGGACATCTACGAGGAAGTGGCCGCCGAACTCGGCCTGATCTGGTGCCGGCACGCGCCGGACGCCGTCACCGTCGACGGCCTGGAGACCGGCAAGCCCCAGGTCTTCCACGAGGGCGAGCCGGTCACGCCCGAAGACACGCTGTTCATAACCGCGCTCTATTCGCTGCCGTATCAGGCGATGGACATCTTCAACCAGTACGCCCTCTACGCGGTGCTCGAGCAGCTCGGCTTCTATCTGCCGTTCCCGCCCGGGCTGTCGCCGATCGCCAACGACAAGCTCGCCACCCTGCTGTATTTCGCCGACGCGCCGATCCCGGCCATTCCGACGGTACGCATCGGAACCGGCCGGGATACCGGCAAGTACGGCTACGAAGTGGCCCTGGCGAACCTCACCTACCCGGCGATCGTGAAGCCGTCGGGGTGGTGCGGCGGCGGCGGAGTCAACCTGGCGCGCAGCTCCGAGGACATCCGCGGGCTGGCGACGCTGGCCCAGGGCGGGGACACCGCTTTGGTGATCCAGCCGTACCTGGGCGACGGCACGGTCGACTATCGGGTCTACGTGATCGACGGCCGGCCCTACCCGCACGTTCTTCGGCGTACGCCGGAAGCCGGTTCCCCGGTCTCCAACGCGAGCCGCGGCGGGGTGATGGACTTCCCGCCCACCCCACCGGAGCTCGTCGAAGCCGCCGAGTACTACGCCCGGAAGCTGCCGATCCCGTTCTTCTGCATCGACTTCCTCCACGACGGCGAGCGGTTCTGGTTCTCCGAACTCGAACCCGACGGCGTCATCGCCCCGGAGTTCGACGATCCGGCTCGGGCGCTGCAACGCGACATGATCCGGGCGCGCTTCTCCGCGTACCGCAAGGGACATCAGCGCTGGCTGGCCTCCGGCGGCGCACTGTCCTTCAATCCCGCCAACCTGGGACCGGTGAACCCATGACCTCCTTCTCGTTGACAGCCGCAGCGGCCGAACCGCGGCTGACCGTCGCCCAGCGCTCGCTCCAGCGGCTCAAGACGGTGCCCGGCCTGGCGCCCCGGTACGCCGATCACGACAAGCTGCTGACCCTCGACGACATCTCAGGGGTGCCGCCGCTGGTGAAGGACGACCTCAACGTCGCCCTGGCCCACCTGGAGCCGAAGGCGGCCGACAGCGCAACCTGGCTGTTCCAGAGCGGTGGCAGCACCGGGGCGCCCAAGGTCGGCTACGCGCCGACCGGGTTCTACATGCAAGGCGTGTGGGACCACTGGAAGGCGCTCGATCGTGACGACGTGTTCGTCAACGCCTGGGGAGCCGGGCGCATGTGGGGCGCGCACTTCCTCGCCGCCGCGTACGCCGACCTCGCCGGGTGCCAGGTGATCGCGCTCGGGTCGGTGACCAAGGACGAGTACGCCGACTGGCTGTCGTTCTTCGTGACCCGCCGGGTCACCGCGATCGGCGGTACGCCCAGCGTGCTGCGGTTGTGGTTCGCCAACGCCCGGGCGGCCGGCCTCACGCTGCCCGATCTACGCAAGGTGCTCTGGCTCGGCGAAGCCTGGCATGCGGCGCTCGACGAGGACATCGCCGCCGTCGCACCGAACGCCCAACGCTGGGGCATGTTCGGCAGCACCGAGACCTGGGTGGTCGGCACGAACTCGCCGCAGTGCCCGGCCGACTGCTTCCACACGCTGCCCGAGCAGCTCGTGCACGTCGGCGACGGTGATCTGCTCGACTTCACGACGCTCAACCCGGAGATGCTCAACCCGGTGCTGCGCTATCAGACCGGCGACGCGGGCGAACTCGTCGAGTGCCCGTGCGGAAACGGGCCGGTGATGCGCGTGCTGGGCCGCCGCGACAACGTCGTCCAGGTACGCGGTCTCGGCCTGCACGTCGACGACGTCCTCGCCCAGGTCGAAGGCGAACCGGGGGTCTCCCGGGCGCAGGTCGTCATCACCGAGCAACGTGGCCGGGCGTCCAGTGTGGAGGTTCTGCTGCTGACGACGGCCGGCTTCGACGCCGATGCGCCCCAGCGACTGCGGCAGGAGTTGCTGTCGTCCACGTTCACGCTCAGCACGGCGTTCCTGCACGATCCCCAGTCGTTCCAAGTGACCGCCACGTCGGCGTTGATCGCCAATGAGCGTACGGGGAAGACGGCCGGGTTCGTCGTACGGGAGCAGCCGTGACCAAGATGGTGTCCCTCGGCCGGCAGTTCAACCTGTACTGGTCCGGGCAGGCGGTCAGCAACATCGGCGACCGCATCACGATCTTCGTGGTGCCGACGGTGATGATCTTCGCGCTGCACTCCTCGGCTCTCGAAGTCGGCATCGTGGCGATGGCTCAGTACCTCGGCATACCGCTGATCGGGCCGATCGCGGGCGTACTCGTCGACCGCCTCGACAAGCGCCTGACGATGCTCGCGTGCGATCTGATCCGGCTCGTCGCCGTGCTCGTCGTCCCGGTCGCGTACTGGCTCGACGCGCTGTCCACTCCCCTGCTGTTCGCCTGTGTCGCCGTCATCAGCGGCGCGACGATCTTCTTCAACGTCGGCGCGCTGGTCGCCGTGCCCGCCGCCATGGAGTCCGACAAGCTGGTCCGCGCGTACGCCCGGCTGGAAGGCACCCGGTCGGTGTCGGAGGTGGCCGGGCCGTCGATCGCCGCCGGGCTCTACAGCGCGCTCGGGGTCGCCGCTCTGCTCGTCGACGCCGCCAGCTACCTGGTCTCGGCGGTCTGCTTCCGGACCATGCGGCCCTGGGGCGTCAAGACGATCCAGGAGGGCTCGGTCTGGTCGCGGCTGACGCTCGGATTCCGGCTCAACTGGGCCGATCCGGTGCTGCGCCGGGTCTGCGTCGCCGCGATCACCCTCAACTCCGGCGGGCCGATCTTCGTCACCGTGCTGCCGATTCTCGCGTACCGGGGTCTGGGGTTGTCGGTCGGCGTCTACGGCGCGGCGATGTCGGTCGCCGCCGTCGGCGCGGTCCTCGGCGCGATCGTCGCCCCGAAGATCGCCGAACGGCTCGGCACCGGCCGGACCATGGCCTGGGCGCTGCTGCTGCATTGCCTGGTCGGCCTCGGCGTGCTGGCCGCGCCCACGTTGCCCGCCGGACCGGTGATCGCCGCGACCATGGGCTGCTACGGCTTCTTCATGTCGTGCATCAACGTCTGCAGCGCGCCCACTCGCCAGTCTCGGATGAGCGCCGAGAACCAGGGCGTCATGCACGCCGCGTTCCGCACACTGACCTGGGGCGTCATCCCGCTCGCGGCGGTGGTCGGCGGCATCGCGGTGGACCTGCTCACCGAGCCGCTCGGCGTGCTGAACGCGGCCCGCTGGACCATGGCGGGCGGCACCATCCTCGCGGCGTTCTCATTCGTCTCGGCGATCCGCGTCCAGCCCCTGCTCGACGACGCCCGGCGCGCCACGACCACCCAGGCTCCGGTCCAGCTCGCGGAGAGTGCGACGTGAAAACCGTCCTGATCACCGGCACGTCGTCGGGCATCGGCCTCGCGACGGCGATCACCGCCGCGCAAGCCGGCTATTCGGTCGTCGCCACGCTGCGCGATCCCAGCCGCGCGCAGGACTTGCTGTCCGCGGCTGATGCGGCCGGCGTGACTTTAGATGTACGCCGAATGGACGTGACCGACGCCGGTTCAGTGGCCGACTGTGTGACCGCCGTGGCCGAGCACTACGGGCGGCTGGACGCGGTGGTCAACAACGCGGGCATCTCCAACTTCGACCCGACCATGGAGATGTCCACGATGGACAATCTGCGGGCCAACCTGGAGGTGAACTTCTTCGGCGTCATCGAGGTCAGCCGCCTCGCGATGCCGTTGCTCCGGGCCGCCGGTGGCCGTTTGGTGACGATCGGCAGCGTCCACGGCGTCGTCGGGCAGCCGTTCAACGAGGCCTACTGCGCGGCAAAGTTCGCCGTCGAAGGCTTCATGGAAAGCCTCGCCCCGGTGGCGCGCGCCCACGGCGTCGCGGTGTCCGTCGTCGTCCCCGGGTTCGTTCCCGGCACCCGGTTCGGCCATTTCCCCGACATCAACCGCAAGACCATCCAGGCCATCTCCGGCGACTACGCGCCCACCTTCGCCGCGTACTTCGACTGGGTGGTCAGTCAGGGCTGGGAGGGGGCCGGGCAGAAGACGCAGGAGGTGGCCGACGTCGTCGTGCATACGCTGACCGCCGACGACCCGCCGTTCCGCGTCGCGACCAGCGACTGGGTCGAGGACTACCTCGCCGAGAAGCTGACCGACCGCGACGGCCGCCGAGTCCAGACCTTGGCCGCTACCTGGATCGGCTCATCTCCTGAGGTCGCCGGATGAACGTCGTCGAGGATCCCGCGTGCCTCGCGCTCGGCATTGAGCTGGAAGAGGTGGCCGCCGGCCGGGCCCGCGTACGCATGCGGACCACCCCGGCGATGGCCAACCTGCACGGCATCGTGCACGGCGGTTATCTCTTCCTGCTCGCCGACGCCGCCTTCGCGTACGCGAGCAACAGCCACGGCCGGCCCGCCGTCGCGCAGAACGCGCAAGTGACGTTCCTGCGACCAGCGGCGGTCGACGACCACCTCGTCGCCCAGGCGATCGAAGTCGAGCGCTACGGCCGCAGCGGCGTCTACGACGTCACCATCACCCGCCACGACACCCTCGGCTCACTCTCCGAGATCGTCGCCGTGTTCCGCGGCACCAGCATGACCGTCGCCGCCATCCGTTGATTCACCGATTCTGGGAGTGGACATGCCCGCCAAGTCGCTCGCCGACCTCGTCGACTTCGCCCGCCGCAACTCGCCGTTCTACGCCGACCTCTACCGCGACGTGCCGCCCGTCGTCACCCACGTCACACAGCTGCCCATCGTGGACCAGAACGCCTTCTGGGCGGCCAACCGCTGGCCGGACAACCAGCTGCTGACCGGCCCGCTGACCGACGCCGGGGTCTACAAGTCCGGTGGCACGACCGGTGCGCCCAAGTTCTCGCCGTGGACGCGTACCGAGCACGCCGATTCGCTGACCGCCTTCGGCGCCGGGATGGTGCAGGCCGGGCTGCGTCCCGGGCAGAAGGTGGCCAACCTGTTCCGGGCGGGCGAACTCTACGGCGGCTTCCTCTACATCGAGGGCGCACTGCACCACGCACCGGTCGACAACGTACGCCTGCCGGTCGGCGGCGCGTCCGACGAGTACATCGTGCACCTGATCGACGACTTCGGCGTCGACGTCGTCGCGGGCGAACCCATGAAGCTCGCGTCGCTGGCGGAGCACATCGTGCGTACCGGGTATTCGGCGACGTGCATCGACCTCGTGCTCTTCGCCGGGGACATCCTCTTCAACGACCTGCGGCCGTTGCTGAGCCGCGCCTTCCCGAAGGCCGCCATCGCCTCCCTCGGCTACGCCTCGGTCGACGCCGGCCTCGTCGGCGCGCCCGTGCCCGGCGACGACGTACGCGTCCACGAAGCATTCCCCAACCGCACCCTCATCGAGATCGTCGACGACGTCACCGGCGAGCCGATCACCGAGACCGGCGTCGTCGGCCGGGTCATCGTCACGAACCTGTTCCGCACGCTGATGCCGATCATCCGGTACCCCGCCGGGGACCGCGCCGAATGGGTCGACCCCGAACTCCAGCGGTTCCGGCTGATGGGCCGATCCGGCGAAGGCGCCCGGCTCGGCGCGGTGTCGATGCCGACGGAGGACATCCGCGCGGTCCTCATCGAAGCCGACACCGACCGGGTCATCACCGGTATGCAGCTGGTGACCCGTCGCTGGGACGGCAAGAACGGCCTCATCCTGCGCCTGGCCAGCCTGGACGAACCACCGGCCGGGTTGAGCGAGCGCCTGATCGAAGCCGTGTACGCCGCCCGACCGATGTATCCGGAAGAAGTCGCGGTCGGCGCGATCCACCCGCTCGGGGTCGAATGGGTGGCACGCGACGGCCTGGTGACCAATCCGCGTACGGGCAAACTCGTGCAGGTCGTCGACGAGCGCCCGATCTCCGACTGACTTCCCTATTCGGTAGCATTTGCCACCGAATAGGGTTCTCACCCCACCCGCACAGAAGGGCGCTGCCGGAGGTACGCATGGAAGACGACAAGCAGCCGTCCGCGGTCCAACAGATGTTCGGCGACTTCGCACCCGCGTTCGTCGGCTTCACCGACGACTTGTTCGACAAGGTGTGGGGCCGCGCCGAACTGGCTCCGCGCGACCGCAGCCTCATCACCGTCGCAGCACTGGTGACCGGCGGCAACACCGAGCAGCTGCCCTTCCACCTGAAGTTCGCCGTGCAGAACGGGCTGACCGAGGCCGAACTCGTCGAGGCGATCACCCACCTCGCGTTCTACGCCGGCTGGCCGAAGGCGGTGTCCGCGATGAACGTCGCCAAGCAGGTCTTCGCCGCCCCCGACTGAGCTCGGCGGCTCGGTATTGCGCCGCCGGAGCTCGGTCTACCGCCGCGGCAGCGGGGTCGGCGGCTGGGTGCCGACGGTTCGCCGCGGAAAGCCGCTCCGGTTGTAGAACGTTCTACTCACCGCCCCAAGGAACTGGCCGGCAGGGGCAACCCTGGCGCGGACGTAGGTGGGGTCGGGGAGTGTCAGATCCTCCCAGAAGCTGTACGACCCGTACAGCACCTTAGTCAAGGCTGTCGACCAGGTCGTCGCTCCACCCACCTTGGTCTCGATCTGGAGGGTCACGGAAGCCGGCGAGGTCCCGTCCGGGCAATCCACCCGCCCCTGCATCTGCCAGAGATCGCCACCGTGATGCCAGAGATATGTGTCCTTCTCCGCGAACGCCAAGTGGTAGTACGCCTTCGCGAACTCCGCACTCGCGCTCGCTGGTTCGATGAGATAGTCGCCATCGAGATACGGTGCGAAAGACGCCTTGTAGGTTCCGTTGCCAGCGGGGACGACGAAATCGAACTTCCCGTCGTCGTCCGTCGTGGCCCTTCGGAATGACCCATAGTCGCCGAGCAGAATCGTCTGACCCGCATACGGTACCCAAGCCCCGGTGACGAGCATCTCCAGCTTTCCTACCAGGTGGATCGGGTCGCCATATTCGACCTCCGACTCAGGTGCCGCTAGCGACAGCCTGCTTTGCCTGATCGAGCTGCCGACGCTGGCGCTGCCGCTCACAAAGTTGTAGGGCCATTCGTAATAGAAGTTCAGGTCGATCCGGGCTTCGGTCGGAAACGGCTCCCGGAACTCGAAACGGCCAGCTTCGTCGGTCGTCGCCGTCGCCCGCAGAACAGGCAGATTGGTTTGGTCGCGGAACACGACGTCCATGGACACAGTGCGGCCGGGCAGCGGTGTGTGCACTCGGGTCGCCGGATCTTCCCACGCCAGGGTGGCGGCGATCAGCACTTCGCGATGGTCGAAGTCGATGATCGGAGGGGTGATCGAGAGATCGTCGAAGAAGGTGTCGGCATAGTAACCGAGCGACCTCGGACACTGGCCGACAAAGGGATCGCCACCGGTGGCGGCCACGATCTCAACGGTGACGTCGTATACGTCGAGTCTCGGCAGCGAGGCGTGATCAGCACTCTGCCACCAACTGTCGGTCGGCGTACCGGACTTCAGCCTGAAGTCCGTCAGCGTCGCCAGCACCGAGCCGTCATTGTCACGGATGTCGGCTTTGATCGAGCCGACCGGCTCCGACCCCATGACATGGAGGGACATGCGCGTCCGGTCGCCGACCACGGTGCTAACAGTCACTGTGTAGGCGGGCGCGGCCGTCGCCGACTGCTCCGAGCCCAACGCAGTCGCCACCACCACCGCACCGCCGACCGCGATCACTCGTCGCCTGTTCATCCTCATCTGCTCCCCCGTTGATCATCAAGTCTGCGGCGGAAGTATAGGGCGGCCGGACAAGCGGCGCAGTCCCGAAGACGGAAGATGCGACGATCGACGCGTGGACGTCACCATGATCAAGGTCTGGCTCAACGGCGGTCGTACGCCGTCCGAGCATTCCTGGCGTACCGGTGAGCCCAGCTCAGCTGGCCGCTGCGGCGTACGCAGCCGTGGCAGCCGGAACCGAAGCGATCTAGTCCTCGCCCGTACTCACACTATTTCTCCCGGCGGAACCGCCGGATCTTGAATCCGATTCGCACGGCGGACAGGACTGCGCCCGCCACTGCCGCGGATAGCGCGACAGGACCTTGCGGGTGCAGAACGAAGCGCACCGCGACAATGGTGAAGCCCACCAACCCGACCGTCTGGCCGAGAAGCACGTGTACCAGATACAGCTTCGTCCTTCGCGAAGGTTTCTTCCGCGACGGCGACTCCGGGACTGGTGGCGTCTGCGTCACGTCGCCTCGACCTCACTCGGTGCTCGCTCGTCGATTAGATGGTTACTGGAGCAGCGTCCTCTTCTCGAATGTCGGCTCCCGAGGGAGGCTCGGGTAGGTGACGCATCGGGCGAATCATCACCAGGGCGGCCACGATGAACAGGATTCCCGCGCAGGCGAACATCGTGTCGTAGGTACCGAACGTCACACCGAACACGTTGTGACGCATGGATCTCAACCAGCCGCTGGCCAGTACGCCCGCCATCGCCATGCCCATCAGGTTGGCCAGTTGAAGGAGCGGACTGAAGACGGCGCTGACGCGGCCTAGCATCGCCGATGGTGTGACGCGCAGGGTAATGGGTTGATCGCTGGCGTTGATCGCGCCGATCGCGATGCCTAGCACCAAACCTGCGGCCAAGGCTGGGGCAATCGCAGTGCACCGGGATAGAGCGATCACCGACGCGCCACCGACGAACAGGCCCAGCCATGGGATCCGGCGCAGACCGACCAGGCCCGCCAGCAGGCCTGTGGTGATCGAGCCGCCGATGGCGCCCACGCCGATGACCGCCGAAAAGACGCCGACCCAGCCGACAGAGACATGCAAGTTGTCGTGGATGAAGAAAACGATCATCGAATTGACCGCACCGACTCCCACCATCAGGATGACCGAACCTACCGCGATACCGACCAGAACCTTGTTGCCGGCGAAGAACCGGATGCCGGCGCGGAACTCCTCAATGACGGTCGAGCGCGCCGGCGCCTCGATCGTCGGCACCTCGACGGCGCGAACATATAGCCACGAGATGGCGAAACTCAAGGCATTGGCGACTAGTGCCCACTGCACGCCAAAGGTCACCAACAGCGGCGCGGCCAACGGCGGACCAAGCACTTGGGCCAGCGCCACCATTGCCTGCATTTGTCCCGAGGCACGGGTTTGGTCGACCTCGTCGACGACCGCGCCGACGAGGGCCAACCGAGACGGGTTGAAGAATTGGGCGAAGCAACTCGTCGCGACCAGCACCGAATAGACCATCGCCAGCTGCGCGGCGGTGGAAATCGTGTGCCGCAGCAGGGGGATCAGCAGCAGACTGGCGATGAGCAAAACGCGCGCGCCGTCGGCAACCAGCATGGTCCGTCGCCGATTCCAGCGGTCCACCCAGACGCCGGCGACGGGACCCACAACCAAGGCCGGGATGGCCGTGGCGATCAGGGCACCGCTTGCCGCGGCGGGCGCCCAAGGTCTATCGGCGGCGATTTCTGTGGCGATCCAGAGCATGATCGTCACGATGAAGATCATGTCGCCGAAGACGGAGATGGCCTCGCCTCGCCAAAGGCGTTGCCAGTTCCGATTCTGGGACAGCCCGGAGGTGGTCATCGCAGCGCACCTTTCGCTTGGGAGGTGCTGATCAATCTCTCGGTTCGATACCGGAGCTGACGAAGATTCGGGCAGCACGCGATCCTGTAGGCCGACTTGCGACGTCTGCAGTCCGATCCGCATACCGCCGCAGGATTTCCAGAAGCTCGGCCTTGACCTCGGCTAATTCCTCGACCGTGACGAAGACGGAGACGGAGCCGAGCGCGTTGGTCGCTCGCCATTGCTCCGGTTCGTCTTCGAGACGCCGAATTCGTTCCTTAGCCCGAGCCGCCTCGTGGTCGATGAATGCGCTGGCAGCCGCCAACCCCGCAGCCTGCGTCTCGGCGTCATCCGTGCGGCCGGAGAGATCCTTGCTTAGCGCGGCCGCGGCGCGCCACGGCTTCTCTCGGCCCGACGTGCCGGGGACGGCTTCGAGATAGCCATATTTGCTCAGGATTCCTAGGTGATACCAACAGCTGGCAACGCTTTCACCCAGCACCTCGGCGCACCTGGTCGCCGTGGCCGAACCTTCCCTGGCTACCACGTCGATCAGCTTCCAGCGCAACGGATGAGCTAGCGCCCGCAGGCGCATGGACTCGTAGCGGGGGTCAGCCGGCCGATCTGTCGCAGTCACTTACTCAACATATCTTGATTCAGGATCCTAAATCAAGATGTCTTGATACACGGCTCCCGAACCCCGGTCGTCATGAAGAAGTGGTAACTCGTGATCGACCGTACGGTGACCGGCGAGCGACCGGTCGAGGCCGAGGTCGCGGGACTTCTGATCTCTCGTTAGGGTGCGATAGCGCTACGAGCGTGAAGATCGTCAAGGAAAGGCGCGCAATGAAGAATCCCTCTTCCGGCCCGTCCCGGCGTCAGGTTCTCGCTGCCGCGGCAGCGGTCGCGGCGGTCCCCGTCGTCGGCGCCGCCCCGGCGTACGCCGGATCGTCGAAGACCAAGAGCTGGGACCTCACCCTGCTCGGCACGTCGGACATCCACGGCAATGTCTACAACTGGGACTACTACAAGGATAAGGAATACGACGACAGCGCGCACAACGACGTCGGCGTAGCGAAGCTGGCCACGCTGGTCAACCAGATCCGGGCCGAGCGTGGCGACAAGGCGACACTGGTGCTGGACGCCGGCGACACGATCCAGGGCACCCCGCTGGCGACGTACTACGCCAAACAGGAGCCGATCACGTCGACCGGTGAGACGCACCCGATGGCCCGGTCGATGAACGTGATCGACTACGACGCCGTCACACTCGGCAACCACGAGTTCAACTACGGTCTCCCGCTGCTGGACCTGTGGATCCGCCAGCTCGGCTTCCCGGCGCTGGCGGCCAACGCCGTCGACGCCGCTACCGGGCAGCCCGCGTACCAGCCGTATGTGATCAAGAAGGTCTCGCTCGGCGAAGACGCACCGACCCTGCGGGTCGGGATCCTCGGCCTGACCAACCCGGGTGTCGCGATCTGGGACAGGGGCAATGTCGAGGGCAAGCTGGAATTCCGCGACATGGTCGCCACGGCTCTGAAGTGGGTTCCCATCATGCGTGCGCGGGGCGCGGACATCGTGCTGGTGTCCGCCCACGGCGGTGACAGCGGGAAGTCCAGCTACGGCCCGGAGCTGCCGAACGAGAACCCGGCCGCGCTGATCGCGCAGCAGGTACCGGACATCGACGCGATCCTGTTCGGCCACGCGCACAACGAGGTCGTCCAGCGTTTCGTCACCAACGACATCACCGGCGAGGAGGTCCTGCTTTCCGAGCCGTCGAAGTGGGGCCAGCGCCTGACCCGGATGGACTTCACGCTCACCCGCGAGCGCGGCGTCTGGCGCGTCACGAGTAAGCGCTCCACCATGCTCAACACGAACACGGTCGTCGAGGACCCCGCAGTATTGGACGCGGTCCGCGCGCAGCACAACAAGACCGTGGCGTACGTCAATCAGGTCGTCGCCCAGTCGGTAGTGGAGCTGTCCGCGGCCGAGTCCCGCTACAAGGACACGCCCATTCTGGACTACATCAACAAGGTCCAGACCGACACCGTCGTGGCCGCGCTTTCCTCCACGCAGTACGCCATCCTGCCGGTCCTGTCGATCGCGGCCCCGTTCAGCCGCACCGCGGTCTTCCCGGCGGGCGACGTTAAGATCAAGGACGTCGCCGGTCTCTACATCTACGACAACACCCTTGAGGCCGTGCTGATCAGCGGAGCCGAGGTTCGTGCGTACCTCGAGTACTCGGCGAAGTACTTCCGCACCCTGGCCGCCGGCGCGCCGGTCGACCCGGAGACGATCAACGACCCAGCGGTGCCGGACTACAACTACGACACACTGTCCGGCGTCGACTACGACATCGACATCAGCAAGCCGATCGGCCAGCGCATCACCAAGCTGACCCACGCGGGCAGCGACACCCCGGTGGCCGACGGCGACCAGTTCGTCATCGCGGTGAACAACTACCGCCGCAGCGGTGGCGGCAACTTCCCCGGCATCGTGAAGACCCAGGTCTACAACGAGCAGAAGGAGATCCGCCAGCTGCTCATCGACTGGGCGCAGGCCAAGGGTTCCATCAACCCGGCCGAGTTCTTCCAGCCGAACTGGCGGCTGGTACGCGAAGGCGTACCGGTCTTCTGACCCGCTCATGGAGTGACAACGGGGCCGGGCGGTCGATGATCGCCCGGCCCTCCCCGTGCACGCACTGTTTACGAGTCATCACTGGCTCGACGCTCGCTGAGTCGGATCACGGATGCCTCGATGCGGAGGAGCAGCCCGAACAGCACGAAGGCCAGACCGACGAATCCATCCCGATATTCAGTCGTGTCGAGCGTACTGACGAAGGTCAACAAGCCGCCGACAACACTTACGGTGCCGATCAGCTTGAGCACAAACGTGTAGGCGGACATGTCATTCATGCGCCCGATCGTACGGCCGTCGCGCTCGATGGACGTCCCGCGAGGACGCCGCCGCACTAGTATGCGAGCAACGTCCGTCCTCAATGGAAGGAGATCGCATGCGCTTGTCCCGCCTGATCGCCTCAGCTTCCGTGGTCCTCGCCCTAGCCGTGAGCACGCTGGCCACCACGGGAACGCCGGCCGCGGCCGTGCCGACCGGTCTGCCCTACGGATACGACACCGCGCAGACCTTCGGCCTCGGTCCCGACGCCAGTTGCAAGCTGCACCTCAAAGGCGACTGGCACAGTTTCGTCCAGTACAAGGATCCGTTCTTCTGGGTACGCTCGATCCTCATCAGCGACGCGGTGTTCGCCGAGGGCGACTACTGCCAGATCGGCCCGTACACGCTGGAGCAGAGCGACGGTGATCTCAGGTTGCTCCGGCCGGACGGCGTCGCGCTGTGGTGCCTGTGCTACCTGCCCGGCACCTCGACCTCGAAGCCGTTCTACGCGTACTTCCAGGGCTTCGACGGCAATCTGGTCAGCTACACCTGGGCCGGCGGAGAGGCCGTACGCGCGACGAACACCTGCTGCGCGACGCGGCGGCACCTGGCGCTGCAGACGGACGGCAATCTGGTGATCTACCAGTACAACGCCGTCTACAACACCTACACCGCCGTGTGGGCGAGCAACACCGCCCAGGGTTGACCTGGGAGTATCCTCTCCGACCATGAGCACCGATGACGACGTCGCGCTCGCCCACCAGCTCTACGGGGTCGTCGCCGACCTGCTCACCTGGCTGGAGGACTACCCGGCCGAGGAGGTGGACCCGAACGCCGTGACGTCGATCCAGCGGAGCGTCGAGTGGGTGCTTGCGGGTCTGCGCACCGAACAGCGAAGCCGGCTCGCGTCCGGCGACCCTGACCCGGCGGATGTGACAACCGCCGCCGGCCTCTTCGCCGACGTGTTGTGGTGGCTGGACACCTGTGACGAGGCCGAAGTCGACCTCCATGTCGCGGTGAAACTCGAGGAAAGCTGTGTCGGCTACCTGGACGAACTGTCGGAGCCGCAGCGTCGGCGGCTGATCGAGATACTCGGCGAGATGGCCGCGGTGGAATCGCACGACGGCCGCCGGTACGAGCTGCGCGTCCTGCCGTACGCAGTCGGCCTCGTCGATGAGGAGCCCGACGCCGAGCGGCCGTCCCCGCGTACATGGGTGCCCCCCGAGGCTCGGGTCACCGGCGCGTGAACGCACCTTCGGCTGCTCCTGCGAGGACGGCGCACTGACCCCCGCAGGGCTGCTCGGGCCGACCATTCGAGGTCGGCCCGAGCAGTGCGTCGAGGCTTAGTACACAGTGCCGTCGGCGCGCTGGCCAGGTGAGCGGGGCAGCGAGCTGATGGTGTTGTGCTTGACCCAGACCCCGGTCGCGGCGCCGTCGGGGCTTCGGTTGATGGACACCCCGTCGGTGTCCGCCTGGCTCGAGGTGTAGCTCATCGACTGGACCGTCGCTCCGGCCGAATCCTGCAGGATCACCTGGTCGCCGCTGTTGGACAGGCTGAGGCCGCCGGTGCTTGCGGGCACGGCCACGATGCCACCGGGGATCCCGGCGCTCGCGCCGAACACGGTGATCGCCTTGCCTGGCTGCAGCGTCGTGCCGGCCGCGAACGTGTGTCGCACTGCGGACCCGTCGCGGAGGGTCCAACCGGCGATGCTGATCGACGTGCCGCCGATGTTCACGATCTCGATCGCCTCCCCCGCGGTGCTGCTGCCCGGTTCGTTGGCCAGTACTTCGTTGATGATCACGTTGGCGGCTCCACCGCCGCCACCACCACCGATGACGAAGTTGTAGCGAGCGAACACCGGGTAATGGTCGCTGGTCGTCGTCGCGTAGTTCGGGATGTAGGCCTGCGGCTGGAAGGCGGTTGCCGAACCGGCTACGTACTTCGCCTGCACCTCGTTGGTGATGAGCTGGTGGTCGATGAAGTCCGGGTAGCCGGCCGTCGACGGGACGCCCGCGAGCGACAAGGCCCGCGTCGGGAACGTGTAGCGCGCCGGGTCGTTCACGAAGTTGATGTAGGGCGAAGCGTTCCCGGAGGTGATGGAGGTGTCGACGTCGTCGTTCCAGTCGCCGATGACGAAGACGTTCTGGGTGGGGTAGGTCGTGTCGAGGTACGACTTGAGGGCCTGCGATGCCGGGTTACGCAGGTTCCACGCATCCTGGGTGGAGCCGGACTTCGCGTGCAGGACGATGAAGACGAGGTCACGCGTGACACCGTCGAACGTCCCGCGCAACGTGAACTCGACCGGCGGGCGGCCGGCGAAGTTGCTGTTCTGGCTGGTCAGGATGACCTTCGCGCTCACCAGGCTCGCCACGCTGGAACGCCAGACGAGGGCGACCTTCTGCTCGGTGTTGCCGAAGTCCGAGTAGTACTGCGCACCGTTCGTTACGATCGGGTCGTTGGCCACGACACCGGTGTATCCGGGCATGCCGGCGACGAGTGTGTTGAACGCCGAGGTGCTGACAACCTCGGACAGACCCCACACGTCCATGTCGGCGCCTGCCATGACGGTGCGGACGTTCTGCTGCTGAAGCGCCTCGTCCGTCGGGCCGAAGTCCGGCGAGCCGAACCACTCGACGTTCCAGTTTCCGACGTCGAGCTGCGTCGGCGACCCCTGCGAAGGAACCGCGGCGGCGGCAGGTGCCGCCGGGGTTGTGACGACCGCTGCCAGCATCATGGCGGCGGCCACGGCCACCCTTGTGAGCACGCGGAACTTGGGTTTCATCGACAAGACACCCCTCCGAGTCGGTGTGACGGATTGACCCGCACCAATTGTGTCGGCGGGCTGAGGGAAGTGTCCAGGCACGACGGTCGGCGTACATCGTGCATGCTGCGAACGCGCAGTCACGTCTGGGTGAACATTCGGTTCGTCGCCCGGGAATCTGACCGTCGGCCGCCTCCGCGATAATGCCTGCAGATCAGGGTTACGCAGCCCAAAAGCGCCCCGGGAAGCATGCATAACCCTGATCTGCAGGGAAAACTAGGCCAGCCGTTGACCTGGTCGCCGCGCGGCATGAGCCCCGAGCCGTCAGGCGGCCCGGGGCTCATGCTGGGAAATCAGGGACTGGTGCAGGTCAGCGACGGGTTCGACGGGCTGCCGTTGGCGAGGAAGCCGAAGGTCGTCGACGCGTTGGTCGCCAGCGAGCCGTTGTAGTCGACGTTCCGCATCGTCACGGCCGAGCCGGAGGAGGTAAGCGTCGCGCTCCAGACTTGGGTGATGGTCTGGCCGCTGGCCAGCGTCCACTGGACGGTCCAGCCCCTGATCGGCGCGTTGCCCGCAGTGACGGTCACTTCACCCTGGAAGCCGCCCGGCCACGAGTTGATCGTCCGATAGGTGGCGCTGCAGGCCCCGGCCGGATTCGGGCTGCTGGAGCTGCTCGGCGATGCGCTGGCTGATGCCGACGGGCTGGTCGATGCCGACGGGCTGCTCGACGGCGACGAGGTGGACGACGGCGAGCTGCTCGGTGACGGGCTGGCGGGGAACTGGGCGAGGAAGGTGTTCACCTCGGCCGACGTCCACGTACGCGTACCGCTAGTTGAAGTGCTGCCGTCCACGGGGCTGGGCGTGTGATCGCCGTCGAACGCCGCCCACTGGACCGGATAGCCGGACCGGCATCCACTGTAGGCGGTGGTGATGTGCGTGAGACTGCCCTGGGCGGGCTCGCGGGGACTCTGCGCCGTACAACCGTTGTTTCGCACGAAGGTGTCGCGTAGCGATCGTCCGTTGGAGATGTTGAGCACGCTGTCGTGAGTGCCGTGGATGCCGAAGTACGCGACCGGCTGCGTTCCGCCGCTACATCCGCTGAGGTTCGCGCCGGAGTAGACCACGACTGCACGGAAGACGGTGGGCCGGGCGCAGGCCAGGGCGTAGCTCATCGAACCGCCGTAGCTCCAGCCCATGGCGAAGACCTGGCTGGTGTCGACACACAAGTCGCCTTCGACGAGTCGGATGATGTCGTCGACGAGGGTGATGTCGCGGCCGTTCGTGTTGGCCCAGCCGTTGTCGATGCCTTGCGGGGCGACGAAGATCGTGCTGCCGTTCGACAGCTGCTTCTGACCGTAGAACGCCCAGGTCGCTCCGTCGGACCCACCGGTGGCGACGTCGTTGGCGGTCCCGTTGAGCCAGTGCAGCCCGAAGATGAGCCGGTACGCGTGGGTGTTGTTGTAGCCGCTGGGGATGCTCAGGATGTAGCTGCGGTTCTGACCGCCGCTCTGGATCGAACGGGTTCCGCTGGTGAGCGTCGGCGCCTTGCCGCAGCCGGCCGTCGGACCGGCCTGCGCCAGCCGCGGCACGAGCAGAACCACTCCGGCCAGTGCCAAGGTCAGCAGGCTGGCCAGGATCCATCGATGCCGGGCTGGTGTGCTCATTCGTCTCATGACACTTCCTCGATCGCAACAGTCTGCGGGTCGGCCCGGCCCCGACTGGATTTCCCGAGATCCGGCCCTCCCGCGTACGCGGTCGGCCTCCACTCAGGATTTATGTCAGGCAGTGTGCCTGCCGGACGCCGAACTGTCAATCGATGCTGCCGGATGCGGAGGTCGGCACCTATCATGGGCACGGCCCAAGTCGTGGGCCGATCCGTCGCAGCGCCGGAGTCGCCGTGGTCAGTCCATTCCAGATCGAGGAGATCTTTCCCGATGCGGCGACTGGGTCGCGGCTGCCCCGGCGGCAGGAGGGCAGCTCGGCGCAGGCGCTCACGGCAACTCTTGTCGCCGACTACACGCTGCCCGAACGCATCTGGCTACCGTCGGCCGCCATCGTGGCGCTGCTCGTCGAGTCGGGCGTCAGCGGCGGCGCTGCGCGCACCGCGCTCAGCCGCCTGACGCGCCGCGGCGTACTGGAGAGCACCCGCGACGGCCGGCACAGCTCTCACCGGCTGACGTCAGCGGCCGCGAGTGAGCTGATGGCCGGGGGTTCCTGGATCGCCCGCTTCGGTGATCACGACCGCGTCTGGGACGGGTCCTGGACGCTGGTGGCCTTCTCGCTGCCGGAGGAGCAGGGGGCACAGCGCCGATCATTGCGCGCAGAGCTGCGATGGCTGGGCTTCGCGCCGCTCTATGACGGTCTGTGGGTGTCGCCCGACGAGATCAACCCGACGGTCGAACGACGTCTCGGCGCTGTCGCGTTCGGTGCGCTGACCGTCTTTCGAGCCAGGCAGGCGGAGCTGGCCGTCGGCGCGAACCGCAGTCCAGTCGACGCATGGGACCTGCCCGCCATCGCCGAGCACTACGAGCACTTCGACCGCCGGTGGCGACCACTGCTGCCCCAAGTACGCCGAGGCGAGATAACGGGTGCCGGGGCAGTCCAAGCGCGTACGCAGATCATGGACGCGTACCGGCGCATTCCGTTGCTGGATCCGCAGTTGCCGACCGAGCTCCTGCCGTCCGGCTGGCCTCGGTCACGGGCGCGCGAACTCTTCGTGTCCATCTACGACGGGCTGGCCGGTCAGGCCGAGAAGCACGTTCGAGCAGTCGTGAGCCGGTCCCCCGGGACGCCCCGGACTGTCGCGATCCACGCCCAGAGCATCGCGGACATGGCCCGCAATCTTTCCGAGACGAGTCCGCAAGTTCCGGAATCTCCCCAGCGGATCACCTGACCGGGTGAGACCGGATCGGCTCCGGATCGATCGCCGGCCCAAGATGGACCGAACTGCCGACTATCCCTTTGGCCTGGCGATCCGCCGAGCAGATCGGCCTCCGAACACATGAGTCCCTTGTGGATCGAGGAACATAAGGGTCGAGAGTCTTCCGGAAACATTTCGGAAACTCCCCATTGCGGAGGTGCCTCAGTGCGTGGCAGCATGCCTCGGTATCGACGCCCGCCCATGCCGCGCCGGTCGCTTCGTCCAGCGCCGACGCCGCAACCGAAAGGAGTCCATGATGTCAGCACGTCCTCCTGCGCATCGTGGCGAAGACCAAGGCAGACCGACAGCACTACGCCGGGCATTGATCATCGGTGCGACCAGCGCGCTAGCCGTCCTGACCGGAATGATGGTGATCCCCGATGCCAACGCGGCAGCGAGCACCCTGGGTGCTGCGGCTGCGCAGTCGGGCCGGTATTTCGGGACGGCGATCGCGGGTGGCCGGCTCGGTGATTCGGCGTACACGACGATCGCGGCTCGTGAGTTCAACATGGTGACGGCCGAGAACGAGATGAAGATCGACGCGACGGAGCCGCAGCGTGGGCAGTTCACGTTCAGCGCCGGTGACAACATCTACAACTGGGCCACCCAACGCGGAATCAAAATGCGTGGCCACACCCTGGCCTGGCACTCCCAACAGCCCGGCTGGATGCAAAGCCTGTCCGGCTCCACCCTCCGTCAGGCGATGATCGATCACATCAACGGTGTGATGGCGCATTACAAGGGCAAGCTGGCCGCGTGGGACGTGGTGAACGAGGCGTTCAACGAGGACGGCAGCCGCCGTCAGTCGAATCTGCAGGGCACCGGCAACGACTGGATCGAGGTGGCGTTCCGCACGGCTCGTAACGCCGATCCGTCGGTGAAGTTGTGTTACAACGACTACAACATCGAGAACTGGTCGTACGCCAAGACGCAGGGCGTGTATCGGATGATCCAGGACTTCAAGTCCCGGGGCGTGCCGATCGACTGCGTCGGTCTGCAGACGCACTTCACCGGCGGCAGCTCGCTGCCGAGCAACTTCCAGACGACCCTGTCGAGCTTCGCCGCGCTCGGCGTGGACGTGGCGTTGACCGAGGTCGACGTCACCAACGCGTCCACGTCGCAGTACGCCGGGTTGACCCAGGCGTGCATGAACGTCGCACGGTGCATCGGGATCACGGTCTGGGGCGTACGCGACAGCGACTCGTGGCGTTCCAGCGAGAGCCCGCTGCTGTTCGACGGCGGCGGCAACAAGAAGGCCGCGTACACGTCGGTATTGAACGTCCTCAACAGCGCGAACCCGAATCCGTCGACCACGACGTCCTCACCCGCGCCTTCGACCTCGCCGACTACCTCCCCGCCGCCGTCCGGCGGCCCCAGCAAGATCGTCGGTTCGCAATCCGGCCGCTGCATCGACGTCCCGAACTCCTCGCACAACAACGGCACGAGAGTGCAGCTCTACGACTGCCACGGGCTGACCAACCAGCAGTGGACCTACACCGCCAGCAAGCAGCTGACCGTGTACGGCAACATGTGCCTGGACGCGGCCGGCTCCGGCAACTCCGCGGCCGTCCAGATCTACAGCTGCAACGGTCAGACCAACCAGCAGTGGAACGTCAACTCCAACGGCACGATCACCGGCGTGCAGTCCGGCCGGTGCATCGACGTCTGGGGCACCGGCAACGGCCAGCAGGTGCAGATCTACGACTGCAACGGCCAGGCGAACCAGCAGTTCCGGCTGGTCGCGCTGTAGGTTTCAGCGGAGGGGTCGTCGCCACGGCGGCCCCTCCACCACGCCCCGCGCCGTCGATAAGTACGGCGTACCGTGTGGCGATGCCGACCGAGCCCGAGATCACCTTTGCCCTGTACACGGCCGATCTGAGCACGGCCGCCGGCTTTGCAGGGGCCGGTAGCTGCGCGGTCTGCGCCCAGCAAGCGGCCAAGTGCTTCCGGCTCGAGGTCGGCACGGCCGTCATCCATACGTGCAACGGTTGCGGCAGTCCGACCGCCATCTCATCAGACGCACACAGCCTCGCGGAGGCTTCCTGTCCGCGATGCAGCCGCACGCTCGCGGCCCATCCCCTTTCCGAAGATCAACTGGTATGCACCAGCTGCCTGAGCGCGGGCCGGGCGGCGTTCACAAAAGACACCGAGTTCGGCATGGTGCGCTGGGAGGACGCCGTGGCCGGGCGTACGCACGGCGTGCCGGGGCTGAGTAGTGCAGGTGGTCTGGCCACTGTGCCGGCCGAGGACGGCTGGACGAGCGTACTCGTCGATCCAGAAGTTCTGCTGGAGCTTGTACGCACCCCGACGTACATCACGTGGCAAGGCGAGCAATGGTTGTTCTGCTGCCAGCGTCCGATGACGTTCATCGGCGAATGGTCCCAGCAGGAACTCGCTCAGCACTCCGATGGAGACCTCGCCTCGACATTCCTAGTTGTGTTCGATGACGCCCAGCCTTGGGTGTTGGAATACATGCCCGCGAGCCCCACTGTGAATACGGACTGGGGCTTCTACGCGTTTCGCTGTCGACACTGCGATCGCGTCCGCGGACACTTCGACATGTCGTAGTCGCTACGCTGACGCGACGCTCCCTTGCTGCAACGATTCCGCTACCAAGGTGTCGATGTGATCGGCTGGTAGCTCAAGGGCCTGCCGAGAGCGGTAGCGTGCCCGAGCCAGCAGCCCAAGGGCAACGTCCTCACTCAGGTCATCCAGAGTGAGGTCGGTGAGGTTGCCGAGCACTGCCACCAGCCCTGCGGTCGCCCACCGCACAGCCTGCTGGTGATAGCCGTGGGCCGCAAGGGATTCCGCGATCAGGTTGAAGACCATCGGTCCGTCGGGATGAAGCCGACGCGCATCGGCGATCATGGCCAAGGCTTCCTCGTGACGATCCAGATCGAGGAGAAACGACGCGTACGCCGCGTGCACGGTGCCCGGTTCTGCCTCTTCGACGTCGAGCGCTTCGCGGAACATCTGCTCAGCGAGTTCGGTCTCGCCCAGCATCGTGTAGTACTCCCCAGCCTCGCACAGGCTTTCGGCGCGCTCAGCACAGTGGTGTCCCTCGTGGGCCCGCGACAAGGCGTCGGCGTGTGCACGCCGCTCGGCGGCCGTTCGCGGGAGGAAGTCCTCGTCTCCAACCTGCGGATTGAGGTGTTTACGCGCCATGCAGATAACCCTAGCCAACTACTCCGTAGAAACTCCTCGCAGCCACCGGCCGACGGGCCGATCGGGAACGACACCGACGTCCACCTCCGAGGAGACGACTAACTCGGCATGCGTCGTCTGCCCGAAGAGCCGACTCGCCTCACTTCAGCGTCGATGAGTCAATAGGACGGTGACCGGACCCGCGCTCGATGCCGCCAAGCCAGCGATTGCTCAACGCCTTGCAAGTCCGTTGAGCCGTCGGTCGGTCAGGGTGCTCGCGGCGGCTCGGGCCGGCTGGGCGGCGGAGTGCGAACACCTGGAGGACGTCCCTGAGCTCGGGACAGCCGAGCGGGCCGCGATTCTGGCAGCGACGCGCCGATGGTGGGTACGCCGGGCGTTGATGCGGGAGTCGCCGTGGAATCGAATCGCCGTCGCGTTCTCCCTCGCGGCGATGGCGGTATGCCTGCTGCTCCCACCGGCGTTGGTCGCAGTCGTGTCGCCGCAGCTTCGCGCAGCGGGCCTGCTGCATCAATTGTCGGCGCTGGTCACGTACCTGACTATCTTCTCGGCGATCAGCGCGTTCTACTTCTGGAAGATCATGAAGTTTCGCGTACTCAGCCGGCTGGGCCTCGCGGCAACTGTTCTCGGCGTTCCGGTCGTCATCGCAGCGGCGATCGCAGTGCCACAGCCGATGGCGTGGCTTGCCATGGGACTTGCCGCTGCCGCCGTCGCCGGCGTAGTCATCGCGCTCGGCTCTTCGATGACGTCGGCAACGTGGTCCAACGTCTGGGGGCCATTGTGGCGGCAGCCGCTCACCACCATCGCGCCCGCCACGGCGGCGCTGGTGCTGTTGTGGCACCTGCTGGATCAGGTCGTGCAAGCGCCCCGTGCATGGAACCGGACCGCCTCACGTGACCAACTGTTGTCCGTCGTATTCGAGACTCGAATGTGGTTCGAGTTCCGCCTTCCGCGAGCGCTGTGGTTCGCCGGGCATCGTGGGCCCGAATTCCAGCCGCTCTACGAGCAGTACGGGCGCGCACGGGAGGCGGTTACCGATGTCGGATGGCGACTGGTCGCGGCTCGGACAGCCGCAGATCAGCTCGATGTCCGGCGGCGTCTCGCGAAAGCGATCAAGGCCGTCAGCGCAGGCGACTGGCAGGAACTTCCGGAGGCGGTGCCGACGCCTCAGCGTTCGATGCTGGTGATTGTCGGACGTCGGATCGTCGCTCCGTTGGTGCTGACCGCGGCTGCGCTCGGGCTGCCTCATGTGACCGGCATCGGGCTTGCCGGAGCGGCGTTGACGAGCATTCAGGCAACGCTGCTCGCCGCCGCCGTGCTGAGCCTCATTCCGTCCGAGACCGCGACGCGTGACCGCGTGGCAGACGCGCTGCGCGACCGCGGTTGAACAAGGGGCCCGATCAGGACCGCTCGGTGAGGCGGCGTACGCCTGCGACGAGTGCTTCGCGTTGGACGGCCAGTTCGTCGCTCGCGATCTGCGTCTCGGCCCCGCCGTGGATGAGGGCGAGCAGTAATCCGAGGAGTTGATCGGCCGGTAGCGCGTCGCTGATCTTGCCGGCCTTCTGCGCTGCGACCAACGCTTCGAGTTTGCGCTTGTTCGACTCGACCGCCTGCGGCAGCCGGTTAAGTACGCCGGGTCGCTCCAATTGATGCCAGCGCACCAGCCGGGCCAGTTCCGGGTGGGCGACCGCGAAGTCGAACAAGGCTCCCGCGTACGCGGGAAGGTCGTCGGCGGTGAAGGGAATCACGTCGAGCAGGTGGACGAGACCGGCTTCGAGGACGCTG
Source organism: Hamadaea sp. (assembly GCF_013362815.1). Taxonomy (GTDB): domain Bacteria; phylum Actinomycetota; class Actinomycetes; order Mycobacteriales; family Micromonosporaceae; genus Hamadaea. Next base: position 145,300 of record NZ_JABFVK010000031.1, on the reverse strand, counting down.
TCGAACAGGCCTTCCTTGCTGCCGAAGTACGCATACAGCAACTGCTTGTTGGCGCCGGCCCGAGTGGCGATGCGGTCGACCCGCGCGCCGGCGAGCCCGAACTCGGCGAACTCGGACATCGCCGCTTCGAGGATGCGCTGCTTGGTGGCGGCGGAGTCGCGGGGTGCCATGACCACGATCATACAACTAACCAACTGGTTGTTTGACAGCTGGCGAGTGACGGCCTACGGTTGTAACTAACTAGTTGGATGGGAGTGAGTGCCATGAAGACCGCCATCGTCACCGGCGCCTCGTCGGGCATCGGCGAAGCGACCGCTCGCCGCCTGCGGCAACTCGGCTTCACGGTGTACGCGGCCGCCCGCCGGATCGACCGGATGGCGGCGCTGGAGCGCGACGGCATACGGGTCGCCTCGGTCGACGTGACCGACGACAGGTCCATGGAAGATCTGGTCGAACGGGTCATCAAGGAGACCGGCCGCGTCGACGTGCTCGTCAACAACGCCGGTTACGGCTCCTACGGCGCGGTCGAGGATGTTCCGCTCGACGAGGCGCGCCGCCAGTTCGACGTCAACGTCTTCGGCCTGGCCCGGCTGACTCAGCTCGTCCTGCCGCACATGCGTGCCCGGCGAAGCGGTCGCATCGTCAACGTCTCGTCCATCGGCGGCAAGATCTACGAACCGCTGGGCGGTTGGTACCACGCCACCAAGTTCGCGGTCGAAGGTCTCAGCGACTCGATGCGCGTCGAACTGGCCCCGTTCGGCATCGACGTCGTGGTTATCGAGCCGGGCGGAATCAGGACCGAGTGGGGCGGCATCGCCGCGGGCAGCGCGCTCGCCCGCTCCGGGCACACGGCGTACGGCGAACAGGCCAAGATGGTCGCCGGACTGCTGAACGCCGCCGAGGCCAACCCCCGGCTCATCTCGCCGCCGACGGTGGTCGCCGACGCCATCGCCAAGGCCGTCACCGTACGACGACCGAAGACGCGGTACGCCGTCGGCGGTGGCGCGAAGCCGATCCTGTTCACCCGGCGAGTGCTGCCCGACCGCGGCTTCGATCGTCTGCTCGTCGCGATGTTGCGGTTCGCCGGCGGCCGTTCGGCAAAAGCCGAGCGCACCAGCGAGCCGATGCCAGGTGTACGCAACGCGGCCTGACCAGTGCACTGCATTCGGCGTACCCGTGCATCGCCGTCCGGATGCTCTCGAAGAGCGACCGGACGGCGAGGCCCGAGCTACAGCGGTGGATTCTCCTCGGCATCTCGCAAGGCTTGGCCGGAGGCGGTCTTCAGCTTGGCTACCCACGCGTCGAGTCGTTGCCTGAGCGTCAGGCTGGCGTTGTTGTAAGAATTGTCCAGCTGATCCGGGTCCGCGGACAGGTCGTAGAGCTCGTGTTCGCCGGTGTCGTACGCGACGTAGTTGAGCGCTCCATGCGCACCGAGGGTGTTGGGTTTTGCGCGGAGGCCGACGTAAACCGGCGCGCCGCCGGAGGCCAACGCCTGCGCGTCACCGGGGTCTTGCGGTTCCAGCAGGTTGTTTTGCGTATTCGTGTTGAGCGTGCTGGGCCCGGCGTGCTCGTTCAGGAAGGCCAGCCGCCACGGCGAGGGTGTGGCGCCCTTGAGGAACGGCACGAGGGACCGGCCGTCGACGAAGCTCGGCGGGGTCACTCCGGCGAGTTCGGCGAAGGTCGGCGCGAGATCGACGTTGAGGGTGAAGGCGTTGACGACCGCTCCGGCGGGCACGCCCGGTCCGCGGATCACCAGCGGCACGTTGAGATCTTCCTCGTACGCCGTGTTCTTGCCGGAGTTCAGCCGATGCTGTCCCTGGTGGAATCCGTTGTCGGAGGTGAACACGATGTAGGTGTTGTCGAGCACGCCCTGTGCCCGCAGGGTGTCGATCGCGGCTTGGACGAGGTCGGTCACCGCGCGGAGGGACTCCCTGCGCTTTTCGTAAAGAGTGTCGATGTTGTCGACCTGAGCCTGGGTGAGCTTGGCCTTGCTACGAATCCAGGCAGGCTTGTCGCTGACGTCGTCTTCGTTGAACGACGGGGTGCGCGGAGCCTTGGCACCGGCGTAGACGCCTTGGTACCGGGCCGGCGGCGTCGCCGGACCGTGCGGGATGTACGGCGCGACGTAGGTGAAGAACGGCTTGTTCGGGTAGCTGGTCGTGGTGTTGGTGATGAACGTGCTCAGCTTGCGGGAGATCACGTCGACGCCGTAGTCCGACGCTGTGCTGCCGTAGTGGACGGTCGTGCCGTTGTCGTTGACGTCGTAGTTGTACTCCGAGTACGGGCTGCCGCCGTTGGGGCTGAACCAGCGGGTCCAGCCGGGCGGGATGTAGGTGCTGCTCGGCGCCCCGTTCGGGTAGCCGTTGAGGTACTTGCCGAAGAACCCGGTCCGGTATCCGGCGCCCTGGAGCCAGGTCGCGACGGTCGAGCTCTCCAGCCCGCTGTTGTAAACGCCTTGGAATCCGCCGCCACTGGCGGCGTCGTTGGTGAAGATCCCCGTGTTGTGGGCGAACTGGCCGCGCAGGGTCGACGTTCGGGACGGGCAGCAGAGGGAGAGTTCGACGAACTGCTTGTTGAACTTGGTTCCCTGACTGGTGAGCAGCGTCTGGAGACCGGCGTCTTTCGCGAAGACGTCTTCGTCGAGGTCGTCGGTGAGAACGAAGACGATGTTGGGGTGGGTCGCCGCGGCCGACGCCGGCGAGCCTGCGAATCTCAGTCCCGCGTAGACGGTGCCGCTGACCAGGAGGAGCAAGGTCACCACGAGCGTCCAGCTACGGCGGTGTGCTGAGTCTGGTTTCATGCTGCGCCCTTTCGTTCGTACCCGATGGCTCCGTTGCCGTATTGCGCCCCGAATGCGGGCGGCACGGAGCCGCGCACGGCGAAACGCCGCGCGCAGCGATGGATTGAGTTCAGCCAGGGCATGGTTCAGCGGCGGTCACGCCCACCACGGGAACCGCCCGGCTGGTGCAGAGAAGATGGAGAGGTCAGCCGACGGCGCGACAGAGGGCGCTGCTGACCAGCGCCAAGTCGATGTGACGCCGCAGGATCGGGTGGAATTCGAGTCCACCGCGGGGATCGAGCGTCATGGCTCCATCGAACCGCACGCAATCCCTATGCGTCAAGTAGGAATTCGCCGTCAGCTGATCAGCGCGTTGCTTCGGCGCCTGACGAGTCGCTGGCCGAGGCCGCGCCGCTCTCGTAGCGCCTGTTCAATTCCAGCGCCTCGGCGAGTTGGTCTTCCAGAATCACGATGCGGCACGCCGCTTCCACTCCGGTGCCCTGGTCGGCGATGTCGCGTACGCGGGCGGCGAGTCGTAGCTGGTAACGGCTGTAGCGGCGGTGGCCGCCGTCGGATCGAGCGGGTGCGAACAGCTTCGCCGCCTCGACCGAGCGCAAGAACGCAGCAGTTGCGCCGATCATCTCAGCCGCGCGGCCCATGGTGTAGGCCGGGTAATTCTCGTCGTCGAATCGGTCTGGCGACGTAGTGCCGTCAACTGTCATACACGTCCTGTCTGTGATACGAGATAGGGGTCCCGGTGCCATATGGCGGCACCGGGACCCAGGGAGTTGCGGGTACTAACCATCACCGGCCGTTAAGTTGCACCGGTTTTCGTCTGTCCCGCCGGCATGCCACGAGCGGCAGCGCGGGACTCTGGCGTGGATGTCGACCGAGGACCACCTTCCGTTCCTGGGGTCTACGGCTCCCACCGGCGCAGAGCGCGACCAGGTGGGCGATCCGATGGTGTCGCTCCCCTCCCTTCCTTCGTGTCGTTCGGTGCGCCAGTTCGGCTGTCGCACTCAATCAACCTTCGCAACACCCAGTACTTTACCGACGCTCATGCCGAATGTCTACCACCGCGCCTAGAGATTTTCTCCCGGTGCGGATCGAGGCAGTCGCCCGGTTCGGAATTCCTAGTTGACATGTAGGAGATGTGGGATATCGTCGTGGGCGGATACGCCGCCTGCATACATCCACAAAGGAGCCGCCGTGAAGCGCACGATCGTGGCCCGCCGCACGTTTCTGACCGCCACCTTGGGTGCCGTCGCACTGGGGCTGACCGCATGCGGTGCCGACGACGTCGCGGACGCGCAAGCCGCCGACGCTCCCCTGCTCGACTCCGTCCCGAAGGACACCAAGCTCGTCGTCGGCGACAAGGAACACCAGAAGGCGATCGAGTTCTCGGGCGAGGCCAAGAACCTCACCTTCGACGTCGAATGGACCAGCCTCAGCGGCGGCCCGCAGACCTTGGAGGCGTTCCGGGCCCACGCGCTGGACATCGGGGCGGTCGCCGACATTCCGCCGATCCACTCGCACTGGACCGGCATACCCACGAGGATCGTCGCGTCGCGGTTCCGGCAGGACCCGCTCAACCACCCCGTCTACCGGCTCGGCATCGCACCCGGGGTGACCGTCGCGACGCTCGCCGACATCCGCGGCAAGAAGGTCGCCTACAGTCCGGGACAGGCGCAGGGAGCGCTGGTGCTGCGCGTACTGCACAAGGCCGGGCTGACCAAGGAGGACGTCAAGCTCGTCGAACTGCCGAGCACCGGCGACGTCTACGCCAACGCGCTCGCTGCCCGCCAGGTCGACGTCGCGCCGATCGGTGGCGTGCAGATCAAGCGGTACGAGACGAAGTACGGCAAGGACGGCGCGACGACGATCGCCCACGGACTGCGAGACGACCCCGGTCACCTGTACGCGCCGATCACCGTCCTCGCCGACCCCGGGAAGGCTGCGGCGATCCGTCAATACGTGCAGGTGTGGGCGCGCGCCTGGCGCTGGCGGGAAGCCAATCCGCAGGAGTGGATCGACCGGTACTACGTCAAGGACCAGGGGTTGAGCCGCGAAGACGGCCAATGGCTGGTCGACAACGCGGGGAAGTCCGACATCCCGGCGAGCTGGGCCGACGCCATCGCCCGGCATCAGGAGACGATCGACCTGCTGGCCAAGGAGACCGGCAACAAGCCGCTCAAGGCCGAGGAGCTGTACGACCGGCGCTACGAGACGATCGCCGCAGACGCCTTCACGGGAGGCGCCCAATGACCGCCTCGGTTCTGGTCCGGCCCCGGACGAAGGCCGACGCTGCTCCGGCGCGGAAGGCCCGCCGCCGGCTCGGTCCCGGTCGCCCGCTGCGATTCGGTGCGGCCGTCGGCCCGCTGGTACTGCTGGCACTGTGGTCGATCGGCTCGGCGGCGGGCTGGCTCGACTCGCGTACCCTCTCGGCGCCCTGGACTGTCGTCACCACGGCCCGGAACCTGATCGCCGAAGGCCGTCTGCAGGACAACCTGATCGTGTCGGCGCAGCGCGCCGGTCTCGGCCTCCTCCTCGGCGTGCTCGTCGGCACGATGGTCGCGCTGGTCTCCGGGCTGAGCCGGTGGGGCGAGGCGATCCTCGACGGGCCGATCCAGATCAAGCGGGCGGTGCCGTCGGTGGCGCTGATCCCGCTGCTGATCCTGTGGCTCGGCATCGGCGAGGAGATGAAGGTGATCACCATCGCCCTCGGTGTGTTCGTGCCGGTCTACATCCACACGCACAACGGGCTGCGCACGATCGACAGCCGATACGTCGAGCTGGGCGAAGCGCTGCGGTTGCGGCCGGCCGTGTTCCTGCGCCGCATCGTGCTCCCCGGTGCGCTGCCGGGCTTCCTGCTCGGTCTGCGATTCGCGGTCGTGGCCGCCTGGCTCTCGCTCGTGGTCGTCGAGCAGATCAACTCGACCAGCGGCATCGGCTACATGATGGAGCTCGCCCGGCAGTACGGCCAGACCGACGTCATCATCGTCGGGCTCGTCCTCTACGGCCTGCTCGGTCTGCTGTCCGACGGCGCCGTCCGGTTCGTGCAGAGGAGGGCGTTGTCGTGGCGGCGCACGCTGGCGGACTGACCGCCACTCGGGCGGTACGCGTACAGGGGCTGGCGCGGGCGTTCGGCACGCGTACCGTCCTGAATGGACTGGATCTGGAGATCCGCGCAGGCGAGTTCGTGGCGTTGCTGGGCCGCAGCGGCTCGGGCAAGAGCACCCTGCTGCGAGCCTTGGCAGGCCTGGACCGTGGCGTCAGCGGCGCGGGCCTGGTCGACGTGCCGGAGAACTCCTCGGTCGTCTTCCAGGACGCGCGGCTGTTGCCGTGGCAGCGGGTGCTGGACAACGTCGTGCTCGGGATGAGCGGATCGGACGCCGACGCCCGAGGCCGGGCGGCGCTGGCCGAGGTCGGCCTGGCCGGCCGGGAACGGGCCTGGCCCTCCGAGCTGTCCGGCGGTGAACAGCAGCGCGTCGCCTTGGCGCGGGCGCTGGTGTCCGAACCGCACCTGCTGCTGGCCGACGAACCGTTCGGCGCGCTGGACGCGCTGACCCGGCTGCGTATGCACGAGCTGCTGCGGGAGCTCTGCGACCGCCACCATCCCGCGGTCCTGCTCGTCACCCACGACGTCGACGAAGCCGTCACCCTGGCCGACCGCGTGGTGCTGCTCGACGACGGCCGGGTCGCGGTCGACCTCGCCATCGACCTCCCCAACCCGCGATCGCACCGGCAACCGCAGTTCCTGGCGTACCGGGAGTCGCTGCTGCGATCGCTGGGCGTCACTCCGACGGAAGGCTGACCATGCTGCATCTCAACGCGTTCCTCATGGGTGTGGGCCATCACGAAGCCGCCTGGCGGCTACCGGAAAGCGACCCGTTCGCCCAGACCGACGCCGAGCACTTCAAACACCTCGCGCGGGTCGCCGAACGCGGCAAGCTCGACTCGCTCTTCCTCGCCGACAGCCCGGTGCTGTGGAGCAGCATCGGCCGCCGCCCGGCCGGCACGCTCGAACCCACCGTGCTGCTCACCGCGCTGGCCGGCGCCACCGAGCGCATCGGGCTGATCGCGACGGCGTCGACCACCTACAACGAGCCGTTCAATCTGGCCCGGCGCTTCGCCTCGCTGGATCACCTCAGTGGTGGGCGGGCGGGCTGGAACATCGTCACCACGGCCGGGGTGGAGGCGGCCCGCAACTTCAACCTCGACGAGCTGCCGGCGCACCGCGAGCGTTACGAGCGGGCCGCCGAGTTCGTCGAGCTGTCCCGGAAACTCTGGGACAGCTGGGACGACGCCGCTCCGTTGGGCGACAAGGAAGCCGGCCGCTGGGGCGACGACGAACTGCTGTACCCGCCGCACCACATCGGACGTCATTTCCGGGTCGCCGGTCCGCTCAACGTTCCCCGTTCGCCGCAGGGTTATCCGCTGCTGGTGCAGGCCGGCTCCTCCGAGGACGGCAAGGAGCTCGCCGCCCGGTACGCCGAAGCGGTGTTCACCGCGCAGCAGACCCTTGAGGAGGCTCAGGCGTTCTATCGGGACCTCAAACGGCGTACGGCTGAAGCCGGGCGCGATCCGGACTCGATCAAGATCCTGCCGGGGATCGTTCCCGCAATCGGCTCGACCGAAGCCGAGGCGCTGGCTCTGGAGGCCGAACTCGATCACCTCATCAGACCCGAGTACGCGCGGCAGCAGTTGGCCACCACCTTGCGAGTCGCCCCCGAAGACCTCCACCTGGACGAAGAGCTGCCCGCCGAGCTGCCCGGCGAGGACGAGATCGAAGGGGCCAAGAGCCGCTACACCCTCATCGTCACATTGGCCCGCCGCGAGCGGCTGACGGTGCGGCAGCTCATCGGCCGGCTCGGCGGCGGCCGTGGGCACCGCACCTTCGCCGGTACGCCCGAACAGGTCGCCGACGCCATCGAGGACTGGTATCGCAGTGGCGCGGCCGACGGCTTCAACATCATGCCGCCCGTCCTGCCGTCAGGGCTGGAGACGTTCGTCGACCACGTCGTTCCGATCCTCCAGCGCCGGGGACTGTTCCGCACCGAGTACACCGGGACGACCCTGCGCGACCACTACGGGCTGCCTCGCCCGGCCAACCAGTTCACCCGGCAACCCGCCACCGTCTAGAAAGGACTCTCATGGTCGAGCTACGGTCGTTCGGGCGTACCGGGGTGCAGATCAGCCCGCTGACGCTGGGCGCGATGAACTTCGGCGCCCGGGGCAACCCGGACCACGCCGACGCCGTCCGGGTCATCCACCGGGCCCTCGACGAGGGCATCACCGCCATCGACACCGCCGACGTCTACTCCGCCGGCGAATCCGAGGAGATCGTCGGCAAGGCACTGGCCGGTCGCCGCGATGACGTCTTCCTCGCCACGAAGTTCCACGGCCAGGTCGGCGACAACCCCCGCCATCGCGGCAACTCCCGCCGCTGGATCTTCCAGGCGGTCGAGCACAGCCTGCGGCGGCTGGGCACCGACTGGATCGACCTGTACCAGGTGCACCGGCCCGAGCCGGACACCGACTTCGACGAGACGCTCGGCGCGCTCACCGACCTCGTACGCCACGGCAAGATCCGCTACGTCGGCACGTCGACCTTCGAACCGTCGGCCATCGTGGAAGGTCAGTGGATCGCCGAGCGACGCGGCCGCGAACGGGTCGTCAGCGAGCAACCGCCGTACTCCATCCTGGCCCGCGGCGTCGAACGCGAGGTGCTGCCGACCGCGCAGCGATACGGGCTCGCAGTGATCCCCTGGAGTCCGCTGGCCGGCGGCTGGCTGGCCGGGAACTATCACCCGGGGCTGAGCACTCCGATCTCTCGCCGGGCCGAACGATTCCCGGCCCGGTTCGACCCCGCATTGCCCGCCAACGCCGCCAAGCTCGCCGCCGTCGACGAATTGACCAAGCTCGCCGACGAAGCCGGGCTGTCGCTGATCCACCTCGCGATCGCGTTCGTCCTGCAACACCCGGCCGTCACCTCGGCGATCATCGGTCCCCGCACCCTGGCCCAGCTGGAGTCGCAGCTCGGCGCGGCCAAGGTGTCCCTCACCGCCGACGTGCTCGATCGCATCGACGCCATCGTCCCGCCCGGCACGACGTTGAACGCCGCCGACGCCGGGTACCAGCCGCCGTCGCTGGCAGATCCCGCCCTGCGCCGGCGTCCGGCCGGAGGCAGCTGATGGGTCTCGAATTCCTCTGGTACATCCCCAATCAGGCCGAGCCCGGCCACCGCGGCGACGACGTCGTCGACCGGCACAACAGCCTGCACACGCTGACGGCGCAGGCCAAAGCGCTCGAAGAGCACGGCTGGGGCGGCGCGCTCATCGGCACCGGCTGGGGACGCCCCGACACCTTCACCGTCGCCACCGCGCTCGCCGCGCAGACCACCACCTTCCAGCCCCTCATCGCCGTCCGCCCCGGCTACTGGCGGCCCGCGAACTTCGCCTCCACCGCCGCGACGCTCGATCACCTCACCAACGGCCGCGTACTGATCAACATCGTCTCGGGCAAGGACAACCTCGCGGCCTACGGCGACAGCGAGGCCGATCAGGCCCATCGCTACGCGCGCACCAAGGAATTCCTTCAACTTGTACGCAGACTGTGGACCGAGGATAACGTCACCTACAACGGGGAGCACTTCACGGTCACCGACGCGACCGTCGTTCCGCGTACGGTGGTCCGCGGCGAGCGGAGACATCCCCGGCTCTACTTCGGCGGTGCTTCCGACGCGGCCGAGAAGGTCGCCGCGACCGAGGCCGACGTCCAGCTCTTCTGGGGCGAACCGCTCGACGGCGTACGCGAGCGGATCGAACGGCTCCGGCACCTGAGCGACAAGTTGGAGCGACAGCACGCCCCGCTGGAGTTCGGATTGCGGATCACCACCCTCGTACGCGACACCACCGAGCAGGCGTGGGCGGACGCCGAGGCCAAGGTCGAAAAGATGGCCCGAGCCGACTCCGGCCTGCCCCGGAACCTGAACTGGCAGGCGGCCGTCGGCCAACGGCGGCTGCTCGACCTGGCCGCCCGCGGCGAGGTGCTCGACGACAACCTCTACACCGCGCCGGGCAAGTACGGCGGTGGCGGAGCCGGCACGACGTGGCTTGTCGGCTCGGCCGAAGACGTCGCGAACTCGCTGCGCAAGTACCAGAAGCTGGGCATCACGCACTTCGTGCTGTCGGACACCCCTTATCTCCCGGAGATCCGTCGTCAGGGCGATCAGCTGCTGCCGCTGCTGCGATCGTGACCACCTCGCGCTGAGCTTCCTTGACGAGATTTACTCAAGCGAGTAACGTCTTACTCATGCGAGTAAACGTGTCCGCAGCGGCCGGTGAGCCGTCGGCGACCGGAGGCCAGACCGCCGCCAACACCGCCCGCCGCGCGCAGATCATCGAGGCCGCGATCGAGTGCATCGCCGAGAACGGCTACGCGCGGGCTTCTTTCGCCCAGATCGCCCGACGGGCCGGCATCAGCAGCACCCGCCTGATCTCGTATCACTTCGAAGGCAAGGAAGACCTGATCCGCGCAGTCGTTCAGGAGGCGCTGCGGGCCGCCGGTGCGTACATGCGCCCGCTGCTGCAAGCACAGACGAGCTCGTCGGCGATGCTGGCCACCTACATCACGTCCAACATGGCCTTCATCCGTACGCATCCCGCTCACATCCGGGCCCTTCTGGAGATAGCCGCCAATACGCGCCCGGATTCGGCAGTGCCGGCCGTCGAGCCGGACTCCGCATCTCCGGTCGCGCTGCTGGAGCAGCTGTTCCGGCAAGGACAGGACGCTGGGGAGTTCCGGCCGTTCGATCCACGTGTGATGGCGCTGAGCCTGCGTGCCGCCATCGACGCCGCCGTCAGCGAGCTGACCGCCCGGCCGGACCTCGACCTGGACGCCTATGCCCGCGAGTTGGTCGCCTTGTTCGACCGGGCCACCCGGAAGGAGCCGAAATGAACGGCACGGGGACGACCATGCAGGCGGCGAAGCCGGGCAGCGCAGCGACCAGCCGCCGGGCGATCATCAGTTCCCTGCTCACGGACTTGGTCGCACCATTGGCCGTCTACTATGGAGCCCGTCTCCTCGGCGTGAGCCAATGGGGTGCGCTACTCGTTTCAGCGGTGATCCCGATAGGCGTCGTAGTCCAGCGATTCGTTCGGCGTCGTCAGGTCGAGTACTTCGCGCTGTTCGTCATCACCGTCTTCGCGCTCGGAGCGGTGCTGTCGGCGCTCACCGGCGACCCGCGCACCATGCTCGTACGCGAGGCGTGGATCGGCATGGTCGGCGGCCTCGCCGGCGCCTGGCTGCTCGGTTCGCTCCTCCGAGGCCGGCCCGCGCTGATGGTCGTATTCCGGTCCTTCGTGCTGGCCAAGTCGGGCCCGGACGGGCTGCGTACCTGGGCCGCGCGGTGGGATCACGAGCCGGGATTCCGGCATGGCCTGCGAGTGCTCACCGCCGTGTGGGGCATCGCCCTTCTGCTGACCGCCGTCCTGCAGGTGCTGTTCGCCTACGCCCTGCCACTCGACGTCGCACCGGCTGCCATGAACTTCACCTGGCCCGTCATCGCCGTGCCGCTGTTCGTCTTCCACCTGGCCTACACCAAGCGGCACAACTTGAGGGCCTGATGACCACCGAAGGAGCCATTCCCATGTCCGGCACCGCCGACCGGCCGAGTCCCACCTTCGTCTTCGTCCACGGAGCCAACGGAAGCGGCGGGGTGTGGAACCCCGTCATTCTGGAACTGGCGGCGCACGGTCACCGCGCGGTCGCCGTGGACCTGCCGGGCCACGGTCTACAGGCGGGTTACCCCGTGTCCTACCAGGCGCCGCAGGACCCTGCCGCGTTCGCCGACGAACCGTCGCTCATGGCCGGGATCACCCTCGACGCCACGGTGGACTTCCTGACCGACGTCGTCCGGCGCGTCGCAGTTCACGGGCCGGTGATCCTGGTCGGGCAGAGCCTGGCCGGAATCAGCATCACCGGCGTGGCCAACCGCGTACCGGAGCTGATCGGGCAGCTCGTCTACATCTCGGCGTTCTGCTGCGTCAACCTGCCGACCGTGTACGACTACTACCTGACTCCGGAGGGCCGGACGAGCACCGTGCTCACCTTGCCCAAGGTCGGCGACCCGGCCCGGACCGGCGCGCTGCGCACCAACTGGCGCTCGGCCGATCCGGCGTTCCTGGCCGCGGCGCAGCGCGCCTTCCTGGCCGATGGAACCGCAGCGCAGCTACGCGCGCTCCTCGCCGGCTGCCAGCCCGACGAGTCCGTCCTGCTGTCCTTCACCGATGCACGTATTCAACCCAGCCGGTGGGGCGGCGTACCGCACACTTTCGTCCGGCTCACCGACGACGAATCGATCCCGCTCGCCCTGCAGGACAGGATGATCGCCGAAGCGGACGCAGCCGTGCCGCACAACCCGTTCCGGGTGCACACCCTGAGCTCCAGCCACCTCGGCTACCTCCTGCGGCCGGCCGAGATCGCGGCGCTCCTAGCCCGGTCAGCCCGGCACGAGCCAAGTCTGTCGGCCTGATCAGCCGGACTAGCCGCCCACCGTTCGGCCGCTCGAGGCCGCCGGTTGTGGTCCGAGGTGTCCGATGGGCCGCAGGCGGTCGTCCATCATCGCAAGATCCTCCACGGTTTGAAACACGCCTTAGGGCACCTCCCGGTGGTCATCCCCGGCTGTAGCGTGCCCACACGGGGTACGACTGCATCACCCGTCACAAAGCATGCGCCTCAACTTCGGCGATCCTCGTCCGGTGCCGGCGGGGACCGCCATTTGCATTAGGAGTGTGGATGGTCAAGAAGGTACTTGCGGTCATCGCGACCGCGCTCGTAGCGGTCGTGTCGTCCGCACAGCCCGCGCAGGCGATCACCGACGGCGAGCTGGACGGTGACCGCCATCCGTATGTCGGCCTCATGGTGGCGCAGGACGCCGAGGGCAATCCACTATGGCGGTGCACCGGCACTCTATTGTCCGCCACGCTGTTCCTGACCGCTGGTCATTGCACACAAGCCCCAGCGGCACACGTCGAGATCTGGTTCGCGGCGGACGTCGAATCGCAGATTCCCGCCAACGGCTATCCGAGTACGGGCGATGCCGGGGGTACGCCGTACACCCACCCCGACTTCGACCCGGCCGCCTTCAACCTCCACGACCTGGGAGCCGTCGTGCTCAGTGAGCCGGTCCAGATGGCGGAGTACGGCAAGCTGCCGGCGCTGAACGTGCTGGACGGCATCGCGACGATGCGTGGGCATCAGGACGTCACCTTCACCGCCGTCGGATACGGAGCGCAAAAGTCGTTCCCGGAAGCCGCATCCTGGAAGGAACAGGCTCAGCGGGTACGGATGCTGGCCACGCCGCGTCTCCTCCAGATCAACACCGGCGTCACCGGCGACGGATCGCTACTGCTGTCGAACAACGCCGACACCGGGGGTACCTGCTTCGGCGATTCCGGCGGCCCCAACTTCATCGGCTCCACGAATGTCGTCGGAGGAGTCACGTCGTTCGGGCTCAACGACACCTGTGCGGGAACGGGAGGCGTCTACCGCGTCGACCGGTCCGACGACCTGGGCTGGCTCAACTCAGCATTCGGCGGCCGCCTCTAGGCTGTATCGGCCCTCGCCGCGCCGGCTCGGCACCCGCCGAGCCGGCGTTGTGCCGTCCAGCCTCTTTTGTGCGTCCCATGCCATGGTCGACGCTGATTGTCAACGCGCCCTCCCCGCCCTGAGGCGTATTGCCGCCCGCCGATGCCGATCTCCAGTATGCATGCAGGACAACCCCGGGACCCGTCCTGTTTCCGCGTCCAATTTGGAGGTTGGTTTGCTACACCGCATCAAGCGGGGCATCTCGCTGGCGTTGCTGGCCACAGGTCTGCTCAGCGCCGGCATGCCCGCACCGGCCAACGCCCGCCCCATCAAGCCCCTCGATTCCGTGTGTGACCCCGACTGGGTCTGCATGTTCGAGGACAACAACTACTACGGCGACCGGTACGACCGCTCCGGCGTATACGAGAACTTCTACGACCTCGGCTGGTGGAACGGCGACAACGAGATCAGCTCGGTCAAGAACCGTACGCAGTTCTACCTCTGCATGTACGCCGGCGACTCGCCAAGCGGTGATTATGTGCGCATCCCGCCGGGTCAATACGTCCCCAACCTCGGCAGTGCATACGCGTTCGACAACGACGCCGAAAGCATCAAGATCACCAGCGGCGCATGCTGAGAGGAGCGGCCATGAATCGAACGGCACGCAGAGCACTCGCCGTTGCCGCGGCTTCGGCAGCGATCGCCGTGGGCACCGCTACGCCGGCTTTCGCCGGCCAGGGCGACGTCGAGTCCACTTGTCCGAGCAGCGACGTCTGCATGTGGGAAGACAACAGCTTCGGTGGCAACAAGTGGGTAGAGCAGTCGACGTACGACGGCAAGGTCTATGACATCGACTGGTGGAACGGCGACAACGAGATCAGCTCCATCCGCAACAACAGCGGATTCTGGATCTGCGTCTACCCCGGCGACTACACCTGGGGCGGCGGCTACATCAAGGTCGGCCCGCACACCGAATACAGCAACCTCGCACAGAGCTTCGGATTCGACAACGAGGCCGAATCATTCAAAGTGGTCTCTTCCACCAGTAACTGCAACTAGCCCGGAGGACATCGATGAAATCTGTTTTCCGTCGCTTCCTCGGTTCGGCGATCGCCGCCGGCGCGCTGGTCGTGGCGAGCCCGCTGCCGGCTCACGCCGCTGCCAGCGACTGTCCCAGCAACTACGTCTGCATGTGGGAAGACAGCGGTTACAGCGGCGACATGTGGGTCCGCTACGAACGCGGAACGATCTACCACGACAAGTTCGAGATCGACGGTTGGGACGGGGACAACGAGATCAGTTCGATCGTCAACAACACCAATCTCTACCTCGTGGTCTTCGTCGATGACAACTGGAACGGCACGACGAAGTGCATCAATCCATGGGCCCAGCTGAGCTCGCTCAGCAGCTTCTGGAACGACAACATCGAGAGCTTCGTGCTCGACGACGACTGCATCGTCTAGTTCCATGATCAGCGCCGGGGCCACGGCCCACCGCCGACGCCCCGGCGCCACTATTCTGCAACTCTTATCGATTTGGACAATCGGCATGAAGGAGAAAGATGAGTCCACTGGTCTCCGCCGCGACGGTATCCCGCACCCTGGGAAGCACGCTCGCCCTCGACGACGTCGAGATCTCTTTGGACGCCGGCGAGGTGATCGCGGTCGTGGGTCCGTCAGGATGCGGCAAGTCCACGCTGCTTCAGGTTCTGGCGGGGCTACTGGAGCCGGACAAGGGAACCGTCACCTTTCGCGAAATTGACCTCTTTCAGCTGAACGACCGTGCACGCAGCGAGATCCGGCTACGTCATTTCGGGTTCGCCTTTCAGTTCGGCGAGCTCGTTCCCGAGTTGACCTTGCAGGAGAACGTCGAACTACCTCTGCGCTTGTCGGGCGTATCCGCCCGCGACGCCCGCGCACGCAGCGCAGCGATCCTGTCCGAGCTGGAGATCAGCGCGCTGGGCGTCCGGCGGGCCACCGAGGTCTCCGGAGGTCAGGCTCAACGCGCTGCGATCGCCCGGGCGATGGTTCACGAGCCCGCCGTCCTGTTCGCGGACGAGCCGACCGGTGCCCTCGACAGCAAATCGGGAAAGAGTGTTCTCGGCGCGATGCTGAGTTTGGCGCGCGATCGCGGCACAGCCGTCCTGATCGTCACGCATGACAGCTACGTCGCCGGCCAGGCCGATCGGATCGTCGAGATGCGCGACGGAACCGTTCTCAGCGGGAGCAACCGATGATCGCGCGCTTCCGGCTCCGCGTCTGGCCTTGGATCTGGCTCGGGTTGCGGATGTGCGCCGGCTCGGGCAAGGCGATGCTGCTTCGCACGATCCTGCTGGGAGCGGCCTGCGCGGCCGGAGTCTTCCTCGTACTCGCGGCGATGGCGGTGCCGGTTGTAGCCGATGCTCAGCATGAGCGAAGCTATGCGCGTACCCCGGTAGTGGCCGAAGACGGCACCGACGGCCTCAAGATGGTCATGATCTACGACGCGGTCGACAGCCGACCACTGCTCCGCGTCGCGGTTGCCAACGCGGGACCCGGCAACCCGCTGCCACCGGGCATCGATGCGTTCCCGGCGCCGGGTCAGATCGTGGTCTCTCCCGCCCTTCGGGAACTCATCATTTCCGACGAGTCGGTGCACTACCGGTTTCCTCAGCCCATCGCCGGCGTCATCGGTGCGAGCGGGCTGGTCGCGCCCGACGAGCTCTACGCGTATGTGGGTGTCGACTCAGACGAGCTGTCAGAACCCACCGGCGTGGTCACCGGTTACATGGACTCAAGCAATGAGCAATGGAAGGCGTCTCTCGGAAGCACGGAACTGGAACGAATGTTGACGCCGCCACGCGTCGTTTCAGCTAGCTTCGCCCTCTTTCTCGTCGTGCCGCTGTCGGTCCTCCTGGGAATCTGCGTACGGTTCGACGCATCCCGGCGTGACCGGCGGCTCGCCGCATTGCGCCTGGTCGGCGCCAGCCGGCGGCAGGCGTACTTGTCGGCGGCCACCGAGATGGCGATAATCGCCGGGACCGGGGTCGCCGCCGGCGTCGCCGTCTTCATGGCCGTGGCTGGATTGAGCGAGGGCTGGCGCGTAGGCCGGTTCCACTGGTACGCCTCGGACATCCAGGTCCCGGCCAGCCGCATAGCCGTCCTCGCAGTGCTGACGGTGGGCCTGGCGATAGCCGTGTCGGCGCTGGGCAGCCGACCGGCGATCACCTCACCGATCCGGATTCGACGCTCCGGCAAGGCATCAGGAGCATCGCGCTGGCGGTTGCTGCCTCTCCTCGTCGGACCTGTCGCTCTTCTCATCGCACCGTCGACTTTGCTGACACCGTTGCAGCGCTTGATCGTGCTCGCCGTCGGCATCCTCTCGGCGGTCGTCGCGTTGGCCACCGTGACGCCGATCATTCTCAATGCCGCCGGTGCCGCGACCACGAGGTTCAGCCGGCTGCCTTTGTGGGCCCAACTCGCTGCGCGCCGAGCCACCCACTCCCCGGCGATCACGCCCAAGCTGGTAACCGGCGTCCTGGTGGCGGTATTCGTCGCCGGATTCGGCATGATGATCGCGACGACGGTGCGTGCGGGCAAGCCGGTTCCCACGGCGGTCGAAGCCGCGGCGGACGAGTCGCCCGTCGTCGAGGCGTTCGGCGTCCCGAGGCAGGTCGCGGAACGCTTGCGCGGTTCACCGGCGATCGCCGGGATGAGCACACTCCAGCGCGATGTCGCCACCGGCTCCGCTGCAGGCCAGCACGCCGTGGTAGTGCACGCGTCGTGCCGTGACGCCGCAGCCTTGTTCGAAAGGATCGGCGAATGCGTCGACGGCACGGCCTACCGCATACGCCACGCCGATGGTGCCCAGCTCACGTCTTCCGAAGTCAAGCCGGGCGACCTGCTAGTCGTCGCCTACGGCGACCGAAAAGGCCAATCGGTCGCTGTTCCGGCCACGTCGCTCGAAGTCTCGGGGATGGATTTCGGGTGCCAGTGCGACATCCTCATCGCCCAGGCCGTCGACACCGGTGATCTCGTCATCCGGCTGGCCGGCCCGAACACGGGATTCTGGCCGGACGTCGCTCGCAAGGCCCCGGCGACCTGGTTCCAAGGCAATCAGGACCGCAGGCGCGGATTCGACGCGGATGCCGTCCTGACCCTGATCTTTGTGGGCCTGACGCTGAGCGTGTCGCTGGGAATGGTGGCGTTCGTCATCGCATCCATCGACCGCAGCATCGAGTCTCGGCACAGAGACGCCCCGCTGCTGGCCATCGGCGTCCCGGTCCGATTTCTGCGGGCCGCCGAAGCAGCACAGCTGCTGCTCGTCATCGTGTCCGGGTTGGTGCTCGGGCTGGGGCTCCTCGCTCTCACCACGCATGCGTGGGCGGGCGTGTTCACGATCAGCTTCTCGACTGTGCTCGGCGCGCTGCTGCCCTTGTTCGGCAGCGTCATCGCCGGAATGATCATTCTCATCATGACGGTCATGGCGCTGACGACGCGCGATCGTGCCCTGGCGCCCGAGGAGCTCCGCCGCGAGTGAGCTCGCGCGAGACGGCCCGCCGGTAGCCCCGGCGGGCCGTCTCTCGTTCACGGGCGCACGAGACGCAGATGCTCCTGCCGCACGAGGCCCTGCGTGATCACCGTGCGGGCGAGCAACTCGCGTCGCCATCCCCGGGCCGGACCGCCTGCACCTGGCAGGCCCAGGCGGTCCGCGAAATAGTCCAGATAGGACCGGACGGTCCGAGGCTCCAGCCGGTGGCCAAGTCGCCCGAGATGCTCAGCGATCTCGCGCTGCGTCAGCAGCGGCGAGTCCAGCCCACGTCGCAGGCGCACGGAACACATGATCACGGTCGCCAGAAAGTAGACCTTCGTCTCGAGCTCCGCCGACCGGCCACGAGATCCCTCAATGCAGCAGTCGTCCTCGCTAACGACCGGTTCGGGCGCAGAGACGATGAGCGCCGAGTGTCCGGAGATGCGAAGCCGGGCCATCTCGAATGGGATGACGACATCCCGGCGATGAGGCTGGCAGATCACCCGCTGTAAGGGATCCTCAAGATCTTCTATGGTCACGTCGGCGCGGCGAGACTGATTCGTCACCGCCCACATCGTGTTGCCGACCGACAGCCTGACATGGAACCGGGCGTGCCAGGAAAGGCGAACGTCGAGCGGACAGGTGACGCAGCTGCCGATCGAGAGCAGCTTGCCCGGCACGACCTCGGCAATTTTCGATGCTGAATGGCCGGCTCTGGCGTCCTGCACCCAGATGCCTGCCGCGCGCAAACCCCCGTTGGTGAACATCGTTCGTCTACACCGCCGCGGAGACGATCGTGAAGGCATTGTTCGCGACCATGATGAGCTTGTGCGCTGTGGCGATCTTTGGTCTCATGGAACCTCCATAGGGAACGACGCATCGACATTGTTGCCATCGCTTCCGAGAGAAGGTACGGGCCGAACGCGATGACGGCAAGGCAGTTCGACCTTGGCCGAAACACACAGCGGATGCGGCGTCGCGTACAAGTGCACCGTCACCCGGAAGCTCGCGGGGAGCGACCGGATGACGGTGCAGGAGTGCCTAGTTCTGGTGCTGGACGATGAACTCGACCCGGCGGTTGATCGCGCGGTTGTGGTCCGAGGTGTTGGGGACCCGGGGCCGCGACTCGCCGAACCCGTTGGAGGACAAGCGTTTCTTCGCCACGCCGAGCGAAATGAGGGTGTTCAGCACGGTCGCAGCGCGCGCCTTGCTCAGCTCTAGGTTGTGCGCGGCCGTGCCGGTGTCGTCGGTGTGGCCTTCGATCCGCACGATCACCGCCGGATTCGCCTGGAGGATCGTCGCCGCCGACGCGACCGCCGCCCGGCCTGCGGCGGTGAGGACGGCGCTGTTGTCCTCGAAGGTGATCGGCGGCAGGCTGATCAGCGCCTGCTGGACCTCCGTCGGCGGTGCGACGGTCAGCTGATCGCTCACGTTCGCGCCGCCCACCGCCTGACCCGCCGCCGCGACGACGGCGTCGCGCACGGCCGTCGACCCGACCTGACCGCTGACCGTGATCCGGCCGTCGGACAGCGCGATCGTGACGCCCTTCGCCGTCGCGCCGAGCGCATCGACGATGGCGTACAGTCCGGCGACTCCGTCCTCGGTCACGTTCGGGTCGACGGTCAGGCCCGACTGCGTACCGGCCTTGGACTCCAGGGCCGCCTTCGCCGTCTGGCTTACCGCTCCGGTGATCGCGAGCTGCGTACCGTCGACCGTTGCGGTCACCGACGGCTTCTTCGTGGGAGCCGCCGGGCCGGTCACGTCGACGACGCGTACGCCGTCCAGCCCGGCGACGACCTGCCGCGCCTTGTCCACATCGGACGCGTTAACCACCGTCACCGCGCCGTCGCGACCGGTGAAGCTGACCTGCGTACCGGTGATCCCGGCGGACTGCAACGCCTGGTTCGAGCGACCGGTGAGATCGTCCTCCATGGCGTGCCGGTTCCCGGTGTTCTGGAACAACCCGATCGCCAGCAGCCCGACGACCGCGACCGAGAGCCCGACCCAGACCGGCAGCCGCCGTGCGTCGGCGCTCATTCGCGGCCCTCGTCTCGGCCCGCGACCAGCCGCCGGGTGAGGTCGGCGTGGCCGTCATGGTCACCGTCGGCCAGCATCCGGGCCTGCCGAGCCCACGTCACGATGCTCGGGGCGAACCTCAGCCCAGCCGCCTTGATCGCCGCCCGCAGCTGGGTCTCGTCGGCGTCGGCCACCTGCGCCCACGTCCGGAGGCCGGCCGTGTGCAGCGCCGCCTCCATCTTCGGGCCGATTCCCTCGATGCGCTGCAGGTTGTCGTCCTCGACGGCTTCCGCCTCCGGGGCAGTGGCCTGGACGGGGATCTCGACCGCTGCCGGCTCCGGCTCTGCCGTTGCCTCGGCGGCCGATTCCGGCTCTACGACAGCGACGAGTTCGGGCTCCGGCTCGGCGTTGCTGGCCGGTTCGGGCTCCGCCACTACCTCGGGCTCCTGGGCCTTGTTCCCGACCGCGACGGGCTCCGGCTCTGCGTCGGTAGCACGTTCGGGTTCCGACACCGCCTCGCTAGCCGTCTGCGGTTCGGCCTCGGCCGGTTCCGCTTCCTTCTCTTCAATGGCCTGCTCGGCTGCGGGCACTGCCGCAGGTGCCGCCGCCTTTTCGCCTCGCAGCAGACGGCCCCAAAGGAGCCAGCCGACGAGCACTCCCAACAGGAACGCCACTGCGATGATCACTATGGACTGACCGATGAACCAAGTCACCTGGAACCTCCGCGCGCGAGACCCCGCCTGGATCTCCGGTGCGGAAGCATTCCACATCCGTCACTCAAGCCGATCACCTGGTGAGCCTTTCCGGCCTACCGACCGGACAGTTCCGGCCTACCGTTCATCGGCGTACGCGGCGACCAGCGGTCATCCCCGAAACCTGCCGAGACGTCAAGGTCGGCCGTACGCTGTCGCGGTGGAAGCCGCAGACGACGACGTGATACGGCTGGCCCGAGTCTGCGGCGCTTTCGAGCTGGGCGAGCTGCTTACGGCGCGATTCCTGCCGATCGGCGTGATCAATCGCAACTGGCGAGTGGACACCACCAGCGGCACCTATGCGGTGAAGGAGCTCCACGACTCGCACGCGACCGGCGTACGCCGACAGCATCGAACCATGAATGCTCTCATCGGCCTGGGAGTTCCAATTCCAAAGCCACTCGAACGTTCCGACGGCGATCCCGTGTACGCCGTCGACGGTGTCGAGTTCACGGCGACCGCTTGGGCGTACGGGCAGCATCTCGACGGCTTGGCGATGAGTCTCGACCAGGCCGCGATCCTCGGCGAGTTGCTTGGCACGATCCACCTTGCGCTGGCCGAAGCGCTAGGGCCGGCGGGTGATTGGTCGGAGATCGCGATCGCCGAGCCTGTCCAGACGCTGACGTACCTGGACTTCCTCCTGGATCACATTCGTCGCAAGCCCACTCAGGACGACATCGACGAGGTGGCGCTGGCCAACCTGAGCTGGCGTCGGACGATCCTTACCGCCCCGGAATTGTCGGCACCGACCGGACCGGAGATGGGTCCGCACGGCCACCTCCATGGCGACTTTCACTACAACAACGTCCTGTGGCAGGAGGGCACCATCAGCGCGGTCCTGGACTGGGACCGCGTACGCACCCAGTCCCAGCCGTCCGAAGTGATCCGCACCTGTCTGCTGACTTTCGGCGGCCATGGAGCCATCGACCTTCCGCGCACCGAGGCGTTCGTACGCGGCTACCGGCGACAGCGTCCGGTGACTGACGACGAACTTGCCGACGCCGAACGCCGCATGTGGTGGACCTGGCTCAACGGGTTCTGGCCACTCGATCAGCACTATGAGCACGGCAACACGAGGTTCGACCACCAATTTGTGAGTAACGCGTCCACCTTTCGATGGTGGACCGACAACCGCCGCGACGCCGTCGCCGCCATCACTGGCAGAAGCGCGACCCGTCACATTTAGCCGAGGCGCACCGGGACATGAGATCGCTTCGGTGTGTCGGGCTGACGAAGGTGGGGCCCTCAGGCATGGCTTTGATTGTCTACGCCGATCCCCCCGAAGGCCCCACAGTCTCTTTCCACCTGGTCTGCGGCCTGGCCGATCCCAAACCCCGGCACTACAGGTCCGCCACCTGCCCACCGGGCACATCGTCGCGGATCACTATGCCCTGGTGGGCGGCCCGCACGGGCCGACCCACCAGGTGTGTCCGTCAGTTGAAGACGATGATCTTGTCGCTTTCGGAGTGGTCGGTTCTCGTTGTGCCGGTGGAGTTCCAGATCTCCACCAGGGTCCGCACCTGCTTCGAGGAGTCGGGCAGCGTGTCGGTGTTGATGTGCCAGTAAGGGTTCGTGTAGCGGCCGGTGTGGTCGAGCTTCAGCAGCGTCGACCCCGACACCCACTGGACCGGGTTGGTATTGATCTGCATGCCCACGCGGTACTTGGCGTAGGTGATCGACGGAGCGGTGTTGAGGTAGAAGTCGGCGTTCACCCACGCGCCGCCTTGGTAGTCCACACACGCGCCCACGTACGGGTGGCTCTGGTCGCAGTTGCCGGCGGCGGCGAGTGCCGGTCCCTGCGCGGCGAGCACTGTGCCGCCGATGAGAGCCACAGCCGTCATCGTGGACAGGAGCAATTTCCTCATGCCTAATCCCTTCCGCCGCCGACCCCCGTCGGCGGCTGTCCCGGACATTTCCCGGGACGCCGCTGGCACCGTGCGCGCGACAGGTGACCCCACCCCCGTTGCAGCCGTGTACCGGCCGATGGTGAGCCCCGTCCGCCACCGGTGCGGTGGCGGCGTTTCCCCGTGCCAGAAGCCTGGCACCGGCTGCTTATACATCCGCTATACGCGCGTTGCCGAAGGTCAGGGCCGAGCTGAGCGTGGACAGCCACGACACGGGCGAGGGTGCTGGTCTGCGGCCGCACTCGACGTAGAGCAGCCGTGCCCGTGGCGGCGAGGACGTCGGTGGCCTGCGCGGCGAGCAGCCGGTAGGACCCGTCCCGTGCAGCGCCACTGACGCGCCCTGCCAGCAGCCGTGTCATCGCCGGTGCGCAGCAGGATTGTGGCCAGGGTGATCCGGCACTTAGAGCGTCGCTTCGCCCAAGTCCCCGAACGTCTCCCCCGCCGCGACGACGGCGGGCGGGATCTCCTCGGTCAATTCAGCGTCTCTGGGGCCGGCAAGATTTGGCGCGGCGGGTTCGGCGCGCTGCCTCGTAGTCGCCACTCGCGCGGGTAGCCGACGGAGACCTCCTCGAAACGGACCCCGTCGTGCCAGGTCGTGCGTGGAATGTGCAGGTGCCCGTAGACCACGGCCTCGGTCCGGTGACGCCGATGCCAGTCGGCCGTGTGCACGGTGCCGCACCACTGCGCGAACTCGGGATAGATCAACACTCGCGTCGGTTCCCGGACCAGCGGGTAATGGTTGACGAACACGATGGGCGTACCGGGGTCGAGGGTGGCCAGGCGCCGCTCGGTTGCCGCGAGCCGCGCGGCGCACCAGGCGTCCTTGCTCGGGTACGGGTCGGGGTGCAGCAGGACCTCGTCAGTGCACACGACTCCTCGCTCGTACGCGAGTGCCAGCGAGTCCTCCTTGGACCACGTGCCGTCCACCCGGAACGTGTAGTCGTAGAGGATGAACAGCGGCACCACGACCACCTGCCCGCCCGCGCCGTCCCAAATCGCGTACGGGTCCTCCGGTGTCAACACTCCCAGCCGCCGGCACAAGGCGACAAGGTACTCGTATCGCTCCTGCCCACGAAGCTGCACCGGATCCTTGCGTGGGGTCCACAGCTCGTGGTTGCCCGGCGCCCAGATGACCTGGGCGAACCGTTCGCGTAGGACGCCGAGCGCCCATTCGATCTCGGTGCTCACCTCGCCGACGTCCCCGGCGACCAGCAGCCAATCCCCGGGATCGACCGGCCGCAACCGGGTGACGAACTCGCGATTGTCGGCATGTTCGACGTGCAGGTCGCTGATGGCGAGCAGCCGGCTCACGGCAGCGAACCCCCACCGCGGGTCGCCGGCACCGGGCTGAGCCGGTGCCGGTCGACCCGGCACACCACCGTCACGCGGTACGCCGGTATTGGTTCAGCGACGCCCGCGCCAGCACGATGGCACCCACGGCGAGGGCGATCAGCAGGCCCAGGTAGGTCAGCACCGGCCCCGGCGACAGCGTGCCGGCGAACGCGGACCGGCTCAGTTCGACCGCCCAGTTGACCGGGTTGGCCTTGACCGCCGCCGCCACCCAGTCCGGGACGAGTCCTCGGGGCATGAAGGCGGTCGACAGGAACGTCATCGGCATGACGATGAAGTTCACGACCGCGATCAGCGACTCCTCGCGGCGTACCAGTAGGGCCACCGCGTTGGACAGCGCGGCGAGTGCCGCGGCGATCGCCGCCAGGGCGAGGACCAGCACCAGCGCCCCCAGTGGCCCGCCGTGAAAGCGGACGCCGAGCAGGTAGCCGATGACCAGCAGGATCGCGGTGGGAATGACCCCGCTGACGATCTGCTGGAGCAGCGGCCCGATGATCAGCGCGGCCGGCTTGGCCGGGGACGCGAGCATGCGATCGAGCGTGCCGCGCTCCATGTCGCCCAGCAGCGTCAGGCCGCTCCATCCGGCGGCCAGCAGAATCGTCATGACGATCAGGCCGGGCAGGAAGAACTGGGCGTAGTTGCTCTCGCCGAAACCGGGGATGTCGGCGATCCGGTTGAACGTGGCGCTGAACAGCAGCAGCCAGAGGAACGGCTGGACCAGGTTGATCGCGATGAGCCACGGCTGCCGGAACGCGTGCAGGATGTGGCGCTTGGCCAAGTGCGCCGACTGGCCCACGAGCTCGGTCAAGACTGGCTCCCTTCGAGTTCGAGTTCTTCGCGCCGCTGCGCCACCAGCCGGTGCCCGGTGTGCTGGAGATAGACGTCGTCGAGCGTCGGCTGGGCGACCGTGACCGAGGTGACCTGCAATCCGGCCCGGCTGAGCCGGTCCAGCACCACCGGCACCGCGGCCCCGCCGACCTCGGCGCGAGCGTGCAGCGTCCGGCCGGCCACCGTCAGGTCGCTGAGCTGCCCCAGGTCGGCCAGCGCGGTCGCGGCCTGCCCGGCGGCGGAATCGGTGTCCAGCTCCACCACCAGCGTGTCGCCGCGCAGCTCCTGCTTGAGGGTGGCCGGGCTGCCCGACGTGACGACCCGGCCCGCATCCATGATGGCCACCTCGTCGGCGAGCATGTCGGCCTCTTCGAGGTAGTGCGTCGTCAGCAGGATCGTCAGCCCGTCAGCGCGAACCAGCTTGGCGAGGTCCTCCCACAGCTGCAGGCGAATGTCCGGGTCCAGACCGGTCGTCGGCTCGTCGAGGAACAGCACCTTGGGACGGTGCACGATGCCCATCGCGATGTCGACGCGGCGCTTCATGCCGCCTGAGCAGAACCCGATCGGCTTGCCCGCGGCCTCGGACAGCCCGATCCGGGCGATCGCCTCGTCGGTGCGGGCGGCCAGCTCGCGGCCCTTGAGCCCGTACATCCGGCCCTGCAGCAGGACATTCTCGCGTACCGTCGCGGTCGGCACCGCACTGAGCTTCTGCCCGACCAGCCCGATCTCGCGCCGTACGGCGTCCGGCTGCCGGGTGACGTCGAACCCGGCCACGACGGCCGTCCCGGAGTCCTGACGCGACAGGGTGCTCAGGATGCGTACGGCGGTCGACTTTCCGGCCCCGTTCGGTCCGAGCAGGCCGAACACCGTGCCTTCGCGGACCGAGAAGCTCAGCCCGTCCAGGGCGCGCACGTCTCTCGGGTAGGTCTTCACCAGGTCGCTCACCTGAATCGAGGCGCTGGCCATATGTGTTCTCCTCGTTCCGGTGCCGCGGGCGGAGAACGCCGGTACGCGGCACTGCCTTGGTTCCCGGTGGCCGGTCGGGTGCGCCTGTGCTCGGCCGTCAGTGTGCGGTACGGGCGCGGGTCAGCCGGGTTGGCCGTCCATCTGCAGGCGCAGGCTGCGCGGGCGCATGTCCGTCCACACTTCGGCGATGTAGTCGAGACATTCCTGCTTGCGGCCGGTCTTGCCGACCGTCGACCAGCCCGACGGCGCCGGACGGTCGTCCGGCCAGATCGAATACTGCTCTTCGTCGTTGACGACGACGCAGAACACCCGATCCTCATCGTCAAACACTTGCGTTACCTCCTTCATAGCGGCGACTGTCCACACAGGTCACCCGGAACTCGCTGGTGTACCGGCGGCCGTCGGCGTCGCGAAGCCACAACTGATCCGGCCCGGGAAGCATTTCGGAGACGGTCACGGAGCCGTCTGGCCGCCGCTGCCGGCCTCGGCGTAGTTTGGCCCACAGCGCGTCGGCGAGGGTGTCGTCGGCGAGGTCGGCATAGATCGGTTTCGCCTCCCCCGCCACGACCCAGAACGCCGCCTCGGGCAGTCCGTGCTCGGCCGCCACGCCCCGCAGATGGACCACGACCTGGTCCCGCCTCGCCTCGGGAAGGTCGGCGAACACGGTCAGCGGCAGTTGCCAGCGCTCGCGGGAGACCACGAGGCGGTCGATCTGCACCCGGGGGCGATGCGCCGCCGGCTCGAACAAGCCGAATCTGTTGTACGCGGCGAACGCCAGGTAGTCGTCGAGGACTTCGGTGAGGCCGGCCTGGAAGTCCCCTGCCAAGGACCGGACCACGAGCCGCCCACCCTCCTCGTGTACGCGCAGGCCACCGGCCGCGACGACCGCGGCTCGGCGTGGTGCGTACGACGGTTCGGTGGCTACGCCGAGGTAGGTGTAATGCGCAGCGTGGTACGCCTCGGGCGGCCCCGTCCGGGAGTTGACCAGGTCGCCGGTCATCGGATACAGCGGGACGATCCGATGCGGCATGTCGCTGTCGATCCACCGCCGCAGCGCGCGCTGATCCGGGTGGGTCGACGCGAAGCACAGCTGATCGACACAGTTGACCGTCGGATGCAGTTCGCCGAGAACCGCGAGGAAACGTCCGTCGCGCAGGTCGTCGGCGCTGTCGGCCGCGAACATCAGGTCCGGGCCATGCCATCGAGCCGACGGCCAGCCCGGTTCGGCGGCGGCGAACACCTCGGTCACCTTTTCGCGCAGGTCGGCCGAGCGGTGGGCCACCGGGCCGGTTCCCTCGCCGGGGGCGAGCAGCTCGGTCCACATGCGACGAAGCTGCGACGCCGCCTGCCCGGCCGGGCTGGCGGCGTCGCCGCCGATGGTGTCTGCGACGGCCGCCAACAGCTTCGGCAACGGATACCCGCCGGGATGAGGGTCGCGGACCAGCAGGTCCCGGCAGAAGGCAAGATACCGGGACGCGACCTGCGCCGAGTACCAGCGGGCGCTGAGCAGCATCAGCTCCAGCGCCGGTGCGATGTCGGCGAGCAGGTCGGCTCCGAGCTCCGGGGCGAACTCCGACCGGCAGTCCTCGTAGGCGACGGACCGGCCCGCGTAGAACTCGCCGTCGCGGCGATGCCACGACGCAGCCGCCAGGTCGGTGAATCGAGCGTGCAACGACTCCAGCGCCGCCGCGACCGCGGCCGGGTCACCGAGCGCGGCTCGCACGTCGTCGAGGGCGGAGATCAGCGTCCCGAGATCGCGCTCTGCCGCCGCCCGCCGCGCCGGGTCGGCCACGCGCGCGAGTTGCATCGCCAGTTGACGTTCCGGGTGCCGGTTCTGCGAGATGAAGAACCCTTTGGTGAGTACGCCCATCGCCCGGAGCACCTTGATCTCGGCGACGATCTTCGCCGGGTCGCCATGGTCGGCGCACTCCGCTGCGATGTCGGCGACGGTGCGGAATCCGTCGGCGGCCGCCACGATCTGATCGCGTACCTCCGACAGGGCGAGGTGGGAGCCGTCGGCCAGGTGCACGGCGCCCGGCACGGTGGCCACCGACGCACACCGATGCGGGACGGTCCACTCGTCCAGGGCGTACCGGTCGATGAGGGCCTCACCCAGCGCCTGAATCGCCCACATCTCGAAGAACAGCTCGCCGCGTACGGGCGGGATCAGCTCGCCGATCTTGGTGGTGCCGTCGTGCCACACGCCCCAGGCGACCGGGCCGAAGAAGCCGATGGTGTCGTTCTTCGCGCAGTATCGGGAGCGGTAGCTCGCCAGCGTGCGGGCGAGGTCACGGGGCAAACTGGCCCGGTCACGGCGCGCTTTCCGGCCGATCCGCGGATGTTGCCAGGCCAGCGCCTCAAGAAACGGCGCGCGGCGAATCGTCTCCGGATCACTGATCCAGTCGAAGGGCAGCCCGGCGGTGCGTACGCACACCGAACGCCACAGCGAGAATTCGCCGGTGCCCAGCGGGATCAGATGCTCGGAGGTCATCCCTCGCCTGCGATCTCAGATACCCTTGTCAGCGTCTTGAGGCAGAGGTCGAGCGAGGTCTTGGCCGTCCCGGCCGGCGCGACCCCGACCTCGTCTACGCCGCACCGGCGCAACTCCACGAGCCGTCGGGTCACCTCGTCCTCGGTGAAGGCTCCCAGTGCCCGGACCATCGCGTCGTCCGGCCGGGTCGAGGCGACCGAGTCGGCGAAGCCGCTTCGATTGAACAGCCCGCGATACGTCGCGACCCGGAGGTACGCACCCAGGGTCCGGCCGAAGATCTGCCGGTCGCGTTCCGGGTCTCCGGACAGGCCCGCGTGCATCATGGCAACGACCTTGAACCCGTCCGGCCGCCCGCCCCGCCTGGCCCACCCCCGGCGCAGCGCCGGCAGCACGTGCGCGGTCACATACTCGGTGGTGCACATCCACAGGATCACGCCGTCGGCCAGCTCCCCGGCCAGCTCGATCATCTTCGGCCCGAACGATCCGAGGTAGACGGGGAAGTCCTCCCGCCGCTCGCCGATGTACGCGGCATGGCCGCTGTACCAGGTGCCGTCGAAGTTGACCTCGCCGTCACGCACCATGGAGGTCACGACGGTCAGGTACTCACGAGTGGCGGGCAGGGCGGGGGCCGGCTTGCCGCCGACCATCCAGTCCCCGACTGCCCGATGCCCCAGCCCGAGGCCGAGCGCGACGCGTCCGCCGGAGATCGCGTCCGCGGTCAGCGCCGACTGCGCCATCACCACCGGCGGCCGCGAGTACATCGGCAGCACGGCGGAAGCGAGCCGGACCCGCTTGGTGTGCGCGGCCAAGGCCGCCAGGACGGTCGCGACGTCCAGCTGGTTCGGCATCTGCGGCAGCCAGACGGCGTCCATGCCGATGCCCTCGGCGTGATCGACGATTTCGAGCAGCGCCGACGTGGGGATCCCGCCACCGTCGACGACGGCCCCGACGCGCAGCCGATCAGCCGACATTGGCGGCCGTCCCCAGCGCTTCGAGGGCCTGCCGCGCCTCGTCTTCGGACAGGGCAGAAATCTTCTCGACGAGCGCGGTCTCGATCGCCGTGGCGAGCGTACGCACGGTGCGAGAGTCGAACAGCAACGCCGCCGACACGTCGAGGGAGAACCGATGACTGATCCGGGCCACGAGCTGGACCGCGAACAGCGAGTTGCCACCCAGATCGAAGAAGTCGTCGTCGACGCCGATGCGTTCCACACCCACGGTCTCTGACCACAGCCCCACGAGAATCCGCTCGACGTCGCTCTCCGGCGCCACGTACGGCGTCGTCAGCGTCCGTGGGGCGCCGACCATGCCGGACTGCGCAGTCAGCTGCTCGGTCACCGCCTCCCGGTTCACCCGCGACGTACGCCGAAGCCGGACGTCGAGCCCCTCCGGGCACCAGATCACCTGAGGTCCCGCTCCGGAGCCGAGGATCAGCCGCAACGCCTCCTCGCCCTGCTGCGGAAGGACCTCGTCCTCGAGCGGGCCCGCCGTGGGCACCCCGGCGTTCATGCTCGCGGCCAGCTGCTCCGGCATCCGGAAGAGCATGAACCGCTCCACCGACACCAGCTCGTTTCCTTCGTCGTCGACCACGGTGACGTTGGTGCTGCTGACCTCGCCACGCGTGTCGTCGAGATGCGCGATGATCGAATGCACCCGGCCGGCCAGCGGCCCGCGTACGGACAGCCGGCCGTAACTGAACGGCAGGTACTGGCCGGTGCCGCGGATGATCTGCCCCAAGCCGATCGCGCAGTCGAGAACCGCCGGATGCAGGTAGTACATCTCCTCGTCGGCGCGGAACCGGTCGGCCAGCTCCACCGTGACCAACTCCGTGGCCTCGGCGGAGCGGACGCTCTGAATCCCGCCCCAGCGCGGCCCGAACGCGAGCGGGCCGTCCCACTCCGCCGCATCCGGGATGCCCACTGCAGTGGATGCCTCCCGGATCGCCGTGAGGTCCCGCCGGACGGGTCTCTCGGACGTCAGCGGGCCCACGCGGCCCTTGGCGTACTCGTTGCCGTCGTGCGCTCTGATCGCCACGTCGAAGCCGCCGTCGTCGGTGCGGCGCAGTTCGAGGTGGCAGCGCAGACCGGCGTGGGCCACGAGCGGCTGCACCAGCGTCAGATCCGTGATCTCCGCCGTTTCGCTGCCGGTCTGCTCCGCGTACGCCGCCCGGATCAACTCGATGATGCCCGTCCCAGGCATGGTGGGGATGTCGTTCAGCTTGTGCTCGGTCAGCACCCACAGCGAATGCGACAGGTTGATGCCGAAGTGTGTGGTGACCGCGTCGACCTCGGTACGGCTCTGCAGCATCGGATGCCGGACCGCCGTACGCGGGCCCTCGCCCGATGCGCCGCCTAGCGCGATGTGGTCGAACACCGCCGGGGCGAGCACTTCGCTGGCCATGCCGACCTCGGCGAACGGCGGCCAGTTGACCGAGACCGTGTGCTGCCCACGGGCCCAGCGGGACTGGGCGAACGCGTCCAGGACGGCGTTCGCGCCGACGTAGTCACCGAGGCCGAAGTCCGCCGAAAGGACCGCGATCGACGAGTACAGCACCATCAGACGCGGCTGGAAGATCTCCTCCAGCAGATAGGTGCCTTGAACCTTGGGGGCGAGCACCGCCGCCGCGTCCGTGTGGGACCGCGTTTCCAGCATGCCGCCGCCGGCCACCGCGGCGAGATGGAAGACTCCGTCCACCGGGCCGAACCGCGCGCGTACGGCCTCGTCGACGGCCCGCATCGCCGCCGCGTCGGTGACGTCGGCGGCCAGCACCATCACCTCGCCACCTGCAGTCTCCACGTCCCGCACCGCCCGGATGCGGCGTGCCTGCGGACTGTCCGGCGCCGTCGCGAGGATCTCGGCCCATTGCGCGCGGTCCGGCAGGCCGCTGCGGCCGAGCAGCACCAGCTTCGCCTGCACCTGGGCGGCGAGCTGACGGGCGAACACCAGACCGAGACCGCCCAGCCCACCGGTCAGGACGTAGACGCCGCCCGGCTGCAGCAGGGCCGGCACGCCGTCCGGCGCCTGCACCGGCGTCGACGCGTACGACCAGGACCAGCGCTTGCGGCCGCGATAGGCGACCTGCTGCTCCGAACCCCCGGCGCTGATCTCGGCGAACAGCTGACCGGCGACCCGTTCGACCGGCAGGTCGGCACCGAAGTCGACGCTGCGGCAGCTGACCGACTCCATCTCCTTCGGCACCAGCTTCACCAGTCCGAGCAGCGCCGACTTCGCCGGCTCGATCAGCCCGTCACCGGCGACGTCCTGCATCTGACTGGTCACGAACACCAGCTCGACCGGCGTACCGGTGAGCTGCCTGGCCGCCTCTTGCAGGACTGTCAGCCCGCTGTGGAAGCCGTCGCGCAACCACGTGGCCGCGTACTCGGCCTCGCTCGTGTCGGCGGGACGTTCCCCGAGGCAGAGCCCGTGGACGATCGTCACCTTCTCGCGCTCGCCGCCGCCGCGTCCGGCCAGAGCCTCGATCAGCTCCTCCTCGGTCGTCGTCGTGACCACCTTCGCGCCGGCCGCCCCGGCCAGTTCCGCGAGCCTCGGCAGCACCGCGTCGCCCGGCCGGCCGAGGGTGATCCAGACGCCGGAGGCCAATCCAGCCAGCGGCGGTACGCTCTCCAGCCACACCGGCGCGGTGTACGGGCCCACCTTGACCGGCGCGCCCACCGCCGCGACCTGACCGTCGTCCTCCTCGGGATCGGGATCGATCCAGTAACGCTGCCGCTGATACGGGTACTCCGGCAGCTGAACCAGGCTGCGCTGCTCGTCGCCCCAGAACTGCGACCAGTCGACGTCGACGCCTTCGGCCCAGAGCCGGCCCACGGCGGTCAGCAGCGTCTCCACATCGGACTGCTGCTGCTTCGGGTGACGCATGGCGGGCACGGCGACGGCCACGCGGTCGTGACTGCTGACGTATCCCGTCAGCGTCCGGCCGGGGCCGACCTCGATGAACGCACGGTCGCCGTCAGAGGTCAACAGCCGCAAGGTCTCCGAGAAGCGGACGCGCCCGCGCAGGTGGCGCACCCAGTACATCGGATCGGTCGCCTCGTCGTCGGCGATCCAGGTCCCGGTCGAGTTGGACACGAACGGGATGCTGGGCGGGTTCAGCGTGGTGCGGCGTACCGCCTCGGCGAACGGCTCGAGAATGCCGTCCATCATCCGGGAGTGGAAGGCGTGCGAGGTGTGCACCGGGCGGCTGCTCACGCCTTGCAGGCTCAGCTCCTCCTCGAGCCGGGCGATGTCGTCGTGGGTTCCGGCGACCACGCAGACCCCGGGGGCGTTGATCGCGGCGATGTCCAGCGACTCGTCCAGCATCGGGGCGAGCAGTTCCTCCGACAGCGGCACCGCGAGCATCGCACCGCTCTCGACCGTCTGCATGAGCGCGCCGCGCTCGGCCACGAGCCGCAAGGCGTCATCCCGGCTGAACACGCCGGCGAGGGCCGCCGCGACGTACTCGCCGACGCTGTGGCCGGCCATCGCCGTCGGTGTAACGCCCATCGCCTGCAGCGTCTTGGCCAGCGCGTACTCGACCGCGAAAAGGATCGGCTGGGTGTGGCAGGTCTGGTTCTGGGTCTCGGCGTCCGCCCGGAAGACCAGCTCCATCAGGTCCAGGCCGTGCGACTCCCGCAGCACCGCCGCACACGCGTTCAGCTCCGCCCGGAACACCGGCTCGGCGTGGTAGAGCTCCATCGCCATGGCCGGATACTGCGCACCCTGCCCCGGGAACAGGAAGGTGGCGGTACGCCCCGGCTTCGGCTGGAACGCGGGCAGGTCGACGGTGAGGCGCTCGGCGGCTGAGGCGGCACTGGGCGCCACCGCGAACCGGCGCAGCGCCAGCGGCTTGCGGCCGACGGTCAACGTGTAGCTGACATCGGCCAGCTCGTCCTCGCCGCGGCTGAGGTGCTTGGCGAGGTTCTCCGTCAGTGCGTCGAGCGCGGCCTGGACGTGGGCCGTCAACGGCACCAGCTGGACCGGACGGCGGGCCGGGCGAGCAGCCGGGCGGGCCGGCGCCTGCTCGATGATGACGTTCGCGTTCGTGCCGCCGATACCGAACGAGCTGATCGCGGCTCGACGCGGCGTGCCGTCGTCAGGCCACTGACTGCGCTCGCGATTGAGATAGAAGGGGCTGCGCGCGAAGTCGATCCGGGGATTCGGCTCCTCGAAATTGGCCACCGGCGCGAGCAGTCCATCCTGGACGCTGCACACCGCGTTGATCAGTCCGGCGACACCGGCAGCGGCACCCAGGTGCCCGACGTTGGCCTTGATCGAGGCGATCGCACAGTAGCCGGTCCGGTCGCTCCGCTCCCGGTAGGCGGTGCTCAGGGCGCCGACCTCGATGGGGTCGCCGACCAGCGTGCCGGTACCGTGCGCTTCGACGTACCCGATCGTCGCCGGATCCACGTTGGCGTCATTGAGCGCCGAACGGACCACCGCGGCCTGGCCGGGCTTGCTCGGCGCGAAGAAGCCGTTCTTGTCATTGCCGTCGTTGTTGATCGCCGACCCGCGGATGATCGCGTGGATGGGGTTGCCGTCGGCCAGCGCGGCGGTGAGTGGCTTGAGCAGCACCACCCCGACGCCGTTGCCGAATACCGTGCCCCGGGCCTTGGCGTCGAACGGTCGGATCCGCCCGTCGGGCGAGTAGATGCCGCCCTCGTTGTAGACGTAGCCGCCCACCTCGGGAATGCCGATCTCGACACCGCCCGCCAGGGCGACCTCACACTCACCGGCGCGCAGCGCCTGTACCGCCGTGTGGATCGCGACCAGCGAGGTCGAGCAGGCGGTCACCATGCTGATCGCCGGGCCGGTCAGGCCGAGGCGGAACGCCACACTGGTGGCGAGGTAATCGGTGTGATTGTTGATCATCGCCATGAGTGATCCGGTGCCACGCATGATCGCGCCGTTCTGGAAGACGTTCTCCTCCAGGTAGGCGTTGTCCTTGGAGCCCGCGTAGACGCCGACACGGTCCTCGGTCTGGCCGGGAACGACGCTGCCGTTCTCCAGCGCGGCGTGGCAGACCTCCAGGAACACCCGGAACTGCGGGTCGAGCAGCTGCGCCTCACGGGCGCTCAAGCCGAACAGATCAGCGTCGAACTTGTCCACGTCACCCAAGATCGGCGCGGCCCGCACGTACGCCGGGTTGGCGAGCTGGGCGTCGGTTGCCCCATTGGCGCGCAGTTCGTCCTCGTCGAAGAACGAGATGGACTCGACGCCGGCCAGCAAGTTCTGGCGGAACTGCTCAATGGACTTTGCGCCAGGAAAGCGGCCCGC
The DNA here is from genome assembly GCF_013362815.1 of Hamadaea sp. Taxonomy (GTDB): domain Bacteria; phylum Actinomycetota; class Actinomycetes; order Mycobacteriales; family Micromonosporaceae; genus Hamadaea. The sequence continues at coordinate 110,842 of NZ_JABFVK010000031.1, read as the reverse complement.
CATGCCGATGATCGCGACGGGCTGCCCCGGCTGGCGAACGATCTTCGACTGCGCAGCACCCGGGTGAAGAGCCATGCGAGTCATGCTGGGTGGATGTGGACGGGCTATCAAGGCTGAGCCCGGCTCCTGGCGACAACTCGCCATGCGCCTTCCTCCTATTGGGAGGCGCTTGCATCCTTTGACGATGTGGCTTGACTCGCTGACGCCGACGCCGGTGTCAGAGCTTCTGGTGACATACGCCGGTAAGCATCATCGGATGTTGGTCAAGCACGAGAGCTACCTCGCCTCCGGGTCGGTGAAGGAACGCACCGCCATCGGCCTGCTCTGGGCGTTGGACCGGCAGGAACCGCTGACACCGGGGACCGTGGTGGTCGAGTCCACCTCGGGCAACCTCGGCATCGCACTGGCCCATCAGCTCGCCCGCATCGGCGGGCGGCTCATCGCGGTCATCGACCCGAAAACCCCCGTCGCCACCCGGCACCTGCTGCTCGCCGCCGGCGCCACGCTGCACATGGTCGACGAGGACGACGGCCACGGCGGCTACCTGCTCACCCGCCTGGCGACCGTGCGGGCGCTGATCGCGGCCCACCCGGGCTACCGCTGGACCAACCAGTACGAGAGCGACGCGAATCCGGAGATCCACGCCCGCAGCACCGGCCCCGAAATCTTGTGTCAGGGCGGCCCCGAACTGGACGCGATCTACGTCGCCGTCTCCACCGGCGGCACCCTCGCCGGGATCGCCCGGCACGTACGCGGAACCGGTCGGCCGATCCGGCTGATCGCCGTCGACGCGTACGCCTCGATGGCCAGTGGTCCCCCGGCGTCGCGGGCGACCACCGCCGACGCCCGGCTGTTGCCCGGCATCGGAGCCAGCCGCCAGTCGTCGTTCCTGACCCCGCAAAGCTTCGACGCCCGGCACCTGGTGCGAGACAGCGACGCGATCGCGATGTGCCGGATGCTCCGCGATGACACCGACATCGGAGTCGGCGGGTCGGCCGGCTGCGTACTGAACGCGTGCGTCACTGATCTGACCTCCGCTGACGTCCCTGCGCGCCCGCTCTGCCTCGCGCCGGACGACGCCGCCAAGTACGAGGATTCGATCTACAGCGACGAGTGGCTGGAACAGGTGAACCTCGCCGACGACGTCGAGGCCGCGATTGACCGGTGGCGGGCCGACGGCCTGGCCTTCAAGTCGACCGAGCCGCAGGTGTGAGCCGCGCGGTCGCCGTCAGGCCAGGCCATCACCGCCTCGCCGGCTGCCGCCGGGCCGCACTACCCGCGCCAGCACCTCGGCCAGCCCTGCCACGTGCGGCGGCAACATCGAGGTGACGTTCCCACCGCTCACCCGGTGAACGGTGACCTCGGTGGCCAGCGTCTCCCAGTGCCCGACGTACTCCGGCAGGGTCAGCCCGGCCAGGCTGTCATGGACGCCGCCCGCCAGTTCATCGCACGCCAGCAGGTGCAGGGCGCCGCCATATCGGCCGAACCGGTACGGCAGCCGGGCCTCGACCTGGCTGCGCCAGCTCTTCACCGCGATCGGCCAGATCTCCTCCAGATCCGGATCGTCCAGCGCGTCGTGGAAGGCCTCCACCACGATGGACGGCAGCAGCTCGGCGATGCGGGCCTGCAACCGCTGGATGTGCTGTGGGTCGGTCTCCACCGCAAGGCGCTCATACGCGTCGTCGCATTCGGCCAGTTGCCGCAGGTTCGCCCCGCCGCCGACCTGAGCCTCGGCCACCTGCAGCACCGGATCGTGCAGGATGAGCGTCACCTGCTCGCCCGCGTCGACCAGCGTACGGGCCATCTCCCAGCCGATGGGCGCGCCGCCGCACCAGGCGAAGACGTGGTACGGCCCGGTCGGCCGCGACGCCCGCAGTTCGGCCAGGTAGCCGGCCGCGAGGTCGGCCATGGAGGCCGCCGCCCGGTCCGGATTCGTCAGCCCCGGGTGCTGGAAGGCCCCGACGTCGAGCCAGTCCGGCAGATGCTCGGTGAGCCGCTGATACCAATGCGCGCTGCCACCGCCGGGGTGTACACAGTAGAGCGTCGGCGCGCCCTCGTTCCGGCGGCGGAACCACACGAGATTGGAACCGGACGGATTGTCCAGCACCGACAGTGCCTTCGGCCGCTGTGCTGCGGCGGGACCGTCACCCGGGTCGGCGGGTGCGGCGTCAGGCAGGAGCGGAGCGAGCCAAGCCGCCAGTCCGGCGACCGTCCGGCGTAGCAGCACTTCGGTCGGCGAGACCGGGACGTCCAGCTGCCGGCCGAGGCGAATGGCGATCCGCATGGCCGCCAGCGACGTCCCGCCGGCGTCGGCGAAGTCCTGCTCGACGTCGACCACGTCGCCCAGTTCGGACTGCCACACGCCGGCCACGATCTCCTCCAGAGCCGTGCGGGGCCGTGTTGCCGGCCTCTTGCCCGCCGGTGCCTGATACGGCTGCGGAAGCGCCTGCAGGTTCACCTTGCCGCTGCTCGTCGTGGGCAGCTCGGGCACCACGATGACGTGGGACGGCACGAGTAACGCGGGCAGCCGGCTTTGGGCCAGCTGCTTCACCTCGTCGACGTCGATCGGCTCAGCGTCCGGGTCGGCGACGAGATACGCCACCAGCGACGGTCGCCTGCTGTCCCGGACCGGAGCCACGACCGCGCGGCATACTGACGGATGGGTGGTCAGCACCTCTTCGATCGCGGCTGATCCAAGCCGAAGGCCGGCCGCCCGCAGCTGATCGTCGATCGGGCTGACGGCCTCCAGCACATCGCCGTCGAGCCAGCGTACGCGTTCACCGGTGCGCAGCAGCCGGCCACCGGGCGTCCCGAACGGATCGGGCACGCACTCCTCGGCCGTGGCCGCGGCGCTGGCCGCGTACGGGTCGGCCACCCCGACTCCGCCGAGGTAGAGCTCTCCGGGCACGCCGACCGGCACCGGGGTGAGCTGCGGGTCGAGCACGTACGCACGCAGGTTCTCAGACGCGTGCTCCACAACCGGTCGAGGCAGCATGGTCGGCGGGATCTGCGCCGACGCCGCGGCGGACGTCAGCAAATGCGCTAGTTCCGGTGGGGCGAGGATGGTCCCACCGGCATCGCCGTCGACGTCCGCCAGCATCTGGCGTAGCACGCGGTTGTACGCCTCGGCGAGCCACGCGAGCCGCTGCGGCCGGATTCGCTCGCCGAGGGCGGTGAACGCGACGACGCCGGGGAGCACCGTGATCTCGAGCGGGAACTCGTTCGGGCTGTCGTCGTCGGTCTGGGTGACTTCGACCCCGCTGCCGTCGAGCAGGTAGAAGTCGAGGAAGTTGAACACCGCCTCGACCAGTGGCTCGGTGGTGCCGGCTAGGGCCCGCATCGCCGGCAGGGCGAATCGCCGATGCGGCAGCAGCGCGGTCTCGGCTGCGGCGGCAGCGTGGATCAGCTCCCGCCACGTGCCGTCGGGACGGGAGCCCGGGACCGGCACCGTGTTGAGATACATGCCCAGCACCTGGTCGCCGCCGCTGATCTCGGGGCGCCCGTTGCACACCAGGCCGCAGAGGAACCGGTCCTGCACCGTGATCGCGCTCAGGACCTTGAGGAAGGCGGCGAAGAAGACGCTCTTGACCGGCACTCCGACCGCCGTGGCCAGATCCCGGATGGCGACGGCGTCGGCTCCGATGGGCTGCATCACCGTATGGGCCGGGCCAGCCTGACCCGCCCACTCCGTCGGAAGGCGCAGAGTCTGCGCTTGCGCCAGGACGCCGGCCCAGTAGTCGCGGCTGGTCTGGTCGGCGATCGCGTCGCGTTCGGCGGCTACGAAGTCGGCCCACCGCCGCACCGGCGGCGTCAATGGCGCCGACGGCTCATCGGTACGCAGCGCCGTATAGCGGTCCATCACCTCACGGAGTAGCGAGTTGTGGCTCCACCCGTCGAGGATGACGTGGCATTCCATCCAGGCCAGCGTCCAGCGAGCCGCCGAGGTGCGGTACGCGTACAGCCGCCACAGCGGGGCCTCGCCGATGTCCATTGGCTGCAGCCGTTGCTGCTGGGTCGCCTGCCGGATGTGCCGGGTCTGCTCGGCGTCGGTGAGCCCGGTCAGATCTTCGACGAAGATCTGCACCTCGCGGTCGGCGTGCACCAGTTGCAGCGGCTCACCGTAGTTCACCAAGTCGAAAGAGGTACGCAGCACCTCGTGCCGGCGGACGACCTCCCGGACGGCTCCGCGCAACGCCGCTTCGGACAGTGGCGCCCCGTCGTCGATGAAGTACAGCGTGAAGTTCTGATAGGGCAGCCGTTCGGCGTCCGACATCATCTCGTAGAGCATTCCGGCCTGCACCTGCGTCACCGGGTACGCGTCGACGACGCCGTCGGGCAGACGGGCGCGGTCGGCGGCGGAAATCTGGCTGAACGGCTCGGCCGCCGACTCCGGAGCCATTGCGCCGGCGCTGGTCGCCACCGCGCTCAGGGCCGCCGGCGTACGGTGCTGGAACACATCCTGGACGGTGATGCCGACACCGCGCTCCTTCAGCGCCCCGACCAGCCGGATGGCGCGCATCGAGTCGCCGCCGAGAGCGAAGAAGTCGTCGTCGGCGCCGACCCGGTCGACGCCGAGGACCTGCGACCAGACCGACACCATGACCGCCTGATCGGCGTTACGCGGCGCGACGTATTCGCCGTCGATCTCGCGGCCGGACGACGGTGCCGGAAGCGCCCGCTTGTCGAGCTTGCCACTCCGGGTCAGCGGCAACTCCGGCAGGAACACGTAGCGGGCGGGCACCATCGCGGCCGGCAGCAACCCGGCCAAATGCGACCGCAGTTCGGCGGCGGTGACCTCGGTGTCGCGGCGACTGACCACGTAGGCGACCAGTTGCGCCGGGCCGGACGCGGAGCGGTGCACGACGACGGCCGCCGCGGCGATCCGCGGGTGGCCCGCCAGCCCTGCCTCGATCTCACCGAGTTCGATCCGGACGCCGTGTAGCTTGACCTGGTTGTCGATCCGGCCGAGGAACTCGATCGTCCCGTCGCGCCGCCAGCGGACCAGGTCGCCGGTGCGGTACATGCGACGGCCCGGCTCGGCCGCGAACGGGTCGGGCAGGAACCGCTGGGCGGTGATCTCCGGGCGGCGCAGATATCCCCGGGCCAGGCCCACCCCGGCGAGGTACAGCTCGCCGGGACAGCCCACCGGCACCGGCGAGAGCTGCTGATCCAGCACGTAGACCGCCATATTGCTGATCGGCGCGCCGATGGGCACACTCGGCGACGTCAGACCGGCCAGCTCGGCCGGGTCAACCTGGAAAGCCGTGACGTCGACCGACGCCTCGGTCGGCCCATAGAGATTGTGCAGCCTCGCCGTGGACCACGCGGCGAATCGCCGGGCGGTGACTGCCCGCAACGCCTCACCACTGCAGTACACCTGCCGCAGGCTGGGCGGAGCGTCGGGCACGGTGTCCAGGTACGCGTCCAGCACCGACGGCACGAAATGCAGGTGCGATATCTGTTCTCGGCGGATGGTGGCATCGAGCCGGGCCAGGTCGCGGTGTTCGCCGGGGGCCGCCATGACGAGCGTCGCGCGGTACATCAGCGGCCAGAAGAACTCCCACACCGAGACGTCGAAGGTGTACGGCGTCTTCTGAAGCACACGATCACCGGGTCGCAGCTGGTAGGCCCGCTGCATCCAGTCCAGACGGTTGACGATCCCGGCGTGATCGATCATCACGCCCTTGGGCGTACCCGTCGATCCCGACGTGAAGATCACGTAGGCGAGGTCGAGCGGGCCGGTGGGCGGCAGGCAGACGTCCGTCGGTCCAGCGCCATCCGGTGAGACGATCCGCGGGCCGCCCTCGAACTTCCCTGCGGCGTCCGGCCACGCCACAACGACACCGGCACCCGCCTGGCCGACGACGGCCTGCAGCCGATTGGCCGGATCGTCCGGGTCGAGCGGGAGGTACGCGGCTCCGGCCTTGAGAATGGCGAGCAGCGTCCACACGAGTTCCAGACTCCGGGGCAGGCATGCACCCACCACATCGCCACGGCGTACGCCGAGGCCGGCGAGCAGTTTCGCCAGTTCCTCGGAGCGGCGGTCCAAGTCGCGATAGGACAGATCGACACCGTCGGCGCGAACTGCGATCGCGTCGCTGCCCGCGTGCTCACCGATGATCTCGGGCAGCGTGGCGTCCCGCACCGCCTGAGAAACGCCGGTCGACTGCCGCATCAGCGAGGTGTGTTCGGCGTCGCTCAGCCAGCAAAGTCGGGTGACTGGTAGCTCCGGTTCATGTATGGCGTGCTGGAGAAGGCGTACGAAACGGTCGGCCAGCGCCTGCATCGTCACCCGGTCGAACAATGCGGTGGCGTAGTCCACTGCACCGTGCAGTTCGCCGTCCGGGCCACGACGCAGCCCCAGACTCAGGTCGAGCTTGACCGAGCTGGGCGCCACCGGCTCGTCCACGAGGTCCAGGTCGCCGAACTCGGGCTTGGTCGCGAGGCCGTCCTCTTCGATCAGCAGGAGCGCGGACACCAGGGGATTGCGGGACAGATCGCGATCCGGCTGCACCGCGTCGACCACCCGGTCGAACGGAATGTCCTGGTGGATCATCGCGTCGCGGACGACGTGCCGGACGCGGCCGATCAGCTCCGCGAACGACGGGTCGCCGGCGCAGTCGATACGCAGCACCACGGTGTTGATGAACGGTCCCACAACCTCGGCCGCTCCCGGTCGCGTACGCCCGCTGACCGGAGAGCCGACGGCGATGTCGGTCTGGCGCGTCAGCCGCGACAGCAGGGTGCCGTACCCGGCGAGGAGTACCACGAACGCGGTGGTCCGGTGAGCCTGCGCGATCTCGGCCACCCCACGGGCGACCGCCGCCGGAACGGTGAACAGGACACGCGATCCGGTCGGATCCCGAGGCACGCTACGCGGCCGGTCGGTCGGCAGTTCGAGTTCGTCCAGATCGGCGAGGTTGTCGCGCCACCAGTCGAGACCCGCCTTGGCCTCGTCGCTCGCCAGGAACCGCTGCTCGGCTCGGGCGTGATCGCCGTATTGCGCCGCCGCCGACCGTGGCGAGGGCAGCCCGGTCCGCGCCGCCCGGTAGATGGACGCGAGGTCGGCGCACAACAAATCCGTCGACCAGCCGTCGCAGGCGATGTGATGGATGTGCATCACCAGCACGTGCTCGTCGTCGCCGAGCCGGACCAGCGTCGCCCGCCACACTTGTCCCCGGGCCAGATCGAAGCCGCGCCGAGACTCGCGGTCCAGCAACGCCGACAGTCCTACCTCGTCGGTGGCCAGCACAGGCAGATCCACCGCCGTCGGCGGGGCGACCACTGCGACCGGCTCGCCGTCGCGCAGCTCGTATCCGGTGCGCAGGATCTGGTGGCGGGCGATCAGGCCGGTGAGCGCCCGGGTCAGCGCCGGGACGTCGAGGCTCCCCCGCAGCCGCAGCACCAGCGGCACCAGATACTCGGTGCCGCCCGGATTGAGCTGCTCGAGGAACCACATCCGCCGCTGCGCAGACGACAACGGGATCGGCCCATCGGAGGCGGGCTCGGCCGGAGACGGCGGTACGCGACGCGTACCTTGCCCGGCGAGCCGCTGCCGGACCAGACGGCGGCGCAGCTCGGCGGCGGGGTCGACGGTGGCGGGCTGGCTACTGTCGTTCATCGTTCTCCCCGGAGGTGTGCTCGACGGCCCGCCCAAGGTCACCCGCGAGATCGTCGCCGCCTTCCCGCAGGAGTGCCGCGACATCGTCGTCGGACAACTGCCCGACCTCGGCGATCACCGCATCGGTGATCATGGCGGTCTGGCTGCGGACGGTGGTCGCATCGAACATCTCGCCGAGCGACACGGTGACGCCGAACAAGTCTTGAAGTCGCGTGTGCACCCGGGTGACCATCAGTGAATTGCCGCCCAGCTCGAAGAAGTCCGCGTCGTCGTCGATCTCCGGCTCGCCGAGCACGTCGCGCCAGATGCCCCGGATGAGATCCTCCGTCTCCGGGACCGGCGCATCGTCCAGCCCGACGTCACCGGCGGGAGTTTCCGGCCCGTCGACAGCGACGGCGGGCAGCCTCCGCGAGTCCACCTTGCCGTTGGGGGTCAAGGGCAGCTCGGTCAGCGTCACGACGTGCCGCGGCACCATGTACGCGGGCAGCCGCCCCCGAAGATGCGCGCGTACGTCGTGGGCGGTCGGCGCGGTGGAATCTCCCGCGACGATGTACGCGGCCAGCTCAGGCGTTCCGTGCGACTCGACCGCGACGACCACCGCGGCGCGTACGCCGGGATGGGTGAGCACTGCCGCCTCGACCTCGGCCAGCTCGACCCGGAATCCGTTGACCTTGACCTGGCGGTCGGCGCGGCCGTGAAAGTGCAGCACTCCGTCGGAGTCGCGGCTGACCAGGTCGCCCGAGCGGTACATGCGCGAACCGGGGACGTCGGCGTACGGGTCGGGCAGGAACCGCTCGGCGGTCAGCGCGGGCCGGCCCGCGTACCCCCGCGCCAGGAGGGCACCACCGAGGTAGAGCTCCCCCGGCGTACCGGTCGGCACCGCCCGAAGGTTCTCGTCGAGGACGTAACCGATCCGCCCGCCGACCTCGGTGCCGATCGGCACGACCGACTCCGGTGCCAGCTGATTGCCCAGGTTGGCCGAGACTTCGAGGAGGCTCGCCGTCACCACCGCTTCGGTCGGCCCGTAGCAGGCAAGGAACTCGCCCGCCAGGCCGAGGGCGTGCCAGCGGTGGACGTCCGTCGCGCGTACGACATCGGTGCCGATGTTGACCACCCGCAGCGTTTGCAGGCGGCGGTCGCCGGGCTCGGCATGGTCCAGGAAGTCACGCCACGCGGTCGGCGGCAGGTCGAGGAACGTCACGCCGTGCGTTTCGACGTAGTCGGCCAGCTCGGCGGGGCTCCACGGCCGGGCCGGGCCGAGGACGAGAGTCGCGCCCGCGACGATCGTGACGCCGAGGTGCTCGCACACGACGTCGACGAACGGCGGGCTGGTCAGCAGCAAGCGGTCGGCGGCCGTCATCCCGTACCTGGTAGCCACGCTCGCACAGTGCGCGAGGAACGCTCCGTGGGCGACCATGACGCCCTTGGGCTCCCCAGTCGAACCCGAGGTGTGCACGACGTACGCGAGCTGGCCCGGTACGGCGGCGGGCGGCCCGGCGCCCGGCGCTGCGGCAGGCGATGCGTCGCCCGGCACGAGGACGGCCGGTCCGTCCGGCGGCAGGTGCTCGGCGATCTCTGAGTGAGCGACGACGACACCCGGCTTGATCGAGTCGAGCATCGACGCCAGACGGTGAGCGGGCGACGCTGGATCGAGCGGGACGAACACCCCACCGGACCGCATGGCGGCCAGTGCGGCGACGACGAGCTCGGGCGAGCGCGGCAGGCATACCGCGACCGGGATCTCGGGGCGTATGCCGAGTCCGCGAAGCTGCGTGGCCATGCGATCGGCTCGGTCGTCCAGCTCGGCATAGGTCAGCCGCTGGTCGTCCTGCTGGACGGCGATCGCGTCCGGCGTGACGCGGGCGCGGCAGCGCAGCACCTCCGGCAGCGTGGCCGGGGTGAGCACCCGGACCGTCTGCCGCTCGTCAGCCACGATCTCGCGTAACAGGTCTTGGTACTCGCCGATCAACCGGGTGATCGTGGCCCGCCGGTACAGGTCCGTCGCGAACTCGGCGATGCCCAGGTAGCTTCCGTCCGGCTCCGCGGTCAGCGTGACGGTGAGGTCGTACATCGCGGTCGGCCACGGAATGCGGACGTGGGAGAGGTCGCCGTCAGCCGGGAGGCCGGGAAGGTACGACGGCCGCTCCGCGCCGACCTCGAACATGATCTGGAACAACGGGTTGCGGGACCGGTCACGCTTGACCCGCAGCCCGTCGACCAGCCGGTCGTAGGGCAGATCCTGGTGCGCGTACGCCGTGCGGGCGCTCTCCCGGGTGCAGGCCAGCACGTCGAGGAACGTGTCGTCAGCGCCGACCGTGGTTCGCAGCACGAGGATGTTCGCGAAGTAGCCGATGAGGCGGTCGACCTCCGGCGATGAGCGTCCCGCCACCGGTGTGCCGACCACCACGTCGTCGGTCCCGGCGACTCCGGCCAGCAGGCAGGAGAACGCGGCGAGAAACGTCATGAACGGCGTCGCGCCCGCCTCGCGTCCGATCTGGACGATCGGCGCACCCACCGCCGCGGGGATGCGGAAGGCCAGCGACTCGCCGCGTCCCTGCCACACCTTCGGGCGGGGGTGGTCGCACGGGATCTCGGTGGCGCGCGCCCCGGTCAGCTGCTCGCGCCAGTACGCCAGCTCCCGCTCCGTGTTCTCCGCCAGCCAGGCCGACTGCCAGGCGGCATAGTCGGCGTACTGCACGTCGGGCGCGTCCGCCGGAGCACGCAGTTCCTCGGCGAACGCCTGGGCCGACACGCCGTCCCAGGCGATGTGGTGCGCCAGGACCACCAGAGACTTACGCCCGGACGCCGTGACGACCAGCCGGCCCCGCAAGACCGGTCCGGCCGCCAGGTCGAACGGGCGTCCGGCCAGGTGGGCGATGTCGCCGGCCAGATCCTCGTCGTCCCGGCGTACCTCGTCGATCTCCAGGCGAGCCTGCGGATCGATCACCTGCCTCGGCTCATCGCCGACAAGGAGGTAGCGGGTGCGCAGGATCTCGTGGTTCCCGGTCAGCCTCCGCACGGCGGCGGTGACCGAGGCCAGCGTGGCGTCGGCGTCGAGCGGGAAGATCGCCGGGACCATCTGCTCCGGGCTGCCGGGACGCAACGCTTCGGCGATCCACATCCGCTCCTGCCCGGCCGACAGCGGCAGCGGTCCACCACGCGGTACGCGTGCCACTCGGTGCTCCGGGGCCGGCTGGTCCACGGCCGGTACGCGCAGCAACGCGGCCTGAGTCTCCACCGTGGTGGCCGAGTAGAGCCGAGACAGCGCGATGTCCCTGCCGAACCGCTTTCGCAGCCGGTTGGCGAGCAGACCGAGCTGGAGCGACTGGCCGCCCAATGCGAAGAAGTCGTCGTACACGCCGACGCTCTCGCAGCCCAGCAGCGCGATCCACTCGTCGGCCACACCCCGTTCGGTCTCGTCCCGCGGCTCGATGCGCTCCGCGGGCGCGGTCGCCGGGAGGTCTCGCTGAAGCAGCGCCACCCGATCGATCTTGCCGCTGCTGGTCTGCGGCAACGCGTCGAGATGGACGAACACCGACGGGATCAAGGCGTCCGGCAGCGTCTGCCGTAGCCGGGCGCGCAGCTCGGTGGCTTCCGACCTGCCCTCGCCGGCGAGATAGGCAATCAGTTGCCGCCCACCGTCGGGCAGCGTACGCACGACGACCGCCGCCGCCGTGACCGTCGGCGGGTCGATCAGCGCCCGTTCGATCTCGGCCGGTTCGATGCGGACCCCGTTGACCTTCACCTGATCGTCGCGGCGGCCGAGGAACTCGAGCACCCCGCCGGGGCGGCGCCGGACGAGGTCACCGGTGCGATACAACCGGGAGCCGGCCGGGCCGAACGGATCAGGCACGAAGCGCTCCGCCGTCAGCTCGGGCCGGGCGTGGTAGCCACGGGCGACGCCGATGCCACCGGCGTACAGTTCGCCGATCCCGCCGGGCGGAACCGGGTTGCCCTCGCGGTCGAGGACGACGGCGCGCATGCCGTCGAGGGGGCGGCCGATGGGCACCGGGCCGTCCTGCTGCTCCGGCGGCCACGCGTACTCGGTGACGTCGATGGAGCATTCGGTCGGGCCGTACGTGTTGTAGATCGTGACGTCGACGAGTTCGCGCACACGCGCGCACAGTTCGCCGGTCAATGGCTCTCCGGCACTGAACAGCAGCCGCAGCGCCGAGCACTCCTCCCACCCGGGCGCGGACACAAGCTGCCGCAGAACCGAGGGGACCACCTGCAGGACCGTCACCGCCTCATCGGCGACCGCCCGTACCATCGCCTCCGGATCGCGTTCCACGCCCGGCGGTGCGACGACCACCGTTCCGCCGCTCGCCAGGGGCGAGAAGATCTCCCAGCCGGCGGCGTCGAAGGTCAGTGCGGTCTTCTGCAGGACGCGGTCGGCCGGGCCGAGACCGAGGCTCCGGATCGGCCACAGTGCACGGTTGGCGATCCCGCCGTAGGTGATCACCACGCCCTTGGGGCGCCCGGTGGAGCCCGAGGTGTACATCATGTACGCCGCCAGATCCGGGCGGAGCGCGGGAATCGGCGCACGCCGGCCGTCGTCGGAGACGGTGTCGACGCAGAACGCCGTGATCCCGAGCGCGGCGAGCCGGTTCACGTTCTCCGTCGTCGTCACCACGGTGCGGAGGCCGGCTTCCTCGACGATCAGCCGCGTACGCGCCCCTGGGTGCTGCGGATCCAGCGTGACGTAGCAGGCGCCGAGCCGGCCCACCGCGAGGAGAGCGCAGACTGCGGCCGCACCCCGGTCGAGGTAGACGCCCACTCGCGTCTCCGGGCCGACGCCTTCGGCCGCGAGATGGGCCGCCAGGACCTCGACGGCGCGCTCCAGCTCGGCGTACGTCATGGTTTCGCCCTTGTCGACCAGCGCGGTCGCATCCGGGGTGCGGAGGGCCTGTGCACGAAACAACGCCGGGAGCAGAGGCACATCGGGCTGCGCCGGGGCGGTAGTGAGCTCCTCCCCCACCGGCACCCGTTTGACGTCGGCCGCAGGATCGGCCGCCAGGGCGCCGACGAGCGCCATGAACTGATCCAGCAACGCGTACGCCGTCTCTTCACGGAACAGGGCGGTCGAGTACTCCAGCTCGACGTCCAGCCCGCCACCGGCGAGCGGCACCACGTGCAACGTCATGTCGAGCTGCGAGCCCTGTGGCGTCATCGGCAGCGCCACGGAGGTCAGCATCTGCCGGTTCTCCTCCATGGGCATGTTGAACCCGACCTGGGCCAGCGGCGCGCGGTTGCGCGGATAGCCGGGGCGGACCTCCCGGATCAGCAGGTCGAACGGCACGTTCTGGTGGACGAGCGCCTCCGACACCCGGTCGCGCACCTGCTTGAGCAGTTCACGGAAGGTGAGCGAGCCGGTCAGGTCGGCCCGGACGGGCACCATGTTCACGAGCATGCCGACCATGCGCTGCAGCTCCGGCCGGTTGCGCCCGGAGACCGTCGAGCCGATCAGGAGGTCGTCCTCGCCGGTGTAGCGGCGCAGCAGGACGGCGTACGCCGCCAGCATGGTCATGTAGGTGGTGACGCCTTCGGCCCGGCTGAGCGCGCGTACCTGGTCGATGACCTCGGCACTCAGCTCCCGCTGCACCGTCGCACCTGCCAGGCTGCGCTCTGCGGTCCGCGGATGGTCGGCCGGCATGTCGAGCGGAGCGGGCAGATCGGCCAGCCGGCCACGCCAGTAGTCGAGATCGCGCGAGAAAGCCCCGCCGGCCACACGCTCGCGCTGCCACGCGGCGAAGTCGGCGAACCGCAGCGGCAGCGGGGTCCGGGGCAGTGCTCCGGCGAGTTCACTGCAGACGAGGACCAGCGAGGAGGCGTCCATGACGATGTGATGCGCGCCGAGCATGAACATCCGGCGGCCGGACGGGGTGACCAGGACGGCAGACCGCCATAGCGGGGCTTCGTCGAGCTGGTACGGCCTGGCCGCGAATCGCAACGCCGCAGTACGCACGGCGTCGAGGTCGTCGCCTTCCACGGTGATCTCTTCAAGCACGACAGACAGCGACGGCAGGACGGTCATGCAGGGCCGATCGCCGCCGGACAGCACCGCCATCCGCATGCTGTCGTGCCGGGCCGCGATGTCGTTGAGGTCCTGCTGAATCCGCGCGAGGGGCAGGCCGTCGGGTATCCACTCCGCGGCGATGAGGTTGAACAGCGGGACGTCCCCGGCCAGTTGTGCGATGAGCCAGACCGCCTCCTGTGCGAACGACAGCCGCACAGGGAAGTCGCCCGTCCATGGTGGAATGACGTCGACCGGGGCCGGAGCCGCTCCGCCGCCACTCTTGAGAAGCTGGGCCAGCAGTTGCTGCTTGAGGGGCGACAGCTCAGTCATGGTTCGTCTCCGCAGCGGGCAGGAAGTCGTCGACAGCTGTGCCCAGTCCTCGTTGGTTGGCCGTCGCTACCACCAGGTCGGCGACGGCGAGGTCGAGAATCCCCAGCCCGAACGGCGACACGACGGTGATCCGGGACGGGTCGCGGTCGGCCGCCTCGCCGCGAGCCGCCAGTTCGCCGATCGTCGCGGCGACGAAGTCGCGGTTACCCACCTGCTGCTCCGCCAGGTGCACCGAGGTGTTGGCGCGGAACACGTGGTCGGCGTCGTCGACGACGTTCGCTGCCGTCACGATGACCTCGGGAAGCACGTCTCGCAGCGAGATGTGCAGGAGCAATGTCCCCGGGACGAGCCCGCTGAAGTCGAGGTGTGGTTGCAGGGCGTTGGTGGCGACGCTGATGAGCGTGTTCTTAGCCAGCGCGGTGGCCAGATCGTGCTCGACCCGCACCGTGAGATCGGGCAGGTCCGCCGCGCACCGCTCACGCAGCCGTTCGGCTCGGCCGGGTTGTGTGTCGTACGCGGTGATCTCGCTCAAGCCGGGCACCACGTGGCGCAGGAAACGCAGCACCGCGAAGTTGATCACCCCGCAGCCGAGCACGGTCACTCCGTTGCCGTCGGTGGCGGCGGGGAGCAGCCGGGCCGCCAAGGCCGCGCCGGCCGCCGTCCGCCAGGCCGAGATCGTCGACCCCTCGAGGAACGCCAGCGGCCGGCCGGTTTCCAGACTGTTGAGGATGACGGCCGCGGACGCCCGCTCGAGCCCGCGGTCGATGTTCGCCGGGAACGACGAGATCCACTTGACGCCGGCGATCGGCTGCCCGCCGCCCAGGTACGCCGGCAGCGCGATGATCCGGTTCCGCGGTTCGTCGGGAAATCTGAGGAAGACCGAGTGTGGCAGGGACGATGCACCAGCCGCGTGCGCGACGTAGGCGTCCTCGACCGCCTGCAGAACCGCGACCTCCTGACCTCTCAAGGCGTCTTGAACGTCACGGTGAGTGAGAATCAACATGGCGATCGCCTTACTGTGGTGGCGAGGGCGGGCAGGACACGTGCGGTGCTGTCCACCGCGACGAAACGGAACTCGGTGGTGTACCGCCGGCCGTCGCCGTCTTGGAGCCAGAGCTGGTCGGGGCCGGGCAGCATCTCCTGGAGCCGGATCGGGCCGCTGGTCTCCCGTCGCCAGGATCGGGCCAGGTTGGCCAGTAGCACCGGCGCGGACAGGTCCACGTAGAACGGTTTGGGCTCGGAGGGCATCTGCGCGAACAAGTGCCGCGGCAGACCTTGCCCGGCCAGCCAGGCACTGAGGACTTCGGGCCGGTAGCCGGACTTGGTCAACACCCCGGCCGGCAAGTCGCCGGGTTCGAAGGCCCACGTCGCCCGGCGGATCACCAGATCGTCGAGGAGGACCCGGGGTCCGGGCACGGGCAGCCGGAACAGGTTGACCGCCAGCGCCGACAGGAACTCGCCGAAGAATTCGCGTACGGGATGCGCCCAGCTGTTCCGATCCGGCCCGGCGACCAGCTCGCCCTGCTCCAGCCACACCGGCAAGGCAGCGGCCGGCCATGCCGGGGACCCGTCGGGCGTACCCATGTCGTCGCTGTGCGACCAGTAGAGGTAGCGATCGGGCACGTGCATCGCCGGCGGCGGATAGCGGCGCGAGTCGATCTCCGGCCCGTACGGGTAGCAGGGCACGATGCGGCCGCCCGCCATGTCCAGCGCCATCAGGTCGTCCAACCGGCCGGCGTCGTCGGCGAGGGTGTGGAAGAACCGCGACTCGAGGGTGTTCATCGCTACGTGCAGCTCACCCAGCACCCAGAACGAGTCGTCGCCGTGCTGGGCGTACAGCAGGTCGGGGCTGTGCTGGCGAGCGGCCGCCCAGCCGGGCTCACCGGCCGGGAACAGCGCCGACACCAGTGGCGCCGCATCGGTGCAGCTCAGCCGGACCGGACCGGCACCCGGGTCGGTGCCGACGTCGGCGAGGATCTCGGCCCATCGGAGCGTGAAGTCCCGCGCAATCTCGTGGACGACCGTCCTCGGCGCGCCTGACAGAATCTCCGCAGCGGCCAGGAAGAGATCGGCGAGGGTCACCTCGCTGCGTCGCTTGCGCAGGCCGGCGTACACCTGCTGCAGCTCCTCCTCGACGGCTTCGCCGAGCTGAGCCGTGAGCCAACGGGCCGACTGCAGCAACAGCGCGAGCGGTGCGGCCAGCTGCTCGACCGTCCCGGCCGGGATTCGCACATCCAGGTCACGGCGGCAGTCGAGGTACGCGAGGGTGCGGCCCGTGCCGGCGTCGGCCTTGGTACGCGTCGCCGGCTCGCCAGTCATCGTGGCGAAGTGCCGCTCCAGCTCGATGAACGCCTCGGAGAGCTCGGCCGGGCGCAGGGCCGCCTTCTCCGCCTCGGCCAGGGCGCTGAGCAGTTTGTCGATTCCGGACAGCAGGTCGTCGCGGTCAGGCGTCGCAAGCGCGGCGACCTGGCTGCGCAGACTCTCCTCGGGGTGAGCGCTGGGCCGCACGGCGAAGCCGGACTTCACCAGACCGGCGTCCAGCAGCGCGCTGAGATGACCGAGATCGGCGGGTTCGAAGTCGGCGGCGGTCGCCCCACCGCGTACCCGGTCGAGGACGGCCAGCTGCTCGGGGCTCAGCGCCATCGGCGGCCGATACGGTCGCATCGCCTGATCGCCCACGATCCCGACCGACGGGTTGACCCGCAGCGGCAGATGCGGTGCGACCCGGGAGTCGGCGGCCAGCGCCGCAGCCAGCGCCCGCACCGCCCACAGCTCCAGCGACACCTCCGAGCGCCGGACCGCCCCAGAGCCGTCGGTTCGCAGATCAACTCCCGGCTCGCAGTCCAGCTGCGCCCACCCGACCGAGCCGAAGAACCCGATGCTGTCGTTCTTCGCGCAGTATCGCTGGGCGTACTTGGCCAGCACCCCGAGCCGGTACGAGGTGAGCCCCGGCTCCGGCTTGCCCGCCCAGCTGGTCACCAAACCCGGGTTCTGCCAGGTGAGGGCGGCCAGGAACGACGGCTCGGCGAGCAGCTGCCGCAACGCGGACGCGGGGTCGCCGGTCAGCCCCGCCAGCCACGAGAACGGCAGGCCGGCACCGCGTACCGGGGCGACCGGCCACAGTCCCCAGTCGTCGTCGAGCCGGACGAGACGGCTCATCGGACGCCCTGCTCCCACAGCAGGTCGGTGAGCGCCGCGATGGTGGGATAGTCGAAGATCGCACCGATGGACAGTTCCACCCGGAACTCGTCACGAACCGCGCCGACCAGGGAGATCGCGGTCAGTGAGTTGCCGCCGACCTCGAAGAAGTTCGCGTCGACGGGGATGTCCGGGTCGCCGATCGCATCCACCCACAGCGCCTTGACCCTCGTCTGAACCCCCTCGTGTACGCCGGTGGAGCCGCTGTCGCCCGGGGGCGCGACGGGCGCAGCCGCCGACGGCTCCATCGGCTTGGCGACCGGCGTAGGCTGCGCGACAACCTGTACGGCGGGCGGTGGCGCGACCGGCTGCCGCGCGACGCGTGGCGCGGTCGGCGTGCTGAGCGGTCGAGCTCCCGGTTCGACGAGCACCTGACCGGGATGGTCCCCGCCGAGGATGCTCAGCGTGAGCGCCACGCCCTCGCGCGGATCGATGCCGGAGTCGCCACCCGGGCTCTTCGGCGCGGCGGTGCCGCCGGTCACCTGCTCCGCGCCGGCCACCTTGCGCAGGGTGAAGCCGGACCCCCGGACGAGTAGCCGGCCCTCAGGGTCCATCAGGTCCACGTCCGCCCTGATCACCCCCGCGCCGTCCGGCAACCGGCGGGACTGGGCGAACAACCGCATCGGAAGGCGCCGCAGGAACACCACGGACTCGACGCAGAACGGAAGGTGCAGCCCGTCCGCCGGACGCCGGAACGCGGTCGTAGCAGTGTCCAGAAGGGAGGGATGGATCAGATACTCGTCCAGATCGCCGGCGAACTCCTCGGGCAGTTCGATGGAGAGCAGCATGTCGTCGATCTCCGGCTCGGAACGCGTCAACGTGGCCGTCACGTTGTTCCAGCGGGGGCCGAGCCGGAACAGTCGCGGTTCGTCCGCGTCGGACTCGTCCAGTGGATGCCGATGGGTCGACTGCAACGCGACGACATCTGGTGCCTCACCGACCTCGCCGACCGGCGCGATCTTGGCCCTGGTGTGTCTGATCGCGGTCGCGCCCGGCTCGTCCAGCGGCCGCGACCACAATTCGATCACGCCGTCCGGATGCAGCCTGATCTCCACTCGTCGCGTCTGTTCGGCCGCGAGTGGCAGGTGATAGACCACATCGTTGAGGCGAACGGGAAGCTCACGACCGGTGATGGCGCAGTAGCCGCGCAGAATCAGATCGAGCTGGCCCGTGCCGGGCAGGATCGCCTTTCCGGCCAGTCGGTGTTCGTCCAAGATCGGGCTGATGGCGGGTCCGAGCTCGGTCGACCATGTCTGCACGCCGTAGTCCGCTGCCATGCCGACTTCGGCCCACGACGGCCAGTTGATGGACACGGCCGGCACGCCTTGGTGACGCAGCACCATGGCGTACGCGTCCTGGAACGCGTTCGCGGCGGCGTAGTCGGCGCTGCCGACCAGTCCGTCGGTGGCCGCCCGGCTGGAGAAGCAGGCGAAGAAGTCCAGCTGCGACCCCGTACGCAAGGCTTCGGCAAGCAGCACCGTCCCGCGTACCTTCGGCGCCAGCACCTTCGCCGCGTCGGCCGGATCACGGAACCGCACGAGTCCGTCGCCGGGCACTCCAGCGAGGTGGAACACCCCGTTGACCGGCCCGAAACGCGCGACGGCCGCGTCGAGCGCACGCTGCAGCGCCCGCTTGTCGGCGACGTCCGCGGCGAGCACCCGCACCTGAGCGCCCAGTCTGGTCAGCTCGGCGATCTGCGCCCGCAACCGGGTGGAACGATCGTCGGTCGCGTCGTCGGCCAGACCGGTACGGCTCACCAGAAGTAGCCGCGGTCGCAGTCCGGTCCCGGCCAAGCCCCGGGCCAACGCCAGGCCCAGGCCGCCGGTTCCTCCGGTGATCAGGTAGTGCCCCTGCCGACGCAGGATCGACGCCGGGACCGGCGTACCCGCCGACTCCGGGTAATGCGGCCGGACGCCGGCCACCCAGCGCCGGGAACCGCGCAGCGCCACGACCTCGTGCTCGCGCCAGCGAGCCAGCTCGCGCGCGAGCTCCTTCTCCTGCTCGGCGCGGACGTCGACGACCCGGCAGCCGAGCTGCGGCGCCTCCTTGGCCAGCGACTTGGCGAACCCGACGAGCATCGCCGCCACCGGGTCGACCTGCTCGCCGCCGGTGACGTCGATCGCACCGCGGGCGACGACGAGCAGTCCCGGCGCGGCGTCTGCTGCCATCGAGCTGATCACCTGACTGACCGCGAACAGGCTGCCGAAGCTATGGTCGACTGACCCGCCGAGGGCGCTGCCCGACAGCTCGCCGGGCATCGTCATGGCGTGCACGACCAGACGCGGGGGCGTACCCCGGCGGTTCAGCTCGTCCAGCACCCGCGTGTAGTCGGCCCGTTCCCCCGGGCGCACCCGGAACTCGCCGAGCGTCTCCCCGTACGCGTCGGCCGGCCGAGCGATCGACAAGGTCGCGCCCGCCTGTTGCAGGGCCAGCACGAGCGGAAGGCTGTCGGCTTCCCCCTCAGGCGCCAGCAGCAGGCAGTGGCCGTCGAGGACCGCCTCACTCAGCGGCTCCGCCTCGGACCACACGATCGTCGACAGTGGCGTGTCCTGCGGCGGCGCATCCACCGGCGTGGGAGCGGACGCCGCCGGTGCCGCCTCGGCGATCGCCGGAGTACGCAGGGCGAGCGGCTCCACCCAGTGCCGACGGCGCTGGTACGGATATCCGGGCATCGGCACCCGGCGTACCTCGCCGAGGTCCTCGCCCTCGACGTCCCAGTCGACGTCGTGGCCCTCCGCCCAGACCCGAGCGGTCGCCTCCAGCAACCCGTGCTGCGGTTCCAGGACCGGGATGAACGCCGAACCCGCCACCCCGGCCAGCTTGCCGAGGTTGCTGAGCACCCGGTCGGGACCCGTCTCGAGCATCAGCCGGGGACCGTCGTCGAGCAGCGCCCGCATGGCCCGGTCGAATCGGACCGGCGCGGCGACTTGTTCCGCCCAGAAGGCGGGGTGGATGGTCTCCCGCTCACCGATGAGCCCACCGGCAGCGGCCGAGTAGAACGGGATCGTCGGCGGGTTGAGGGTCACACCCTCGAAGGCCAGGCCGAATCGCTCCGCGGCCGACGCCATGAGCGGACTGTGGAACGCGCCCGCCGTGTTCAGCCGGGTGGCGGCGATCTTGTGATCCCGCAGCATCGCCAGGGCCCCGTCGATGTCCTCGGGAGCGCCGCTGAGCACGCACTGCCGCTCGGCGTTGACCACGGCCACCGTGACCCCGTCCGGAAGCAACGGCACCAGATCGTCCAACGGCATCGCCACCGCGAGCATCGCCCCGGCCGGGGCGCTTTCCATCGCCCGGCCACGCGCCGCCACCAGCGTCACCGCGTCTGGGAGCGAGAAGACACCGGCGACCGCCGCCGCGGCGAGCTCGCCGACGCTGTGACCGATCACCGCTGCCGGGCGTACCCCACGGGCTAGCAGTGCTCGCGCAGTGGCGTACTCAACGGTGAACAACAAGGCCTGAGCTGCCGCGGTACGCGTCAGCAGCGCCGGGTCCGCGGCGAGCCAGTCGTCGCGGAGGTCCATCTGCTGCTGCGCCAGCAGATCGAGCACTTCATCGGCCGCGGCCGCGAACGCCGCGTCGGTGCGATAGGCGCTGACGCCCATTCCCGGGCGTTGCGACGCCTGACCGGGGAAGGCGAATACGACGTCGCGCCGTCCGCCACCGGGCGACGTGATCAGCTTCTGCCCGGTACGCAAGGCTGCCGCGGCGTCGGCGGCGTCGGCGGCGATCACGGCGAAGCGCTGAGGATGGGCCCGGCGACCGCGCTGCAGGGTATGCACGGCGGCCGCGAAGCCGGCTTCGTTCTCCGCGTCGCCGAAGTACGCGGCGAGGTTGTCCTGATACTCGCGGCCGGCTTGTTCGCTGCGCGCCGACCACACCACGATCCTCGGCCGGGTGGGCGCTGCGGTCACGGGGCGAGTCGGAGCCTCCTGGACGACCACATGCGCGTTCGTCCCGCCGACGCCGAATGAGCTGACCCCGGCGACCCAGGGCTTGGTGTCCGAGATCGTCGTCATCCGGTCGGCGATGACGAACGGCGAACTGTCGAGCTCGAGTTTGGGATTCGGCTCGGTGAAGTTCAACGTTGCCGGAATGCGGCCGTGCCGCAGCGCCAGAATCGCCTTGATCAGCGACGCCACCCCGGCGGCATGCCCGAGATGGCCGACACTCGCCTTGACCGAGCCGAGCGCCACCCGCGCGTTGCCGACGTCGCCGACCGCACGCAATGCCCGATGCAATGCCGCCACTTCGATGGGATCACCGAGTGGCGTACCGGTCGCGTGGCACTCGATGAAGGACAGGTCCGCTGCGGTGACGCCGGCCATGCCGAACGCCTCGGCCAGCATCGCCGCCTGTCCTGGAACGGACGGCGCGGTGAATCCCGCTCGCTGCGAGCCGTCGTTGTTCACCGCGCTGCCGCGAAGCACCGCGTGAATTGTGTCGCCGTCAGCGAGTGCGTCTGCGAGACGTTTGAGCACCACCGCTCCGGAACCGCTGGAGAACACCGTGCCGTCGGCCTTGACGTCGAACGGCCTGACATGGCCGTCTCGGGAGAACGGGCTGCCCTCCACCCACAGATACCCGTGCCCGAACGGCATCTCCACCTCTGAACCGCCGGCCACCGCGATGTCGCATTCGCCGTTGCGGAGCGCCTGCCCGGCCAGATGCACCGCGACCAGTGAACTCGAGCACGCCGTCGCGACGGAGATCGCGGCACCCCGCAGGTCCAGCTTGTACGCGGTGGTGATCGCAACGTAGTCGGTGTTGTTGAGCGCGGTGATCGCGAAACTCTGAGCGGCCGTCGCATCTCCGGTGAAGCCCAGATGCAGATCGAGATACCGGTTCGAACCGGCCGCGCCGTAGACGGAGATCGTCGCGTCGGTGTCGTGCGGGTTGTAGCCGGCGTGTTCGAGAGCGGCGTGGGCGCTTTCGAGGAACATGCGGATCTGCGGATCCGTATGGCTGGCTTCCCGGGGCGTGTATCCGAACAGCGCCGAGTCGAAGTCCTGGACGTTCGGCGCGTTCGCGTACGCCTTGACGTAGTCCCGGTTGCGCAGCATCTCTTGCGGAACACCGTAGTCTCGCAGCTCGTCGTCGGACGGGAAGGTGATGCTCTCCACGGCGTCCTGCAAATTCGCCCAGTACTGCCCGATGTCCGGCGCGCCGGGAAAGCATCCGGCCATACCCACGACCGCGATGTGGTGGCTGTCGCTCACGACATCTCCCTTCGTATCTTCGCGCGAACCGACTGACGGCGAGACGCGTCTACCGCGATAGGAGTGCGGGTGGCGCGGAAGCCGGGGGCGGCCGCGGCCCCACCCGCCAGGTGCGCGGCCAGGGCCCGCACGGTGGACAATTCGAAAAGGGTCAGCATCGGCACCTCGAAGCCGAGGCGGTCCTCAAGCGCGATCTGTGTCTGAAGCATGAGCAGCGAGCTGCCACCGAGGTCGAAGAAGTTGCTGTCGAGATCGGGCGCGCACTGCAAGACCTCACGCCAGACGTCGGCGATCTGGCGCTCCAGCCGCGAGAACCGAACGGTGTGGCCGTCGATCCCATCCCCGGGACGCCAGGGCGGGAGCGCGTCCCGATCGAGCTTTCCGTTGCGCGACAGCGGAAGCGCCGCCATCTCCACCACGCCCGCCGGGATCAGGTGCGGCGGCAAGGTGGTACGCAGATCGCCGCGCAACTTCGCGACGCTCACCGTTTCGCCCTCGGCGGTGACGACGTACGCGATGAGCCGCCCCGCCGACGTCACCGTGCGGCAGTCGGCGATGTAGCCGAGCGCCCGCATCGCGGCGTCGACCTCCTGCGGTTCGACCCGGAACCCGGCGACGTTGACCCGGTCGTCGGCCCGGCCCAGCAGTTCGATCACCCCGCCGGGCAAGTACCGGCCGAGGTCCCCGGTCGCGTACTCCGGGCCGTATCCGTCGGCCAGATAGGCACTGCGCACGACGATCTCGCCCCGCTCGCCGACGGCAGCCGGGTGCCCGTCCGCCCGGGTCACCCGCACGTCCGTGCCGTCGACGCCCACGCCGATCGGTATCCGCCGCTCGCCGCCGCCGATGCGGTCATCCGGCCCGACCCGATACCACGCGGCGACCTGCGGAGTCTCCGTCGTCCCGTACGCGTTGACCACGGTCACCGACGGCGCGACGGCCCGCAGCGCGGCCACGTCGGCGGCGAACAGCTGGTCGCCGCCACAGAGCACGACGCGTAACCGGGGCAGCGGCCGCCGAACCGTCGTGATCATCCGCAACAGCTGCGGAGTCACATGGGCAACCGTGACCTCTTCGGAGTCGAGCCAGGCATGCAGATCGCGGGGTGAACGAATGAACTCGTCCGGCGGAATCCGCACCGAAGCGCCCACGGTCAACGGAGCGAACACGTCCCGCAGGAGAGGATCGTGCGCCAATCCGGACAGCATCGCGAACCGGTCGGCGGCGTCGAGCCCGAAGCCGGCGGCGTACACGTCGAGGAAATGCGCGAGCGGCACGCCGCTGGCGCGCACCGGTTTCGGCGAGCCGGTCGTGCCGGAGGTGAAGCCCACGTGCCCGGCCGGGCGCGAGGGCGCGGACAGTGCCCCGCCCGCGCGGATCGGGTCGATGGCGATCGTGGGTCCGAACCGGTCCCCGAACGTGGGCGCCGTCCCGCTGAACAGGATCGCCGCCGTTCCGCCCGCGGCCTCGAGCTGCGCCCGCAGCCGTGCTTGCGGATGGCCCGGATCGAGGATGGTGAAGTCGGTCCCGGCGGCCCAGGACACCAGCAGGCCGGCCACGAGCGACCTGGACCGGGGCGCGTAGACCGCCACCCGGTCCCCGGGACTCACGTGCCTCGCGAGTTGCGCGGCGATGGCCGACGCCCAGGCCGCAAGCTCGGCGTAGGTGACCGCACCGGACTGATCAGTGATCGCGATCGCGGCCCCGGCGTCCCGTACGCGATCGGCGAAGCTCTCCAGCACTGCGCGGGCCGGAACCGGTTGCCGTGGTTCGTCGAGCGGAGTCGAGGCGAGCGGGTGCTCATTGACCGGGCGGTCCGGCCGGTCGGCGACCGCTGAGAGCAGTGCCGCGAACTGATCCACGAACGCGGCGGCGACGCGTCCGTCCACCGTGGCCGGATCGTGGATGACCGTCAGGCCGAGATGCCCGCCGAAGTCGGTGACATAGACGTTGAAGTCGAACAGGGGCCCGACCGGATCCTGGTCGATCACCCAGGTCTTCAGCCCGGGGATCTCGGGTGCCGGGTCGGGATCGCCGAGAAAGTTGAACCAGGTGCTGAACGAGACGTCGGTTCCGGCACGGCGCAGGTGGTGATGCACGACGTCGAAGGGAATCGCCTGGTTGGCCGTGGCGTGCGCGATCGCGGCCCGGGTCACCCGGACCAGATCGGCGAAGGTGGCCGTCTCGGGCGCGGTGACGCGGATCGCCGCAGTGTCGACGAAGAAGCCGGCCAGGTCCTCGGTCCCCGCTACGGTGCGGGTGCCCAGCGGAACCCCGATGACCTGGTCTTCCTCACCGGCCCAGCGACGTAACACTCCGGCCAGCGCGGTGAGTAGGACGACGAACAGCGTCGTACGGTGCTCCCGGGCCAAGACGCGCAGGTCCGCGGTGAGATTCGGGTCGAGGGTCCGCCGATGGATTTCCGGCCCCGATTCAGCCGCCGGAGCGAGTGGGGCTGGGAAGCGGTACGCCGGCGGGCACCCGTCGAGCCGCTGGGTCCAGCTGCGCAGCTGCGGTTCGTACTCCCCCGCACCGAGCCGGTCGGCGTACCAGACACTGTAGTCCAGGTAGGACAGTGCCGGCTCGGGCGATGCCGGGATGTTCCCGGCGCGCAGCGCCCGGCATGCCTCACCGAACTCCGTCAGCAGTACGCGTACGGTCTGGGCGTCGGAGACCAGATGGTGCAGGGTAAGCACGAGACGATGTTCACCCTGGCCGAGGCTGATCAGCGCGGCTCGCAGTAGCGGCGGCCGGGTCAGGTCGAACGGGCGGCGGACCTCGGCGGCGATCCAGTCCTCCGCCGACCCGGCGTCCGGCAGGGTCAGCAAATGGAGCGGGAACTGCGCCGGGGCCGGCGCGATCCGCTGCTCCGGCCCGCCCGCGCCGGCCACGAAGGCGGTCCGCAGAGCCGGGTGGCGCGTCACCAGGTGGTGCAGCGCTCCGGCGACGATCGCCGGGTCGACGTCGCCCGCCAGGCCCAGCACGACCGGGATGTTGTACGCGGCCAGCCCGTCCAGCTGGTTGAGCAGCCAGAGCCGCTGCTGGCCGGGTGCCAGCGGCCCGGTGGTGCGGTTCGGATCGGGCACGATCGCCGAGGACGCCGCCGATCGTGCGACCGCCGCGACGACCTCACCGAGGGTCGGCCGTTCCAGCAGTGTCCCGGGGGCCACCTCCACGCCCAGCTCCGCTCGCACGGCTGCCACGAACATGGCCGCGCGCAACGAGTCCCCGCCGTGCTCGAAGAAGTCGTCGTCGGGCGCGGGCGCGGCCGTGTCCAGCACCCGGGCCCAGATCCGGCGTACGCCCGCCGCGAGATCCGCCCCGGCCGGATCGTCGGCTTCCACGTCGGCGGACCTCCGCCGCTGCCGGCCCAGGGCGGCCAGGTCCACCTTGCCGTTCGGCGTGACGGGGAACTGCGGCACCACTGCGACGACCGCCGGCACCATCGCGCGGGGAAGCCGCGTCGCCACGAAACGGCGTAACTGCGCGACGTCCAGGTCGTCCGCGGCGACCAGGTACGCCACGAGTTCCCGGCGGCCGCCGACTTCCTCTACCGCGACCGCCGCGGCGGCGACACCGGGACAGGCGGCGAGAACCAGTTGCACCTCGACGAGGCTCAACCGCACGCCGTGCACTTTCACCACGTCGTCGGCCCGGCCGAGATGGACCAGGGCACCGTGATCGTCGAAGCGTACGAGGTCACCGGTTCGGTACCGGCGGGTGCCGTCGGGACCGGGCACGAAACGCGCGGCGGTCGCCGCCGGATCGCCGAGATAGCCCCGAGCGAGCTGTACGCCGCTCAAGTACAGCTCGCCCTCCCCGGTCTCGCGCAGCTCCCCGTCCAGCACTGCCAGGCCGGTCGAGGCGAAGTCGGCGCCGATCGGCACGGAGCCGGCGTACGCCGTGTCCGGGTCTGTCTGGAAGTACGTGTTGTCGATGGTGGCTTCGGTCAGCCCATAGGTGTTGAAGAGGGCGACCTTCGGCCCGAAGACATCACGCGCCTCGCGATACTCGTCAGCCGACCACAGTTCCCCGCCCACGATCACGTGACGGACCGAGTCGAGTCGATCGCCGGTCGTCGCCAGGTGCCTCACCAACGGACGCAGGAGCGAGGGCGTCAGTTCGAGGTATTCCGCCGCGGAATCGTCGACCAGTCGCACGAGGTCTGGCGGACTTGTCAGCGTCTCGTCCGGGCACATCACCAGACAGCCACCGGTGAGCAACGTGCGGGCCAGGTCGCCGGTCGCGACGTCGAAGCCGAAGCCGGCCAGCTGCAGCACGCGCTTGACCTCGTCACCCATGCGATACAGCCGGCGGTAGGAGTCGACCAGCGCCAGGAGGGATCCCTGACTGATCGCCACGGCCTTCGGCCGGCCGGTCGAACCCGAGGTGTGGATGACGTAGGCCAGATTGCGGGCATCACAGCCGCCCGGCGTCGGCCGACGGGCGCTGATCGCCCGGTCCACCAAGGCGACGGAGCCTTCGAGGCCGCTCAACCGGCGGCGAAACCCGGCCTCGGCCAGCGCGGCGGCCGGCCGCACCTGCTCCAGGATCGAACGCCACCGTTCGCGGGGGGCCAGCGGATCGAGCGCGAGATAGGCCGCGCCCGCCTTCCAGACCCCCAGCACGCACACGGGCAGGTGCACGGTCCGGCCGACGGCGACCGCGACGACGTCCTCGGCACCGATCCCCCGGTCGCACAACCAGCCCGCGATCTCGTCCGAGCGCCGGTCCAGTTCGGCGTAGGTCGTGACGACACCGCCGTCGTACACGGCGGCGGCGTCCGGCATCGCCGCCACGACGTCTGCGAAGCGGTCACGGGCGGTTCCGGTCACGGCTGCCGTCCGCGTACGCACCACTCCAGCACGGCCTTGGCGCTGTGCATCTTCTGCTCCGCCTGCCCGAACGCGATGCTCGCCGATCCGTCAAGGACCTCGCGGGTCACCTCCTCGCCGCGATGCGCGGGCAGGTCGTGCATGAAGACCGCCCTCGGGTGCCGGCTCATCAGCGCCTCGTTCACCTGGAACGGCGCGAAGCTGGTACGCCACTCGGGATCCGCCTTGGAGGTGCCCGTCGTCTGCCACCGCGTCGTGTAGACCACGTCGGCGTCCTCGATCGCCGCGGCAGCGTCGTGGACTTCCACCACAGTGGTACCCCGCTCGGCCGCCTGGGCCCGGGCCCGTTCCAGGAACGCCGGCTCCAGCCCGTAGCCGCGCGGTGTCGCCAGGCAGAACTCGACGTCGGCGTACCGCGACAGGGCCAAGGCGAGCGCCGACGCGGTGTTGTTGCCCTCGCCGAAGTACGCGATACGCAGCCCGCCGACCTTGCCGAAGTGCCGCTCGAGTGTGGACAGATCGGCGATGGCCTGCGTCGGGTGCTCGTCGGCGGTCATCGCGTTGACGATCGCCATCCGATCCTGAGCCAGCAGCGCACGCAGCTCGGCCGGATCGGCGGCGGTCCGGACGACGAGAGCGTCGAGCATGGTGCCGAGCACCCGGGCGGTGTCCTCGATGGACTCACCGGTGTTCAGCTGCAGATCTTGGGGGCCGTACGCGACATGGCCGGCGCCCAGCCGCAACGCCGCGGTCGCGAAGGCCGTACGCGTACGCGTCGAGGTGGTCCGGAAGAAGCTTCCGACGACGCAGCCTTCCAACGGGCGTACGCCAGCCGACCCCGGGCCTGCGTACCACGCCGACCGCTGCACCAGGTAGTGCAATTCAGCATCGCTCAGGTCGTTCACCGAGGTTAGGTGTCGCACCCGTCCGAGACTTCCGTGCCGAAGATCCGCCATCAATCCCAGCCGGGAACGTTGGCGAGAAGTAGTCAGTCACTTGACCGGTTATGGGTGCGTTACGTGAGGCTATCGCAGCGTACGAGATCAGAGGGGACACACGTGATTCGCATCGATCTGCTCGTCGACTCACCCATCTTCCTGCTCGGTCTCGTCGAGGTGCTCAAGAGCGCCGGTCTGACGACCGCCTCGGTCCGGAAGACTCCCGACGAAGCCCCCTCGTCGCTGGCCGACGCGATCATCATCGACGCCGACGCTCTGACACCGGCGGAACAGCCCGGACAGATCGCGGCCGCTGCAAAGATCGCGCCCGTCCTGATCCTCGACGACAGCTTCGACGCCCACGCCGAATATGTCCGCGCCGGTGCGTACGGTGTGGTCAGCAAGCGCACGTCAGCCGAGGGGCTGGTGGCCGCCATCCGCGCGGCCGCGTCGGGCCGCAGTCCCGCGCAGCCCAGCGGGTCTCGCCGGCTCGATCCCGGCAAGCCCGCCCAGCCCCTGTCCGAACGTGAGGAGCAGGTGCTGCGGTTCATCTCGTGCGGTCTCACCCATGGTCAGATCGCCACCCGCCTGGGTATCAGCCCGCACACCGTGGAGACCTACGTCTCGCGTATCCGCGTGAAGCTGCGAGCCGGCAACAAGGCCGAACTCACCCGGGCCGCCCTGCTAGGCGGCATGGTCTGACCCGGCGCCTTCACCGCGCCCCCTGCTCTTCGACCGCGGCGGCCAGGGCGGCCAGATTCGGGTAGTCGAACAATGACCCGATGCTCATGTTCACCCCGAACGCGTCCCGGATGCGGCCGGTCAGCGCCACGCCCATCAGCGAATCGCCGCCCAGTTCGAAGAAGTCGTCCTCCGGTTCGACCCGGCTGCGGCCCAGCACGAGGCACCAGATCGCCGCCAGCCGCTCCAGCACCGACGTCTCGGCGATCACCGCCGGCACCAGCTCCGGTGGCACCGCACGCGCGCGGACCGGCGGCTCGGGCGCGGCGGCACCGGAGTCCTTCGGCACGACCGACACTTGCGCGGGCGTGCGCGACGCCAGCAATCGAAGCAGCAGTTGTACGCCTTCCTGCGGGGAAAGCCCGTCCGCCTCGTCAGCGTCCACATCAGACTCCAGCCGATCGCTGAAGCCGACCACCTTCGCCGGCCGCATCCGCAGCCCTTCGATGGTGGCCACGACCGCGCCGTCGTCGCGGATGAATTCCACGTCCGCCGACGGGTCGTCACCGGCGAGCGATCGCAACCGGCTGTACAGCCGGGCCGGCAACGGCGCGTACCATGTCATGCTTCGATAGGTGAACGGCACCAGCAACTCGCCGGGACGATGACGGCGGATGACCCCGGACCCGGTGTCCATCAGCGACGGATGGGCCGCGTACGCCGCCGCCTCGGCGGCGAGTCCGTCCGGCAGCGCCAGCCGGACGACCGTCGTGCCGTCCGATTCCCAGATCTCCTCGAGGTTCTGCCAGTGCGGGCCGAACGCGAAGTCGCTCTTGGTCGAAGGCGACGGCGGCGCCGGGGCGAGGCCGGCGGTCAGTTCTTCGATCGCGACCGTCCGGGGTGCCGGACCGCCGGGAGCCACGACGGCTTCGGCATGCACCTGCCACGCCGAACCGCCCGCGTCGTCAGGCCGCGACAGCACCCGTACGCGCCACCCTTCGCCCTCGGGCTCGAACGCCACCCTGGTACGCAGCGGCGTCTCGCCCGCGAGCGGACGTAGGAACACCACGTCGCGCAGGGTAACCGGAGCGGTCGCGTTCGGGACGACGGCCTGATACCCGCGGAGGATCAGGTCGATCATCCCGGTCCCGGGCAGCACCGCCGCGCCACCGATCCGGTGCTCGTCGAGTTCCCAGTGGGTCTCCGCGGACAGCACCGTCTCGTAGAGCGGGCCGGTCGCGCGGGCTTCGCGCACCGCCTCCGACAGTTTCGCCAGAACACCGCCGCTGGCCATCCCGACGCCCGCCCAGCCCGGCCAGTTGACGCTCAGCCAGCCCGGCCGGGTCGCGGCGTACGCGTCCAGGAAGGCGTTGGCCGCCGAGTAGTCGGCACCGCCGATCATCCCGGTCAGCGCCGCCTGGCTGGAGAAGCAGACGACGAAGTCGAGCGGCGGCCGACCGGCGAACGCGGCGTCCAGCGCAAGTGTGCCGGAGACCTTGGGCCGGAGCACCTTCTCCGCATCCGCCGGCCGGCGAAGCTGCAGCATGCCGTCGCCGGGCAAGCCGGCCAGGTGGAAGACGCCGTTGACCGGACCGATCTGATCGAGCACGGAGTCGAGCTGCTCACGGTCGGCGACATCGCAGCCGAACACCCGCACGGTGGCGCCCATGGATTCGATGTCGGTGACGTCCACCTCACGGACGGTCCGGCTCAGCAGCACCAAGGTCGGCCGGCGGCCGGTTGCGGCCAGGCCGCGCGCGACCGCCAGACCAAGCCCACCGAGCCCGCCCGTCAACAGGTACACCCCGCCGCGACGGATTCGCAGGTCACCGCCCGCGTCGGCGGCGTACCACGGCATGGCCCCAGGCACCCATCGACGCGTACCACGCAATGCCACGACCGGCTCGGCGGTGTCGGCGGCTACCTCGGCGATGAGCTGATCCTCCGAGACCACCGCGCCCAGGTCGATCACCCGGCACTCGGTGTCCGGCGACTCCAGCCGGAAGGCCCGCACGGCGGCGATCAGTGCCGCCCGCACCGCATCGACCGGCTCGCTGCCCGACACGTCCGCAGCGCCCCGGGTCACGACGAGCAGTGACGGCCGATGGCGACCGGCTCGCTGCACCAGATGCAGCAGCGCGAAGAAGGTGCGGTCGAGCTCTTCGGCGGTCTCCGCCGGAGCACCGGTCCCCCACGCGTGCACCAGCATCGACGGCTGCGCCGATACCTGGAGGACCTGATCGAGATCCTCGGCGAGCTGCCCCGGACGCACCGTGTACTCACCGGATCGGGCGCTGAACTCCGCACCCGGGCGTACCCGGATGACCTCGTGCCCGGCTTGCTGCAGCGCGTTGACGACCGTCACGTCGCCGACCGGGACCAAGGCGAGTGCTACGCCTGGTGCTGCTTGCCCGGCGACCGGGTCGGGCACCACCGTCCAGCTGGGGACCGTGAACGGCCCGGCGGCCGGTTCCGCGGCAGACGCCGGGACAGACGATGCGACCGGCGTGGCTTGGCCGACCGACTCTGCGGTCTTTTCGGGTGCGGCGGGTCCGGTGACCGGATCGACCCAGTGCCGCTCGCGCTGGAACTGGTAGCCCGGCAGTGAAACCCGCTGCGGCCGCTCGATGCGGTAGAGGCTGGGCCAGTTCACCGGGCAGCCGGACAGCCACAGGTCGGCCAGCGTGCCGAGCACACCGTGCTGGTCGCTGTCGGCTCCCCGCGGCAATGAGGACAGGGCTCGCCATCGGCCGTCGGCGACGGCCGGTTGCCGGCGGATCAGACCGGTCAGCGCCGTGCCGGGACCGACCTCGAGCAGGATGCCGCCGCCCGCCTCGGCCGCGCTGCCGACGGCGGCGCTGAACAGCACCGGGTCGGCCAGCTGCCGAGCCCAGAATCCCGGATCGGTGGCTTCAGCGGGGGTCAGTAGCCGGCCGGTGGCCGCCGAGTACACGGGCAGCCGGGGCGCGGTCAGTTCCACGCCGTCGAACGCCGCCAGGAATTCGGCGACCGCGGGGCGCATCGACGGACTGTGGAACGCATGTGAGGTGCGCAGGGTCCGTGTGACGATCCCCATGGCGGACAGGGCTTCCGCCACCAGGGCCAGTGCGTCGGCGGGACCGGCGACGACTGTCTGATCGGGAGCGTTCACCGCCGCGACCGCGCAGCCGTCCGGCAAGGCAGGCAGCTGGTCTGGGCCGGCCCCCGCGACCAGCATCGCGCCCCGGGGCTGACGCTGCATCGCCTGGCCCCGCGCCGTCACCAGCCGCACGGCGTCCTCCGGCGTCATGACTCCGGCGACCGTCGCAGCGACGAGCTCGCCGACGCTGTGCCCCAGCACCGCCGCCGGAGTCATCCCCCACTCGATCCACTGCTGCGCCAGCGCGTACTCGACTGCGAACAACAGGGGCTGGGCGACGGCCGTCTCGGCCAGCTGGTCGCCGGAGGAATCGGCCAGCCACAGCGGATACAGATCCGGGCCTTCCTTGGCCACGGTCTCCAGGCACACGTCCATCGTCTCGGTGAAAGTGGGCCACACGCCGTACAGGCCGGACGCCATCCGCGCGTACTGCGAGCCCTGACCTGGAAAGGTGAACACCACAGGCGGCGGCGCGTCGCCGACGACCTCGCCCGTTCGGACGTTCCCAGCCGACAGCAGCCGGGCCGCCTCGGCGGCGTTGGCAGCGATCGCGGCTCCGCGTACGCGGCGTTCGGTGCGCCCGCGTTGCAGCGTGCTGGTCGCGCCGGCGAAATCGGCCTCGTCCGCGCCCGCGAAGTAGCCGGCCAGGGTCGCTTGATTCGCGTTCGCCGCCGCCTCGTCCAATCCGGACCACACCAGGATGCGGGGACGGTCCAGGTTCGGCGTACGCACCCCGGCCGGAGCCTCCTCCACGACCAGGTGCACGTTGGTTCCGCCGATGCCCAGCGAGCTGACGCCCGCACGGCGCGGCCGGCGATCCGACCGGGGCCAGGCACGCACCTGGTTGTTCACCACGAACGGCGTGTCGTCCAGCTCGAGCCGGGGATTGACGGTCGCAACGTTGATCGACGGCGGTATCTGCTGATGTTCCAGTGAAAGCACCAGCTTCAGCAGACCCGCCATCCCGGCCACGGCGTTGGTATGCCCGACGTTGCCCTTGACCGATCCGACCGGGATGCGCCCGGTCGGCAGTGGCGCGTCCGCCAGACGACGGTACGCCGCGGCGAGCGCGCCCATCTCGATCGGGTCGCCGAGCGGTGTCCCGGTCGCGTGCATCTCCACGTAACCGATGTCCAGCGGGTCGAATCCCGCCATCGTCATCGCATCCACAACGGCCGCCGACTGGCCGGCCACGCTCGGCGCGCTGAAACTGACCTTGTCCGAGCCGTCGTTGTTGACTCCGACTCCGTGGATGACGCCCCAGATGTGGTCGCCGTCGGCGATCGCGTCGGCGGCCCGTTTCAGCAGAACCGCCCCCGCGCCGCTGGTGAAGATGGTGCCCGTGCCCGACGCGTCGAACGGCCGGCACCGGCCGTCGGCGGAGGTAACTCCGCCGGGGGTCCAGCGGTATCCCGTCCGATAGGGAATGTCCACGTTGCTGGCGGCGGCCAGGGCGGCGTCGCACTCCCCCAGCTGCAGCGCCTGGCAGGCCAGATGGACGGCGGTCAGCGAACTGGAACACGCGGTCAGCACCGACATGCTGGGGCCGCGGAAGTTCAGCTTGTAGGACACCAGCGTCGCCAGATAATCCACGCTGTTGAGCACCATGATGCCCATGTCGGCGTCCGCGCTGTACTGCGGGTTCTCCATCACGTGCAGGTCGCCGTACCGGTTCTGCCCACACGCTCCGTAGACCGCGACGTCACGGCTCATCCGCGTCGGGTCGTACCCCGCGTCCTCGATCGCCTCGTACGCGACCTCCAGGAACAACCGCAGCTGAGGATCGCAGATGTCAGCCTCGCGGGCGGTCATCCCGAAGAACCGGGCGTCGAAGCGGTCGACGTCCGGGGCCAACCCCGCCATCTTCACGTACGCCGGGTCGTCGAGCAGCGAGCGCGGCACCCCGGCGGCCCGCAGTTCCTCGTCGGTCAGCGCGGTGATGGACTCGCGCCCGGCGGCGAGGTTGTGCCAGTACTCGGTGATGTTCCGGGCACCCGGCAGCCGCGCTGCGATTCCGACGATAGCGATCGGATCGAAAAACTCGCTCATTGGGGCTCGCTCTCGGATCGGTTTCGCTTGCGCAGTTCACGCCGGGCGTTGCCGACCCGGCGTACCTGGCTCGCCGCGGCGGTCCGGCCACCGAAGTCGGCCGCGGTGACTTCGCCCGTCAGATGCCGCCGCAACGCCTGCAGATTCGGGTACGCGAACATCACGGTGACCGGCGGTTCGACGGTCAGCTCCCGCGCGCCCACCTCGTGCAGCCGGACGAGGTCCAGGGAACGCAGGCCGGCTTCGAAGAAGTTCTCCGCCGGGCCGATCGAGCGGCCGAGGATGATGCCGATCGTCGCCTCGATCGCGTGGAGCGCCCGGTCGGCCGGTGTCTGCGGGTCCGGCAAGGGTCGCATGGTGGCCTCCCCAGGACGTCGCTGGCTAGTCACGGATGATTCGCTCGGCCAGGCAGGCCGCCACCTCGGCGGGGTTCTCGTCGACCAGCCAGTGCCCGGCCTTGACCTCGCACAAGTCGGGGCGCGAGGTGCTGTGCCGCCGCCAGCCCAGTAGGGCGCCACGGCTCAGGTCGGCGTCGTCACGGCCGTACAGCACGCTGATCGGCAGGTTCAGCGGTTCGGCCGGGCGGTGGTGGTGCTGGGCGTAGAGGCCGAAGTCGGCGCGCAACGCTCCCTCGAAGACCGGGCGCAGGTCGTGCCGGGCCAGCTCCGGCGGTACGCCACCCTCGGCCAGCAGGTCGTCCCAGAACGCCTCGCCGAGCAACAGATGCAGCCGCCGCGGCACCATGGCGATGTCGGGCGCGGCGAAGGATCCGACGAACAAATGATTCGGGGCGACAAGCCGGGCAGTCAGGTACGCCAGCAGCGCGCCACCGCAATAGCCGAAGTAGGCCCGCACCGGCGGACCGGACTGATCACCGGCCAACTCTTCGGCGAGATCGGCGATGAGCGGCTCGAGGTCCCGCCGCGGCGGCTCGGCCAAGCGGGCTTGGCGGCCCGGCAGGTTGAGCGCCCATGGTTCGATCGTGTCCGGTAACGCCGCGGCCAGGGCCGCCACCGCGCCCGGTCCGCCACCGGCGTGCGGGAAGACGTAGACCCGGGCGCGCGGGTCGGCTCGCCGTTCCACGCAGGCGAACCACGGCACACCCATCTCAGTGCTCCCCGCTGAGGTGGGCCGACAGCAGCCGGGCCGTCGGATGGTCGAAGATCGCCCGCAGGGGGAGGTCTTCGCCGAGCATGTCCGCGATCCGGCCAGCGAGCCGCGCCGCGAGCAAGGAGTGCCCGCCGTTGAGGAAGAAATGATCGCCCTCCCCCAGGCCGGGTCGGGCCAGAGTGTCGCGCCACAACGCCAGGAGACGCCGAGTCAGCTCCGGATTCGGATCGGGGTGGTCGTCGGCCGGCGGCGGCCCGCCCTCCGCACCGCTGAGGTCGAGCGCCCGCAACGCGCCGTAGTCCGTCTTCCCGTTGGGACTGACCGGGAACTCATCGAGCAGCCGCAGCCGGGACGGCAACGCGTACGACGGCAGCCGCTGGCTCAGATAGGGCCAGAGTTCGGCCACGACCGCCGACGACGCCTCCGGGGCGAGAATCACGAACGCTCGCAGCTCGGCGTCGCCTTGCGGGTCGCCGACGATCACGGCCGCAGCCTCGGCGACGGCGGGATGCGACCGCAGCGCGCCTTCGATCTCCGGCAGTTCGAGGCGGTGCCCGCGGAGCTTGACCTGCCGATCGTTGCGGCCGAACAGCTCCAGCACTCCGTCGGCACGCCAGCGGGCCAGGTCGCCGGTGCGGTAGTAGCGGCCCTGTGCTCCCTGGGGGAACCGCTCGGCGGTCAGCTCGGGTCGATTCAAGTAGCCGAGGGTCACGCCGGCCCCGCCGATGCACAATTCGCCCAGCAGACCCGGCGGCTGCTGGGCACCGTGTTCGTCCAGGATCGTGACGGTCGTGTTGGCCAGCGGCCCGCCGATCGGGACGGGGTCGGTGACATCGCCGGCCAGCTCGACGGCGGTCGACCAGATCGTCGTCTCGGTCGGGCCGTACACGTTGAACAGCCGGCACCCGGTGGCCAGGAGGTCACGGGCCAGCCCGGCCGTCATGGGCTCGCCGCCGCACAGGACCGTGCGGCCGCGCAGTTCACCGTCGGTGAACACCTCGGTCGCGGTACGCCAGAACGTCGGCGTGGCCTGCACCACCGACACGTCGTGCTTGGCGACGAGGTCCAGCAGTTCCCGTGGCCGGACCTGGGCCTGCGCCCCGGCGATGACCAGGGTGCCGCCGGTGCTCAGCGGCAGGCACAGCTCCAGCCCGGAGATGTCGAAGGCGGTCGTGGTGGACCACAGCACCGCGTCCGTCGCGCTCACGCCCAGCCGGTCGGCGAAGTCGGCGACTACGTTGGCCAGGTTGCGGTGACTGACGACGACGCCACGCGGTGTTCCAGTCGAGCCCGACGTGTAGATCACGTACGCGGTTTCGGCGTCGGCGGGCAGCTCCAGCTCGTCGCCGCCCGCGCCGCCGGAGATCACCTCGCTCCAGGTGACGACCGGCGTACCGGCGCTGTCGGCGATGTCCTGCGTGGACTCGGCCAGCACCAATCTCGCGCGGGCGTCTGCGAGCTGCTGCGCCAGTCGCTGGGCCGGATGTTCCGCGTCCAGCGGCAGGTAGCAGGCACCGGCCGCCCACACCCCGAGGATCGCGGCGGCCAGCGCGGCCGACCGTGGCAAGGCCAGCGCGACGATGTCGCCCGTCCCGACGCCGTCGGCGCGCAGCCGGGCGGCCACCTGGCGGGCCAGGTTCGACAGCTGCGCGTACGAGTAGTCGTTGTCGCCGTCGATTACTGCGACCGCCTGCGGCTCGGTCTCGGCATGGGCGAGGAACCGCTGCAGGACGGCCCGATCCGGGTAGCCCGCGCGGGCGGTCCCGTTGACGTCGCCGATGACCTCCCGTTCGGCGGCGCTGAGCATGTCGAGTTCCGCCACCGGCCGATGTGGATCCTCGGCGGCCGCCGCAACCAACGTTTCCATCCGGGCCAGCAGGGCGACGATGTCGGCTTCGTCGTGCACCTCGGCGCTGTAGTTGGCCAGCACCTCCGGCGGCTGCCCCTCGAGGATGGTCAGCTGAAGGTCAAGGCGGCTGTCTTCGCGGAGAAGCGTGGGCGAGGTCGGCTTCTCCCCGGCGATCTTGACGTCTCCCTCGTCCCAGGGCCGGTAGTTGAACATGTGCCGGAACAGCGGAACACGCCAGTCGGGCGAGTGATGACCCAGCCCGGTCAGGATCTCCTCGATCGACGCCGACGCGTGCTGCACGCCGGTGAGGAACGCGTCGCGGACCTGCCGGGTCAGCGCGGCGAAGCCGGCCTGCGGATCCAGCGTCAGCCGCAGCGGAAGCGTGCTGACCTGAAAGCCCAGACCCGTCGCCGCTTTCGTGCTGCGGCTGGTCACCGGAACACCGACGACCATGTCGGGTCCCGCGCCGTGCCGGAACAGCGTCAGGTAGAACGCCGCCAGCAGGATCAGATTGTCGGTGCCGCCGAGCGACTTGCGCAGCGAAGCCAGCGCCGACACCGTTCGCGGCGACAGCGTGGTCGCGATGGTCCCACCCGCGAAGGTCGGCCGGGCCGGACTGGGCCGAGCCCACGGCATCGCCATCGCCGTCGTGTCGACGCCGTCCAGGTGCCGGGTCCAATGGGCTAGGTCGTCGGGCCGGCTCACCGGCTCGGCGACGTCGTCGCGGACCTCGTCGCGCAGCTCGGCGGGAATCCCGAGACCTGCGGCCACACCGTCGTACGCCCGGGCCAGTTCGTCGGTGAGCATCGACAGCGACATCGCGTCGCTGATCACGTGGTGCGCCACGAGCAGCACTGCGCTGCCGCCGCCCGCGATCTGATACAGGCCGACGCGTACCGGCAACTCGCGGCTGAGGTCGAACGGCCGACGGGCCGCCGCGTGCAGCCGTTCCGTCAGGTCGGCTTCAGCGACTTCGACCGACTCCACGGCGAGCTGGACGTCAGCGGCGGAACTGACGTGCCGCAACGGGACGCCGGCCGCGGCGGGGAATCGCGTACGCAGAGCCGCATGCCGCGCCACCAAGTGGTTCGCCGCCGCGTGCAACGGCCACCACCGCAGACGCCGCTCGGTACGCAGCACGATGGTCAGATTGGACACCGCGGAGTCCGGGGCGAGTTGCTGGAGGATCCAGAACGCGTACTGCCGGGGACCGAGCGGTCGTGGCGGCTCCACCGGCGCCGGCAAGCCGAAATCGTCCCCGGACGGGCTGTGCTGGACAGACGT
Source organism: Hamadaea sp. (assembly GCF_013362815.1). Taxonomy (GTDB): domain Bacteria; phylum Actinomycetota; class Actinomycetes; order Mycobacteriales; family Micromonosporaceae; genus Hamadaea. The sequence goes on along the minus strand of NZ_JABFVK010000031.1, from coordinate 72,573 downwards.
GTTCACTCACCCTCACTCTCGCTCGCCACACCACCGCACCACGTCGGCGTACCGGACGACGGTCATGCGCCCCGGCCTGCGTACAGGGCCGCCGGGATCCGGCTCGCCAGGAGCGCGGTGCCCTCGGGAGTGAGCGCCCAGTGCCCCGAACCGACCTCCATCGTGGTGAGGCCGCCGCTGGTCTGCTCACGCCAACCCTGCAACTCGGCCGCCGACAAATCCGGGTCGTCCGGCCCTCGTGTCGCCAGGATCGGGGTGGAAAGCTTTGCGCCCGGGCGGAACGCGTACGCGTCGAACAGCACGAAGTCCGCGCGGAGGGGCCGCTCCAGCAACGCCACGAAGTTCGGGTCGGTGAGCAGCGACTCCGGTGTGCCGCCGGCCCGGGAGAACAGTTCCGGCGTGGGCAGCCGACTGATCCCGGTGTCCCGGATGAGCTGTGGCGGCAGGCAGCTGCACGAGATCAGCAGGTGTGGACTGCGGCACGGGGATCGCTCCAGGATCCGCGCCACCTCGAAGGCGATCATCGCGCCGGAACAGTGGCCGAGCAGGGCATAGTCGCCCTGAAACGCCGCGAACCCGTCCGCCGCCGCCATCTGCTCGAAGTCGGCCAGCAACGCGTCGAGGTCCTGATGCGGTGCCTCCCGCATCCGGCGTTCCCGACCCGGCAGGACGACCGGAACCAACGAGACCGAGCTGCCCGATAGCGCCTCACGCAGCGGAGCGAAGGCGGTCGACCCGGCGCCGGCGTGCGGAAACGCGAACACCTCGAATTCGTTTCCAGTCCCACGGTAGGGGAACCAGGCGCTGGCGCTCGACATGGGCTCACCCTCCTCCTGGGTACGGCAAGCCAGTCAATCGCATCGTGGGTCCATGCGTCGTGTCGTGTGTTTCCGCGACATCCGTGCGTGCTGCCGAGGATTTAAGATCCCCGCGAACGTCGTGGGCGTGGCGAGTTGTCGTCATCGCCTTGACCGGGACCGTCGGTCGGCGCTGTGCTCGACGGATGGGCGACCAGCGACATGTCGAGCTCGCGTGGCAGGCACACGGAGACGGTGTGCCGGTAGTGATGCTGCCGCCGGCGGCCACCGTGGGTGACATCTGGCGCACTTATCAGGTTCCGGCGCTGGTCGGTGCCGGGTACAAGGCGATCACGGTCAATCACCGTGGCACGGCGCCGTCTCCGGTCCCGCCGGGCCCGTATCTGCTGAGCCAGTTGGTCGCCGACGTCGTCGCGCTCGTCGACTTCCTGGATTGCGGCCCGGTGCACCTGGTCGGGGCATCACTGGGCGCGTTCGTAGCCCAGGAGGTCGCGCTCACCCGCCCGGACCTGGTGCGAGCGGCGGTTCTCATCGGCACCCGGGCGCGGACCGACGGGTTCCGCCGCCGACTCGCGCGAGCCTTGGCCGCGCAGACCCGAAACACCGGCGCGGCGTCCGAACTCGAATTGCTCATGCATCTCGTGCAGCTGTTCGGACCCGGTACGCTCGCCGACGAGCCGAAGATGTCGGACTGGCTGGAATTGCAGCGCCGCTTCCCGATCAAGGGCCCGGGACCCGCTGCCCAGTACGAAGCGAGCGTCATCGGCGATCGCCGGGCGGCGCTGGGCGGCCTGACCCGCCCCTGCCTGGTGATGGCGTTCTCGGCCGACCTCATCACACCGCCCGCCGCGTGCCTCGAAGTGCACCGGGCGATCCCTTCGGCGACCTATGTGGAGTTCGAGGGCCTGGGTCACTTCGGCTTCCTGGAGAACCCCGACGCGGTGAATCCGGCGATCGTCGACTTTCTGGACAAGTCGTCCGGCGAATGACATGGACCGCGAGCTCGCGAACCTGCTCCACAGAGTCTCCCAGGAGCTCGCCGGTCGCGAGTTGAGCGAAAGCCGCCGCCACGCGTGCATAGCACTACTGGACGCAGTCGTCATCCTGGCCAATGCGACCGACCCCGAGGCGCTCCGCGAATCCTTTCATTGCGTACGCGCTGCCGCAACCGCGGCCCGTTTCGCGCTGCACGAAGAATCGTCGTGATCAACGATATCCTCCACGATTCACTTTGATTCCGCGCGCCCACGCCACTGAATCCGTGGATCGCCTCCACTTTCGATGAGCGTATGCGCGGATTGGTTATGGCCGCCTCCTGCGCGACGCAATTCCCGCCGCCGAGGAGCCGGGCCACCGTAAAACTCACGGCATGATCCACCACATGCAGCAAAATATCGAAATTTCGGACGCCGTAGATTTCTGCCAGCCGATTTGGAGGGAACTTCGCGCCAGATCTTGACACCGTCGCGACGGCTCAGATAGAAGTTTTCACATCTACCGTGAGCGGAGTCATTCGATGTGGAGGGGCCGCCGCCCATGCTGTTGGACAATGTTCCACACGCGACGAAACACATTGCACAGGCCGACGGCAATGTCAGATATCTATATATTGCGAGGCTGCCGGAACACCTTCGACCTGTTGTCGTGGCATTGCTCAGCGGGGCGACTGACGTGGCCGCGAGTCATCGGTTGAACTGCTCTCCGAGGACCTTCAGCCGACGAGTCAGCGAGCTATTGGAATTACTTGAAGTGGAAACTAGATTTCAGGCGGGCGTCAAATTGGCGTTCCAAAGTATTCACGAACGGTCTCCCATACTTCTCGGCCAACTCGACGATCACGGGCAGTTCTTGACCGCTCTCATGGCTGCTGCCGAGTCGTTTCAGCGGGATCACCGCCCGTTCTAGCGCAACCGGGCGCCGACAACGGCTAGGGGTTGAGGCCGGTCAGCAGCGTACGCACGATGCCGGGCAACTGGGCGGACACGACCTCGCGGGGCTGGCCGCCGACCAGCTCGGTGAAGCCGAGCATGATGACCGGGCCGAGAATCAGAGTCAGCGCCGCCCCCATGGGGACGTCCGCCAGCCGGCCGAGGCGCTGCTCGGCGGTCAGGTACGCGGCAAGCGGCTCGCGCAAGCGTTGTGGCCCGAACGGCTCTCGATGGATGTCGGCGACGAACCGGTGCAGCAGATGCGGCTCGGTCATCAGCCCGGCGGCGATGGGCAGCGCCTGGGCGACCAGTTCGAGGGCGGCTTCGGCGTACGCGACCAGGTTCGTCTCGACCGTCGCCGTGCCCGCCTCGGGCAACTTGGCGTCGTAGCTGCCGAGCAGTCGTCCGTATCGGCTCAGTAGCGCGGCGACGAGCAGATCGTTCTTGTCGGCGAAGTAGTTGTAGAGCACACCGTCGGAGACCCCGGCCGCCCGGGCGATCTGCCGAGTAGTGAGCTGGCCGACCTGATGCTCGGCCAGGAGCCGTTCGGCCGTGTCGATCAGGTGCCCGCGCAGGGCGGTGGCCGGGTCGTCGCCGACCCGGCCCAGCGTTGCTTTAGCACGTCTAGGAGACATCGCGCCTAACGGTAGTCGACACCGCGACCAGGGCGAAGATCGCCGCGTACGTGGCGAGCACGAAGGCAGCGCCCCACTGCGGCAGCAGGTCGACGCCCGGGAACGGCACGCCCTCCAGCGCCTGGCCGCTGCGGAACGGCAGCCATCGGCCCAGATCGCCGACGAGCTGGCCGACGATCCCCTCGATCAGGGCGAGCCAGGCGAGGGCGACCGCGACCGCGGCGATGACATTGCGGATCAAAGCGCCGATGCCCACGCCGACTGCGGCGAAGCAGGCGTTCCACGCCACGCAACCGGCCAGGGTGCTCCACACTCCGGTCGAGGCCAGGTCGAGCGACCCGTCCTTGACCGTCAGCCAGATCGCGGTGGCCGCCACCGCCGTGACCGAGCTGATCACGCCGAACAGCACGCCGACGACCGCGTACACGCCAAGTTTCGCGGCGACCACACGACCGCGCCGTGGCGTACTCAAATAGGTGTCCGTGATCGTCTTGTGCCGATACTCGCCGGCGACCGCGAGGATGCCGAGGATCAGCGAGAAGATCGACACGAGCCCGGCGTGCGCGACGGCCCGCCGGGCCGTGAACGGATCCGCCAGGTCCGCGTCGCCGCTCACGAACAGGCCGCTCACCCCGGCGAGGATGACCAGCTGCGCGGCCGCGAGCAGCATCACAGGGGTACGCGTGGTGCGCAGTTTCAGAATCTCGGTACGCATCGGCGTCTCCTATCGGCTGGTCAGTTCGAGGAAGGCGGCTTCCAGCGAGTCCGAGCCGAGCCCATCGAGGGTCCCGGCGTACCGGAGCACGCCATTGTTGATGATCACTACCTGGTCGACGGTCTGCGCGACCTCGCTCAGGACGTGGCTGGACACGAGGACCGTGCGCCCCTCGGCGGCCAGGTCGCGCAACAGTCGGCGTAGCCACGCCATCCCAGCCGGATCGAGGCCGTTGGCCGGTTCGTCGAGGACGAGCACTCGGGGGTCGCCCAGCAGCGCCGCGGCCAGCCCGAGGCGCTGGCGCATGCCCAGCGAGTACCCGCCGACGCGACGATCGGCGGCCGACGTCAGTTCGACGAGCTCCAGGACGGCCTCCACCCGGCCACTGTCCACATCGGCCGTGCTTGCCAGGATGCGCAGGTGGTCGCGGCCGCTACGGCCCGGATGGAACCCGGTCGCCTCCAGGAGCGCGCCCACCGAGCGGCGCGGGTGCGGCAACTCGGCATACCTTCGGCCGCCGATCAGCGCCGTGCCGGCCGACGGCGTGATCAGGCCGAGCGCCATCCGCAGGGTGGTGGTCTTCCCGGCCCCGTTGGGCCCGAGGAATCCCGTGATCCGCCCGGCCGGGACGTCGAAGGTCAGGTCGTCGACGGCAGTGACCGGGCCGAAGCGTTTGGTCAGTCCACGGACCGAGATATCGGTCATCGTTGGTCTCCTTCGTTATGAGCGTACGCTCATGAACACTTGCTCATGAGCGTACGCTCATAATTGGCGGCGATGCCACCGAACGACAGGACGACGAAAGGCTTCAGGCACGGGGCTGCCGCGCTCCGGCGCGCGGCAGCCCCCATCGGTTCAGGACATCGGGTCAGGCCGTCTCGATGTAGTCGAGGTTGGCCGGTCCGGTCGCGGTCGTGCCGGTGATCCGGATCGTGGTGGACCCGGCGGCCAGGGTGATCGGGACGGTGATGGTCGTCCAGGTGTCCCAGGTGGCGGTCGGGGCGAACGACGGCGTCGCGACGACGCTTCCGTTCACGGCGACCGACGACGGGCGGTTGGCGGTGGTGCCGTTGGCGTACCGGATGCGCAGGGTGACCGGCCCGGCCGTGGCCGCCGTGACCGTCCACTCGACGTACGATCCGGCGACGTTGTCGCAGTTGACGTACGCACTGCCGGAGTAACCCGGGTGCAGCGTCTCCACGATGCCTTGCGAGATCGTGGCCGTCTCCGCCTCGTACCGCGTGACCGGGGGCGGCGCCACGACCGGTCCGACGTCGAGGTAGTCGAGGTTCGGGCCGCCGTTCGCGGTGGTGGCGGTGAGCGTGACGGTGTTCGAACCGGCTACCACGTTCAGCGTACGCGTGACGTCCGCCCAGGTGTCCCAGTTCGCCGTCGCTCCGAACGCCACATTGGAGGCGACCACCGTCCCGTTGACCGAGATGTTCATCGGGCGGTTGGTGGTGGTTCCGTTGGCGTACCGGATCGTCACGGGCGCGCTGCCCGCCGCCGAGGCGGTGATCGTGAAGGTCACCGACGAGCCGCTGACGTTGGTGTAGTCGACGAATCCGGTCCCGGAGAAGTTCAGGTGGTTCGTGGCCACGCTGCCCTGGTTGATCGCCGCGTTCTCGGCCTCGTAGCGGGCTGTTCCTCCCGCGCCGGTGACGCTCAAGGCGTACAAGCTGGAATGCGAGAGTGCGCCGGACGTGCCGGTGACCGCGATCGAGGATGAACCCGCCGTAGCGCTCGCGTCGGCGGTGAGCGTCATGGTCGCGGACCCGCCGCTGGTCACCGACGTGGGCGAGAACGTGACGGTGACCCCGGCCGGTACGCCGGTGGCGCTGAGCGAGACCGTGAGCGGCGAGCCGGATGCGGTCGTGGCGACCGTGGCGGTGAGCGTGCCACCAGGCGCGACGCTGCCGCCGGACGGGCTGACCGTCAGGCCGAAGTCGGGGCCGGTCGGTTTCGGGGTGAAGGCCCATTGCGCGGCGGTGCCGGAGCAGCTGCCCGCGAGCACCGACGTGCCCGACGTCCGGAAGCACTTGCTGCCGGTCTGGATGTCGGAGATGGTCAGGTTCGGATTGATGGACCATTGTTGCGACGGTCCGCCGGTGCAGGTGGCGAGCTTGATGACGCCGCTGGAGTTGTTGGCGCACAGGTTGTTGATCACCAAGAACGCGCCGTGGAAGGTGAACTGCTGCTCAGCCGAGCCGTTGCAGGCGGCGACGGTCAGCGCCGTGCCGGTCGACGAGCTGTTGCCGGGATCATCCAGGCACGTTCCGGTCGAGCCGTTCTTGTACTGGCCGATCGTCACATTGGGTTGGGCTCCCCCGTAACAGTCGCCGGTGCTGGTGTTGAACAGCGGCGTCGAGTCGTAGACCTCGGACGAAGAGGGATCGACGATCACCGGTTCGAGCACCGGCGTGCCGTCGGCGTTGTAGTGGGTCAGCGCGTCTTCGCAGTCGATCGCGTCGAACGCGCTGCCGCCCTCGCCGCCGAGCCACAGGTCGACGTGCCGCAGACCGGGCCCGCCGTTCGGCCCCTGCCCGCTCCAGTCGGCCTCGCACTCCTGGCAGGAGTCCTCCATGATGAAGTACTTCTTCACCCGCGGCACGTAGATCCGTTTGCCCGCAGGCAGCTCGGCCGTCGCGCTGGCGAAGGTGATCGGGTCGGAGTAGGTGCCCTTGCCGCCCGCGGTGCTGTGGATCTGCGGGTACGCGATGTCGCCGCCGGGCGGCGTGTTGTCGTACCAACCGTAGAACGTGATGAACGTCTGCTGCGTCGTCGCAGCCTGGGCCGGTGTGCTGGACAGTGCCGCGGTCGTGGCCGCCACGATGCAGGCCGCCGCGAGCAGGATGCGCCGGAACATGGTGCCTCCTTGGTCATTCGTTACGACGTTGAGGAATCGGGGTCAGGCGGGCAGTCCCACCGCCCGCTCGCCGGTGCGGCGCTGCTGCACGACGACGGCCACGACGAGCAGTGCGCCTTGGGCGACGTTCTGCCAGAACGGATTCACGCCGACGACGGTCAGGCCGTTGTCGAGGGCGCTCAGAATGGCGACGGCCAGCAGAGTGCCGCCGACGCCGCCACGACCGCCGGCGATCGCGCAGCCACCGAGGAAGGCAGCGGTGATCGCCTTGAGCTCCAGCCCCTCGCTTCCGGCGGTCGGCTGACCGGACCCCGTACGCGCGGCGAGGATGACGCCGGCGAGCGCGGCGACGAAGCCCATCACGGCGTACACGGCGACGATGTACTTGTTGAGGCTGATCCCGGCGAGCCGGGCCGCCGTCGCGTTGCCGCCGATGGCGTAGATGTTGCGGCCGATGTCGGTGTACTTCAGCAGGATGTGGATCGCGGCGGCCACCGCGATGAGGATCCAGACCATCATTGGCAGGCCGGCGATCGAGCCCCGGGCGACGAAGATGAACAGATCGTCGCCGTGCAGATAACCCTGCGCACGCCCACCGGAGAGCAACTGCGCCAACCCCTTGTACGCGGCGAGCATCGCGAGGGTTCCGATGATGGCGTTGACCCGCCCGTAGATGATGATCAGCCCGTTCAGGATGCCGCACGCCACCCCGACGACGAGGGCGACCGCGATGGCGACGACGGCGACGCCGTTGGCGAGGCCGTCACCGGTCGACGCGAACACCATCGCGGCGACCACGGCGGCGAGACCGCTCTGTGAGCCGACCGAGATGTCGATGCCACCACAGATGATCACCATGGTCTGGGCGACGGCCAGCAACGCCGGGATCGTCGCGGCGACCCCGATGACGGCGAGATTCGACCAGCTGAGATAGGCCGGATTGAGGTAGCCGAAGACCACGAGTACGCCGGCGAGCGCACCGATCAGGCTGAGGTTCTGCGGTCCCCCGAGGGCGTCGAGCAGTCGCCGGGCGGGCCGGACGCGTACGGGTGCCGATTCGGCGATGGGGGTCATGGTCGCGCTCCCTCGGACATCATCGCGAGGGCCAGGACCGACTCCTCGGTGGCTTCGGACCGGTCGAGTTGGCCCGCGACCCGGCCGTTCTGGAGCACGACGACCCGGTCGGCCAATCCCAGAACCTCCGGCAGTTCCGACGAAACGACGACCACGGCCATCCCGTTCTCGGCGAGCTCGGCGATCAGCCGGTAGATCTCGGCCTTGGCGCCCACGTCTATCCCCCGGGTCGGCTCGTCCAGCAGCAGCACTCTCGGGCGGCGGGCCAGCCAGCGGGCGAGCACCACCTTCTGCTGATTGCCGCCGGAGAGCTTGCCTACCTCCTGCTCGAGCGATGGCGTACGCACCCGAAGCCGGTGCACGTAGGTGGCGGCAAGCGCCCGTTCGGCGGAACGGCGGACGAACCGCAGCCGGCTCAGCCGCCGAAGCACTGCCAGCGTCACGTTGTCGCGTACCGAGCGTCGCAGGAGCAGAGCCTGCGCCTTGCGCTCCTCCGGTGCGTACGCGATCCCGGCGCGCACGGCGTCGGACGGCCTGCGCAGCCCGACCGGCCGGCCGTCGACCGACACCTGCCCGGAACGGATCGGCAGATCCCCGGCCATCGCCCGGCACAGCTCCGAGCGGCCCGCCCCGACCAGACCGGCCAGCGCGACCACCTCCCCCGCGCGTACGCGCAGAGAGACGTCGGTGACCACGTCGGTGCTGACCTGATCGACGTCCAGGACCACCTCCTGGGTGAAGACATGCCCGCGGGCGAACATCGCACCCAGATCGCGGCCGACCATCATCCGCACGACCGCCGCCTCGTCGAGCTGCTCGACGCCGTGTACGCCGACGAGCGCGCCATCACGCAGGACCGCCACCCGGTCGGCGATCCGGAAGATCTCGGCGAGCCGATGCGAGACGTAGATGATCGACCGTCCGTCCGCAGCGAGCCTTCGGATGAGCGCGAACAGCGCCTCGGTCTCCTGCTCGGACAGCGATGACGTCGGCTCGTCGAAGGCCAGTACGCGCGCGTCGGTGGTCAACGCCCGCAGGATCTCGACGAGCTGCCGCTGAGCGGGGGTCAGATCACGGCCCAGCGCCGAAGGGTCGATCAGATGGGCGAAGCCGATTGACGCCAGATCCTCGGCTACTCGGCGGTGCAGTCGCCCGCGGTCGACCAGCCGGCCCGCGTGCCGGGGCAGGGAGCCGAGGTAGACGTTCTCGGCGACGCTGACGTGCGGCACGATGTCCGGCTCCTGCGGGATGACCCGGATGCCCGCCCGGCGAGCGTCGCCTGGCGAGCGCAGCCGGAGCGGGACGCCGTCGAGCAGGATTCGGCCCTCGTCCGGCACGTGCTGACCGTCGATGACGCGTACCAGAGTGGACTTGCCGGCTCCGTTCTCGCCGAGCAACGCGGTGACGCTGCCCGCCGGGAAGTCGATGCTGACGTCGGTGAGCGCCTGCACCGGGCCGAACCTTTTGCCGATCCCCTCGACCCGGAGGCCGTCCGCCCCGGCCGGGTCGCCGGAGCGGACGGGATCGGTCAGCCGCATGCGAGCCCGGCCGACTTGTAGGTGTCCGGCGTGACCATGGTGGTCTTGGCGAACGCCTCGGCGGCGAACTCCTTGCCGTTCTTTATCTTGTCGTACATGCTCTGCACGGCCAGCGCGCCGACTTCACCGCCGTTGAGCCACAGGGTCGCCTTGGTGCCGGTGGCCTTGCCCGCGCTCCACGCCTTGCAGGCCAGGTCGCCGTTGATCCCGACGCCGATGAGGTTGTCCGGCCGGTAGCCCGCGTTCTCCAGCGCGGTCACCCCACCCGTGACGTTCTCGTCGTTGCAGCCCCAGACGATCCAGTTCTTGACCGCCTTGTTCGCGGTCACCGTCGCCGCCACCTTGTTCGCCGCGTCGGTCGGGGTGTTGTCGGTGCCGACCTCGATGACCTTGATGTCCGGTCCCCCGGCCGCCTTGAACGCCGGTAGAGCCGCCTTGACCCGGTCACCGCAAACGCTCACGTCCTGCTTCCAAGCCGCGATGATCCGGGTCTCCTCCGGCTTCCAGCCCGAGGCGAGGTAGAGCTCGGCGGCCTTCTTGCCGACCTCCTCGCCCATCTGCGTACCGCTGAACCCGATCCGCGGGACCACGTCGGCCTTCGCGCAATCGGCCGGACTGGGCTTGTTGACGCAGATCTGGTCGTCGGAGGTCAGCAGCGGAATCCCGGCGGCCTTGGCCGCGCTGACCACGGCCGGGCCGACCGACGGATCGGGCACGACGATGACGATGCCGCTCGCCTTCTGTGCAATGGCGGCGTTCACCGAATCCAGCGTCTTGCTCGTGTCGTTGCCGAGGTCGACCAGGACCAGCTCGATGCCGAGATCGGCGGCCTTCTTCTTGGCCCCGGCCGCCTCGCCGATGAAGTAGTCCTGAGTGGCCTGTTTCTGCAGGTAATAGATCTTGACGGGACCGTTCTGCGGTCCGCCTCCGGCGGGAGTCTCCTTGCCGGAATCACAGGCGGCCGCACTGAGCACGAGCAGTAGCGCCGTAGCGATGGCGGCACGAGGCTTCAGGGACATCGGGCCGTCTCCTTCCTTGTCGGACGTCAGGCGGCCGCCCGTGCCGGCGCACGGACGGCCGCGGTCGATGGGTTACCTGATCAGCGACTGCCGGATGACGTCCGGGGTGCCGTCGCCGTTGTTGTCCTCGTTCGAGGTGCCGAACCAGATCGCGTTGTCCGACGGCACCTTGGTGATGGAACGGATCCGGCCGTAGGTGCTGACCCAGTAGCTGGACTCGTTGGCGATGCTGGTGCCGGTGATCTCCAGCCGCCACATCCGCTGCCCGCGCAGCGCTCCGAGGTAGATCGTGTCGTTCACGATCGCCATGCCGCTGCACGAGCAGGACGAGACGCCCTTCTGCCACTTGGGGTTGGTCATGCCGGAGGTGCTGCAGCTGCCCTCACAGATCGGCCAGCCGTAGTTCTTGCCGGACTGGATGAGGTTGACCTCGTCCCAGGTGGCGTTGCCGAACTCGGCCTCCCACAGGTTGCCCGCCGAATCCCAGGCGAGGCCCTGCGGATTGCGGTGGCCGTAGCTGTAGATCCGCGTCCCGAACGGGTTGCCGGGCGCGGCCGCGCCGGTCTTGGTGATGCGCAGGATCTTGCCGTTCAGGGAGTTGACGTCCTGGGCGAGGTCCTGCTGCTGCGAGTCGCCGGTGGTGACGTAGAGGTAGCCGTCCGGGCCGAACCGGATCCGGCCGCCGTTGTGATACCGGCTAGACCGGATGCCGCCGAGCACGACGGTCCGGTTCGTCAGCGTCGACCCGTTGAAGGTCATCTTCACCACCCGGTTCTGGGTGGTGCCGCCGTCGTTCGACGTATGCATGAAGAACCAGTCGGTGTCGGTGGTTCCGTTCCACGTGGGCGAGGCCGCGCAGCCCATCAGGCCGCCCTCGCCGTCGGTGGTGACACTGTTGGGCACCGTGCCGATCAGGGTCTTGGTCCCACTTGGCGTCAGCTTGTAGACCTGGAGCGTGTCGCGCTGGGTGACCAGGGCGTAGGTGCCTTGGGGGTTCCAGCAGATGTCCCAGGGGATGTCCCAGCTGCCCGCGATCGTGGTGGGGCTCTGCGGTGTGCCGCGGCTGCAGGCGCTCGTGGTGAACGGGCCTACGGTGTTGCTCGACGGCGAGGTGTTGCCCGCCTTGTCCTTGGCGACCACGTGCAGGGTGTACGAGGTGCCGCAGGTCAATCCGGTCACGGTGGCCGAGGTGGCGGGCGGGTTGCCGCTGAGGGTGAACAGGTTGGCGTTCGCCGCGTTCTGCACGACGTACTGCCGGACGCCGACGTTGTCGGCCGACGCAGTCCAGCTCAGATTCACCGAGGTTTGGGTGACGTTGCTGGAGGCGAGGTTGGTCGGAGCCGTCGGCGGGCTGACGTCGGAGCTGGCCCCGGTGACACAGCCGCTGCCGTCCGGTTTGGTCGCCAGCGGACTGGTGGCCGACACGTTGCCGGCGGCGTCCCGCGCGAAGATGGACAGCCGGTAGGTGAAGTTGAAGTTCAGGTCGGTCAGCGTGTAGGGCGACGACGCGGGCGAGGCCAGCAGAGTGCCGTCGTGGTAGATGTCGTACGCCACCACCCCGACGTCGTCGGTAGAGGTCGGCCAGGTCAGGGTGATCGTGTCCTGCACGATCGGGTCACAGACGGGTTGGCCGGGAGTAGTCGGGGCCTGGGTGTCCAGGGGCGCGGCGACGCGGAGCCGGTCGAGGTTCGGCCCGCCGTTGACCGTGGTCGAGGTCAGCCGTATCGTGTTGCTTCCGGCGTTGAGGGCGACGTTGACGGTCTGGGTGGCCCAGGTGTCCCAGTTCGTGGTGCCCTGGAAGACGATGTTCGTCACGAGGGTGTTGTTGGCGAAGACGTCCATCGGCCGGACCGTCGTGGTGCCGTTGGAGAACCGGATCTCCACCGAGTAGGTCCCGGCCGCAGCCGAGGTCACCGTGCAGGCGATGCCGCTGCCGACCGCGTTGTCGCCGTTGACGAATCCGGTGCCGGTGTATCCGGTGTGGTTCGACTCGACGACGCCCTGCGTGATCGTGCAGTTCTCCGCCTGATAGTCGGTGTAGTTCTGCGGCGGCGCCACCTCGAAGTCGAGGAAGTCGATGTTCGCGTCGCCGTTGGCCGTCGTCGCGGCCAGCTTGATCGTGTTGGATCCGGCGTTCACCGGGACCGTGACGGTCTTGGTGACCCAGGTCGTCCACGCTCCGGTGCCGGCGAACGACACCGCCGCCACCGCAGTCGCACCGTTCACGATGACGTCGGCCGGGCGGTCGGTGGTGGTGCCGTTGGCGTACCGGATGCCCAGTGTTGCGGTGCCAGCGTTGGCCGCGGTGACCGTCCAGGTCACCGAGCCGCCGACGGCGTTGGCGGTGTTGCAGAATCCGGTCCCCGAGAATCCGGTCCAGTTCGAGTCGATCGTGCCGTCGCACACGGCCGGCGAGTTCTCCGCCTCATATCGGGTGGGCGCGGCCGACGCCGGCGTCCCGGCCAGCGCTGTCATCACGAGCGCGGCGGCGGCCAGCGCACCGATGATCCTTGCCTTTCTCATTTGTTCACCTCATTCCTTGGGAGGTATTCCTCGGGAGGTCAGATCGAGAGCCGGTCGAGGTTGGGATTGCCGTCCGTCCCGGTCGCGGTGACCCGGACCGTGTTCGCCCCGCCCACGAGCGACGCAGTGAAGGTCGCCGTCGCCCAGGTGTCCCAGTTGCCCGTACTGGGGAACGACAGGTTCTGCACAAGCGCCCCGTTCACCCGGACATCCGCCGTACGCGTCCCGGCGGTGCCGTTGGCGTACCGGATGGTGATAGTGCCCGGACCGGCGGCGGAGGGTGTGACGGCCCACTCGACATAGGGCCCGGCGAGGTTGTCGCCGTTGACGAATCCGGTGCCGAAGTAGCCGGTGTGGTTGGACTCGACGACGCCCTGGACGATCGTGGCGTCTTCGGCCTCGTAGTTCTGCACTGGTGTGGTGGGTGTGACGGTGACGTCGAGGTAGTCGAGGTTGGCGACGCCGCCGCTGCCGGTGGCGGTGAGCCGGATCGTGTTGGTGCCGGCCGCGAGGCTGACCGTGGCGACCTGCGTCTTCCACAGCGACCAGGCGCCGGTCGCCGGGAAGGCGAGCGAAGTCGAGCCGCCGCCGTTGACGGTCAGCGTCGAGGGGCGGTCCGCGGTCGAGCCGTTGCCGTAGTCGAAGGTGAGCCGGGCCTGCCCCGCCTGCGCGGCGGTCACGGTGAACTCGACGTAACTCCCGGCGCTGTTGGGCGTGTTGACGAACCCGGTTCCGGAGTACCCAGACCAGTTCGCGTCGACGGTGGAACCGCTTGTGTAGGAGGCGTTCTCGGCCTCGAATCGGGTCGTCGTCCCGGCCCGCGAAACGCGGTAGAGCGTCGTGGCGTGCGCGCCGACCGACGCGCTGATCGACCCACTCGACGTCGACGTCGCCTTCGACCACAGATCTTTGAGCGTGTAGGAGGACGAGCCACCGATGCCGATCGCCGCTGCCGACGTCGCGATGGTCGCGGTCGTCGTCGTCTCGTTGGACAGGGCGACCGCGCGATCGCCGTTGGCCAACGTACGCGCGTAGACGACGTGGCCGGCCCCGTCGTTGCTGACCACCGTGCCCTGGCGGCCGAGCGGGTCCTGGTCGACGGCGATGACGTCGGCGTTCTTGAGGATGCCGAACGTTTCGGCCGTCGCCTTGCGCAGGTCGGAGCCGATCAGCAGCGGAGCCGCCATGATCGCCCACAGGCTGAAGTGGCTGCGGTACTCCGTCGCGGTCATGCCGCCGTTGCCGACCTCCAGCATGTCGGGATCGTTCCAGTGGCCGGGCCCGGCGTATTGTGGCAGCACTCGGTTGGCCTGCGCCTTGCCGATCATGCTGGTCCAGTTGTCGCTGATGTCGCCGGTGGTGCGCCACAGGTTGCCGACGTCGGCGCCCCACGTCCACACCTTCGGATCGCTACGTCCCCATTCGCAGATCGAATAGACGATCGGCCGCCCGGTCGCCAGCAACGCGTCGCGCATGGTCGTGTACCGCTGCACCGGGTCCACGCCCTGGTTGTTGCAGTTGTCGTACTTCAGGTAGTCCACGCCCCAGGAGGCGAAGGTCGCCGCGTCCTGCTGCTCATGGCCCAGGCCGCCGGAGAAGCCCAGCGTGTTGCAGGTCTTCGTACCGGCACTGGTGTAGATCCCGAGTTTGAGCCCGCGCGCGTGCGCGTAATCCGCCAGGTACTTGATACCGTGCGGAAACCGCGTCGGGTCAGGGATCAGATTCCCATTGGCGTCACGCGAGTTCGGCGCGGGCACGGCCCAGCAGTCGTCGAGGTTGACGTAGGTGTATCCAGCCTCGCGCAGGCCCTGATTCACGAAGATGTCCATGATGCCGAGCACCATGCTCTCGTTGAACTCGGCGCGGCACGCGGTCGAATTCCAGTTGTTGAAGCCCATCGGCGGCGTCCGCGCCAGGCCGTTCTCCAGCGCCGTCGCCGGTTGCGGTCCGCCGATCACCACAAGCACGGTGGCGGCGACGGTCACGGCCGCTGCGACCAAGGCCCGTGCAATCTTCTTGGTACGCACAACGCACTCCTACGAGAGGGTGATCCGGTCGAGGTTGGGCCCGCCGTTGGCGGTGCTCGCCGTCAGGCGCAGTGAGTGCGCGCCCGAGCCGACGCTGATCGTCTTCGTGACGGTGGCCCAGGTCGTCCACGCGCCAGTCGGCGGGAAGCTGACCGAGCCGAGGGACACGCCGTCTGCCGACAGCGTCATCGGCCGGTCCGCCGTGGTGCCGTTGGCGTACCGGACGACCAGGGTGGTCGCGGGTCCGGTGACGGCGAACTGCACGTAGCATCCGGCGACGTTGTCGGTGTTGACGTAGCCGGCCCCGGTGAATCCGGTGTGATCGCTTTCCACGACGCCCTGCGAGATCGTGGCGTCCTCGGCCTGGTAGTCCACCGGTGTCAGCGGGACGACCTGAACCTCGAGGTGGTCGAGGTTGGGGCCGCCGTTCGCGGTCGTCGAGGTCACCCGGACGGCACTGCTTCCGGCCGGCAACCGGATTCCGCCGATCGTCTGGGTGTCCCAGTCGTCCCAGTTCACCGTGGGTGCGAAAGCCAGCTCGTCGGCGACCAGCGAACCGTTGACCGTAACGTCCATCGGGCGGTTGGCCGTCGTGCCGTTGGCGTACCGGAAGGTGAGGGTGGCGACGCTCGCGGTCGGTGCGCTGACCGTCCATTGCAGATAGGAGCCGACGACGTTGTCGAGGTTGACGAATCCGGTTCCGGTGTAGCCGGTGTGGTTGTTCTCCACCACTCCCTGGCTGATGACGGCGTTCTCCGCCTCGTACCGAGTGCCCACCGGCGGCGGGTCGCCCGCGCCCCACTTGTACGCCCGCATCGTGTTGATCAGCAGGTAGCAGTCCTGGAGACTGCCGGAGGTGTCGCCGAGCGAGCGGTAGATCCCCCACTTCGGCCGCACCCGGTCCTGCAGCCAGGTGTCGACGCCGCTGCGGGTCACGTCGATCACGGTCGTAGCACCGTCGCGCAGCACCCAACGGACGCGGCCGGTGTCGCTGTCGCCGATCGTCATCTCCAGCTCGACGTCGATCCACTTGTTCTGCAGTGGAACCAGGTCGGTCAGGCCGACGGTGACTCCCCCGGCGACGAGCTCGATCTTCTGTACGCCGTCGTGCCGCCGCAACGACATGGTGATCATGGGCAGGGTGTCGGTGCCCGGCGCCTTGGTCTGCATGATGTGGGTGAAGGTCGTCGTCGCCTTGAGCGAGCCCGGGATGAACATCCGATGGGCGAGCTTCCAGGTCTCCCCCTTGGCCAGGATGAGATCCGCGCCGTCCCACACCATGCCCTTGACCTCTTGCCGTTGCCGGTCGGTCATCGTGTCGCGGTCGACGAGGTGCATGTTGAAGCGGTAGTCGTTGCCGGAGACGTAGATGTGCGGCTGACCGGCCGGATGCGAGTTCGCCCGGTCGTCTTCGACTCCTTCGAACGCCGCGAGCCCGTGCGTACTCGCCTCCGGCGCCCAGCGGAGCTGCCAGGTCGCAGCGATGCTCTCCGCAGCGCCCGCCACCGCTCCCGCTGGAACGCCCGCGACCGCTGGAACGCCCGCGGCTGCGCCTATCGCGGCGGCTCCCGCCACCAGCACAGTTCTCCTACGCATGTCTTTCCTTTCGGTTGATCATGAACCCAAGGTCCCCGTTGACGGCGTGTCGCCGCCCTCAGGTTCATGATCAACACACGATGGGATGGCTCAGCTGATCGAGATCCGGTCCAGGTTCGGTCCCCCGTTGGCGGTGGTGGAGGTCATCCGGACCGTGTGGCTGCCGGCGCTCAGCGAGATCGGCGTCGAACCGCTCGCCCAGGTGGTCCACGCGCCCGTCCCCGCGAACGAGACCGTCGCGCCGGCGATCCCGTCGACGGTCACCGTCATCGGGCGGTCGGTCGTCGTTCCGTTGGCGTACCGCACGGTCAGCGTCGTGGCCGGTCCGGTGACGGTGCATTCGATGCCGGAGCCCACGATGTTGTCGCCGTTGACGAATCCCGCGCCGGTGTAACCGGTCCAGTTGGACTCGACGACGCCCTGCAGGATCACGCAGTCTTCCGCCTGGTAGTCCACCGGGGCGGGACCGGCGGAGACGACGTCGACGTAGTCGAGGTTCGGTGCGCCGCCGGAGGTGGTGCCGGCCACCCGGATCGTGTTGACACCAGCCGCAAGAGTCGCGCTGACGGAGGTCGTGGTCCAGGTGGTCCACGCTCCCGTCGGAGCGAACGCCGGAGTGGCGACGGTCGCCCCGTTCACCGTCACCGTCGAGGTGCGGTCGGCGGTGGTGCCGTTCGCCCAGCCGAAGGTGAGCGTGTACGGACCGGCTGCTGGGGCGTCCACCTTCCACTCGGCGTAGCCACCGATGGCGTTGGCGGTGTTGCAGAAACCCGTCCCGGAGAACGGTGGCTGGTTGGAGTCGATCGTGCCGTCGCAGACAGCAGGCGGGTTCTCGGCTTCGAGACGGCCGGGGCCGGGCACGACGACCGTGCCGGAGCTGGCGTAGTCCGAGCCGATCCAGGCTTCGTCGACCCGCAGCCGATCGATGCCCTGCGTACTGGTCTTCTCCAGCCGGATGTGCCTCGTCGTGACCCGGGTCAGATCGATGATCTGCACACCACGGGCGTTCGGCAGGGTGCCGCTCTTCACCTGGGTCCAGGTGCTGCCGTCGCTGGAGGTGTACACCTTGTACGCGTTGATGCGAGCCGAGCCGGAGGCCGGGTAGACGGTGGAGTCCTCGCGCTGGTTGATCCCGATGTACTGCACCGGCTTGGCGGTGCCGAGGTCGAAGCGCAGTGACACCGTCGCGGCGTTGTTGTTGTCCCAGTAGGTGAGGTAATCACCGTCGGCCGCAGCTGAGGCGGGGTGGCCGGAGGCTGACGACGAGGCGCTCATCGCGTACGAGGAGGGCGGGATGATGCCTTCCCGGCCGCTCGTCACGACCTTGAACACGGTGTCGTACTGGTCCCACCCGGACAGTCCGGTCAGCGTGAGCCAGCCGCCGCTCTGCGTGAAGGAGATCGGCGCGCCGGTACGCAGATTGGTGACTTGCGCGATCTTGTACGCGTTGTCGCGCAGCCGCAGCGTCGACGTCGTCGGGGCGGTCAGGACGTGGATGTAGTGCAGGTCCGGGTTGGTCTTGCTGACGGTGGTCACGCCGTGCGCGCCGTCGTTCCAGAACCCGGGATCCAGTCCGCCGTACATGTAGCCGCCGCCCTCGGTGCCGCCTATCGACTCCCAGATGCCGTTCAGGTACGTATTGGCGAAGTTGTTGAACGTGGCTTGGGCGGCTGGGAACTTCCCGTTGACCATCGCGGTCTCGGCCATGAGCGCCTTGATGGAGGATCCGGCGTTGGTGATCAGCCGGCCCAGGGTGAGCTTGTAGTCGACCGAGTTGTCGGTGCCGGTGTACCACCACGACCCGCTGGTCGGCAGCTTGAAGTCCGCCTCGGTCAACCGGGGCTGGGCCGTGTAGACCGCCTGCGGGTAGTCGTAACTCGGCGTCATGCCGGTCTTCTGCTCGTTGCTGATCATGTCCATGATCGGCGTGTCTTCGTTGTTGTTGCTGATCGTGTAGTTCGGCCGCTGCTGGTAGACCTGCGCGTAGAGGTTGTGGCTCTCCCAGTACGCGTTGTCGTTGTCGATCCAGAACCCGCCGAGGTCGGGATAGCGGTTCATGACCTCGAAGAAGTTGTCGTAGCTGAACTCGCCGAAGCCGTCCCGGGTGGTCAGGTCGACGGAGTGTCCCTTGTACGCGGAGTACGCCGAGCTGTTGAGCCAGCTCTGCCCGGACGGCAGTCCTTCGGTGTTCCACTGGGGATCGTCGGTCATGTAGAGGATGGTCTTCATCCCGGCGGCGTTGGTGGCGTCGATGAGATCCCGCAGGAAGTCGTGGCTGGTCAGTCGGCAGCTGCCGGGGATCGCCGACGGCCAGGGCCGGGCATACCCGAGCCGGCTGTGGAACGTGGCCAGCACGAGGTACTGCGTGTGCAGCTTCTTGGCCTCGGCGACCCAGTAGTTCGGGTCCCAGCCACCGCTGACGACGGCGTTTTCCCAGCTGCTGCAACTGGTGTAGCCGGGCGACGTACGCATTCCCCAGTGGAGGAACAGCCCGCCGACCGAGTCGCGCAGGAACGCCTGCCGGGGATGTTGGAGATCAGCCTGCGCGGGAGAGGTCCCACCGGTGACGAGCATGCTCGCCACGAGAAGTACCGCGCACAGCCGGGCAAGGAGACGGGTCATCGGAACCCTCCGTCAAAAGATCCGATCAATCATGGGGCGGCAAGGTGCCGAGAGCATACGTACGCCGCATAGATCAATGGAAGACCCAAGATTGATTGGATCTTTAGATGGGCAGGTTGGTTAACAAATATTGACCGGCGCTCAATCTCGTGGATATCTTCACGTGAGCCACGATCGACCCATCGCCATCCGTCCACATATGTGAACCGAGAAGAGGAACCCCGCATGCGTTTCGTCAGACGGTTCGTCTCGGCGTCCGTCAGCATCGTCCTGGTCGCCACGTCCTTCGCCGCGCTCGGCGCACCCGCGTCGGCGGCCACGACTCGGTACGAAGCCGAAGCCGCCACGATCTCGCAAGGCGTCGTGGAGGCGAACCATCTCGGCTACTCGGGCACCGGATTCGTCAACTACGACAACGTCACGGGCTCATCCGTGCAGTGGAGCGTCGACGCCGCCGCGGCCACGCCGGTCAAACTCGTCCTCCGGTACGCCAACGGCACGACGACGAACCGGCCGATGACCATCACCCTCAATGGACAGCCGATCGTCACCGACGCCGCGTTCCCCGGCACCGGCTCCTGGGACGCGTGGCAGTCGATGACCATCCCGGTGACGCTGGCAACCGGCGGCAACCTCGTCAAGGCGACGGCAACGACCGCCAACGGCGGGCCCAACGTGGACTTCCTCGACGTCGACGCGACCGCTCCACCCCAGGTTCTCGAAGCCGAGAACGCGACGTTCGTCGTCGGCTGTGTCGTGGAGAGCAACTGGCCCGGCTACACCGGCACCGGCTTCGCCAACTGCGACAACGTCACCGGCAGCGGCGTGGAGTGGACCGTCACCGCGCAGCAGGCCGGCCCGACGAACCTGACCGTCCGGTACGCCAATGGCAACACCACGAACCGGCCGGCCGCCCTGGCCGTGAACGGGACGATCGTCGGCACGCCGGTGTTCGGCCCCACCGGAGCGTGGTCGGCGTGGCAGTCGGTGACGGTGCAGGCCACGCTGAACGCCGGGACGAACGTCGTACGCCTCACGGCCACCACCGCGAGCGGACCGGCGAATCTGGACTCGCTCACCGTCGGCGGCGACCCCGGTCCACCGTCCGGCACGGATTGGGCGGTCGCGATGGTGGAGTCGACGATGGCCCGATACACCCCGGGCACCATCGGCGGCTGGAGTTATCCGGTCGGGCTGTACATGTACGGGCAGTACCTCGTCTACCTGCGCACCGGCGACCGCCGCTACTTCGACTACATCAAGAACTGGATGGACCGGTTCGTCGACAGCAGCGGCAACGTCTCACAGAGCTACAGCAACCTCGACAGCATGCTGCCCGGACGAGTGCTGCTCATCCTCTACCGGGAGACCGGGCAGGCCAAGTACCGGATCGCCGCGCAGAAGATCCACGACCGGTTCGCCACCTATCCGCGTACCAGTGACGGCGGGTTCTGGCATGCCACGAGCGACAGCCGGGCCGGCCAGCTGTGGGCCGACGGCGCGTTCATGTCGATGCCGTTCCTGGCCGAGTACGGCAAGGTCGTCGGCGACAGCACGTACGCCTGGGACGAGGCGACCAAGCAGATCGTCGTGTACGCCAGCCACCTGCAGCAACCGAGCGGGCTGCTCAAGCACGCCTATGACGAGCCGCGGGACGAGACGTGGTCCGACAACGTCACCGGACTGTCCCCGGAGTACTGGTGCCGGGCGATCGGCTGGTTCGGTATGGCGACCTTGCAGATCCTCGACGTCCTTCCCCCGGACCATCCGCGACGGGCGCAGCTGATCACGATCGCGCAGAACATGGTGCGCGGCTTCGCGACCTATCAGGACCCGGCCAGCGGCCGCTGGTTCCAGGTCGTCGACAAGGGAACCCGGTCCGACAACTGGACCGAGACCTCCTGCTCCTCGATGTACGCGTACACGATCGACAAGGCGGTGGCGGACGGATACGTGGCGGCCACCTACCAGAGCAATGCCGACCGGGGCGTCACCGGTGTCCTGAACCGGATCTCGCTCGGCTCCGACGGCCGGACCAACCTCACCGACATCTCCATCGGCACGAACGTCGGGGACTACGCCTACTACGTCGGGCGTACGCGAGCCACCAACGACTTCCACGGTCTCGGCGCATTCCTGATCATGTACGAGCAGACGCGTACCTGACGCGTCAGCACGACCTCTCCGGTTCCACCCGGAGCGGCGGCCGCCCCGGCCAGGCGCGGGAGGGGGCGACCGAGCGGGGTGCGAGGCGGTCCAGCCTCGCACCCCGCGAACGGCTTCAGAGCGCCTTACGCAGCCATTCCTCGACACCGGCGACGTGGACGGCGGCCCAGGAACGGGCGACGTTGGCGTCCCGCGTACGCAACGCCGCAAAGATCGCTCGATGCTGCTCGCGGGTGCTGTCGGCGGCGTCGGCCTGGGTCAGCCCGCGCCACACCCGAGCGCGCAGGGTCGGCGCCGACAGGCTCTCGATGAGCGACGCCAGCACCGGATTGCCTGCGCCTTGGGCGATCCGCCGATGAAAGTCCAGGTCGGCCTCGATGAGCTCGTTGATGTCGGCCGCCGATTCCATACCCTCGATCACCTCGCCGAGCTCGGCCAGCTGTTCGTCGGTCATGTGCCGAGCCGCGAGCGCGGTGGCCTCGGACTCCAGGATGCGGCGCACCTCCAGCAGATCGAGCACACTGTCGTCGCGGTGGAAGTCGATGATGAACCCGACCGTGTCGAGCAGCACGGCGGGCTGCAGGCTGGTCACATAGGTGCCGTCGCCCTGGCGGACATCCAGCACCCGGATCAGCGACAGCGCCTTGACCGCCTCACGCAGCGAGTTGCGGGACAGGCCGAGCCGCTCGGCGAGGTCGGCCTCCTTGGGCAGCCGCCCGCCCGGGCGCAGCTCGCCCGAAACGATCATCTCCTTGATGCGCTCGATCGCCTCATCGGTAAGGGCCATGCGGCCAAGGATAGGGCGGCCGAGTGCACTCTCCGTACCGTCCGTTACGGCAAATCATTGGATGTCTGCCACGCCGCCGCTTGATCCATACCCGGATAGCCACACTGTTGCGTCTTACTGATAGGCCAGTTAGTTTACAAACGTCGGATGACAGGGAGGTCGCAACACCGAAGCTCCGTCACGCTCTGCGACGGAGCGACCGGTACCACGGAACGATCGGAGCGACCGGCCACCGGAGTCGAGATCGGACCGGGCGCAGGGGCGACACCGGAGTCATCCAATCATTGGCGCAGGCAGCGCCCGATATGCATATCTAAGACCTTGACACTCCGCCGAAACATCGGATGTAATCCCCCGATGAGGAGACGATTGCTCACGCTGGGGATGGCGGTGCTCCTCGCCGCCCCAACCCTGGCCGCCTGCGAAGTCGGCGAACCGACCACGTCCGCCGGTAAGAAGGAGATCACCTTCCTGGTCTTCGAAACACCCAACCTAACGCCGCAATATTGGGATGCCGCCATCAAGCGGGTGACCGACAAGCATCCCGACATCACCGTGAAGAAACTGGTCTCGCCGGACCAGGACCGCACCACGTACGCCAAGCAACTGCTGAGTTCCGGGCAGTTCCCCGACGTCATGATCGCCGTCTCGCCGGCCGGTTTCGCCGAAGGCGGCAACCTCTACGCCTGGACGACCGAGGAGCTCAAGGACTTCCAGTTCCCCACCAACGGCGCCATCAAGGGCAAGGTCTACCAGCTGCCCGCCAACACTCAGACGATCCCGGTCGTCTACTACAACAAGGCCCTGTTCGCCAAGGCGGGCATCACCGGCGAGCCGAAGACCTACGCCGACCTGCTGTCGGCCGCCCAGAAGCTCAAGGCCAACGGGATCACGCCGTTCGTCACCGCCGGAGTGCACGACTCGATCGGCCCACTGTGGGCCGGCATCCTCGCCACGGAGGTCTACGCCAAGAATCCGAACTGGATGCACGACCGGCGGGCCGGCAAGGTGAAGTTCTGCGACCCGGAGTTCAAGTCCGGCGCGGCGAAGCTGGCCGAGCTTGCCCGGCAGGGCTACCTCGATCCCAAGGACGTCTCGCGCGACTACGCAGCCGGGCAACAGGCGTTCCTGGACGGCAAGGGCGCGATGTACGCGATGGGCAACTGGCTCGCCGGCGAGGTCGACAAACCCACCACGAAGCTGCACGTCGGCCAGTTCGCCTGGCCCGCGGACGACGGCAAGGCCGTGATCCCGGCCTTCACCGGCGGCGGGCTGCTCGTCAGCGCCAAGGCCAAGAACCTCGAGGCGGCGAAGACCTTCGCGCTGGGCTTCCAGCTCGACAAGGGCAACCTCGACAACTCGGCCAAGGCCGACGGGCTCTTCCCGGCGATCAAGGGCTACAGCCCGCCGTCCGACGTCGGCGCGGCCTACAAACTCGGCTACGACTTGTACGCACAAGGCGTCGCGGCCAACGCCGTAGTCCCGGCGTTCGGCTTCGAGGCCGGCGACGACGGCATGCTGCCGGGCGTGACCGCGAAATGGGACTCGTCCGCGGTCGACCTCGTCACCGGGAAGAAGACCCCCGACCAGGTCTGCGCGTTCCTCGACGCCGAATGGGCGAAGGCGGCAACCTGATCATGAGCGCATCCGTGTCCCGCCGTCCGGTCTTCGGGCGGCGGGCCTGGCACTTCCTGTCGTTCGGCGGCCCCGGCACCGCCGTCTACGTGTGCTTCGTGCTGGCCCCGATCCTGATCAGCCTCGGGTACAGCCTGACCAACTACAACCCGTTCCGCGGCGAGACCCATTTCGTCGGCCTGGACAACTACCGGGTGCTGCTGACCGACGAGGAGTTCCTCACCTCTTTGAAGGTGACCAGCATCCTCACCGCCATCGTGGTGATCGTCCCGAACGTGGCCGGCCTGGCCATCGCCGTGCTGCTGGATCGCCAGAGCTGGTTCTTCTCCAGTCTGCGTACCGTGTTCTTCGTCCCGGTCGTGCTCAGCTCCGTCGTCGTCAGCGTCATCTGGACCCGGCTGCTGGACAACGACGGGCTGATCAACCAGACCCTCCGTGCACTCGGCGTCGACGAGCCGCCCGGCTGGCTGTCCGATCCGGACTATGCCCTCTATTCGCTCGGCGCCATCCTGTCGTGGCAGATGCTCGGCTTCTGTGTCGTCATCTACCTGGCCGGATTGCAGCACGTCCCACAGGAGCTACTCGAAGCCGCCTCGATCGACGGAGCCGGCCCGGTACGCCGCTTCAGCCGGATCACCTGGCCCCTGCTCGCCCCGGCGCTGACCATCAACACGGTGATCCTGCTGATCTCGGCGTTCAAGATCTTCGACCACGTCCAGATCATCACGCGGGGCGGACCGGGTACGGGAACCACCGCCACCATCGCGTACAACGTGTTGCAGACCGGCTTCGTCGCCAACCGGCAAGGCTTCGCGTCCGCGATGGCCATCCTGATGCTCGTCATCATCGCCGTGCTGTCCGGCGTCGCGCTCAAGCTGCTCCAGCGCCGGGAGGTCGATCTGTGAGGAAGCTGTTCGCCCTGCTGGTCGCAGCAGTCTTCGCCGTTCCGCTCTACGTCGCGGTGGTGAACGTCTTCAAGGACGGGCCGCAGATCTCGAAGTCGCCCGCGTCGCTGCCGATCCCGCCGACGCTGGACAACATCCGGTCCGCGCTCGGCCGCTCCGACCGGCTCTTCTGGGTGAGCCTCACCAACAGCGTCATCGTCACGTCGCTGTCGATCGCCGTGCTCACCGTGCTGTCGGCGATGCTCGGCCATTACCTCGCGCGTACGCGCGGCCGCTGGACTCGTGCGCTGACGCTCTTGCTGCTCAGCGGCCTGATGATCCCGCCGCAGGTGATCCTGATGCCGGTGACGCAGGTGCTTCGCGCCGTCGGGCTGATGACGACCGTGCCCGGCCTGGTCCTGTTCAACGTCGGTTACTACGTGCCCTTCGGAGTCTTCGTGTTCACCGGCTTCGTGCGGGCCATTCCGGTCGAGCTGGAGGAGTCGGCGGCCCTCGACGGAGCCGGCCGGGGTCAGACGTTCTGGCGGATCGTGTTCCCGCTGATGCGCCCGGCGACCGCCAGCGTACTCATCTTCCTCGGGGTCTGGATCTGGAACGACTTCATCGATCCGCTGATCATCCTGGGTCCGAGCCAGGGCACGACGGTGACTACGGGCATCTACCGCTCCATCGGCCAGTACCAGGTCGACTTCGGCGCGATGTTCGCCATGATGTTCCTCGCCACGTTGCCGGTGCTGATCTTCTTCCTGCTGTTGCAGCGGCACTTCGTCAAAGGCCTCACCGGAGGTGCCACCAAGGGCTAGAGCCTTGACGGGACATCGGACCAATCATACATTCAACAGGCCGCATATCCGCGCCATGCGGGAAAGTCCACCGTCATTCATCCAATGTCTGGACCCTTCCCTCCGGAGGTCGGAGATGAGACCGAGACGGCTGCTTCACGCAGCTCTGGCCATCACAACGGGCGTACTGCTGGCGGGCGCGGTCGGCCAACCCGCGTTCGCCGCCACCTACAACGTCAAGAACTACGGCGCGACCGGCAACGGCTCGACCAACGACTCCGCCGCGATCCAGAAGGCGGTCGACGCCGCCGCCGCGGCGGGCGGCGGGATCGTGCAGTTCCCTTCGGGCACCTACAAATCGGCCAACACCATCCATCTGAAGAGCAACATCACCGTCCAGCTGGACGCCGGCTCCACTGTCGTCGGCTCCAGCGCCGACACCTACGACCCGCCCGAGCCGAACCAATGGGACGCGTACCAGGACTACGGGCACAGCCATTTCCACAACGCGATGTTCTACGGCGACCGGCTGACGAACATCGGCTTCACCGGCACCGGCACGCTCGACGGCGGCGGGAACCTGATCACGGGCAACCCCGCCTCCGGCGAAGCCGACAAGATCATCTCCTTGACCCGCTGTGACGGGCTCGTCTTGAACGACATCACGCTGCGGCGGGGTGGGCATTTCGCGATCCTCACCAACAACTGCAACAACATCACCTCCGACCATCTGAAGATCTTCACCGCCACCGACCGGGACGCCTGGAACATCATCAGCGCGACGAACGTGACCATCACCAACGGCGACATCAACGGCAACGACGACGCGATCGTCTTCAAGAGCGACTACGCGCTGGGCGCGAAGCTGCCCAACGGCCACGTACGCGTGACGGACACCCACGCCAGTGCGGGCTGCTGCAACGCGCTGATGTTCGGTTCCGAGACGTGCGGCGACTTCACCGACTACGTCTTCGAGCGGATCTCCATCACCGGCGCGAACAAGTCCGGGCTAGGCATGGTGAGCATGGACGGGGCGAACATCAGCGACGTCCACTACAAGGACATCACGATGAGCGGAGTCAGCTCGCCCATCATGCAGAAGATCGGCACCCGCAGACGCTGCGGCAACAGCCCCGGCATCGGCCATATCAGCAACATCACCTACGAGAACGTGACCGGCGTCGGCAAGAGCAGCCCCGTCTTCAGCCCGACCTTGTGGGGCGAGGCCGGCGGCAACCAGATCAGCGACGTCACCTTCACCAACGTGCACCTGACCGTTCCGGGTGGCAGTGCGGCCGTGTCGACCGGCGTACCGAGCAACGACCCGACCAACTACAACCCGAACAGCATCGGCACGCGGCCGGCGTACGGGTGGTATGTCCACAACGCGAACAACATCTCGTTCATCGACAGCTCCGTCGACTTCCAAAGCAACGACAACCGCCCGGCCGTCATCGCCAATACCGCGAGCAACCTGAAATTCACCAACTTCACCGCCGAACGCGGCACCGGCTCGGCCTACGACGTCGGTTTCCAGAGCGTCGGCGGCTACTGCGTGACCGGCCAGAACACGACGGGCGGCACGCTGCGGGTCAACGCCGCCGGCTCGACGGAGAACTGCGTGACCACGCCGCCGCCGGGCCGTTACGAGGCCGAGGACGCGACCTACTCGCCAGGCGTCTTCGAGAACACCCACACCGGTTACAGCGGCACGGGCTATGTCAACAGCGACAACGTGCTCGGGGCGTACGTGCAATGGAACGTCCAAGCCGATGCGGCGGGACCGCACACCCTGAAGTTCCGCTACGCCAACGGCACGACAGCGGACCGGCCGATGGACATCACGGTCAACGGCACCACCGTCGCCACAGCGGTCGCCTTCCCGCCGACCGCGAATTGGGACACCTGGGCGACTATCACGGTCACCACGGCGCTGACGGCCGGGGCCAACACCGTCCGGGCCTCGGCGACCACCGCCGGCGGCGATCCCAACCTCGACTACGTGGACGTCGCGATCGCCGCTCCCCCACCGACCCGATACGAGGCCGAGAACGCCGTCATCTCCCAGGGGGTCGTGGAGGCCAACCATCTCGGCTTCAGCGGCACCGGCTTCGTGAACACCGACAACATCACGGGCAGCTACGTCGAGTGGACGGTGAACGCGGCCACCGCCGGACCGGCGACATTGCGAATCGCGTACGCGAACGGAACCACCGCCAGCCGGCCCGCTGCAGTCTCGGTCAACGGGACCGTCGTCGCCACACCGTCGTTCGCCGTGACGACGAACTGGGACACCTGGGTAATCGCCTCGGTGCCCGTCACCCTTGCCGCCGGTGCGAACACCGTACGCGTGACCGCCACCACCTCCGGTGGCTGCGCCAACCTCGACTACCTAGACGTCTAAGCCGCACCAAGCCCCGCCGCTGCATCGGCGGCGGGGCTGCACGTCCGGATAGACACGCGGCGCGAGGGTCTGCTCAGCGCCGGGTATGAGATCGACGGAATCGAGACCTACAACCCGAGTCCAGCCAACGTCTCGCTACGCGCTGCCGTGTCGGCGGCCAACGCACGCCCGGGCCAGTCGCCCGACGTACCCGACGATCAGCGCCACGCAGCGTCCTGCATCGGCCGTACGCCGTATGCCTCGGCGTATCCCGGCACGTCGGTCTGGTAGACGGCGACCACGGGAATCCCGAGCGACTCGGCCGCCCGCGCACCCCATGCACCGAGGACGAACGGGCTCGCCAGGTGCACCACGTCCGGCTGGAACTCGCGCAAAGCTGCTGAGATGACTCCGCTCGGCGCGGCCAGGCGTACGTTGCGATATCCCGGGAACGGCATCGACGGCACCCGGTGGACCCCGTACGCCGGAACCGGCGCGTGCGGCAGGAGCCGGCGGCGCGGCCGGGGCGCGATGACCATCGGCTCGTGGCCACGCGTGACGAGGTGGTCGCAGACTCGCAGCACCGAGTTCGCGACGCCGTTGACATCGGGGGCATAGGACTCGGTGATGATCGCTACCCGCATGGCCGCAGGCTACGAAGATCACCTGACGCTCAGGAGGACTGCGGGCGACGCCCGTCAGAACGTTGCCGAGCATGCTCGCGGCGCGTCAGTTTTCCCCGGTATCTAGGGATGCCGCGTCGGTCGACGGCGATGCGACCAACAGGTCACCTGAGCGCGTACGCCGATACAGCACGGATCGGCCGACCCGTGATCGGACGACCAGGCCACTGCCGAGGAGGACCGCCAGATGCTGGCTCGCCCCGCCGGGCGTGATCGCGAGGCGGCGGGCGAGAACGGTCGTGGAGATCGGCTCCGCCAACGCCACTAGCATCGCCGCCCGGGTACGCCCGAGCAACGCGTCGAGTGCGCCGGGCGTCGCCGGTTGCCCGCTCTCCCACAGCGTCGCGATTCCGCGGGCGGGATACATGATCGTCGGCTGGTAAGGCTCGATCATCTTGCGTACTTCCGGCCAGCACATCGCGCTCGGCACCAACAGCAATCCGTCACCCGAGAGGCCACCGGCGAACTCGTACGCACCCGCGGCGAACAGCCGATCCCCGCGCCAGGTCACCGATTCGTGGAGGTCTTCGAACATCGCCTGGGCACCGCCGACGGCCAGCTTGCCGGCGCGCCACAGCACGTCGGCCTCCAGCAGCGTCCGCACGCGTGGCCAGTGCTCGGCGAAACACGCCTCCCAGTACGCCTGTAACGCGTCCGCGATACGGCCGGCGGCCGCCGCCGGGTCTTCGATGATGCGGCGCATCATCGGCGCTGGTACGCCGCGGACCTCAGCCACGTCCGCAGCGACCCGTTCGGCTGGGGTGTGGCGGACGAGATCGAGTTCATCGGCGAAGTTCGGTAGCGGAGTGGCAGGCGGCGGAGTGAGGAAGTCTGCGGTCGGCCCGACCACCGGTGCCAGCGCGAACAGCTCGGCCAGGTCGAGTGCGGCGATCCGCTGCCGGGTCACCCGGATCCAGGGCAGATGCAGCGAGTGCCGCCCGGGTGCGCGCAGCACGACGAGGCTCAGCACGAGCTCCCACAGCGGGGAGAAGGCCAACCTGACCCGCGCGACGTCCTCCGGCGTGAACCGCCACTCGATCACCGGGCAATCGTATCTTTAGCGGTGGCTAAACCTCTGGGCCGTGACCGCGCCCGCGTTGAGAGTGAACTCATGACGCAATTCGACGATCACCTCGCAGTACTCGCCCGTGCTCTCGCCCAGACGGGTGGAGTCATCGACCGCGTACGGCCCGAGCAGGCGACGCTCCCGACGCCGTGCCGCTCCTGGAATGTGCGAGCCCTGGTCAACCACCTGGTGGACGAGGTGCACCAGTTCGCCTTTCTGGCCGACGGTGGAAGGCGCCAGCACCTGGGCGCCAACGTCATCGGCGACGACTGGACGACCGCGTACGAAGACGCGGCCCGCGCACTGCTGACGGCGTGGCGACAGCCCGGTTCCTCCGACCGAACGCATCGCCTGCCGGGGGGCGAGCTCACCGCCGACTGGACGGTCGGTCAGCACATCACCGAGATCGTCATCCACGGCTGGGACATAGCGAAGGCCACCGGCCAACAGACCGATCTGGACCCCCGCCTCGCCCGGTTCGCGCTCGACTGGGCCGCCGAGAACGTCGAGCCGGAGTTTCGAGGCGACGAAGCAGCGGGATTCCACATCGGCATCGCACTGGCCGTTGCCGACGACGCACCACTCTACGACCGGCTCGCCGCATTCAGCGGTCGTGACCCGTACGCACCCGGCCAGCCTCTCGAACAGGAGACCACATCGTGAACACGAGACCTCTCATCAGCATCGCCGCCGTCCTTGCCGGACTCGGCGCGGGTGTGATCCTCACCGTCAGCACCGACGCTCTGCTCGAACACGTCGGCCTGCTGCCACGGGGACCGCACACCGTCTTCGGGCTGCACCTTTTGGAAGTCGCCTACCGTAGCATTTACGCGGTGATCGGCGGCTATGTCACCGCCCGCTTCGCACCCGTCCACCCCATCCGGCACTCGGTCGCCCTCGGACTGATCTCGCTCGCCCTGAACGTCGTCGGCGCGGTGGCCACCTGGCAGTTGAATCTCGCCCCGGCGTGGTTCACGCTCGCCCTGGTCGTCTTCGCGTTGCCGCTGGCATGGTGCGGCGGCCGGCTTCACCGCACCAGGAGGCCGGCAGTCGTCACGACCTGATCGACATTCCTCATAGGAAGGCCACCTCCCCCGCTGGGAGAGGTGGCCGCCGGTGCAGTCTTTGCCACCGACATTCCCGGGCGGTACGGTGTGAGCGCTGCGGGGGAAGTCGGCGGGAAACCCACGAAGGTCAATGATCACCACACGAGTGCGGGTGCTGGTAGTGGTTGCTGCGGCGACCATCACCGGGTTGGCTGCCCAATCGCTGTACGCCGATCATCCATTGGCCGCCACCGTTATCGACGATGGCGCGCAACTCGTCGCGGGCGTACTGGCGGTGCTCAGCTGTGTCTGGTTCGGGTGGCGTGAGACTGGGCCGGAACGCGTCTGGCGGTGGTTCGTCGGCGCGGGCTTCCTCGGCTGGACCGCGGGTATGGCCGTGTGGGCGTGGTATCGCGAGTTCGGTGGGATCGCGTTGCCGTCGCCGTCCCTCGCTGACGTCGGCTTCCTGACGCTGCCGGTCTTCGGGCTCGTCGGGCTTCTTGTCCTGGCGACGAACCTGCCGTCGCGCGAACCCGCCGAACCCGCCACGCCCCGGTCTCTTCCCCGGGTCGTGCTGGTGCTCGACGGTCTGATGGTGGTCTGCTCGCTGTTCATCCTGACCTGGGCCACCGCCCTCGGCGCGGTGGTCAAGGCGGGCGCACCGACTCCGTTGGAGCTCGCGGTCGCGATCGCGTACCCGGCGTCCGATCTGGTTCTCGTGACCATTGTGGTGCTGCTGATCGTGCTGCGCCGGGTCGGCAATCGACGCCGGCTACTGGTCCTGGGTCTCGGCATGGTCGCGTTGTCGTTGTCGGACAGTTTCTTCGCGTACCTGGTCAGCCGGGGCGCAGCCGACATGGCGCCGATCTTCGACGTCGGGTTCATCGCGGGTCCGGCGCTCATCGCGCTCGCGGCGGCCGACCGGACCGCCGACAGGCCGGTGCCGAAGCCGCCCGGCCGCGCCCGGGCAGTCCAGCTCGCGTACTTGTTCCTGCCTTATACGCCGTTGGCCGCGACCGGTTTGCTCCTGTTGACGCAGGTCCTCGGAGATCTGCCGATCGACGCGATCGAACAGACCGCCGGAGCCGTGGTCATCACCCTGGCGATCGCCCGGCAGCTGACCATCCTCCTGGAGAACACTCTTCTGCTGGAGAAGGTCCGCGACAGCCAGGCCCGGCTTCATTACCAGGCGTTCCACGATTCGCTCACGGGGCTGGCCAACCGGGCGCTGTTCCACGAACGACTCTCCACCGCGGTCGAGCGGCATCGCCATGACGGGCGACCGCTCGGTCTGTTGTTCGTCGATCTCGACGACTTCAAACTCGTCAACGACAGCCTCGGTCACGAGGCCGGTGACATGGTGCTCTGCATGGTGGCCCAACGTCTACGCGACTGTGCCCACGACGCCGACATGGTGGCCCGGCTCGGCGGCGACGAGTTCGCCGTGCTCCTGGCTGGTGCCGGCGATCCGCAGCAGGTCGGCCAACGAATCCTCGACGCCTTACGCAACCCGGTCCACGTCGCCGGACGCAGCGTCCTGGTCAGTGCGAGCGTCGGCGCTGCCGCGACGGTCGGGGTCGAACCCGACCTGACGCCGGACGCCTTCCTGCGCCGCGTCGACACCGCGATGTATGGGGGGAAGCAGGCCGGAAAAGGCATCCTGCGGATGCACCCCGCCGACCGGCTCGACGTCAATCACGCCGATCTGCTCACCCTGCTCGCGGCCGCTCTGCAGGGCGACACCCAGGCGGGCTCGATCGAGGTCAATTATCAGCCGATCGTACGCATGGCCGACGGAGCGGTGGTCGCCCTGGAGGCGTTGGCGCGCTGGGCGAGTCCCGTCTTCGGGGCGGTGCCGCCACAGGTGTTCGTGGCCGCCGCCGAACGAGCCGGGCTGATCTCGGAGCTCGACGACTTGATCCTCGACCTGGCCTGTCGTGACGCGACATCGCTTCCGGCCAACTCCGACGGCGAACCGCTGCGCTTTCACGTCAACGTCTCAGCGACCCGGATCGGCTGCCCGACCCTCGAAGGGGCGATCCGGGCGGCGCTGGCGCGGCACCACCTGCCGGGTGACCGCCTTGTCGTGGAGATCACCGAGACTCGGCGGCTGGCCGATCTCGGGGCTGCCGCCCAGGCCGTACGCCGAATTCAGGACATGGGTGTCAGCCTGGCGCTCGACGACTTCGGGGCCGGCTATCAAGCACTCAGCCACCTGCATGCACTGCCGGTCGACGTCGTCAAGCTGGATCGCGTACTGACCACGTTGGACGGTGACGAGGATCGGTCGTCGGCGCTCGGCCGCTCCCTCGTCGGGATCGCGCACGACTTGGGCGTCCAGGTCATCGCCGAAGGGATAGAGTCCGACGCCCAGGTCCGCCGGCTCACGAGCTGGGGCTGCGACCTGGGCCAGGGCTACCTCTTCGGCTATCCGAACCCGCTGGCCGGCACGCCGTCCGGCTAGGAACAGCCGGACGGTCAGCCGCCGGAAGGTCACTTGTCGAGGATCAACCCGTAGATCGTCGCGGTGGATCCGGAGCCGTTGCGGTTGCGGGGACCGCCGACCAGAATCCAGGCGCCGGTCGCCGGAAGCTGGCCGAGGTTGGCCAGGTTCTCCAGGCTGATCCGCCGTTCACCGTAGAGCAGCACCGAAACCGGGAACGTCTCGTCGATGCCCAGATCGGGACCGAAGGTGTCGGTGCCCAGCGCTCCGCGTACGCCCAGCTTCCCGGTGTCGAGGAGCCACTGCACGGCTTCGGTGCTGAACCCCGGCTGGTGCAGGTGGCCGTCGGCGTCGAAGTTCGCGTACGCGTCGGTGCCCCACTTGTCTTCCCACCCGGTCCACAGGATCACCGCCGAGCACGGTGGGATCTTCCCGTGCCGGCGTTCCCAGGCTCGCAGATCGTCGACGGTCACCGCGTAGTCCGCGTCAGCCGCCGCCTGCTGCCGGACGTCGATCTTCACGGCCGGCAGGAACAGGTCGCGCGCGTCGAGCTGGTCGGCCGTACGCCCGCCTTCCAGGAAATGATTGGGCGAGCCCCAGTGGGTCCCGGTGTGCTCGGCCTCCCGGACGTACTGCATGTAGAAGCCGTCCTGCGGGATGGTCGCCACCGTCTCGACCGTGAACTCCGGATCGCCGGGAAAGACGGGGGTGACCGCCGGGTCGTTGACATGCGAGAGGAACACCGGCCGCAGCCGGTCGAGCCCGATCCCTGGTGAGCCGAACGCCCCGGCCGCAACTCCGCCCAGCCCGGCCGCGGCGTTCATCACTACCTGCCGTCGTCGCATGTGGTCTGCCTCTCGCGATGGGAGATTGTCGTCAGCCCATCTAACGGTGCGCGTTATCGGCTGACAAGACCGTCCCGGGGAAGCATTCGTCCTACGTGTACGACCCGCCTCATTGCTCGGCTTGGCTGAGCACCAGGGTGGTCATCGCGCGTACCGCCTGATCTTGGGTGAGACCGTGAGTCACGCAGAGCGACCGCCACGTCCAGAACGACGCTGCGTGACCGATGAGCGCGCGGACCGGGCGGCGATCGGCGGACGGGGCGAACGGCTCCGCGAGCAGATCCGCGAACGCCGCGTCTCGCTGATCCAGGGAGTCGCGATGAGCGGCGGGCACGAATGCCTTGTCCCGGTAGATGTTGGTGAGCATCGATTCTCCGTCGGCGTAGAACCGATAGAGATCAGCCAATCCGGTACGCAGCCGCAGCTCCGGATCCTCGATGGCGGCCCAGATGCCTGGATTCGGCGGAATCTGACGAGCCAGCCAATGCTGGGAGCAAGCCGCGAACAGCGCCTCGTCGTCGGCGAAGTGGCGGTAGACCGTCAGCCGGGTGACCCCGGCCCGTTCCGCGATGGCCGAAATGCTGCCCGCAGCCGGGCCGAGCGTGCCGTGCACCTCGACGGCGGCCTCGACGATGCGCTGCCGGGTCTCGTCGACCTGCTCGGCCCGCTTGGTCATCCGGTACGCACGCGATTTCGGAGAACGCTGCTGTTCACTCAACTCTTGACACCCCGGTGGCACAGGTAGATGATTTCACTAAACAGCATTGTATCTCGGAATAGAGGGGACGGGTGATCATCATGACCGGGATCGAGGTGCCCGCGCTGACCGTCGTGCCCCCTGGCCAGGGCCAGGTAGGCGACCTGGGCACGATCGGCGTGGAGTTCAAGTTGTGGGGCCGTGACACCGGCGGGCAGGTCGCGATCGTGGAGCATCCGTTCCCAGTCGGCGCGATCGTCCCCGCCCACCTGCACACCCGCGAGGACGAGTACTCGATCGTCACGGAGGGCGAGATCGGGTTCCGTTCCGGCGACCGGGAGGTCGTGCTCGGCCCAGGCGGATACATCACGAAACCGCGCGGTGAGGTCCACACGATGTGGAACGCCGGCAAGGAACCCGCGCGCATGATCGAGGTCATCACCCCGGCTGGATTCGAGGAGTTTTTCCACGCCATGACCGAACTGGTCGCGGCCGGACCGCCGCCGACGCCGAAGGTGATGGAACTGGCCGAGGCGTACGGGCTCGAGCTGCACCGTCCCGAGTGGATGGACGGCTTGATCGACCGTTACGGCCTGCGCGATCCGTTCGCGTGACCCGGCGTCGCAACAGCCCGACTCCCAGGTCTCACCGCTTCCGGCCCTTGGCAGGCCGGAGTGGCGACCGCTAGGCTCTCGGCATTCGTCGATGAGGGTGCGGGGGATGGACGAACAACTGGCACGGCTGCGTGAGCAGCACGGCGAGGCTGCTGACACGGCTGCACAGTGGAACCCAGCTGAGACGGCCACTGCCGGTGTAGACGGACCGGTCGCGGCCGTCGTGAGCTTCGACGGCGCCATACGCGAACTGCAGGTGCACCCCGACTGGCAGCGGCGCCTGGCTGGCGACGACTTCGGCGCAGCCGTCGTCTCGGCCGTAACCGCGGCACACCGGACGGCGATTCGGCAGGTCATGACGCGGCGGACCACTCATGACAAAGCGACCACAGCCGGTCCAGCGGAAGCTGCCACCACGAGCGCCGATGCCGACCCGGTTGCCTTCGCGTCATACCTGCGGTCCTTGCTCGCCGACGTCCAGAGCGTGCTGCCAGAAGCTGAGGCGCGAGCGTTTCACGCCGCCCGCGAGGAACGGACGGAGACTGGGGCTGACAGCGCGGTCGTCGCGACGGCTCAAGCAGGCCGCCTAGTCCACGTGGACGTGGATCTCTCGTGGCTGCGACGAGCCGACCACAAAGAAGCCGGCCGCGAGCTGACCCGCGTACTGAGGCGGTTGTTGCCCGGCGGGATCGTCAGCGCCGTCACCGAGATGGACGCTGTCGGACGGGTGGCGGAGTTCCGCACGCTGATGGCCGATCCTTCGCAGCTTCTCGCCAATCTGGGCCTAGCCGACCGGAGCGCACCATGAGTTCACCGGAGTCACAGCTCACGGCCTCGCTTGCGGCGATGCGGCATGACGCGGTGGAGTGGCGCGACATGGCGGCCGCGTTCAGAAGCGCCGGACAAGTCGCTGAGCGGCTGGATCTCGGTGAGCTGCAACTGTCTTTCATTGCCGACAAACTGGGCATGGTCGAGCTTTATCGCTCCGTTCAAGATCGCATGATTGCCCTGATCGGCGAGGCCGTACAGTCCCATGAACTCATGGCAGCGTCATTGGAGACCGCCGCTGACGGCTACGCGGCCGATGATGCGGCCGCTCTACATCGCATGCAGGGCACCCAGTGAGCCCGCGAGGAGGTGCGTCGTGGCGACCATCATGAGTGCGGCAGAGTTCGAAAGGGTCGTGGCGGATGCGCGCGATCGCACTGAGCAGATGCAGCGCGAGGGCCGCCGTCTCATTGCGGTCGTCCGGCGTTGGACCGTCGCGCTCGGGCCCCAGGGCGCAGGGCTCGACGCCATGCTGTCGAAGATCGACAGTCAGATCAACCAGACCGGAAACCTGG
Organism: Hamadaea sp.; assembly: GCF_013362815.1. Taxonomy (GTDB): domain Bacteria; phylum Actinomycetota; class Actinomycetes; order Mycobacteriales; family Micromonosporaceae; genus Hamadaea. Next base: position 35,817 of record NZ_JABFVK010000031.1, on the reverse strand, counting down.
TAACCGAGTTCTTCATGAACCCTGGCGTCCCATGGACACTCTGGAGCCACGGCAGCGACTGGGCGGGACCGCCGATCGCGGGCCAGATCAGCAGCCAGATCTCCCGGGCGACGCTGGACGAGATGCGGGTCGACGACTTCTGGACCGGCGTGGCCGCGGACGCGTACAAGAACAGCCTGCCCCGGCAGAAGGAGGCGATGTCTGCGCTGGCGGCCTCCGCACGAACCATTGACGACGTGCTGACCAGCATGGCGATTGCCATCGGCGCATTCTGGCTGGCGTTTCTCGCCGCGCTGGTCGAGGTGGTCCTGATCATCATGGCATGTGTCGCGGCCGCCTCGACGGGTGTGGGCGCACCGGCCGGGGCCGGTGGCGCCGCCGCAGCGGTGGCCAAGTTCGTCGGCGTTACGTTGGCCATTCTCAGCGCGTTCTACACATTCATCATGGTCAACACTGTGCCGAAGATCAAGGACCTGGAGCAGGACCTGCACGACAACGCGGCCTATCCCGGCGGTCACTGGCCGCGACCGACCGTGGACCTCGCCGATGGGCGATCGTCCGACGGCGACCCCTCCGACTGGAACCTGAAGGGATGACGATGAAGGCCGGCGTACACCCCTCGTTCATCGTCCACGTCATCGTTTCATCGCTGCTGACGCTCGTCTTCGCGTACGGGGCGGTAGGAGCGTCCTCGGATCGGTCGGTCGAGGTCGAAGCCGGACGCCCAGTGGAAGCGTGGAGCTTTCCAGTGATCTTGGCCGTGGCCACGGTGGCACTCGCGTTAGCCACCTGGTCGTCGGTGCGACTGTCGGCCGGCTCGCCGGAGTCCGCCCGATCGGCGATCCGGTGGGCCTTGCGTTGTGCTGTCGGAATGATCGTCGTGGGACCGGCGGTGTCACTTGTCGATGTGCGGCAGGCGGACAGCTGGGGGGTTCTGGGCATCGCGATCTATGCAGCCGCCATCTCGTTCGTCGTATGCGGCGCGGTGATCGCCTGGCAGCTGCGCCATATCTTGCGGTTCGAGCGTGAAGCAACGGCCGACGGCACTCTGCATCCTTGATCCCGAAGGGCGCGTCCGCGTAGGCCACCGCAACGCCGACCGCGGCGAGCCGTTGCCGTATTCCGTGGATCGACGCCGACCGCTACAGTTGACAGTCAAGATCTTGAATGGCGTCGGCCCGGTCCCGCGACCCGAGTTGTGGAGACGATATGAAGCTTGGTCGAGTTGCCTTAGCGGCAGCCGGCGCATTGATCGTCCTGGCAGTCGGCGTACCCGCGCTGGCCGACGCGACGAGCGCGACCCCGAGCGCCAGCCCGAGCCCCACGTGCCTGCGACCCCCAGCGAGCGGATCGGTCGTGGAGGCAGGGCCGACGCACCTGACGTTCGTGGTTTCGGCGAACGGTGGCTGCGGGTACGCGCCCGTCACGGTTTCGGTCTACCGCAGCTTCGAGGACGCCAGCGCCCATCTGTCGGCCATCAGTTCCACCGCCGCCACAGCCGAGGCCGCTCAGGCGCTCACCGTGTCCGGCCTGAAGCCGGGCACGCCCTACTGGTACCGCTTCTCGGGCGGCGGTTCCAACTTCGATTCGTTGGCCATGGGGCCGACGTTAACGGCCGCCGCACCGCAGGACTGCACGGCGACGTACGTGCTCGACAGCGCCTGGGACACCGGCTTCGTGGCCCGCGTGATCGTGCACAACAATCTGACGACCCCGATCCACGGTTGGCAGGCGGTCTGGGACTGGCCGGGTCAGCAGGTGATGCGCGAGTACTGGAACGGCACCCCCGCGTCCAAGCTCGGCACCGTGACAGTGACGAGCGCCGACTGGAACGGCACACTCCAGCCAGCCGGGGAGGCGTCCTTCGGCTACGTCGGGGCCGGTCCGGCGCCGGCCACATTGACCATAAGTTGCTTGGTAACGCCGACAGCCTGACAGGCGGAGACATCGAACTGCTCAACCACGTCACGCCATGACCGAACTCGTCGCAGCCGGACCCCCTCCGACGCCGAAGGTGATGGAAATGGCCGCGGCGTACGGGCTTCAGCTGCACCGTCCCGAGTGGATGGACGGCGTTGATCGACCGCTACGACCGGCACGATCCGTTCGCGTAACCCGCATTCATCACTGCAAGCATTCGAGGACCAGTTGGAACGCCTGCGGTAGCGGGTCGGCCGGCCGCACGTCTGGAGTCCAGTTCGGCAGGTGGCCACCGGTTGGCAGCACGGTCGTGGTAGCACCGGCGTGAATTGCGAACCGGCGAACATGTTCGAGCGGGTCTGGGCTGAGCACGGTGTCGTCGAGCGCGACGAGTAGCCGTATCCGCTGTACGGCGGATCGGATCTGCGGCCAGTCGAAGCCGGTCTCCGGAAAGAAGCCGGCGACCGCTTCGTACCCGACCGGGCCGGCCATCGTCGAGACAAGCACCGCGCCGCTGTAACGACCGCGTGGATCGTTGCCATGGCGGGCCAGCAGATCAAGCAGAGCGACGCCGCCGAGGCTGTGTCCCACCAGGACGGTCTTTGTGGGGTCGAGCGGGGCGACGGTGGAGTCGAGCACGTGCCGCCAAGCCATCGGGTCGGGGGCGGTCGCGTCGGGCAACTCCGGGGCCAGCACCGCGTGTCCCCGCGCGGTCAGGCGATCCGCCAGGTCTAGGTACCAAAGGTCGCTCGGTCCAGCGTTGAACGCATGAGCGAGTACGACGGTGCTCATCAATCCTCCAGATGATCCAAGGGGTGAAGCGCGACGACGCCCACCGCGGCGACCGTCCGCAGTCGCGGCTGCCGCCCCGAAATCAAAACGCTACGTCGCGATTTGATTAAATGCAAGAGTCCAGTACGCTGGCCCTTGTGCCTCAACACGTTCCAACGCGCCGCGCCGGCGGCAGGCACCGCAGTCGGGACGCCGAGCAGGCCGTGCTGCGAGCCACCGTGGACTTGCTCGAAGAAGTCGGCTACGGCCGGTTGACAATCGAGGGGGTGGCCGCGAAGGCCGACGTGGCGAAGTCGACCATTTACCGGTGGTGGACCTCCAAGCCGGCACTCGTCATGGACGCTTACGGGTACGCCGTTACGCACCGGGTACCCGAACCTGATACCGGCACCGTGGCCGGCGACCTGACCGCGCTACTCACCGATCTGTACCGCGTCGGCGAACATCCAGCGCGGGTTCGGGCGCTGCGCGGTCTCATGGCAGAGGCGCAGCTCGACCCCGAGTTCGCCGAAGCCTTCCGGAACTGGATAGAAACCCGGCGTGCCATCGTTGCGGAACTGTTGGACCGCGCCGTCAACCGCGGCGAGCTGCCATCCACGGTGGATCATGCCGTGGTCGCGGATCTGGTGTTCGGCCCGTTCTGGTATCGGTTGCTGGTCGGTCACGCACCGTTGGACCCGCGCGACGCCGCGGCGCAGGCGGACCGGGTGCTGGCCGCGGCACGCCACGGCCTTGAGCCCCCAGCTCGCATGGCCGCTGGCACGACGCGGCACCATGGCCGACGATGAGCTAACGAAACCGGGCGAAGGCCAGAGCGCCGACCATCGAAGAGCAGAAATGAAAAATGCCCGCTGAGCGGGCACTTCGTCTTGTCGGGCTGGCCGGATTCGAACCGACGACCCCTTGACCCCCAGTCAAGTGCGCTACCAAACTGCGCTACAGCCCGTTGCCGCCCGGATCTCTCCGCGCGGCAGCCCGTACAGCGTAGCGCACTCGCCCACTGGTTTGCGCGCAGGCCCCTCACCACCGGCTCGGGCGTTTTGTCCGGTTACTAAGCGGGTGTACGCGACACCGGGCGGTATATGGCTGCGGAGGGCAGTACGCGCTCAGTCGTGCGTACACGTTGGCTGGGGAGCAGGAGCAAGCGCGGACCTGGCGACGATCACGGTCTAGGGTGAGTGGATGTCTTATCCACCGCAGCAGTACACCGTCGAGTCGCCCGAGGTCAGCGCGACTTTGCGCGGTGGCGAGGCGCCCGTGGACCTGGCGATCGGCGAGCGATCGAAGGTCAGTTACCTGGCCACGGGCGAGACCACGAACGGCCTGTTCGGGCTGTATCGCTGGGAGCTGCAGGCCGTGCCGCCGCCGGGAAGCATGCCTGGTGGGCATTTCCATCGGACGATGGCGGAGTCGTTCTACATCCTGAGCGGCACCGTTGCGCTGTATGACGGCGACAAATGGGTCGACACGTCGCCGGGTGACTACCTGTACGTGCCGCCGGGTGGCATCCACTCGTTCGCGAACACGTCCGGCGAACCGGCTTCGATGTTGATCCTGTTCGCGCCGGGCGGCCCGCGCGAGGGCTACTTCGAGGAGCTGGCCGACATCGCGGCCCGCGGGCGCGAACTGACTCATGACGAGTGGGTGGCGCTGTGGGCGCGGCACGACCAGTACGAGGCTGACCTGCGGTAGGAGCTCATCGGGCACGCCGTACGATGGTGATCATGGGAGACTGGTCACTGCGTCCGGCGACCGTCGCCGACATCGAGGCTCTCGTCGAGCTGCGAGCGGTGGTGATGCGGCCCGACCTTGAACGGCTGGGCCGGTTCGACGAGCATCGCGTACGGCAGCGGCTGCGCGACGGTTTCGTGCCGGCCAACAGCTGGGTGATCGAGGTCGGCGGCGACCTCGCGGGTTGCGTGGCGCTCCGCCCCGCTGACGACGGGCACTGGCTGGAGCACTTCTACCTCTCCCCCACTTTCCAAGGTCACGGCATCGGATCGGCTGTACTTTCGCACCTGCTGCTGGGATGCACCGTTGTCCGGCTCATCGTTTTGCAGGGGAGCCCGGCGCGACGGCTGTACGAGCGGCTTGGGTTCACGGTGGAGGCTCAGGACCCGGTGGACGTGGTGATGGTCCGGTCTACTGTCGGGTCATGACCGAGCCCGATCCCCTGGTACGCGCGCTGGTCGGGCTCGTCGCCGAGCTGGCGTTCCGTCTGGACGGCTCCGATGAAGAGCTCGTCGACGAGCGCTGGGCCGTCAAGGCGTTGGAGTGGATCGCGTACGTCTGCGGTCAGCTGCCGCCCGAGCAGCGGCTGCGCCTTGTCGGGGTCATGGCCGAACTCGCCGCCGAGGCACGTCCCGGTCCGGAGCGGGAGTTCCTGGAATCTTTCGCCGAGAACTTCGGACTGCTGGACGGGGACACTGCATGATCCAGTGCCGGTGGCTTGCGAAATCGCGACCGTTTCGAAGATCGAGTTCCCATGGTTTGCGCTGAGGGTCCGTTCTCCGCAGATGACCGGCACTTGATCACGAGAATGGGCGTTTCTGCGCAGACGACGGGCACATGACCTTGCCTGTCGCCGGGCCCGGCCTCGGCCAAGTCCGCGCGGGGCGTCTTGATCGTCGGGTGCCGACGATCATGGTGTCTTAGCGCCAGCCGCCGCGGTCGGTCTTGCGCCACATGACTTGGGGTTCGGCGTACCTGGCGACCTGGCGAGGCACCGGCGGGCGACCGCGGCCGCGGAACGGCAGCGCGGCGAGCACGCCGACGACGAAGCCGAGCACGTGCGCGAGGTACGCCACCTCTCCCCCGCCCGAGACGGCCAACCCGGCCGAGTAGAGCCACTGCAGCACGAACCAGGTGCCGAGCACGATCCAGGCCGGCAGGCGCAACGGGATGAAGAACAGGATCGGCACCAGACTCCATACGCGGGCGCGCGGAAACAGCACCAAGTACGCCCCGAGGATGCCGGACACCGCTCCGGACGCCCCGATGAGCGGCTCGGCCGTGTCCGGGTTGGCCAACGCGAACCCGTACGCGGCGGCGTACCCGGCGGCCAGGTAGACCAGCAGGTAGCCGATCCGGCCGAACCGGTCCTCGATGTTGTTGCCGAAGACCCAGAGGAACAGCATGTTGCCGAGCAGGTGCAGCCAGCCACCGTGCAGGAACATCGAGGTCAGCACCGATAGCGCAGGCACCTTGGTGTACGTAGGCGCGTCGATGACGCAGCCGATCCCGTTCGCACCCCGGCCCACTGCGCCCGTCGCGACGAGCGGCAGTTGCATGTTCGTGACCAGCTCTTTGGGAATGGCCGCATAGTGCTGGAAGAACGCCGTCTGGTGGCACAGGTCGGCCACCGCCTCGCCGCCGAGCCCCATGTTGGCGAACAACGGCGTGAACAGCAGCGCCAGCAGGTTGGCGGCGATCAACCCGTAGGTGACCCACGGCGTACGCCGGACGGGGTTCACGTCGTAGATCGGGATCACCATGGATTCACTGTGCCCTATCGCCGCGTTCGAGGCATCCCCCGAGCGGGCCACCGCGCGTACGGGCTACAACAGATCGAGCACCGTCTCGACTCGGGCGGCCAGAACCTCGTCCATCACTCCGGAGACCTGAATCGACACCACTGCGCCTCCGACAGCCTGAGCCAGTCGTACGGTCAGGACCTGCGAGCCGCACAGCGGGTACTCAAACCACCGGTCAGTCTCGTCGTCAGTCTCGTCGAGCGCGCCGATCAGGGCATCTTCGTCAGCCCCGTCGTACGGGTAGCCGATGAGAGAGCTGAGGTGCTCCAACGTCGCCATCACATTGTCCTCGCGGATCCAGTTCTCGATCGTGCGCTCGGTGGACTCGGTCGCGTCGGCCACCATGCTCGTCGGCCGCGGACGGCGTATCGGTCGTGACGGGCCGTCGAGCAGACGTCGACGCGCTGCCCCCAGACGCTCGCCGTAGTCCGCCGCGAAGATCTCCGGCACCGTCGTCTCAAGCGCGCCGTCGAGCTGATAGAGGCTGGACCAGACTGATGGATCGTCGGCGACGAACGAGTCGAAGGCTGGGCTCCCGATGACGCGATACAGCCAGTCCGACAGGACGAGAGCCTGGTCATGGCTGAAGGTGACGGTCAAGATTGGCTCCCGCATGGGGACAGGGTATGACGCGGGGCTCTCCTGGGACGGCTGGCTCCGCCCAACCCTGCGGATCAGGGTTACGCAGGCTAAACCCGGGCGGGATGACATGCGTAACCGTGATCTGGTGCTAATGGGGGAGGTTGTAGACGCGGGTGGCGTTGTCGACGCCGATGAGGTGCGCGATGCGGGTCGCGTCGGTGTCGGAGAACTCGGCGAGGAATGCCGACAGCGCTTGGCGGAACATCGTCGCGGCGAGGTAGTAGTGCTCGGGGAGGGCGTACGCGTCGGAGGAGTAGAGCATCTTCGTGAAGGGGGCGAGTTCGAGCGCTTCGGCTAGTACGGCGGTCGCTCGGGAGCCGACGTTGTGCAGGGCGAGTCCGACGTCGAAGTAGACGTTGTCGAACGCTTGCGTCAGGTAGCCGGCCTCCCGGTGGTACGGGTAGGTGTGCAGCAAAAGTACCGGCACGCCGGTCGGTTCGATCGCGCGGAGCAGCGACGTGAGCAGCGCCGGGTTGGTCTGGTGCAGGTTCAGGTCCGGGTCGCCGAATCCAGTGTGGAGCTGCAGGGGCATACCGAGGTCGACGGCGGTCCAGATCAGGAAGCGGTGCAGCGTCTCGTCGGCAATCCGCGCGGGTCCGCCCCGGCCGATGGTGGCCAGCATCAGGCCGGCCGCCGCGGTCACCTCGCTGTCCGTGGGGCGCTGGGGATTCATCGACAAGCCCATGCGGTACGCGACGACGGATTTGGCTGCGACGGCATCCCGGGCGCGGCCGGCGAGCTTCTCCCGGACCGCCGTCGCGAAACCCATCGCATCCACCCCGCTTGTGAGCAGCTGCTCCGCGAGCTGCTCTAGGCGTACCACTTCATGAGCGGCCGCACCCGCCGCGGCGCCGAGCTCTTGCGGGGTGAGCAGGGGTTCGGGCGTGTAGCCGGTGTCGATGCAGAGGGCGCCGAGGTTCGCCGCGGCCAGGAAGCGGGCCGTGACCTCGGCGTGGCCGAGCGAGGCGCGGCGATCGAGGTAGTCCGCGGCCGGGGCATGCGCGGGCAGGTCGAGCAGCGGGGCGCAATGGTCGCGCACCGCGAAGCCGAGCAGCGAGTCCCATGCGCCGCGCGGGCCTTCGGTGAGGCGGCCGGCGAACTCGGCGGCGTCGAGATCGCGCCGGACGACGCCGTGACAATGGTGATCGGTCAGCGGCAGAGCCGCCACGGATTCGCGCACCTCACTAGCTTGCCGGAAGGTCCGGCGATTTGCCGGTAGGTTCGCTTCTGTGACCAATCCGGACGACCTGGCCGCCGAGCTGACTGCGCGCAATGTCGCCGTTGTCGCGTTGACCTGGGTGGACAACAGCGGCATCACGCGGATGAAGGGCATTCCGGTCGGGCGGCTGGCGCATGCGGCGCAGTGGGGCGTCGGCGCGTCGCCGGTCTTCGACACGTTCCTCGTCGACGACTCGTCCGTGCTCGGACAGTACGCCGGAGGGCCGGTCGGCGACCTGCGGCTCGTCCCGGACCTGCGGAAACTGACCGTTCTCGCGGGGCAGCCGGGGTGGGCGTGGGCACCGGCCGATCGGTACGACCAGAACCGCGACCGGCATCCGCAGGACGCGCGTGGCGTACTCGAGAGGGTTGTCGGGAAGCTCGCTGATCAGGGGTTCACCGTGCGGGCGGGGTTCGAGGTCGAGTGGTGCGTCACTCCGTCCGATTCGCTCCCGGCCTATGGGATGGCTCGGGTCGTCGAGCACTCCGACTATCTGCGTACGCTGATGGAGGCGTTGATCGCGGAGAACGTCCTGGTCGAGCAGCTGCACCCGGAGTACTCGCCCGGCCAGTTCGAGGTGTCCTTCTCGCCGCTGGACCCGGTCGGCGCAGCCGACATGCTGGTGCTGGTACGCGAAACGATCCGTGCGGTAAGTGCTTCTTTCGGGCGGCGCGCTTCGTTCGCGCCTCGCGTGGTTGCGGGCGGTGTCGGCAACGGCGGCCACATCCACCTGAGTCTGTGGCGCGACTCGGCGAACCTGATGCTCTCCGACGTCGGTTCTTCGTTCGTGGCGGGAATCCTCGCGCGCCTTCCGGCGCTGCTCGCTTTCGGCGCTCCGTCGGTCGCGAGTTACCTACGGCTCGTGCCTTCCCATTGGGCCGGGGCGTACGCGTGCTGGGGGCACGAGAACCGGGAAGCCGCACTGCGGTTCGTCACCGGTTCGCCGGGCGAACGCGAGTCGGCTGCCAACATCGAGGTCAAGTGCTTCGACGCTACCGCCAATCCTTACCTCGCCCTGGCCGCGTTGTTGTCCGCGGGCATTGTCGGGGTTACCGACGGCGCTTCGCTTCCGGAGCCGGTCGAGGTTGATCCCGCTTCGCTCGCTTCTCCGCCTCCTCGGCTCCCCACCTCTCTTTCCGCTGCCGCTGACGCTTTGGAACGCGATCCGCTTTTCGCTTCCGCGCTGGGGGTTGAGCTGGTCGACACCGTTCTCGCCGTACGCCGCGGGGAGGTTGCCGTTTTCGACGGTGCTTCCGAGGAGGAGATCGTCGCTCGTACGCTTTGGCGCTACTGACGCCTATCACGCGTCAGCGCACGATGGACTCCGCCGTCTTGTGCCACCGGCCCAGTCCAGCCAGACAATAGATCGCGACCTGGCCGTTCTCCGCGAACTCGCTTCGCAAGTACATGAAGGTCAGCTGCGAGTTGTCGCGCGCCTGCGACGTCAGATTCTCACGGCCGAAGACGCACTCCACCTCTGCCCGGCTAGCGACCACCTCCTCGCTGCCGTCGGGAACCCGGGCCACGGCGTACACCTGCATGGCGTGCAGCTCCGTGCAGGAAACGACCTCGAACTCGGCCATCGACAAGATCCCAGGCATCTCCGGAAGGCAGTCGCCCGGCCGCAAATCGGTCACGACCGTCGAACGATCGTTGATCCAGATCGCCACCACTCCGGCCGAGAGGGTGATCGAGACGAGGCCCAGCAGCATCCCCACCACCGCTAGAACGTTGCCGCGCTGCTGTTGACGCTTACTGCGGCGCAACGCCATCGCACCCATGATCAGAGCCGCGATCCCGCCGGGTGCCCCACAAACTGCAACGACTAGGGCGGCTATCGCCAGCGGATTCCAGCGCAGCGCCTCGCGCTCCAGCGGGCTCTGCGTCGAGCTATTCGGGTCGGCCACGCGGGGCAGGGTACAGCCAGTCAAGCCCATGGCGTTAACGGATGACCCGCCGATCCGGCACCAGCAAGATCATGGTCATTTTCTGGGTCGCTATCACAACGCAGAAATGACCATGATCATGCGGGTACCGTTCTCACGTGGCGCGAGCGAGGATTTCGGAGCCGGTGAGGCCGGTGCTCTGCGCCACCGTCAGGCCGGTAGCCGCCAGGTGCGCGTCCACGATGCGGAGGCCGACTGCGTACCCGGCCATGTCGGGGATGCCGACCGGCTCGGAGCCGAACTTCTGCGCCGTCGTGTCGCCGAGCACGTACGCGGCGGTCTTGTCGTAACCGGTGAGGTCGAACGCCGCGATCGTCTTCGCATACGCAGCGTCCAGTGGAGAGCCGGACACCATCGTCGACCAGGGACCCATCGCCGCCGGGCCGAAGACTTCGCGGACGAACGCCTCGGCCAGTCCTTCGGAGACGACGTGTTCGCCGACCATCGGCACCCACGGAACGTTCTGGTAGCGAATCTGGTGGTGCAGCTCGTGAACCGCGCAGTACGCGATCCGCCCGATGACGTCGTCGGAGGGCCAGCCGATGAGGTAGAGCCAACCGGGCGCGCCACCCATGCCGTAGTACCCGCCGGTGACCTTCATCAGGTGCTCGTCGTCGGGGTTGCCCAGCATGAACAGGACCTTGACCTCGTCGGGCTGCTTCCATTCGCCCAGCGCCGCACTCGCTTGCTCCAGCGCCACGGTGATCTGCCCGACGACGTCGTCGGTGACGAGTCGCTCCAGCGCCGGAACGTAGCGTGGGTCGTCGGTGTCGACGCGGAAGCCGCCACCCTGGTGGTGCAGGTCGACCGGATCGCCCGGCATCGGGACGTGCTCGTACATCGCAGCGACGAGCCGCCGAAGTTCTTCGGCGCGCTCAGAAAGCGGGCGGGCCAGGATCTCCAGCATCGCCCGGGGCGTATCCATAACCGTGATCTTCATGCGTACGACGGTAGGGACTCACGTCGCGTGAGGGTCAAGCGTGAGGGTCAAGTGTGAGGCCACAACGGGTGGTACGCCGTGCACCCTTCCGATGACAGGAAGCGTGCATGGCGTACCACCGAACCGTCAGACCGAAAGCTGAAGCGTAGCGATCTCGAACCCCCGCAAGTCCACCCGAACCGAGCCGTCCGCGCCGACGTCCAATGCCGACCCCCGCCGCCCCCGCAGGTCAGCCAGCCAGGCCGCCGACAGACCAGGCAAGGACACGACAGCGGTGGACGGCGAGGGCCGCAGGCACACGACGCGTACCTCGACACAAGAGGAGCGCGAGCGAAGCGAGGTCATGACAACGCCGTCGCCGGACAAGGACAACCCGGTAGCCGAAGGAGGCAGCGAAGCGGACGACGCAGCGGTCCCCGGGAACGCGAGCAGCGAATGCCGATAGACCTCGGCCGCCGTGGCCACGCCCGCCCGGTCCCACGACTCCCGGATGGGCATGACCGCCAGGTCGAACGTGATAGGCCCATGGCATTGGGCTTGCGGCGCAGGCAACTGCGGCCCGGCCGGCTCGTCCCGCAACGCGACGATGTTCCGGGACAGCATGCCGACCGAACGCAGCAGCGTGATCGCGAGGTGGCCGTCGACTACTTCGTACTCCGTGGGCTGAGTCAACAGCGCGGCGGTCGAGCCCGCCACGACGAAGCCCGACGCGGGGAACGTCGGCAACGGATACTCCCCACCACCGCCCTCGACTGAGTCGGAAGAGCGGGAGACCACCGCGAACTGCCCCTCCGCGTGCGAATCCGACGCGCCGAAGAAGGGCAGGTGAAGGCGTACGCGATGATCCGAGCACGGGTTGTCGAAGCTGATCGTCAGGCGCACGAACGTTTCGCCGACCCGGAGTTCGACCCGGGTCACCACCGTCACCGGGACCAGCGTGGCGGACCGGGCGGGGGCCGGTGGCGCGGCGGCGACCACGACCGGGCTGACCGGAGTGGGTGACGACGCGGCGACGGGCCACTCGTAGACCCTGGTCACAAGAGCCACTGCAGCCAATGGTCCGGCCGATTCCACCGAGACCGAAGTGGAAGCCGGCGACGAGACCAGCAGGTCAGACGCGGGCGGCGAGTAGTTGTAACTGTCCCCGACATCCCCGCCGTCGACGATCAGCCCGATGTCGGCGACGTTGAACCGCAGCAGCCCGTTGTCCAGAATGGACCCATCGACCGACACCGGCGCATCTGCAACGGCAGCCGATGAGGAGGGCCGCACCGAGACATGCCCAAGGGCCGGAACGGTGACACAGGCGGCGACAACGGAACGCGGAGCGGCGACGATCCGCATCCGGACCGAGGCCAGGCCGGAAATGGCGGCCCACACGGCGTCGAGGCTGAACGACGGATCGCCATGCCGGGCCACGTGGAAGGTCAGCTCGTCGCCGACCAGCTCCCACTTGGTGATCTCCTGCCCGTACAGCTCGATGCCGTGGATGCGCCGCAAGCCCTTCGCGATCTCGGAAGGGCCGTCGAGGTCATCCGAAGCGAGCACGGACGGCCCGTCGGCGAGAACCTGGATCGGCACCGGCGTACCGTCGCCGGTCACCAGTGAGGAAGACGACGGAATGTCGAGCGAAACCAAGGACGTCCGTGGGAACGGCGAGGGGTTCCAGATGGCGTATCCGTCGTTCGGGACGGCCGCGGCCAGGCTCGCCCCGGCCAGATCCACGACCGCCCGGGCCAGCTGATCGGCCTCGGCAAGCCGCGCGGCCACCTGCACCGCGGTCTCGTCGCAGCCGCAGCCGGTCACCGAGTCGTGGCACGACGCGTCGATCAGCCGGCTCCAGGCCATGTCCAGGAAACCCTGCACTGGCGGCCCGTCGTGCCACAACGCCGCGAGCGGCTCGGCGTGGCGCTCCACCGCCCGCTCCGCGCGTCCCATCGCCCGTTTCAGAGGGGTACGCACAGAGATGACCCCGGGCAGGATGTTCGCGCGGGAGTGGGACCGCAGCTCGCCGGTGATCCGGGGCAGCCCTTCGAACCGGGTGGACTGCGTGGCGAAGTACTCGGCCAGCGTACCGAGGCGCAGGTCGATCCCCGTCTCCTTGGATGCCCGGGCGAGCAGGTCGGCGACGTCGGCAGCCGGGGCTGCATGGTCAGTTCCGTACATGCCCAGCATCGGCCCGTTTTCCGGCCACCAGGCGCGCAAATACGAAGCGAGTTCCTCCGCCCGCGCGGCGACGAGCGGCGGCGAGGCGGTGAGCGAAGCGGCGTTGCCGTAGCCGCCGGGGAGGTACTCGGTGCGGATGACCGTGCCGTCCGGGGCCTCCCAGCCGAACGCGTGCTGCTCCAGCGACCCCGGTACGCCCCGGAAGACACAGGCGTGGGCGAGCCCGGCGCCGGCCAGGATCTGCGGCATCTGCGCGATGTGGCCGAACATGTCGGGCAGGTAGCCGACCGGCAGCGCTGCGCCGAGTTCTTCGGCGCGGTTGAGACCCCGTTCGAGGTTGCGGACGATGTTCTCGCCGGAGCAGAGGAACTCGTCGAGCAGGATCTGCCACGGGCCGACCGACAGTTGCCCGTTCTCGACCAGCGCGCGCACCTGCTCTTTACGATCAGGGCGTACTTCGAGGTAGTCGTCGACGGCGGCCATCTGCCCGTCCAGAGTGAATCGTTGCCGAGGGTCGGCGGCCATCCGGTCGAACACGTCGTCGAGCAACGCCACCAGGCGCAGCCGGAACCGCTGGAACGGCTCGTACCACTCACGATCCCAATGCGTATGCGGCACGACGATGATCTGCGTCGTCGAGGAAGTGGGCGTCATGCGGAAGTGGCCTCTCCGGAGACGGGATGGGCGGACGCGCGGACGATGCGCTGGCTGGTGATCAGGTCGGACAGGCCGCCCTCGGCGCCGGTCCTCGGTGGCGTACCGGAGGTCACGAGCGAGTGGAAGGCGACGAGTTCCCGTTCGAAGGCTTCGTCGACGCTCGTGAAGACCGACCGGAACGCTCCGTCCACAATGGTCAGCTGAGTCGGCGCGTTCATCAGGTACGGCGACGGGAAGACGAGTTCGAGCGAGCCGCGTTCGTGGTGCAGCGTCACGGTCTCCCGGTACGCCGGATAGTCCGGCAGGTAGTGCCAGTGCAGCGTGAAGCGCCCGCCTTCGGGCAGGTCGCCGGTGACCTCGACGGACGGCTCGGGCACGTCTTTGCGTACCCAGGTCGTGGCGTGGTCGACGGTCGCGGGCGCGCCGGTGAACAGCCGCAGCAGGGACAGGTCGTGACTGAGGCTGTTGACGAGGATGCGATAGAGACCCTGTGCACCTGGATCGTCGCCGACGGCCGCGCGTACGAGGTCGCCATCGCGGGCCCGGAGCAAGGCGACCGCCGAAGCCGGGACGTCCGAGAACGTGGGCAGGTGAGCGAAGGCGAGCTGCGAATCGCCGCTCGGGTGCAGGACGCTCACGTCGACGTGGTGCACCGCCGCCGGTCCGCCGATCCGGTCCAGCTCTTCGAGCGCCCGTTCCACCGCTGGGTCGTACTGCTTCATGTAGCCGACCATGAGCCGATCCGCCTCGGGTAACTGCGCCACTTCGGCGCGGGTGAGCGCGAGCGGCTTCTCACAGAACACCGGCAGCCCGGCCGCGAGCGCCTGACCGGCCAGCTCTCCGTGCGAACCCGAGGTCAGCAGCAGGATCGCGTCGAACCCGCCTGCGGCGATCATGTCCGCTGCGTCGGCGTACGCAGGAACGTCGAACTCGGCGAGCGCGGTCGGCGACAGATCACTGACGGCGGCGACGGAGAACAGGTCGGACCGCCGGGCCAGCATCGGCAGATGCGCCGTACGCGCGATCGCGCCCAGCCCGGCGACGGCAACCCGGATCATCGCAGCCCCCACGCGGCGAGCTGAGCCCGGTTGGCGCGCTGGTCGGCGAGGATGCGATCGAGATCCTGACCGGTTCCGGGCGCGTCCTGCTCCACGACGAGCCAACCGGTGTAACCGATCTCGGTCAGTTCGGCCAGCACCGCCGGGAGATCGACGTCGCCCTGGCCGATCGCCGGGAATCCACCGGCTCTCACCATCGCTGACAAGTCCGCCCCTTCTTCGCGTACCCGATGATGAACGAGACGGTCCGCGTCTTTGACGTGGACCTGTTTGATGCGCGGACCCCAGTGGCGGACCGCGGCCACCGCGTCGCCGCCGGCGAGGGTGAGATGGCCGGTGTCCAGGCAGATCGAGATGTCGGTCAGCGCGAGCAATCGATCGGCCTCGTCGCCCGTCTCGATGTCCGTGCCGAGGTGATAGTGGAAGACCGGCTCCAGACCGCGCGCCCGGCATCGGTCCGCGGCCTGCTGGACCCGGTCCGCGAAGGCGGTCCAGGCCGATTCGGGCAAGGCCGCGTCGTCTGCCACGGGTACGCCGGGAGCAGCGAACCGGATGGGATTGGCGGGGCAGGCGAGCGTCGGCCGGGGAGCGAACCGGTCGTCGTCGCCGGCTGAATTGACCTGCGCGGCAGCAGCGAACACGTCGAGCGCGGCGTCCAAGTTGGACAGATCGGCCGCGAAGCCGTCGGCGTCGCCGTAGCGCAGGTCGACCCAGCCGCCGGCGAGCTGCATGCCGTGCCGGGCCAGCCGCTCTACGAGGTCCGAGCCGGTGCCGAGATAGCCGATCGGACCGGAGTCGATCCCGGTGTACCCGGCCGCCGAAAGCTCGGCGAGCAGCGTGTCCGGGTCGACGATCGGCGAGTCGAGGGAGTAGATCCCGAAGTTGCAGGGTGCGTTGGCGATCCTCACCGACTGGCTGTTCAGAGACACAGCGCGACGACCTCCGTTGTGGCGGTTTCGAGGATGTGCAGGCCGTCCTCGGCCTTGAGTAGCGCGCGGTCGCCGCGGATCACTGTCCGCGCGCCGCTGGGGCAGATCAGGACTGTGCCGTCGGCATCGAGGGCGAGCAGTTCGTCGCCGAGCCGGATCAGCAGCGGCTCGGCGGGACCGGCGTTGATCGCGACGCGCCCCGCCTTGAGCCCACCGAGGACGTCACCCTCGTCAGCGAGCACCCACGTGGTGGGGTTGCCCGGCAGCCCGTCGTTGCCGGGCCGGTGATAGTCGCTCCCGCCGACCGGGATGACGTCCGGCCGCCAGGCGTCGGCCCAGGCCAGTGGGGCGCCCCACGTCCGGTCGAACCAGCCCGAGTGCCAGACCTCCGCGTGCCGGGGCCGCGCGCTGACGGGCTGACGCCACGCGCAGTCGCCGCCGAGCGGATGGTTGATCGACAGAATGCCGCCGTCGCGCTCGACTGCGGCGATCCACTCGTCGACCGGCTGCCGGAAGTCGACCCAGCCGATGGCGCCCCAGGCGTTGGCGTGCCCGCGGTCGGTGGTGACCTCCTGCCCCGGAATCAGGGCGATCCCGTGGTACGCGCCCGCAGCGGTCAGCTCCGGATGGTGGCTGACCGTGTTGTGGTCGGTGATCGCGAGGAAGTCCAGTCCCCTGGTGACCGCGAGCGCCGCCAGCTCGGGGACGGTCGAGATCCCGTCACTGTGGACGGTGTGCGAGTGCAGATCGCCTGCCAGCCACTGCTGTCCGTCCACGGTTGGAAGTTCCCTGCGCGGGCCTCGCTCGGCTCTCGGCGGGCCTTCTTGTTTCGTCGCGGGCGGCGATTTGTCCGATGTCGTGGCGGTAACGGTGAAGTCGAGCCCGTCCACCGGTACGCGATGCAGCCGAAGGAGAACGTGCCACACCCCGGGTTCGAGGTCACCGGGCAGGTATCCCGGCGTGGCCCAGCCGGGGGTGATCGTGTAGCGCTCCCGCGCCCCGCCCGACCAGCCGCGGAAGCCGTTCGGTCCCTCACACCCGAGGTCGAGCACCCCCCGGCTTCGGTCGTACGCCAACTCGACGGTCAACTCCGCGGCGCCGGGCGGAACCTCGACGGGGACCGAGCGCATGATCTGCTCGGCGCGGTCCTCCATCGTCCAGCGCCCGCGTTGCACCGTCATCGGTTCGCACCGGCGGGCTGGGCGGGAATCGGCGCGGCGACCAGCTCGTCGTCGCGGTACAGCAGGGCTCGTCCAGCCTTGGGCACGACCCAGCCGCGGTCGCCGGGCTGCGGTTCGTCACCTTCGGGCACCACGACTTGCACCGTACCGGCGTCACCGGGCAGATCGAGGCTGACCAGGGACGAACTGCCGAGATTCTCCACCACGACGACTTCGCCCGACAGCGCGCCTGCGCGTTCGGCCGGCGAATAGTCGAGATACTCCGGGCGTACGCCGTAGGTGATGCTCTCCCCTGGGGTCACTTCACCGGCCGTCTCCGGGATCGGCAGCACCGCCCCCGCAACGTCGATGCCGCCGTCGCGGACGGTCGCGGGGATCAGGTTCATCGGGGTCGAGCCGATGAACCCCGCCACGAAGGTGTTCGCCGGGCGGCGGAAGACTTCGACAGGCGTACCCACCTGGCGGATGCGCCCGCCCTGCATCACGGCGATCCGGTCGGCCAACGCGAGCGCCTCGGCCTGGTCGTGGGTGACGAACACCGTCGTCACGCCGAGGTCACGCTGCAAGCGCTTGAGGAACGTCCGAGCCTCCAGCCGCAGTCGCGCGTCCAGGTTCGACAGCGGCTCGTCCAGCAGGAACACCTGCGGCGTGTAGGCCATCGCTCGCGCGAGCGCGACCCGCTGCTGCTGCCCGCCGGACAGTTGCGCCGGCCGCCGCTCCAGCAGCTCGGCCAGGCCCAGGCCGTCGGCCGTCTCGGCCGCCTTGCCGTGCCGGGTCCGCCGATCCACCTTCTTGATGCGCAACGGGTACGCGATGTTGTCGCGGACGCTCATGTGCGGGAAGAGGGCGTAATCCTGGAACACCATCGCGACGTCGCGCCGGCCGGGCGGTAGGCCGGTGACGTCGGTGTCTCCGATCTGGACGGTGCCGCCGGAGGCGACCTCCAGCCCGGCGATGGTGCGCAGCAACGTCGTCTTGCCGCAGCCGGACGGGCCGAGCAGGGCGAAGAACTCGCCGTCGGCGATCTGCAGATCGAGGGCGTTCAGCGCGCGTACGCCGTTGGGGTAGACCTTGGTCAGCCCGCTCATGGTGATGGCGGCCATCAGCGTTTGATCCCTCCGTGGAAGCGGAAGCCGTAGCGGGTGCTCACGAAGATGAACATGAGCACGACCGGCAGCGAGTAGAGCAGCGAGAACGTCGAGAGCAGCCGCAGGTCGGCCTGCCCGCCCTCGGTGTAGAGGGTGTACATGATGACCGCCGCCGGAGCCTTGTCCGGGCTGCGCAGCAGCAGGTACGGCACCAGGAAGTTGCCCCACACGTTGGCGACCGCCCACACCGCGACGGTGGCTAGGCCCGGCCGGACGACGGGCACCACGATGTGCCGCACGATCTGCAGCGGGCTGGCCCCGAACACGCGCGCCGACTCCTCGTACGAGGTCGGCGTGGAGTCCATGAAGTCCTTGAGGATGAAGATCGCCGCCGGGAGCAGCCCACCTGACATGATCAGGATGACGCCGAGCCGGGAGTCGATCAGGTTCAGCCGGAACGCCAGCTCGAACAGCGGCACCATGGTCGCCGTCCCCGTCACGATCGACGAGAGCAGCAGCAGGCCGTAGAGCAGGGCGTCCCGGCCGGGGATGCGGACCCGGCTCAACGCGTACGCGGCCAGGGCGGCGAACACGACGACCAGGATCGCCGTGCCACCGGCCAGCCAGACCGAGTTCAGCAGTGACTCCACGGCATAGGGGTTGTCCAGCAACGCCCGGAAGTTGTCCAGCGCGAAGTCGGGCATCGACGTCGTGATCTTCGGCGTGCTGTCGAACGGCGCGGTCGCCAGCCACAGCAACGGAATCGCGAAGAACCCGAGGACCGCGCTGAGGAAGACGTAGCGGCCGATCCGGCCGAGCAGGTGGCTGACGGTGGTGTTCACGCCTCCTCCTTCCGGCGTCCCAACATCCGCAGGTAGACCAGGGCGAGGACGAGGTTGATCAGCAACATCAGGAACGAGATCGCCGACCCGAAGCCGAGCTGACCACCGGACAGGGCCACCTTGTAGACGTAGACCGCGAGGATCTCCGACTTCTGCTCCGGCCCGCCCGCGGTGATCAGATACGGCGAGAAGTCGTTGAACGTCCACAGGCTGATCAGCAGCAGGTTGGTCAGGATGTGCCCGCGAATACGCGGGAACACCACGTCCCGCAGTTGTTGCCAGGTGTTGGCCCCGGCCAGTTTCGCGGTCTCCAGATGTGACGGCGGGACGTTCCCGAGCGCGGCGCTGTAGAGCATCATCGAGAACGCGGTGCCCCGCCAGGTGTTGAACACGATGATCGACAGCATCGGATGATCCAGCAGCCAAGCCGCGCCCGGCGTATGCAGCACGGCGTTGAGCGTGCCGGCGTCGCGGTCGAGCAGCGCGATCCACAGGAACGCCACCACTGAACCCGGCAGGATCCAGGCCAGCAGCACGAACGCCTCGACGACGCGCCGCATCGGGCCACGGCGGTCGCGCAGCGTCCAGGCGATGGCGAAGCCGAGGAAGGCCTGCCCGATCACCGCCGAGCCGAGGACGAACTGCAAGGTCAGGCCCAGCGAGGTCAGGAACCGGTCGTCGCCCAGCGCGGTCGTGTAATTGTCGAGGCCGACGATCTCCGGATGCGCGGCGGCGAGCCCGGTCAGCCGGTAGTTCGTAACGCCGAGATAGATCGTCCAGGCCGCCGGTAGAACGAGGAACAGCACGATGAGCACCATGCTGGGCACCACGAACGCGGCGGCACGGGCGCGGCCGAGCCCGGCGGCGTCCGGGGACGCGCCGTCGTGGCGCGCCCCCGGAACTGCTTCGGTGCCGACGTCGGAGGTCGTGTCAGGACTGGACGTTGCCTGCACCACCGACGATCCCCTCAACCTTCTTCTGATATTCCGCTGCGGCGTCGGCCGGGCTCTTGCCGGACACGACCGCGGCGGTCGCCTCCTGCAACGCCACCGACACCTGCGGATACACCGCCAGCGGCGGCCGGTACGCCGTCACCGGCAGCACCTTCTGCGACACGAAGCTGAGCATCGGGTCGGCGGAGAGTACGTCTTTGTTGACGTCCATCCGGGCGGTGATCCGGGCGGCCCCGGCCAGCTCGGACTTGACCGCCTCGGCCGAGCTCATGAACGACAGCAGTTCCCAGGCCTGCGCCGGGTACTTGCTGTTGGGGTTCACGACGCGTACGCCGCCGCCGGACATGCTGACGAAGTCCTGGCCCCGGATACCCGCCCCGGGCTGCTTGGCGGGGATCATCGCGTACCCGACGGTGGCGTCGCGGTCGGCCATCTTCGCGATGCCCTTCGTGGGCTCGACGACGCTGCGCCAGAAGTAGTCGCCTTCGCCGAGGATGCCGATCTTGCCCGCGGCGAACATCTCGAAGGACTTGTCCCGGCCCTTGGCCTCCTGCTGCAGCTTCGGGTCGCCGAGGCCGCCGCCATACACCTTGGAGTAGAACTCGAGCGTGTCCTTGACGGGCTGGGTCGCGCCGGACCACTTGCCGTCCTTCCAGATCTCCCCGCCCGCGCCCACGAGCAGCGGCAACGCGCCCTGCATGGAGGTGGCCTCGCCCATGGCGGTGCCCGCGTTGATCTGGATCGGGGTGACGCCGGGGATGGTCTTGAGCTTGGCCCCCGCGTCGAGGATGTCCTGCCAGGACTTGGGCTGCCAGTCGGCCGGCAGGCCCGCCTGAGCGAACAGCTTCTTGTTGAAGTAGAGCACCCGGCCGTCGGTGCCCTGCGGTACACCGTACTTCTTGCCCTCGAAGGTGCCGAGGCCCTGCACGGACTGCGGGATCTGGCTCCAGCCCTCCCACGAGTCCACACCGGACCCGGCCACGTCGGCCAGCGGCTTGATGTATCCGGCCTGGGCGAACTCGCCGACCCAGATGCCGTCGATCGCGATGACGTCGGGACCGGCCTTGCTGCGCAGGTCCAACGCCAGCTTGGTCTTGTACTGCTCGTCGTCGACGCCGCTCGGCACGAACGTCACCTTGGCGGTGACGCCCTTGGCCTTCTGGGCCTCGATGAACTTGGGGATGACCCAGTCTTGGATCCACTGGGCGCCGGCGGCGTTCTTCCCGCCGACGATGGAATTGGCTGCGATGGTGAGCGTGATGTTCTTGGCATCCGCGCCGGACGGCTCGTCCGAGCCGCAGCCGGCCATGGTGAGAGCGAGAGCGGTGAGCGCGGCGAGCGCGCCCGTCGTCGTTCTGCGCTGAACTGACATTGGTGCTTCCCTTCGGCGACAGGGGGACTCGAAGAGGCTCGCGTTGCTCAGAATGTCATGACAACCTGCCGACGTAAATGACTGGCGGGAAATCTTCACGTAACAGATCGGACGCCACTCGTTGTCCGGACATCCGGACGTACAGATGATCATCTCAGTACCGCATAATGACGGCGTGGACGGCCTCGCGCAACTCATCCGGATCGACCGGTCCAGCCCGGTCCCCCTGTACTACCAGGTCGCGCAGCGCATGCAGGAACTCATCGAGTCCGCTCAGCTGCCGCCGGGTTCCCGGCTGGACAACGAGATCGCGCTCGCCGACCAGCTCGGCCTGTCCCGGCCGACCATGCGGCAGGCAATCGGCCACCTCGTCGACAAGGGACTGCTGGTCCGCAAACGCGGCGTCGGCACCCAGGTCGCCCAACGCCGGGTGAGCCGCCAGGTCGAGTTGACCAGCCTCTACGACGACCTCGACCGGGCCCGCCGCCGCCCGCGTACGGAGGTGCTCGCGTTCGAAGTGATCCCGGGGCCGCCCGCCGCGATCGCCGCGCTCCATCTGCCGACCGGTTCGGAAGTGCTCCACATCGAACGACTCCGGTACGCCGAAGACGAACCCCTCGCGGTCCTGCGCAACTACCTGCCCGCCGGGCTGGCCGAAATCGATCGGCAGGCGCTCGCCGAACGGGGTCTGTACCAGGTGCTGCGCGACAGCGGCATCCAGATGCGCATCGCCGACCAGACGATCGGCGCCCGCAAAGCCAGCGCGGCCGAGGCCCGGCTCCTCGGCGAAGTCCGGGGCGCTCCCCTGCTCACGATGTCGCGGACGGCGTACGACCCGGCCGGGCACGCCGTCGAATACGGCGACCACGTATACCGGGCGTCGCATTACTCGTTCGAGCTGACGCTGCTGTCGCGCTAACGGCTCACGCTACTCACGTCGTCCGCAATGCCAAGAGAGGCACCGCCTAACAACCTCCGTTGCCGAAGCGTTACGCAATGTGCCCACAGATGCGCTACGTCACCGGAAGCAGATGCACTCTGTCGGCCAGCGGACATGCGGGACCGAATTGTGCAGGCCAGCGAGCAAGGCGCGTCAGAGTCACCTCACACACCGTGAATTCCAGCCCGACGAGACTGCGTCCGCCATTGACGCGTATCAACGATAGAGAAGTGAGGGACATCGCTGCGGCCATCACCTTGATAGCGTCGATTCAGCAATGACTCGGGACTCATGATCATGTTCCCGATGCCGTGTCCCAAGGCCGGGGCGCCGCGTTCGCACCGCGACGCCCCGATGAGCCGCCGACCCCTGTGGAGGATCCATGCTGCTCAGAAACGAAGTCTACCCGCGACCCCGACGGCACTCTCGTCGGTGGGGTCGCACGACGTTCGGCCTCGTCATCGCCATCTGCGCCGTTCAATCCGGTGCTCTGCTCGGCACGCCGGCGGTGCCCTCGTACGCCGCCGTTCCCTCGTTTCACACATCGCTGGACCCGGACGCGGTCCGTGAATCGATGCAGTACATCATCGACACCTACAAGGTCTCCCCGGCCGAGGCCCTACGGCGCCTGGAACTCCAGAACGACGCACAGAAACTGGATGCACTACTGACCGCCGAACGGCCGGAGACCTACGGCGGCATGCAGATGGACCAAGACGGCGGAGGGCGCCTAATTCTCCAGATGACCCGGCCCACCGACGCCCAGCGCTACATCACAGCCCTGCCGGATCGAGCGCATGTCAAAGTCCGGCAGGTCAAGTACTCGTTGGACAGGCTGGAGCGGACTCGTCAGGAGCTCGCCAGGAACATCGACGAAAGCGCCGACTCGACATTCCTCACGGCGATCGACGAGCCCAACAATTCGGTGGTTCTGTGGGAACGTGACTGGGTAGCAGAAGCCAAAGCCAGCGGCACCTGGACCGAGCAATCAGGGTCCCGTGCGCCCATGGTCGCGTCAGCCGACCAGAATCGCCACGCCGCCGCCAACGAGCACGCGATCGCCGATTCCGCCATCGCGGCTACTGCCATCCCAGTGGAACGGCGGGTGTTGCACCAGCCGAATCCGCTGTACTCGCCTTACCAGGACTGGGGCTTCTGTCACCCGCTGTACTGCAAGGCGGTTTACGGCGGTATGCGCGGCGGCCTCCGCCTCAACATCAAGCGAGACGATGGCAGCTGGGGCGGCTGCACCGCCGGCTTCAACGCCCGCTCCGGCGGCGGTTCGGTCAACGGCTGGGCCTGGGTCTTGACCGCAGGCCATTGTGTGGTCGGCAAGACCAATTACACCTGGGTGCATCACAACGGCTACAACATTTTGAACCAGCACGGGTCGGCGGGCGGCTACCTCATGGAGCGCAACGCGTATCCCTACGACTTCGCGTTTTTGAGCTATATCGACGGGACCCAGTCCGGAACGTGGCTGGAAAACCAGAGCGGACACAACAAGGTCATGAAATATTGCCGGAACGGCGGCCAGGACAGTGATTCGGACACGCCTTGCGGCACCCAGGCGGTAACCGACACCGAATACCTGACGGGATACCACACTCTGAGCGAGATCAAAAAGGACTGGGTTGTGTGTGCCTCCGGAACCGCGAGCAGCACGAAGAACTATCCCGAGTCCTACTTCACTGCCCACAACGACCTCGACAACGCCGACTACTACGTCGGGACCCGATGCGGCAAGGTGTTGTCCACCGATGTCGGAATCAATACTGACCTATGCGCCCGGCCAGGGGACAGCGGCGGCCCGCTGTTCAGTCAGATCGACCACACAGCGTACGGAATTCTCGAGGGCAACCAGCAATCACGCAAAGGTTCCTGCTATGCCGGTGAGCTGAACAACTACTCGCCGTTGAGCAAGATCTATGAGCAAATGGACCTTTGGCGCGACAACGGCTACACCGGAGGCGCCACCTTCCGGGTCATCACGTCGTCTGGCGGCTGATGACCCTGGTCAAATCAGGTGTGACCGGCTATACCGGTCACAGCAGCTAGATCCAGTATCCGCCCGGGCTGCTTGCCGTGGCCCGGGCGGTGCCGCCGCAGCCGGAGATGAGGGCGACACAGATGCCTGCCAAAATGTTCAAGCTTGTGAGCGCGATTCGGATCATCGCACTCCTCGCCGCCGTTGGGGCCGGATACTTCGGCGGCTGGATGGTCGCCTGGACGCTCGGCGACACCGTCAGTGCAACCGTCCACTCCTGTCACGTGGCCTACGGATGGAACGAGAGCCGGTACGCCGAGTGCGTCGGCGACTGGCGGCACGACCAGAGCGAGGGCGGCACGAACATCAGCCACGTCGGCTCGGGACCTGTGATCGGCCTCGACGTCGACCCGACCGCCGGCGTGATCGACAGCGACGGCACGCTTCCCGGTGACTACGCCGGAACCTATTTCGCCCGGCTGGACGGCCGAGCCGCAATCGTCATCCCCCGGTCGCACCTGCTGCTCGGGCCGACCTCCGTCGTCATGCTGACGTTGTGCGGGGTGGCGCTGATCGTCGTCGGCCGCCGCCATCGAGGCGTTGACCGGTCTCGTGTTGGGCAATAGCCTCCAGTCGATGACCTTGGGCAACGGTGCCCGAGTCGTCGACTTCTGGGGAGGAATACATGCGATTCGGTAGACGATTGGCGCTGGTTGCCGGGCTGGTGCTCAGCCTGCTGGCCTTCGTGGCACAGCCGGCCAACGCCGCGTACTACAACACCTACACCACCATCGCGGGCTTGCCGAACACGAGCTGCTGCACCGGCGTACAGGGCTTCGCCGCCGGCGCGACCTATCTGTACTCGGTGAAGAACCACACGAACTACGACGACCTCGCCGTGATCTATCGGGTCAACAAGAACACCGGCGACCGGGTGCTCATGACCAACGGCACCAACGGCGGGACCACGAACACCTGGCTCGGGCACGCCAACGACATGACGATCGTCGACATCGACAGCCAGCATCACCTGTTCGTCGTCACCCTGGAATCCACCGGCGCGCAGCTGGTGAAGCTGCGCTACGACGGCACCACGTACTACTACGCGGGGTCGTTCCAGATCCGGCTCAACGGCGCGGTGTCGGCACCGTCCGGCGTCAGCCGGGTCTCCCAGGACAGCACGACGATCAACTTCATGTTCAAGAGCGGCCGGACGGTCTACAACGGCAGCATTCCGCTGCGTGCCAACACCGGGACCATCGACCTGACCAAGGCGTTCGACCTGCAGGTCGAGGGCGCCCTCGTCAACGGCGCTCCGGTCTCGGACATCACGACCTTCCTCAACCAGGGTTTCTTCTACGACTCCACCAAGAAGGTCCTCTACTACCCGCTGACCAAGGAGAACCGCAGCATCGTCCTCGTCTATCGGAACATCTCGCCGACGACGACCGGCACCGCACCGGCGGCCAGCGATCTTTCGTTCCGGATCACGTCGTCGGCGTACACGACGTTCGAGATCGAAGGCGTCGGGGTGAGCGGCGGCATTCTCTACTTCAACACGAACCGGTCGAACGCGGACGGTTCGGCTGACGGCGTCCACTCGTTCAACGGGTACGTCGCCTAGCCGCCCGACCCAGGCTATGGGATCGCTCCCACCGGGCGGTACTGTCGTCGGCGTGGAACTGGACGACATCGCCGCCCGGCTGGGAGTTTCCGTCGACGAGGTCGACCGCGTACACCGGCTCGCCGGTGACGCGCCGTCGGCTCCGCTGCCCGCCCGGGTCGACGCGCCCGCGATCCTCGACCGCCTCGCGGTCGGCCCGGACGACGCCGCCGAGATCATGGCGGGCTGGCCCGTTCTGGACTCTCCCTTGTGGACTCCCGAGCTGCGCTGGCTGCTCGACCGGTCCGTCGCGCTCGTCCGCGCCGACTTGGGCGGCTTCGGCTGGCTGTCGCCCGGCCCCGAACTGCCCCGCGACCGGGGACCGGCCTGGCGGCATCTGTACGCGTACGCGTATCTCGCACTCCTGGAGGTCGTCTCGGCGTACCACCGCAGTCACGGCATCGAGGAGGCCGTGACCTGGACGACGCTCGCGGACCTGGGCCGCAATCTCGCCGTCGACCGCCGTATGCACGGCGAGGGCTGGCCGGTCATGCAGAGCTGGCTGACACTGCACGCGCGAGGCGGCCTGTATGAACTCGGACGCCTGCAGTACCAGCGCAGCGCGACCACCCTCGATCTGCACATCCCCGAGTCGGGACCGTTGACGCCGGACTCGATCGACGCCTCGCTCGACCTGGCACGCGCGTTCTTCCCGCGGCATTTTCCCGACGAGCACTACCCGGCGTTCGCCTGCGGCTCGTGGCTGCTCGACCCGCAGCTGCAGGAATATCTGCCCGCGGACTCCAACATCGTGAAGTTCCAGCAGCGGTTCGAGCTCGAGCCGTACGAGCAGCCGGAGGGGCTGGACGCGGACGTCGAGGTCCTGCGGTTCGGCTTCCGCAGCCTGAGTACGCCCCTCGATCAACTGCCGCGCGGGACTGTGCTCCAGCGCGCCATCATCGACCACCTGAAGTCCGGCCGCCACTGGTACTGGCGGCGCGGACACTTCGCCATCTGAATCCCTTACCGCTGAACGGCGGCATCTAGATCGGCGAATAGTCCGGCCGGAACGTCTTCGGCCAATCGCTCCCACAGGTCGCGGCCGCAGGTCCAGGCGGCTGCGATCGCCTTGGCGACCGCGGCGGCATCTGCGCTCGTGGTCGCAGCCGTGATCGAGGAGATCACCTGCGCGGAAAGGTCACTCTCGGCTCGCCGGGAGGGCGTCAGCCAAGAGCCGGTACGGCCTTCCACCAGCCGGGCCATCCAGAGCAGATGCCGGTGCACGTGCGTGAGGGCGTCGACGGCGCGCAGCAGTTCGCCGCGCCGCGCGACGTGATGAGCGAGGACGAGCCAGTTCGCGAAACGGCCGCACAGCGCGTTGATCTCCGCGCCCGTCGTCGGCAGCGAGGGCTGTTCGCGCAACATTTCGAGGGCGCGGCGCAGCGCACCGGTGTGATCCACGACGATCATCTGATCGACCGGGGCGCTAAGCGCCGGCCAGGTCCCTACAGAGGCGATGTCATCGCTGGTGGCGAAGTGGAACTCGCCCCGGACGAGGCCCGGGAAGAACACGACGTGACTGCCGAACTCGTTCACGACCGCGTACCGGAACGGCGCTATGCCGGCGAGCCAGCGCTCCTCGTCGAGCGCCGCGCGGCTTTCGGGGTCGAAGAAGAGCCAGAATTCGACATCGCTGTACGCATCACCAGCGCCCTGGGCGAACGAGCCGTAGGTGAGCGCGGCGACGAGGCGTACGTCGTCGTGGCAGAGTTCGCGAACGCGCTGGATCAGCTCTTCCTGCGGAAGCATCAAGATCCGTCGACGATGACGAGATTGGCCATGTCGACGACCGGGCGGTAGCCCAGCGCGGCATAGATCTTGTTCGACGTCGGATTCGCCTGATCGGTGAACAAGCAGGCCCGGGCGCCCTCGGCGACGATCCGGCGGGAGACCTCGGCGACGGCGGCGCTCGCCCAGCCGCGTCCGCGCTGCTCGGGTGGCGTGTAGACCGGACCGACCCGGGCGACGCCGAACGACGGCGGATTCGCGCCGGTGAGGTGAACCGGCCGGCCCGACTCGTCGACCCAGAAGTAGATGTTCTTGGTGGCGATGTTCTCGAGCGTCCCCTCGCGGTCACGCGCTTCGTGGAAACTGGTCCCACGCGGTCGGCCGGCCTGCTCGTCGGCATCCGCCCCGAAAGCCTCGTACCAGGCCTGGACCAGGTCCACGTCCGCCTCGGTGGCCCGGCGCAGTTCGCCGGGAACGGGCCTCGGCGGGATCAGCTCCCCGAGTTCGTGCAACCGGGTGTGCTGGCCGACCTCGACCCGGCCGCCCTGATGACGGGCCAGCTCGGTCGCGCACAACTGTGCTGCCGGGAGAGCTCCGTTGATCGCCGCGTACTCCTCGCCCCGCTCGTGCAATGACTTGCCCAACGCGATCGCCGCCTCATCGGGCATCGGGAGCAGGAACGGCGGATAGGGCTCGAAGGGAGCCGTACGCATCCCGGCCCCGACGACCTGGCCGGACTCGTCGCGCACGACGAGCCACCAGTTGCGCTCCGGCTGCACCTTGCCCTCGGCAACCTGCGCCGCCGTACGGTGGGCCAGGGTGGCAACGACGGTGCTGATCACCGGGTTCGCCGCGAGGTGGTCGCCGGCCGCGGCGAGGAACTCGGTCGGATCGGTCAGGAACTCCAGCTGCATCCGCTCAAAGTACCGAGGCGCGTACGCCGTCGCAGCCCACTTTCCTCCGTATGATCTCGGCCATGCCAGAGCTTGATCCCTCCGCGTCGCTCCATCAGGTCCGGCGGCAGAGGTACCGAGACTTCTGGCCGATCGCCACGGGTTTCGTGTGGCTCGTGATCCTCGAAGGCGTCGCCATCGTGGGCGACGACCAGGGTTGGCTCGGCAATCCAGAGCCAGTCTTCATCCTCGGTTTGTTGGGGATGCTCGCCGGTTTGCTGATCTTCCTCCGGTTCCAGCGGCGGCGGGACCGGCATATCGCGAGCCTGCTTCGCATTACCGCCGAGTCAGACCTCCAAGAGGACGGCTACACGCCACC
The DNA here is from genome assembly GCF_013362815.1 of Hamadaea sp. Classification (GTDB taxonomy): domain Bacteria; phylum Actinomycetota; class Actinomycetes; order Mycobacteriales; family Micromonosporaceae; genus Hamadaea. The sequence continues at coordinate 6,989 of NZ_JABFVK010000031.1, read as the reverse complement.
ACAACGGCTGCATCTCGGGTACGCCGATTGGCGCGTGCCAACCGGATTCTTCCTCGTGCTCAGCCTTGTGGCCATCGTCGTCCTGCCCATCTTCAGCTCGACGGGCACGTGGCTCATGGGCATGATCCTCGCCATCGGCACGCTGATCTTCTTCCTCCGCAACGGACCGGTGGCGTATAACGCCGTGTCGACCACACTCGACGAGTCAGGGGTGACCTTGCATCACCGCGACATCAAGGTCCCCTGGTCGTCCGTCCGTTCCGTCAAGGCGACCACACGCGGCGTCGAGTTCGAGATTCGCGGGCCGGTCGTCGAAATCGGCAAACTTCCCCGGCGCTGGCGGCAACGAGCCGTCTCACGCGCCCATGCGGGCATGGTGGAACGGCTCCGGAACTCGCGGCCAGAGACAGCGGTGCGCACGGCTCGGCATTACGCCGGTTCGGGTAAAGCGTCGTAGGTTCGACCGTTGTGGCTGGTCCAGTGGAAGCAGGCCGGGTTCGGGTTGGGCGAGCTGGGGGCCACCCTCGTGCTTGAGCCTGTGTCTGGGTACCTCATCGCTGGGCGGTGGGGTACCTGGCCTTCCGGACGTGGCCTCAGCGGCGGGCATTGCCGCCTCGAGCGCACCGGCCGCGTTCAGGTCTCGCTCGGGTGGTACGCCATCGACCTCTCGCGCCACGGATGGCGTGCATGACGTACCACCCGAGCCAGAGTCATCCTCGAAGGTCGGCCGCGCACGGGGTGTGCACCGGTCGCGGGGGCGACGACGTCGCCGGATGCAGCCGTGAGACCAGCCGTCAGGCGAAGCCGTACACCGGGATGATCGCCCCGTTGATCGGCCACGCTTCGTCGGAGCACAGGAACGCGATCACCTTGGCGACGTCTTCGACCGGGACGGCCTTCGCCATCGCCCCGTCCGGGATGACGGCCCGGTTCGCCGGGGTGTCCAGCAACGCCGGCATCACCGCGTTCACGCGTACGCGCGAAGACTTGAGCTGCTCGGCGACCAGCCCCGTGAGGCGTACCACTGAGCTTTTGGACAGGGAGTAGGCGACTGGATCGAGTCCGGTGACCGCGGACCGCGACCCGACGTTGACGATCGCGCCGCCCTGTTTGGCCAGCCGGGGCGCGGCCGCCTGGCTGGACCACAGCGCGGTCGCGACGTTGATCTCCATCGCAGCGGCCAGGTCTTCCTCGGTGACGTCGGCCAGCGAGCCGGGGAAGTAGCCGCCCGCGATGTTGACCAGCGCCCGAGTGTCGCCGAGTTCGTCGATGCGGCCCCAGGCCTCGTGGACCGCCTTGCGATCGGTGAGGTCGACCTGCAACGCGTGTACGCCGTCCGGCGTGTGCTGCGGTTTCGCGCGGTCCAGCGCCACCACCGTTCGCGTACGCCGGGCCAGTTCGGCCACGACGGCCCGCCCCAGCGCGCCTTGCGCCCCAGTCACGACAACCAGATCAGCCATCCGCCCATTGTCGCGTACGCCGGGCCCGGCGCGTCAGGGCTCCTCGTCGAGCAGCCCCAACATGCTCGGAACCGTGGTCGCCGCCACCGGGCGTGGCATCGACAACCGGACCACCTCCCGAGCGTGCACCGCAGTCGGGCAGGGCGACGGTTGGCCGCACCGTTCGCAGGGATCGGATTCCCCGGCGGGCACGTGCGCCTGCACGAGATCCATCGCCGTGGTGGTCACGATGCTCAGCCGGGGGAACAACGGTCTGTCGTCCAGCGCGTACGCCGTGCCACCAGGTCCCGGCCTGCCGTGCTTCTCATTTGCCATGCCCGCCTCCTACGGTCGGCCTCGTTGCTGGGCCTAACCGCCGACCGGCGCGGTAGGACTTGCGTCTCGTGCAAATTCCATCTCGCGAGGAGAACCTCGGGAACGGGGCTAAACCGACTTATCTGGGCGAAAAGAAAGAGTGGACGACGTCGCGTAACCGCTGGAATACTCGCCGTAGTTGCCTCTGAGCTGCGACAACACCGAGGACACGCTGAAAGACAGACCGACGGCCGAAGGAGAGCCCGATGCGCCGCACGCTGACCACCGGATCGATCGCGATCGCGACGGCTGCCGCTGTCATCCTGACGGGGTCGCTCTCGGCCTCCGCCACTACCGCCCCTACCGCCGCCCCTACCGCGACCAGCGTTTATCTCGCCGCGAACGGCAAACTCGCCTCGTCCGCCGCGGTGGAGCCGCAGACCGCGCCGATCTCCCGTGACTCGTCGCTGAAACTGACCAGCATGGCGTGGTCCAGCTGGGCGGACAACGCCACCGGAACGGGCGTCGCGACGATCAACCTGTGCGACCCGAGCTGCGCCAACGGCACAAGCACGCAGATCCCGGTGACCGTCACGCTGAGCGCGCCTCAGCAGCTGTGCGGCCGCGACTTCTACACCGAGATGCAGCTGGCCTTCGACGGGACGCTCCCCGGTGGCCTGCCCAGCCGGACCTCGGTTCCCGTCGCCCCCGTCTGCTGAGCTGCGCGCGTCGGAATCTGCCCGATTTCCATGATCATGGGCATGGGGCGGCGCTTCTGAACTAGCATCCGGCCGTGGTCTTCGCCGACATCGCATACACCCCCGCGATTCACGCGGCTGTGCGCGCGGCTTTCGGCATACCGGACGAACAACCGCAAAGGTTGCACGGCGGCGAGGAGTCCGCGGCATACCGGGTCGCGGACCTCGTCGTACGGCTCGCGCCGTCGTGGCGCACGAACGAAGAGATGACCTGGTTCGCGCGGCTCGCGGCCCACGCGAGCGCCGCGGTGCCGGAGGTGATCGCGCCGCGAAAGGCTCGCTCGGGCGATTATGTGATACGCACAGCGCAGCGACCCGTTTCCGTATGGCCGTTCGCCGCCGGAACCTGGCCCGACAAGCATGACACCGGGGTCCGACATCAGGCGGCCGAGCTGCTCGCGAGGCTGCACACGGCGTTGGCCGACGCGCCGGGGCCGACCGGGCCGGTGACGCAGACGCCGCAGGGGCTGGGCGAGGACCTGGCGGACCCGTGGCTGGACGCCTGGCTCGCCGAGCGGGCAGCCGGCAAGACGCAGGCGCTGCACGGCGACTACTACAGGGGCAACACACTTGCCGTCGGCAGCCGGATCACGGCCCTGCTGGACTGGGACGACGCGGTCGTCGGGCCGGTCGAGCGGGAGGCGGCCGAGGGAGCCTGGGAGTGGGGCGGATGCCTGGACACCGGCGTCGTTGACGGCGCCCAGGAGTTCTTGGCGGCTTATGCCGAGGCCGGTGGGCCCGTCGTCGACGACGTGACCTTCCGGCAGTACGCCCGGGCCCGTATGCGAGGCGAGATCTTGCTCGCCCGTACGCGCTGGGACGAGCTGGGCGCGGACGACCACGCGTACCACGAACGGCAGCTCGCGGCGTATCACAACCTGCGTAAATAGCTTACTCCGCACGGCCTCCGGTCGCGGGCCACCGCCATTGGCCCCCTTCATGGTACTGTAGTCCCATGAAGCCCACGGACGATCCGACCGTCACCGATCCCGATCTCTATCGGGTGGTGTTCGAGAACGACCGCGTACGCGTCCTGGAGTATTTCGACGAACCCGGGGCGCAGACGCATCCGCACGACCACCCCGACAGCGTCATGATCACGTTGAGCGCGTTCCGCCGCCGGGTGTCGCTCGGCGGCGAACAACGTGACCTCGAACTTCCGGCAGCGCAGGCGCGCTGGGTCGGCGCGCAGCGGCACTCCGGGCACAACACCGGCGAGACGCCGACCCACGTCTTCTTCGTGGAACTCAAACACTCGACCCAGAATCCTTCCGGCACAACGGTTCTGGGTCCGTCCTAAGCGGACTTGCGGAGCCACTCCAGGGCCTGCTCGGCGTGGTGCAGCACCGAGATGTGCCCGTCGGCGGGCCAATGCCGGTACTCCGCGCCGGGGATGTGCGCGGCCAGCCAGGCGCTGTGCGTACTGGGGACCATCCGGTCGGCGTCGCCGTGCATCAACAGCACCGGGACGGCGATGGCGGCCGGGTCGAACCCCCAGGCACCGGTGTTGGCGAGGTCGTCGTCGATCAGCGCGGCGGGGCCGGTTGCGATCGCCGGTCCGACGACGCTGCCGAACCAGCCCCACTCCCCCTCCAATGCCGCCCAGTCCACGTCGGCGAAGCCAATGTCGACGCCCTCCTCCTCCGCCGCCAGGTGACCTTCCAACGCAGTACGCCCGGCCGCCGCCGCTCGCAGGGTGGCTTCCGAACCGGCGGCCATTCCGGCGTACCAGTCGAGGTCGTCGGCGCTGATCGGGGCGAGGCCGGAGACGCTGACCGCGCCGAAGACCCGGGCGGGCAGCAAAGCCGCGCACGCCAGCGCATGCGGCCCGCCGCCGGAGTGGCCGAAGACGCCGAATCGGTCCAGTCCCAGGTGATCGGCGAGGGCGGCGGTGTATCGGGCGGCCGATGCGAAGTCCCGGCCGGGCGCCGGAGTCGACCCGCCGTAGCCTGGCCGGTCGTAGGAGACCCAGCGCAGCCCGAGCCGATCGGCCGCCGCGAACAGCGGCGCGGGTGGCGCGCCGAGGTTGGGCGTGCCGTGGTGCCACACGATCGGGATGCCGTCCCCACCCGTGTCGTACGCGTGCAGCTGCCCGCCGTCCACCGGCACGTCAAACTCGATCATGACGGCTATTAGACCGTGGTGGTCAGCTCCACGTCTACGTTCCCGCGAGTGGCGTTGGAGTACGGGCAGGTCTGATGCGCCTTCGCGACGAGGTCGGCAGCGGCGGCCTCGTCCAGTCCGGGCAGGTGCACCGCCAGGCCGACGGTCAGGCCGTAGCCGCCGTTGTCGAGCTTGCCCAGGCCGACCCGGGCGGTCACCGAGGTCTCCGGGAGCTGGACCTTGGTCAGTCGCGCGACGGTCTTCAACGCGCTGTGGAAGCAGGCGGCGTACCCGGCCGCGAAGAGCTGTTCCGGATTGGTCGCGCCACCGGCGCCGCCGAGTTCCCTCGGCACTGCGAGGTTCAGGTCGAGCTGTCCGTCGTCGGTACGCGCCCGGCCGTTGCGGCCTTCCCCGGTCGCGGTGGCCTCGGCGGTGTAGAGCGTCGTCATCATGCTGCCAGCGTACCCAATTTGGTTGTGCACAACCATATGAGGAAGGCGACACGAAAACGCCCCGGCACCGGGCCGGGGCGTTGTGCGTACAAGCTGGGCTTAGGACTTGGCGCGGACCGCGTGGAGAAAGTCGGAGTTGAGCCGCGAGATGGCCGCGAGCGGGATGCCCTTGGGGCAGACCGCCGTGCATTCGCCACTGTTCGTGCAGCCGCCGAAGCCCTCTTCGTCGTGCGCGTGGACCATGTTCAGCACGCGGGAGTCGCGTTCCGGCTGGCCCTGCGGCATGAGCCCGAGGTGGGTGATCTTCGCGGCGGTGAACAGCATGCCGGAGCCGTTCGGGCAGGCCGCCACGCACGCGCCGCAGCCGATGCAGGTGGCCGCCTCGAACGCGGCGTCGGCGTCCGGCTTGGGCACCGGCACCGAGTGCGCCTCGGGGGCCGAGCCGGTCGGCGCGGTGATGTAACCGCCGGCCTGGATGATCCGGTCGAACGCCGACCGGTCCACGACCAGGTCCTTGATGACCGGGAAGGCGCGCGCCCGCCACGGCTCGACGTCGATGGTGTCGCCGTCGGAGAACGTACGCATGTGCAGCTGGCAGGTGGTGGTGGCCTTCTGCGGTCCGTGCGGGGTGCCGTTGATGACCAATGAGCACGCGCCGCAGATGCCCTCGCGGCAGTCGTGGTCGAAGGCGATCGGCTGTTCCCCCGCGAGGATGAGCTTCTCGTTGAGGACGTCGAGCAGCTCCAGGAAGGACATGTCCGGCGAGACGTCGTCCACCTCGTAGGTGACCATCCGGCCGGCGTCGTCCGGGCCGGTCTGCCGCCAGACGCGCAGCTTCAGGCGCATGGTGTCGCTCACTTGTAGCTCCGGGTGCTCGGGTGGACGTATTCGAAGACCAGGTCTTCCTTGTGCAGGACCGGCTGGGCGTCCTCGCCGCCCCAGCCCCACGCGGCGACGTAGGAGAACTCCTCGTCGTTGCGCTTGGCCTCGCCGTCGGCGTCCTGGCTCTCGGCGCGGAAGTGGCCGCCGCAGGACTCGGTGCGGTGCAAGGCGTCGATGCACATCAGCTCCGCCAGCTCGAAGAAGTCGGCGACCCGGCCGGCCTTCTCCAGCGACTGGTTGAGGCCCTCGCCGTCGCCCGGTACGCGTACGCGTTGCCAGAACTCGGCCTTGAGGTCCCGGATGAGGGAGATCGCCTTGCGCAGGCCCTCGTCCGTACGCTCCATGCCGCAGTACTCCCACATGATCCGGCCGAGTTCGCGGTGGAACGAGTCGACCGTGCGGTCGCCGTCGATCGCGAGCAGCCGGGTGATGCGGTCCTCGACCTGCCGGCGAGCCGCCGCGACCTGCTCGTTCTCGGCGGTCAGCGGCTCGAACGGACCGGCCGCGAGGTAGTCGCCGATCGTGTTGGGCAGCACGAAGTAGCCGTCGGCCAGACCCTGCATGAGGGCCGACGCGCCGAGCCGGTTCGCGCCGTGGTCGGAGAAGTTCGCCTCGCCGATCACGAACAGGCCCGGGATCGTCGACTGCAGGTCGTAGTCGACCCACAGGCCGCCCATCGTGTAGTGCACCGCGGGGTAGATCCGCATCGGGACCTCGTACGGGTCCTCGCCGGTGATCCGCTGGTACATCTCGAAGAGGTTGCCGTACTTGGCTTCCACCGCGGCGCGGCCGAGCCGCTGGATCGCGTCGGCGAAGTCGAGGTAGACGCCGAGTCCGCCCGGCCCGACGCCGCGGCCCTCGTCGCAGACGTTCTTCGCGGCCCGCGACGCGATGTCGCGCGGCACGAGGTTGCCGAACGCCGGGTAGATGCGCTCGAGGTAGTAGTCGCGCTCGTCCTCCGGGATCGCGCCCGGCGCCCGCTGGTCGCCCTTGGCCTTGGGCACCCAGACCCGGCCGTCGTTGCGCAGCGACTCCGACAT
>NZ_JABFVK010000058.1 GCF_013362815.1 Hamadaea sp. | reverse complement strand
TGGTGTCCGAGGGGGGACTTGAACCCCCACGCCCTATACGGGCACTAGCACCTCAAGCTAGCGCGTCTGCCATTCCGCCACCCGGACAGGTGGTCCGACTGCGCCCGCACCGCAGGCACCAGGCCTTCGGTGTCCGGCTCAGCCGCACGAGCCATAACTGTACACGGCCCGCCATGATCACGCACACGGGGTATCCGGTGGCGCGCCGGGCCGACCCTGACGGGAGCCTCGACCAGTCCGTTGCGGGATTGATCATGGAATTCGGGCCGTCGACACGCCGTCGAGAAGCACCACTAGTTCATGATCAACGAGCAGAGCGGGGGGCGGGTGGGGCGGGCCGAACCGCGGTGGCGAGGGCAGCCGCGCAGGCGACCGACGGGGGCGGAAGCAAGGGGCGAACAGGACAGGTGTTCGAGCGAAGTGAGGGACACCACACTACGAAAATGTGCCAGCTTGGGGGCGAAATTCGAGGCCGAGCATCTGCCCAGGTCACGGCGCAGACGAGGAGTGACGGCCAGGTAGCGGACAGTGGTGAGTGTCAGTGGCCCGGTTTAGAATACGTGTACGAAAGAGGGTCGTTGACCTGCGCGCTGAGACGCGCCGACACGAGGGAGCCGACATGCCCACCCCTTCTGCCACCCGTTCGCTGCCCTACGCCACGTTGCTCGCGTTCACCCGCTACGTCGACCGCACCGGCCCGACGAAGGCGGCGTACGTCGGTGGGCTGCGCAAGCAGCGTGAGTCGGGCGGTGGCTTCAATCCGCATGGCCAGTTTCTGAAGGCGCTCAAGGCCGACATCCAGTTCCGCACGGGCGGGCTGCACCTGGCCGACATCGCTCAGTCTGTCGCCCCCCGCTGGCGGCGGCTCTATGCAGCGCTGACGACCGGGGCGGCGCAGTATCTGGAGACGCTCGGCGAGCCCGGCGAGTTCGGTCTGACGCCGACGCGGGAGGCGCTGGGCATGCTCGGCGACTTACCGGTGAAGGTGAGCGCGCATTTCGGGCTGCGGTACAACGACGGCCGTAAGGAGGCCGTCCGGCTGCACTTCGACGAGCAGCCGCCGACGGAAGAGACGATCACTGCGTCGCTGCACCTCATGCGGCGGTACATGGATCAGATTCTGCCGAACGGCGTACCGGTGCTCGTGGACGTCCGGCGCGGGGTTCCGCATCGGCTCGACGAGGTGAAGGGCGCGTTCGACGACGTCGACAGCTGGCTGACCGGCGAGGCCGCCGGCTTCACCGCGATGTGGGGGCGGCTCCCGCAGGCCGCCTAGCGACGATCATGGCCCGGGGGAAGTGATCAGGGCCCAGGGGACACGACACGCCGGGCGACAACGCCCGTAGGTTCATGATCGCGCGGAAAGAGTGGAAGACCGCGCGGTTGGACCGGAAGAAAGGGGAGCCGGGCTTGCCCTGACCTGCAAGCCCGGCTCCCGCGTGCCGTCGTCATGAAACGGTGACGACGACCTCCTGAGTGACGCCGTTGACGGTGACCGCGAGGGTCGCCGTGCCCGCGCGCAGGCCGGTCAGCTGCCTGGTCACGGGATCGAAGGCCGCGATGTCGGCCGGGCCCGCCGTGCGTCGCGGTCCGATGTGGAGTCCGGCTCCGCCCGTCCAGGCGAAGCTCACCGGGTACGCCACGGGCACGACCCGGCCACCGGGCTGGGTCAGTGAGGCGGACACGTCGACTGTGGAGCCGGCCGAAACCGCCGGCACGTTCACCGCAAGCGCGTCGACGTGCGGGTTGACCTGGGCGGTGAGCCACTGGCCGGGGCCGCATGGGACGAGCGGCAGGCCGGTGTAGGGGCGGGGGTGGGTGACCTTGTCGACGCCCCACATGGTCCAGCCGGTGAAGCCGCCGTCGTCGGCCGGGGTGGCGGGGTTCTTCCCGGAGTTGCCGTTGATGAAGTAGGGCACTCCGTCCACTCGGGACGCGTGGAACGTTCCGACGTGACCGCCGAGGAAGGCCGCGCCCTTGCCGGTCTTGGTCTGGAAGTCGGCGAGCCAATTCTCGACGAGTCCGGCTTCCTTGCGGTCGTTGAGCTGGCTGCCCTTGCCCGGGGTCGGGTCCTGCGGCGGGACGTGCTCCACGAGGACTACCGAGCCGATGGACGGGTCGGCTGCCGCGCTGTCCAATGCGGACCGCAGGAGGGCGTACTGGTCGTAGCCGGAGCTGCGGATCGACAGGGCGGAGGTGTCGAGGGTGACGAACCGGGTGCCGTTGTGGTCGAACACGCGGTGGGTGTCGCCGAAGACCGCCTGGAAGTTGCCGATCGGGCCGCCCATCACTTCGTGGTTGCCGGGGACGTAGTAGTACGGCAGTTCGCCGCCGAGTTCTTCGTCCAGGATCTGCTTGGCGAAGGCGATGTCGGCCGGAGACGCCTCGTCGACGAAGTCGCCGTCGATGATGAGGAAGTCGGGTTTGGCCGCCTTGATCTCCCGCAGCGTACGCCGGGCGTTGCGCACGATGTCGCTGTCGGGTGACCGGGCGACGAACTGGGAGTCGGACATGACGGCGAAGCGCCAGTCTTTCGAGTTCACCGCGCCATACGAGCCGACGATCGGGTCGACCACCTTGGGGACGGCTGGCGAGACGACGGTCGGCGGGACCTTCGCCACCAGGTCGTCGATGACGATCTCGCCCTTGTACTGGGCGGCCGCCTTGGTCTCGACGACGTAGAAGCGCCGCAGCTTCAGCGGGTACGCGACACCGACGGGCACCTTGAACTCGACGTACTTCCAGCCGGTCCAGGTGATGTAGTCGCTGCGGAGGATCTGCGACTGGCCGAGGCCGTCGTAGAACTCCAGGGCGGGCCACTCCCCCTTGCCGTTGCCGTAGATCCAGAGGCCGAAGCCCTGGGGCTGGCCGTCGATCGTGAACTGGGTCGGCGGGTTCGCGTACGCCGCCCGGGTGGCGGTCGACTGGGTGAAGTCGTAGTTGAGCTTGATGCCCTGCCCGGTGTGGCCGTCCGGCGTCGGCGCGATGGTGGCGCTGGCCCGAGCCGTGGTGATCGTCCACTTCGCAGCGTCGTCGAACGTGGCGGCCGTGACGTCGGTGAGGCCGACGGTGATGGCGACGCTCGCCGAGTGGCCCTGGACGGTGGCGGTGATGAGGCCGGCGCCGGTGGCCACCAACGGCTTGACGGTGAAGGTGCCGTTCGGGGTGGCGGTCACCTCGAACAGGTCGTGGTCGTAGTCGAGCTTGGCGTCGCCGGGCTCGATCGGCGCGGTGGCTCCGGCGTCGTCGTAGCCGACGAGGCCGAACGATCCGGTGGAGCCCGACGACAGGCCGAGGCGTTCGGCGGTCGGCCGGATGCGGTCGAGTGTGCCGAGCACGGTCAGCTTCGTGGAGCCCGTGGCGGTGGCGCGGAACGCGGTCACCGTGGTCTGCCCGGGGAATCCGGCGTGAAAGACGTTGTCGGAGGTGACCCAGCCGACCGGCACCAGGCTGGAGCGCCACATCGGCGTACCGGCGGCCGGCCCGTAGGTCTCGTCGTAGCCGTTGGCGGTGAGCTTGCGGGTCAGGCCCGGGAACACGCGGTCGGGCCGGGCGAGGGTGACCTGGTCGGAGCCGGGTGCGGCGGCCGGGTCGGCGGTGGGCGCGACCCAGTAACCGGTGAGCTTGCCACTGCCGACGGGGGCGTAGAGGCCGAGGCCGTTGGCGACCGCCCGCTCGCTGCCGTCGGAGGGGCTGTTCTCGAGGGTGAGGTCGGTTTCGCCGGGCTTGCGGGCGAGCAGGGTCGAGGAGCCGCCGCCGTCGATGTTCAGCGCGTTGTACGCACCGAAGTCGGCCACCATGCGAGCCCACTCCCCCAGCGTGACGCCGGCGCTGTTGGCCTGCTTGCCGTCGATGGTGAGCAGGTACATCTTGGTGCCCTCGCGGTTGAAGCCGACCGCGCTGCGGGCCGCCAGGGCGACGTCGTCGAAGGACTGCGGTACGCCGTCCTTGACGAGCAGGTAGTTGCCGCCGACGGCCGCATACAGGGGGTTCCCGTCGGAAGTCTTCGGCTGGTACGCCACGGTGACGTGGGTGCCGACGGCCAGGTTCCGCAGGGCGACCGCCCCGGCTTCGCGGCCGAGCAGGATCGTCGTCCCGGCCGGGATGGCGCCGGTTCCCGCCGCCGAGCCGACGGCGGTCACGACACCGTCCACAAGGGTCACTTCGGTGACATCGGAAGCTCCGTCGACCGCGCGCTGGCGGGTGTAGTCACCCCAGAGCGGGGTGATCAGCCCGATTCCGCCGCTCTGGACGCGGTTGTTGAACTGTGTAAGCACAGCCGACCCGCCGTCCCAGGTGGCGGTGCCCTCGAAGCCGACCTGGAGCAGACGGCCGAGGCCCTCGGCGCTGAAGCCGACGGCGTTGGACCACCCGGCGGTCGGCGACTGCACCAGCTGTCCGCTGTGGACGCCGATGCCGAGCGCCGCCCCGGAGTTGTTGATGTCGAAGAAGTCGCCGTTGACGGCGGCGACCGGCCGGGTCGGCTTGCCGTCGTGGGTGGTCATCTGGCGTACGGTCTCGTCCGCGGCGACCTTCCCGGGGCTGAGGTAGTCGACCGTGATGCCGCCGCCGAGGTCGGTGGTCAGCGCGTCGGCTCGCAGCCAGCCGCCGGCGTCGACGGTGTCGAAGGAGGTCAGGGTCACACCCGGCGCCACCGGGCGGGTGGTGCGCGCGGTCTCGATCGCGGGCGCGGCCTGCGTCTCGGCTGCCTGGGCCGCGGGGATCGCCGTCACGCCGCCGAACGCGAACGCGGTCGTCACCGCGAGCGAGAGAGCGACAAGCCGTCTCGGGGGGAAACGTCGAGGGGGGAACATGCCAAGCAGTAGACCCCCGGATGGCAAATCTTTTCAAGACTTAACGTGTACTCGTTAAGAATTTTCTGGTCGGTCGGTCCCGGTATCCTGGTGGGCGTCATGAGCGAAACGATCACCACACCCCACCGCATCCGCAGCTTCCATGCGCGTCGCGGCCGGGTCAGCCCCCAGCGCGAGGCCAGCTTCCAGGAGCTGTGGCCGGCTTTCGGCGTACAAGTGGAAGAACGGCGAACGGATCCGGAAGCGATCTTCGGGCGCCGTGTCCCCCTGGTCGTCGAGATCGGGTCCGGCATGGGTGAGGCGACCGCGAGCATGGCCGCGGCGGACCCGGACCGAGACTATCTTGCGGTCGAGGTGCATTACGCGGGCATCGCGCATCTGCTCGGCCTGGTCGAGACCCAGGGTCTGACGAACGTCCGCGTCGCTCGCGGTGACGCGATCACGCTGCTCACACGCATGCTTGAGCCGAGCAGCGTCGATGCGATCCACGTCTTCTTCCCCGACCCATGGCCCAAGGCCAAGCATCACAAGCGGCGCCTGATCCGCGCGGAGAACGTCGCGGTCCTGCGGGCTGCGCTGCGCGTCGGCGGCACGCTGCACTGTGCCACCGACTGGCCCGAATATGCCGAGGTCATGCTGGAGGTCCTGGCCGCGGATCCCGGCCTTGTCAATACGACCAAGGGATACGCACAACGCCCTGACCTGCGTCCGGTGACCAAGTTCGAGCAGCGCGGGATCGACGCGGGCCGCCCGATCGCCGACCTGATCTTCCGGCGGACCTGACGGGGCATCGCCCGGCCGTGACGTCGCGTATCGTGCCGCGTCATGTATGACGGCATCGCTCTGCATCGGCTGTTCGTGGTCGCCGCGATCGGCGTCGGCGTTACCTCGGCGTTGAACGTCTGGGCGAACGCCGTCCCGCCGTTGGCCGACATGCTCTACTTGAGCGATGTCCTGAAGGCGGACGCCGCCGCGTCGCTGTACGCCGCCGCCGGGCCGGAAGTCCTCGCGTCGATGGCGCTGCTCGTCACCGGCGTGCTTTTCCTGCTCTGGCAGGGACGAGCGCGGCGGCACCTGATGGATTTCGACGCGCGGCCGAAGTACTCCCCCGGCTGGACCGTCGGCGCGTGGCTCATCCCGCTCGGCAACATCGTCATGCCGGCTCTCGTCATGCGGGACATCGCTCAGTGGAGCACGAACGACGAGGCCACGCGGCGACGGCTGAGCCGCCTGATCTGGCTGTGGTGGGCCTGCTACGTCGGTCCGTACGTGGGCACGTTCGCCGCGCCGATCGCCCGGCGGCAGATCTTCTCGCTGGACGTCGACGGCCAGCGGACCGCCCTCATCCTCATCAACGGCGGAACCGTGGCGCTGCGAATGTTGTTCGTCGCGGCCGGAGTCCTGCTGATCCTGCTGATGCGGGCGATGGGCCGAGCCCAGACCGCCCGCGCGGCCGAGACGACGACGGAACCGGATCCAGCCGACTTCCCGGCGTTCACCATGGACGAGGTGCGGCCCGCCTGACGAGGTCCGGCGGGCCGTCGTCCGTCCTTTGAGGATCAGTCGTGGTAATGGGCGACCTGCACGTGCTCGAGTACGCCGCAGGCGTCCGGCGTGAGGATCGCCGCCGAGTAGTAGGCGCTCACGAGGTAGGACATCACGGCTTGCTCGTTGATGCCCATGAAGCGCACGTTGAGGCCGTCGGCGTACTGGTCGGGCAGGGCGGTGGGGCGCAGACCGATGACGCCTTGATCCTCCTCCCCCGTACGCATCGCGAGGATGGACGTGGTGTGGGAGTCACTGACGGGGATCTTTCCGCAGGGATACATCGGTACGCCGCGCCAGGCGAGCACCCGGTGGCCGTCGATCACTGGAGTGTCCGGGTAGATCCCGCGGTGGGTGCACTCCCGGAAGAACGCCGAGATCGCCTTCGGGTGGGCGAAGATCAGGTTCGTGCCGCGCCGCATGGACAGCAGCTCGTCGAGGTCGTCCGGGGTGGGTGGGCCGATGCGGGTGTGGATGCGCTGCTTGAGGTCGGCGTTGTGCAGCAGGCCGAACTCGCGGTTGTTGACGAGCTCGTGCTCCTGCCGTTCGCGTAAGGCCTCGACGGTGAGCCGGAGTTGCTGCTCGGTCTGGTTCATCGGCTCGTTGTAGAGGTCCGCCACCCGAGTGTGTACGCGGAGCACCGTCTGGGCGACGCTGAGCTGGTACTCGCGCGGGCTCAGTTCGTAGTCGACGAACGTGCTGGGCAGCATCTCCTCGCCGACGTGCCCGGCAGACAAGGCGATCTCGGCCTCGCCGTACTTGTTCTGCGGCCGCCGATCGGCGCTCAGCATCTCCTGGATGTGCGTATGCAGCGGCTCGGCGAGGTCCCGGAAGCGGGCGAACTCGTCGCGCGACAGCGTCAGCATCGTCACCGGGGTGATCGCCCGGGCGGTGAAGTCCCAGATCGCGTCGGCTCCGGCGAGCGCCTGTTCGCCGAGGAACTGGCCGTCGGCGAGGACGCCGAGGCGTACGGCGGCGTCGTAGGCGCCCACCCCGACCTTGTCGATCTTCCCGTGGACGACCAGTAGCACCTCGTCGATGACCGAGCCGAACTCGGCGATCACCTCGCCCGCTTGGTACTCGCGCTGGGTGAACCTGTCGGCCAGCGCCGCGAGGACCTCCTCGTCGGCGAAGCCGCGCAGCAGTGGCAGTTCGGTCAGCTCGGCGGGCACGACGCGGACGGCCGCTCCGATGTTGGAGAAGGTCAGCAGACCGTCGCCCAGGGTGTAGCTGAGCCGGCGGTTGACCCGGTACGTGCCGCCGGACAGCGACACCCAGGGCAGCTTGCGCTGCAACCAGCGGGAGGAGATCTCCTGCATTTGGGGGACGGACTTCGTCGTCGTCGCCAGGTTCCGGGCGGCCTCGGTGCTCAGGCTGAGCTGTGGCCGTTGGGCGGTGTCGGTCTGAGGCTCCACTGTGCTCGTCATTAGTTCATCCCACCGATCGGCGAATCGTGCATTGCCCGCAAGCATAGCCAAACCGAATGAACAGCTCAATATTGGACAATCAGGGATGGATCGCGCATACTCGGTTCGTCGCCACCCCGACCTCTCGGAGTCAGTCATGACGCATTGGTCAGCACCGGTCCCGGCCGGGCTGGGCACCTCCGCCTTCCGCGCGCTGCTCGGCACCGAATCCGCCGGTCCCATCGAGTCGCCGTCGCGGGCCACCGATCCGTTCCCGGGCCTGCACTGCCCCGAACCGATCCGGATCGACGAGGCGCTGGGCGAACGGGTCAACAATCGGATCCTCGCCTGGGCGGAAGCGCTCGGCTTCCCGCCGTCGGTGATGACCATGCTCCAGGTCGCCAACTTCGGCCGGTTCGCGATGCTCGCCCATCCCGACAGCGACGACGAGGATCGGCTGTTCGCGACCGCGTCGTGGACGGCGGCGCTGACCGTGATGGACGACTACTACTGCGACGACGAGGCGCTCGGCGCAGAACCGGCCCAACTCGGTTCCCGGCTCACACTGGCCTTGGCGGCGATCGACCGCGGCCGGCTCGCCGGCGGCTACCAGGCTCAGCTGGACGCCGCCATCGCCGCCGACCCGATCCTCGCAGCGCTTCGATCCAGTGTGGACGAACTCAGCCGGTTCGGCACCGCCGCCCAGCTCGGCCGGGCCATCCTCGAGAACGACCACTTCTTCATCGGCACGACCGGCGAGATGAGCTGGCGGGTCACGGGCACGATGCCGCCGGTGTGGCGATATCTGGCCGCTCGTCAGGTCAACAGCTTCCTTCCCTGCATCACCACGACCGATCTGGTCACCGGGTATCAGCTGCCGCCCGACCTGTACTTCGAACCCCGGGTCCGGCGCGCCACCAAGCTGCTCGGCCTGACGACGGTCATCGTCAACGACCTGTACTCGATGGCCAAGGAGAGCGCCCAGGACACCCCCGACGGCGGCCTGCCGCTCGTCGTCTCGGCCGAACACGGCTGCAGCCTGGACGAAGCCGCCGCGCTCAGCGTCGACATCCACAACGAGGTGATGGCCGCCTTCGACGAGGCGTGCCAGGAGCTGACGGCCATCCCCTCGATCGAGCTCCACCTCTTTCTGGCCGGAATCCGCAATTGGGCGGCCGGCAGCCGGGAATGGCACCGCAGCAGCGTCCGGTTCCGTGACGCCGACCACCGCACTGAGTGAGGAGTACCGCGATGGCCCCCAGCAGCATCCAAGACCTGGCGCTGAGCGACTATCAGAAGGAGGTGGCCGCCTACTGGCGGGTGCATACCACCGACCCGGTCAACGAAGAACTCGGCAAGGTCGACGGCCTTTACCACCACCACTACGGCATCGGCACGCCCGATCCGGCGGTGGCCCGGGCCCCGTGGGCGATCCGGGACCAGCAGATCATCAACGAACTGCATCGGCTGGAGACCGCACAGGCCGACCTCCTCCTCGACCAGCTGGAGCCGATCGCGCCGGGCGACCGGCTCTTCGACGGCGGCTGCGGCCGGGGCGGCACCAGCATCATGGCGCACGCCCGGTTCGGCTGCCAGGTCGACGGGATGACCATCTCCGAGGTGCAGGCCGACTTCGCCAACCAGCAGGCCGCCGAGCGCGGGATCGACGGCCACGTGCGGTTCCACTTGCACGACATGCTGCATACGGGATTCGACGACGGAGTCATGCGGGCAGTGTGGACGAACGAGACGACGATGTACGTCGACGTGTTCGACCTCTATCGAGAGTTCGCCCGGATCCTGCGGCCGGGCGGCCGGTACGTCAACATCACCGGCTGCTACAACGACGTCCTGGGCGAGAAGTCCGCCGCCGTACGCACCATCGACAGCCACTATCTGTGCAACGTGCACGCCCGCAGCACGTACTTCAAGGCCCTCGCCGCCAACGGGCTGGTACCGGTGAAGGTCGTCGACCTGACTCCGCTCACCATCCCCTACTGGGAACTGCGGATGCAATCCTCCGTACGCAGCGGCATCGAAGAGCCTTTCCTTTCCTCCTATCGGGACGGTTCCTTCCAGTACCTGATGATCGTCTCCGACCGGATCTGACCGTCTCTTTTTGGGCGGGGCCGCGGTGTGTGGGGTCGCGTTATCCGGGATAACGCGGCCTCGCACACCGTTCGAGGGGACGTCATCCCGGATAACGCGAGCGCACGCCCCCCAAAGAGCGCCCGCCTCCCAAAGAGCGCCCGCCTCCCAAAGAGCGCCCGCGAGCAAGAGCGAGCGCAACCCCAACAAGCCAGACAACGCAGGCAACGAGCCCAAGCCGCTCAAGTACGCCGGTCCAGGCGCCCCGTCCGGTAGCCAGCATCCCGACAGCGGTCCCGGCGAGCAGTGGCCAGCTGACGAAGACCGCCACCCGGGAGAACCGTCCCGGGGCGGCCAGCATCGCCAGCGCGCACAGCCCGACACCGAGCACACTCGCAGTGGCATGGACGAGATCTTGAGCCGTCGTCGTCTCGTACGGCGGCAGCGGGCAGCCCGGCGTACAAGTGACTGCACCGGACACCGTGATCATCGGCACCGCGACGGCCAGCGGCAGGGTGAGGATCGACCGGGCCGCGCAGGCGAGCAGCGCAGCGGTGAGCGCCAAGCCGTAGATGCCGAGCCGATACGTGAGCGCGTGCGCCTCCCCCGGTACGCCGGAAGCGCTGACGTAGCCGGTGAGCGGGGCGGACGCGACTGCCCGGACGAGCAGCAGTCCGCTGATCGTCCCGAGCACGGCGGCCGTGGCGGCCACGGCACGCGATGGCATGTGGTGACCTTAACCGAGGCAACAGTACACGCGATGATGTACCGTTGATCGAGTGACGAACCGGCACGATCACCCGCATGACCAGGGCCACGCCCGAGCCCACGACCACGGCGTCTCCGTCGACGCCGACCGTCGCTGGCTGACCATCGCCCTGGCGCTGATCGGCGGCTTCATGGCGGTCGAGGTGGTCATCGGCGTCATCGCCCAGTCGCTCGCGTTGATCTCCGACGCCGCGCACATGCTGACCGACGCGGTGTCGATCGTGCTCGCCCTGATCGCGATCCGGCTCGCCGCCCGCCCGGCCAAGGGCCATTACACCTACGGCCTCAAGCGCGCCGAGATCCTCTCCGCTCAGGCCAACGGCCTCACCCTGCTGCTTCTCGCCGCGTGGCTGGCGTACGAGGCGATCCGGCGGCTGATCAACCCGCCCGAGGTGCACGGCTGGCTCGTGGTCGTCACCGCGCTGGCCGGGGTCGCGATCAACGTCGCGGCCTCCTGGGCCATCAGCCGGGCCAACCGGTCCAGCCTCAACGTCGAGGGCGCCTTCCAGCATATTCTCAACGACTTGTACGCCTTCGTCGCGACCGCGATCGCCGGTCTCGTCATGGTGTTCACGGGGTTCGACCGGGCCGACGCCATCGCCTCCCTCATCGTGGTGGCCCTGATGCTGAAGGCGGGCGTCAGCCTGCTCCGCGACTCGGGCCGTATCCTGCTCGAAGCCGCGCCCGCCGGTATGCATCCGGACCAGATCGGCGACCTGCTCGCCCAGCAGAACGGCGTCGACGAGGTGCACGACCTGCACGTCTGGACGATCACCTCCGGTCAGCCCGCGCTGTCGGCCCACGTGCTCGTCGACCGCGAGCTCGACTGCCACCAGGTACGCCTAGACCTCGAAGCACTCCTGCGCGACCAGTACGAGCTGACGCATACGACGTTGCAGGTCGACCATGTGAAGGATCCGCTGCTGCAGATCGAGCCGCGGACTGACCGCACTTCTGGCGGCTCGGCCGAGAGCCTCCCCGGCGCTCACTGCGACGACGCGCACGGCCCCGCGCACACCCGCACCGACCATCCCCACTGAATGTGGATCACCCGCACCGCACGGCCAAGAGCACGGGCCGGTGGACACCGGGAACACGGGCAACGAGAGAGTCAGGCGCGGGCGGTGGCGATCGCCCGAGTCAGCGCCTCGACGATGCGCGGCCCGCGCCGGGTGAAGCCCAACCGGACCATCGCCTCGTTGAGCACGTCGTCCTCCGTACGCAGCCGCCCGTCGCTCTCGATCCACCGGACGAGCTCCACCAGCGTGGATTCCGGATACTCCGCGATCGGCAGGCCCGGCGTCAGCGTAGGCGGTTCGCCCTCCCGGGTCGGTGCGGCAGCGGGCTGGACGAGCGGGGCGAGCGAGGGATCCTCGATGCCCGCGAGCGCGTCCCGGTACGCCTCGACGGCGCGGGCGATTTCGGCGTCGCGCCGGTGGAACCAGTCGGTCGACCAGATCCGGTGGAAGCGCCAGCCCAGCCGTTCCAGGTGGTCCGAGCGCAGCCGGTCGCGATCGCGGGCGGTCGGCGACGAGTGGTAGGTCGCGCCGTCGGCCTCGATGGCCAGCACCATGCGGCTCGGGTCGTCGGGGTGGGTGGCGGCGAAGTCGATGCGGTGGCCGCCGACGCCGTACTGGGCGACCAGGGGGAGGCCGGCTTCGGTCAGCCGGGCCAGGACGTCGGCCTCGAACGGATTCGCCGGTACGCCGCCCGTCACCCCCGGCGCCGCGCCGATGCTTTCGGCGTACTGGAGATAGGCGCGCAGCAGCCGGGCCCCGTCGGAGCGCAGCCGCTGGGGGTCGAGGTCGTGCGCGGAGAACGAGGAGACGACCGTCATGCGGCGTTTCGCGCGGGTGATCGCGACGTTGAGCCGCCGCTGGCCGCCCTGCATGTTCAGCGGGCCGAACCGGTAGAGCATGCGCCCGTCCGGGCCGGGTGCGTACCCGACGGAGAGGATGACGGCGTCGCGCTCGTCGCCCTGGACTCGTTCGATGTTCTTGATGAAGAAGGGCTCGGCGCCCTTCTCCGTGAAGAACCGGTGCAGGTGCGAGCGGGTGGCCAACGCGCGCCGCAGCGCGAGGTCGATGCGGTCGGCGTGCTTGATGCCCATCGTGATGACGCCGAGGGACTCCTCGGGCCGGGTCTCGAAGTGCTCCAGGATCAGCTCGACGACCCGGCTCACCTCGGCCGACGCGCTCTCCGAAGCGGCCTCGGCCGGCTTGCCACTGTGGACTGGCGGCACCAGGATGTGGCGCAGCGCCGGTCCGGCGACGCCGCCGGGGAAGGTCACCAGCTCGTTGCCGTGCGGGCCGTAGATCTGCGCGTTGGAGAAGGCGATCAGGCGCTCGTCCCGGCTGCGGTAGTGCCACGCGAGGTGGGTCACCTGCGGTAGGGGCAGCACGGAGGAGAACGCCTGCAGCAACGACTCCACGTCGTCGGTGTACGCCTCTTCGTCCTCATCGGACAGTTCGGTTTCACTGTCCACTTTGTCGAAGAAGGCGGTCGGCGGCAGCTGATGTTCATCGCCGGCGACGACGAGTTGCCGGCCGCGCATGACGGCGGTGATGCCGTCGACGGGCAGCACTTGGCTCGCCTCATCGAAGATGACCACGTCGAACAGCCGCTGCGCGGGCAGCACCTGGCTGACGAGCAGCGGGCTCATCGCCCAGCACGGCTTGATCGCGAGCAGGGCGTGCGGAGCCTTCTCGAACAGATGCCGGATCGGCAGGTGGCGCGCCTTCTTGACGGCTTCGCGACGAACGAGGTCCTGCTCGTCCTTGTGCCCGTCGAGGACCGCCACCAGATGCGCCGCCGCCGCTCGGCGTACGCGGGCCGGCGTGGTCTTGATGTGCTCGGCGTCGGCCGCCTGGAACTGCTCGGCCGCGGCGTGCAGCTGATCGCCGTCGAACCCCCGCAGGCGCGGATCGCCGGCCCGGATGTGGTCCAGGACGCTGGTCAGCCAGGCGAAGTCGAACGCTCGCATCGCCAGTTCCGGCCCGGCCTGCCGGGCGGTGAGCTCGTCGAGCAGCCGGTCGGCGCGCCACTGGCGCAGCTCCGCGGCCAATCCGTTGCGGCGCACCGCGCGGTCGAGGCCGTGCGAGTCGGCGGCGAGCGCGTCGGCCTGCCAATGCAGCTGATCCAGCGGCGTCTCGGGCCGCATCACCGGCACCGCGGCCACATCGCGCGCCGTTTCGTCCAAGGCGGACAGTCCAGCTTGGGTCACTGTGGAGCCGCGCGGCGCCCGTCCATCCACACTCGACTCTCGCCAGCGCCGGCTCACCTCGATGACGTCGGCCATCGCCCGATGCAGCTCGCCCTTCGAGGGCTTGCCACGCAGCCAGAGGGCACTCGCGGCCTTGCGGGCGGCCCGCCGCTGCGACCAGCTCAAGTTCACATTATGGGTACGCCGGAAGGCGCGGTCGCCGCTCGCGGCCCACCACGTGTCGACCGGGCTGGAGAACACCTCGGGACGGAGCCGGGACAGCACCGATTCGGCGTCGGCGACGGTGCCCAGCATCGCCCGGGAATCGTCCAACGTGGACGGCGGACGAAGACCGCACTCGGCGGCCGCCTGAGCGACCAGCCGCCGCAGTTCGGGCAGCCGTCGTTGGGCCAATTCGGTGACCGCGTGCATCGCCGCCCGGGCCTGCGTCGGATCGGTCGTTTCGATCGCATCCCAGGCTCCGGTCCGCAACGCCGGGTCGAACAACCCCAACCGGGCCGCTTCACCGACGCCGTCGCGCAGCCGGTCGGCTTGTTGCCGGTCCAAGGCCAGCAACCCTTCGGCGTACCATCTGGCGGGCGTGATCGCCTCCGGACCGAGACCGAGCAGACGAGCCTGGGCGTCGAAGACCGAGAGGTCCCACGGAGCATGCCGCCGGTGCATCGCAGTGTTGTGCGCGACCATCTGCTCGCGCCGCGCGACGAGCGTGGCGCCCAGGTCGGCGAGCTGGGGCTGGTGTTCCTCGGTGAGCCGCAGCAGCCGCGCGTGCAACGATTCGGCAAGCTCCCGGCGGCTGGTCGTCCCGCCGTGCAGGTTCTGCACGAGGTCCTCGAGGCCGACGGCGCGCAGGCGGTCCACGACGGCGTCGATCGCGGCCCGTTTCTCGGCGACGAACAACGCGGTCTGACCACGCGCGGCGAGCGTGGCGATGAGGTTGGCGATGGTCTGCGACTTGCCGGTGCCCGGCGGGCCCTTCACGACGAGGTGCTGACCAGCCACGACGGCATTGATGGCCCGACTCTGCGACGAGTCGGCGTCGAGGACGAGGAACTCGTCGCGCAGCGGCATCGTGTCCGGCGCGGTGACCTCCACTCGCTCGCCACCGGCCAGGTCCCGGGCGGCCGAGGTGTCACCGGCGAGCGCGGCCACTACGTCGCTCACGGCGAGCAGCCCGGCCGACTGCTGGATGTCTTGCACCATCGGCAGTTTCTCGTAGACGAAGGTGCCGACGACCCGGTCGGGCGTGACCGCGAACCCCGGTACGCGCAGCGCCAGCTTGGCCAGCGCTTCGAGGGCCTGCTCAGCCTCCTGCTCCGCCGACGCGCCCTCCGCCCCGAGCAGGACCTCCTCCGCCGAGACGTGTACGCCGAAGTCGTGCCCGAGCCGGTGCAGCAGGACCGGGTTGACCTCGGCCTCGCCGGTCACGCGGAGGGTGAAGTCGGCCTCGATCGCCGAGGTCGCGGTGACCCGCAGCGGATGCAGCAGCACCGGCGAACGGGGCGCGCGGTCGGCCTCCCGCCAGGTCGCCATGCCGACGGCGAGGTATCCGGCGTCGAGCCCCCGCTCTTCCGACAGTTCCCGCATCTTCGTGCGGATCGTGCGTACGCGACGCATGGCATCGGTGCGCGCCTCGGGTTCCCGGAACAGCTCCCCGATCGTCTTCGGCTGCCCGCCGAGCAGCGCGGTCACCGCCAGCGGATCGGCCTGAGCCAGATTGAGCGTGCCCGACTTGAGATCGCGATAGTAGATCAGGCGGTTCGCGCCCGACATGTCGATCAGCGAATCCGCCCAGCGACGCGCGGTCAGCCGGATGCGCCGGGCACGCGGCGACTCCCCCGGCTGATCGGTCGAGGTCAGCGGGTCGAGCGGGTCGAGCGGCGCGTCCGGCGGCACCTGTCGATTCTGCCACGCCTCGTCCAGCACGCTCGCGCTCTTACCCGTGAGTACGCGGCCGCGAATCACTCCGCCACGACGATGGCACCTTCCGCGCGCTCTTCGCCGGTCGCGACGGCGTCTCGGGGGCGGGGCGGGGCGGCGTCGAAGTCGATGCGCTCGACGCGTACCCGCAGGCGGCGGTAGGGCGTACCCGCGGCGAGCTCTTCGGTGCGGCAGGACGAACACAGCTTCGGTTTGGGCTGCTGCTCGATAGTCTGCCGCCGCGCGGCAACCTTCCCGCGAACCTTCTTGTACGCCTTCCGCGCGAGTTCCACCACCTGCTCGGGCCCGCTCAGCTCGTGCTGCTGGATCTGCAGGTCGAGCTTGCTCAGGGCGGTGTCCCGGGAGACGAGGATCTTCTCCAGCCAGGCGGCGTTCTCCCGGGCGTGCTGCAGCAGGTCGTTCTGCCGCCACAGCACGTCGACGAGTGCCCGGTAGCCGGCGACGTCCGGCATCGGCCGCAGGTCGGCGGACAGCTCGCGGCGGGTGCGTACCGGATCGGGGTCGCCGTGCGCTGTGCGTACTGCGATTTCGAGGTCGAGGACGGCGTCCAGGTCGCCCGGCCCGGGAACGGCGTCGACGGTCGCCGCGAGCACCTCGGTCAGTTCGGCGGCGTCGAAGGTGAGCGGATAGGGATGCGGCCGGTTGCGGGTGATCAGGATCCCCGCGAAGCTCCACAACGCCCGATGCAGCGCCACCTTCAGCGGCACCGGCGTCAGGGGCTCCCAGCGGACCAGGTCCGGGCGCAGCTCGTCGCCGTCGTCGCACACGGTGGCGAAGGTGGCCAACGCGACCGGGCCAGTGAGCTCGCTGCCGTGGTTTCGCAGCCAGTCGGCGTACCGGCGCAGTTCGGCGCGCAGGCCCGGCAGGTCGGCCGCCGCACACAGCCGGAGGAGGCGCTCCTCCACCGTCGGGCCGGACGGGAGGCGTACCGGGGTCATCTCGCGCAGACCGCCGACCGTGCGGGGCTCTCCATGCACCTCGGACACTCCGGAGTCGATTGTGGACACGAGCTGGCCCGCCTCACTGCCGACCACCAGCTCATACTGCTTCGCCGTCGTATCACCCCGGCCCGCGATCACGAGCCACCCGGCCGCCAGCGTCTGTTCGGCGGCGGCGTACGCCATCCGCGTGACGAGGTCCCGGGGGTCGTCGAGCACCTCCCGGCCCCGGTACGCCTCCGCGAAGGCGTGGGTCAGCAGCGGCCGCAGACCGTCGCGTACGCCGGACGCGGGATCGTCGAGAACCGGGCGACCCACCAGCACGTGCGGCCGTTTCGGGGTCGGGAAGACGGCGTACCCGGCGTGGGTTTGCAACCCGTGATCGCCGAGCGCCGCAGTGAGCGCGCCGAACGATGCGGGCAGCCGCGGCTCGTACGCCTCCGGCAGGTACCAGGCCTCGTCGGCGGTGTACTCGCGACCCGGCGCGAGTTCGATCATGCGGTGTGCACCTAGCGCGTTCTCGTGCAACAGCACCAGTACGCCGTCCGCCGCCACCAGCGACGACAGCAGCGCGACCAGATCCCGGCCGGTGTCGTCGTCCTCGGCCGAGGTCAGCCGGCCGAAGCCGTCGAGCGCGATGACGAGGTCGAACGGCCCGGCCGGATCCTCCAACGATCCGCAAAGGACGTCGACACCGGGCAGGTCGTGCGTGAGCCGGCCGGCGTCGTCGACCGACCGGATGAGCCAGCTGACGACCGCCCCCGCCGCCTGGGCGGACCGGACCAGGTCGGCGTCGTGCGGCCCGGCGAACAGCACCCGGCGACCGGCGACCACGTGTTCATCCACGATCGTCGTGAGCGCAGCGCTCGCCGCGATCGACGCCGGGTCGCGCCAGTCGGTCCACGACCACATGCCGTTGCCCCGTTTGACGCCGGCGTCGGCAGCTGATGCAACCGTGAGTGCAGCAGTCGTCTCAGGCATGAACCGCTCCTTCAGTGGTACGCCTCGCGGCGTCGGCCCAGGTCTGCTGCCAGCCGAACAGCACCCGCAGTTCGGCCGGCCCGGCGAGGAGATCCGCGCCCAGCTCTTGCCGTGCGAGCTCTCGGCATACCTCCGCGTCGGTCTCGCGACCGTGCAGCGCCGCCCATTGCGACGCGATCCGCGAATACCCGCCGAAGGTGGCGTCGGCGTTCTCCAGCACCATCGGATCGCCGTAGACGGCTGCTTCGCATCCGGCGAGCAAGCCGTACCAGATCGCGCTGGTGAGCCGGTTCGACGCCACTCGGCGATGCCGGCGCAGCTCGGTCAGCTGGCGTACGAGGAATTCCCGGTCCTGGCCGCGCCACCAGAAGCCGCGCCGGCCGTGGCACACGACCCGGAACCCGGCGTCGGCGTAGACGGCTTGGATCTCCGGCTGCTGGTGCTCGTTCCAATACAGGCAGACCGTGACCGGCCCGGACTCGGTCTCGGCGATCTCCCGGGCGAGCCGGCGGTGATCGCCGAGGATCTGCTGGCCCTCCCAGCCGTGGAACGGATAGAAGATCGTGCCCTCGCGCTCTCCTGCAGCCGGTTCGGGCGGGCACACCTCGAGCAGATACGCGAACGGCGCGCCGATGGCGACGACGTTCCGGCGACCCTGCGACCAGGCCCGGCGGCGAGTCCGCTCGGACCACACGAACAACGGGCTGCCGTGCACGAACGGCACGCCCGGGGCCAGCCCGTCGCCGATGTTCCAGCCATGCTG
The DNA here is from genome assembly GCF_013362815.1 of Hamadaea sp. GTDB lineage: Bacteria > Actinomycetota > Actinomycetes > Mycobacteriales > Micromonosporaceae > Hamadaea. The sequence continues at coordinate 72,646 of NZ_JABFVK010000058.1, read as the reverse complement.
AAGGTAGCCGTCGAGGCGTTGAGGATGATCGGGGTCCGGCATCTCGCAATACCGAGCCAGCACGTACGTATGGCCATAAAACTGGTTGGCGTGGTGCATCTCGTCTTTGCGGTTCCCTAGAGCTGGTCAATTCGTCCCGCCGGGGCACAGCGCACTGCCGCCGACAGCGACGCGCTCCCAGGACTCTAAAACCGGCAGAACACTCTTTTGCGATGAAACGCCGAAAGCGTCCGCAGGTAGCGTGGGCATTCCTCAGTCGTAGTACGCCCGGCTCCGGGTTCCGCCAAGGCCACCTGGCCAGGACCTGAGCGTCAGCCCCTCGGGCCCACCGGCCCGCGCACGGCCGCGACGGCGCGAAGAAACGAGCGCACCAGCGGGTCGGTGGTCCCGCGAGTCCAGGCGACGACCAGGTCGCTCGGCGGCAGTCCTTCCACGGGTACGCAGATCAGGCCGTCGGGCAGGGTGTCCGCCAATGGCATCAAGCCGATCGCACCGTTCCACAGGACGGACTGAAGACATTCGCGCAGGGTGCGTACGACCGGGCCGGACGCGTCCACACCGGTGGCGGCGGCGTTCCAATAGTCGCGCCAGACCGCGTCGGTGTCGTCGGGCAGGCGGAACCGGCGACGGTTCGCGAGATCGTCCAATCGCAGGTACGCCCGCTGAGCGAGCGGATCGTCGGCGCGAACCACGACTCCGATCGGATCGGTACGCAGAACGTGGGTGGCGATGCCGTCACCGACGTGGAACGGCGTACGCGTCAACGCGACGTCGACGAGGCCGGTCTTCAGCCCGCAGGAGGGGTCGGTGAGATCGGCCTCTCGCATCCGGACGTTCACCTCCGGGTGGGCCGCCCGAAACTCCGTGACCAGGTGTGGGCCGATCTGCTCGGCACTGTCGGCCAGCATCCCGATGGTCAGCATCGCGGTGCCGGCCGCGGCGGCGACGCGTATCGGGATGCGGTCGGCTTGTTCCAGCAGCGCCTGGGCCTCGGCGTACAGCGCCTCCCCGGCGGGCGTCAGGCTGACGCCGGTGGCGGACCGATGCAGCAGTCGATGTCCCAGCTCCGCCTCGAGCTGCTGAATGGATCGGCTCAGCGGCGGCTGGGCCATGTGCAACCGTTCGGCCGCCCGGCCGAAGTGCCGCTCCTCGGCCACCACGACGAAGTAGCGCAGCCGACGCAGGTCCATACGCGGCAACGATACCTTCGGGGTATCGGGCCGACCGAAGCGGTCTTGGACACCTGGCCGCCACCCCGGGTGGACTGGTGGCAGCTCATTCATCCCTACCGCAGGAGCCACCCGATGCTGCCCGAAATCGGCCTTCCCTTCCCCGCCCTGTCGATCGTCGATCAGGACGGGCTCCGGACGGATCTCGACCAGATCCGAGCCGGCCGCCCCGCCGTCGTGTTCTTCATGCGGGCGCACAACTGCATGATCTGCTTGCGCCACGTGCGGGCCCTCGCGGAGTCGGCCGACGCCCTCGACGAGCACAAGACGGTCCCGATCGTGGTCGTGCCCGGCTCGGCCGCCGACGCGGGTCGCGTACGCCGAAGGGCCGGCGGTCTGCCAGTGGTGTCCTCGGTGGGTGATGCCGCCCATCGTGCCGCCGGTCTGGAGAAGCGCCTGTTGATGCAGCACAGCGGCACTTTCCTCGTCGACGCCGACGGTCTGCTGCGGTACGCCCGCACCGGTGCGCTGCCGACGGCCAGCTTCGACCGCGGCGAGCTGCTGGCCGCCCTCGCCCAGCTGCCCTGAGCTGAGATTCCTGAGCCGAGACCGGGCTCAGTCGGGCAAGGCCACGACGGCTTCCACCTCGACCAGGAACTCCGGCCGGAACAACGCCGCGACCTGCACCAGCGAGCTGGCCGGATTCGGCCGGTCGCCCAGTGACGGCCGGATCATCCGGTCCCGGACGTCCCGGATGACCTGCACCTGGGAGGCGTCGACGAGGAACCAGGTCAGCTTGACGACGTCGGGCCAGTCCGCGCCCAGCGTCGCGAGCACTCGGTGCAGGTTGGCCAGGGATTGCTCGGTCTGCGCCGCGAGATCCCCGGGCCCGACGAGCTGACCGGCGGCGTCCAGCGCGATCTGACCGGAGACGAAGGCCAGCCGCCCGGTCGTGGTGACGGCATGCGCGAACCCGAAGCCCGGCGAGTTGCCCGGCACCTCGGTAAGACGGTCGATGATCGGCATGATCGACAGCGTAGCGCTCCGACCGGCGGGAATGAGATGCTGTGATCATGGCCGGTACGCTGTTCGTCCAGCCCGGCGTCGAGATCCCCGAGGCCGAGCTGAGCTGGCGCTTCTCCCGATCGGGCGGGCCGGGCGGGCAGGGCGTGAACACCGCCGACTCCCGCGTCGAGCTGTCCTGGGATCTGGCCGCCACCGAGGCGCTTACGGAATCGCTGAAGACGCGGGCGCTGCAGCGCCTCGCCGGCCGCCTCGTCGACGGCGTACTGACTGTCGCGGCCTCGGAACATCGGGCGCAACTGCGAAACCGCGCAGCGGCGCAGACTCGGCTGGCGGCGTTGATCCGCGATGCCATCGCTCCCCCGCCGAAGGCGCGGCGGGCCACCCGGCCGACCAAGGGCTCGGTAGAACGCCGGATCGCCGCGAAGAAGCGCCGCTCGGACCTCAAGCAGCATCGCCGCGGCGAGGCCGACTAGCAACCCGGTCCACCCGATCTCATAACGGTCACGCCGCGACAAGCGGCGTGACGATTTTGTGGGTGTCGAGGGGATAGCAATATCGACACGCGTCGTGATACGAATTCGTCCACGTGGCCGCGTATCAGATTTTCATCCCATCGATTCGCATCGTGAAGGAGTCACCATGCTCCGGGTCCTCCACCGCGCCGTCACCCTGCTCGGCGCGCTCGCCACGGCCACCGTCCTGTCCCTCGCACTCGCCGAACCCGCGCACGCCGCGACGTTCCTCACCCACAGCCAGGCCGCTTCGCAGCTCCGGGCGGCCGGGATCACCTGGTCCTCCAGCGGCAACTGTTCCGATCGATACACTTCCACATGCACGTCGTTCGAACAGATCAGACAGTCGACGATCAGCGGTGTGATCACGCTGCACAACTACACCGGATGCGCGGTCAACATCACCGCCGGGACCGAGGTCGGGCACGCCTCCGGCACGTACAGCCACTGGAACGGCTACAAGGTCGACATCAGCAAGTACAGCTGCATCAGCAACTACATCACGTCGACCTACACGTACGTCGGGTATATCTCCGGCTGGGGTTACCAGTACCGCGCCCCGTCCGGGAATCTCTACACCGACGAGGGCAACCACTGGGACATCCTTTACTACACCTGCGGTTGCTGAGCCGTTCCGGAAGGAAGCGGAAAGCGCGGGACCCGGCCGCTCGGCGGAAGCAGTGCCGGGCCCCGCGCGCCTACCGCCCGACCGGCGAGGGCCGGGCCGGCGTACCCACCGTGGTGCGGTCCTCCAGCACCTGGCGCAGCTTTCGCAGCGCGTGGTGGGCGCGCGACTTCACCGTCCCGAGCGGAATCCCCAACGCCCGGGCCGTCTCCACGGCAGTGAATCCGCGCAGGTAGAGATGCACGATGACGGCCCGGTGGTCGCGGCTGAGTTCCCGCACCGCCGCCCGTACCGCCATCGCGGTGATCATCTCTTCGGTCTCGTCGACGACGTCGACCGGCTCCCAGCCGGAGTCGACGCCGACCTCGGCGGGCCGGGCCGACTGCGCCCGCCGGGCGTCGATGACGAGATTGCGCGCCACCCGGAACAGCCAGCCCCGGGCCAATCCCCGCGCCAGGTCCAGCTGTCCGGCGTTGCGCCAGGCCCGCAGCAGCGTCTCCTGCGCGAGGTCCTCGGCCTTGCCTCGGTCGCCGCCGAGCTGGCCGGCGAGGTAGCCGATCAGGACTGCCGCGTGCGCGTCGTACAGGTCGTCGAGGATGCTGGCCGCCCGTGTCTCCTCCATGCCCGAATCCTGCGCCGATCGGGATGAGGATTCCATGAAGTGACACGCGTGATTGTCTAGGGGTCTTCCTGGACGAGCTGATCAGCGACGATCCGCCCGTCGACCACCCGGTACGCCCAGATGGCGACCGACGAGCTGGCGATCTCACCGCGGTCGTCGAATTTGAAGGACTTGGTGACGCCGGTCCCGACATAGGAGTCCACATAGGCCAGTAGGGACGGCCGGGTGTGGTTGCCCGCGTTGATGCCGGCCAGCAGGATGTTGGCCGCGTCGTACGCCTCGGCGGCGTACGTGCCGGGTTCCCGGTGGTACTTCGCCCGGAACTCCGCGAGGAAGTCCCCCTTGATCCGGTCCAGCGGCACACAGGGGCAGGTGAAGATCGCCCCCTCGGCGGCGTCCACCCCCGCTCCTTCGACCAGTCCCGGATCCTTCACTCCGTCGGCGGCCACGAAAGCCGCGCGTACGCCGGACTGGCGCAACTGTTTCAGCAACGGACCCGCCTCGGCGTAGTAGCCGCCGTAGAACACGGCATCGGCTTGGCTCGCGGCGATGTCGGCCACCTCCCGGCCGAAGTCGGTCTGCTTCACCCGGACCGACAGACTCTTCACGATCACGCCGGCGAGCACTCGGCGTACCTCGTCGGAGAGCCCCTTCCCATACGCCGAGGCGTCGTCGATGACGATCACCCGGCGCGAGTTCAGCACCCGCTTGATGTACCGCGCGGCGGCCGGGCCCTGCTCGGCGTCGCTGCCGATCGCGCGGTGGAACACCTTCCAGCCCTGTTCGGCCAGGGCCGGCCGGGTGGCGGTGGCCGTGATCGCGGTGACGCCGTACTGGTCGAGAACGGGGACGGCCGCCTCCGCCTCGCCGGAGAACTGCGGCCCGACGACCCCGAGGATGCGGGGATCGTCGGCCACCCGCTGGGCCACGTCGGGCGCGAGTTTCTCGTCGCCCTGCGAGTCGAAATCGGACAGCTCCACCGGGCAAGCGGTGTTCACTGCGTTGTACTGGTCGACTGCGAGGCGTACGCCGTCATGGGGGTGGCGGCCGAGGTTGGCGTTGCCGCCCGACAGCGCGCCGAAGAAGGCGATCTTGTAACCGCAGCCGCCCGCGTCCTCGACCAGCCGCGACGGGGCCTGCGTACACCCACCGGCGCTCAGCACCGCCGCCGAAAGCACTGCCGCCGCCACCACCGCCGCCACGGCCCGCCGCCGCGCTGCACCCATCGATCCTCCAGCCCGCCAGCCCGCCGTACGAGCGACGCCTCACCGCGTACGCGGTCAAGAATGCACCAAAGTGGAATACGGATCTGGCACAGCCGGGGTTCTGTCGGAATACTTCTGGCTCATGCGCGTACTCGTCGTCGAGGATGACCGGGACCTGCGCGAGGCGGCGGTGGCCGCCCTGCGGGCCGGCGGGCTCGCCGTCGACCACGCCGGTGACTGGCCGCAGGCGGACCTCGCGCTCAGCGTCAACGCATACGACTGTGTGGTGCTGGACCGGATGCTGCCCGACGGCGACTCCGCCCGCCATCTGCACCGGCTGCGAGACCGCGGCATCCGGGTTCCGGCGCTGATGCTGACCGCCCTGAGCGAGATCGACGAACGCGTACGCGGCTTCGAGGCGGGCGCCGACGACTACCTCGCGAAGCCGTTCGCCGCCGCCGAACTGGTGATGCGGGTACGCGCGCTGTGCCGCCGCAGCACGGCCATGCTGCCGCCGGTGCTCCGGGTGTCCGATCTGGAGCTCGACTGCGCCCGGCACGAGGTACGCCGAGCGGGCGTGCTGCAGCTGCTCACCCCCAAGGAGTTCGCGGTCCTGGAGCAGCTGATGAGCCGCGCGCCCGCCGCAGTCACCCGGGCCGACCTGCGGGAGCACTGCTGGGACGAGCTCGCCGATCCTTTGTCCAATGTGGTGGACGTGGTCATCACGCAGTTGCGCCGGAAGCTCGGCCCGCCGACGCTGATCCACACTGTGCGCGGCACCGGTTATCGGATCGGCGATGAATAACGGCCGCCATCGGCTGACCACCGCCGACCGGTTGCGGGGGCTGCGCGTACGCCTCATCGCCGTCTTCACCGCGATCACGCTCACCGGGGTCACGGGGATGGCGTTCGCGGGTATTCAGGTGGACGGCCACCAGCGCGAACAGGCGCTGCTGGCGGATCTGCGCATCACGAGCAGCGCGGTGCTCTCGCTGATCTACCGGGAGGCCGGCACGCTGCGGCTGACCGGCGTCGCCGACGCCATCGGCGATCGGGCGACCGGCGTCTACGTCTTCGAACGCCGGGGTGACGCGCTCGGCCCGGCGCTGGCCCGACCCGGCCGGACGCAGCTCGTGCCGTTGCGCCGCCTCGAACCGGCCGCCTGGGCGAGCATCTCGGGCAACCAGAGCGTGGTGGCCAAGGCGACCGCTACCGACGGCACCACGCAGCAGTTGCTCGCGGTGGCCTTCGCCGTCGAGAGCGCGGGCCGGCCCGCCGGATCGGTCGTGGTCACCATCGACGCCCAGGACTCCGAGGCCGCCCACACCCGGCTCGCCTTGACGCTGATCGGCGGCGGCATCGGCTTCGTGCTGCTGGCCAGCGCCGGGGCGTACCTGCTCGCCCGGCGCAGCACCCGGATCGCCGGAGCCGCCCTCGACCAGCAGGAGCGCTTCCTCGCCGACGCCGCCCACGAGCTGCGTACTCCCCTCACGACCATCCGCGTCGCCGCCGAGGCCGCGCTCGTCGACACCGACCATCAGCCGGGGGCGTTACGCAAGGTCATCCGCTCGGCCGAGCGCATGACGAACTCGGTCGAGACACTGCTCACCCGGGCCCGCATGATCGCGGGCACGCGCGAGCTCCGGTCAGAGCGGTTCCGCCTGGACCAACTGGTCGCCGAGGTGGTCGAGGACACGGCGGCGGCCGCGCGGTCGGTCGATCTCGATCTCGAGACCGTGGTCTGCGACGGCGACCCGGCCATCTTGCGCATGGCGGTGCGCAATCTGGTCGAGAATGCGGTACGCCACGGCGCCGTCGCCGGACACGGCGCAGATCTGCTGGTACGCGTACGCGCCGGGGAAGTCGTCATCCGCGATCACGGGCCCGGACTGAGTCCCAGAGCGCCCGCGTTCGACCGGTTCACCAGCACCGCCCCCGGCAGTTCCGGGCTCGGCCTGAGCATCGCCGACTGGGCGGTACGCCTCCACCGCGGCCGGTTGTCGGTGGCGACCGACCCGGGTGGCGGCGCGGTCGCCCGGATCGACCTGCCGGCCTGAATCCGCAGTGATCGGCAGTGACCCGGTGGAGTCCCGGGTCCGTATTCGTGGACGAGTCCACTGCCGTCCATCCCGACCGGAGGCATGATCGGCCATGCACCCCACGAATGTGGCGCCCCGCGTACTGATCGCCGAACGCAATCGGCGGCTACTCGTCACGTTGCGCCGGATTCTGCGCAACGCCGGCTACGAGACCATCTCCACGACGAGCCCGACGCAGCTCCGCAGCATGCTGTCGACCCAGCCGGACGTCCTCGTCGCCGAGGCCGATCTGCTGCCCGGCCAGGAGGCGGCGATCCAGCGACTGCTGCCGAAGTCCTCCATGACCATCGTCATCGCCCCGATGCCGGACGCCGCCGACGCCGTGACGGAGCGGCTGTCCGGCGCGGTCACGATGCTCCGGCCGCTGAGCCTGGCCGGGCTCATGGCGACGATCGAGGAACACGTCCAGCAGCAGCGAGACGAACCCGCGGTCGTCTGACCGCGTATCAGGCGTCGTCTACCCGATAACAGTCTTGCGCTCGGAAGTAGCATAAGTGCTATCTTCGGTCGCAGACATCAGATGGGGAGGCGGAGCTGTGACTGACTCGCAGTACGCCCTGGAGGTCACCGATCTCCGGATGCGCTACGGGACGACCGACGTCCTGCGGGGGGTGACCTTCACGGCCAGCCCCGGCGAAGTCGTCGCCCTGCTCGGCCCGAACGGCGCCGGCAAGACGACGACGATCGAGATCCTCGAGGGCTTCCGGATGCGCTCGGCGGGCGACGTCCGGGTCCTCGGCGTCGACCCGGCCCGCGGCAGCGAGGACTGGCGCGCCCGGCTCGGCATCGTCCTGCAGAGCTGGCGGGATCACGGCAAATGGCGGGTGGGGGAACTCCTCGCACATCTTCGGATGTACTACACGGCGTACGCGTCGAAGGAACGTCCGGTGTGGGACACCGACGAGCTGATCGCGACCGTGGGCCTGACCGAGCATGCCGCGAAGCGGGTGTCGCAGCTGTCCGGCGGGCAGCGCCGCCGCCTGGACGTGGCGATCGGCATCGTGGGGCGGCCCGAGTTGCTGTTCCTGGACGAGCCGACGGCCGGCTTCGACCCACACGCGCGGCGCGAGTTCCACGAGCTCGTGCACCGGCTGTCCGACATCGATCAGACCACGATCCTGCTGACGACGCACGACCTCGACGAGGCCGAGAAGCTCGCCGACCGCATTCTGATCCTGGCCGGCGGCACCATCATCGCCGACGGCTCGGCCGACGAGCTGGCCCGCCGGATTCCGAGCGCGGCCGAGGTGCGGTGGAGCGTCGACGGCGAGCGGTTCGTCCACTCCGCCGAGGACGCCACCGAGTTCGTGCACAAGCTCCTGGACCAGCACGGTTCGGCCGTCACCCACCTCGAAGTACGCCGCGCCAGCCTCGAAGACACCTACATGGCCTTGGTGGTGGCGCACGAGTCGGGGCAGACCACGTCCCTCCCCTCCGCCTTCGAGAAGGTGCCCGCGTGAACAACACCTTGATGAGCGCCGTCCGGGCGGGCGTGGCCCGCGGACAGCGCGAGCTGAAGCACACCTTCACCAATCCGCAGGACCTGTGGACCTACTTCTTCCCCGCGCTGGCGCTGCTGATCACGATGTTCTTCATGCGGGGCGCGACCGTTCCGGGGACCAGCTTCTCCCTGGGCTCGCGTACGCTCCCCAGCGCGCTCGGGATGGGCATCGCATTCGGTGGCCTGGTGACGATCGCGGCGTCATTGACGATCGAGCGTGAGGACGGCACCCTGCTCCGGGCCAAGGCAGTGCCCAACGGGATGCTCGGCTACCTGATCGGCAAGATCGTCACGGTCACCGGGATCACCTTGCTGAGCCTGGCGATCCAGCTCATTCCGGCGACGTTCCTGCTCGACGGGCTGTCGCTGTCGGGCTGGCACACCTGGTTCACCCTGATCTGGGTCGTCCTGCTGGGTCTCGTGGCGACGATGCCGATCGGCGCGATCTTCGGTTCCATGCTGTCGAACCCGCAGAACATGGGCCTGATCATGCTGCCCATCATGGGATTGATCGCGACCTCCGGGATCTTCTACCCCATCACCAACTTCCCGACGTGGTTGCAGTGGGTCGCGCAAGTCTTCCCGATCTACTGGCTCGGCCTCGGGATGCGGTCGGCGCTGCTGCCGGACAGCATGGCGGCGGTGGAGTTCGGGGGTTCGTGGCGGCACCTGGAGACGGTCGGGGTCCTCGGCGCCTGGGCGGCGTTCGGGCTGATCGTCGCGCCGATCGTGCTGCGCCGGATGGCACGCCGCGAGTCCGGCTCGGCCGTCGAGGCCCGCCGGACCCGGGCGATGCAGCGAGTCCGCTGAAGGGCGGGGGAAGTGTGACCGGCACCGACAAGGCGAGCGAGGTCGTCTACGACCGCATCGCGATGCTGCGCGCCGAACGCGGCATCTCGCGGCGGGAGCTGGCGGACGCGCTCGGCATCCACTACCAGACGGTCGGTTACCTGGAACGGGGCGAGTTCCGGCCGAGCCTGCACCTCGCGTTGCGGATCGCGCAGTACTTCGAGGTGCCGGTCGAGGTCGTGTTCTCCCTCGAACCCTTCCCCCGCCTAGGTTCCGGCTCTGCTTCGGGGAGCGCCGCAGCTTCGGGGAGTGCTGCGACTTCGGGGAGCGCCGCGACTTCGGGGAGCGCCGCATGACGAGTACGCGCAGCAGTTACGACGCCGTCGCCGACCGGTACGCCGCGGAGATCGGTGACGAACTGGCCGGTAAGCCGTGGGACCGCGCCCTACTGAGCGCCTTCGCCGAGCAGACGTCCGGTGGACCGGTGCTCGACGTCGGCTGCGGACCCGGGCACGTGACGGCGTACTTGGCGGGGTGGGGACTCGACGTCGTCGGGCTGGACCTGTCGACCGGCATGACCTCGGTCGCTCGCCGATCCACGGCGCTGCCCTTCGTCACGGCCGACATGACGGCGCTGCCCATCCAGTCCAGTGCGATCGCCGGACTCGTCTGCCTCTACGCCGTGATCCACCTCGATCCGGCCGCCCGAGCCACGGCGTACGCCGAATTCGCCCGCGTGCTGCGCCCGGGCGGGCAAGCGTTGATCGCCTTCCACGTGGAAGACGCCGAGACGCCCATGGGCGGCCGCCAAACTCTCACCGAATGGTGGGACCACCCGGTCGAGCTGACCTTCCACTACCCCGATCCGGCCGCCGAGTCCGCCGCCCTGGCGGCCGCCGGGTTGGAGCTGGTCGGCCGGTTCGACCGAGCGCCCCACCCGGACGCCGAGCACGCCAGCCGCCGCTCCTACCTGATCGCCCGCCGCCCCTGACGCCACCGGTGGCGAGTTGACCTTGGCGAGAAAATGTCGTCTGGGCAACCGAAACACGCCAAGATCAACCGGCCGGGCCGGCGGGCGATAGAATTCCGCCATGCCCCGGTATGAGTTTCGGTGCCGCTCCTGCGGCGACACGTTCGAGGTCGAGCGCCCGATGAGCGAGGCGTCGCAGCCCGCCGCCTGCCCGGAAGGGCACGACGACACCGTCAAGCTGCTCACCACCGCCAGCGTCGTCAAGGTCGGCGCGCCCCAGCAAGGTGGCGGTGGCGGTTGCTGCGGCGGAGGCTGCTGCGGCTAGACCCGCCCGCCCACAACGCGGCTAGAGCCGGGCGCAGCGAGCCCCGACGACGCGTACGTCCTCGGTGAAGCCCAGCCCCGCGTAACAGCGGATCGCCGGAGTGTTCGCGACGTCCACGGTCAGCCCGACGACGTCGATCGCCCCGCCGAACCGCGCGCACAGGGCCGCGGTCACAGCGGCGGCCAGTCCCTGCCTCCGGTGCGCCGGGTGCGTGGCGATGTTGCCCAGCACCGCGACCTTCTCCGTGGCCGACCAGGTGTGCGTACCGCCCATCGCGATCAGCTCGCCGCCGCGCCGGATGCCGAGATACGGTCCGGCACGCAGCATCTCCGGCTCGAAGAAGCCGCCATCCGGGTTCGCGGCCTGCTGCAACGCTTGAATCTCCGGCAGGTCCGCGGGCCCGATCTCCACGACGTCTTCTCGCGCCACGCCCGTCACCGGCTTCATCGACATGTACGCGAGGATGCCGTGCACGTCGAGAGTGAAGTGCGGGCGCAGTGCTTCGGCAGCCTCTTCGGAAAGGTGGCCGTAGAACCGGTCGGGCAGCTCGGCTTGATACGAGGCGACCAGGGTGTGCAGTGACGAGGCGGGCGGATCGGCGACGGCCAGCACGACCGGCGTCTGCAGGCCGGTGTAGAGCAACAACGTCTGGCCCCACCCGTGCACGAAACGCGTATGCGGCCAGAACGCGTCGTCGAGGTCACCGATCGCGAGGAGGTGCCGGCCCGGATGCCGGGTCAGCAGCTCGCGTACCTCGTCACGATCGGTGACGATGCGCATTGTCAGCGCAGCTCGGCCGCGACCAACTCGGCGATCTGGACGGCGTTGAGCGCTGCGCCCTTCCGCAGGTTGTCGCTGGAGCAGAAGAACGCGATCCCGTGGTCGACGGTCTCGTCGGCGCGGATGCGACCCACGAAGGTCGGGTCCTGACCGGCCGCCTGCAACGGGGTCGGCACGTCGGTGAGCACCACGCCGGGGGCGTCGGCCAGCAGTTCCTTGGCCCGCTGCGGGGACAGCGGCCGGGCGAACCGGGCGTGCACCTGCAGCGAGTGCCCGGTGAACACCGGCACGCGTACGCACGTCCCGGAGACCTTCAGGTCCGGGATCTCCAGGATCTTGCGGCTCTCGTTGCGGAGCTTCTGCTCCTCGTCGGTCTCGTCGAGCCCGTCGTCGACGAGCGCGCCCGCGTAGGGAAGCACGTTGAAGGCGATCGGCCGGACGTACTTCTGCGGCGCCGGGAACTGCACGGCCGCGCCATCGTGAGTGAGTTCCGTCGCGCGTTCGGCCACTGCGCGTACCTGTTGATCCAACTCCGCGACCCCCTCCAAGCCGGACCCGGAGACGGCCTGGTAGGTCGCCGTGACCAGGCTGATCAGCCCGGCCTCCACGTGGAGCGGCTTGAGCACGGGCATGGCGGCCATGGTCGTGCAGTTGGGGTTGGCGATGATGCCCTTGGGGCGATCGGCGGCCGCGTGCGGGTTGACCTCGGAGACGACCAGCGGGACCTGCGGGTCCATGCGCCAGCCCGACGAGTTGTCGATGACCACCGCGCCGGCCGCGGCCACCTTGGGCGCGAGCGCGAGGGACGTGGTCTTGCCCGCGGAGAACAAGACGATGTCGAGCCCGGCGTAGTCGGCGGTCGCGGCGTCCTCGACGACGACCTCACCGTCGGCCCACGGCAGCTTCTTGCCCGCCGACCGCGCCGAAGCGAAGAGCCGGAGCTCGTCGACGGGGAACTTGCGCTCCGCGAGGATGCGACGCATGACGCCGCCCACCTGGCCGGTCGCGCCCACGATGCCGATCTTCATGGCACACAGCCTACCGAGATCGTCCCGAAGATCGGCAGTCGCGTTCTCAGGGGATGGGACGTCCTATTGCGCGAGGGTCAGCATGTACGCGACTTGAGCGCGCCGGGAGTCGGTGACCCGTTGGGCGAGTGCTTTCACCTCCGGATTGACGCCACCGGCCGTCTCCGCCCGCGCGGCCTCGACGAGCCCGTGCTGCTGGCCGATCAGCATCGTCAGGAAGGCCTTGTCGAACTTGTCCGGAGCGGTCTTGGTCAGCGTCGCGACCTCGGCCTTGCCGTCGCCCGGCAGCCCGCCGTGGTCGGCGTGCAGCACGGTGTCGGTGGCCGGCTCGGTCGGCTGATTCCACTCCTGCAGCCAGCCCAGGACCTTCTTCTGCTCGTCCGCCTCGGTCACCTCGATCGCCGCCGCGAGCTGCTTGACCTCGGTACGCGTGGCGCGCTGAGCGGCGAGCGCGGTGATCTTCTCCCCCGGAGCGTGATAGGCGACCATCATCTGGAGGAACATCACGTCGGCGTCGTTGAACGCGGGCGAGTTCGCCGGGGCCGACGGCGCGCCGCCGCAGCCGGCCAGCGCCAGGACGAGGGCGGTCGCAGCCCCGGCGATCATGCCGAGACTGCGACCGAAGGTACGCGCGTTCACTACACCTTGCTCCAGAGGGCGGGGGTGTTCGGGGGTTCCCAGCCGACGAGGGCGGTGTGCGCCTGGATGCACCGGTAGCTGACGCCGTTGTAGGTCACGACGTCACCGATCTTGTACGCCGTTCCGGCAGCCCACGTCGTAGTGCCCGACGTGGCGGTCGGGGTCGGCGAGGCCTTGGTCGGAGACGGCGACGGCGACGAGGTACGCGTCGCGCTCGGCGACGGGGAGGGGCTGGCCGTGCCGCCCCCGCCGACCTGGAGGTCCACACAGGAGTAGAACGCGTTGATGGTGTCGGCGATGTTCCACCGGGCGAGTACGGTGACCCGTCCGGTACGCCCACCGAGGCTGAACGTGTGGGTCAGCCCCTGCGGCGGCGGCGAGTTGTTGCCGCTGAACACCGCGATCCTGGTGTTGCCCACGAAGTACTCGAAGTCGGTCGTGCGATGGAACGCGGTGAACGTCCAGGTGAACGTCACCGTGCCGCCGACCGAGGTGGTGGGCCAGTTGATGCTGTTGTCGTTCAGGACGGCGAACCGGGAGCCGCCGCCGTTGCACTGCAGCGAGCCCTTGGGCGCCTCGACGCTCTGCGGCTCGTAGATGATGTCGCCACAGGTGGACGCCGAAACCCGGCCCTGTGCGCACATCGCCTGGCGGCTCAGCGGTGACGAGACGTAACCGTGGGCGTTGGCCGGGCTCACCGCCACGACCAGGGAGCCGATGAGCGCCCCCACCGCCAGGAGCGGGAGGACGATGAGTCTTCGCACGTTGCTCTCCTCGCTTTCCGGGAGACCCGCCGGGGCCTCCGCTTGCGAGGCACTTTAAAGTAAGTTGACAGATTGGTAAATAGAGTTAATCGAATCTGGCACGCCGCTGCGGGTAGCGGCTCGGATGATCACCACGCAGCTCGCCGAGACCGTTCCCACCAGCACCGGCGTTCTCCGGGGCCGCTCGTCGAACGTGACACCGTGGTCGCTCCGTTCGCGTTACGCCGTCGCCTCGCGCTCGTCCCGCCCGCTCGCGTCTCCGGCCGCCCGCCCCGGCTCGCGTCTCCGGCCGCCCGCCCCGTTCGCGTTACTCGGCGCCCGGCCGCTCGCGTTACTCGGCGCCCGGCCGCTCGAGTTATGCCGGATAACGCGGCTGTGCGCCGCCGGATAACCGCAATATCCCGGGATACGTGACCGCATCCCAGCCGCACCCACCAAGACCAAACCGTCGCCCGCCCCCAACCGCTGCGCCCGCCACCCATCCCAGCCACTCGCGTTACGCCGGATAACGCGGCCTCCCGCCGCCGAATAACCGCAACATCCCGGGATACGTGACCGCATCGCAGCCGCACCCACCAAGACCAAACCGTCGCCCGCCCCCAACCGCTGCGCCCGCCACCCATCGCAGCCACTCGCGTCACGCCGGCACCCAGCCACTCGCGTCATCCCGGCGCCCGGCCGCTCGCGTTACGCCGGATAACGCGGCCTCCCGCCGCCGAATAACCGCAACATCCCGGGATAACGCGAACGAACCGCGAGCGAACCGCCAGGGATAACGCGAACGAACCGCGCCGCCACCCCAAAGCGAGCGGAGCGAGCGAAACGAACAAGTCAAACCCGAACAGCGAGCCGATACCCGATCCCGCGCACGGTCTCGACCTCCAACCCACCAGCGGTCGTCCGAAGCTTCCCCCGCAACCGCTTCATCGCCGAGTGCAGAATCGCACTGTCTCCTAAATAGACACTCCCCCACACCGCTGTGAACAGCTCCTGATAGGTCCACACCTCCTGCGTACGCTCAGCGAGGCAGCCGAGCATCCGCAGCTCGAGCCGCGTCAGGGGAAGCGACCGGCCGCGCCAGGTCGCCTTGAAGCCGACTTGGTCAACCACCAGGCCGTCCGGCGGCCCGCCCGGCAAAAGCGCACCGCCTGACGAAAGCGCACCGCCTGACGAAAGCGCACCGCCTGACGAAAGCGCACCGCCCGACGAGAGCGCCGGAAAGAGGATCTCCCGCAGCTCGTCCAGATCGGCGCACAGCAGCACGAGACCGCCCGGATCGAGCTGTCTCATCAGCCGTTCGCGAACCGCGACGTCGGCGGAAACGCAAACGATCAGTGCCCGGTCCCCGACGACCATGCGCATCCTCCCCAGGTGGCAGTCGAAGAACTTTCAGGCAAGTCCAATCGTCGGATGATGTCAACCCCATCCCGACGGAAAGTCCTCCATTCGCCGGAAAGCCGCCAGAGAGTTGACCGGCATCAGGCATTGATGGCCACCACCGTCCACAAAGATCATTAGTTCCATGCGCGCGCCCGTGTGGCACGAGCCCGACGGGCGGGCCGGAGAACCCGGCCTGCGCTTGATCGGGGAGGACACATGTCATCACCTGGGAGATTCCGGCCGAGGGCGCTGCTCGCGGCGCTGGCTGGAACCGTTTTAACGGTCGGGCTTATACCGGCCCTGGCCACTCCCGCGGCCGCCGCGACCAGTGCGGCGATCAGCGGCGAGATCACCGCCGAGTCCACCGACTTCCTCGTCTACCTGCGTGACAAGGCCGACCTGAGCCCGGCCAAGAGCCTGCCCCGTACGCAACGGGCCGAACAGGTCTACACCGAGCTCAAGGCGACCGCCGAGAGCTCCCAAAAGGATGTGCGGGCGCTGCTCGACGAGCGGAAGATCGCGTACAAGGCGTTCTGGATCGCCAACGCGATCTGGGTCCACGGCGACAAGGCGCTCGCCGAGGAACTGGCCAAGCTCGACGGCGTAGCCTCGATCGAGCCGAACCGGGCGCACGCCCTCGAGAAGCCGACTGCCGGCCAGCTTGAGGCCACTGTGGACGCCGTCGAGTGGAACATCGCCAACATCCGGGCCAACGAGGTCTGGAGCGCGTACGCCGACCGAGGCGCGGGCATCGTGGTCGCCAGCATCGACAGCGGCGTGGAATACACCCACCCGGCGCTGGTCGACAAGTACCGCGGCAACCTCGGCGGCGGCACCTTCGATCACAACTACAACTGGTTCGACCCGGCGGGCATCTGCCCCGTCGGCAAGCCTTGTGACAACAACGGCCACGGCACGCACACCATGGGCACGATGGTGGGCGGCGAAGGGGCGAACGTCATCGGCGTCGCGCCGGACGCGAAGTGGATCGCCGCCAAGGGCTGCGAGATCAACACCTGCTCCGACGCGTCACTGCTCGCGGCCGGCCAGTGGGTGCTCGCGCCGACCGATCTCAACGGCGGCAACCCGCGACCCGACCTGCATCCGGACGTCGTCAACAACTCGTGGGGCGGCGACCCCGGCGACCCGTGGTACGGTCCGACCGTCGACGCGTGGATCGCGGCCGGCATCTTCCCGGCCTTCTCCAACGGCAACGACGGTCCCGCGTGCGGCAGCGCCGGTTCGCCCGGTGACAACCCGCAGGTCTACTCGGCGGGCGCGTACGACATCAGCGGGAACATCGCCTCGTTCTCCGGCCGCGGCGCGTCCGCGATCGACGGCGGGGTCAAGCCCAACATCTCCGCCCCGGGCGTGAATGTCCGCTCCTCGGTGCCCGGCGGCTACGGCTCCGGCAGCGGCACGTCGATGGCGTCACCGCACGTCTCCGGCACCGTCGCGCTCATGTGGTCCGCCGCCCCCGCCCTGCGCGGTGACGTCGCGGCCACGCGCACGCTACTCGACCAGTCCGGCCGCGACGTAGACGACACCAGCTGCGGGGGCACCGCCGCCGACAACAACGTCTTCGGCGAGGGCCGGCTCGACGCGTACCAGGCGGTCACCCTGGCTCCGCGCGGACCGTCCGGAATCGTGACAGGCATTGTCCGCGACGATTCAACTGGTACGCCGATCGCAGCGGCCACGGTCTCGTCGAGTGGCCGGTCCACCACCACGGCGGCGAATGGCACCTACTCGCTGACCTTGCCCGCCGGAGACCAGTCGGTGACCGCGAGCAAGTACGGATACCACGACGAGACGGTGACCGTCACCGTGCCCGAGAACGGCACCGCGACGCAGGACTTCGCCCTGGTCTCCGCGCCGATGGTGACCGTCAGCGGCAAGGTGACCGACGGGTCGGGCCACGGCTGGCCGCTGTACGCCCGGATCGACATCCCCGGCCGGGACCCGATCTTCACCAACCCGTTCACCGGGGCGTACTCGGTGACGTTGCCGGGCAACACCACCCACTCGCTCGCCACGAGCGCGAAGATCCCGGGTTATCAGACGACCACCACCGCGGTGACGCTGGGCGCCACGGGCAAGACGGTCAACCTGTCGCTGCCGGTCGCTCGGGACTGCACCGCACCCGGGTACAAGGTGAACTTCAGCGACCCGATCCTGTCGGAGTCATTCGACACGACCAGCACCCCAGCGAACTGGACCGTGGTGAACCACCAGGGCACCAACCCGGTCTGGGCGTTCGACGACCCGGGCAAGCGCGGCAACCTGACCGGCGGCACGGGCGGCTTCGCCATCATGGACAGCGACAAGGCCGGCTCGGGCAAGACCGAGGACACCTCGCTGGTGACCCCGGTGCTGGACCTGTCCGGGACGAACCTGCCGTACCTGCGGTTCAACAACGACTACCGGGCGTTCAGCAACTCGTTCGGCGACGTCGACATCAGCACCGACGGCGGAACCACCTGGACCACCGTCCTGCACCAGTCCACGACCGCGGCCCGTGGACCGCGCGTGGAGCAACTCGCCCTGGCCGGTCTGGCCGGTTCAGCCACCGCCCAGATTCGCTTCCACTACAAGGGCACCTTCGCCTGGTGGTGGGAGGTCGACAACGTGCAGCTGGTTGACCGTGGCTGCACGGCGGCCGACGGCGGGCTCGTCACCGGGTTCGTGACCGACGCGAACACCACGACCGGTCTGGTCGGGGCGAAGGTCGCCTCCGTCGACGTCCCGGCCGAAACGGCGACCTCGGTGGCCACGGCCGACGACCCGGCGGTCGGCGACGGCTACTACTGGCTGTTCTCCAGCGCGGTCGGCGCCCACTCGTTCACCGCCACCAAGAGCCCGTACAACGCGCTCACGAAGTCGGTGACGGTGGTGGCCGACGCCAACAAGCGGGCCGACTTCGCGCTGAAGTCGCCGCGGCTGACCGTCACACCCACCACGATCCAGGCGTTCCAGCCCTACGGCACCGTACGCAAGACCACGGTGACGGTGACCAACACCGGCTCGGCGACGGCCACCGTCGACCTGCTGGAACGGGCCGGCACCTTCGAGATCCTCGGCAAGAAGGGCGCCGACCTGCAGACGATCAAGCTGACCGAGAAGGCCAGCACCGCCTTGCGCGGCGTCAAGTCGACCACCGTCCCGGCCCGCGCGAGCGCGCCGAACGCGGCCTGGCAGTCCATCGCGGACTACCCGGACGAGGTGTTCGACAACTCGGCGGCCACACTGAACGGCAAGGTCTACTCGATCGGTGGCGGCATCGACACGGGCCTGGAGAACAAGGCCTTCGTCTACGATCCGAACGACAACACCTGGACGGCGCTGCCGAACATGCCGATCGGGCGAACGAAGCCACAGGTCGCCGCTGCTGGCGGGAAGATCTACGTACTCGGCGGCTGGTCCGGTGACGGTGCTCCGGTGACCACAGTGGACGTCTTCGACCCGGCCACGGGTAGCTGGTCCACCGTCTCCGGCGCGACCAACCCGGCCGCGCGGGCCACGGCCGGCGTCGGCGTCGCCAACGGCAAGATCTATCTTGTCGGCGGTTGCGGCGACGACTCCTGCACGGCCAGCGACGACGTGGTGGTCTTCGACCCCGCGACCGGCACGTTCAGCTCCGGTCCGGCGTACCCGTTGGACGCGTCGTGGATCTCCTGCGGCGGCATCAGCGGAAAGATCTACTGCGCCGGCGGCTCCGGTGACTCGGACTGGTCCAACGGCTTCGCCCTCGACCCGGCCACCGGATGGTCGCCGATCGCGGACGCGCCGCTGGATCTGTGGGGCTCGGCCGGGTCCGCCGCGGGCGGCCTGTTCGTCCTCGCCGGTGGCGTGACGGCGGGCTCGACCGCCATCACCAACCGCACGGTCGCCTACGACCCGGCCACCAACACCTGGTCCGACGGCCCGAACACCCAGTTCACCGTCTACCGCGGCGCCGGAGCCTGCGGCTTCTACAAGATCGGCGGCTCGCCGTCGTCCTTCGTCGGCTCCAAGACCTCGGAGACGCTGCCCGGCCTGGGCGACTGTGACGAGGCCGCGGACGTCCCGTGGCTGAGCGAGACGCCGAGCACCTTCACGCTGGCTGCGGGCAAGTCCCGCACCATCACCGTCACCTTGACGGCGACCGCCGCGGCGGGCGTGGCCCAACCGGGCAAGTACACCGCACAATTCGGGCTGCGAGCCGAAACGCCGTACCCGATCGCGCCGGTGAGCGTCGAGATGAACGTCTCGCCGCCGACGTCCTGGGGCAAAGTCCAGGGCACGGTCGCCGGCCTGTCGTGCTCCGGTACGCACGTCGGTGTGAAGGCAGTCATCCGCCTCAACCTCACGACCGACCCGACCGTCGGCTACACGTTGCACGCCGACGCCTCGGGCGCGTACGCCTGGTGGCTGCCGAAGGGCACCTACCAGGTGATCGTGGCCAAGGACGGCTGGATTCCGCAGGCGATCACGGTGAAGGTCGAGGCCGGCATCGTGCGTACGGCGGACTTCCTGCTGGAATCGGACCCACCTTGCCCGAGCGGCGTCTGACGCTTCTCGGCTCGTCGCTGATCCCCTAACCACAGCGCCCGCGGCCACCCCGGCCGCGGGCGCTGTCGTCCGCACCGCATCGAGGCCTTGGCGACGATCCGAGCCCGAGGCGTCAGACTCACCGCCTAAGGCGTCCTAGGAGACTATCTGATGTGGACGGGTCAAGGGGTTGATCGTTATCGGCATCTTGTGTGCCGGTTTGGGTTTTCCCCCGGTTAGTGGTCCGACAGGCGTTCTAACATTGGGTCATGAGCACGGGGGTGTTGGCGCAGGCAGAGGCGGATGTCGCCGAGCTTGCTGCCGCTCCCCTGTGGACGTTGTCCGACGCGGAGATCACCGACGAAGTCCGGCGCACGTTCGCGTTGATGCAACGGTTGTCGGCCCGAATGCTCGTATTGGTCGGCACCGCTGAGGGCCGGGAGGTTCCGTACACCGCCGGTGCGACGGGTACGGCGAACTGGCTGACGTTTCTGCTGGCGATCCGGCACCGTGACGCCGAACAGTGGGCCAAACTCGCCCGGCAGCTGCCCGCGGTCCCGGCAGCCGAGCAGGCCCTGTCCGCGGATCAGGTCAACGTCGGTCAGGCGCAGGTGATCGCCAAGACCGTGCACGATCTGCCGAGCGCCGTGGGCGACCTGGGCAAGGCCAAAGCGGGCGAGGTATTGACCAAGCTGGCGGTCGAGGAGCGGCTGCGGCCAGAGGTGCTGGAAAAGTACCGGTCGCAGATCCTGGAGCTGGTCGCCCCGGAGATCGCCGAACAACGCCTACGCAAGGAGCTGGAACGGGCTGAACGATCGGCGCACGACCGGCGAGACTTCACCCTCATCCCCTACGGCGAAGGCGAATACCGTATCCGCGGAGTCTTGGACGCGGAGATGGCCGCGATCCTCCGCGCCGCAATAGATCCGCTGTCGGCACCACGCCGCCCAGCACCAACTGCCGTCGCAGACCAAACGCTCAGCGCCGACCGCCCGGATCTGCCGGATCTCAGCGGTGGCCAGTCGGACCTCGGCGCACCGTACGGCGGCAACGGCGATCATTCGGCGTTCGGCGGGTCTGGCCCAGCTCTGGACGCTGGCAGTGGCGCTGCGCCGGACGTATACGCGCCCACTCTCGCCCGGGCGTCAGCCTCGGGACAGGACCCGATCGCAGGCAGCACGACCTCCACCGGCAGCGCGACTATGGCAGGCAGCCCGACCACGGCAGACAGCTCAGGCGTGGCAGGCGGCGGCGCGGTACCCGGCGTGGCGACGGCGGCCGAGGCGGATCCGGCAGGCGAAGCGCATCCGTCGCACGGCGCGAGGGGCCGGACCGGCCGGGTGTTGCCGGGTGATCCGGATCTGCGGTCGGCCGGTGCCCGCCGCGCCGACGCGCTGATCGAGCTGTGCGAGCGGATCCTGCACGCCGGGGAGCTGCCGGACAACGGTGGCGAGAAGCCGCATCTGACGATCACTTTGCCGTGGGAGCAGCTGAAAGCCAAGGTCGGTGCGGGACTACTGGACACCGGCGACCTACTGACGCCCGAGACTGTGCGCCGTCTGGCGTGTGACGCGATCATCATCCCGGCCGTGTTGGGCGGCGAGGGCCAGGTCCTCGACGTCGGCCGCGCCCGCCGCCTCATCGAGGGCCCACTACGACGCGCGCTTGTGTTGCGGGACAACGGATGCGCCTTCCCCGGCTGTGATCGCCCACCGCAGTGGTGCGACGGCCACCACGTCCACGCGTGGGCAGACGGCGGAACCACCTGTTTAGCGAACTCTGTCCTGCTTTGTGGCTTCCACCACCGCGAAATCCACCACGGACACTGGGAAGTACGCATCAGAACCGACGGCTTCCCCGAGTTCATCCCACCAGCCTTCATCGACCCACTACGCCGGCCCGTGCAGAACACCCTCCACCGACGCTGCTGAGAACAGTCACCCGAACATTGGCACGTTACTACGATCATAGCGCGCCGGTACTACGTTTATAGTAGTGCCCATCGCTATACGTCAATGATCGAAAGGCGTGGCCATGAGAATCCTTCGTCGAATGTCGATTGCCCTCACCGTGTGCGTGGGCTTGGCCATCGCGAGTCTCATCCACGCGTCGCCAGCTTCGGCTCTCACCCCGCCTTACCTCCTGCAAAGCCAGGACTCGCGGTACAAGCTCTGCCTGGAAGTGGCCTATGCAAGCACCGACAACGGTGCACGGATCCAGCAGTGGCCCTGCGATTCGGGGCCAGCCCAACTTTGGTATCCCATCGATAAGGTCGTCGTCGACGGCGTCTCCTATTACGGTCTGCTCAACGCCAACTCGTCTGCGGGCCAACCCATGTGCCTTGAGGTGCCCTGGGGAAGCCCGAACGCGGGCCAGGCCCTACAGCTGTGGGACTGTCTGGGGGCGGCGCGACAGCTCTGGTCGATGGACTTCGTGTCGGGCACCGACTATCGGACTCTAGAGAATCTTCAGACCAAGCAATGCGCCGAAATTCCGTGGAACACACCGACCGCCGGGGCCGTCGTGCAGCAGTGGCCGTGCTACGGCGGCGAAGCACAGCACTGGCGCTTCCAGATGCCAGCGCCGATCAGATGACGGACGCGGCCGGTCAGCAGGAGCCCCAGCGCGAATTTCCCGAAACCTCCTAATCATCGCGAAAACGGATGACAGGATCAATCGACTCATCATCCACTGATCAGGAGGAACCTGCATGCGACGCTTGCGGAGGACCGCCGCCATCGCCGCGACTGCCGTCCTGTCCGCCGCTGGGCTGGTGGCGTACGCCGATCCCGCAGCTGCGGACGGCTACGGGTACGGCTGTGCGGGCCGGCTCGTTCATTCGTTCAGCCACTACGACACCCGGGATGGCGAACTCGCTGCCCGCTCCTATGTCTACTGGGACGGCAAAGACAGCTGCGCCCGCCTGGTCAAGGTGAAGGATCGAGGCGCGCCCACGACTCTGCACCTCGACATCTGCGCTGACGGCGAGTGTGGTAACGACTGGGACCAGTATCGCTATCAGGCCGTCGCCGCGGTCAACGGCGATCACTGCGTCAGCGTGGAAGTCGCCGGGTTCACCGCCGCCGAGCAGGAGATCTACCACGATCGGCTGCCCGGCACCGGGTTCGCCCACTGCGACTGAGCGGCAACGGCGTCGATCCACCGCATCGGACGCCACCGTTGGCACATGCCACGGCGGCGTCCGATGTGACAATCGGATGATGTCAATGGATCAGTTTCAGGTCGAACTCGGCAACCTGGCCGAGGTCGCGTACTACCAGCTACCGCCCGCCTCCGATCAAGTCGGCCGGGCCGAGCTTCTGGTCGCGGGCTGCGATGGATTACGCAACAGGCGGCTGTTCATCGAACCCGACCAAGCCTGGGAGGCGTTGCGGGACGATGGTTTGCGCCATTCGTTGCGACAGCTCGCCGAGGTGATCGAGGCCACCGCGCAGGCGTTGCGCACTGTGCACTCCCGCTACGGCGGAGCCGATCAGAGCCAGGCGGCAAATCTGCAGGGGCTCACGGATCAGGCGCGCGGCCGTGCGGCCGAGGAGACTCGGATCGGCCGGCAGCGCGAGCTGGCCGAGGAGAGTTTCGGCAGCCGCGATCGGCGTACCGCCGACGAATTGAGCGACGAGGCCGTCCATGACGCGGTCGCACACGATCGCTTTCTTCCCTGGGAGCCGGACTCATGAGTTTCCATGATGAGCTGTCGCGAAAGGTCTACGAACTCGTCCAGATCGCTTGGGCCGGTCTCGCCTATGACGAGGACGACGAGGAGCTGCGCGACGGCGACGACCTCGCCGAAGCCCGCTTCATCAAGATGCCCCACCGGGACCCGGCCGAAGTCTGGGAGGCCTTCGAGTACTACTTCAACACGGCCAATCCGGAGGACGCCGCTGACGTCAGCAGCGATCTGGTGAAGGCCGGCAGAGAGCTGTACGAGGCGCAGACGCTCTACTTCGCCAAGATCAGCGGCCGGCTCACCGCTTGGGAGGGCACCGCGGCGAACGCCTTCAAACGCCATCTCGACGCCGTATGGTGGTCGGCCACCGTGCATCAGTCAGTCCTCGAGCAGGTGGGTGCGCTGTACGCCGCCTACGTCGACTTGATCGCGAAGGCGCGCCAAGACGCGATCAGCATCGCCGACGCGACCATCGACACACTCAAGGCCTATTGGCGTACCAAGGAACAGGCTCAGCACGACGCGAATCTCATCGCCGCCGGAGTCGTGGCCGGCGTCGCGGCGACCATGCTGACGGCCGGCATCGCCGCACCGGCGGTGGCCGCGGCCGGCACGGCTGCCGCCGAAGCCTCCGCCGAAGTCGTCATCGAAAGCGCCATCATCACCAGCGCCAAGGATGCCGTTGTCGGCCTGATGGCGGCGGACAAAGCGCTGACGGTCTCCGGGTCAAGCCCGGACGAGATCGTCGACGAGCTGCTCAGGCAGCTGGAAAGAGCGAGAACGGACGTCCGGAAACAAGGAAAGGCGATCGCCCGGGGTTTTCGCAAGGCGCTGTCGGTCCTCACCGAGCCGGACTTCGTCCCCCAGCCGCCGCGGGCCGCGTACGAGTCGTTCGATCCGGAACAGTTCCGGGTGATCTCCAGTGTCATGCCCGACAGCCTCGCCGTCGCGGCATCCCACGATCCGCTACTCGTGGCCCAGCCTCATCCATGACGTCAGGCGACGCCCGCCGCCAGCAGCGTGTCGGCGGCGGGCGTACGCATGTTCAGAACGGCGTGGCCGGCTCGGTGTGCGGTGATGAGACCGGCGGCCCGCAGCGCCGTCAGATGCTGGGAGACTCCGCCGGCCGACATTCCCGTCCGGCGAGCTAGGTCTGTTGTGGACAGTGGCGCGGCCAGTTCGACGAGGAGCTGCGCGCGGCTGCGGCCGAGGACTGCCGCGAGCGCGGCTGGTGCGGCGGCGGCGCTCTCCCAGAGCGTTGCGATCCCCCGCGCCGGGTACGCCAACTGCGGGTTCTCGGCCGACGTGACGGTACGCACCGCGGGCCAGACGAACACGGCCGGGACGATGAGCAATCCGTTGCCGGTCAACGGGATCTCGCCCCCGCACATCTTGTGGGCGACCGACAACGTGTCGTCCTGCCAGCCGATGGCATCGTGCAGTCCGTTGAGCAGACCGGCGGCGCCCTCCTGGGCGAGCAGCCGGGCCTGGTGGAAGACCTCCGCTTCCAAGAGCGCCTTCATCCGCGGCCAGTGCTCGGCGAGCGCGATGTCCCAGTACGCCGTGATCTCGTCGGCCAGCCGCCGCAGCCCCGTCGCCGGGTCGTCGTACAGGGCCTGGGCTGCTGCGTTGCGGGGCCACTCAACCAGGTCGAGCTCTGTGCGTACGACATCATGAGGCGTGGCGAGAAGGACCTGGACCTCCTCCGCGATGCTCGGGGCGAGCGTGGCCGAGGGTGGGGTCAGAAAATCGGGCATGTAGCGCGGACCGGGCGGAATGAGAGCGGACAGCAAGCTGCCGGGACCTAGACCCGCCGCCTGTACGCGCGGCTGGACCCGGGCGACCCACGGGCGCTGCACGACATGGTTCTCCGGGGCCTGGAGCACGTGGTAGCTCGACGCGGCCTCCCAGAGGCAGGACAGCGCGAACCGAATCCGGGCCACGTCCCCGGCGGAGAACTCCAGCGTGAGCACCACGACCTCCAACATTCAGCTCGGACTAAAACAGTACTCCAGCCCGGCGGATGGCCCGAGGCTACGATCATGGCAACCAGCACCATCCCCGCCCCCCGCACCAGCCTGTTCGGCGATCTGCCCCGCACATTCTGGATCGTCGCCGCCGGTACGCTCGCCAACCGGATCGGCACTATGGTGGTGCCCTTCCTCGTCTTCTTCCTGGGCTCGAAGGGCGTTTCGACCGCCGCCACCGGCACCATCGTGATCGCTCTCGGGCTCGGCGGCGCTGCCGGTTCGGTGGCGGGCGGCTGGCTCGCGGACCGGATCGGACCACGTTCAGCCCTGATCCTGGGGCTCGTGGCAGCTCCGGCAGCGCTCGGCGCACTTTACGTCGCGCCGACGATCGCCCTGATGACCGCGGCTGCCGTGCTCGTCGGGCTCACCGGCAAGCTGTATCCGCCGGCCGCCAACGCTCTCGTCGCCGGCTCGGTGCAGGGCGAACGGCGTACGCGGGCGTTCAGCCTGATGCATTGGGTCTTCAACATCGGGACGGCGGGCGCGGCCACGATGGCCGGGTTCCTGGCGGCCCACGGGTACGCCCTCCTGTTCGCCATCGACGCGGTCACCTGCCTTGTCTTCGCCGTGATCGCCGCTACGCTGCTGCCGCGGGTCGCCGCCGCCAGGCGCACCAGTGAACGCGGCGGCTATGGCGTACTGCTGGCCGACCGGCTCATGGTGATCTTCATCGGGCTCTCCCTGGCCCAGGAGATCGTCTACAGCCTCACCGAGTACGCCATCCCGCTGTCGATCCGGCTGGACGGCTTGAGCCCGGCGGTGTTCGGTGTAGTCGCGGTCGTCAACGCGGTCCTCGTCGTAGTGCTGCAACCGGTGTTGTATCCGCGACTCGCACGCTTCGGGCGGCTGCACGTGATGGGTTGGTCCTGGGTCGTCGTCGGGGTCGGCATCGGCACCACCGGGCTCGCTCACACTCCGACGGCGTACGCCCTGAGCGCCGTGATCTGGTCGGTCGGGGAAGTCACCGCGGGCATCGTGTCCGGCGGCATCGCCGCCGACCTCGCCCCGGCTCACGCTCAGGGTCGCTACCAGGGCGCGATGATCTGGGCCGGCTCGCTCGGGCGGCTCGCCGCCCCGGTCCTCACCACGTTCCTCTTCGCCACCGTCGGGCCGGCTGCGGTGTGGTGGACCTCTGCGCTCACCGGGATGCTCGGCGCTGTCGCTCTCGTTCGGCTGATGCCGGCGCTTAGGGTTCGGCTCGCCGCCGCGTAGCGCAGGGCGGACGTTAGCTGCAGATCACGGTTACGCAGGCAAAAAGTGCGGTCGGAAGCCTGCGTAACCGTGATCTGCACCCCACCGGGGCGGTCGGAAGCATGCGTAACCGTGATGTGCAGCCGATCGAAAGCCGGGAGAGTCAGGAAACGTCGCGAGACTCCAGCGAGCTCCCAGCGGGACCGTGCAGAACGTTGCCGTCCACATCGAACCGGGACCCGTGACAAGGGCAGTCCCACGTACGCTCGGCGTCGTTGAAGCCGACGGTGCAGCCGAGGTGCGTACAGGTGGCGGAGACGGCGTGCACCTTCCCGTCGTCGTCGCGATAGACGGCGCACCGTTGACCGTGTACGCGCAGCACCGCGCCCTGCCCGGGAGCGACGTCGTCCACACCGTCCACATGAGACGGTCGGAACCGGCCGGCCACGAATTCCTTCGCCACATACGCGCTGTTCTTGACGAATGCGGGCGCTTCGGCGAGGAGGTGCACGCGCTTCGGTGTGTAGAACTCCGCCCACGGCGGCGGCGTGACACCCGTGATGAGGGCCGTGAGCAACCGGGACGCCATCACGCCGTTGCTCATCCCCCAGCCGCCGAACCCGCCCGCGACCCAGGTGTGCGCCGCGCCGAGATGCAGCGGCCCGACGAACGGCACGCCGTCGGTGCTCGTGTTGTCCTGCGCCGCCCAGTGATAGGTGATGTCTTCCACATCGAAGGTCCGGCGCGTCCAGCCGACCAGTTTCCACAGCCGATCGGTGACGCCCGAGCTGCCCAGTGCGAACTTCTCGCCCGTCACGATCACCAACCGGCGCCCGCCGCCCAGCGGTGCCGTGCGTACCGAACGGGTGTCGTCCTCCTGCGTGATGAACATGCCCGCGGGATCGTCACTCTCCGCGATCACCCCGGCCACGACCAGCTCACGCTGCGGAATCAGGCGCGTCACCAGCAGTCCGCGGTCGAACACCGGGTAGTGGGTGGCCACGACCACGTCACGCGCGGTCACGGTGTGGCCGGTCTCCGTGGTCACCCGGCAGGTGTCACGCTCCTCCACGCCCATCACACGGGTACGCTCAAAGATCTGCCCGCCGCTGGCGACGAGGTCGGCGGCGAGCCGGAGCAGGTATTTGCGGGGATGGAACTGGGCTTGCCCGTCCACCCGCACCGCGCCCGCGATCGGGAACGGCAGCGTGCTGGCGGTGACGAACTGAGCCGGCAGCCCGGCGTCGAGCGCCAGCTCGGCTTCCGCCCGGACCGCGTCGACCCCGTCCTCCGAGGTCACATAGGTGTACGCGGGCCGTGTCTCCAGGTCGCAGTCGATCCCCAGTTGTCCGACCACGTCGCGGACGTGCTCGATCGCGTCCTGCTGCGACGACGCGTACAGGCGTGCCGCTTCGGAACCCAGGTCAGCGGTGAGCCGGCTATAGATCAGCGTATGCAGAGAGGTCAGTTTGGCGGTGGTGTAACCGGTGGTGTTCGCGACGATGCGGTCGGCCTCCAGCAGCGCCACCGAGCGACCGGCTTTGGCCAGCTCCCACGCGGTACTGACGCCGACGACGCCGGCCCCCACCACGGCGACGTCGACCTGGATGTCTTCGCTGAGCGCCGGGTAGCCGGTCGCCTCGGTGGAAGCCATCCAGTACGACTCGGCCCGGCCGGGCATGACGGTCATTCCGCCCAACTACCCCGGCCGGGCCCGGCCTACTCCCGCCTCATGCCGAAGATCGGCTCAGTCGTGAAGATCAACCCTTGAGATCGGCGCAGCCGGCCTCGTCCGGCAGCAGTGGCCGGAAGGCGACCGACCAGCGCTTGCCCTCCGACGTCCACGGCGTGGCAGTGTTCGCCTTCCGGGCGGCGGCGAGCGTCGCGGTCAGCTGGTCACCCGTGACGGTCACGCAGCCCAGGTCGAAACCGGGCCGCACCGGCTCGCCCGGCAGCGCCGGACCGGGCCAGGCCACCTCGGGCTGCTGGCCGACCCCGCTGGCGTCGGCGATCCACGGGCGGGACACGGCGGCGAGCGCCTTCGGCTCGAACGGCTTGGACTCCGAGACCGCGTCCTTGCCGAGCGTCTTCGGCAGGTCGGTCAGCTGACCCAGGTACGCCTTGAGCTTCGCTCGCGCCGCGATCTGCGGATCGGTCAGACCGTGGCCGTCGGCCTCGCCGAGGGCGTACACCTGACTCGTCTTGATCCCGGACGGCGTGAGCACCGCGAACTTCGTGTCCGGCACGTCGGTGATCCCCGGCCGGCCGTAATCGACGTTCGCGCCGACCCCCGCGTCGACGCCGAGCTGGACGAGCTTGTCCACATCGGCCACCGAGATCTGCGCCACCTGGACGTTCGGCAGAGCCGGTCCGGGATAGATCGCGATCACCGGACCCTCGGTCACGACCCGGCCGTCGCCGTACACGCTGACCAGCGGCAGGCGGGTGACGAGCATGTCGGGCGAGACGAAGCCACCGAGGTAGGAGACCTGGACGACGGCCGCGTCAGCGGCGTAGGACCCCGTGGAGCCGGTGTCACCGGGCGCGCCGAGGTCGGCCTTCGCGCAGCCGGTGCCCGCTACGAGCACGGCCGCGAGCAGCGGAAGGAGCAAGCGAGTTCCGTTCATGAGCCTGGGACGGTCAAGACCCGGCGGCGGTTCCCACCTGGCAGCGCGGACACCAGTAGGAGTTGCGCGCGGCGAGCGTCCCGCGGCGTACCTCGGTGCCGCACAGCAAGCAGGGCTGACCTGCCCGACGATAGACGTAGACCTCGCCACCGTGGCGGTCGACACGCGGCGCGCGGCCCATCGCCTCGGGCAGATGAGTGGCATGAACTGTGTCGATCCGGCCCCGGCGGACGCCTTCCCGCATGAGCTCCTGAAGATCCTTCCAGAGCCCGGCCCACTCGTGCGGGGTGATCTGCGTACCGGGGCGGGTGGGCTCGATTCCGGCGCGGAAGAGCACCTCGCAGGCGTACACGAGACCGCAGCCGGCCACGGTCTTCTGGTCCATCAGCAGCGCCGCGATCGCCGTCGAGCTCCGCCGGATGCGGGCGTACGCCGCCTCCGGGTCGGCGTCGTCGCGCAGCGGGTCGGCGCCCAGCCGCTTCTTCAGCGCCTCGACCTCGGGCGGATCGAGCAGCTCACACGCGGCCGGTCCGCGCAGGTCCAGCCAGTGCTCCGCCGACTCGAGCCGGAGGCGTACCTGGCCCACCGGCTCCGGCGCGGTGCCGGAACCGTCGGTGAAGACGCCGTACAAGCCGAGATGCACATGCAAGGTGTGCCCGACGCCGCGATCGTCGTCGCCTTGATCGTCATAGTGGTGCAGCAGATGCTTACCGTACGCCTCGGTCCGGCGCAGCACGCCCCCCGAGATCAGCTCCGCACCCGCCGCGAACCGTCCCTGCGGACTGCTCACCCGCACCGGCCGCCCGCCGAACAACTCCGCGTGCCGGGCGGCGAGCCGGTGAATCGTATGACCTTCAGGCACCCCGCGACGCTACTACAGCGTCCTCCAGCGTGATCAGGCCGCGCGGCGGCCCAGGTACGCCGCGACCCGGTCGGCCGGGGTCGCACCGGACGGCGGGAGCTGCTCAGGCGCGAAGTTGAAGGTCAGGTTCTCGCGGGGGTACTCGGCGAAGAACACCTCCCAGCTGCGCAGGGCCGGGCCGGCCCAGGCCGGGGCGATGTCGCTGCCCTGGCCGGTGCCTTGGGCGAGGTCCCAGCCGTGGACGATCAGCTCGTTGACGACGTGCTGCACCACGCTGCGACCCGGTTGCAGGCCGATCGGCGTCGGGGCGACCTCGTCGAGGTAGCCGGGCGCGGCGAAGGCGGCCCGGGTCGAGGCGGCCATCGCCGGGAACATCTCGACCGGGTTGTCGTAGACGCAGGCTTCTCCCTCGACCGGCGGTACGCCCCGGGCCAGCGAACCGTAGCGGTCCAGCGTCTCCACGAGGTGATTGAGAATGTCCGACACCGTCCAGTCGGCGCACGGCGTCGGGGCGGCGTACTGGTCCGGCGAGGTGCGATCGGCGAGCAGTCGCACCGCCTCCACGACGTCGTCGTACGCCCGCAGCGGATCGTCCAGGGTCACGTACCGTTCGGCGAAGTCGCTCATGAACCTCAGTGTGCCAAGGATTCGGGCAACCGCACGAACGGTTCGGACAAGTGCGGGGTGGCGAGGTTGCCCGCCGCGCCGAGCTTGCCGAACGCGGCCAGCCGGGACGTACGCGCCAACGCAGGATCCATCTCGTGTGCGTACTCGATGGTTGGTTGAAGCAGTTGTAGCGCGTGGACCAGTAGGTCGCCGGTGACCAGGAGCCGGTCGTGGACGAGCACGGACTGGTGACCGGGCGTGTGGCCCGGAGTGGCGATGACCTCGATGCCGGGCGCGAGCCGTGAGTCGCCGTCGAGCAGATCGAGCTGACCGGCGGCGGTGAGTTCGCCGGTGAAGGCGAAACGCGGCAGGTCGGCCGATTGCAGCAGGTAGCGCGCGTTGCGGAAGTAAGGCGTGCCCGCGGTGACCGCCCACCCGATGTGGTCGGTATGCACATGGGTGAGGACGACGGTCTCCACATCGTCCCGATCGATGCCCGCGGCCGCGAGTTCTTCCGGAAGCCGACCCGGGACCGGCGCCCAGGACGCCGAGGGCGCGTCGGCCGGGCCGATCCCCGCATCTACCAGCACGACTCGGCCGTCGGGCCGCCGCAGCGCGAAGCACCGGAACCGCAAGAACCACTGACCGTCCGCCGTACGCGCGCCCGGATCGAAGGCGTCGGCGGCGGCTCACTGCTCGGGCGTGGCGGTGAAGACCTCTTCCCGCGGTGAGAAGAACGGGCCGGACCCGTCCTCGAGCATGATGATCTCGATGTCACCGATGGTGATCGTGGGCGGCATCGGATGATCATGCCATTCGGGCGCATACGCCGCACGGTCGTGGGAACGTGAAGGACATGACCGTCGAAGAGATCGGCCACCTGCATCGCGCCCGGCAGGCCGCGAAGGAGTCGGCCAAGGCCGCCCGGCAGCTCGCGGAGTTCCTGGAGAACGCGTCCGCGGTGCCGGACACCGCCCAGCTCACCGAGTTCGTCACGTTGCTCGCCCGGGAGGAGGCGACCCGGGCCGAGCGCGATGAGGCGTGCGCGTCAGCCGGGTATCTGGCACCCAGCGTTGAATGAAACCCAGCGTCGAATAGTCACGTCAATCTTCGGACCGCCCAGGTCGTGATCACCGCCAGCACCGCGGTGATCAAGGCCATCAGCGGCACCGCCACCGGGGTCCAGGCCACCGCCACCACCAGCACCGCGGCCACCGGCGAGGCCGCGGCGGCGGGTCCGCGCACCAGTGGGCACACGTGCAACCACCAGACCGCGATCAGCCAAATAGCCAGGGGTACGCCGACAGCCAATCCCTTCTGCAGGTTGGTCACATGGGCGTGCCCGCCGAGCGCATCGCTGGACAGCGACAGCCCGGCGCCGATGGCGGCGGTCGAGGCGAAGATGAAGTAGTGGCCGTAGCCCCAGACGATCGCCGTACGCAGCGAGCGCAGCATGCGCTGGACGGTCTGGTCGAAGTAGAGCCACCACAGGCTGAAGACGAGCAGCAGTCCACTGCCGGCCAGTACAAGCAGGTCGGCGTCGACGCCGTGGCTCTCGTCGGCGGCGGTCTGGATCGCGATGGTGGCGGCCAGCACGGCCTCGCCGAGCACGATGAGGGTGAACAAGCCGTAGCGCTCGGCGATGTGCCCCGGATGCCACGTCGTCATCCGCGCCCGCTCGGCCCACACCGGGACCAGCAGTTCGCCGACGATCAGTCCCAGCCCGACATACAGGTATGCCGGTTGGTCGAGCAGCAGCCGCGCGACCCAGCCGATCTGCACGACGGTGATGCCGACGGCATACCTGATCGCCGTTGTGCGGTGTTCCGGATCAGCCTTGGCTGCCCGCAACCACTGCGTCACCATGGCCAGTCGCATGATCACGTAGCCGAGCGTGATGACCAGATAGTCCCCGGCGTACGCCCGGGGCACCCCGGCGGCGAGTGTGAGCGCACCGGCGATCTGCACCAGGGTGAGCAGGCGATAGGGATCGTCGTCGGTGTCGTACGCCGAGGCGAACCAGGTGAAGTTCATCCAGGCCCACCAGATCGCGAAGAACACGAAGAGGTAGTTGCCGACGGCGTGGCCGGCGTGCCAGTCGACCAGGTCGTGGTGCAGGACGCCGGCCGCCTGGGCGACGGCGACCACGAAACACAGGTCGAAGAAGAGTTCGAGGGGCGTGGCGGCCCGATGCGCCTCGTCGGCGCTCCGGGCCGTCATCCGGCGGCGGTAGATCACGCGCACATCATCGCGCGCGCCGCCCCGTTCGGGGCTGTGCCTGGGGACCGGGTCAGCGGGAAACTGGGTACCAGCGCTGGCCGTCCCGGCTGTCGGCCGTCCAGCCGGCGAGCCCGGCGATGGTGACGACGACCGTCGTGATCAGGACGAACAACATGACGAAAACCGTCCATTCGGTGAGGTGGGAACCCTTGTGACAACAATTCTCCCGCCTGAATGCTTCCGCATACAGTGGCCGGATTGACCGCCCACCTCGAAATCCTGCCACTATCGCGGTAGCCTGGGTCACATGCCGCTGCAGAAGGTCGCCGTGCTGGCCCTCGACCAGATCGCCGCCTTCGAACTGGGCACCATCTGCGAGGTCTTCGGCACCGATCGGACCGACGACGGCTTCCCGCCGTACGAGTTCCAGGTGTGCAGTGTGGACGGCGGCCCGGTGCGTACACGGTCGGGGTTCGAGCTGACCCCGCACGCCGACTTGACCCCGTTGGCGTACGCCGACCTCGTGGCGGTCCCGGCCCACCCGATCGACTCCGTCGTCCCCGAAGCCGCCGCAGCAGCCCTCCGCGACGCCCACGACCGGGGCGCGATCGTCCTGTCCGTCTGCTCGGGCGCGTTCCTGCTCGGCGAGGCCGGCCTCCTCGACGGACGAGCCTGCGCCACCCACTGGAAGTACGCCGACGAACTGCAACGGCGCTTCCCGCTGGCCGAAGTGGATCCCCGAGTCCTCTACGTCGACGACGGCAACCTACTCACGAGCGCAGGCACCGCCGCGGGCATCGACCTCTGCCTCCACCTCGTACGCCGGGAGCAGGGCACGGCACTCGCCACCAAACTGGCCCGCCGCATGGTCGTCCCACCGCACCGCGACGGCAGCCAGGCCCAGTTCGTCGACATCCCACTCCCCGAAGAACGCGACGCGCCGACGCTCAGCCCGCTGCTCCAGTGGATCTCCGAGAACCTCGGCCGTACGCACAGCGTGGAATCGCTGGCGGCCACGGTGTACATGGCACCGCGGACGTTCGCCCGGCGGTTCAAGGCCGAGACGGGCACCACGCCACACGACTGGCTCACCACCCAGCGGATCCTGCTCGCCCGCCAGGTCCTCGAACAGACCGACCTCGGGATCGACGCCGTCGCCGTCCGCTGCGGATTCGGCGACGCCGCCGCCATGCGGCACCATTTCGCCAAACGGCTCGGGACCACTCCTCAGGCGTACCGGGCGACCTTCCGCACCGTCGCCGCCTAGATCCTTCGCTTGCGCTGCGCTTCGTTGCGCCGCGCGTTCGTTGCGCCGCGCGTTATCCCGCGATAATGCGGTTATCCGCGCATTCTTAGCAGCGTTATCCCGGGATATCGCGCTCACTCATACCGCATATTCCATTGTGGAATGCGGCATCGCGCACATACCAGACCCAGGCGTGCTCACGCAAAGGCCATCTGGGTTGCCCCATGAGAGCAGAGAACACCACCGCCGAACAGAATCTCATTCTTGTCACCGAATGCGGGAGTGTGATTACACCGCGTGACACGTCCTGGTCTTACTGAACATTGAATTGACGTGGCAATCCGTCCCGAGTAGACCGTGCACGTGGCTTGTCACGTATTCGCGGACGAATCGGTGCGACGCTCGTATCTGCTCTGCGCGGTAAAGGTCGATCCGGCATCGCTGGACGCAACCCGGCGAGCACTCCGGCGGCTCTGCCTGCCTTCGCAACGGCGGCTGCATTTCGAGCGGGAGCAGGATGCGCGTCGACGGCACCTCCTGGACCAGATCACCAAGCTCAGGATTCAGGCCACGGTCTATCAGTGTGACGATCCGAACCAAATCGCCGCTCGGATGGGGTGTCTTCGGCAGTTGCTAGTCGACGAGTCGACTGCGATGACGCGGCTGGTGCTGGACGCGTGCGAAACCATGGATCACCGGGACCGACGGCTGATCTATCTGGCCGCCCGCGACATCGGCATGGCTCCGACGTTCACTTACGAGCATCTTCGGAGTTTCGAGGAGCCGTTGCTGTGGGTGTCGGATGCCGTCGCTTGGGCTGTTGGAGCAGGACGCTCATGGCATACGCGCGTCACTGACGTCGTCGCAGTGGTCGTCGAAGTGAAACCGGATTTCACAGTGAGATAGCACAAGCCGAGATAGCGCAAGACCCGGTTGCCCACCGTCCGGTGACCATCCGGGTCCACTTCCTTCGGCTAATGCCGTCAGCGTCTCAATGGTCTCGTAACGAAGGGTGGTGTGTCAAATGTGGCGGGCCAGGATCAGGGTGTTGTGGATCGTCATGTCGAGGCGATCGGCGTACGCGGTCGTGATCTCGCGCATCGCAGTCAGCTTCGCCCTCTGCTCGGCCTCCGGAAGCATGCGGTACCACGACGTCGTCTCGTGCAGCGCCACGAAGCGCTCCGGCGTCGCGGGGTCGATCCGGTCGAGGACGCGTACCTCGATGTCGGTGAGGTTCGTGTGATCGCGCAGTTCGTCGACACCCCAGCCCGAGATCGGCGGGCGAGGCTTGTCCGGGCCGAAGAGCGGCTCCATCGCCGCCTTGACGTCGGGGTCGGCGTAGGACGAACGCGCGGCGATGACGGCGAGCGTGCCACCGGGAGCCAGCGCCCGTTCGGCGTGCTGAGCGCGGACGACCGGGGTGAACCAATGCCAGGCCAGCGCCGCGTAGAGCAGCGACACTCCACCGGCCGGTGGCTGCCAGTCTTCGAACTTCGCCACCTCGATCGCGACCTCGGGCACTCGGTCGTCCAGGACGGCCGCCATCCGCGGATCGGGTTCGACGCAGGTGATCGGGAAGCCGCGTCCCGCGAACAAGACGGTCGCCTTGCCGGTGCCGGCACCCGCCTCGACGGCGCTTGAGATATCTCCTGCGTAGGCGAGGACAAGCTCCGCCAACTCCGCCGGGAGTTGCGGGCGTACTTCGTCGTAGAGATCGGCGACCTCACCGAATTGTGTGCTCACGCGCGCCTCCAGACGCCGGCGATCAAGAAGAACTCGATCAGGGTGACAAGGGACAGCCCGATGATCCACCAGGCGGCGAAGTCCGCGAAGACGGAGGCGATCGTCAGGCCGAGGCCTAGGCCGAAGCCCGCGCCGACGCCGAAGAGCGCGCCGCCCGGCAGTCGCGCCGCGGCGAGCCGGCTGAAGATCAGGTAGAGCAGCCAGAGGCCGCCCGGCGTCAGGAGCACGATGCCGGCGAGATCCAGAAGGGACGGCCCGTGGCCGGGCCCGAAGCGGATCACCTGCGGGCCTTCGAGCCCGGCCGGCAGCGCCAGTACGCCGATGCCGCAGACGACGAGAAGGAGCGCGACGACGATCTGACGGCGTACCGGCATGGACCCGATTATCGGTCAAGGTCGACACGCCGTGTTACCGCATTTGAACTGACCGGAATGTCCATACGAACGGACGAACCCAAGGATCTCTAATGTCGGTACTCTGCACCGGTGGGCGAACCGTGGCAATTTGTCGGTCGCCACGCTGAGCGCGACGCGGTGCTGAAATCGGTGACCGTGCAGACCCCGCGCGGCGTGGTCCTGAGTGGAGCCGCCGGCGTCGGCAAGAGTCGGCTGCTGCGCGAGGTGCTGAGCAAACTCGACCGTAACCGGTATCCGTATCTGGCGGCGGCCGCGACGGCGGCGACGGCGAACCTTCCGCTGGGCGCGTTCGCCGAGATCCTGCCACCCACCCCGCCCATGGGCGCGAACCCCACCCTGCTGCTGCGCTGGGCGCTCGACGCCATCCGCGCGCAGGGCGGCGACCACCCGACGATTCTCGTCGTCGACGACATCCACCTGCTCGATCCGCTGGGCGCCACCGTCGTGCTGTACGCGTGCCGCAGCGGAGCGGCCACCCTGATCGCGACCCACCGCTCGGAGACTCCGGTGCCCGAGGCGATCAGCACCCTCTGGAAGGACGACCTCGTCGACCGGATGGAGGTCAAGGCGCTCGACGAGCAGCAGACGACCGAGCTGCTCGGCACGGTGTTGCAGGGCCCGGTGCAGCAGGCGAGCGCGACTCGGCTGTGGCAGATCACCGAGGGCAACGCACTGCTGCTGCGCGAGGTGCTCACGAGTCTGGAGGGCACCGCCGAGCTGAGTCAGGAGCACGGCAGCTGGACGTGGAGCGGCAAGCTGCCCACCGACCCCGCGCTCAACCAGCTCGTCGACGAACGCATCGGCCGCCTCGAAGAACCCGTACGCAAAGTACTGGAACTGGTGGCGCTCGGTGAGCCGATCGGCCTGAGCCTGATCCAGCGCGAGTGCGGCGAGGGCCCGGTCGCCGAGGCCGAGGATTCGCTGCTGATCCGGATTCTGGAGGACGGCAAGCGCCAGAACGTACGCCTCACCCACCCGATCTACGGCGAGGTGCTGCGGCAGAGCATCAGCGTGACCCGGGCGCACAAACGGCGGGCGCAGCTCGCCGAGCTGATCGAGTCGACGGGTGCCCGGCGTCGGCAGGACTTGCTGCGAGTGGCCGTACTGCGGCTCGACAGCCGGACCGCGACCGACCCGATGCAACTGCTGCGAGCCGCCGGGCTGGCCTTCGCCGACCTGGACACACGGCTGGCCGCCCGGCTCGCCGAGGCCGCCAGCAACGCCGGCGCGGGCTTCTCGGCCCAGGAGTTGTTCGCGACCGCCGTCGGGCTCAACGGCGATCCGCAGAAGGCCCTCGAGCTGCTGGACGAGGCGGCGCAGGAGCATACGAGCGACTGGGAGGTGGCCCGGATCGCGGTCGCCCGCAGCGTGCAGCAGATGACGGCGATCGACGACTCCGACCCGCTCGCCGTCCTCGACACGGCCATCGAACGGGTCACCGACCCGACGACGCGCGCCTGGATCCGGGCGCACATCGCGCCCGAGCGGATGTTCTACGGGTTCTACGAGGATCTCGACAAACTGCTGGCCGACATCAACGCCGACCCGTACTCGTCGGCGGCGGCCAAGCAGTTCGCGGTGACACTGCAACTGGCGATGCGCGCCTGGCGCGGCGAACCGGTGATGGCGCTGCGTACCGTCGCGCCGATGGAGCGGAGCAGTCTCGCCCTGATCCCGGAGATGCCGTACCTGAGCAACTCGATCCAGTACACGCTCGGCCAGGCCTCGCTGCTCGCCGGGGACGTCACCCACATCCAGGGTGCGCTGGACCAGCCAGGTTCCACCGCGGTGCAGTTCTTCCCGGTGCTCGAAGGCCAGCAGGTGCTCAACCGGGCCCAGGCGTTGCGGTTGCTCGGCAACACCCGGCAGGCGCAGCGACTCGCCCAGGGCGCGCTCGCTCATCTGCACACCGGTGGCCGGATCTTCCTGCCCGCCGTCTACGCCGAGCTGGCGCAGTGCGCCGCGGTCAACGGTGACGGCGCAGCCGAGGACTACCTCGCCGAGGCGGAGCGGACGCTGACTCGCGCCCGGCAGAACCACCTGCCGTGGGTGGGACTGGCCCGCGTACAGGTCGACGCGAGTGCCGGCCGCATGGAGGCGGCCCGGGCGGCGGCCGACGATCTCATCGGGGACTTGCGCCGCAACGGTTTCTCCGCGCTCGAAGTGCTGGCGCTGCACACGCTGACCCGGGCCGGGCTCGCCGACTCCGACATCGGCGACCGGATGGCCGAACTGGCGTCCAAGGTGGAGGGTCCGCTGGCCCAGGCCGCCGCGCGCCACACGCACGCCCTGCTCACCGGCGACGTCACGGAGCTCAAGTCGGTCGTGGAGGAATACGGCCGGCTGCGGCTCATGCTCTACGCGACCGAGGCGGCGGCTCAGGCGTACCAGATCAAACCCAGCGACGCGATCGCCTTCCGCCTCGCGGACCTGCTGGCCCACTGTGAGGGCGTCCAGACGCCCGCGCTCAGCCTGGGCATGGCCGCGCTCACCGAGCGCGAGCTGGAGATCGCGGAGATGGCGGCCAAGGGCATGTCCAGCCGCGCGATCGCCGATCAGCTCGTGGTCTCGCACCGCACTCCGGACAATCATTTGTTCAAGGTGTACGCGAAACTGGGCATCGCCGGCCGCACGGAACTTCCGGCGCGGCTGCGGCTCTACAAGGCACTGCATACTCAGCGGGGGAACTGACCCTACGCGACCGTGTTCGCGTGGTCACTCAGTACCGCGTTGGTGATCGCACAGCTCTGCAATTTGCACGTTGGCAGTGGCATGCTTCTCGTGCCGGCCGTCCGGTGCCCTCACCGGCCTTGACGGCCGGTCCACTTTCTCCCCACCCGAGAAGAGGACCGGCATGTCCTTACGCCTCCAGCGGTGCTTCGCCCAGACCCTCGGGGTCGGTGCTCTGTTCTGGCAGGCGGCCTCGGGGACGAGTTCGGCGGCGATCTGGATGATGATCATGACGCTGGACGAGTACGGCGTCGAGCAGCAAGCCGACTACTGGCGGCGCATTCTCGCGCAGGACCCGGCGACCACCTTCGACCTGGCGGCTGAGCTGGCTGCGGTTGGGGCGTACCGGCCCGCGTTGCACTGGGCGGCTCAGGCGCGCACCGTCGGGCACCCGGAGGCGGCCGCCCTTTGCTCCGACATCAAGCGACGGTTGGCCGGCGTTCCCTTTGAGGGCGCGCGCTCGCGTTATGCGGGGTAGCGCGGCTATTTCGTCGGCCGAAGCAGCGTTATCTCGGGATAACGCACCCCGGCGAAGCTAAGAGCGCGGGCGAAGCTCGTCCGGAGCGAGCCGGCGTACGACGTAAAGTAGCTGCGGCGGCTCAAGGCGGCCGGACAGCGACCCCAGCTCCGACCAGTGCACCCAAGCCTGCTCGACCAGGGAGGTCTGCTCGCCCGGGGTGAGCTTGGCGGGCTTCACCGGCGGCTGCGAACCCGGGAAACGGGCCAGGTAGAAGGGTTCCACGCCGACCCAGCGGCGGCCTTTCCACTGGCAGTCCCGGTGCACGGCGACGTTCTCCGGGCGGATCTGGTCGGGGTCCAGACCGGTCTCCTCGACGAGTTCGCGGCGGGCGGCGGCGTACGGCTCCTCGCCTTCCTCGACTCCGCCGCCGGGCGGCTCCCACAGGTGGTCGCCGGTGACCGGATCACGCCAGTGCTGCAGCAGGATGCGGCCGCTGTCGTCGAGGCAGATGATCCGAACCGCCTCGCGATGTGCGAGCTCCTCTACCCGTACGGCGTCGCGGAAACGCTGGTAGGACGGCTCGTCGATGTGCCCGGCGACGGGCGAGGCGACCGCTGCGGCCGACACCGCGACCGCGTCCGCCACCACGTCACGCCAGCCGATTCCGGCCGCCAGCCCGCGGGCGATCGCGGCGACACAGGAGTCACCGGCTCCGGTCGGATTGCCGAAGACCCGCTCGGGCGGCAACGCTCGCCAGGTGCCCTGGGCGGTCACGGCTTCCATGCCGTCCTCGCCCCGGGAGGCGACGACGGCCTTGGCTCCCTGCGCGAGCAGCTCCCGCGGAGTGCTGTCGCCGAGTTCGTCGCGGTTGGGCTTCACGACGTCCGGTCCAGCGGCGATGCCCAGGGTCAGCGCCTCCCCTTCGGCGTCGAGCACGCTGATCACCCCGGCCTCCCGGGCGAGCGCGACGAGTTGCGCGTACGCGTCGACGGGTACGCCTTGCGGCAGCGAGCCGGACAACGTGACGACCTTGACGCCGGGCAGCAGGGACGCGAAGTGCGTCCGGAACTGCTCCCATTCGGCGGCGCTCACCTCGGGACCCGGTTCCCAGAACCCGGTGGCGTCCTGCGCGTCGACGATGGCGACCGTACGCCGCGTCTCCCCCGCGACCGGCCAGAACGAATGCTCCACGCCGTCGAGCAGTTCGGTGATCCGAGCGCCGGTCGCCCCACCGAGCAGCCCGGTGGCGAGCACCGGCTGACCCAGTTGCGCGAGGACGCGGGCGACGTTGAGCCCCTTGCCGCCGGGGCGCTCGGCGACTTCGCGTACGCGGTGCGAGGTGTGCGGCCGCATCGCTTCGACTCGATAGGTGATGTCGAGCGCCGGGTTCAGGGTCACCGCCAGGATCATGCGGTCATCCTGCCGGATCGATAGGCGTGAAGACAGCCCCGGTCCAGCCGGAACGCGTGCCGATCACAGGCTGAGCCGACTAGAGATCGCGCGTGTAGACCTGACCGACGAGGTGACGGCCGAAGGAGTCGTGCTCCTCGGACTCGACCAGCGCGAAGCCCTCGGCCAAGTAGATCTTGCGGGCGGCGACCAGCGGATCGTTGGTCCACAGCATCATCCGGGTGTAGCCGGCCGACCGGGCGAACTCGATGCACCTCCGGACCAGCCGCTGTCCCACTCCCCGACCACGGGCGATCGGGTCGACGAGCAGGATGCGGAGCTGTGCGGTCTGCTCGTCTTTGCGTACGCAGAAGACGCATCCGGCGCGCCGGCCGTCGACCTCGGCGATCCACGCGTTCTCCCGGGCGGGGTCGCGCTTCTCGGCGTAATCGGCCACGATGCGCGCCACCAGCGCCTCGAAACTCACGTCCCAGCCGAATTCCTCGGCGTAGATCTCGCCATGGCGCTGCACGACCCAGCCCAGGTCGCCGGGTCGGTCCAGGTCGCGGATCAGCTCGCTCATGCCTTGAGTGAAACACTCGTTTCAGTCTGCTGTCAACGCCGTGCCGTCCAGGCCGTGCAGAAACATCTCGATCGCCATATCGGTACGCCGAGAGTCGCCGGTCGCCAGCCGATCCAGGAGTAGTCCGCGCAACGTCGCCAGCAGCAGAGTCGCCGCCACCTCCGGGTCTGCGCCGGGCATCAGACGTTCGGCGACCGGGCGCAGCTGCGGGAGCCACTCGGCGACACTGGCCGCGCCGTAGCCTTCCCACGCCCCCGGTTCGGCCCGCAACGACAGCGCGTAGCTCTCGAAGAACAGCCGCTCGACGTGGGCGTTGTCCGGGTCGGTCAGCCACTGCCAGAGCCGGTCCACCGCCGACTCCCCAACGGAATCCTCCGTCGCGGGATCGATCAGCTCCGCTTGCACCAGGCTGACCTGTTCACGGCGACTGTGCGCCACCACTTCGCGTACAAGTTGATCTTTGCTTGTGAAGAAGTAGAGCAAGACCCGCGGACTGGACCCGACCGCGGCGGCCAGGGGACGCAGCGACATGTCCGCCAGGCCGTGAGCGCGCGAGTAGTCGACCAGCTTGGCCAGCAGTTCCGCACGCCGTGCGCTGTCGTCGCCTGTCATGCGACGACGGTAATCTACGACTCCGGCAGCATCTTGGACCAGGCGACGTCCCAGACGGCGCCGGCGCTGTCACCGATGAGCTGCGGACGGCCGGTGCCCTTGACGATGACCGGGTCGCCGAGCCGGAAGTTGTCGTAGAACCACTGGGCGTTGCCGGTCGAGATGTTGATGCAGCCGTGCGAGACGTTCTGCTTGCCCTGCGCCCACACGCTCCACGGCGCGGCGTGCACGAACTCGCCGCTGTAGGAGATGCGGCAGCAGAGCTTGATCAGATCGTCGTAGTAGTTGGGGTTGTTGGGATCGGTGACGCCGTAACTGGCCGACGTCATCCGGTGCTCCGGCTCCCGCGACATCACGACGTGTGTGCCCGAGCGGGTCGGGAACAGCACCTTGCCGCCGTCGGCAGTGGTGACGTAG
Source organism: Hamadaea sp. (assembly GCF_013362815.1). Classification (GTDB taxonomy): domain Bacteria; phylum Actinomycetota; class Actinomycetes; order Mycobacteriales; family Micromonosporaceae; genus Hamadaea. The sequence continues at coordinate 29,862 of NZ_JABFVK010000058.1, read as the reverse complement.
CCGCTCTTGCCCATGCTGATGGGGATGTTCTTGACGAGTACGCCGTCGACGGTGACCCGCATGTAGTGCGTGGCGTTGTCGGCGGTCGCGATCCGAGCCGGCCCGATGTTGAACGAGATCGACTCGTTCTCGCCCCCGTAGACGTTCTTGCCCAGATGTACGCCGTGCAGCTTGGCATCGACCGACACCTTGGTGCCCTTGGTCCAGAACTTCTCGGGACGGTAGTGCGCGGTGCGGTTGTCGACCCAGTACCACCGGCCCTCGACCTGCGGCTCGCTGGTCACCTTGATCGCCGCCAGCGCCGCCTTCTTGTCCGTGGGGGCCTTGCTGAACTTCACGATGACGACCTGGCCGACGCCGTAGGTGCCGCCGTTCTTCATCCCGGTCATGGCGTTGGCCTGGAAGGTTATGCTCGCCGTGCCGGACGGCTTCAACGTCGTGAACGTCGCCGTCTGCTCCAGCGGCTTGCCCGCCGAGTCGACGCCGCTCGCCGTCACCTGATACGTCTTGCCGAACTGCAGCGCCGACGTGCTCCGCCAAGTGGTCTTCTCGGCGTCGAGCTCACCGGCGACCGCCTTGCCGCCGGTCGTCACCGAGACCGTCTGGAGCGTCGCATTGACAGCCGTCACCACGACGGGCTCATTCGGCGCGACGCTGGCTCCCGGCGCGGGCGCGATCGTCAGCGTCGGCGCGTTCGGATCATCATCGGCGGCGGGCGAGGTGCTCGGCGAAGCGCTCGGCCCGCTCCAGGCGACATCCTTCGAGTCGTCCTTGCAAGCGGCAAGCAGAGTGCCCGCCGCGGCAGTCGCGGCGGTGGCGAAAATCGTGCGGCGGCGCATGTCGGATCGTTTCCTCCCGCGGTGAGGGTACTCAAGGAGAGACGCTTCGCGACACCCCGTGGATGCCTTCCGGGCGGCTTGGAGATCTTCCTGGCCGGACGGCGGATGGTCGGCTGACCGAACCGCCAGTACGCGGCCCGCTCCTGCGGCGCTCCCGGCCGCACTCCGCGTCGGGGCTACGCGTCGGGCTTACGCGTCGGGCTCGCGCGCTGGGCTTACGCGGCGGGCTTACGCGTCGGGCTTACGCGTCGGGCTTACGCGGCGGGCTTACGCGGCGGCACGGCAAGATCGAGTTCCCCTCGTCAGCGCTCGGCGGCCGATTCCGGAGATCAAATTCCCGTTATCAGCGCTCAGGCCCCGGTTTTGCGCTGGCCATGGGAACTTGATCTCCGATTCGAGCCGTGAATCGCTGACGGAGGGCACTGGATCAAGCCGAGCCTGCCGCCCGGGCGACACGGACGGGCGACGCGCCGCCGTGACACGGATGGGCGACGCGTCCGCTATGGACCCCGCTCGCTATCGAGCCCGCTCGCACTGGATCCCGCTCGCTCCGGACCCGCTCGCGCTGGATCCCGCGCGCGATATCCGGGGATAACGCGGCCTCGTGCGCTCCGATAACCGCGATATCCCGGGATCCTGCGCAGAAACCAGCGGAACCAGCGCGCGGAAACCAGCAGAACCGGCCCGCGGAACCAGCGGAACCAGCGCGCAGAAACCAGCAGAACCGGCCCGCGGAACCAGCGGAACCAGCGCGCAGAAACCAGCAGAACCGGCCCGCAGAACCAGCGGAACCAGCGCGCAGAACCGAGCAGAAACCAGCGGAACCACCGAGGGCGATCATGCCGCAATGTCCCACCACTAGTAGCGCCCACCAATGCGCAATAGTGCGCTCCAATAGCGCGCACTACCGCATTGCGAAGCCGCCGATGTCTCCTCATAAGACAGTGCGGTCCAACACGGCATCGAACCAGGTAGACCCCCGAAAAACGCCGGTTTTGCAGGTTCGGATCCATGCGGTAAAAACCATGTCGGGGATTTTGTTGCAGTGCCCGTTTGGACATTGATATAACCGCGTGGTGGATTTGGACGGATGGCGGGGAGGACCCATGCGAAACGAACGACTGCGCGAGGCCATTCGGGCGAGCGGACTGGCGATCACGGAGCTCGGCGGCGCCGTCGGCGTGAACGGCAAGACGGCGCAGCGGTGGGTCTACGAAGGACGCACGCCCCGCCGCAAGACGGCCGACCGGGTTTCCCGGCGGCTGGGCGTACCGGTCGACTGGTTGTGGCCGACCATCAGCGGGCCCGACAACGGACCCGAGAACCAACCGCGAGACTTCGTCCGGCTTTACGCGCATCGGGCCGAAGCACCCCGCCAGCTCTGGCACGAGCTGATGCGTGGGGCGAAGTCGACCATCGACATCCTCTGCGTCACCGGGCTGTTCCTGGCAGAGGACAATCCCAGCGTCGACGACCTCCTGGCGCGCAAGGCCGGGGACGGCGTACCGATCCGGCTGGCGATGGCGCACCCGACCAGTCCGGCGCTGCGCCGCCGGGCGATGGAACAGCGGCTCGTCGGAGCACTCGCCGCCCGGGCCCGGGCGGCGATCTCCTACTACGAACCCCTGGCGGCGATCCCAGGGGCGCAACTGCGGACCTACACCCTCACCGCGTACTCGTCGATCTTCCGGTTCGACGACGACCTCCTGGTCAGCCACCATCTCTACGGTGTGCAAAGCTTCCTCGACCCGCTGATGCACCTGCGGCGGGAGACCGAAGGCGGCATGTTCGACCTGATGACGACCACCTTCGAACGGTTCTGGCTGGACGCGCAGCCGACCGGACAGGATGAGGAGCGCCTGCCATGACCGATCTCGCGGCGATCGCCCGCCGGCAATACGCCAGCCTGGATCCGCTTGCCGTGCGGATTCGCACGCACCAGCGGTACAGCGCCCGGCCGGACGACGTCGACGCGGCGGTCCGGGCGGCGGTCGGCCTCAGTCCCGCCGACGACCTGCTCGACGTCGGCTGCGGCACCGGCGCCTTCCTGCTGAAGCTGGCCGGGGAGGGACACCTCGGCCAGCTCATCGGGCTCGACGCGGCGCCTGCGGCAGTGACCTCACTCGCCGCGACGCCTGGGGTCACCGCGGTGGAGGGCGACGCTCAGCGGCTGCCCTTCGACGACGCGACGTTCGACGTGGTCACCGCGCGCCACATGCTCTACCACGTGCCCGATCCGCTGCTCGCGCTCCGCGAGGCCCACCGGGTGCTGCGGCCCGGCGGTCGGTTTGCGGCCGTGGTCAACTTCGAGACCACCACGCCCATTCTGATGGGGCTGCTTCAGACCTCGGTCGGCGCGCACGGCTTCGCTCGGCCGCGGCCGAGCGGCGAGGTCGGCCGGGGTCCGCGCATGGCCAGCGTCCACGACGGCAATCTCCCCACGCTGGTCCAGCAGATCTTCGGGTACGCACAACCGCACCGCCACGCCAACGAGCTGGTCTTCCCCGATCCCGGGCCGATGATCGACTACGCCGTCTCGTCTTTGACGGGCTGGGGAGTGGCCGATGACGACCCTCGTCGGGACGACGTGATCGCGACCCTGACCGAGAACGCGGCGGCCTTGTTCGCCGACGGCGGTCCGGTACGCGACCCGAAGGGCTACGTGATCGTCACCGCCACCAAGGTGTGACTCCTATCGGCTGACGTCCGCCACCGCAGTCGTGGCGAGCGCCGCCACCTCGGCCAACGTGGCCATCGAGGTGTCGCCGGGAGTGGTCATGGCGAGCGCCCCGTGCGCGACGCCGTACTCCACGGCGAGGCTCAGATCGAGTCCGGTCAGCAGCCCGTAGATGAGACCGGAGGCGAAGCCGTCGCCGCCGCCGATGCGGTCGAGGACGGCGAGACCTTCCCGCAGCCGCGATTCGGCGAACTCGCCGTCCCGCCAGGCGATCGCACCCCAGTCGTGGACGTTCGTCGAGTGAACACGGCGCAGCGTGGTCGCCACGACGCGGAGCCCTGGTAACTCCTTGACCAGGTCTTCCACCTGACCGGGGAAGGTCGCTGCTGAGACCGGTGCTTCGGTGGGGAGGCCGAAGAGCACGTCGACCCCGGCCGACAGCAGACGGCGGTTGACCTCCTGGGCCCGTTCGCGGCCGCCTCGGCCGTGCCACAGGCTGGCCCGATAGTTCAGGTCGTAGGAAACGGTCGCGCCGTGCCGGTGGGCCGCGTCGATCGCCGCCTCGATGAGATCCGGCGTGGTATCGGACAACCCGGCGAGGATGCCGCCGGTGTGCAGCCAGCGTACGCCGCAGCCGAAGAGCGCTTCCCAGTCCACATCGGAGGGACGAAGCCGGGCGATGGCGGTGTGCCCTCGGTCGGAGACGCCCAGCGGGGCGCGTACGCCGAACCCGCGCTCGACGAAGTTGAGCCCGTTGCGCACCTCGCGGCCGATCCCGTCGTAGGGCAGCCACCGCACGAAGGAGGTGTCGACGCCGCCGGCCAGTATGAGGTCTTCGATTAGGCGGCCGACCTCGTTGTCGGCCAATGCCGTGACGACCCCCGTACGCAGTCCGAAGCACCGGCGCAGGGCGCGCGCGACGTTGTACTCCCCGCCGCCTTCCCACACGGCGAAGCTGCGCGCTGTGCGTACGCGTCCCTCGCCGGGGTCCAGCCGCAGCATGACCTCCCCGAGGGCGACGACGTCCAAGCCGGTCATCGGGCGGCCAGTTCGAGGGCGGCGGCCGAGCGCCGGGTGATCTCCGCGAAGTCACGCCGAGCGAGCAGGTCGGACGCGGCCACCCAGGACGCCCCGACCGCGAGCACAGCCGGTTCAGCCAGATAACCGGCGAGATTGGCGAGCGAGACGCCACCAGTCGGCACGAACTTCACCTGGCCGAACGGTCCGGACAGCGCCCGGATGCCGGCCGGGCCGCCGAGCTGCTCGGCGGGGAAGAACTTGACCGTCGTGATCCCGGCCGCGAGCGCCGTCTGCAGCTCCGTCGCGGTCGCGATCCCCGGAATCACCGGTACGCCGACCTCCCGGCAGCGGTCCACCACCGCGGCCGAGAACCCGGGACTGAGGACGTACTTCGCTCCGGCGTCGACAGCGGCGTCCACCTGATCGGCAGTGAGGACGGTGCCCGCCCCGACGAGCAGGTCACTTTTCTCCGCCAGGCTCGCGATGGCGGCGAGGGCAGCCGGCGTACGCAGCGTGATCTCGATCGTCCGGATGCCGCCGGCCCACAACGCCTGACCGAGGTCGAGGGCGAGCCTGGCGTCGGGCAACGCCACGACCGGAATGATCCGTGTTCCGCCTAGCTGAACGTCGTTCACGCCAGCGAAACTACTACACGCGATTCCGCGCGCGATAGGCCGCGACCGTCGTCCGGCTGGCGCAGGTGTTCGAGCAGAACCGCCGAGTCCGGTTCTTCGACTGGTCGACGAAGAAGTTCTCACAGCCCTCGGCCGCGCAGCGGCCCAGCGTCAGGCCGGGATCGCCGGTCGCGACGTGCGCCAGGGCGGCCCCCACGGTCTGCCCGATCCAGCGAACCGGCTCGTCACCGTTGCGCGCGAAATGGATGTGCGGATGATCGGCGCCGTCGTGATCGGACAGATGCATGCGCGGCGGATACCGCCGGAGCAGCGTGTCGACCGCTTCCACCGGTACGCCGTCCACGATCTGGCCGAGCGCCTCCCGGATGAGTTTGAGCACCGGCTCCACCTCGGCCGCATCCGGCGCGGCGACCTCGTGCTCCGTGAGCATCTCCTGGTCCCCCGGGACCGTGGCAGGCGTGTTGACCAGGCCCACCGCGAACCGGGTTACGTTGCCCAAGTAGTCGACGTATTCCACTTGACCACCTACATCGCTGATCCCTATCGTAGGTCCCATGGTAGCAAAAGACCCCTACATCACCGCGCTGCACCGGCTCGGCCACTTCGCCGAGGCGCAGGACCGGGCCGTCGAGCTGGGCGAAGCCGCCGAAGTCCAAGCGGAGCTGCTGATCGACCGGTTCTTCTGGCAAGGCGAGGAACACGACGCGGCGCAGTACGCGGTAGACGCCCTCGAACCGGCGTCGACGACTGGCCGATACTTGACCGCCCGTCATGCGTACAGCCGCTTGTTGTTCGATCACGACGTGCGGCCGGACGACCAGGCCGTGGTACGCGTGGGCTTCGAGGCGGCCGCCGCGGATCCGCAGCTGGCCGGTTGGGGCGAGTTCTACCTGGGGGTTTTCGCGGACAACATCCTGGAAGATCCGATCGCCGCGAAGGCGCATTTCGACCGGGCGGCGACCCACGACGACCCGCTGGTGAAGTCCTATGTGGTGCGTCATCTGTCGATCCACGAACCGGAGCGGGCTGAGGAGCACCTCCGGCACTCCCTTTACCTGCGCGCCACGCTCGGCTACCGGCCGCAGACTGCCGCGGCGATGCTCGCGCTGGCCGACGGGCTGCCCGAGGGGGCCGAGCGGGACCACCTTCGCGCGGCGGCGCTCGTCACCGCTCGCGAGCTCAAGCTCTCGTGGCTGCTCGGCGCCCTCACCGAAGCGTGAAGCGCATGATCAGCGGAGCGTTCGGGTTATAAGCACCGCAAGACTTCCGCTGATCATGCGAGCCACCACGATCATCCAGGCCACACGATGCGGCCGACCGAAGCGGGCGGAGTGCCCAGCTGCCGCGACAGCGGAAGGTCCGGCAGCCCGACGGGCGGAGCCGACGGCAGGGGAACCGGCGGCGACCACCACCGCGACACCGGCACCTCCTGCGACGGCGACGACGGCGACGGCGACGAGAGCGAGCCGAGCGCCGCCGCCGTCCCCACGACCGGCGCGGCCATCCCGGAACCGCGTTGCAGCTGCAACGCGTCGAGCAGGTCGGCGCGCGTACGCCCACGCCACAGCAGCAGGGTGAACGGGTCCTCGTCGAACCGCTCGGCGAGCAGGTAACACGCAGCGGCGATGTGTTTGCACGGCCAGCCCCAGTCGGGGCAGGAGCACTCCATCGACACTTCGGTGGCCCGGGTCGGGAAGAGCGGCGCGCCTTCGGCGGCGAACAGGTCGACGAGTTCGTGCGGCACTTGCCCGGCCAGCAGGTGCGCTGCGAACAGCGCCTGCGAGGCGAGGCGCTGCTCCAGGACCGACCAAGTCGCGGCGTCGAGCGGCGGGAACCCGAGCACGACGGCGTACGGGGTCGCGCGGGAACCCTGCACGGACGCGGTCACCAGGCCGGGGGCGACGTCGAGCGAAAGTACTTGCCCGGCTCGGGCGTACGACCGGCCCCGGGTCAGCCGACCCTTGTCGGCGAACGACTCCAGCGCTCCGATGAACGCCTTCGACCACCAGGTGTCGCCGATCGCGCCCTTCGTCGACCGCGCCTTGATGCCGCCTGCCACCTTGCGCGGACGGCCGAACTCGTTCCACTTCGGAGCGGTCATTCCACCACCGCCGATTTGTCGAGGGCGAACAGGTTCCGCAGGTCGTCGGTGCTCAACTCGGTGATCCAGCCTTCGCCGGTGCCGACGATGCGGTCGGCCAGTTCGCGCTTGTCGGCCAGCATCGCTGAGATACGCTCCTCCACCGTGCCCGCGCAGACGAATTTGCGTACCTGGACGTTGCGTTTCTGCCCGATGCGGAACGCGCGGTCGGTCGCCTGGTCCTCGACCGCCGGATTCCACCAGCGGTCCACGTGGATGACGTGATTGGCCGCGGTCAGGGTCAGACCGGTGCCGCCCGCCTTCAACGAGAGCACGAAGATCGGCGGCCCATCGTCCGACTGACTGCGCTTATGGTCCAAGGCGTGACCGCCTTGGAACCTCGCCACCATGTCGTCGCGGTCGGCCTTCGCGACGCCGCCGTGGAGGAACAACACTTCCCGCCCGAACCGCCCGGTCAGGTACGCCTGCAACGCCCCGCCGAACTCGGCGTACTGGGAGAACAGGAGCGCCTTCTCCCCCGCCGCGAGCACTTCTTCGAGGATCTCCTCCAGCCGGGCGAGCTTCCCGGATCGCCCGGCCAGCCGCGAACCGTCGCGCAACAGCTGCGCGGGGTGGTTGCACACCTGCTTGAGTTTGGTCATCGTGGCCAGCACGAGGCCCTTGCGCTCGATCCCCTCCGCACCCTCGATCGCCGCGATCGCATCGTCCACAATGGCCTGATAGAGGGTCGCCTGTTCCGCCGTCAGGTTGCAGACCACCTCCATCTCCAGCTTCTCCGGGAGATCCGAGATGATCGACTTGTCGGTCTTCAGCCGCCGCAACACGAACGGCTGAGTCAGCCGCCGCAGCCGCTCGGCCGCCTGCTGATCACCGTGCCGCTGAATCGGCTCGGCGTAGGCGCGCTTGAACTCCGAGGCCGGTCCGAGCAGCCCCGGATTGGCGAACTCCATGATCGCCCAGAGGTCCGCGAGGCGGTTCTCCACCGGCGTACCGGTCACGGCGATCTTGTGCCGCGCCGGCAACGACCGGATCGCCACCGCCTGTCGCGTCGCCGCGTTCTTGATCGCCTGCGCCTCGTCGACCACGACCCGATGCCACTGGATCTTGCTCAGCGCCGCTGCGTCGCGCGCCGCGAGGGCATAGGTCGTCACAACCAGGTCCGCTTCCCGCACGGCCCGCACGAAACGCTCGCCTTGCGCCCGTTCAGCTCCGTGATGCACGTGTACGCGTAAAGCAGGAGCGAATTTGGCGGCTTCTCGTTCCCAGTTCCCGACCAGCGACATGGGACACACGAGCAACGTGGGCCCGGAGCCGGACGGGTCGTTGAGCATCACCGCCAGCATCGTCGCGGTCTTGCCGAGACCCATGTCGTCTGCGAGTACGGCACCAAGCCCGAATCGCTCCAAGAACGACATCCATGACAGCCCGCGCTGCTGGTACGGCCGCAGTGCGCCGACGAATCGCGACGGCTGCTCAAGTTGACTGATCTTCTCGCCGTCCAGCAGTCCGCGTACCCAACCGGAAGCCTGAACCTCGACCACCGGTAACCCGGCGGACGCCGCCGGAGCGCCCGTGAGCAGGTCGAGCACGCTCATCTGGCCCTTGGTCGCCATGAGCGCGAGGCCGGCGGCGAGCCGTTTGGCATCGAGCTCGACCCATTGCCCCCGTACGCGCACGAGCGGCGCCTTGACCTTGGCCAGGCGCTTGAGCTCGGCTTCGGTGAGGGTGTGGTCGCCGAGGGCGAGTTGCCACTCGTAGTCGATCATGGCGTCGAGCCCGAGCGTGGTGCTGTTGGCGACGGTCGCGGGCGCGGTCGGCGACTTGGCGTTGAGCCGGGCGCCGATGCGGGCCGCCGTCTTGCCCCACCACTTGGGCAGCAGTACGCCGAACCCGGCCCCGGCCAGCAGCGGAGCCGAGTCGCGGAGGAACGTGTGCGCCTCGGCGGTGTCGAGTGGCAGGTCGGCCGGGCGGGCTTCGGCGAGCGCGCGATCGAGGTGCGGCCAGAGCCGGGCCGCCCGGCCGAGCTCGGCCAGGAACGTCTCTTGTGGAGCATCGAGGTAGCGGGCCAGCGCCTTGTGGCCGCGCTGCGACTCCCAGATGTCGGCGGCCGGGACGACGAGGCTCGGTTCGTCGGCGGCTTGCAGCGACAGCTCCACCCGCCACGGATCGTCGTCGGCCTCCGGGTCCAGCGGTTCGACCAGGCGGAAGAAGGCGCGGACCGAGCCGGCCGCCGCGTCTCGCGTCCACTGGTCGAGGTCGCTGCGCAGCCGCGCGAGCTGCACCGGTTCGGCGGTGAAGGTGCGGCGCGTCCCCGTCAACGCGGCGGGCCAAGTGTCCCCGTCCTGCGGCGGAAGCGTGGCGCGCGCTGCGGCGTCGGCCAACGCGTCGAGCGCCTGCGCGAAGACTTCCTCGGCCGGGCGGAGTTCCCCCGTCTCCGACGTACGCCCGACGGGTGGCATCGCATGCAACAGCGCTTGCGCCCAATGCCGGTCTTCGCCGGTGAGCACCGGCCGCCACAGCGCGAGCGGGGCGTCGTCGGTCCCGCCGACGGCTGGGACGACGCGTCCGCGGGCGACGAGGTCGACGGCGTACCGGGCGACTTCGGCGAGGTGGCGGAGCGTTCCGCCGAATTCGGTCCCGCCGGCCTCGTCCGGTGGGGTCAGCAGGAACAGCAGCGCCTCGTCGACGTCGAGGTCGATGACCGGAACCCGCCACGGCGCGAGTTTCAGGGTGCGATGAGCCGGGGCGTCCTCGCGGAACAACTCCGGGGACTCCAACGGCCGCCCACCGGCACTGGGCAGCAGGAACGTCGCCTCGCCGGGCTTACCGGGGACGTCCGGAGCGACGGCGTACGGGTGGATCTTGCGGCTCTTGCCGGACGCGGGCAGGGCCGAATCCTCGGCCCAGAGGGCGAGCCCGCCGATGGCACGCCACACCCCGTGCATCACCAGCATCCGCCAACCCCCAACCGCAGCCCCCAACGCGCCACTGCCAGGAGATTCTAGGAGCCGGGTCCGACAGCCGAGCACGGGCACGCCCGCCGGACCCGGCCGCCGATCACGGCTCGGTCTGGCCGTTCAGGATCCACGGCAGGTTGACCTTGCGGAACACGATCGACCGGTGCGACGTGCTGTTGGCGTCCGCGTTCTCGTTGACCTCGATCAGCGCGCCCACGTAGTAGTCGGCGGTCTTGGCCATGCTGCTGTAGCCGCCCTCCTGCACGTTGGCGGTGCCGAGCCCGGACCAGGCGGGCAACGGGGCGTCGCTGGTCTTACGCCAGATCGGCCAGGTCTGGCCCTCGTCATAGCTGATCCGGAACTCCATGTCCGTACGCGTGACGGTGCTGGGCGGGTTCAGGAAGACGATCCGGGTCGGGTCGTCGGTGTTGTAGCGGATGATCGAACCCTCGCAACGTGGGTCGAGCAACGTCGAGTCGGCGGCGTACGCCCCGAACCCGCCCTCGACGGTGCCCCGGGTGACCCAGCGCCGCTTGGCGATGTTCCAGAGCCCGTCGGAGGCCCGGTCGTTGCGGTAGAGCCGGCCATCGGACAGTTCGAGGACGGTGCCCTCGTTGGTGCCGTCCTGAACGCTGCCGTCGCTCGGGTCGGTGATCAGGGCGTACTTCCAGGTCGCACCGTGATCGTCGCTGTAGATGTTGCGGTGCAGCGCCGGGATGACCAGCCGACCGGCGTGCACACCGACGGTCAGCTGTACGCCGGCTCCCGGCCCCATCGCGTCCCACACCCAGGTCGCGCCGTTGAGCGTCTTCGGCTTGAGCGACTCGGTGAGGTCCTGCGGCGTCGTCCAGGTCAGCCCGTCGTCGGTGCTCTTGGAAAGGAAGACCTTGCGGTCGCTCCAAGCGGTCATCTTGGTGGTGCCGCCCCCGCCGTTCTCGCTGACGTCCGCCGGATTCCAGCTCAGGAACAGGAAGATCGCGCCGGTCGTACGGTCGACCACGGCGGTCGGGTTGCCCCAGGTGCCGAGGCCCGAGCCGACCACCTCCCGCAACGCGGACCAGGTCACGCCGTTGTCGGTCGACCGCTTGTAGACGAGGTTGATGTTGCCGTAGTCGACGTTGGCCGAGGCCCGGCCTTCGGCGAAGGCGAGCAGCGTGTTCTGCGTGGTGCGGATCAGGGAGGGGATCCGGAACGAGTGATAGGTGATGCCGTTGAGGACCTCGCTGCCACCCCCGTCGAACAGAAGCTTCTCGGTGTGGACGGCGGTGGCGGCCTGAGCCGGCGCGACGGTGGACAGACAGGCCGCGGCCGCGATCAAGACGGCGACCAGCCCAGACATAGGACGTGGGATGTTAGGTCTGTGCACTGCGTTCCTCCTTGGAGACGCGTGGGCGGTGAGAGCATCATCCGCGCTTCGGCGGCAAAGTCAAGGGGCCAGTCAAGTCTTCACAAGACGATGCGCGCTGTGGTAAATCATTCACACCACATCGACGACCGCACCAGCATCGATCGAGAGGATCCCCCCGAATGCGCCGTTTCACGGTCTCGGTCCTGCTGGCGACGGCCGCCGCACTGCTGGCGTCCGCACTGCCCGCCTCCGCCAATCCCGCGCAGCCTCGGGTCGGCGGCGGGCAGTCGGACACTCTCGCCGTCGCCGCAGCGTGCACGCCCGACTCCAACACCCCGTTGCGTCAGCTCCGTGCGATGTGGATCGCCAGCGTCACCAACATCGACTGGCCGAGCGCGACCGGCTTGAGCGTCGCGACCCAACAGGCCGAGTTCAAGTCGTGGCTCGATCTGGCGGTGCAGCGCAAACTGAACGCCGTCGTAGTCCAGGTACGCCCGTCGGCCGACGCGTTCTGGCCGTCCTCCTATGAGCCCTGGTCCCGCTACCTGACCGGTACGCAGGGCGCGAACCCCGGCTACGACCCGCTGGCCTTCATGGTGAGCGAGGCGCACGCCCGGAATCTGGAGTTCCACGCCTGGTTCAACCCCTACCGGGTGGCGCTGACGACCGACCTCACCACGTTGACCGCGACCCACCCCGCGCGGGTGCACCCCGACTGGACCTTCACCTACGACGGCCGCCGGTACTACAACCCGGGCATTCCGGCGGTGCGGACGTTCGTCGAGGACGCCATGATGGACGCGGTCACCAAGTACGACGTCGACGGCGTGCACTGGGACGACTACTTCTACCCGTACCCCGTCTCCGGAGTGTCCATTCCGGACTCGGCGACGTTCGCGCAGTACGGCGGCGGCTTCTCCGACATCGGAGACTGGCGGCGGAACAACATCGACCTGCTCGTGCAGGAGATGTCGCAGCGCATCCACGCCGCCAAGCCGTGGGTCAAGTTCGGCGTCAGCCCGTTCGGCATCTGGCGTAACGCGAGCACCGACGCGCTCGGTTCGCAGACGAGCGGCCTCCAGTCCTACGACGCGATCTACGCCGACTCCCGCAAATGGGTGAAGTCCGGCTGGCTCGACTACATCGCCCCGCAGATCTACTGGCACATCGGGTTCACCACCGCCGACTACGCCGTCCTCACTCCCTGGTGGGCCGGCGTGGTGGCCGGCACGAACACCCAGCTCTACATCGGGCAGGCGGCGTACCGGGTCGGGGCGTCGGGCCAGGCCGCCCAGTGGCAGACCACGACCGAGCTGACGAGTCACCTCATGCTCAACCGCAATTACTCCGAAGTGGACGGCGACATCTACTTCAGCGCCAACGACGTGCTCGCCGACCGGCTCGGCTCCATCACGCGGCTAGCGGCCGACCATTACACCCGGCCCGCGCTACTGCCACTGTCGGTGACAGGTTCGGCGCCTGCTTCACCCTCGATTCCCACTGGTACGCGAGTAAGCACCGGCGTCCAACTCAGCTGGACCGGATCGGGCACGTCGTACGCCGTCTACCGGATCGCCGGAGCCGGACCGGCCGACGCCTGCGCCTTCGCCGACGCGACGAACCTGCTGACCACGGTACGCGGAACGGCGTACCTGGATAAGTCGGCGGTCGCCGGGCAGACCTACACCTACTACGTGACCGCGTTGGACCGCCTGCAGAACCAGAGCGCGCCCAGCGGCGGGCGTACGGTCAGCGGCGGAGCCTTCAGCGTCATCGTCGACAACACCGACAGCGGCCGGTTCACCGCCAGCGCCAACTGGGGCAGCTCGGCGTACTCGGCCCAGCGGTACGGCGCCGACTACCGGTTCGCCAATCCGCAGTCGATCGCCGACGCCGCCTGGTGGAAGGCGGACATCCCGGCGACCGGCAGCTACAAGATCGCCGTCTGGTACCCCGCCAACAGCGGGTACAACAGCGCCACCCCGTTCCTCGTCGCCACCACCACCGGCAACGTGACGGTCACCGTCGACCAGCGGTCGAACGGCGGCACCTGGGTGAACCTCGGCACGTTCACGCTGGCGGCGGGCGATCACAACGTGGTCGGCGTCAGCCGCTGGACGACCGGGACCGGCTACGTCATCGCGGACGCCGTACGCATCACCGCTGCGTGACCCCCCTCTCGACGCAGCGCCGCAGCCGCCCCGGCCGATCGCCGGGGCGGCTGTGCATCTCAGGCTGTGCATCTCAGGCTGTGCAGTCTCAGACCGCCAGCGGCTCGCCCGTTTCGAGCAGCGACTTGAGGCTCGACAGCAACGGCGGCCAGCCGCCCCGGATGCCTTCGAGCACCTGACTGCCCGGCTGGAAGCCGTCGTGGACGACGGTCAGCTTGACGACGTCACCCTGCGGCTCCAGCTCGAACGTCACCCGGGAGCGGGGCTCGGCGGCCATCTCCGCCGGCATCCCGCCCACGAGCTCCTGGAACTCCGGCGTGAAGGTATGCCACGTGTAGGAGAGCCGCCGATAGGGCTGCGATTCCAGGATCACCTGCTCGGGATCTTCGATTCGCAGTCCCTTGTAGACCCAGGTGATCGGCGAGTCCTTCTGCCAGTCGCTCTCGAACACGGTGTCCCAGTATCGGCTGGTGAACGCCGGGTCGGTCAGCGCCTGCCACAGCTTCTCCGGCGTGGTCCGGATGTAGGTCGTGTACACGAACTCGGTGTCGCTCATGGGTTCTCCCTCCAGGGCCCGCTTCAGGTCGGCCAAGGCCTGCGCGCGCGCCCGGTCGTACTGCCCGATCCACCGGTCGGCGATCGCGTTGATCGGCTCGGCGTTGAGGTAGTGCACCTTCTCCCGGCCCCGCCACACGGTCGTGACGAGGTTGGCCGCCTCCAGCACGGCCAGGTGCTTGCTCACCGACTGGCGGGCCATCCGCAACCCGGCGCACAACTCGCGCAGCGTCTGCCCGTTGCGCTCGTTCAAGCTGTCGAGCAGCTGGCGTCGGCTCGGATCGGCCAGCGCCCGGAAGACCTCGTCCAATTGCCCCCCAACATGCAGCCTTTTAGCTGCCTTTTACGATAGGCAGCCGTCCGGCTGCATGTCAACTCGCCGTTCGCGCCGCCGCCCGCCTGGGCCTGCGCTTCGGAAATGACCTTGGCGAGTTTCGGCGGCTATGGCGACGTTTTCTCGCCTAGATCATCTATCGAGGCCGCGATATCCCGGATAACGCGCCGCGCCGCGACAGCCCGCAACACGCCCGCGACGATTCCGCACGCCCGCGACGGAGCCGTCAGTCGGCGGCGACCGCGATCAGGCCCACGATCGTGATGACACCGCCGAGCACGGCGAAGGCGATGCCACCCAGACGTTCCTCGCGCCGGGACTCGTTTCCCGGGCGGCGCGACCGCCAGAGGAGCCCACCGCCGATCGCCAGCAGGACGAGCCCGAGTAGTGGGTATCCCCCGGTCGACAGCGGGTTGATGGCGAGCGGGCGCGCGGCGAGGGAGAGCACGGGCCGAGGGTACAAGTCCAGCGCCTCAGCGCTCTACGACTCAGCGTTCGACGGTGATCCCGAGCGCGTCCGCCAGCAGCTCGGTCAGCACGAGAAGGTCGTCGGCGCGTACGGTCGCGCCGGCCAGGCTCGCCACCCCGCCCAGCCCGCTGAGATCGCAGTCGGCGAACCGAGCGCCGTCGAGTTTGGCGTTGCTGAACTGCGCGCCGGTCAGATCACAGCGTTCGAACAGCACCCCACGCAGGTCCGCACCGAGGAAGTCAGCCCGGCGCAGATCGCAGCCGAGGAACGCGACCTTGGTGAACGTCGTCGCCCGCCAGGTCGTCAGATCCAACCGGCAGTCGCGCAGCGTGACATCACGCAGCGCGCCGCCGATGTAGACCATCCCGGTCCCCCGGCACTCGACGAGCTCCACTCGTCGCAGGCCACACCCGTCGGCAGTCAAGTTCGCCAGGTCGCAGTGGTGCAGCGCGCAGTCGAGGAAAGTCGCCTTCTCCAGGCGTACGCCCCCGAGCCGGACTCGGGTGAACCGGCTCTGCTCCACCTCCAGCCCGGCCGCTTCGCCCTCGAACACGTCACCGGCGAGGTCGAGCTGCCACCACTCCTCCTCGTCGTCGAGGACCGGCGTCCCTCCCGACCACGAGGCGGGCAGGTTCGGCGGCGCGGGCTGCGAAGCTTTGGTCGTCACGCGCCCGAACCTACTGCAAACCACTGACAAGATCGAAAAATCTTTCAGTGGAAATGCCGTCGTAATGCGGTAACGCCATGCGATCGAATGAATACATGACCACTCTCGCACCACCCCGGCCGGTCGCGACACCACGTGCATACACGACGTATGCTCGCCCCATGGCGTACACGTCCATCCGCGTCACCACCGAAGTCCGGGACCGGCTCGCGTTGATCGCCGATCAGCGCGGCATCAGCCTCGGCAAGCTCCTCATGGAGTTCGCCGAGAAGACCCTGACCCCCGAAGAGCTGAAGGCTCGTGGCGAAGCCGTCCGCGAGTTCTTCCGCGAGACCTACGGGCAGGTCATCACCGATGAGGGTCTCGCCGAAGCCAACAAGTGGTTGGACTCGCTGTGACCGATGATCGCGTGAGACCCCTGCTCCTCGACACCTCGGCACTACGGGCTATCGGGCAGGTTCAGTGGCTGTCCACGCTGCTGAATCAGGCCCACTTCCGGCCCGATCGACCCGTCTTGGCCCCGGTCGTGTGCCTTGCTTACGCGGGCCGTGACCGTCCGCATCTCATCAAACACGTCGGCCAGTTGCCGGCCGTCTCGGTCATCCCGTTCGACTTCGGGGACGCGCTGTCCTACGAGGAATGGCGAGCGGGACAGGGATGGCAGAAGCCCGACTTGGACGTCGCCCATGCCGTCTCGGCGGCACTACCCGGCCCGGAATACCCGGACGGGGCAGCGATTATCACGGATTCACCCCAGCTCTACCACGCGTGGCCGGAGATCAAGACGAGACGTCTGGAATCCTGAGGTCAGGGCCGGGAGGTTGACAGGGAACGCGAGAGGATTTCGAATACTCCGGTGATCGAGATCCGCCCCGCCGTCCCGGCCGACCTTCCGGCTCTGGCGGCCACCATGGCCGACGCGTTCGACGGCGACCCGGTGTGGTCGTGGATGCTGCACCACGACCGGGACAGCCCGGGTCGCCGCCGTCGGCGGCTGGCGGTGCTGTTCGGCGCGCTGCTGCGGCATTCCGTGCCGAAGGGACGCGTGTTCACCACCGCCGACCGGCAGGCGCTGACGATCTGGTCGCCGCCCGGTGACTGGAAACTTCCCGCCCCCGCCATGGTGCGGGCCGCGCCGTCGATCGCGCGGGCGGCGGGCGTACGCCTGCCGAGGGTGCTCGGCCGGCTCGGGGATGTCGAGAAGCACCACGACAAGCAGCCGCCGCAGCACTGGTATCTCGAGTTCATCGCGACCGCATCGGCAGCGCAGGGCGGTGGACTGGGGTCGGCGCTGCTGCGCGCCGGGCTCGACCGGTTCGACGCCGACGGCGTACCGGTGTATCTGGAGTCGTCGAACCCGAAGAACCTGCCGTTCTACGAGCGGCACGGGTTCGAGGTGACCGGGAACCTGCCGGTGTCGGCCGGTCCGGAACAATGGACGCTGTGGCGGGATCCCAAGTGACACCCGGGTACGACGTGACACCGGGTTACGAGGTCGACGACGACCCGGCCCGGATCGACGTCGACGCGGCGTACGCGTTCTTGTCGACCGAGGCGTACTGGGGCCGATGGCGTACCAGTGAAGACTTCGCGGACCAGGTGCGGAAGTCGTGGCGAGTGGTCGGCGCGTTCGATCCCACCGGGCAGATGGTCGGCTTCGCGCGGGCCTGGTCCGACGGTGTGGCCTCGGCGTATCTGGCGGACGTCTATGTGGACGCCGCGCACCGCGGGCATGGACTGGGTGTGGCGATCGTGCACAAGATGATCGAGGACGGACCGGGGCGCGAGTTCCGGTGGCTGCTGCACACGAGCGATGCGCAAGGCTTGTATGAGAAGTTCGGGTTCGGGCCGAGCTCGGCGATGGAGCGGCCCGCGGGCCCGAGCCGCCCGCCGATCAGCTGAGCCACTCCTCGACCGGGAGCGTGCCCGGTTCTCGCCGTTCCACCGCGAACCGGGTGGCCCAGCGCTGGGCGCGCTCATTGAGCGGCGCGTCGCGGCCGAGCTCCCGGGCGAGTTGGACGATCTCGCCGTTGAGGTAGTCGGCCTCGATACTGCCGGTGCCACGCCGCAGGCTCTGCCAGGACGAGCTGCCCGAGCGAGGGCTCTTGAGCTGGAGGATGTCGCCCCGACGGCGGCGGTCCTCGGCCTCGGACACGTACGCGATGCCGGCCGCGTCGAGAACCGCAGCCGCCTCGGCCCGCGCCTCGGCGACGATCTCATCGACCCCCTCGGAGGGTACGCACACCGCCCGGATGCCGTTGCCGAGGTTGACCAGGAGTTTGCAGTACTTCCACGGCATCACGCGTTCGCGGAGTTCACTGTGGAACCCGGCGCTCCGCAGATCCGCCGAGATCACGGCGGCCTGATCGTCCACACCGGATGGAATGCGCCCGATGTCGAGGATGCCCGGGACCGGGGCGCAGTCGGCACGGACGACGCCCGGTTCCAGGTGAGTCGCGGGCAGCATGACGCAGATGCCGTAGACGTCGGCGAAGTACCGCAAGGCGAGGCGCTCGTTGGCTACCCCGTTCTGCAGGCATACCACCGTGATCCCGGGTACGCCGGTCCGGGCGAGGCTCTGCAGGGCGGCTTCGGTGTCGTTGCCCTTCACCGCCAAGAACACCACATCGTGCGTACGCAGCCCCAGTTCCCCGGGATCGGCGGCAGCCGCCGCCTTGACCTGGTGAACCGCGTCGGGCGTCTCGACCCGCAGCCCGTCACGCTGGATGGCCGCCAGGTGCTCGCCCCGGGCGAGGAACGCCACCTCGTGACCGGCCACGGCGAGCAGGCCGCCGACCACCCCGCCGACCGCACCCGCACCCAGCACCACGTAACGGCGCGGGTGCGGGTCGGTCATCGGATCAGCCCGCCCGGCGGTTCGACCAGATGCGCTGGGCCTGGCCCTGCGAGTTCTTCGGGACGAAGTGCTGCTTGCCGTGCGCCTGCTGCGCCTGGCCGCCCTTCTTGCCCTTGGCCCGGCGCTCGGCGCGGGTCAGACCGGCGTCGGGGTCGGGGGTCTCCGCCGCCTCGTTGTCAGGAGTCTCTTCTCGCATGACGTCTCTCCTCAAAAGTGATCGGACGCAGCTCGGCGCCCGGAACGGACCGATGACTGCTGGAGATGCCGCAGGCCGTGAACCGAGTCCGGCTCGAACGGCGGCGGCGAGACCTCACGCGATGTACATGTCCGCGAGCGTAACAGCCCGTCGCCGATCTTGTGCAACTCATTTTCCGGCGTTCCGCCCGGACGGGAAGCGCACGCTGGGCAAACCTGCGAGAGACAATGGCCGGGTGAGCGCGTTTCGCGATCGGGCCGACGCCGGGCGCCGCCTGGCCGCCCGCCTCATGGAGACGGGAGTCGACGGCGACGTAGTGGTTCTGGGACTGCCCCGTGGGGGCGTACCGGTGGCCGCCGAGATCGCCGCCGTCCTCGGCGCGCCGCTCGACGTCATCGTCGTCCGGAAACTCGGCCATCCCGACCAGCCCGAGTACGCCTTCGGAGCGATCGGCGAGGAGGACACCCGAGTGCTGACCGGCGGATCCCGGATGCTCTCCGCTGCCCAGATCGAGCGCGTCGGGGCAGCCGAATCCGCCGAGCTGGACCGCCGAGTCCGGCGGCTGCGCGGAGATCGCCCGCCGGTGCCGCTGACCGGCAAGACCGCCCTGATCGTCGACGACGGGATCGCCACCGGCGCCACCGCCGCCGCGGCTTGCCAGGTCGCCCGAGCGCGCGGCGCGACCAAAGTCGTCGTCGCCGCCCCGGTCGCCCCGCCGGGCGCGATCACCGACCTGGCCGACCCCGAGCGCCTCGCCGACGAGGTCATCGCCGTCGTCACCCCGGAGACGTTCAGCGCCGTCGGCAGTTGGTACGACGACTTCTCCCCCACCACGGACGACGAGGTCGCCGTACTCCTGTCGGCGTGGACCGCCTGACGGCGTACTCAGTGGCATGATCACCCGATGGCGACCTATGAAGTAGCCGCGGTCCTGCTGGTCGACGCCGACGGCGCCCTCCTGATGCAGCTGCGCGACGAGCACGCCCCCGTCTCGCCCAGTCAATGGGCGCTGCCCGGCGGACGCATCGAGGCCGGCGAGACGCCGCTCGCAGCCGCCCATCGTGAGCTGCTCGAAGAGACCGGGCTGACCGCCGACATCGAGCACTTCTGGTCCGGACCTCGTCCGTACGAGGAAGGCTTCCCGCACCAGGTGACCTTCCACGTCTACGCGGGCTACACCGACGCCAAGCAGGACGACGTCGTGCTCGGCGAAGGGCTCGCCATGGTCTTCGTCCCCCGCGACCAGGCCGCCGACCGCGATCTCTCGGCTTCAGCGGCGCTGCTCGTGCCCATGTTCCTCGAGTCCGAGCGCTATGCCGAACTCACGCGGAGGGGTGCATAGGCGTCTCGCCCGCCACGACGTCCCAGGCCACGACGGTCGCGCTGTCCACACCGCGGCCGTCGTGCACACGCTGCATCAGCTGGGCGACCGCCGTGCCGAGCGGTCCGTCGTAGGGGTCCGCGAAGAAGTCCAGCACCCCATCGGTCACCAGGGCGATTCGCGTACGGCCGGGCCGGAGCGCGTGCACTCCCGTGGCATGACTCGGCACGTCCAGCCGCAGGCTGTCGACTCGCCCGACCCATTCGTAGAACGACCGCTGGTTCAGCGTCCGCTGTCCCAGCCGGGCCAGCTCGGGATGCAGCACGAACGCAAGGTTGTCGCCAACGTTCAGCCACACGGCGTACCGGTCCTTGCGCGCGACCAGCAAGACGGCCGCTTCACCTCGCAGGTGGTCCAGCTCCGCCGCTCGCATCCGCTTCACCATATGAGTACGCACAACGCTGAGTGCGTCCGCAGCAGGCCGGCTCATGATGTCCACCAAGTCGGGGTCGTCATGCAGCAGCTCGATCAGGAAAGCCGCGCTGTCGGCTCCGCCGTGGCCGTCGGCGACCACCGCCAGCTCCCAGTCCTCGCCTTGGAGAAGCAGCGCGGCGTCCTCGTTCTTGTCCGCGCCCGCGTCCGTACGCCCGCCGTACCGCCCGAGCACCATCCGGCCGGCCGTGACCGCCGACGGCTCGTCGAGGTACGCCTCATCCGCCCCCGCCCACCGCACCTAATTCATCCGCTCCACCAGCGCTGCCTCCAAGACTCGAAGCGCCGCTTCAGAATCCGTCGTCATCACCGGCACATTCGAGCCGAGCGCAAGCATGCACGCGTGGGCCAGCCCAATCCGGCCCACGCGCTGCGCGACCAGACCCGTGACCCTTGCGTCGTCCTGTTGCAGCGGCTCGACTTGGACGGCAGGCAGGTTGACAAGGACGTCCAATAGGTGGGCGGCGTCCTCGGACGCAGCTCGATATGCCTCCGCAAGACACGCGGCCGAGACGACCATCGACTTGTGATCTCTTTCGCACGCAACAAGCTCACGACCGAGCACAGATGAGGTCTGCTCGGCATAGGACAGCAGAACACCAGTGTCTAGTAGCCATTGCACCACCGTCACGGGATGATCCCCTGCCGCCAGCGCTCCAGCGTCGCGGCGTTCTTCGCCCGGAATTCGGGATCCTCGCGCATCGCATCGATCTCACGATGACGCTTGATGATCTTCGCGTATTCCTCCGGAGGGATTTCGTCGATGCCGGCCTGGTCAAGTGCGCGCTGGAGCGCCTCCGACCTGACTCGCTGACGCAGAGCCTCGGCTATATAGGCCGATGTGTTCGGCTGCCCCTGCGCGATCGCGGCCAGATCGTCGGGAAGGCTGATGGTCAGCTTCACGGTCATACCACCTGACGCTAGTTGGTGTTACCGAAGCGGTCAACCAACTTCACCACCAGACCGGCAAGCTGTCTAGGTCATTCCGGGGAAAGTTATGTCCTGGCAGGTCGCGGCCCTGCGATATGTGGAAAACGGGCCCCGGCTCGGATGAGTCGGGGCCCGTTCACGAGGGCGGTGCCGCCGGTCGCCTCTCGGCGCGTGGCGCAATACGGCTCCAGCCGGACGGTATTCCGTAAAGGCATTAGGTGAGGCCCGGGGACACTGTCGCGGCACCAGCAGGCTCAACGATAGGGACTGCGGTTGGATTCCCCCAGTGGTGTGGATCACTACTGACTGAACTCCTAGCGGCTCGCGCCAGCGCTCCCCGGCGAAGCGACGGGATCGACTGGATCCACCACGTGGACGGGGACGGCCCGGGCCAGCGGGATGGCGTCCAGCAGGACGGCGTGGCGCGGTTCGGCGACGTCGAGCAGCCGGCCTTGACGCAGTTCGGCCAGCTCGGTGAGCCGCTTGTCGGCCAGGATCGCCTCCACCGTCGGGCGGTCGCCGCCGCAGACGAGGGCGGCCATCTTCCCGGCGTACGGGAGGAGGATGCGGGCCGCGACGTCGGCGGCCTCGCGTACGCCGGCCGCCGCCTGGTTGCCGCGTCGCCGGGCGTAGCGCTGCTGAGACCACCCTCCGGCGGCCGTACGCGCCTGGACGTAGAACGTCTCGACCTTGGAGGCGACCAGGTCGGGGCCGTCCGCGACGCCGATCGCGGCCGCGTTTCGCCGGGCGAGGAGCAGGCCGAGGACGCGGGGTTCCTGAGCGGCGGCGACGAACCGGTCGAGGTCCAGCAGACTGGCGTCGGCGGAGAGCTGCGGCAACGCCATGCCGGGAGCGAGATGGAACGTCGCGATCGACCCGTCCGCGCCCGTCAGCGAGATCCAGCCGTCCTGAGCCGGTGCGACGGTGACCGAGCCGTGGCGCGTACGGAAACCGGCGATCCACTTCGAGAGCCGGTCCGGCGCGACGTCGACCCAGCGGCCACCACCGGCAGCGGGACGGGAACTCATCCGAGCAGGGCCGCGACGGCGGAGTCCACGTCGGCGTCGGTGCTGTAGACGTGGAACGAGGCGCGCACACTGCCCGCGCGTACGGCCGCACGGATGCCGGCTCGTTCCAGCTTCTGCTGGGCGTCGGGCACGTTCACGGTGACGATCGCCGAATCGCCCGGCTCCTGCCCCAACTCCTGCAAGAACCGATTGGCCAGGCGCAGGTTGTGCGCGTGGATGCGCTCGACGCCGATGCCCTCGATCACTTCCAGCGCCGGGGCGGTGCCGACCCACGGGAACCACGCCGGTGACAGGTCGAACGCGCGCGCGTCCTTGGCCAGCCGCAACGGCATGCCGTAATAAGACCCGTGCGGGTCGTCGCCCGCGTACCAGCCGGCCAGGATCGGCCGCACGCGCTCACGCACCTCCGGCGCCAGGTAGGCGAAGCCCGTCCCTCTCGGAGACATCAGCCACTTGTACGCACCGACGGCAACGACATCGGCGGCGGACCCGTCGAACGGCAGCCACCCGCAGGCCTGAGTGGCGTCGACCACCACGAGCGCGCCGACTGCCCGAGCCGCGGCCGAGATCGCGGCCAGGTCCGCGACGTGCCCGTTGGCCGACTGGACCAGCGCGAACGCGACGACGTCGACGCCGGGGACGATGGCCTCGAGGTAGCCGTCGAGCGGAGCCGTGCGCACGGTGACGCCACGGTCGGCGTGCACCGCCCACGGGAAGACGTTCGAGGTGAACTCGATATCGGGGACGAGCACCGTCGCGCCGTCCGGCAGGGCGGCGGCGATCGGCGCGAGCAGCTGCGACACCTGCGAGCCGACGGCCACGTCAGCGGAGTCGACGCCGATCAGCCGGGCGAACGTCTCGCGCGCCTGCTGAGTCGCGACGTCCCAGCCCTCCCACGAAGTCCGCCCGGTGCGCCAGTCGGCCTGGGCGGCCTGCATCGCCTGCCAGGCGGGCTCGGGCGGGAGGCCGTAACTCGCGGTGTTGAGCCAGCCGGGCTCGGGTTGCCACAGCGCCGGCGGCGTCCAGTTCGCGGTGTCCACGCCCTGAGTATGGCAGTCTGAACGCAGGGTGATCACGGCCAATTCGGGGAAGGTGGCATCTGACGGATGTCGGAACTTGCGACCGCCTTCCTGACGCGATTGCGGGACACACTGCCCCGGCACGCGGACCCCGAACGGGCCGCCGCGATGGCGAAGTACATGCGTGACCAGTTCCCGTTCCTGGGCATCCCGAGTACGCCGTTGACCGTCCTGCAGCGGGAGGCCGGGACGGGTCTGCCCCGGCCGGAGTCCGCCGACGCCGCCGAGATCGCGCTCGGCTGCTGGGAGTTCGACGAGCGCGAGTACCAATACGTCGCCTGCTCCTACCTGCGCAAGTACGCCAAGGCGCTGGACGAGGACTTCATCGGGGTCCTGCGCGAACTGATCGTGCAGAGATCCTGGTGGGACACCGTGGACGCCCTCGCAGCTCACGTCGCCGGTCCGCTCGTCTCGGCGTACCCGTCGCTGGTGAGCGTGATGGACCAGTGGGCCGAGCAGGAGGAAATGTGGCTGACCCGGACGGCGATCCTCCATCAATTGCGGTACAAGGGTGAGACGGACGTGGACCGGTTGTTCGGCTATTGCCGGCGGCAGGCCGGTCACCCGGACTTCTTCATCCGCAAGGCCATCGGCTGGGCCTTGCGCGAGTACGCGAAGACCGAACCGGACGCGGTCCGGAGGTTCGTGGCCGCGACCGAGCTGTCGGGGTTGTCACGCCGCGAAGCCTTGAAGAACCTATGAGTTACGGGCACGCTTCTGCGATGGAGTTCACCCTGCCCGCGGTGCCGCTCGATTTCGAGTGGATCGTCCCCCCGACCGAGTGCGGCCTGAACGACGGCGTGCTGAGCGCCTCCGCCCCCGCCCACACCGACCTGTTCATCGATCCATCGAGCTCGGAGACCAAGCTCACGGCCCCGCGCGCGCTAGCGGCCGCCCCCGATGGCGACTGGCGGCTGTCCGCCCGGGTACGCGTCAGCTTCCGCGACGCGTTCGACGCCGGAACGCTGCTGATCTGGATCGACGACACGCATTGGGCCAAGCTCTGCTTCGAGGTCTCCCCGAGCGGCGTGCCCGGCGTAGTCAGCGTGGTCTGCGACGGCGTGGCCGACGACGCGAACGCTTGGACCGTCACCGATCCGCTCGAAGGAGTGTGGCTGCGAGTCACCCGGCACGACGGGGCGTACGCCTTCCACGCGGGCACCGACGGCAACCGCTGGGAGTTCGTGCGCAACTTCTCCCTCGGTTCGGGTGCTCCGCAGGTCGGCTTCGTCGTGCAGGCCCCGACTGGTTCGGGATGCACCGCCGTCTTCGACCACATCGCGTACGCCGACTCGGCACCGGGCGATCTGCGTGATGGAAGCTGAGCTGTCAGCCCGGCTCGACTCGTTGATGCCGGGCGTGCGGGCGGATCTGGAGCGGCTCGTCCGCATCCCGAGCGTCTCTGCGCCCGGCTTCGACTTCTCCCCCATCGACTCGTCCGCCTCGCTGGTCGCTTCGCTGTTGACGGACTGCGGGCTGACGACCCGCGTCGTGGCGTCGTCCGGCCGACCGGCTGTCCTCGGCACTCGGCTGCGGCCGGGCCGTCCCACCGTTCTCCTGTACGCCCACCACGACGTCCAGCCCGCCGGTGATCCGGCGCTGTGGACCAGCGATCCGTTCGGACCGGTCGAACGCGACGGCCGCCTCTACGGTCGCGGCGCAGCCGACGACAAGGCCGGGATCATGGTCCATGTCGCGGCTCTCCGCGCGCTCGGCGACGATCTCGGCGTCGGCGTGGTCGTCTTCATCGAAGGCGAAGAGGAGTACGGCACCGGTGCCACTCCGGTGTTGCTGCGTTCGCTTCGCGACGAACTGCAGGCGGACGTCGCCGTCGTCACCGACGTCGGGAACTGGGCAGTGGGCGTACCGGCGGTCACGACGTCGTTGCGCGGTCACGTCACTGCGCTCATCGAGGTGCGTACGCTGTCGCACGGTGTCCATAGTGGAATGTATGGCGGCGCGGTGCCGGATGCGGTGATCGCGCTGTCCCGAGTGATCGCTTCGTTTCACGACGACGCGGGCGATGTGGCGATCGACGGGCTCGCCGTTGAACCCGAGCCAGCGATCGAATATCCCGCCGACCGCCTGTACGCGGAGACGGGCGGCACCCCGTTCGGCAGCGGCACCGCCGCTTCGCGCATGTGGAGCCGCCCGGCAGTGAGCATCCTCGGTCTCGAAGCGCCGCCGATCGAGGGCGCGACCAGCACCTTGACCCCGGTCGCCCGGGCGCTGATCAGCTTGCGCATCGCCCCGACCGAGGATCCGTCGCGGGCGTTCTCGCTGCTGGAGGCGCACGTCAAGCGAAACATCCCGTGGGGCGCCTCGGTCACGACCACCCGTCGCGGAGCCGCACCCGGGTTGGCCGTCGACTCCGCCGGCCCCGTCTACGACCTCGTACGCACAGCGCTCCGCGACGCGTGGGACGGCGTCGACCCGGTCGAGACCGGATCCGGCGGCTCGATCCCGCTGCTGCTGCACTTGGCCGAGGTCATCCCGGACGCGACCATCGTCCTCAACGGCGTCGAAGACCCCGACAGCCGGGCGCACGGCGTCGACGAAAGCCTGCACCTCGGGGAGTTCCGGCGGGCCTGCCTGGCCGAGACGCTCTTCCTGCACCGCCTCGGCGCTCGCTGACGCTCCTCGTTGACCACCCGCTACTCCGCCCCGCTCGCGGCCGCCTCGCTCTGCCTTCGCTCGCCGCCGCTCACTGAGCGCCGCCATGATCGTCGGCTTCCGAGATTCATGGCGCTCGCGGGTTCCATGATCGTCGGAAGCCGACAATCGTGGCACGATTCGTGCACTGATCGTCGGAAGCCGACGATCTTGGGGCGGGCCGGTAGCCGTTGCGGCGTCGTCAGTTCGTGAGCCAGGCGACCGCGTCGTCGTACTCGGCGTTGGGGTAGACCTTCGCCTCGCCCGGGATCATCCAGCTGAACGCCTTGATCGCGTGCGCGATCCAGTCCACGTCGGTGACGACCGCGACCCGGTCGAACGACTTCAGATGGCTCGCGCCCAGCTTGGCGTCCTGCCACATCGCGTCGCCTTGCATACCTTGGTAATCGGGGCCGAGCCGGTAGACCATGCGCAGCTTGCCGCCGCCGGAGAGAGCCTTCTCGATCGCCGGCACGAGGACCTGACGGTAGTCGTCGGCGGTGATCTCACCAGTCGCGTCGGCCCCGAGGACGCCTTCCGGCAGGCCTTCGATGATCGTGATCATGCGCCTGAGGTTACCGGCGCGCGACCGGGCATGACCGGTGTTCGCGCAGATCAGAGCAGGTCTACGCCACGCCGCCGAAGCCGATGCAAGCCGTACGCGAGGGCCGCCGCGAAGCTGGACAGGACGATGACGGGACAGAGGCAACCTCGCACGAGGGCGAGGTGGTTGAACCTGGCGGCGCTCATGAAGAACGCGCCGCCGATCGCGCCCGCTGCGAGGACGACATTCAGTCCGTACCGCACGGCGACGGGGACTTCGGCGAAAACCTGCTTCAGCCCGTCCCGAGGCACGCGGTTCGGCCCGCGCCTGGCGAGCGTATAGATCACCGCGATGAGGCTGCCTATCGCGAACGGCATCGGAAGAACCAGCTCGAGGCCGTCCGGCAGCAGCAGACCGCCAGGTCGGAAGGTGTCCGCCACCACGAGGATGCCCAGCAGAAACCCGGTGACGCCCGCCGCCATGACCCAACGCATACGCGGAGGGTAACGACGGCGGGCCAACTCATCTACCTATTTCCAGGTGTTGCTGACGGCGTACCCGGCCGACGATCCGGTGGTGTAGGACCGGTTCGCACCGCTCTCCCAGGTCACATTCCCGGCCGCGTCCTTCTTGATGTACTTGTACTCGAAGTACGTGTTCTTGGGCAGGATGACCAAACGCTTCCACGTCGGGTACGCCGCGGAGGACAACGGGATCGCGTTGACCGGATCCCACGAACCCAACGAGGCGATCGAGCCGACGACGTAGACGTTGGTGCCGGTCGTCGTGGTCGCGTACTCGGCGAAGGTCAGGTCGGTGGCGTCGGCGTTCGCCACGCTCCAGGAGTTGTCGAGCGTCTGGGCCGCCGTCCCGGTGGTGAACGTCCGGTTGGCGTTGGTCTCCCAGGTCACATTTCCGGCCGCATCCTTCTTGATGTACTTGTACTCGATCGAAGTGTTGACCGGCAACGCAATCGCGCCGCTCCACAGTGGATATCCTGAGGCGGACAGCTTGATCGCACTCGCCGTGTTCCAGGAGCCCAAGGCGGGGATGCTACCGACGACGTAGACATCGGTGCCGCTCGCCGTGGTCGCGTACACGTTGAACGTGTCGGAGACGGTCGTGCCGGTCGGCGAAGCGCTAGGCGACGCGGACGTGCTCGGGCTCGCGGACGCCGTGGGGCTCGCGGACGTCGTCGGGCTGGCGGACGTCGTCGGGGACGCGGTGCCGCCGCCGGAGCGGGCGTTGACATGGAGCGCGACCGCGCTGTTGGCCGGGATCGTGACCGACGCGGTGCCGCCGGAGACTGTGATCGCGGTGCCCGCGCAGCCGCCGGCCGTCGCGCCGCCGGTGATCACGTCGCAGTAGGTGCCGTTGGCGAGCCCGGTGGTGTAGGTCGCGGTCGACGCGCCGGCCGATGCGTTGATTCCGAACCAGCCCAGCGACCCCCGGTGGAACCCGATGATGTTGCTCGCAGGCGCCGTGAAGTCGCTGACCGTCGTGACGGAGGCGGTTGCGTTGTGCCAGCCGACCATGCCCTTGACGCCGGTCGACTGCGTGATGCACTGCCACGCGCCGGAGGTGCAGCTCGTGTCGGTCACGTATCCGTTGGCGTCGGCGGGCGGCGACTGGCCCGTGCTCGACCAGGTGAAGCCGTCGTAGATGGACGGCTGCCCGTACGGGTACGCCAGCAGGAAGTAGTTCGCCAAGGTGTACTTCGTGCCGTCCTGATACCGCAGGGTCGTGCCGTCCCGCTCCAGGTCGTGATTGGTGACCATGGCGTACGTCTGATCGCTGGTCGCGTCCAGGGACCAGGACGGGATCGTCGCCAGGTTCGCCAGTGTGCCGTTGGCGAACTGCGACTTGAGGCCCATCGCGTACGAGAAGCCGAGGACGTCGCCGTTGGACGTGAACGCCGCCGGCTTCAGCTCGCTGTTCGACGCGCCGGTGAAGATCTCCTGCGCGATGTACGGCGCCTTGTTCTCCGCCGTCGTGTTGTTCAGAAGCGCCCGGATCGCGGCGAAGTCGGCCACCGACACATGCTTGGCCGCGTCCACGCGGAAACCGTCGACTCCCAGGCCGATCAGATCGTTGAGGTACGCCGCGATCTTCGCCCGCACGGTGGTGCTCTGCGTCTTCAGGTCCGACAGCGACAGCAGCATGCAATTCTGGACCTCGGCGGTGTTGTTCCAGTCGTCGATGACACCGTCGTCATCGGCGCAGTAGCCGTCGTTCGGGTGATGGAAGTCGTCGTACGCATAGGGAACGGACGGATACGTGTAGCCCGTCGGGCTGAACGTGGAGCCGCCGTACGTCGTGGTGAGGGTGTTGTTCGCACCGGCCATGTGGTTGACCACCGCGTCGGCATAGACGCGTACGCCCGCGTTGTGGCAGGCGGTGACCATCGCGGCGAACTGAGCCCGGGTGCCGAAGCGGCTCGTCAAGTTGTAGGACACCGGCTGATACACCTCCCACCACGGATGTACGCCGGCATCACTGGTCGCGAGGCTGACCGACTCCGCCGGTGGAGCGACCTGGACCGCGCCGTACCCGGCCGGGCCGAGCTGGTTGGTGCACGCGGCGGCCACCGAATTCCAGTTCCACTCCCAGAGGTTCGCCGTGACGTCGCTGTCGTTGAGCGTCACTGCCGCGTTCGCGGTCAGGCTGGGCACGGTGGTGGTGACGAGGACGGCCGCGATCGTCGCGATCACGGCGGCTGTTCGGAGTTTCATGGGCACGGACATCCTTCTGCGAGCGCCTGGGTGGAGAGGGGCTTGCATCCGTTGAAGGAGAGGGTGACCGAATATTTCAGATGCGTCAATAACTTGCTGCAAGACTTTTCAAGCGTGTTACGGGTTTAGCAGGTCGGGAGCTTTCTTGTTTTGCGGCGCTCGCCTTCGACCTCGTGGCGGCGCGCTCGCCGTCCCGGGCCCGGGGCGTGCCCGCCCCGTCACGCGCCCGCCCCGCGTCACGCGCCCGCCCCGCGTCAC
>NZ_JABFVK010000068.1 GCF_013362815.1 Hamadaea sp. | reverse complement strand
CGGTGTTCAGGTGCAGTTGTACGACTGCAACGGCACCGGGGCGCAGGTGTGGCAGCAGCAGGCGGACGGGTCGTTGCGTAATCCGCAGTCGGGCCGGTGCCTGGACTCGCCCAGCGGCGCCACGGCGAACGGGACCCGGCTGCAGATCTGGGACTGCAACGGCTCCGCGGCCCAGAAGTTCGCCCTGTCCTGACACCGCTCCCTCGGCGCTGGACTGGCGCTGGATCAGGGTTCTGAGTCGAATCTTGGAGCGTGATTCGACCCAGAACCCTGATCCAGCCCGGAAAAGCCAGCGGTCGGCTAGGAGCCGGCGAAAGACGCCCGGTACCGAGTGGGCGTCGTCCCCAAGGCAGCCGCAAAGTGCTCGCGCAACCGCGTAGGCGTACCGAATCCGGATCGGGCGGCGACGGCGTCCACCCCCAGATCGGTCGTCTCGAGGAGCTGCCGGGCCCGATCGAGGCGCTGGGTGACGAGCCATCGGTGCACCGTCGTCCCCGTACGTGCCCGGAACGTCCGGGTGAAGGTACTGCGGCTCATGTGCGCCTGCGCGGCGAGCTCGTCGATGCCGAGTGATCTGTCCAAATGAGACTGCGCCCAGCCGAGCGCCCGGTTCAGCGGATCTTCTCCGGGGTCGGGCACGGGCAGCTCGATGAACTGCGCCTGCCCGCCGCTGCGGTGTGGAGCGGCGACGATGCGCCGGGCGACCCGGTTGGCGACGGCCTGCCCGGAGGTCCGGGCGAGCAGGTGCAGGCAGGTGTCGATGCCCGCGGTCGCGCCTGCGCCGGTCACCACGTCGCCGGTGTCGACGTAGAGCTCCTCCGGCCGCAGGTCCACCTGGGGGAAGCGGCGGCGGAAGGTGTCGACCCACTTCCAATGAGTCGTCGCCGCCCGGCCGTTCAGGACGCCGGAGTCGGCGACGACGAAGACTCCCAGGCACAGCCCGACGACGACCGCGCCTCGGTCGTGCGCGTCTCGCAAGGCGGCCAGCACCGGTTCGGGCGCGGCCACCGTCGGGTCGGCCCACCAGGGCACGACGACGAGGTCGGCTTCGGCGAGCGCTTCGAGCCCGGCGGGGACGTCGATGGCGTACCCGGCGCTGGTGATCAGCCGGCCCGGTTCGGGTGCGGCCACGGTGATGTCCCACGGGGTCATGTCGCCCGCCGGGGACTCCGGTCCCCACACCAGCGAGGGGACTGCGAGGTGGAACGGGCTGATCCCCTCGAATGCGAGAACGGCGGTCGCCGGGCTCATGCTTCCTCCCACCGTGAGCCGATCATGATCGGGTGTGACCCGATTTCGTATGTCGAACCGGAATCAGGTCAGCCACCATAGTGCCATGACCGAACTGACCAGCACAAACGCCTCCCGCCCGACACTTCGCGAGATCAGCGGGTTCCCGGTCGAGCCTGCCGCGTTGGCCGGCTCGACGGTGATCCTCGTCGACTACCAGAACACCTATACCCGCGGCGTGCTGGAGCTCGACGGCTGGCGAGCGGCGCTCGACGAGGCGGCCGACCTACTCGCCCGGGCCCGGACCGCCGGATCAACCGTCATTCACATCCAGCACGACGGCGGTGCCGGCAGCCCGTACGACCTCGACAGTGAACTCGGCCAGATCCATGAACGAGTCGCACCGATCGCCGGCGAGCAGGTCGTGGTCAAGACCGCCCCGAACGCGTTCGTCGGCACCGACCTCGGCGATCTCGTCGACGCCGCCGGAAACAAAGATGTCGTTGTCGCGGGGTTCATGACCCACATGTGCGTGACCTTCACCGCGGAAGGAGCGTTCCTGCGCGGCAACGCGCCCACCGTGGTCGCCGACGCGTGCGCCACCCGGGCTTTGCCCTCGGCCGCCGGTCCGATCGCCGCCGCAGACCAGCATCGAGCCGCGCTCGCGACGATCGGCGACCTGTACGCCGTCGTCGTGCCCAGCGCCGCCGACCTCCGCTGAGTCAGCCGACCTGGTACGCAGTCGCCTGGATTCGGTAGAGCTCGGCGTAGGTGCCGCCCATTCGCAGCAGTTCGGCATGAGTGCCCAACTCGGTCAGCCGTCCCCGGTCGAGCACCAGGATCAGGTCCGCCCCGGTGACGGTGGAGAACCGGTGGGAGACGATCACGGTGATCGCCTTGGTGCGCTCGGCGAGCTGACGGGCCCGAGCCATGTACCGCTCGAAGATGGCCTGCTCGCTGGGCGCGTCCAAGGAGGCGGTCGGCTCGTCGAGGATCAGCAGCAACGGGTCGGTACGCATGGACGCCCGCGCCAAGGCCGTCCGCTGCCACTGTCCTTCGGACAGGTCGAGGCCACCGAGCTGCCGTCCGAGCAACGTGTCGAGGCCGTCGGGTAGCTGCTCGACCAGGTCGGCGGCGTCGGCCTCGGCCAGCGCCCGGCGTACGCGGTCTTCGTCGGCGAGCGCCGCCAGATCGCCGAGGCCGACGTTCTCCCGCACCGTGGTGTGGAACCGGCCGAAGTCCTGGAACGCCGCCGTCGACCGCGTACGCCACTGCTCGGTGTCCACATCGCTCAGTGGCACCGAGTCCACGAGAATCTGTCCGCTGTCAGGCCGATAGAACTTCTCCAGAAGCTTGACCAGGGTCGTCTTCCCGGAGCCGTACTCGCCGACGATCGCGACCACCGACCCGGCCGGCAACGTGACGCTGACGTCGTCGACCGCTTTGGCGTGCGTACCCGGATAGGTGTAGGTGACGTGGTCGAGGACGATGCCCTCGCTGAGCACGGCGGGCGGCACGGCCTGCCCGGCCCGCTCCGACCGGGCCTGGTCGGCGTAGTCGCGTAACCAGAGGTAGGGCGCGATGTACTGCCGAGCACCCGCCGCCGTGGTGGTCGACTCCACCGTGCTCTGGATGGAGGCGCGCAGGGTGACCGCGACGGTCACGAGCAGGACGAGATCACCGGCTGTTCCGTGACCGTTCGCGGTCTGCCGGACCGAGAGCAGGATGCCGCCGACGAACGCCGCGACGAAGACCGTCCACCCCACGAGCGACCAAGCACCCGACCGCACAGTGGCCCTCAGCCGAACCCCCATCGCCGTACGCCATGCCTCGTGCTGAAGCTCGACGAGTGCCCGGCCGGCCCCAGACACGCGGAGTTCCTTGCCGGGGGCGGTACCCGTGCCGAGTTCGAACAGATGCTGCTGCAGCCGGTATTGCTCGGCCGTCGCCAGGTCGGCGCGCTGGACCGCGGCGTTGCCGCGGCTGTCGCACCAGATCGGGACGGCGGCGAACGGCAGCAACAACAGCAGCCACGGGCTGATGCTGCCGAGCAGCAGGAGCACGATGACGAGATTCAGAATCCCCGCGATCGTCTTCAGCCCGTTCCAGGCGCCCCCGGCGAGGCGGCCGCCCGCCTTGCGTACCAACGTGATCCGGTCGAGGAACTCGGTGCGCTCGAGATGTTCCAGCCCTTCCAGGCCGGCCAGATCGCGGTGGATCCGGGGATGCACGTCCAACCGGCCGACCCGGTCGGCGATGGTGAGCGTGAGCGAGTCGGTGATCTCCTGCACCACTATCAGCAGTGCGTACGCGATCGCCGCACCGATGGCCGCGAGCACGGCCGCGTCGGCGACGCCCCGAGTCGCCTCGTCGACCGCCGCTCGCAGGGCGAAGGCCCCGCCCGCCACCCCGGCCACCCGGACGACGAGCGAGAGGATCGCGAGCACGGTGAGTCCCGGAACTCGGCGCCAGGACAAGCCGATCATCTCGGTCCAGAGCTTGATCGTCCGCCTCATGAGGTCGACTCCGTGTCGTTCTGGAACCGCTCCCCCTGAATCCGGAAGAGCCGGGCGTACGTGCCGTTCAGCGCCATTAGCTCACCGTGGTCGCCCATCTCGGTGATCGCGCCGTTCTCCAGCAGCACGATCCGGTCGGCTTGCCGCACAGTGGACAGCCGGTGGGAGATCAGCACGACGCTGGTGTCACCGCGCTGCTCGGCCAACCGGCTGAAGACCTCGAACTCCGTCCGCACGTCGAGGTGGGCAGTCGGCTCGTCGAGCACCAGCAGGCGAGCACCGCTCTGCACGGCGTACAACGCCCGGGTGAGCACGAGCTGCTGCCATTGGCCACCGGACAGATCCACGCCGCCGCGCCGGTTCCGGGACAGCACCGTCTGCCAGCCTTGCGGTAACCGCTGAAGCACCGGGCCGAAGCCCGCTCGCTCCGCGGCCACGTCCGCTGCCGACAGGTCGGCCGGCCGGTGGGCGTACCCGAGGACGACGTTGTCGGCGGCGCTCAGCTCGTAGCGATTGAAGTCTTGGAACACCACGGACAGCCGGGACCGCCAGGCGTCCCAACCGACTGCGTCGATCGGGACGCCGTCGGCGGTGATCCGCCCGCCGGTCGGTTCGTACAGACCGGACAGCAGCTTGATGAGGGTGGACTTGCCTGCGCCGTTCAGGCCCACCAGCGCCAGCAGCTCCCCCGGCTTGATCTCGAGGTTCAGCCCGTCGAGCACGACGCGCGAGACGCCGGGATAGCCGAACCGCACATCTTCGAAGCGCACCAACGGCGGCCGCTCATCGGCGCGCTCCGTCGTCACCTTGGCAGGCTCGGCGACATCCGCCGTGAGGCGCGCCTTCAGGCTCGCGTAGGCCTCCAGCACGCCGACCGCCCCGACCATCTGGTAGACCATCTCGCCCGTGCCGATCGCGAGGAACACGGTCCAGGCCGCGACCAGGACCGACGTCTGCACCGACACCGTCGTCACGTCGATCGCCGCGTCTCGGCTCACCAACGTGTACGCCGGAAGCAGGCCGGCGAGCACGAGAAGGAATTGCCGCCACGACTGCCCGGAAATGCGCCCGATGTGCGACCAGAACGGCATGTTGCCGTCCTCGATGTGCCGTTGCATCCGGGCGATCATCCAGTCGGCGAACCCGAACACCCGCACGTCCTTCCCGGAACCGGCCGACGCCGCCGCGTTCCGCCAGACATCGGCGTGCAACTCTTCCCGCATCGCCGATTCCAGCGCCTTCACTGCGGCAAAGTACTGCCGCGTACGCAGAGCCAGGCCGATTACCGCCGGAATCAGCAACACCGGCACCAGCCACCATCGGTAGTTCGCCAGGACGGCACAGGCCACCCCCACGCCGATGAGGCCGGCGAACCAACGCAGCTGGACCAGAGCACCATCGGCCGGAGTGGTGACGCCGTAGTCCGGCTCGGCCCCGGCTCGCCGGATGAGGCCCTGAACCTCGGCGTCCTCCAGCGGAGCGACCGACGAGGAACCGGTGGTCAGCCGCAGGATGTCGCGCCGGTGGCCGCCGTCGATCTGCGCCCGCACGGCGAACTCGATCGGCTTGGCGAATGCGTCCGCGACGTGGCCCGCCAGGACGACGAGGCCGAGCACGATCACCGGAAGCACCGAAGCGGCCAGCACGTTCGAGGATTCGGAGTCTTGGAGGCGGCTGACCGTCCAGCCGAGGGCGATCGCCATGAACCCCGGTACGCACGCCCCCGCCACCAGTACGAGAGCAAGTGCGACTACCAACGCCGGCCTGGCGCCCCGCAGCGCCCGGAGCAGCGTCAACCGGTCCGCAAGTAGCTTCATGACCCCCGCTTCCCGAACGCAGAACCGCCATTCCATCGGATTCATGTCGAAAGAATCAAGCATTAGGAACGAACCATTCCTAATGAGCTTCTAGCTTTAGCGGCATGAGAATCCTGATCGCCGGATCCACCGGCACCGTCGGCCGCCAGATCGTCGCCCAGCTCGTCGAGCAGGGGCACTCGGTGCGGGCGCTGACCCGCAATCCCGAAGCCGCCCTGCCCGGCGCGGAGATGGTCGTCGGCGACCTGACCGATCCCGGCAGCCTCGCCGACGCGCTCGACGGCGTCGAGGCCATGCACCTGATCAGCTTCGACGGCGGTGGCTACCAGCCGCTGACCACCGGACCGGAGCTGGTGGAGCTGGCGAGCCGGGCCGGCGTCAAGCGCGTCACCCTGCTCGGCAACAAGGACGAGTCCGGCGTCGAGAAGGCGCTGCGCGACAGCAACCTGGCCTGGACACTTGTGCAGCCGGTCGAGTTCATGGGCAACGCGCTGGCCTGGATTCCGGCCGTCCAGCAGGGCGCGATCAGGGAGCCGTTCCTCGACCGGCGCAGCGCGATGGTGCACGAGGCCGACATCGCGGCGGTCGCCGTGGTGGCGCTGACCGAGGACGGCCACGGTGGCCGGACCTACACGGTCACCGGTCCCGAGGTGCTGACCGTGCCCGAGAAGGTCGCGGCGTTGAGCGCCGCTCTCGGCCGGGAGATCGGACTGGTCGAACTCACCGAAGCGGAAGCCCGTGAGAAGTGGGCAGGCGAGGGATTGGCCGCCGACATCATCGACTTCCTGATCTTCGTATACGGGAACACCCCTGAGATCGGTTACACCGTCGTATCTACTGTGGAGGACCTGACCGGGCGGCCCGCTCGAACCTTCGCGCAATGGTGTACGGAGAATGCTCCGGCGTTCGGCTGACGGACTTTCCGAAGCCGGGACGTGGCAACCGCCACTCCCGGCTTCGGGCACTGCGTTGTGCGTATCAGAAAATCATGCTGGATTGTCGCCGTGCGTGAGCGTCTCCCACGCGACGAACAGATTGTTGCTCCCGGCCGGGCGTTGCTGGAGCGTTAGGTTCTGGGTGTTGGTCATGCCATAGCCGAGGCGATTGTGCATCGCGTTGTAGCCGACTTCGGTGATCGGCCCGAGGCCGAGATTGAGCGACCCACCACAAAGCCACGACGGCACGGACGCACCCATTTGATAGGTGGACTGGAAGCCGAGCGCCTGCCGCAACCGCTCCCCCACCTGCGGGTAGAGGTCTTGGCCCTGGACGCGCGAGGTCTCCGCGACGTGCGAGATCGCCGAGATGCCGTAGCCCGTGTGGGTGAAGTCGCGGCAGGTCTCCTGGGTGAGCCCGGTGACGAAGGTCGATTGCCCCTGCCAGTACGCGATGATCTCGCTGCTCGTGTCGAGTCCGCTGCCCGGGACGGTGTAGGGCAGCGATCCGTCACTGGACAGATACACATAGGCGTGTACGCGATTGAGATAGCGCGTCACCGCAGCGTTGTAGCTCGCCCGGTCGTCGAGGAACACCGAGATGCCGACCGCAGCCTCCATCATCGACAGTTCCCAGTTGCCGTTGCTGTTCGAGCCGTTGCGGACCTCGGGCAGATAGACGTTGCGCAGCATTGTCGCGAACCGGCCGGAGTTGGGCCACGAGCTGTAGGTGTACTTGATGATCTCGGCCGCGCGGGGCCATACCGAACCGGCCCAGCCGGTCTGAAGCGGCGCATTCGAGTTGGTGTGATCGGTGATCACCGCGGACCAGGCGTCCATGAGCTGGATCGCCTTCGACGCGTACGCCGAATTGCCACTGATGTACCAGGCGAGTGCGTCGGTGTACGCCGCGATCGCGTCTTCGCGTTCGTCAGTGCACCCGTAGTTGGGGTTGGAATAGGGACCGCATTCGACGACCGAGCGCGGCGCCGGCGTACGCGACAACGACGCGTACTTACTGGCCAGCATGGCGTTGTACGCATTACTCCACGGCTGGGCTCCGGCCTTCACCTTGCCCTTCACGAAGTCGAGCTGCGCCCGGCTCACCAGTACGCCGGGGTGCACGAAGCCTGCCGAGGTCCCGGGCAGCGTCCACTGCTGGTTGGCGTTGCCGCTGCACGACCAGATCTGCAACGCCGTCCCATCGGCCGAGCTCTGCCCGGTCGCGTCGAGACAGGTGCCCGAACCGGCGTTCACCAGGGCGGTCCCGTTCTGCTGCCACTTCTGCGCGTTGGTGCCATTGCAGTCGTAGATCTGCACCTTGGTGCCGTTCGCCGTCCCGGCTCCCGCGACGTTGAGGCATTTGCCGAGCGCCCGGATGGTGCCGTCGGCCCCGACCGTCCACTGCTGGGCCGCGGTGCCGTTGCAGGTGTAGAGCTGGACCTGGGTTCCGTTGGCGGAGTTCGCCGCCGCCACGTCGACGCACTTGCCACCGATCCCCGTGATCGGACCTGTTCCGGTGACCGCGGTGGCCGCCGAAGGCACGAGCAGTACGCCGCTGATCGTCAACGCTGCCGCCAAAGCGGCCAAGGTACGGCCAGGTGTGGGCATGGCCGTTCTCCTTTCCGGAGAGTGCGCCTCATCTATTAGTAAGGCGTCCAAACAGATAGGCCGCCCTAGATTGCCATGCACGCCTTCGTTCGTCAACGCATGGACACGCGTCCACATACGTGAACACCCGACGTGGGTCCCGCCGCGCGTCGGGCGGCACTCGGGCGCGCTCCGGGGGCACTCGGGCCGCGCGATATCCGGGATAACGTCCCCTCGAACACCGTGCGAGACCGCGTTATCCCGGGATAACGCGCCAGCGCAGCGCCGAGCACGCCAGCCGAGCGCCAGCGCGCCGGGCGGAGACGAGCGTCACACCCCCAGATGTCACACATCGCCCCGCTGCGTCGTCGTACGGGCATGAGTACCGAGTTGGACATCCTGCGCCGCGACTTCAGCGGCGACATCATCGAGCCCGATCACGCCGATTACCCGACCGCCAGCCGTACTGTCCTGGTCGTCGGCAGCCCCGCCTATGTGCTGCGCCCCAAGTCCGTCGCCGACGTGCAGGCCGCGGTGACCTTCGCGAGTTCCGCCGTACTCCCGCTGGCCGTCCGGGGCGGCGGGCACGCCTTCGCGGGGTTCGGCACGAACGAGGGCGGCGTCGTCCTCGACCTCAGCCCGCTCGCCGACATCGAGGTCGACGGCAAGATCGTCCGCATCGGCGGCGGCGCGACCTGGGGTCAGGTCGCGGCCGCGCTCGCCCCGCACGACCTGGCAATCTCCTCCGGCGACACGCGCAGCGTCGGCGTCGGCGGCCTCACGCTCTCTGGTGGGATCGGCTGGAAGGCGCGCAAGTACGGGCTCGCGCTCGACGCCCTGGTCGCGGCCGAGGTGGTCACGGCCGACGGCCGACTTGTACGCACAACGGAGGCGGACGATCCCGAATTGTTCTGGGCGATCCGTGGCGGTGGCGGCAACTTCGGCGTCGTGACGGCGTTCGAGTTCGCGGCGCACTCCACCTCCGACGTCTACTTCGGACGGATCTCCTTCCCCGCTGCCGAAGCGGCGACCGTGCTCGCCGGCTGGGCGGAGTATCTGCGTACTGCACCGGAGGAGTTGACCTCGATCCTGGAGCTGGCGAATCCGTTCGCGGGCGGCAACGCGGCTCCGATCGAGATCCGCGTCGCCTTCGACGGGGACGACGCCGAGCAGGCCGCCCGGGCGATCGACCCGATCCGGCGACTCGGCACCGTCCTGGACGACGACGTGACGCTCAAGGCGTACGCGGATGTCCTGGTGGACGGCGTCGTCCCGCCGCCCGGCATCGCGCTGTTCACCCGCAGCGGATTCGTCGACGAAGCCGCTGTGCCGGAGGTGCTGCGGATCCTGGCCGAAGTGGGCGCCTCCGAGCGACCCCCGTTCATCGGCGTACGCAGTCTCGGCGGGGCGATCTCCCGCGTTCCGGCCGATGCCACGGCGTACGCCCACCGCCCGGCGGAGTTGATGGTGCTGACCACCGTCGCCGGCCCGAAGCCGGTCGTGGATGCCGCCCGGCCGGGGATCGACGCCATCTGGGCTCGCCTGGCGCCCCACGTCACCGGGGCGTACGCCAACTTCCTCGCCACGGCGACCGAGGCGGACGTCGCGGCGGTCTACCCTGCCGCCACCTATGAACGGCTGGCCGAGGTCAAACGGCAGTACGACCCGGGCAACCTCTTCAGCGGCAATCACAACGTACGGCCCTGATCGGGCGCGGCGCGTTATCCGGGATAACGTCCTCTCGCACAGCGTGCGAGACCGCAATATCCCGGGTAACGCCCAACAACGCGCGAAGACTGGGTGACCTGACGCCCATTTTCTTGACTGATTCCAGAATACGGGCAAGACTGCGGGTGATTACCCACAGGTGAGCCCGGAAGGAATCCGATGTCAGAGAACCACGACGCCGTCGTTCACGACGCCGAGGCCGGGGCCGAGTCCCGCTGCCCGGTCGCGCACGGACGGGCGCCGCATCCGACTCAGGGTGG
Organism: Hamadaea sp.; assembly: GCF_013362815.1. GTDB lineage: Bacteria > Actinomycetota > Actinomycetes > Mycobacteriales > Micromonosporaceae > Hamadaea. The sequence continues at coordinate 20,634 of NZ_JABFVK010000068.1, read as the reverse complement.
CGGCAACCGCGGCTGGTGGCCGAACCAGCTCAACCTGAAGATCCTCGCGAAGAACCCCGCCGTGGCGAACCCGCTGGGCGTGGAGTTCGACTACGCCGAGGCGTTCCAGTCGCTGGACCTCGCCGCCGTCAAGCGGGACATCGCCGAGGTGCTGACGACCTCGCAGGACTGGTGGCCGGCCGACTTCGGTCACTACGGCCCGTTCATGGTACGCATGGCCTGGCACAGCGCCGGCACTTACCGGATCAGCGACGGCCGTGGTGGTGCGGGCGCCGGCCAGCAGCGGTTCGCCCCGCTCAACAGCTGGCCGGACAACGGCAACCTGGACAAGGCGCGCCGTCTGCTGTGGCCGGTCAAGAAGAAGTACGGCCAGTCGATCTCGTGGGCCGACCTGATGATCCTCGCGGGCAACGTGGCGCTGGAGTCGATGGGCTTCCAGACCTTCGGCTTCGCCGGTGGCCGGGCCGACGTGTGGGAGCCCGACGAGGACGTCTACTGGGGCCCGGAGACGACCTGGCTGGGCGACGCCCGCTACAGCGGCGACCGTGACCTGGAGAACCCGCTGGCCGCCGTGCAGATGGGCCTCATCTACGTCAACCCCGAGGGCCCGAACGGCAACCCCGACCCGATCGCGGCCGCCCGGGACATCCGCGAGACGTTCGGCCGGATGGCGATGAACGACGAGGAGACCGTCGCGCTGATCGCCGGTGGCCACACGTTCGGCAAGACGCACGGGGCCGGGCCGGCCGACCATGTCGGCGCCGAGCCGGAGGCCGCGCCGCTGGAGGCGCAGGGTCTCGGCTGGAAGAGCACCTACCGCAGCGGCAAGGGCCCGGACGCGATCACGAGCGGCCTCGAGGTCACCTGGACCACCACGCCGACCCAGTGGAGCAACAGCTTCTTCGAGATCCTGTTCGGCTACGAGTGGGAGCCGGCGCAGAGCCCGGCCGGGGCGCACCAGTGGGTCGCGAAGAACTCGGCCGAGATCATCCCGGACGCGTACGACGCGACGAAGAAGCACCGCCCGACGATGCTGACGACCGACTTGTCGCTGCGCTTCGACCCGGTCTACGAGCAGATCTCGCGGCGTTTCCTGGAGAACCCGGAGCAGTTCGCGGACGCGTTCGCCCGCGCCTGGTTCAAGCTGACCCACCGCGACATGGGCCCGGTCGCGCGCTACCTCGGCCCCGAGGTCCCATCCGAGGTGCTGATCTGGCAGGACCCGCTGCCGACCGCCGACCACGAGCAGATCGACGCGACCGACGTCGCCGAGCTGAAGCGTCAGATCGCCGCGACCGGCCTGTCCGTCGCCCAGCTCGTCAAGACCGCGTGGGCGTCGGCCTCGACGTTCCGGGGCAGCGACAAGCGGGGTGGCGCCAACGGCGCTCGCATCCGGCTACAGCCGCAGAGCGGCTGGGAGGTCAACGAGCCCGGCGAGCTGGCCCTCGTCCTGAGCGCGCTGGAAGGCGTGCAGAAGCAGTTCAACGGTCAGGGTGGAGCGAAGAAGGTCTCGCTGGCCGACCTCATCGTCCTCGGCGGTTCGGTCGGCGTCGAGCAGGCGGCCAAGGCCGCCGGCCACAACATCGAGGTGCCGTTCACGCCGGGCCGCGTCGACGCGACCGCGGAGCAGACCGACGTCGAGTCGTTCGCGCCGCTCGAGCCCACTGTGGACGGTTTCCGCAACTACGTCGGCAAGGGCCACCGGCTTCCGGCCGAGTTCCTGCTGGTGGACAAGGCGAACCTGCTCACGCTGAGCGCACCCGAGCTGACCGTGCTCGTCGGCGGTCTGCGCGTGCTCGGCGCGAACTACGGCAACTCGCCGCTCGGCGTACTCACCACCCGTCCCGGGTCGCTGACGAACGACTTCTTCGTCAACCTGCTCGACCTCGGCACGCAGTGGACGCCCACCGGCGACGACCTCACCTACGAGGCTCGCGACGCGGCCGGCCAGGTGAAGTGGACCGGCAGCCGCGCCGACCTGGTCTTCGGCTCGAACTCCGAGCTGCGCGCGGTGGCCGAGGTCTACGCGAGCGACGACGCCCAGGAGAAGTTCGTCGGCGACTTCGTCGACGCGTGGGTCAAGGTCATGAACCTCGACCGGTTCGACATCTGATCCAATCCAAAACCAGGCCGGTCCGAATGGGCCGGCCTGGTTTCATGTCATACGCGGATTCGACAAGTCGATCGTGGTACGCGAAAGCGCCGGGCGGATCTCCGCCCGGCGCTTTCGTCTTCAGGTGGGGTTACGCGATCTCGACCAGCCGGCGGCGGGTCGCGACCAGGATCAGCACGGCTCCGACGAGGAGCAGCGAACCGGCCACGATGAGGATCGAGCTGAACGAGCTACCGGTGGTGGGCAGCATCTCGACGGTCGTCGGCGACGGCGACACGGTCGGGCTCTGCGGCGTCTCCGGCGACGGGCTCGTGGTCGGGCTCTTCGACGTGGTCGGGCTCGTCGTCGCGCTCGGGCTCTCCGACGGGCTCTCCGAGAGGGTCGGCGTCGGGCTCGGCGACTCCGACAGCGTCGGTGACGGCGACGGGCTGTCGCTGATCTCCGGCGACGGGCTGGTGCTCGGCGACTCCGACACCTCCGGGGAGGGGCTGGTCGTCGGGCTCTCGCTGACCTCCGGCGACGGGCTGGTCGACGGGCTCTCGCTCACCTCAGGAGAGGGGCTGGTCGACGGGCTCTCGCTGACCTCCGGCGACGGGCTGGTCGGCACCGAGCGCGTCGGGCTCGGCGACGTCGTGACCGGCGTACCGGGGCAGGTGTGGCTCAGGTTGAACTCGGCGTCCTTCGCCTCGTTGAGGAGCTTCGCGGAGGCCGCCGTCAACGTCCATCCCGCGTCGGTGACCACGTACGCGTGCTTGTACTCCTGCTTCTTGCCCGCGGCGTCCAGCCAGCCCTTCCAGCCCGTCCCACTGTCCGGCGAACCGGCGTTGGTGCTGGTGATGGGTCCGGCCGTCACCGTGCCGCCCGGGGTGGAGAAGGTCAGTGTGAGGCTGGTGAAGCCGTCGCCCTGCTTGTCCGGAACGACGAAATGCCAGCCGTCCTGCGAGCCGGACAAGGCGCCGAATCCGTCGCACTGATGGGGCTTGAATGCCTGCGCCGTAGTGGGGATCTGGCTGTCCTTGACGGACGCGGCGTACACGCCGACGCCAAGGGTCACGGTGCCGACCACCGCGAGCACGAGCGGAATTCCAACTCGGCGGATCAATGGGCTGAAACGTCCTGCAGACACGAATGTTCTCCGGGGGTGGTCGAATATGCCAGCGCACGGTAACCAGGTCGACCACGATTCGGCATCGGCTGCCGTCCTCAGACCTCGGCGACGAACGTTCTCGCAGGTCATCCGTTGGGTCCGAGATCATGACCGAACCGCGATCTTGCGTACGCCCACCTGGTTGACCAGGTGTCACGGGCCGCTGTCACGCCCGGAGTTCCCGAACCAGCCGTTTGCACAGCTCAGCCACGGTAGAAAGAGGGCATGGCCACGTACAAGGTGGGATATTTCGTCGGCAGCCTCTCGTCGACCTCGATCAACCGTGAACTGTCCAAGGCACTGATCCGGCTCGCCCCGGAGGACCTCGAGTTCACCGAGATCCCGATCGGGAACCTGCCGCTCTACAGCCCCGACTTCGACACCGCGTACCCGCCCGAGGCGGTCGCGCTGAAGGAGGCGATCCACCGGTCGCAGGCGATCCTGTTCGTGACGCCGGAGTACAACCGGTCGATCCCCGGAGCGCTGAAGAACGCGATCGACTGGGCGTCGCGCCCGTGGGGACAGAACGCCTTCGACCACATCCCGGCCGCCGTCATCGGAGCCTCGATCGGCCAGATCGGCACGGCGCTCGCCCAGCAGAGCCTGCGCGGTGTGCTCGCCTTCTGCAACGCCCGGCAGATGACCGCACCGGAGGCGTACATCCAATACAAACCCGAGCTGTTCCCCGGCGACGGGGAAGTCACCGACCCGAGCACGGCGAGCTTTCTTTCGGCGTACATGTCGGAATTTCGCGAGCACATCATGCGAGTCCTGGCGGTGCTGCCCCGCGAAGCGCCCGTGCCCACGGCCTGATCAGCCGTTTGCGTAAAGACAGAAGGGGTGACCGTCCGGGTCGAGCATGACCCGGACCTCGTCTCAACCCGTACCCCCATCACGCCAGATCAGGGTTCTGGGTCGGATCTTGGCCCAAGATCCGGCCGGGAACCCTGATCCAGCCTGGTGCTGATAACCGGTAGACGGCGTTCGCATACTCACCTTGATGGGCTGCGACGACGACTGGCACTACGACCCTCCGCGTACGTTCCGCGGGCAGATGCAACGCGGGCTCGGGATCGCGGCATACCGCGCACGAGTTGATCCCGACGGACCGGCGGTCGTCTACGAGGGCCTACGCCGGGACCATCGGTGGGACTGGCAGGTCGACGATCGCAGCACCTATCTGGCGCGCCTCGTTCGCTACCTGCGCCTCGATCTCACACCGCTGATCGAGCAACTCCGGGCTTGTGGGCCACGCAAGCACTACACCGAACCCGACCCGACCGACGACGACAACCAATTCGCCTTGGCGCTGGGCGTATTGGAAACCCTGGCCCGGATCGGGAACGACCAGGCACGCGAGGCATTGCGCGCCTATGTCGGGGACGGCCCTCGCTGGGCCGAGGTACTGGAGTCTGTCGCGACGGAGTGGGCGCCAGAGTGGTGGGACGACTTGTCGGAGTTGGCGGCCATCCGGCTGACTCTCCGCGATGCCGACGAGATCTTCGCCGATACCGAGCCCTGGGCATCCTGGTCCGACCGCGACGCGCGGCTCGACGCCATCCTCGACGAGGCGCGCCGACGGACGGCGAAGGGCCGCAGGCTCTCCTTCTCCGACGTGAGCACAGCCGACCTGCTCGCGACGCTACTGAATCCATCGATCGAACGGTCAGCAAAGGGCGCGATACTCACGGAACTGCGTCGGCGCGATCCTGATCCGGGGCTGCTCGAGGTGGCGTCTCGCGTACGCGATCTCGACCTGCCGTTCCTGGGCAGCGCGCTCCGACGGCTCGGCGTCGTGGCCGTCCCCGCCGCCCGCGAGTGGGCCGCCGACCCTGCGCATCCGTTGTGCTGGACCGGACAACGCATGCTCGCCGAATACGGCGACGCGGACGACGTTCCCGCGCTGCTCACCGCTCTCGACCAATTCGAAGCCGAGCCTGGCTGGTGCGGCTTCGACGAGATCACCGCCGGCCTCGCCCGGCTCCTCGCCGACGGGGCCGGTGCGGACCGGGATCGCCTTGTACGGACCCTGAATCGGCTGCTCCGCGTATCACCGCATTCGTATGAGCGGGCGAGCTACCTGACGAGCCTGCTCCGGCTCGAACCGGCGGAGACGGCCCGACTGCTACCGATCTGTCTACTCGACTGCGAGCCCGGCGTACGCCGGATCGCCGCCCAGCACGCGCCGCTCACCGACGACGCGGTGCGGTGGCTGACCGAGCTGGCCGGCGATCCGATCGAGGAGGACGGCGTACGCGATGCCGCAGCCGCCCGCCTTACCTCCCGTTGATCATGCTCGGGCGGAGTTGATCAGGACCCCGTGGACACGACACGCCGCTCGAGAACGCCCGAAAGTTCATGATCGCGCGGAAAGGAGCGACGCCCCCCAAAGGGGAGGGGTGGTTAGGGGACGCGGGCCTTGGCCGGGGTGGACGGCGCTGGTGTCGCAGGCGGTTCGGCCACGGCGGCCAGCTTCTCCCCCTCGACGTCCACATTGGGCAGGACCTTGTCCAGCCAGCGCGGCAGCCACCAGGCAGCCTTGCCGAGCAGCGACATCAGCGCCGGGATGATGGTCATCCGGACCACGAAGGCGTCGACCAGCACCCCGAACGCCAGCGCGAAGCCGATGGACTGGATGAGGGTCTCGCCGGAGAAGACGAACCCGCCGAAGACGCTGATCATGATGATGGCGGCCGCGGTGACCACGCGAGCGCCGTGCCGGAAACCGGTGACGATCGCCGAGCGCGCGGATGCGCCGTGGACGTAGTCCTCACGCATACGCGTGACTAGGAAGACCTGGTAGTCCATCGCAAGTCCGAAGAGGATGCCGATCAGCAGCACGGGCAGCATACCCATGATCGGGCCGGTCTCCTCGACCCCGAAAAAGCCGCTCAGCCAGCCCCACTGGAAGACCGCCACGACCGCGCCGAAGGTCGCCGCCACGCTCAGCAGGAAGCCGAGCGTGGCCGTCAGCGGCACGAGCACGGATCGGAACACGAGCAGGAGCAGCAGGAACGCCAGTCCGACGACGACGCACAGGTAGGGCACGAGCGCGCTGCCGAGCTGCGCCGACACGTCGATCGCCAGCGCCGTCTGGCCGGTCACCGACACCGTCGCGCCGGTCGCCGCCTTCAGGTCGTCGGCCTGGTCGCGGATCGCCGTCACCAGGTCGGCAGTCTTCTCGTCGTTCGGCCCGGTCTTCGGGATCACGGTCAACAGCGCCGTCTTGCCGTCCGGGCTCACCCCGGTCGGTGCGGCGTACAGGACGTCGTCGACCTTCATCAACGCGCCGGCCAGGGCGCCCGAGGTGGTCTGCGGGTCACTGCCCGCGGGCAGCTCGGCCACGATCACCAGCGGCCCGTTGAAGCCAGGCCCAAAACCTTCGGACATCAAGTCGTACGCCTTGCGCTGCGTGGTCGACGAGGCTTGCATGCCGTCGTCGGGCAGCCCGAGCCGCAGTCCGGCGGCCGGGATCGCGATGGCGACGAGCCCTGCGACGGCCAGCAGCAACGCGGGCACCCGGAAGCGCACGATGAACTTCGCCCAGCGCTCACCCATCGGGGTCGGGCCGGTGTCGGCTTCGGAGTCCGGCGTACGCCGACCGAAGAGGCGGCCGCGGATCAAACGCGTACCGGTGAAGCCGAGGAGGGCCGGGAGCAGGGTGATCGCGACGAGCACGGAGACGGCGACCGTCGCGGCGGCGGCCAGACCCATGCTGCGCAGCAACGGGATGCCGACGACGGAGAGCGCCGCCAACGCGATGATCACGGTGAGGCCGGCGAAGACGACGGCCGATCCGGCGGTGCCGACCGCCCGGCCCGCCGCTTCCGGCCCGTTCTTGCGGACCAGCAGCTCATGCCGGAAGCGGGAGACGATGAACAGCGAGTAGTCGATGCCGACCGCGAGGCCGAGCATGAGCGCGAGGATCAGGCTGTTGGAGTTGACGTCGAACCAGCGCGCGGCCAAGGCGATGCCGGAGATCCCGACGCCGATCCCGGTGAACGCGGTGAGCAGCGGCAACCCGGCCGCGATCAGCGAACCCAGGGTGACGATGAGCACGACGGCGGCGATGACGATGCCGAGCACCTCGACGATGCCCGTCTCCGGGTTGGCCCGCAGGGCGTCGCCGCCCACCTCGACGGTCAGTCCCTTGTCCCGCCCGAGCTGAGCCGCGTCGTGGAGTGCCTCCCGGTCGGAGTCGGTCAGCGCCATCCCCTGTACGCCGTAAGTCACCTGAGCGAAGGCGAACCGCGGATTGTCCGGCGAGATCGTCTTGGCGGTGTACGGGTCGGCGACGTTGGCGACCTGCGGGGCCTCCTTCAGCGCGGCGACGACGGCTGAGACGGCGCTCTGCACTTCGGGGTCGGCGACCGTCTTGCCCTCGGGCGCGACGAAGACCACCCGGGCACTGGCCCCACCGGCGTGCGCCTCGGGGAACCGCTCGCCCAGCTGGTCGATCGCCTGCTGCGATTCGGTGCCGGGAATACTGAAGTCGTTGCTCGTCTTACCGGCGAAGGCGGCGGCACCGGCGCCCGCGACGGCCAGGAACACCACCCAGATCGCCAGCACTAGCCATCGTCGGGCGTACGCGAACCGGCCGATGCGATAGAGGAACGTTGCCATTGGAGCACTCCAATATGAGAGGTAGGCAGCCGTCATCGCGACGAAACACGCAGTTCACGGTGGGTGAAAGGCGTTCGCCTCTGCTCCTCAAACTAGCCGATCGGCAAGGCGGCGACAAGCCGATCGGCAAGGTGTGACCTTGCCGATCGGCTAGCTGGCACACTTGTCGATCGGCTAGCTTTGACGGAAGGCATTCAGCGTCCCTAGAGTGGTTGAGCTGGTAGGGAGGACGCCGTGACGGGATTGGCCGAGGCCGGACCGCGGGGTCAGGAGCGCACCCGGCAACGCCTGCTGGACGAGGCGTGCCGGTTGTTCGCCCTGTACAGCTTCGCCGGGACGTCGTTGCAGATGATCGCCGACCATCTCGGTGTGACGAAGGCCGCCATCTACCACCACTTCAAGACGCGCGACGACATCCTCACCGCGGTGATCCAGCCCGCCATGGAGGAGCTGCGCACCATCATCGAGACCGCCCAGGCGCAGCGTACGCCGTCGAGCCGGGCGGACACGATGCTGCGGGGGTTCGTCGACCTGACCGTCAAGCACCGCCGTCTCATCGGGCTGATCGGCACCGATCCCGGCGTCACGAGTGCCCTGCAGAGCCATCCCGACATCGCCGAACTGCTACAACGGCCGGGCGAGCTGCTCATGTTCGACGAATCCCCGGCGTCGGAGATCGCCGCCACGGTGACGCTCGCCGGGATCGCCGCCGCCGCGTCCTCGCCCGTTCTGCAGCACCTCGACGACGACGCCATGCGAGAACAGCTGCTCGCGACGGGCCGGCGCATTCTGGGGCTGCGCGCGCGGCGTACCTGACCGCAGACTGCAACCCGTGACGGGGTCCTGACCGTGTCCCAGGCGACCCATCCCCACGATCACGGGCGGTAGCAGTGGATTTCGCGGAGTTCTACCAGGCGACCTCACCCCGGACGCTGCGGTACGCGTACGGGCTGACCGGCGATCTCGCCCAGGCCCAGGACGTCGTCCAGGAGGCGTACATCCGCGCTTGGCAACGCTGGCGGCGGCTGAGCGGGTACGACGACGCCGAGGCGTGGCTGCGTCTCGTGGTCTCCCGGCTCGTCTTCGACTGGTGGCGGCATCTCCGCGTACGCCGTAACGCCCCCGTCGAGCAACCCGGTTCGACGCCGCCGCCGTCGGAGGACACGATCCTCGTCGTGGCGGCCCTGAAGAAGCTGCCCGAACGGCAACGCCAGGCGTTGGCGTTGCACTACCTCCTCGATGTCTCCGTCGCCGAGATCGCCGCCGAACTCGGGGTCAGCGAAGGCACGGTGAAGTCGTGGCTCTCGCGCGGCCGGGACAACCTCGCAACGGTTCTCAAGGCGGAGTTGGCGCAGGTACCCATGCGCTCCGCTGCCGACGTCGCGGAACTCGGCCGGCGGCGACGGCGTACCACCGTGGCGGCGACGGTGACCGCCGCGAGCCTGGTGGTGATCGCGGTGATCGTGCTGACCACGGCCGTGCTGGGCCGGAACCGCACGATGCCGCCGACGCCCACGGTCAATCCGACGGGGAGCCCGACGATGTTCTCGACGCTGCGCCGCGTGGGCTCGATGCCGCTGACGGGCCTGGCGTTCCCGGAGGTCGCGATCGTGAACGGCCGAGCGTATGCGATCGACCTGTCGGGGACGGGCGTGACGGTGATGGCGATGAATCTGGCCGACGGCAGCGAGGCATGGCCGGCGGTGGTGCTGCCACCGATCGCCGGAGCGAGTGACGGGATCACGCCGCGGGTATTGGCGACGCCGGACGCGCTTCTGGTCATGGCCGGGGCCGCCACGAGCAGCGGCTGGCAGACGTCCGCGTGGATGATCGACCCGGTGACCGGCGAACAGCGCTGGCACTACAACGGCGCGGTGGACCCCGACGACATCGAGCTCTTCCCCGGTGTTGCCGTCGTCCGCGGCGCGCGACCCGGCGTCGTCGCCGGCATCGACCTGCGGACCGGCGCGACACGCTGGCAGGTGACCGCGACGGCTAGCCGCATCTTCGGCATGGGCAGCCCGGGTGACCTGGCCCGGTCGGACCTCGGCGTCGGCGTGCCGGAGATGGGCAACAGCGACGGCAAGCTGTACGTCGCCGACGGCAAGAGCGCCATCACCGAGTACGAGTCCGCGACCGGCCTCCCGACTGGACGCGTCTGGACCGGCATCCCGCCGAACGACGGCTACCTGGCGTACCACGGTGACATCTACATCCGCAGTGCTCGGGAACTCTATCGGCTGCATGTGGCGGACGGCACGCTCACTAGCCTGTTCAGCGGTGGCGGTGTAATGGCGATGTCACCGTGCTACCGCGACGACGTATGCCTGATCGACGCCACCGAATCCGGCGGGCACAACCTCGTCGCCCTGCACGACGACCACCCCAAGTGGACCGTTTCCGTGCCCGACGCCGTACGCCTGGACCCCGTGGGGCTGACGCTGCGGGTCGCTCCCAACGGGGACGGCCCGGTCGTCGTGTTCGACTCCGACGGGCGGGAAGTCCTGCGTACTGCGGCTTCCGCAGGGGTGCTGCGGCTGGACGCGGGGAACTTCCTCGTCTGCGAGTGGACCTCCGACCGGTCCGTGCGGTTGTCCGGCGTACCGGTCGGGACCCTGCGGCAGCAGGCTCTGGGGACCCTTTCCACCGTTCACGGGCAGCTTGCCGCTGACGGGACTGCTCTTGTCGCCGTCGTCAACGGGGAGCTAGTGCTCTACTCGCTTGCCTAGGTCCGCGGGGCGGCGTTTCCGGCGCTGGCTGGCGCGTTTTCCGGGATAACGCGGTCTCGCACACTGTGCGAGGGGACGTTATCCCGGGATACGTCAGCATCCCGGGATACGTCCGCGATAACGCCCGGAAACCCCGTGAACCCGCGATCTTGCGTTTTGCCCATCAAATGGGCGGGTAGCAGGCAGGATGGGAAGGAGACGACAGAAAGGGCGACCATGCTGGCGTTGACCGTCCGTCCTGGACAAGCCGGATCGCTGGAACTCAGCGAGATGCCGGAACCGCAGCCCGGTGCGGGCGAGTTGCTCGTTGACGGAGTCGCCGTAGGCGTCTGCGGCACCGACCGCGAGATCGCCGGGGCGGAGTACGGCTGGGCACCGGCCGGTTCGGATCGCCTCATTCTGGGCCACGAGTCGCTGGGACGCGTACGCACAGCTCCGGCCGGATCGGGATTCGCCGAAGGCGACCTGGTCGTCGGGGTGGTGCGGCGGCCGGACCCGAAGCCGTGCGGCGCCTGCGCCCGGGGTCAGTTCGACATGTGCCGCAACGGGGAGTACACCGAACGCGGGATCAAGGAGATCCACGGGTACGCCAGCGAGCGCTGGACGGTCGAGGCGGAGTACGCGGTGAAGCTGCCCGCTGAGCTCGGGGCGGCCGGCGTACTGATGGAACCGACTTCGGTGGTGGCCAAGGCGTGGGAACAGGTCGACCGGATCGGCGGCCGAGCCTGGTACGAGCCGAGGACGGCGCTGGTCACCGGGGCCGGCCCGATCGGACTGCTCGCCGCGTTGCTCGGTACGCAGCGGGGCCTGGACGTCCACGTGCTGGACATCGTCACCGACGGCCCGAAGCCGACGGCGGTGACGGCGCTGGGCGCGACCTACCACAGCGGAGCGATGGACGAGGTGACCAAGCGGATCAAGCCCGACGTCATCATCGAGGCGACGGGAGTGTCTTCGCTGGTCATCGACGCGATCAGCGGCACCGCCGAGTACGGCATCGTCTGCCTCACCGGAGTGTCGGTGGCCGGGCGGAAGATCAGTGTCGACATCGGCGGCGCGAACCGGTCCATGGTGCTGGAGAACGACGTCGTCGTCGGCTCGGTCAACGCCAACCTCAGTCACTTCCAGCAGGCCGCCGACGCGCTCGGGCGGGCCGACCACGCCTGGCTGGAGTCGCTGATCACCCGGCGCAGCCCGCTGCGCGACTACGCCCAGGCCTTCGACTCCGAACCGAACGGTATCAAGCATGTGATCGAAATTTCCTGACATCCCCCACGGGAGGCGCCGATGCCCGACCGTCAGATCAACATCCTCCAGGGCCGCACCTTCATGGTCAGTGATGAGCGCGGCGACGTAGCCCCCAACTACGACGAGCCGGGCGGCCTGTTCTTCCGGGACATGCGCCATCTGTCCCGCTGGGAACTGCGGCTCAACGGCCGTCCGCTCGCCTCGCTGTCGGGCCAGCCGGTCGAGTACGACGAGGCGGTCTTCTACCTGCAACAACCGACAGGCACCGTCTATCTCAATCCGGTGCTTTCCGTGCTGCGCCGCCGGCACGTCGGCGAAGGCGTACAAGAGCAGCTCAAGGTGACCAATCACGGCGCGCGGCCCGCGGTTCTCGAGCTCTCGCTGCTGTTCGACGCGGATTTCGCCGACATCTTCGAGGTCAAGGACAAGCAGGGCAAGACCGGCCGGCACTACCGGCGCATCGAGAAGGGCGCGGCCGTGCTCGGCTACGAGCGCGGCGAGTTCCGGCGCGAGACCCGCATCAAGGCGCCGGGCGCGCGCTTCACCGAGCAATCCATGTCGTACGCCTTGGAGCTGGCCCCGACCGAGACGTGGAGTACGGAGATCGAGATCTCGGTGGCGACCGCCGCGATCCGGCCCGTCCCGCACCTGGACCATCGGCCGCAGATGCCGATCAGTCTGGAGGACTGGCTGGCTCAGGCCCCGGAGCTGGACACCGACTGGGACGACCTGGTGCATACCTATCGGCGCAGTCTCATCGATCTCGCGGCGTTGCGCTTCTATCCCGACACCGTCCCGGACGCGTCCCTGCCGGCCGCCGGGCTGCCCTGGTTCATGGCGTTGTTCGGCCGCGACAGCCTGATCGTGGGCTACCAGACCCTCCCGTACGCCCCGGAGCTGTGCCGGACGACGTTGCGCGCGCTGGCGGCGCAGCAGGCGTCCGCAATGGACGACGTCCGCGACGCCGAACCGGGCAAGATCCTGCACGAACTGCGGCACGGCGAGCTGACCTACTTCGGCCAGCGCCCGCAGTCGCCCTATTACGGCAGCGCCGACAGTACGCCGTTGTTCCTCATCGTCCTGGACGAGTACTTCCGGTGGACGGGCGACAGCGCGACCGTCTGCGATCTCGAACAGCAGGCGAAGGCGGCGATCCGGTGGATGCGGGAGTTCGGCGACGCCGACGGCGACCTGTTCATCGAGTACGCCACTCGCAATCCCGAGCAGGGTCTGGTCAACCAATGCTGGAAGGACTCGTGGAACGCGATCGTCCACCCGGACGGCACGCTGGCCACCCTGCCCCGGGCGACCTGCGAGATCCAGGGGTACGCCTACGACGCCCGGATTCGGGCGGCGCGGCTGGCCCGGGCCTGCTGGAACGACCACGCGTTGGCGGAGTCCCTCGAGGAGGAGGCTCGTCTCTTGCAGGAGCGCTTCGTCGAGGCGTACTGGCTGCCCGATGAGGGGTTCTACGCGCTGGCCCTGGACGGGCAGAAGCGCCCGGTGCCGACGCTCACCTCCAACATCGGGCACTTGTTGTGGAGCGGGATCGTCCCGCCCGACCATGCTCCCTCGGTGGTGGCGCACCTGATGGGCCCGGCGATGTTCTCCGGCTGGGGCGTACGCACTCTGGCCGAGGGACTGACCGCGTACAACCCGATGGAGTATCACAACGGGACGGTGTGGCCGCACGACAACGCCATCGTCGCCGCCGGCCTCGCCCGGTACGGGTTCCGCGAAGAGGCGGCCCTGATCTCGGAGGCGATGCTGACGGCGGCCGCCCTTTCGGGGTTCCGCCTACCCGAGGCGCTGATCGGGACGGCCCGGGAGCTGACGGAGATCCCGATCGCGTACCCATCGGCGTGTTCGCCCCAGGCCTGGGCTGCCGGAACTCCCCTCATGCTCCTGCGTACGCTGCTCGGCCTGGAACCGGACGGCGACCGGCTCACCGCCGATCCGCACCTGCCGTCGCGGTGCGGCCGCTTGATGCTGCGCGGAGTGCCGGGCGTCTGGGGAAAGGCCGACGCCGGCGTCTGAACACGCTTGCTCCGATCCCGCCCGGCGTTGCTTCGCGCGTTATCCGGGATAAACGCGGTCTCGCATACCGTGCGAGGGGACGTCATCCCGGATAACGCGCGGTCCGGCCCGGTCGCGGGGGCTCACGCCACCCAGCTTGCATCTACGCCTGCCCGCGTCCCCGCTCGCTCTCCAAGATCGTCGGCTTCCGACATTCTTGGCGTTCCGCGGTTCCAAGATTGTCGGAAGCCGACAAGAAGTGGCCGAATCGTGCACTGATCGTCGGAAGCCGACGATCATGGGGGCGGCGCGACCGTGACTGTCGGATCCCGACGATCAAGGAAGGCAGAGCGCCTCGATTGTCGGAAGCCGACGATCTTGACAGCGAGCAGGGGCGCGCGACGAGGATGAAGACATGTTCCTCACGCACCTGGACTGCCCACGCTGCGGCCGGCAGCACGACGCCGACCGGCTGCAGAACCTGTGCACCTGCGGCTCTCCCCTACTCGCCCGCTATGACCTGCCCGCGATAGCAGAAGCGATCGACCCGGGAACCGTCGAGCGGCGCCCGGCGGACTTGTGGCGCTATCGGGAGCTGCTGCCCGTGCGGGAGGCCGAGCACATCACCACGCTGGGTGAGGGCTGGACGCCGCTGTGGCCGGCCACGAGATACGGGCGTGCGATCGGGCTGGACCGGTTGCTGGTCAAGGACGAGGGCCTGCTGCCGACGGGCGCGTTCAAGGCTCGGGGCGCGGCGGTCGGCGTATCGCGGGCTCGGGAGCTGGGCATTCGGCACGTCGCGATGCCGACCAACGGCAACGCCGGTGCGGCCTGGGCGACGTACGCCACTCGCGCCGGAATCGCGTCCACGATCGCGATGCCCTACGGCGCTCCGGTCATCACCCGGCAGGAGTGCCTCGTCGCCGGAGCCGATCTGCACCTGGTGGAAGGGGTGATCAGTGACGCCGGGAAGCTCATCGCGTCCCTGGTCGCCGACTCCGACGGAGCGATCTTCGACGTCTCCACATTGAAGGAGCCCTACCGCATCGAGGGCAAGAAGACCATGGGCCTGGAGATCGCCGAGCAGCTGGGGTGGCGTACGCCGGATGTGATCCTCTATCCGACCGGTGGTGGCGTCGGACTGATCGGCATCCACAAGGCGCTGCTCGAACTCCGTGAACTCGGCTGGCTGACCGGCGAACTGCCCCGGCTGGTGGCCGTGCAGTCGACCGGCTGCGCCCCCGTCGTCCAAGCCTTCGAGCGGGGCGAGCGTCATGTCGAAGCCTGGCCGGATGCGTCCACTGTGGCCTTCGGCATCAACGTGCCCAAGCCGCTCGGTGACGAGCTGATCCTCGACGCCATCGCCGAGACGAACGGCACCGCGATCGCGGTCGACGATACGGAGATGCTCGCTGACCTGCGCGAATTCGGGCGGCTCGAAGGACTCATGCTGTGCCCCGAGGGAGCCGCCTGCTTGACGGCGGCCCGTCTCCTGCGCGAACGGGGTTGGCTGGCCGCCGACGACGAGGTGGTTCTGCTCAACACCGGCGCCGGCATCAAGTACCCCCTCGCCTGGTGACCGCCGCGCTGGATCAGGGTTCTGGGGCGAATCTTGGGCCAAGATCTGCCCCAGAACCCTGATCCAGCGCCCACAGGAAACGCGCCGTTAAGGCTTCACACGCGGAGCGCTGTGCCGGTAAGGTCTTCACATGTCGATCACGCGTCGCACCCTTCTGTCCACAGTGCCCGCTGCCGCCCTGCTGACCGTCGCGGGGCAGGTCCGGGCCCGGAAAGCCCAGGCCGCGACGGGTGATCGGGAGCGGCTGATCGCGAACACGGTGGCGATGCTGGCCGGTACGCCGGAGAGCAACGCCCGTCCCGAGGTCGCCGACAAGCTGGCCGCGATCGAGGCGACCGCGCGTACGTGGCTGCAGGCGCTGGACACCGCCGGGGCGGGTGAGCTGTTCAAGGGCCTGCCGCTGGGGACGAGCGACACCAATCTGAAGGCCACCAGCCTGCACCTGTACGAGATCGCGCTGGCGACCCGGGCGCCCGGCAGCGGCCTCTACGGCGACAGCGCTGTGCAACAGCGGGTCCTCCAGAAACTGACGGAGCTGCACGAGCAGTACTACGGCGACCAGAGCAAGGGCTACTACGGCAACTGGTTCAACTGGGAGATCGGCATCTCCACCGACGTCAGCCGGACGCTGGTGCTGCTCGCGGCCGTCGCGCCCGCCGATCTGGTCCAGGCGTACGTGACGAGCATGGACGCGTACCTGCGGAATGGGAAGAACGGCGACGTCGACCTCGACTCGCGATTCCACACTGGAGCGAATCTCGCCGACATCACGGGGAACCGGATTCTCCAGGCTGCGGTCCTCGGCGACGACGCCCGCCTGGCGAAGGCCGTGGCCGACCTGTACACCGTGTTCGCCACCGTCGATCCCTACAACCTCCAGCACGGCGTCACCGACGGGTACTACGCCGACGGCTCCTTCTTGCAGCACGCCTCCGTGGCGTACACGGGATCTTATGGAAAAGGCCTGCTCACGCGGGCCGTGCAGACGGTCAAGGTGCTGGACGGCACGAGCTACGCCTCGAACGAGACGGTCGTGCCGGTCGTGCAAGGGTGGGTGGTCGACGGTTTCGCGCCGCTGATCTTCGAGGGCTACCTCATGGAGATCGTCAAGGGCCGCGCGGTCTCGCGGACCACGACCGGCTACGCGGACGTCGCGGTGATCGTCGAGGCCATTGTGGACCTCAGCGGCTACAGCTCCGACGCGCTCGCGCTCTCCAGCTACATCAAACACATCCGGCAAGGCTCGCGCGCGACCCTCACGCCCACGTCGTTCGTCTCGCCCGTGAGCATCATGCGGTACGCCGAAATCATGGCGGACGCGGCGATCCCGGCGGCGGATCTGAACCCGGCGGCCCGCAGTGTGGCGTTCAACGCCATGGACCGGGCGGTCCACCGCCGTCCCGGGTACGCCTTCGCGCTGGCCCGCAGCTCGCGCCGCATCTCGGCGTACGAGTACATGAGCGGTGAGAACCTCATGCCCTGGTTCCAGGGTGCGGGAGCGCATTACCTGTACCTGGCCGGGCAGGACCACACCCAGGCGTTCGGAGTCGACTACTACACGACGATGTCGCCCTACCGCCTCGCCGGAGTGACCGCGCCCGAAGAGGTGCGCCGGACCGTCCCGGAGCTGTACGGAACCCTCTGGTACGACAAGCCCGAGCTCGGGTTCACCTCGTCTTCGGAGTCGCAGAACACCTACGTGTACTTCCCGGTCTGCACCGACGACTACTCCGGTGGAGCGGTGCTGGGTGCGTACGGGGTCGCCGGGCTCGTTCTCGGCGACGACGCGGCGTACGCCGGGAAGCAGGCTGGCGAGCTGCCGGATGACTTCGTGGCGTACCGGAACGCCGAGGCGACGAAGTCGTGGTTCCTGTTCGACGACGAGATCGTCGTGCTCGCCGCGGGCGTACGCGACTCCGGGCGAGCTGTGACGACGACGTTCGACAGCCGGATCGCGGGATCGTCCGATGTGGTCAGTCTGACCGAGGGCGACCGCTGGCTCCGGTACGCCAACGACACGCAGCACACCGCAATCGGCTACCGCTTCCTCGCCGGTACGCGGCCGACGCCGTCGAACGCGTCGGTCACCGCCAGCCGGCGCGTTGTGCGTACCGGGAACCCGGACACCAAGGTGACCAAGCAGGTGTTCACGCTCGCCGTCACCGAGCCCGCAGGTTCACCAGATGCCGCGTACGCCTACGCCATCGTCCCGAACGCGACGGCTGAGGCGTTGGCCGCATACGAGGACTGCCGCCTGACGATCCTGGCGAACACGCCGCAGACGCAGGCCGTCAAGCACTCCGGGCTGGGCATAGTGGCCGTCAACGGCTTCACCTCCGGTGACCACCACGCCGAGCGGCTCGTCGTCGACGGGCCCGCGTCCGTCCTGATGCGGACCACTCGGCAAGGCGAGGTGAGCATCGCGGTCGCCGACCCGACGACCCAGCGCGACGCGGTCAGCGTGACGATTCACGGGCGCACCCTCCGCACGGTGGACGCCGGGGAAGGCGTCCAAGTCCGTCCGGTCCCCGGTGGGACTCGCATCGACGTCCGCACCCGTCACGCGTACGGCCGGAGTGTCACGGTCCGGCTGCGCGCGGACAGTTAGTGTGGCGAATCTGTAGGCCATCTGTAGACGATTGCTGACACTTTCCATCAAGGCCGCAGAACGGCGGTGACTTTGATGGAGGTAAGCATGACCCTTACCCGACGCTGGGTGCTCTCCCGCGGCGCGGCCACGGCTATCGCGGCGGCGGCCGGCTCGACCGTGCTCGCCGACCGGGCGTTCGCCCTGCCCGCCGTCGACATGGAGCTGGTGCTCCTGGCGGCCGAGCTCGACCCGCCCAAGCCCGACGAGGGCCTGACTCCGAACGCGTACGCCAGCGTGCTGGAGGTGGAAAAGGCCCTGAGCGCCAAGGGTTTCCTGTCGTCCGGCCTGGTCGACGGGCACTACGGCACCTCGACGGTGTCCGCGTACGCCGCCTTCCAGCGGTCGCTCGGCTACAGCGGCATCGACGCGAACGGCATCCCCGGCCCGACGTCGTTGACCACGCTCGGCACCAACCGCTTCACGGTCAGCCGATCGGTGTCGACCGGTTCGACGACGGACAGCTACGGCGGCGAGCGGGTGAACACCCGGACGAAGAACATGCTCGCCAAGGCGGACTCGCTGCTGTCGTTCTCGCTCACGTTGTCGCAGGGCTCCTACACCTCGACGAACCCGTCGTCGGCCGGTACGCACGACGGCGGCGGCGTGGTCGACATCTCGGTCACCAGCATGACGACCACCCAGCGGTGGCAGACGGTCAAGGCGCTGCGCACGGTCGGCTTCGCAGCCTGGCTGCGCAACCCGTCGCAGGGCGACTGGCCGTACCACATCCACGCGGCCGCGGTGCTGGACCCGGACATGGCCCCGACGGCGCGCGACCAGATCTACGACTACTACATCGGCAAGAACGGGCTCGCCAACCACGCGGCGGACGACACCCCTTCCGCGTACCGGATGCCGTTCACCTGGTGGGAGCAGTACAAGCGCACCCTCTGACGCGTCCGCCCGTGGGCGCTGGATCAGGGTCCTGGGTCGAATCTTGCCCCAAGATTCGACCGGGAACCCTGATCCAGCGCGAACGGAGCCGGCGTGGACAGCGCTGCCGGCGCGAAGAAGCGGGGCGGCCAAGATGACGCCAAGGCCGCCCCGGCTAGCGTCCGGGCATGAGACGCCGAGCCGTGACCGTGGTGTTCGCACTGGCGACGGCGGTCGCGATCGTCCTGGTGCTCCGCGGGCAGGACTGGTCCGTGCTGCGGACGACGCTCGACGGACGGCCGACCGGCTTCGTCGTCACGATGGGCGTACTGGCCGTGCTGGCCAACGCCGCCGCGCTGCTCGCCGCGATGTGGTCGTGGCGGCAGACCCTGCGAGCAGCCGGCCATGAACTGACCACAATGGACGCCACTCGGCTGTACTTCGCCGGCCAGTTCGCGAAGTACCTGCCGGGCAAGGTGTTCAGCCTCGTGGTGAACGTCCGGATGGGCCGTACGCTCGGCGTACCGGCCGCGCGGATGGCTTCGGCCTGGGCGCTGACCCTGGTGATCGGGGTGCTCACCGGTGCGGCCGTCGGCGTGCTGGCGGGGCCTGAACTGCTGGGGGCGTCGGCGGGCTGGCTGATCTTGGCGGTGCTGCCGATCGCCGCTGCGCTGATCCGGCCGAGTCTGCTGAGCACGGCCGCCACGCTGGCCGCCCGCGTGCTGCGGCGGCCCGCTCCGGCGGTCGACCCCGACGGCGTACGCCCGGCTCTGGTCACCCAACTGCTGTCGTGGCTCGCCGCCGGGCTCCAGCTCTGGCTGATCGCTGTCGCGCTCGGCGCTCCCCCGGCCGGCTCGCTCCTGCTTTGTGTGGGCTCCTTCGGCCTCGCGACCGTCGCCGGGATGTTCGCCGTCTTCGCGCCCGAGGGCATCGGCGTACGCGAAGTCCTCCTGCTCGCCGCGCTGACCGTGAGCCTGCCCGTGCCGGTGGCCAGCGTGGTGGCCCTGTCGAGCCGGTTGATCGTCATCGTCAGCGAGCTGCTCACCGCTCTGGTCGCCTACGGAATCGCCGTGGCGGTGCAGAAGCAGAGCCAAGATTCGAGCAAGGCAGTGCCGGTACGTTCGTAGCCATGACGGCGCCGCTGGTCTCCGTGATCATTCCCAACTACAACTACGGCCGTACGCTCGGCGAATGCATCGCGGCGATCCAACGGCAGACGTATCCGAACATCGAGATCATCGTGGCGGACGACGCCAGCACGGACGACTCGGTGGCGATCGCGAGCCGCCTCGGCGTGACCGTGCTGGAGACGGACGTGAACGCCGGAGTCTCGACCGCCCGCAATCGCGGCGCCGAGCGAGCCAAGGGTGAAGTGCTGTTCTTCGTCGACTCCGATGTGGCTCTGGCTCCGGACGCGGTTGCGAACGCGGTCGAGCAGTTGCTGGCCGACGACCGGCTCGGCGCGGTGTGCGGCATGTACCAGGCCGAGCCGATGTTCCCGGACAGCCTGGTCAAGCGATACCGGGCGATCCAGCAGTTCGTCTGGTTCACCGAGATCGACGGGCCGATCCCGGGCCTGCACTCGGCCCTGTTCGCGATCCGGACGGCGGTCTTCCGGGAGATCGGCCCGTTCAACGACCGGCTGCGGTGGACCGA
>NZ_JABFVK010000077.1 GCF_013362815.1 Hamadaea sp. | reverse complement strand
GTGCTGGGGCAACGCCGCCGACATGGACGAGATGGGCGAGCTCCTCGACCTCATCTCCGACAACATCGCCGACGCCTACGCCGCCCGGGCGGGCGGCACCCGCGAGCAGTGGCGCGAGCGGATGCGCGCCGAGACCTGGTACCTGCCCGAGGACGCCGTCGACAACGGCCTCGCCGACGAGGCGATCGCCGCTCCGAAGGCAGGCACGCCGGCTGAGCCCGACGAGGAGCCGGAGCCGGACATGGCCCGTGCCTGGGACCTCGCTGCCTACGGCTACACCGGTCCGCGGCAGCCGGAGCCCGAGGCGCAGCCGGAGTCGGTGACGCTCACGTTCAACGTCGGCGACGCCATCGGCGAGCAGCTCCTCGCCGTGCTCCGCAAGGACATCGCCCTCCGTGATGCGGCCCCGGCTGTCGAGGCCACCGAGCCCGGGCCGGCCGCCGAACCCGCGCCGGCCGAACCCGCCCCCGGGGAGCCGGCCGTCGAGCCGGAGGCTGAGGCCCCTGCCGCCGAAGCTGCACCCGCACCCGCGGCCCCCGAAGACCCGTGGGCGGCCATGACCGCCCACCTCACCCAGGACGAGCCCGACGCGTGGTCGGTGCTGGTCTCCAACCTCACCACCACGGCGTCGTCCAGCGCGGCGACGGAAGCCTGAAGGAGGCACCAGTGGCACCCACTCTGACCACGCCGCGCAATGGCGACGAACTCGCGGAGATGCTCGCCGACCCGGCGCGCGCCAAGCAGATCATGGAGACCCCGAAGTCCCTCACGGACTTCATCGAGGAGTACGCCAACCGCCAGCAGGGCGACGGCACTGAGCTGCAGCGGCAGATCGAGGCCGAGACGCAGCGGCAGCTCGCGAACATGCTCCGCGAGAACGACGTCAAGGACTCCGAGCGCGACGCGATCAAGCGGCTCAACCTCGACCCGCAGACTCGCCCGGCGACGATGATGACGTCGCACAAGCAGGCTACCGCCTACAACGCGAAGGCCGTCGGCGCCGCCCTGGACGGCAAGTTCGAGAACGCCGCGGACTACTTCCGCCACGCCTGGCACCGCAACCCCGACCCCCAGCAGCGCGCGAAGATGGAGGAGATCCGCAACGCGTACTCCTCCGTCGTCCCGGCCGAGGGCGGCTTCCTCGTCCCCGAGGCCCTGCGCTCACAGCTTCTCCAGCTGGCCCTGGAGATGGCGGTCGTCCGCCCGCGCGCCACCGTCGTGCCGATGGAGACGGCCCGCGTGCAGTTCCCGATGATCGACTCGACGACCAACGTCGGCTCCGTCTTCGGCGGCATGATCGGCTTCTGGGGCGAGGAAGGCGCCGCCCTCATCGAGTCGAACCCCAAGTTCGGCCGCGCCGTACTCGACGCGAAGAAGCTCACCGGGTTCGCGCTCGTCCCCAACGAACTGCTCCAGGACTCCCTGCTGTCCTTCGCCGCGCTCATCGAGACGCTGTGGCCGCAGGCCCTGGCGTTCTTCGAGGACCTGGCGTTCATGGCCGGCTCCGGCGTCGGCGAGCCCCAGGGCTTCCTCGGCGCGGGCAACACCGCGGGCGTCGCCGTCCCGAAGGAGACCGGCCAGACCGCGGACACCATCGTCGTCGAGAACGTGATCAAGATGTACAGCCGGATGCTGCCCAGCTCCCTGGCGCGCGGCATCTGGGTCTGCTCCCCCGAGGCCATCCCCGAGCTGTACACGATGGCCCTGTCCGTGGGCACCGGCGGCGGCCCGGTCATGCTGACCAACGTCGCGGGCCCGGCGCCGATGACCATCTTCGGCCGGCCGCTGGTCGTCTCGGAGAAGGCCGGCCGCCTCGGTGACCGCTCCGACCTGTCCTTCGTGGACCTGTCGTACTACCTCATCGGCGACCGGCAGCAGATGAGCGCCGACTCCAGCACCGAGTACAAGTTCGGCAACGACCAGACCGCGTACCGGATCATCCAGCGCGTCGACGGCCGCCCGTGGCTGAAGAACCCGGTCACCCCCGCCAACGGCGGCCCCGCGCTCTCCCCGTTCGTCGAGATCGCGGACCGCACGTAACCCCCCGGCCGCCGCCGGCAGTAACGCCCCGGCGGCGGCTCCCATCCGGGTCGGCAGTGTCGCCCCGACAGGACACCCAGACAGGAGGACCCCCTCATGGGTCAGAAGGCACTCGGGCGGCTGATCAACAGCACGCCCGCAGCGGACGGCGTGTGGATCAACATGCGCGAGGCGTCCGGCATCCTCTTCGAGTGCTACCTCGGCGGCGCCGCCGGGGACACGTACACGCTGCAGGAAGCCAAGGACGCCTCCGGCACCGGGGCGCAGAACCTCGCGTGCATCACCGAGTACCACACCAACACCGGCAACGGCTCGGACGCCTGGACCCGGCGCACGCAGGCCGCCGCGGCGACCGTCGTCACCGCGGCCGCAGCGACGCAGCAGGCGGCCGTGTTTGAGGTGGAGAACACCTCGCTGTCCGACACGTACAAGTACGTGAAGGTCACCTCCACCGGCGCGGGCACCGTGCGCGCCGTCCACCGCGACCTCATGACCGGGCGGGCCCCGGCGAACCTGCCCGCGATGGGAGTCTGACCATGTCGACTCTCATCCAGGGCGACCAGCTCCGCTCCCTGCTGTGCGGCGTCAAGGTCCAGCGGGCCACCGCCACGCTCCCCCAGACCACGGCGGGCGCACTGTTCACCGTGTTCGGCGGCAAGGTCCTCATCACCAGCCTCGTCGGCGAGGTCACCACGGTCATCCAGACCCAGGCCGACAACACCAAGCTCACCTTCGACCCGGTCGACGCCGGGGCGACGCAGGACCTGTGCGCCGTCCTCGACATCACCGGGGACGCCGTCGGCACCTGCTACTCGCTGACCGGTACGCCAGCCACGGCGATGCAGGACGCGCTGAACTTCCTGCCGTCGAACAAGGTGCTGGCGCAGCCGCTGGTGCTGAAGCCGGGCAGCATCCTGCTGGACTGCGCGGCGTCGAACACCGGCAGCGTGAAGTGGGATCTGACGTACATCCCGCTGGACAACGGCGCGTCTGTGGCGGCGGCCTGACGTGGCCGGGTGGACGTGCGCCGAGTGCACCACCACGTACACGGTGGGCGCCGAGCAGTGCCCGCAGTGCGGCAGCACGCAGCGGGCCGAGAGCCCTGGGGGCGCTGTGCTGCCGTCGGTGACCGTGGCGTGCGGCAACGAGGTTTGCCGGTACGAGGGCCGCGAGCGGCGCGTGCACCTGCGTACGGCCTCCCCGGGGGTGCTGGAGATGCCGCGGCTGGTCTGTGCGGGCTGCGGCTTCGACATGCCGACGGTGGCCCCGTGGCCGCCCATCAACGAATCGGAGGACGACAGCATGCCGAAGATCACTAGGCACGGTGGCCCGTCGATCGCGGACGCCGAGCCCGAGCCGGAGGCGGGTGAGGACGTATCAGCTGGGAGCAGCTCCTCGACATCGTCCGAGGAGGAGCCGAGCTTGCCCGAGCCGAGCGAGACGCCGAGCCAGTCGCCTGCCCCAACGACGGCGAACCGCTCCAAGAAGGGCCGGACGGCCAGCCGTTCTGCCCGTTCGACGGATGGCGGCCAGGAGGCCGATACGTCGGCGACTGACGGCTCCGCTGAGTAGCAGCGCACGACACCGAGTTCGAGGGAGGAGGAGAGCAGCATGGCGGCGACTGGCTACACGTCGACGACTGGGGATGCCCGCAAGGTGTCGAGGTCGGGTGGCGTGATGACGGGTGAGCTGACGCTGCCTGACTCCTCCCCGGACACGGCGCTGAACGCGGCGTCGAAGGGCTACGTGGACACGCAGCTTGCTGCTGTGCCGTTCGTGACGCCGTCGCAGAACCGGCCCGCGTACAGGGCAGCGAGCTGGTCGCAGCAGTTCCAGTCTGGGCACGGCTGGAGCGCGAGCGGCTCCGGCGTCGGGTCGAGCAACGCCAACGACACCAGCGTGTTCTGCAAGGGCACGCAGTCGTTCCGGGTGACGACGACTGGCACGGGCGCGGTCGCGAACATCAGGCGGCTGGCGAGCGCGCTGCCGGACCTTACGGGCAAGGCGATCCGGCTGATCTTCAGGGTGTCGGATGTGACGCACCTGAACCAGATCAACGTGATCATCGGGACCAGCACGGTCGCGAACACCTTCAACTGGCGGTTGCACACCCACGCCTCGGCGGCTGAGAACCAGGTGCTGTCCGGCGAGTGGGCGACGATGACGCTGTCGTGGGCGGACGTCCGGTCCGTGACCGGCGCGTACACCATCTCCTCGACCGGCGTGCCGAGCGTGACCAGCGGCTTCACGGACTTCATGTTCCAGGTCGTCGACGACAACACCGGCAACCCGGTCACGGTCAATCTGCAGGCCGTCGAGATCATCCCTGATACGAAGACCACTTTCAGCAGCGGCGTCGTCAGCATCACCTTCGACGACAGCTACGCCAGCCAGCACACCCTGGCCCGGCCCAAGATGGACTCCTTGGGCTACAGGGGCACCCTGTACACGATCTGCGAAAACATCGGCCTCAGCCAGTACCTGACCGAAGCGCAGCTCAGGTCGATGCAGGATCAGTCGGGCTGGGAGATCGCCGGGCATGCCTTCTACTCGGCGAACCACAACACCAAGTACAACGCCCTGTCGGCCGCCGTGGTCGAAGACGACATCCGCCGCACCCGCGCCTGGATGATCGACCGGGGCTTCCCCAGCGATTCGTTCGCGTACCCGGGCGGCTGGTTCTCCCGCACGACCGACGGCACCAGCATCGAGGCGCTCACCTGCAAGTACTTCTCCAACGGGCGCGGCATCAGCTCGGCGGACAACCTGGAGACGTTCCCGCCGGCCATGCCCTACCGGACCCGGTCCATCACCGGCATCGGCTCCCTTGCTGGCGCCAGCGCGAAGGGCCTGCCCGCCAACCTGACCGGCGCGGGCGGCACGCTCGACCGCTGCCTTCAAGGCGAGTGGGTGATTCTCACGTTCCACGAAGTGGTCTCGGGCACGGCCGCCACGACGAATCAGTGCTCGCAGACGGACTTCAACTCGATCATGGACGCCATCAACTCGCGTGGCATCCCCGTCCTTCCGGTGGGCGACGTCCTCCGGCTCTACACGTAGGGGAGGCGCGCCATGACCGAAGTGACCGCAGGCCAGAGCGTGACCCTCCTCGGACAGTTCTACGACTTCGAGGGCGGCACCCTCACCGACCTCGACACCACCCCCACCATCGCCATCACCGCGATCGCCACCGGGGCCACGGCGCTCGCAGCCACCGCCACGGGCGTGACGCACCCCGCCACCGGCTCGTACGGCTACGCCTGGACCCCCGCCTCGTCGCTCACCCCCGGCGCGTACCTCGCCACCTGGACCGGGCTGAAGACGGGCTCCCCGGTCACCGCGACCGAGACCATCACCGTCACCGCCCCGGCGACCGCCGAAGACACCAACACCTCCCTCGCCGGCGTCTGGTACGCCACCCGCGAGGACGTCCAGCGCGCCCTCGACGTGAAGCTCACCGCCCGCAACTCGCGCCAGATCGACCGCGCGCTGGAGTCCGCCTCACGCGACGTCGACGACCTGTGCCACCGCAAGTTCGCTCCGGCCGTGGGGACCCGGTACTTCGACTGGCCCGGCTCGCAGAACCGGCCCTCATGGCGGCTCTGGCTCGACGACAACGAGCTCATCTCCGTCACCACGCTCGTGTCCGGCGGGGGCACCATCCCGGCGACGGACTACCTGCTGGAGCCCAACCGGTCGGGCCCGCCGTACAACCGGCTGGAGATCGACCTCGACTCGACGGCCGCCTACAGCAGCGGCACCACCCACCAGCGCGCCATCCAGATCACCGGCCTCTGGGGTTACCGCAACACCGAGACATCGGTCGGCCCGCTCGCCGCCGCCGTCGCTTCGACGACCGCCACCACGCTCACCGTGACCGGGGCCGCGTCCGCCGAGCTGGGCGTCGGCAGCGTGCTGCGCGTCGACTCCGAGCGCATGCTCGTCACCGGCCGCACCATGGCCGACACCGGCCAGAACGTCGGCGGCGCCGGGCTCACCGCGCAGCAGAACAGCGTGGCCCTCGCCGTGGCCGACGGCAGTGCCTTCGCGGTCGACGAGGTGCTCCTGGTCGAGTCGGAGCGGATGCTCGTCGTCGACATCGCGGGCAACACCCTCACCGTGCAACGCGCATGGGACGGCACGGTCCTCGCCGCGCACGCGGCCGGCGCCGGCATCTACGCCCCGCGCACACTCACCGTGCAGCGGGGCGCGCTCGGCACGACCGCGGCGCTGCACGCCGACGCGAGCAGCGTGGTGCGCTGGGACCCGCCCGGCCTGGTACGTGACCTCACCATCGCCGAAGCCCTCAACCGCGTCACCAACGAACTCGCTGGCTACGCCCGCACCCGCCGCGCCGGCGGTGGCCTCTCCAGCAACGACCAAGCCCTCGTCGCCCGGGACCTTCCGGCTCTGCGGCAGCAGGTCTACAACGCGCACGGCCGTAAGGGCCGTACGAGGGGGGTCTGATGCCTGGCTTCGATGTCCGCGTCAACTCCCACGCCTCCGGCCCCTGGGCCAGCGGCCGCGCCGGCCGAGCGCTGCACGACTACTCCGACGACGTCGAGTACCAGGTCGCGCGTGAGGGCGAGCGAATGGTGCACCAGCGGCTGCGGCAGGTACTGCGCCATCCGACGGGCTACTACGAGTCGAAGATCAGCGTGGACCGGGCGGGCGACAGCTACAAGGTCCACGACGGTCGAGTGGTCTACGGGCCGTGGCTGGAGGGCACCGGCAGCAGGAACAGCCCCGTGACTCGCTTCCCCGGCTACTTCACCTTCCGGCGGACGAAGCCGCTGCTGGACCGCAAGGCCCCGCAGATCGCGCGCGAGCTCCTGGCCCGGTACCGGTCGAGGGGGCTGATCTGACATGGCTCTCGACATCCGCACCATCCTCGACGCGGTCGAGTCCCACGCGCTGGCCTCCGGCTACTTCGCTGCGGTCAACGGCCATGAACCGAAGTCCCCACCGGTCTCGGGCATCACCTGCGCCGTGTGGGTGGAGCAGATCGGCCCGGCCCGTGGCGGCTCCGGCCTCAACTCCACGTCGTCTCGGCTGGCCCTGTTCGTGCGCCTGTACTCGTCGCTCATGCAGCAGCCCGCCGACGCCATCGACCCCGACCTCATGACCGCTCTCGACGCCCTCATGACCGCCTACAGCGGCGACTTCACCCTCGACGGGCTCGTCCGCCAGGTGGACCTTCTCGGCACCTACGGCGATCCACTCGGCGCCCGGGCTGGCTACCTCGCCGAAGCAGGCGGCGAGTACCGGGTCATGACCATCACCCTGCCGCTCATCGTCAACGATCTCTGGGACCAGGAGGCATAGCGTGACCAAGCAATCAGGCCTCGGAGACGGGCTGCACATCGCCGGGTACAACGCGTCCGGCGACATTCAGCAGCTCGGCCGGATCGGTGGCGGCCCCGCGCTGCTCAACTTCACCGGCATCGACAAGTCGGGGTACGAGCGCAAGGGCGGCCTCCGGGACGGCGCGTTCGAGATGACCACGTTCTTCAACTCGGACACAGTCACCCCGGCCACACACGAGAAGCTCAGCGCGCTGCCGCGCACCGACGTGCTGATGACGTACTGCCGCGGCACGGCCCTCGGTGACCCGGCCGCGTCGCTCGTGGCGAAGCAGGCCGGGTACGACCCGCAGCGCGGCGACGACGGCATGCTCACGTTCGGTGTGTCCGCTCAGGCCAACGGCTACGGCACCGAGTGGGGGCGGCAGCTCACCGCCGGCGTGCGCACCGACGCCGCGGCGACGAACGGCACGGGCATCGACACCACGGCGAGCGCCTCGTTCGGCGGGCAGGCCTACCTCCAGGTGTTCGCGTTCACCGGCACCGACGCCACGGTGAAGATCCAGGACAGCGCGGACAACGTCACGTTCGCCGACGTGGCGGGCTTCGCCTTCACGCAGATCACCGCCGGGCCGACAGCGGAGCGGATCGCCCTGGGCAACACGGCGACCATCCGCCGGTATGTCCGCGCGGCGAGCGTCACCACCGGCGGGTTCTCCAGCCTGAGCTTCGCAGTCAACGTGATCAAGAACGAGATCGCCGGGGTGACCTTCTGATGACCGCCAACGTCTTCCGGATCGAACCGGCCATGCCGCCGCAGATGTACAAGACGTACGCCATGCTGTCCCCTCTGGGCACGCACTCGCGGCAGGCGACCTGCGAGGAAGTCGGCTGCGACCAGTACCGCAACGGCTGGCGCGTCCGCGTCGAGAACCTC
>NZ_JABFVK010000050.1 GCF_013362815.1 Hamadaea sp. | reverse complement strand
ACGCGCCCGCGCGCCGAGCGACGCGCCCGCGCGCCGAGGGACGCGCCCGCGCGCCGAGGGACGCGCCCCCGCGGACAAGCGCCCCCGAGGTGAACGCGCGCGCAGGATGCGCCAAGCGAGCGAAGCGAGCGTCACACCCGCCAAACGAGAACGTCGTCGACGCTCTCCGGAGACCGCCCCATCAGCGAGGTCAGCGACTCGGTGAGCTCAGCGGCATGGGGCCAGTCCTGCGGCAGCATGATGACGCCGACCTTCCAGCGCTGGAGCTGCTTGGCGAACGCCGCGCGGTCCGCGTCGCTGAACGTGGCGGCCTTGCCGGTCCGGCCGACGGCCGCGAGCCGCCAGACCTGGTTGGTCAGCTCGCTGTAGAAGTTGCCTCGCCGGCTCTTGGCGTGCGGCTGCGGCGCGACGAAGTAGCCCCGAGCGATCGAGAAGTCGAGCTCTTGGGCGGCGGACCAGCGCATCATCGCGATGTCGCCGGGGCGGGACGCGTCACCCATCATGATCGATTCGCCGCTGTCGACGTAGTCGCGAAATTCGCCGCTGGTGAGAAAGTGCGGCGCCGCCGGGAAGGGTTTGGTCGCCACGGGCGTCGGCGTCAGCGGAATTAGCGCGATGATCAGGGCGGCCACCCCGATCCGGGGCAGCCAGCGGAGCCGGCCCTTGAGGCGTACGCGGAGCAGGCGGTCGAGCAGGACGGCGATGAGCACGCCGATCGCAGCGGTGACGACGAGACCGAGCCGGGCGGGGACGACCGAGTTGAGCAGCGGCAGGTGGACCAGATAGCGCCAGGGTCCCGGGAAGTGCGCCGTGCCGCCGTGGAACCGGGGAGTCGCGCCCCAGGAAAGCACGCCGAACACCACCGCGACCGCGACGGCGAGCCGAACCGCCAGGCGACGCCATTGCCAGGCCGCCAGTACGGCGAGTACCGCCAGCAGCGGCCAACCGAAGAACGCGTTCGCCTCGGCCGCGTTGATCGCGATCTTGCCGGCGCCGGGGTTGGTGACGAAGAGCGTCTTCGCCGGGAACGACGTGTACGCCGCGATGTTGATCGCGTACGCGTTGTTCACCAACTCGGGCAGCCCGTGGTACGCCATCGGACCGGCGAACTGGTAGTAGATCGGGTATGCCAGAACCACTACGCAGATGCCGGCCGCGGCCGCCAGGCCCTTGAGGTAGGCCCGCCAGTGCGCCGTGATGAGGCGGGGCCGGCTGACCAGCGTCACCAGTACGCACACCGCCAGCACGAACGCCGTGAGGAACAGGACCTCTTCGTTGAGGAAGAACTGACCGATGATCAGCAGTGCCAGGAGTCCGCCGCCGCGGAGCCAGCTCTGCTGGGGGAGCCGGATGACCTGCCACACGATCAGCGGGACCAGGAACTGGGCGACGAGGTTCGGGTGGCCTTGCGCCTGCGAGGCGAGGGCCGGGCCGAAGGCGCAGAAGGCTCCGGCGACGGCGGCGGCGACCCGGCTCTGGACGAGGTTCCGGGAGAGCACCAGGTACCAGGAGCTCGCGGTGGCGGCGAAGGCGAAGGTCAGGAACACGGCGAAGCTGACCGACGGGCCGGCGATCATCGTGAGCGGAGCCAGGGGCACCGCGATCGCCAGCACAGAGGTGTTGGCCATGAGGTTCACGCCATAGGGAGTGTTCATCTCCCCGCCGAAGAACGGCGACTCGCCGTGCTTGATCGCATCCGCGGCGTGGGCGAGCACCCATTCGAAGAAGACGTGGTCGTCCGGGTTCGCGGCGATCGCCGACCCCGCCGGATCCCGCCAGACGCGGTACGCCATCGCGACCGCCGCCCCCAGGAAGGCGAGCACCACCGCCAGGTCGAACCAGTCGAACCGGGCCCGGCGGCGCTCCGGCGCTCGCGTTTCGGCCGCCGGCACGGGCTCTTCGGCGCCGTCTGACGTCGGCTCGGCCGGAACCGGCGTGACAGCCTGGTTCGAAGTGGCGGACAAGGGGAACCTCCTCAAAGACCTGTCGAGATTACCTTCGGGCCAGCACCCCATGGGCCCGCAGCTTGATGTACGGTCCATGGGTCGTAAGAGACCCCCTGGGCGAGGTGTAAGAGTTGACCGGAATTCTGGAAGGCGATC
This sequence comes from Hamadaea sp., assembly GCF_013362815.1. Classification (GTDB taxonomy): domain Bacteria; phylum Actinomycetota; class Actinomycetes; order Mycobacteriales; family Micromonosporaceae; genus Hamadaea. The sequence continues at coordinate 29,325 of NZ_JABFVK010000050.1, read as the reverse complement.
AGCAGACGCAGTCCGAGGTCCTCGAGGGCCTCGCGATGGCTGTGAATCACCGTCGATGGTTCGTGGAGCTCGCGCTGCCTTATCTCGGCGATGATCCGATCGAAGTCGGCAGCGGTATGGGAGATTATGCCCTGGAATGGTCGGAGGCGATGCCGCGGTTCACCGCGACCGAGGCGCACCCCGACCGGCTCGTCGCGCTCAAGGAGCGGTTCAAGGATCTCAACCACGTCGAGGTTCGTGAGATGTTCCTCCCGGCCGAGGTCTCGGGGGACTACTCCGCCGCCGTCTCCTACAACGTCCTGGAGCACATCGAAGATCACGTCGGCGCGCTGCGTACGATGCGGTCGCTGGTGCGGCCCGGCGGCGCGATCATCCTGATCGTCCCGGCCTTCCAGTTCGCGATGAGCCAGGTCGACATCGCGACGGGCCATGTACGCCGCTACACCAAGAAGACCATGCGGGCGGCCCTCGTCGAGGCCGGCCTGGAGGTCGAGCGGCTGAACTACGCCAACGCCCTGGGCCTGATCGGCTACTACATGGCGACGAGCGTGTTCAAGCTGACGCCCAAGGAAGGCCCCATGGTCAAGTTCTACGACGACTTCGTGCTACCGGTGACGAAGGCGGCCGAAGGCATCTGCCGTCCGCCGTTCGGTCAGTCGGTGTTCGCGGTCGCCCGACGTCCGCGGTGAGACCGGCGTCCGTCGCACCCCCACCGGAGACGGCGGGCCAGCCTGCTCACCGCGCGTCCAGCCCATCCTGGCGTCACCGGCTCGCCGGCGCACCCTGGCTCGGTCCCACCCTGCTGATGACGGCGCTGGCGGCCTGGCAGCTGGGCCGCCCCGCGCTCTGGGCCGACGAGCTCGCCACCGTCAACGCGGCGGTCCTGCCGTGGGACGGTCTCCGGCAGCTGCTCGGCCAGGTCGACTTGGTCATGGCCCCGTACTACACGGTCATGCACATCTGGACGGCGATCTTCGGCACTTCGGAGATCGCCGTGCGACTGCCGTCGGCGCTGGCCGGGATCGCGACCGTCGCGGTCACCGCCCAGCTCGGCGCCCGGCTCTGGGACCGCCGGGCCGGGGTCATCGCCGGAGTGCTCCTGGCCGTTCTGCCGGCCTTCTCCCGGTACGCCCAAGAAGCCCGTGCGTATTCGCTGGCGGTCTTCGCCCTCACGCTCGCGACGCTCCTCCTCGTGCGGTGGATCGAGCGTCCGGGCGCGCTGCGCCTGGTGGCGTACGCCGTGGTCCTGGGTGTCGGCGTCCTCCTCGGCCCGTTCGGTGCCATGATCCTCGCGGCGCATGCCGTGCTCGCCTGGCGCGGCCGATTCCCGTGGTCATGGGCGATCAGCGCCGCCGGTGCCGTTCTGCCGGGAATGGCGCTGTTCGCCATGAGTGCCCTCACGCAACGCGATCAGACCTCATGGATACGTCGGCTGACGTTGGAAGGCGCCAACGGCGTCGTCGAGCGCGGGCTGACAGTGGCCGGGCCGGTCGCGGTGACCGCCGCGTTGATCGTGCTCGGCCTGCTCGCCGTACGCAAGAAGCAGCCGGTCCTCGCGATGGCCTGCTGGAGTTTCCTCCCGATCGTCCTCCTGCTCGCCGCCGGCCTGGTCACTCCGGTCTGGGTCGCCCGGTACGTGTTCTTCACACTGCCCGGGTTCGCCCTGCTCGCCGCCTCCTGGCTGCGACAGGTGTCCCTCGCCCGGTCGACGGCGGTCGTCGTGGCGGTCGCGCTGTTCGGGGCCGGCTCGAACATCGCCATCCGGCGGCCCGCCGGGCACGGCCAGGACTCCCGGCGGATCGCGGCGATCATCGGCCCGCGGTTCCAGGCCGGTGACGTGGTGATCTACGGCGACAACCATCCGTCGATCCCGTGGTCTCCCCGGGACGTCGTCGCGCGATACCTGCCCGCCGGCAAAACGCCTCGGGACGTCCTCATGATCAGCCCGCAACGGGCGGACGGCCACCTGCTCGCGGTGGAGTGCGGCGACGTGTCCGCCTGCGTCGGCGACGCCGCCCGGATCTGGGTTGTACGCGCCGACAATCCGGCCGATCCGCGTACCGGGCTGGACGGGGGCAAGAGCCCGTTCCTCGCGGAGCACTATTCGGTGAACCACGTCTGGCGGTATCCGCTGCTCACGGTCGCGCTGCTCGACCGCACCCACTGAGCACCGGATCACGGATAACCCGGCTAAGACCGGTCAAGATTCGACCCATAACCCTGATCTGCCGCAAAAAAGCGCCGACAAGCGCGCGTGAAGCATGCGGAAGCGAAGAAAGGCGAGAGTCCTTCACATTCACTGGAAGCGTGGGTAGGCTGCGCCAATGACCGAGACCATCGAGGGCCACGGCGGCGCATTGGCGCTGGCCGCGCTCCGGCAGGCGGGCGTACGGGAGTTGTTCACGCTCTCCGGCGGGCACATCTTCCCGTTCTACGACGCGGCGGTGCAGGCTGGATTCCCGCTCTACGACGTGCGGCACGAGCAGACCGCGGTGTTCGCGGCGGAGGCGGTCGCGAAGCTGACCCGCCGGCCGGGGGTGGCCGCGCTGACCGCCGGCCCCGGGGTCACGAATGGGATCTCCGGGTTGACCAGCGCCTACTTCAACGCCGTGCCGGTGCTCGTGCTGGGCGGCCGGGCGCCGCAGTTCCGGTGGGGTTCGGGCAGCCTTCAGGAGATCGACCACATCCCGCTGGTCGCGCCGGTCACGAAACACGCGCAGACCGTAACGGACGTCGGTGATGTGCCCGGCGCCGTCAAGCGGGCGCTGGAAGCCAGTCTCACCGCCCACAGAGGACCGTCCTTCCTGGACTTTCCGCTGGAGGTCGTGTTCAGCACCGCCGAGGCCGTCGTCGAGGTTCCGCACGTCCAGCCGGTCGAGCCCGATCCCGACGACGTCGCCAAGGCCGCGAAACTGCTGGCCGAGGCGCATCGGCCGGTCATCGTCGCCGGGTCCGACGTCTATGCCGGGGACGCCGTCGAGGCGTTACGAGCGACGGCCGAGGCGCTGGGCGTACCAGTGTTCACGAATGGAATGGGCCGTGGCGCGTTGCCGCCGGAGCATCCCCTGGCCTTCGCGAAGGCCCGGCGCGCGGCCTTGGACCGCGCGGACGTGGTGGCGGTGATCGGCACGCCGCTGGACTTCCGGCTGTCCTTCGGGGACTTCGGGTCCGCGCAGGTCGTGCACATCGTGGACGCGCCGGGCCAGCGGGCCCAGCACGTCTCGGTGGCGGTCTCGCCCGCGGGCGACCTGCGGCTGATCTTGACAGCACTCGCCCAAGCAGGAGTACGCACAGCGCACGCGGACTGGATCGGCGAGTTGCGGGCGGTGGAGACCGCGGCGGCCGAGAAACATGCGGCCGAGATGGCCGCGGAGAGCGACCTGATCAAGCCGGCGCGCGTCTACGGCGAACTGCGCAAGGTGCTGGACCGCGACGCCATCACCATCGGTGACGGCGGTGATTTCGTCTCCTATGCGGGCCGTTACCTGGAACCCGCGCAGCCGGGGACGTGGCTGGATCCGGGCCCCTACGGCTGCCTCGGCACCGGCATGGGGTACGCGATGGGTGCCCGGGTGACCCACCCCGACCGGCAGATCTGCGTCCTCATGGGCGACGGAGCCTCCGGGTTCTCGCTGATGGACGCCGAATCCCTGGTACGCCAGAAGCTGCCGGTCGTGATCGTGGTCGGCAACAACGGCATCTGGGGTCTGGAGAAGCACCCGATGCGGGCGGTCTACGGCTACGACGTGGCCGCCGATCTGCAGCCCGGCCTGCGGTACGACACGGTCGTCGAGGCGCTCGGCGGGGCCGGCGAGACGGTGTCGGACGCGGCGCAGCTCGGTCCCGCGTTGCGGCGCGCGTTCGACTCGGGCGTCCCGTACCTGGTGAACGTGCTGACCGATCCGGCCGACGCCTACCCCCGCTCCGCCAACCTCGCCTAGCGACGCCGCGTCGCACGGGTCGGGCAGAATGGGCCGGTGGAGATCTCGCTGCTGGGGCCGGTGGAGGCGCGGGCTGACGACGGCACGCCCCTCGACCTCGGTGGCGTACGCCTGCGCCGGGTGCTGATCCGCCTCGCGCTCGACCCTGCCCGCGCCGTGAGCGCAGCCGCCCTGGTCGATGCGGTGTGGGCCGACGACGTCCCGGCCAACGCCGGGAACGCGTTGCAGGCGCTGGTCAGCCGGTTGCGCCGGGCCGGCTTCCCGATCGAGGCGGCCCCCGGCGGCTACCTGCTCCGGGTGCCGCCCGAGGCAGTCGACGCCGTGCGGTTCGAGCGGCTCGCCGCTGCCGGCCGGGCCGAGGAAGCTCTCGGGTTGTGGCGCGGCGAGCCGTTGCCGGAAATCGAGGGAGCAGAATTCGCGCAGGCCACGCTGGCACGCTGGGCCACCCTGCACGACGGGGTACGCGAGACGCTCTACGCCCGGCAGATCGAGGCGGGCACGGTCGACCTGGCCGGCTTGCAGGAGCTGGCGGCCGCCCATCCGCTGCGGGATCGGCCGGTCGAGCTGCTGATGCGGGCGCTGCGGGCGGCGGGTCGCGGCCCGGAGGCGCTGTCGGCGTACGAACGTCATCGGGAACTGCTGGCCGACCAGCTCGGCACCGATCCCGGCCCCGTGCTGCGGGAGTTGCACGTCGAGATCCTGCGGGGAGACGGCGAACCCGCGCCCGCCAAGGGACCGCGGACGAACCTGCCCGCGCAGCGGACCAGTTTCGTCGGCCGCGACGAAGACCTCCTCCGCGTACGCGAGACGCTCGACCGGTCGCGGCTGGTGACCCTGACCGGGCCCGGTGGTTCGGGGAAGACCCGGCTGGCGGTCGAGACCGCGCGGGGACTGCTGGGTGCGTACCCGGAGGGGGTGTGGCTGATCGAGCTCGCCTCCGTCACCAAGCCGGAGGACGTCGCCCCGGCGGTCGTCAGCGCCCTCGGTGCTCGGGCTCGGGCCCTGCGCAAGGACGTCTTCTTCGACGCCGCCGATCCGCTCGACCGCATCGTGGCGGTGCTCGCCGAACACCGGACGCTGCTGGTGCTCGACAACTGCGAGCACGTGATCGACGCCGCCGCCCGGCTCGTCGACGAACTGCTCGCCGCGTGCCCGCTGCTGCGCGTGCTCGCCACCAGCCGGGAGCCGCTCGGCGTACCGGGGGAGGCGTTGTGGCCGGTGGAGCCGCTGCGATTGCCGCCGTCCGACGCCACAGTGGAGCAGGCGTTGACCTTCCCGGTCGTGCAGCTGCTTCGCGAACGAGCGCGGGCGGTGCGGCCGGACTTCGAGATCGACGCGGCGGGCGTGGCGATCTGCCGGGCCTTGGACGGCATGCCGCTCGCCATCGAGCTGGCCGCCGCCCGGCTCCGCAGCATGCCGGCCCGGCAGCTGGCGGATCGGCTCGACGACAAGTTCCGGCTGTTGCGCGGCGGCTCCCGGACGGCGTTGCCCCGGCATCAGACCCTGCGAGCGGTCATCGACTGGAGCTGGGACCTGCTCGGCGACGACGAACGGCGGGGCTGGCGGCGCCTGGCGATGGCGACCTCGGTGATCAGCGTGGAGCTGGCCGAGGCGCTGCTCGGCCCCGACGCGCTCGACGTCGTCGGCGCGCTCCTGGAGAAATCGCTGATCCGGGCGCAGGGTTCCGGCTACCGGATGCTGGAGACGATCCGCGAATACGGCCTGGAACGGCTGGCCGAGTCCGGCGAGGAGGACGAGGCCCGCAAGGCGTGGACGGAGTACTTCGTCGGGCTGGCCGAGGCGGCCGAGGCACGGCTGCGTACGGCCGATCAGTTGCCGTGGCTGCGTTTGCTGGAGGTCGAGCACGACAACCTGCTCTCGGTCCTGCGCTGGACGGTCGCGCACGGGCAGAAGGAGACGGCCGTACGCCTCATCGCGGCGCTCGGCTGGTATTGGTGGCTGCGCAACTATCGGGCGGAGGCCACCGGCCTGGTCGACGACGCGCTGAACCTGCCGGGCGAGGTCCCGGTGCGGTACTTCGCGCTCGCGAAGGTGTTCTCCGCGGTCATCTACGTCGAGACGTTCGGCGACTTCGAGTACGCCACCTGCGTCCTCCAGGAGGCGGCCAAGCTGGCCCGGGGGCACGAGTCGGAGCACCCGATGCTGCGGCTGGCCGAACCGATGCGGGCGTTGATGTCGAGCGGGATCAACGGGCTCGGCGGCGAGGCGGAGATCCTGGCCCAGTACTTCGACGACCCCGACCCGTGGGTCGCGGCTACCGCCCGGGCGCTGCACGGCCACGCCGCCATCAACCTCGGCCGGGATCGGGCGAAGGCGGTCGCGGATTTCGAGGAGGCGCTGGCCCGGTTCCGGGAGCTGGGCGACCGCTGGGGGCTGGCGCTCGTGCTGGACGCCCTCGGCACGATCGCGAACAACGCCGGAGACTACGCCGCCGCCGCCCGGTACGCCCGCGAGACGATCGCGCTGTCCGAGGAGCTGCGTGCGCACGAGGACCAGGTCCAGCAGTGGATGAATCTGGCCTGGTCGCTCTACCTGGCCGGCGATTCGGCGGCGGCGGAAGAGGCCATCGAGACGGCCACCCGGCTGGCCCAGGACGCGACCCAGCCGCACGTCCACGCAGTGGTCTCGTTCGGGCGCGGCAACATGGCGCGGCTGGCCGGCGACTTGACGACGGCGCAGCGGCTCATCGAGGCGGCTCTGGTCCAGCTCGGTCCGGCGTCGGCGGCCCCCCAGTTCCGGGCGATGATCCGCAATGGACTCGGCCTGACCCTGGCCGCGCAAGGCGAGTACGCGGCCGCCGCCCGGGAGCATCGGACGGCGCTGGAGGACGGGCTGTCGGCGGGAGACTCGCCGATCGTCGGGATGGTCCTCATCGGGCTGGCCGATCTCGCCGAGCGACAAGGTGACCCGGCGAAAGCGGCGATGCAGCTGGGCGCTGCGGCCGCGATCGTCGGCGTGGAGGATCAGGCGGTCGTCGACCGTGCGCGCGTCGAGTCCGCGGTACGCACCGCGCTCGGCCCCTCGGCCTTCACCGAAGCGGTCGAGCGCGGTCGTGCGTACACGATGGAGAATGTGATCGAGCTGCTGTGACGGCGCGTCAGACGCGGCGCTTGAACCGCCACACCGCGAGCGGGGCGAAGATCACGAGGATGGCCGCCGCCCACCCGAGCGACTGCAGCACGGGCGTGGCGACGTCGCCGCCGTTGAGCATCGCGCGGACCGCGTCGGCCAGGATCGTGACCGGGTTGATCTTCACCCAGGACTGCAACCAGCCCGGCATCGACGACGTCGGCGCGAAGATGTTGCTGGTGAAGGTCAGCGGGAACATGAACGAGAACATGAAGATCTGCACCTTGTCCTCGGCCGAGGCGACCACGCCGACGAGCACCGCGACCCAGGCGATGCAGAGGCAGAAGACGAGCATGAGCCCGAATGTGCCGAGTACGCCCCAGAAGCTGGTCTGCACCCGGAAGCCGAGGATCATCCCGAAACCGAGCAGCAGCGCGACCGACCAGGCCTGCTTCACCGTGTCGGCGAGAATCCGCCCGGCCAACGGCGACCACCGGGAGATCGGCAGCGATCGGAGTCGATCGAAGACGCCCTTGGTCAGGTCGTTGTTCAGCAACAAGGCGATGTTCATGGTGGCGAAGATGGTGTTCTGCACCAGGATGCCGGGCAGGGCGAACGCGAGGTACTTGTCCGTCGATCCCGCGATCGCGCCACCCAGCGTGTAGGTGAACAGCAGCAGGAACATCAGCGGCTGAATACTGAGATCGATGATCTCGAACGGGTTGTGCTTGATGCTGACCAGGCTGCGCCAGGCCAGGGTCGCCGTGTTCTTCAGGCTGGTCAGCGGGCTGACGCGGCTGGCGACGGCGCTCGGGACGGACAGGGTGGTCACGCCGGGACTCCTTCTTGCTCGGTGCGGTGGCCGGTCAGGGACAGGAAGACTTCGTCCAAGGTGGACGTGCGCAGGGTCAGCTCGGCCACGGCGACCTCGGCGTCGTCGAGGCGGCGGACCACGGCAGGCAGGGCTGCGGGGTCGGTGACCTGCGCGGTCACCACACTGTCCGCGATTTCCGGCGTGGTACGCACGACGTCGGCGACGACTTTGGCGACGATCTCCAGCTCGGCCGGGTCGACGGGGCGTACGGCGAGGGTCTGCGCGCCGGTGCGCGACTTGAGCTCGGCCGGCGTGCCGCTCGCGATGACCTTCCCGTGATCGACGACCACGATCTCGTCGGCCAACTGGTCGGCCTCTTCGAGATACTGCGTGGTCAGCAGTACCGTGACGCCGTCGGCGACCAGGTTCCGGACGATGTCCCACATCTCCAGGCGCGCTCGGGGGTCGAGGCCGGTCGTGGGCTCGTCCAAGTAGAGCAGCCGGGGCCGTCCGACGAGGCTGGCCGCCAGGTCCAGCCGCCGGCGCATCCCGCCGGAGTAGGTCTTGGCCGCCCGGTCGGCTGCGTCACTGAGGGAGAAGTTCGCGAGCAGCTCCCGGGCCCGGGCCTTGGCGTCCTTGCGGGACAGGCCCAGCAACCGGCCGATCATCAGGAGGTTCTCGACGCCGGTGAGGCTCTCGTCCACACTGGCGTACTGCCCGGTCAGCCCGATCTGGCCGCGGACGGAGTGCGCCTGGCGTACGACGTCGAACCCGCCGACGACGGCCCGCCCGGCGTCCGGCCGCAGCAGCGTCGCCAGAATCCGGACCAAGGTGGTCTTCCCCGCCCCGTTCGGCCCCAGTACGCCGAGCACGGAGCCGGTTCGGACGGCGAGGTCGACGCCGTCCAGGGCTTTGGTCTCGCCGTAGTGCTTGACCAGCCCTTCGGCAACAATCGCGTTCGTCATGCCCCGGACTCTGCCGGGGAGCGCTGACACCTCGCTGATACGCCGCTGACGCTTGCTGACGCCGCCTCGCGCCGCCTCGCGCGCCGATGGCGCCGGGCGCAAGGTCAGCGCTGGATCAGGGTTCTCGGTCGGATCTTGGCCGGTGATTCGACCGAGAACCCTGATCCAGCGGCTAAGCCGGAGCCGGCTCCTCGGCCGGCGCAGCGTCAGCCGGCGGCGCGGGTTCGTCCGCGACCACGGCGGCAGCGGACTTGTCGCGGAGGAACAGCGACACGATGGCCGACGGAATCCAGATCACCTCGAGGAGCACCCGGATCAGCGACGGCGAGACCGGGATGAACGGGATCATCACGACAGCCCGGTCGATCGCGCCCAGCAGGGCGAAGACCGCGATGAGCAGGGTCAGCCAGCCGAGCGCTCGGCGACCGATCCGGCGTAGCCGGAGGCCGAGCGTGAGCCAGCCCAGCCCGGCCAGTCCCAGGCCGATTCCTTCGAGGACGGCGTTGTACTGCGCGGTGCCCATGACGCCCACGACGAATCCGGCCGCGAGCAGGATGACTCCACCGGTGGCGACCGGCGACCGGCGTAGGCGGCGGAGGACGGTGCCGAGGAAGAGCAGGCCCAGCACGATCGCCTCACCGAAGGCCCACCGAACCTCGATCCGCTCCGACGTGGAAGCGGCGTACGCCCCCCACCAATCGCAGTCGACCGGCATCTTCTGGCTCTGGAGGCTGTACTGCGCGCAGGCGTACATCTTCAGTGTCCCGGCGGGTTCGCCGATGAACCGCTTGGTGCCCAACGCCGTCGGCAGTTCGTCCGAGCCGCAGGACGGCACCGGGCCGATGTTGGACGTGACGTCGACGCTGTCGGACGCCGTGGTCCAGCAGTTGTCGACGCCTTGGCCGTCCCACCAGTAGTCGACGCCGTTGGGCGAGACGACGCCCTTCTCACTGATCCCCATGTGGTTGTTGAGGTAGCGGTTGTGGTTCGAGGTGTCGAACTGGGCGGCGAACGAGGTGTCGTTGCGGACGAAGCCCGGCACCCAGCTGGTCACGAACCCGGAGTACTTGTTGCCGTAGATGTAGTTGTCGCGCCAGATGTTGTAGTTGCCGCCCGGGTTGATCACCCCGTTGCCGACCGGTACGCCGACGACCGGGCAGACGACGCCGCTCTCGTAACCACGCTGCTCGTACGGCTTCTGGCAGGTGCCGTCCTTGTGATAGCGGTAGTAGTCGTTGTTGTTGTCGGCGATGATGTTCCGCTCGAACTTGGAATGGTTCTGCGGCATACCGGGGTGGTCGGGGAAGGCGCTGTCGGTCGAGATCCCCGTCGAGTTGTGGGTGAAGACGCTGTCGTGCACCCAGACGGAGTCGCCGGCGGTTCCCGAGTACCCCAGCATGTTGTCGTGGCCGTAGCTGTTGCGGATCTCGACGGCGTACCGGGGCGGGGTGTACCCCTCGTTCTTGTTGATGTTGGACGCGGCGCCCGGATAGAACGCGGAGTCGCCGTTTCCGTAGCCCTCGGCCTCGGTGTAGAGCCCGTGGTCGACGGCGAAGGTCAGGAAGCCGTACTCGTCGTTCCAGCGCCCGACCGTCTTGTCCAGGACGAACCCGTCGGTCTCCATCACGTAGACGGCGTTGAACTGACTGCGCTCGGCGGTCAGATTACGCAGGTAGAAGCCGTCCGCGTTGTCGGCCCGGATCGTGTTGAGCTTCTGGTACTGCGCGTCCACGATCACGTCGGTCGGCTTCGCGCCGGTGCCCTCGATCTGCAGCCCGTGCTTGTTGATGACGGCGACCAGGTTCTGGTTGTGCGGGCAGTCCACCTGCTGCTGCAAGGTGAGCACGTCGTACTTGTACAACGCCGACTTGCGCAGTCCGCTCAAGTTGACGCAGGCGCCCTGCGCCGGGGCCAGGCTCGGCTCCTCCTGGTACCGGCCGGGCAGCATCTTGATGATGGTGCCGGGGAGGTTCGCGGCGTCGACCGCCGCCTGCAGGTGGCGGTAGCCGTTGGCCTGGCACTGCGTCCACAGCGCCTCGTTCTGCGCCTTCAGATCGGCGGAGAAGCCCGCGATCGCCTGGTCGAAAGCCGCCTTGTCGGTCTTGCAGACCAGCAGCGTCGGGCCCTCGGTCCGGTAGACCGGCACGCTCCCGCTGCCGTCGAGCGTCCGGGTGGGGCGCTCGTCGTGAGCGGCGGCGGGCGCCTGACCGAGTCCGATGACCAGGTACGCGCACAGCACGGCCGCGGTGCCGAGTGTGATCCTCCTCATGGTCGCGGAGCGTAGAGAAATTCTCGCGTTAACGCCAGAGCGGTAGCGACCAAAGATCAACGGCCAGGGTTCCACCCACCACAGCCATGGCCAGACAGGACACAGCGGTCAGCGCCGGCGACCTCACCGAAGCGGACGGTGGCTGTGCGAGAGACCAGATGCGGCGCTGCGCCACGATCAGGAAGAACACCCAGACCCCGCAGGCGGCGATCAGGGACGCCGCGCGTACGGGGGTGATCCCGGAATGCAACGCGAGGCGTACCGCCAGCACCGTCACGACCGTCATCGCCAACGCCGTACGCCGCCAGGCCAGCCGGGTGCGTTCGGCCTGCGCACCCCGATCAGGCGAAGCCTGCGCACCCCGATCAGGCGAAGCCGGCGTACCACGATCAGGCGAAGCCGGCGTACCACCGACCGTCATATGACGAGGCCGATGAAGAGCAGGATCGAGCCGAGGACCACCAGCAACGCCAGGATCGCCGGAAATCGGGAGGCGGGCAACGGCCTGCCCTTACGCATCGCGATCTCGCAGCGTACCCAATGATCGACCGCTCGGAGCGCGCAAGCCGCACCGACCAGGATCAGTCCCAGCGCGAAGATCTCGCGCAGGTGCGGGACCGCGAGCGGGGGCAGGAACTGTGCCACCGCGAGCCCGCCGCCGACCAGCGCGAGGCCGGTCCGGATCCACGCCAGGAAGGTGCGTTCGTTGGCGAGCGAGAAGCGGTAGTCGGGTGTGGTTCCCACCTCGAGCACGTCGCGCGGGAAAAACCACATCCTGATCAGGCGGAACACGTGCTTATTATCCCGGCGTGAACGATGACTTGGACGCGGGACGCCTGCGAGAGATCTATGACGCACAGCTTCGGGCCCACGTGCCCGAGCGGCTGCCGGCGGGCGTGACGGTCGACCGGGACGGGCCGCTGGTGCGGTTCTTCGGGACGGGCCGCAGCGGCTACCTGACCTATCGGGACCTGGGCGGCCTGGACGGAGACGAGCTCGACGAGCTGATCGAGCGGCAGGTGCGCGCCTTCACCGACCGCGGTGAGGAGGTCGAGTGGAAGCTGCACGGCCACGACCGACCCGCCGACCTCGCCGACCGGCTGGTCGCGCACGGCTTCCGGCCGGAGGTCCAGGAGACCGTGGTCATCGGACCCGCCGGTCCGCTTGCGGCCGCGCCGCTTCGCGAAATTCCAGGGGTACGCCTCAGGGAGGTGACCGCCCGCGCGGATCTGGATCGCATCGCCGGGATGGAGGAGGAGGTCTGGGGCGACGGGTCGCGCGACTACCTCGCCGAGATGCTCGACAAGGAGCTGACCGCCGACCCCGACGGTCTCCTGGTCGTGGTCGCCGAAGCCGATGACCGCGTCGTCTGCGCCGGTTGGACGCGGTACGTCCCGGGCACGGAGTTCGCCACGTTGTGGGGCGGCTCGACGCTGCCGGAGTATCGCGGGCGGGGCATCTACAAGGCGATCGTCGAGCATCGGGCGCGCCGGGCCATCGAGCGCGGCTACTCGCTGCTGCAAGTGGACTGCTCGCCGGACAGCCGCCCGATCCTGGAGCGGGTGGGCCTGATCCCGGTCGCGACCACCACTCCGTACATGTTCCGACCTGACTTGACGGGTGGCTGAACCGCCGGAGTAGTGACTACAACATTTCCGGTTCTTCGATCGAGTGGCCTCCGTCCACAGCCCGCGGTCGCACGCTTCCGCCAGGCCGTAACGTCGCCGGCATGGCTGCTGAGGAGACGAGGGTCGATCCGGCGCGGGTGAGCCGGCTGGCGTCGGCGACGCTCGACCTGGCCACGGCGTTGTCCGACGCCTGGCGCAAGCACGGTCCGCTGCTCACCCCGGCGACGCCGCGGACGGCCCCGCGCCGGGCCGTCGAGGCGGCCGCCGTCCAGGCGGATCTCGCCGTACGCCGGATCGCCGAGGTGATGGCGGCCGACGCCGACCGGTTGTGGCAGACGGCGTTCGCCTACGAGGCGGCCGACGACCGGGCGGCCTGGCGGCTCGGCAAGCCGGGGCGGCGGTCATGAGGCCACGGGAGCTGCGCGTCGCCGACCACTGGCACCTCGCCGACGACGGGTACGCCCAAGCCGCCGCGGCCTGGCGCGGCTTGGCAGCCGGATCGCAGGAGCAGTCCCGCGACTGGTCCGGGCAGGCGACCGGAGTGCTGACCGAGTGGTCCGGGGCGACCGCCACCACCTATGCCGCCCATCGGACGAGGCTGGCCGGCGGAGTGGACGGCTGCGCGCGCCTGGCGGCGCGCATCGCCGCAGCGCTGGACGCCTGCGCCGAGGCGTCGGCGACCGCCCGCTTCCGGCTGTCGGCGCACTACTCCGTAGTGAGCGACGTCTTCCAGGCTCGCCCGGTCGCCGACGGCACGGTCAGCCTGACCGTCCGTGATCCGGCCGGGGCGGGCGCGGCCAAGGCGGCGGTCGCGCAGGCCGTCCGGCTGCGGAGTGAGCTGGATCGGGCGCTGGCCGAACAGGCGAAGGTGATCACCTCGACACTGCCCGAATGGGAGGCGCTGGCGACGACTTGGCGCACGGCTGCTGCGCCCTTCGCCGTACCGCGGGATGTCGCCGGAACGCAGGTGCTGCGCAGCGGGGACACCGTCGTCGTCAGCACCGGATCGGGTGACGACCGGGTTTCGGTGAGCGTGGATCCGGTCACCGGCGAACAGATCGTCACCGGCCAAGGCGGGCAGTGGCGGTTCCCCGGCGATCTGCGGCTCATTCTGCGTACGGGGGCGGGCGCGGACACCGTCACCGTCGCGCCCGGCACGTCGGTCCGGCTGACCCTGGTCGGCGGCGACGGCAACGACCAGCTGCACGGCGGCGACGGGCACGACATCCTCTACGGATTGGGCGGCGCCGACTACCTCAGCGGCGGGGCCGGTGACGATCAGCTGTCCGGCGGCGACGGCAACGACACGGCGTACGGGCTGGCCGGGCAGGATGCGATCGACGGCGGCGAGGGGCGTGACTACCTCGACGGCGGAACGGGCGACGACGTGCTGTCCGGCGACGGCGGCGGTGACGTGCTCGTCGGAGGAGCGGGGACGGATCGGATCTCCGGGGGAGCCGGGGCCGACGTGCTCTACACGGGTTCCGGCGCCGACCTGGTCGACGGCGGCGACGGCGACGACATCGCGTACCACGGCAGCCAAGCGGTCTTGACCGGGGTGGACCGGGAGGTGACCGTGCAACTGGCCGAGATACCGGCCCACATCCACGTGGACGGTTCGCCCGAGTTCACTGCGCGCGTGCGCTCCGACCTGGAGTTCCTCGCCGCCTCGCCGACCGGGCAGCAGATGCTGGCCGCCCTCGACGCCGGGTTGACCGGCTCGGACACGCTGACCATCCGGGAATGGGGCGAGCAGAACGCCGCCGCGACGCCGGACGTCTCGCCGGACCGGGGTCATCAGCGTGCGATCGACTACAACCCCGGTTTCACGACGTTCCTCGGGTCGACGCCGCCCGTCGCCGTGCTCTACCACGAGATGGCCCACCAGTACGACTTCGTCAACGACACCGTCCTACCGGGACGGCACGACGATCCCGGTGACCCCGATCGGGTGCCGGGCGACCGCGGCTGGGTCGGCGTACCGAACGCCGAGCGCCAAGCGGTCGGGCTGCCCGTCGACGACGACCACGATCCGCGTACGCCGATCCGGATCGACCCGCAGCATCCGCTGGTCTACACCGAGAACGGCCTGCGGACCGAGCTGACCTGGCCGCAGCGGCGGCATTACTCCTGAGCGGACCAGACGGCGCGCACCGTGTCGCGTACGCAGTCCTCCCGCAGTCGGCCGCACGTGCACAGGTGCTCGTGCGGCTTTTTCCGGGCGTGATGACCGACCTGCCCGTCCTCACGGGACCGGTTCGTGGTTGTCTTCTTGGTGGACGCAGACTTCTTCGTGGGCACGGTCTTGGCGAGGGGCAGGGGAGCGATTTGTGTGGACATTCACGACACCTCCTGCAGGTAAGACTCTACCGGCCCGCGATCATTACGAGGTGAGTTGTGTCACTCGGTCCCGAGAGCAGCTGGCTGAGCACGGCAAGCTACTAGCGGGTAACATCCGAATCCGGTGTCACGTGGCAGCATGAACGAACGTTCAGGCTGTGGCATAACAGGAGGGTCGTCGAAGCACGATGAAGATCGTCGTACTCGTCAAGCAGGTGCCGGACTCCGGCGCGGACCGCACGCTGCGTACTGACGACAACACCGTCGACCGAGCGTCGGCGAACAACGTGATCAACGAGATGGACGAGTACGCCATCGAGGAGGCCCTGCGCATCCGCGAGGCGAACGCCGGCACCGAGGTCACGCTGCTGACCATGGGCCCCGAGCGGGCGACCGAGTCGATCCGCAAGGCGCTGTCGATGGGGCCGGACAAGGCCGTGCACGTCGTGGACGACGCCCTGCACGGGTCGGACGCGCTGGGCACCTCGGCCGTGCTCGCCGCCGCGCTGCGGCAGCTGGAGCCGGACCTGGTCATCTGCGGAGCCGAGGCCACCGACGCGCGGGGTCAGGTGCTGCCGCACATGCTGGCCGAGCGGCTCGGCGTCGCCGCCCTGACGGGTGCGCGCAAGCTGACCGTGGAGGGCTCGACGCTGACCGCCGAGCGGCAGACCGAGGAGGGCTACGAGGTCGTCCGGGCCGCGACGCCCGCCATCGTGAGTGTCTGGGACACCATCAACGAGCCGCGTTACCCGTCGTTCAAGGGGATCATGGAGGCCAAGAAGAAGCCGGTCGCCACCCTGGGCCTCGGTGACCTGGGCGTGGACCCCGGCACCGTCGGCGCGGCGGGTGCATACAGCGCCGTCGTGGAGCACAGCAAGCGCCCGGCGCGATCGGGCGGCGTCAAGGTGACCGACAACGGGGACGGCGGCACGCAGCTCGTCGAGTTCCTCGCCACCGAGAAGTTCGTGTGAGGTTCAAGTGTCTGACGTTCTGGTTGTAGTGGAGTCCGCCGGCGGCGCCGTCAAGAAGGTGACGCTGGAGATGCTGACCCTCGCCCGTGACCTGGGCACCCCGGTCGCGGTGGTGCTCGGCGCGCCGGGCACGGCCGAGCCGCTGGTCGCCAAGCTCGGCGAGTACGGCGCGCAGAAGGTCCTCGTGGCCGAGGACGCCGACCTCGCGGGCTACCTGGTCGCCCCGAAGGCCGCCGTGCTGGCCGACATCGTCAAGGGTGCGAACCCGGCCGCCGTCCTGATCGGCTCGACCCAGGAGGGCAAGGAGATCGCCGCCCGCCTCGCGGTCAAGCTCGACAACGGCATCCTCACCGACGTCGTGGCGCTCGGCACGGACGGCGTGGCGACGCAGGTCGCCTTCGCCGGGTCGACCATCGTGAAGTCCAAGGTCACCAAGGGTTTCCCACTCGTGACCGTACGCGGAAACTCACTGACGCCGAGTCCGGCGCCCGCCCAGCCGGCCGTCGAGACCGTGGCCGTCTCCGTACCCGACGACGCCAAGCTGGCGACCGTCGTCGAACGGGTCGCCGAGGCCAAGGGCGCGCGTCCGGAGCTGACCGAGGCGTCGGTGGTCGTCTCCGGCGGCCGCGGCGTCGGCAGCGCGGAGAACTTCAAGCTGGTCGAGGAGCTGGCCGACCTGCTCGGCGGCGCGGTCGGCGCGTCCCGGGCGGCCGTCGACTCCGGCTTCTACCCGCACGCCTTCCAGGTGGGCCAGACCGGTAAGACGGTCTCGCCGCAGCTGTACATCGCCCTGGGCATCTCGGGCGCGATCCAGCACCGGGCCGGTATGCAGACCTCGAAGACGATCGTCGCGGTGAACAAGGACGCCGAGGCGCCCATCTTCGAACTTGCCGACTACGGCGTGGTGGGCGACCTCTTCCAGGTCGTACCGCAGGCGGCGGAGGACATCCGCAAGCGCAAGTAAGCGGGTTCGCTCTCGCGCGTTATCCGGGGTAACGCTGTCATTCCGAGCTGGGAGGCCGCGATATCCCGGATAACGCGATCCGGGAGCCACGGGCGCGAGCGCCATAAGGAGCGCAATCCGAGCACCGGGCGCGGAAGCAGGAGCGGCGGCGCGGCGGATAGGCTGAGGGGCGATGGCATACCTCGATCACGCGGCGACCACGCCCATGCTCGCCGAAGCGCTCGACGCCTATGTCGCCGCCGCTCGCGACGTGGGCAACGCGTCCTCTCTCCACGGGCCGGGTCGCTGTGCCCGCCGCAAGGTCGAGGAGTCCCGGGAACGGATCGCGGCGGCGCTCGACGCGCGCCCGTCCGAGGTGATCTTCACCGGCGGTGGGACCGAATCCGACAACCTCGCGGTCAAGGGCATCTTCTGGGCGCAGCGTCCGCTGGGCCGCTGCCGGGTCGTCGCCTCCTCGATCGAGCACCATGCCGTGCTCGACGCGGTGAACTGGCTCGAGCAGCACGAGGGTGCGAAGGTCACCTGGCTGCCGGTCGACTCGGCCGGGCGGATCGATCCGGGCGTACTCGACGAGGCGCTCGACGATGATGTCGCGCTGGTCACCGCGATGTGGGCGAACAACGAGGTGGGCACCGTCCAGCCGATCGCCGACCTCGCGGCGAAGGCGGCCGCGCGTGGAGTGCCGTTCCACACCGACGCGATTCAGGCGGTCGGCCAGATTCCGGTCGGCTTCGCTCGGTCCGGCGCGTCCGCGCTCACGCTGACCGGCCACAAGCTGGGCGGACCGGCCGGCGTCGGCGCGCTTCTGCTCGCCCGTGACGTCCCCTGTACGCCGTTGCTGCACGGCGGTGGCCAGGAGCGCGACGTACGCTCCGGCACGTTGGACGTCCCCGGGATCGTGGCGTTCGCCACCGCGGTGGAGATCGCGGTCTCGACGCAGGCCGCGACCGCGGCGCGGTTGGTAGCCCTGCGGGACGAACTGATCGCCAAGGTACGCACAGCCGTCCCGGACGCCGTGCTGAACGGCGACCCGGAGAACCGGCTGCCGGGCAACGCCCATTTCGCGTTCCCGGGATGCGAAGGCGACGCCCTGTTGATGCTGCTGGACGCGCAGGGGATCGCCTGTTCGACCGGTTCGGCCTGTTCGGCGGGGATCGCCCAGCCTTCGCATGTGCTCCTGGCGATGGGATGTGATCCGGCGGCGGCCCGCTCGTCGCTCCGCTTCTCGCTCGGCCACACCTCGACCTCGGCGGAGATCGACGAGTTGGTGGCGGCGCTGCCGCCCGTCGTGGAGCGAGCCCGCCGAGCGGGCAAATTCCGTAAGGACCGCGCGTAGTCCGCGGGTAAGCTCGTCGGGTGCGAGTTCTTGCGGCGATGTCCGGTGGTGTCGACTCGGCGGTGGCGGCCGCCCGGGCGGTGGCGGCCGGGCACGACGTGACCGGTGTGCATCTGGCCTTGTCGAAGAATCCGCAGAGTTATCGGACGGGCGCACGCGGCTGCTGCTCGCGGGAGGACTCCCACGACGCGCGCCGGGCCGCCGATGTGATCGGCATTCCGTTCTACATCTGGGACATGGCTGAGGAGTTCCACGCCGACGTCGTGGAGGATTTCCTCAGCGAGTACGCCGCGGGGCGTACGCCGAATCCGTGCCTGCGCTGCAACGAGAAGATCAAGTTCGCCGCGGTCCTGGATCGGGCGCTGGCCCTGGGCTTCGACGCCGTCGTCACCGGGCACTATGCCCGGCTCGGCGAGGATCGGGTGCTGCGCCGGGCGGCCGACGCCGAGAAGGATCAGTCCTACGTCCTTGGCGTGCTCACTCAGGAGCAGCTCGATCATGCGATCTTCCCGTTGGGCGACTCGCTGAAGGCGGACGTCCGGGCGGAGGCCGCCGCCAAGGGGCTGGCCGTCGCGAGCAAGCCCGACTCGCACGACATCTGCTTCATCGCCGACGGTGACACCCGCAAGTTCCTCCAGGAGCGGCTGGGCGAGGCGCCCGGCGACATCGTCGACTCCGCCACCGGCGAGGTCGTCGGTTCCCACGACGGGGCGTACGCCTTCACCGTGGGGCAGCGCAAGGGCTTGGCGTTGGGCCGGCCCGCGCCCGACGGCAAGCCGCGGTACGTCCTGAGCATCACGCCGGTCACCAACACCGTCACCGTCGGCCCGGCCGAGGCGCTCGACGTGACCGAGGTGGTCGCCACCCGCCCGATCACCCTGGCCCCGTTCGACACCGAGGTCGAGGCGCAGGTGCAGCTCCGGGCCCATGGCGAGCCCATCGACGCCGTGATCGAGATCGCCGGCGACACGCTGACGGCACGCCTGCGCCGCCCGGCCCGGGGGATCGCGGCCGGTCAGGCGATCGTCGTCTACCGGCCCGACGCCGCCGGCGACGCCGTCCTCGCCAGTGCAACCATCTCGAGCGCCACCATCGCCAGCGCCGCCACGAGCGTGACCGCCGGCTCGGGTGTCCAGTGATCGAGCTGCCGCGCGGGAGCGCCACCGGCATCGGGTCGCTGCCCGGCGTCGACCTGGTCGAGGCGGTCAAGGTCAGCCTCGGTGAGCTGCCGATCGCGTACCTGCCGGAGTTGCCGGGTCGCGGCCCGGGTTCGGAGATGATCGGCCGCGGCGCCGGGTTGCTGGTCGGACTGCCGGTCGAGCTCTACACCGGACGGTGGCGGATCGCCTCCCGCGGCGGGCGCGACCTTCGGCGTACCCATGATTTCCTCGAACGCGACCTGGACCAGCTGACCGAGCAGGCGGACGGCTTCGCGGGACCACTGAAGGTGCAGGCCGCGGGGCCTTGGACGCTGGCCGCGAGCATCGAGCTGGCGCTGGGCCAGGCGGTTTTGTCCGATCACGGCGCGGCGCGCGACCTGAGCGAGTCGCTGGCCGAGGGCTTGCGCGTGCACGTGGCGGAGGTGCGCCGCCGGGTGCCCGGCGCACAGGTGATCTTGCAGCTGGACGAGCCGTCGCTGCCCGCGGTGCTGGCCGGGCGGGTCCGGACGGCGAGCGGATTGCACACGTATCGGTCCGTCGCGGAGTCGGTCGCCCGCGAGGCGCTGACCCGCGTGGTCGAGGCCGCGGACGCCCCGGTGGTGGTCCATTGCTGCGCGCCCGACGCCCCGGTGAACTTGTTCCGCGAGGCCGGGGCGGCCGGCGTGGCGCTCGACCTCGACCAGGTCAAGCAGCTCGATCCGGTGGGCGAGCTGATCGACGCGGGGCTCACGCTCTTCGCGGGGGCGGCGGCCACGCGGGGCACTCGCGCGCCGTCCTCCGCCACAATCGCCGATAAGGTACGCACAACGTGGCAGACGCTCGGGTTCAGTGAGTCGCAGTTGCCCGAGCAGGTAGTGGTGACACCGGCGTGTGGCCTGGCGGGAGCGACTCCCGCCTATGCGCGCGAGGTCCTGGTGGCGTGCCGGGAGGCAGGCAGGCGGCTCGCCGAGGTCTGAGGCGGACCTTGATGTGTCGTACGCAGCCGCTAGATTCCTCGTGTGAGCGAGAAGGACTTTGACGCCAAGTTCGATGCAGCCCGGTCGCGGATTGCCCAGCTGACCGCGGAGATCGACGAGCACCGCCGTCGCTACTTCGAGCAGGACGCGCCGACCGTCTCCGACGCCGAGTACGACTTGCTGATGCGCGAGCTGCAGGGCTTGGAGCACGACTTCCCGGAGCTGCGGTCGCTCGATTCGCCGACTCAGACGGTCGGCGGGCAGGCCGCCGTGGGGTTCGCGACCGTGCAGCACGCCGCCCGGATGCTCAGCCTCGACAACGCCTTCTCCGACGAGGAACTGACGGCGTGGGCGGACCGTGTCGTGCGCGATTCGGGCGGGCCGGTGCCGTTCCTGTGTGAGCTGAAGATCGACGGTCTCGCGATCAACCTGACCTATCGCAACGGCCGCCTGGTCCGGGCGGCGACGCGAGGTGACGGACGAACTGGTGAGGACGTCACCGCCAATGTGCGTACGCTGAAAGACGTTCCCAAGACGCTGGAAGGCGACAATGTTCCGGCGCTCGTCGAGGTGCGCGGCGAGATCTTCTTCCCGACCTCCGGATTCGCCGATCTCAACGCCAGCCTGGTCGCGGCCGGTCAGCGCCCGTTCGCCAACCCGCGGAACGCGGCTTCCGGTTCGCTGCGCCAGAAAGATCCCTCGATCACGGGTTCCCGGCCGTTGCGCCTGATCGTGCACGGCATCGGCGCGCACGAGGGCTTCGAGCCGCCCCGGCAGTCCGAGGCGTACAAGCTGCTGCAGAGCTGGGGTCTGCCCACGTCGCTGCGCTGGAAGGTGGTCGACTCCCTGGACGAGGTCCGGGAGTTCATCGCGTACTTCGCCGAGCATCGGCACGACGTCGAGCACGACATCGACGGCATCGTGATCAAGGTGGACGACGTGGCGATCCAGGGCCGGCTCGGCACCACCAGCCGGGCCCCGCGCTGGGCGATCGCGTACAAGTATCCGCCGGAGGAGGCCAACACCAAGCTCCTCGACGTCCTCGTCAACGTCGGGCGCACCGGCCGCGTCACTCCGTACGCCGTTCTCGAACCGGTGCACGTCGCGGGCGTCACGGTCACCAGCGCCACGTTGCACAACCAGGAGGAAGTCAAGCGCAAGGGCGTGCTCATCGGCGACACCGTGAGCATCCGCCGCGCGGGCGACGTCATTCCCGAGGTGCTGGGCCCGGTCGTCGACCTGCGCGACGGCACCGAACGCGAGTTCGTGATGCCGACGCACTGCCCGGAGTGCGGGACCGCGCTGGCCCCGGCGAAGGAGTCGGATGTCGACATCCGGTGCCCCAACAGCCGTCACTGCATCGCCCAGCTCCGCGAGCGGCTGTTCTACCTGGGCGGCCGCGACGGCTTCGACATCGAGGGCCTCGGCTACAAGGCGGGCGTCGCGCTCATCACCGACAAGGTGATCGCCGACGAGGGCGACCTGTTCGGGTTGACCGCCGAGGATCTGGCCCGGTCGCCGTTCTTCACCAAGAAGGACGGCACGTTGTCGGCCAACGCCGGCAAGCTGCTGGAGAACCTGGAGAAGGCCAAGAGCGTACCGCTGTGGCGGGTGCTGACCTCGCTGTCGATCCGGCACGCCGGCCCGACGGCGGCGCAGGCGCTGGCTGCCGCGTTCGGCTCGGTCGACGCGATAAGCAAGGCGAGCGTCGAGCAGATGTCGTCGGTCGAAGAGGTCGGCGGCATCATCGCCGAAGCCGTCCGCGAATGGTTCACCGTGGACTGGCATCGCGAGATCGTCGAGAAGTGGCGGGCCGCCGGGGTCGTCATGGAGGAGGAGATCGCCGCCGACACCGGCCCGAAGCCACTGGACGGGCTGACCGTCGTGGTCACCGGCACGCTGAGCGACTACACCCGGGACGACGCGACCGAGGCGCTCGCCGCCCAGGGTGCGAAGGTGACCGGGTCGGTATCGAAGAAGACCAGCTTCGTCGTCGTCGGGGAGAACCCGGGATCGAAGTTCGACAAGGCGCAGAGTCTCGGCGTACCGGTGTTGGACGATGCCGGGCTCGCGATCCTGCTCGCCGACGGGCCGGACGCGGCCCGTGCGCACGCCGCATCGACCGCTGCCGGATAACGGCCCCTTACCGCCCGGTTGAGCGTTCCCGCAACACCCGGTGGTGTGGTTTCCTATCTCACATCCCTTACTGGGTGTGGTGGGACGCTCGCTCTGTGCCTGCGGACGACCTAGGCTGTAGGTTCGTGTGCCGGCGTTCGGTCAAGGGCTCCGGCCTGCGGATACGCGGGAAGGTGGGGGACGCATGAAGGGATCCGCGTCGCGCTCGGCCGCCGGTGGCGCCGAGACCCCGTCCATCACCGCTCCGCCCGAAGCACTCCGCAACACCGCACCCGTCGGCGGTTCCGGCCGTTTTATCGGGTATGTGGCGATTGTTGTCGTCCTGGCGACCGCCGTCCTCGTTGTCGAAGTCGCGACGCCGTTCGCGGGTTCCGGCACCTGGGAGGCCGCGATCTGGTTGATGGCGGCGATGGCGCTGGTCGCGGACGCCTTCCCGATGAGCCCGCCGGGGCGCAGGATGAGTTCGGCGGTGTTCCCGTCGATCTGTTTCAGCTTCGCCGTGCTCATCGACTCGAACCTCGTCGCGGCGCTGGCGGTCCAGGCGGCGGCGGTCGTCGTCTCGTCCTGGCGGATGAAGCACAAGCCATGGCGCGCGGTCTTCAACATCGCCCAGTACGCGCTCGCGCTGTCGGCCGCGTCGGCGGTGATCCACCTCGGCGCGACGCTGATGCCGGTCGACGTCGCACCTGGGTGGACGGTGCTGGTGTGCGTACTGGCGGCGGTGGCCTGGTTCCTGTGCAAGTACACGACGACTTCGGTCGCGGTGTGGCTGCGCTTCGGCGGTCCACTGTGGCCGACGTTGCGCGCGCCGTTCGCGCCGGAGGCGCTGACTACCGGCTCGTTGCTTCTGCTCGGCGTGATACTGGCCGCCGCAGCAGATCAGAGTGCGCTCTACGTTCCGCTGGCGATCATCCCGCTCATCGCGGTGCAGCGGCTCGCCGTCCTCTCGACCGAGCAGACTCGGCTGGCCCGGCTCGACGCGCTGACCGGATTGGCCAACCGCAAGGTGCTGATCAGCGAGGTTGGCTCGATCGCCGCCGAGTACGCGCGCTCGCCCGCGAAGTCGCGGTTCGCCCTGCTGTTGCTTGACCTGGACAGGTTCAAGCACGTCAACGACGCGCTCGGGCACACCGTCGGCGACCGGTTGCTCGTGGCGGTGGCCGACCGCCTGGCGAAGAACATCCGTGAGGGCGACCTCGTGGCGCGGCTGGG
The DNA here is from genome assembly GCF_013362815.1 of Hamadaea sp. GTDB lineage: Bacteria > Actinomycetota > Actinomycetes > Mycobacteriales > Micromonosporaceae > Hamadaea. The sequence continues at coordinate 5,543 of NZ_JABFVK010000050.1, read as the reverse complement.
CGGCGACGAGTTCGCCATCGTCTCCGGCCGGGTGACCAGCCCCGAAGACGCCGTACGCCGAGCGGCCCAGATCACCGAGGCGCTCCAGACCCCGGTGACGCTGGACGGGCTGCCGCTGGACATCTCCGGCAGCATCGGCATCGCCTTGTATCCCGATCACGGGACCGATTTCGCGACCCTCATGCGGCATGCCGACGTCGCGATGTACGACGCCAAACACCGCGGCGACGGCATAGCCGTGTACGCCCCGGAGTCCGACCACAACTCGCCCCGCCGCCTCAGCCTCGTGGCCGACCTGCGCAAGGCGCTGGAATCGCCGGACGGCGGCGGTCTCACGATGTTCTACCAGCCCCAGATCGAGATCTCCTCCGGTGAGGTCGTCGGTGTGGAGGCACTGCTGCGCTGGAAGCACCCCAAGTACGGCCAGGTCGACCCGGAAGAGCTCATCAAGGCGGCCGAGCCGAGCGCGGTGATGCGGCAGCTCACCCGCTGGGTGCTCGCCGAAGTGGTGGCCCAGCTCGCCCGGTGGCGGCCGATGGCGCTCCGGCTGCGCTGTGCGGTGAACGTGAGCGTCCGGGATCTCCACAACGACGACATCGTCGAGCACGTGACCGATCTGCTTCGCGAGCACGGCGTCACCGCCGATCAGTTGCAGCTGGAGATCACCGAGGAAGGCCTGATGGCCGACCCGAACCGGGTGCTGGCGACCCTCGCCAAGCTGGACAAGCTGGGCGTGGCCATCGCACTCGACGACTTCGGCACCGGCTACTCCTCGATGCAGCACCTGCGGCGGCTGCCGCTGGCCGAGGTGAAGATCGACCGCACCTTCGTCTTCGGGATGCGCCAGGACCCCGACGACGCCGCGATCGTCTGCTCGATCATCGAGCTGGCCGGTGCACTGGGCTTGCGCGTGGTCGCCGAGGGCGTGGAGGACGAGCCGACCTGGCGGTTGCTGCACCAGCAGGGCTGCGAAGTGGCCCAAGGCTGGTTCTACGCGCGCCCGATGCCGGCCGAGGACCTGCTGGCCTGGATCGCGCGTACGACGTTGCCGGGGGCCAGGCGACTCTCGTCGCGCCTGCCCTCGGCCCATCCGCACGCGGTCATCGGCCCCGCCCCCGAATCCGCCTGACCCCTCCCGTTGATCATGAACCTATGGTTCCGGAGGTCCGGCGTGTCGCGCCCCCATCTCCATGATCAAGTGCCCGTCTGCTTCGGTTCGACGTCGCCCGGGTGAGGCAGTCTCATGATCATGGGCAATTCTGGGCTGTGATAGCGACGCAGAATTGACCCTGATCATGGGCGGTCATGATCAGCGGAAGATTCGCGGTGCCATAGCCCCACATTTTCTCCGTTGATCTCCGCCGAGAAACGCAATGCGCACGCGAGCGAAGCATCAACGCGCGGCAGCGTGTGGTCAGACGGCGGCGTGGCCCCGAAGGCGATCTTGCCGACCCGGGCAAATAGACTCGCTCGGGGCGGCTTGCCGATGGCAGGCTGATCCCGGCAGACCCGCCGAATCACCCGCCGAATCTCAAGGGGGCAGAGCATGGCCGCCATCTCCCGCGAAGAGGTAGCGCATCTGGCGCACCTGTCGCGGCTTGCCGTCACCGAGCAGGAACTGGACGTCTTCGCCGGTCAGCTCGACGTGATCCTGCAGGCCGTCGCCCGGGTCGGTGAGGTGGCCGCCGCGGACATCCCGCCCACGTCCCACTCGGTTCCGCTGGTCAACGTGCTGCGGGAGGACGTCGAGCAGCCGTGCCTGACCCCGGCCGAGGCGCTGTCCGGCGCGCCGGACGCGTACGAGGACCGGTTCCGGGTTCCGCGCATTCTCAGCGAAGAGGAGTGACCAGCATGATCAAGAAGACTGCTGCCGAGCTGGGCACTCTCATTGCCAACCGCGAGGTCTCGGCCGTCGAGGTCGCCCGTGAGCACCTCGACCGCATCGCCGCCGTCGACGACCGTGTCCACGCCTTCCTGCATGTCGACACCGAGGGTGCGCTGGCCGCCGCCGAGGCGGTCGACGCGAAGATCGCCGCCGGGGAGAAGCTCGGTCCGCTGGCCGGCGTACCGATCGCCGTCAAGGACGTGCTCGCGACGCGGGGCGTACCCACGACGGCGGGTTCGAAGATTCTCGAAGGCTGGCGTCCGCCGTACGACGCGACCCTGGTCGAGCGCCTGCGCGCGGCCGGTACCGTCATGCTCGGCAAGACCAACATGGACGAGTTCGCGATGGGCTCCTCGACGGAGTACTCGGCGTACGGACCGACCTTCAACCCCTGGGACCTGGCCCGGATTCCGGGCGGATCGGGTGGTGGCTCGGCCGCCGCCCTCGCGGCGTATGAGGCTCCGCTGTCGATCGGCACCGACACCGGCGGCTCGATCCGGCAACCCGGCGCGGTGACGGGCACCGTCGGCGCGAAGCCCACTTATGGTGGCACCAGCCGATACGGGCTCCTCGCCTTCTCGTCCTCACTGGACACACCCGGCCCCTGTGCGCGTACCGTCGAGGACACGGCCTTGCTGCACGCGGTCATCGCGGGACACGACCAGCGCGACTCGACGTCGATCGACGCGCCGGTGCCCGATGTGGTCGGCGCGGCGCGGCTCGGGGCGACCGGCGACTTGACCGGCGTGAAGGTCGGCCTGGTCCGCGAATTCTCGGGCGAGGGCGCCGAGCCCGGGGTGATGAGCGCGTTCCGCGAGACGGTCGAGGCGCTGACCAAGCTCGGCGCCGAGGTGGTCGAGGTCTCCTGCCCACACTTCTTGTACGCGCTGCCGGCGTATTACCTGATCGCGCCGAGTGAGTGTTCCTCGAACCTGGCGCGGTACGACGGCGTGCGTTTCGGTCTGAGAGTGGGTGACGACGGCAACCGATCGCTCGAAGAGGTCATGTCGGCCACCCGTGAGGCGGGCTTCGGTCCCGAGGTCAAACGGCGCATCATCATCGGCACGTACGCCTTGTCGTCCGGCTACTACGACGCCTACTACGGGCAGGCTCAGAAGGTTCGTACGCTGATCACCCGCGACTTCACGGCCGCGTTCGAGCAGGTGGACGTGCTGGTGTCGCCGACGACGCCGTTCGTCGCGTTCGAGCTGGGCTCGCGGACGTCCGACCCGTACCAGATGTACCTGGCCGACCTGTTCACCATCCCGACGAACCTCTACGGCGGACCGGCGATCTCGGTGCCGTGCGGGCTGTCCGAGGGGCTGCCGGTCGGGTTCCAGGTGATGGCGCCGATCCTCGGCGACGACCGGATGTACCGGGTGGCCGCCGCCGTCGAGTCTGCCGTGGGGACGTTCGCGCCGCCCGCTCTCTGACTCATCGTTTTGTCGTACGCGAGCGGGAGGATGGTCGGATGCCTGGCATGCGCCGTCCTCTTCAACGCGACGACGCGATCGTGTTGCGTGTGCAGAAGCTGGGGGAGTCCGACCGGATCATCACCCTGCTGACCCGGCGACACGGGCGGCTGCGCGCGGTGGCCCGGGGCGTACGCAAGATGACCTCCCGCTACGGCGCGCGGCTGGAACCGTTCGGTCATGTCGACGTGCAGTGGGCCGAGGGGGCCGGGCTGCACACGATCTCCCAGGTCGAAGGCATCACTCTGCTCGGCAAGCACTTCGTCGCGGACTATCCCCGCTACACCGCCGCCAGCGCGATCGCGGAGACGGCCGAGCGGATGACCGCGGAGGAGGGGCAGCCGGCGCTGAAGCTGTTCCTGCTGACGCTCGGCGCGTTCCGGGCGCTGGCCGACGGCGAGCACTCCGGCACGCTGGTGCTCGACGCGTACCTGCTGCGCGCGATGGCCCACGAGGGCTGGGCTCCCGCGCTCGCCGAGTGCGCCGTCTGCTCCGCGCCCGGACCGCATCGGGCATTCTCCGTCGCGGCCGGCGGATCGGTCTGCATCCAGTGCCGGCCGCCGGGGGCCGCCCATCCCCATCCGGCCACGATCGAGTTGATGCTCGCCCTGCTCACCGGTGATTGGAAGATCGCCGACGCGGCCGAGGAAGCGCAGCGCCGCCAGTGCAGCGGCCTGGTCGCGGCACACCTGCAATGGCACATGGAACGCGCGCTACGCTCTCTTCCTCTAGTCGATCGGGGAGAGCGCGCGTGATCAGGAAAGTCAGTCTCGGCCGGAAGTCTCAGCCGATGGAGCCGACGCCGCACCCGTCCGGGGCTCGTCCGCCGACTCTCCCGTCCGGCGCGCTGCCCCGGCATATCGCCGTCGTCATGGACGGCAACGGGCGCTGGGCGAAGGAACGCGGACTGCCGCGCACGGAAGGCCACAAACGGGGCGAATACTCGCTTTTCGACACGATCGAGGGCGCGCTGGAGATCGGCGTCCCGTTCCTTTCGGCGTACGCCTTCTCGACGGAGAACTGGAAGCGCTCGCCCGAGGAGATCCGGTTCCTCATGGGCTTCAACCGCGACGTCATCCGGCGTCGCCGGGATCAGCTCGTGGATCTCGGCGTACGCGTCGTGTGGTCGGGCCGTCGTGGCCGGCTCTGGAAGAGCGTGATCGACGAGCTGGAGACGGCGGAGGAGATGAGCCGCGGCAACTCCAAGCTGACCCTGCAGTTCTGCGTGAACTACGGCGGCCAGGCCGAGGTGGCCGACGCGGCTGCTGCCATCGCGCGTGACGTCGCCGAGGGCCGGATCAGCCCGGATCGGGTGAACGAAAAGCTCTTCGCGAAGTACCTGTACCACCCCGAGGTGCCGGACGTGGACCTCTTCCTACGGCCGTCCGGTGAGCAGCGCACCTCGAACTTCCTGCTTTGGCAGAGCGCGTACGCCGAACTCATCTACATGGACGTGCTCTGGCCCGACTTCGACCGCCGTCACCTGTGGCACGCCTGCGAACTGTTCGCCCAGCGTGATCGGCGCTTCGGCGGCGCGCTGCCGAACCCGGTCCCGCCGCCCCCCGCCTCCGCCTGACCGATCGCGGATGCCGACATTCTTGGCGGTGGCGGGCACCATGATCGTCGGATGCCGACATTCATCTCACTAAAACGCCCACGATTGTCGGGTGCCGACGATCAAGGGGACCAGCGCGCCCGAGAGGCCAGAGTGGCCAAGGGGACCAGGGCGGCCGAGAGGCCAGAGCGGCTGGCGAGACGAAAGCCGCGCTCGTGCAAGATCATGTGCCCCTGGTCAGCGAATCCGACGGCCAAACGAAGATCATGTTCCCTTCGTCGGCGCTTAGGGGCACCATTTCTGCTGGTCACCGGCACTTGATCTACAGATCCGACCACTCGGCGCTGACCAAGGGAACATGATCTCTGCGCGGGGAGTGGTATCGAGGCGGGGACGGCATGGGGACCGCGGTCCGGCGGGAAGCAGCGTCGGGGCTGCGGTACGGAGGCGGACTGCGGCGATTGGCGCGGGGCGACAGCAAGTTGATCAGGGGTCGGGGGAGTTGATCAGGGCGCCCGGGACACGACACGCCGGTTGATCACGACCGTTAGTGCGTCTTCGAGGGTTTCCGTGGGTCCATGATCGTTTAGATGGGCAGGGATGTCAGCCGGCCGGGCAGGGTGGGTTGGTG
>NZ_JABFVK010000097.1 GCF_013362815.1 Hamadaea sp. | reverse complement strand
ATGAAGCGGGCGGCAGCGCGACCGCGGCTGGCGACGGCGCGACCGTGGCTGGCGGCTCAGGCGTGGCAGGCGGCTCAGGCGTGGCAGGTGGCGCGCGGTCGGCAGGTGTCGGCACGGTACCCGGCTTGGCGACGGCGGCCGAGCCGGATCCGGCAGGCGATGCGCATCCGTCGCACGGCGCGGGTGGCCGGACCGGCCGGGTGTTGCTGGGGGATCCGGATCTGCGGTCGGCCGGTGCCCGCCGCGCGGACGCGCTGATCGAGCTGTGCGAGCGGATCCTGCACGCGGGGGAGCTGCCGGACAACGGCGGCCAGAAACCGCACCTCACGATCACCCTGCCGTGGGAGCAGCTGAAAGCCAAAGTCGGCGCCGGACTGCTCGACACCGGCGACCTACTCACCCCGGAAACCGTCCGCCGCCTCGCCTGCGACGCGATCATCATCCCCGCAGTATTGGGCGGCGACGGGCAGGTCCTCGACGTCGGCCGCGCCCGCCGCCTCATCGACGGCCCACTACGACGCGCGCTCGTGTTGCGAGACCGAGGATGCGCGTTCCCCGGCTGTGATCGCCCATCCCAGTGGTGCGACGGCCACCACGTCCAAGCGTGGGCAGACGGCGGAACCACCTGTCTGACCAACTCTGTCCTGCTTTGCGGGTTTCACCACCGCGAAATCCACCACGGACACTGGCAAGTACGCATCCGAACCGACGGCTTCCCCGAATTCCTCCCACCAGCCTTCATCGACCCACTACGCAGACCCGTCCAGAACACCCTGCACCGACGCTGCTGACTCAGAACGTGCTTGCGGTCAGATGAGGCTGGTGCGGCCCGGTGGAGTCTCAAACTTCTGTGGCGGGCCGCGTCGGACGAAGATCGCCCACGGCGGACGGCGCTCAATGAGCGTAGGCGGACCCATCACAGCGTCAGGATATTCGTCAGCCCGAACGCGACGCAGGCTTCAGGGTTTAGACGCTTAGACGCCTAGGCCGGGGCTGAGATGCCGGGCGATCGCGGCCGCGCATACTGCCGACTCCGTCGTGGTGGTGTCCACTTCGAGGTGGTAGGTCACGCCGCGATGGGCCTGCCGCGCCGACCATCGGGCGAGGCCGGGCCGGTTGCCGCGGGCCTTCTCCCGGCGCTCGAGTTCCTCATCGTCACAGAACACGCCGACGACCAACGGTCGCAGTCGCGCCAGGACTTCGAGCCAGTCGTCGCGTACACGCTCGTCGAGCAGCATCTCGTCGATGATGACCGAGTTTCCGGCGCGCACGATCTCCACGACGCCCCGGTGGAAGCCGGCCATCATCCGCCGGCCGACTTCGCCGTACGTGATGGCCAGCATCGGATGGCCGTCGTCGGCCGGCAGCTGCTGATACGCGAATCCCAGGTGGCGGAACGGACCGGCCGGGCCACCCGCCCACCGCGACGGGACCATCGCGAAACAGGTGTCGATGCCCAACAGCATGAACGGGTCGGCGGTCACCTCTTGAAGCGCCGTTCCGATGCTTGTCTTGCCGGCCGACGATGCGCCGTTGAGGAAGACCACTTGCGACATGACCGCCATCCTGCCAGCGAGAAGCGCAGTAGGCCGGCCGGGTCGTCGAGGCACGACCCGGCCGGCGGGTTCAACTGAGCAGCTCGGTGACGGTGCCACCCGCCACCGTGCGGCCGCCTTCGCGTACGGCGAATCCGAGGCCGACCTCCATGGCGATCGGCGCGCCCAGGTCCACCGTCAGGTCGACGGTGTCACCGGGGCGTACCTCGGGCAGCGTGCCCAGCTCCACCGAACCCGGCACGTCGGTGGTCCGGAAGTAGAACTGGGGCCGATAGTTCGCGTGGAACGGCGTACGGCGGCCGCCTTCGGCGGTGGTCAGCGCGTACAGCTGCGCCCGGAACCGCGAGTACGGCCGGATGCTGCCGGACGCCGCGACGACCTGCCCCCGGCGTACCTGGTCGCGCTTGACCCCCCGGAGCAGGACGGCGGCGTTGTCGCCCGCCTCGGCCCGGTCCAGCGACTTGCCGAACGTCTCCAGCCCGGTGGCCACCGCCGAGAAGGTCGGTTCGAGGCCGACGACCTCGACCGTCTCGCCGACGGTCAGCGTCCCGCGCTCGATCGCGCCGGTGACGACGGTGCCCCGGCCGGAGATGGTCAGCACGTTCTCGATCGGCATCAGGAACGGCTGCGTCAGCTCGCGCTGCGGCACCGGAACGTACGTGTCCACGGCGTCGAGGAGGTCCACGATGGACTGCGTCCACTGCGGCTCACCTTCGAGCGCCCTCAGCGCCGATACGCGTACGACCGGGATCGAATGACCGGGAAACCCGTTGGCCGTGAGCAGCTCGCGGACCTCGAGCTCGACCAGGTCGAGCAGTTCTGGGTCGTCCACCGCGTCGGCCTTGTTCATCGCCACCACCAGGTGCGGTACGCCGACCCGCCGCGCGAGCAGCACGTGCTCGCGGGTCTGGGGCATCGCGCCGTCGAGCGCGGACACGACGAGGATCGCGCCGTCGACCTGAGCCGCACCGGTGATCATGTTCTTCACGTAGTCGGCGTGGCCGGGCATGTCGACGTGGGCGTAGTGGCGCGTCGCCGTCTCGTACTCGACGTGGGCGATGGTGATGGTGATGCCGCGGGCGATCTCCTCCGGCGCCCGGTCGATCCCGTCGAACGCGACGAACCGGTTCGCGGCCGGGTAGCGCTCGGCGAGGACCTTGGTGATGGCGGCGGTGAGCGTCGTCTTCCCGTGGTCGACGTGGCCCATCGTCCCGATGTTGAGATGCGGCTTGGCGCGGACGAACGTGCTCTTGGACATGACTGATCCTTCGAAGTCGATAGCCTGGACAGGACGCGGCGCGGCACTCTCCTCCGCACGTCCTGCGGCTCACGCCTTCGAGAAGGTCGGATGGGAGGAGAGTCAGCTATCCAGTCGGGCCGACTTCGCGCGCACGGCGACGGCGCCCGGCAGGCGGAGGCCTGCGAGCGCGCCGAATCCAGCCGTGGCGAACATGGACGCGACGCTAGCCTGGCGGTGATTGCGCTCGCAACCGAATTTCGCCCGCCCGTCAGCCAGGCCGGCGGCAGATCAGGTGTTGAGCGGGCGGCGGGCCACCAGCAGCACGTGAGTGACCGGCCAGTCCAGCGGACGTCCGTCCACATCGGTCAGTGTCGCGACGGGTGCGATCCGGTTGGCGACCACCCAATCGTTGCGTGACGTACGCGACGCCGGGTCGACCTCGAAGCCGACGTCGGCGAGGAGGCTCTTCCAGTCGGCGTATTCCAGTCCGCAGAACTGCTCCTGGGTCTCCGACATCCAGTTGCCCGCGTAGTCCTTGCGGGTCAGGTAGTCCATCGCGTCCGCCAGGGACAGCCGGATCGCATCCCCCTCGACCTTGTGATCGACCGGGAATCGGTAGTCGACGACGAACTGGTCGAAGCGAGCGCGCGTCGACAGCCCGGCCACGTACGCCGCCACCTCAGCCGAAGGTCGTTCGGGCAGGTCACGACGCGGTTCGATCGGGTTCGCCCCGTCTTCGCGGGCGAGGCGCAACAGCACCGGGCGGTCGCGGTCGTCGGGGCCGCAGACGTCGCTGTTGATCCACACGCCGCCCGGCGCGGTGTGGTCGTATATCGCCTGCACGAACGCGCGCAACGAGCTCGCCTGATCGCCGTACGACCAGATCTCGTGGGTCAGCGCGAACGTCAGCGTGGTGTCGACCGAGCGCGGCGGGAAGACCGCCCCGCCGAGGACGTTGCGGCGGTAGAAGAAGACGTTGGGGTTGGTGAAGACGCCCTGGGCCTTCTTGTGGACGCACTCGTCGAACAAGTGCCGGGCGACCTCGACGCCGACAAGATCGCTCTCCCGCAACGCGGGCTCCCGGTCGGCCAGTTCGAGCACCGCGCCCGCGCCGCAGCCGATGTCCACGATGCGACCGGGCCGGACGAATTCGCGTACGGCGGACCACTTGCGGGCCGCGCTGTCGGCGAACGACTCGGCATAAGTACGGTAGTCCCGGGTCGCCGTCAGACCACCCTCGTCCCCGACGACCGGATCGTTGACCACCGTACGCACGGCGTCCACCAGCTGATAGCGGTCGAACACGTCAACCGTGGCCGGGTGGGCCAGCTCCCGCCAGGCTTCATCCCCGTTCGCCAGCCGGAGCAGCACATCCCAGGGACGCTCGGCGCCCGATTCCTCCTCCACGGTGGCGATCTCGAACCCGAGCTTCGCGTAGAGCGCCGCCACCTCCGGCGTCGAACAGGCCACGACGGTGTTCGCCGGCGTCAGCTCGATGCCGGTCTCGGTCGCGATGTTCTTGATCGTCACCTCGGCGAACCGATCCGTCGGGGCGGTGTCGAACACCGGAACCACCAGCGATCGCAGCCCGGTCAGGACGCTGAACCGCTCGATGGCCGCCTCCCGCCGGTGGTACGCGACCGGGTTGCGCCGGGTGTTCGCATGGTTGGCCGACGTCACCGCCCAGACGACCGTCCCGCCTCGGGCGAGCCGGCCCAGGTACTCCGCCTGGAACCGGGTCAGGACGTGGTGGCGGCCGGGGAACAGGACGAACTGCATTCGCCCTTCATACCCGACGCCGCTCACTCGCCGACGCGGCGGGGCGCTCCGCTTTCGGGGGCTCGCTCGCACCTTCGCGAGCGGGGGCGCTGACGCGGGGAAAAGTTGACCTTGGCGAGAAAGTGTCGCTAGGGCAACCGAAACTCGCCAAGGTCAACTTCTCGCGCGTCGATTCGTGCGGACAAATCGGATATCTGCGCGAGGGAAGGCTCCGGGCGAACCGCGCGGACCAGGCGGCCCCGGAGAGCGGCCGACCAGAGCAACGTATCGGCGCGCGCCAAATCCCGTTGAGCACGCGTGATGCGGCTCAAGGAATGGTTCGTCCGATATGCTCCACCGGAGCTGGCCGGCATCGCCGGCGCGCTCGCGGTCGCCGGGTGGTTCGGCAAACCGGCGCTCGGCGCGCTGGGCGAGACGGTGGCGTTCTACACCGTGGTCTTCGCCCGGGACCATCGCGCGCCGCGACGCGTACGCCACACGCTGCGCGACATGGTGTTCGAGTTCGGCCCGGCGGAGCTGATCGACAGCGCGGCAGTGCGCCCGCTCGCCATGTACGCCGGAACCATCCTCCTCGGCGGCATGGTCGTCGGCATCACCGTCGGCAAGATTGCCGCCGACGTCGTGTTCTATGCGCTGGCCATCGCCGGTTACGAAGTCCGCAAACGCCGTTCAGCCGGGCATGGGCCCGACGAACTCGGGGCGGACGGAACCGGGCAGCAGCCGTCATGATGGACCGATGGCTGACGAGCCGATCAGAGAGTCGATCCTTCGCTGGGCCGAGGCGGCGAACCGGGGCGACGCCGAGGCGGCGTACAAGATCGCCGAGTGCGCTCTGACCCACGACGGTATGCACGACCGGGAAGCCGCCGAAGCCTGGATGCGCCGCGCCGCGCAGCTGGGCGACGTGCCGATGCTCTGGCGGCTCGCCGAACTGGCGACGCGGCATTCGGCCCGGGTGGCCGCCGAACGCCAACGTGCCGCGATCGAGGCCGAGTGGAGCGACACCGGGCCGGTGGTCGTCGACCCCGGCTGCTTTCCGCTCCGCGGTGTCCACGGCGACGAGCACTTCCCCACCCAGGACTTCCGCGTACGCGTCACCGGCGAGCCTGCGGGGGCGGTCTTGGCCGCGCTTGAGAACTCCCTTGAGCGGCTGTTCCTCGTCGGTGACGACGGCACCGAGTACGCCGACGTCGACGCGGTGCTCGACGCCGAGTACTCCCCGAACTTCGTCTCCGACCCCGAGCCGCATCCGGACGGCGGTTGGTCGATCTGGCTGGACTGCAAGGGCGAGGCGTACCCGCTCATGGCCGGGGCGTTTCTGCGTATCCTGGTCGGCGAGCTGCGCTCGGCGCAGGTGACCGCTGCCCGAATCACCGGGCGGACCCGATGAGTGAGCTGACGGGTGCGATCGACCGGCTCTACGAGGCGTTCGCGGAGAACGCACGGCCGCGGTCGATCGAATACTGCCCGTGCTGCGTGCGGGAAGCCGGCTGGACCACCTGGCCGCTGCACGAGCAGCAAGCGGTGCGGGCGTACCTGCGAGCGATGTGGGCCGACGCGCTCTTCGCGGAGGACCCCGTGCTCGGTGTCGGGGAGGCGTTGTGCGCGATCGGCAACGTCGAGGAAGATCTCGCGGAGTACCTGCGGACCTGGCTGGACAACCTCGATCAGCAAGATCTCGTCCTGGCCCTCAAGGTGTTCGTCGAACTCGAATGCCGGATGGATCGGCGCGGGCTGCCGCGTCCGAGTAACGCGTACTGGGGTCATCGGGACCGCCAGGTCGTGGAGTGGCTGACAGACGCTGGAATGGCTCAGCTATGCGCTGCCGGCGGCAGGCTGACCGCGCTGACCTCCCGGTCGACGCCGCTGAGTTCGCGGTCCAGCGTCTCCTGCGCGTCTCGCATCGCGTCGGCGTACTGCGGTTCGCCGAGCCGGCGCAGTCCTTCCTCCACCGGCACGTCCTCGACTACGGCGCTGATCCACCAGATGTTGCCGAACGTGTCGCGTAGGCGCCCGCCTCGCTGGCCGAAGGCGTGGGTGGCCGGCTCGGTGACCACCGACGCGCCTGCCGCAACCGCGCGTTCCATCGCGACGTCGGCGTCGGGGACGAATACTCGTACCAGCGAGGGCATCGACGGCCAGCCCGGACGCTGGTCGAAGGCGAGCAGCACGGTGTCGCCGACCCGGATCTCGGCGTGGCCGATCGTGCCGTCCGCCAACGGCACCCGGCCCTGCTCCACTCCGTCGAACACTGCGGCGATGAAGTCGAGCAGGCGACCGGTGTCGGGCGTGACGATCCACGGCGCGGCGGTCGTGTAGCCGGCAGGTGCGGTGCTGGTCATTGCGGTTCTCCCTCAACAAATCTTGCTGTTGAGGAGAACGCTAGACCCGCTTTAGGCGAAGTTCGTTCCTAATTGGGTCAGCCAAAGAGCAGCACTCCGGCTGCGACGGCGACGTTGAGCGAGTCGGCTCGGCCGCGCATCGGGATCGAGACGGGTTCGTGCGGTACCGACCGCCATTCCGCGGCGACGCCTCTTCCCTCGGAGCCGACGACGATCGCGGTCGGGCCGGTCGGATCGGCGGGCGTACGGAAGCCGCCGGGTGCGCCCGGCAACGCCAGCCGGATCGTGAATCCGCTACGCAGCAACCATTGCGCTGCTGCGGCCGGTTCGCCGAAGTCGACGACCGGCGTGGTCAGCAGCGTGCCCCGGCTCGCGGTGAACACGTCGGGGTGTTCCAGCCGGGCTTGGCGATTGGTGATCAGCAGGGCGCTCGCCCCGCTCGCGTCGACGACGCGGATCAGCGCGCCGAGGTTGGTGGCGTACTCGATGCCGTCGGCGACGAGAACTCGGGTGCCGGGGTCGACCGGCAGATCCTCGGCTCGCCATTGGCGCAGGCGTACCAGGGAGGCCAGGCCGGAGGCCTTCGTGCGGCGGCCGATGCGGGCGTAGGTCTTGGCAGACACCTCGACGGCGGTACGCGCCCGCGCGGTCAGGTCGCGCGCGAGCCGCCGGGCGGCGGGATCCAGCAGGTCGGGGCAGGTGACGAGGACCTCGATGTCGGCGTCGGCCCGCAACAAACACTGATGTGCCCAGAGGCCTTCGGCGAGGACGGAGCCGGACGGGGTCCGGGTGGACAGGAGCGCGCTGATGCGCGGATCGCGTGCGCTGACGGGCACGGCGGCCATGGCGGTCTCCGAGTGGAGGGTACGGCGAAGGCAGGCGCGTCGTCAGCGGACCTCAGTCGACACTGGACTTACCTGCGTCAGGGCATGTGTGCGCCGGAAAACGGCGCCCCGGTGTACGCGCGGTCTACCGGGTGCCCTGGCCGAACACGGCCATGGTCATGCGCCGCAGGGTAGTCCCCGCGGCGCATGGGTGAAACCGAATTTCAGTAACCCCGGATCTCCGGCCAGGCCAGCTCGAAGCCGTCGGCGACCAGCTCGTTCTGGAAGCGCTCGAGCAACTCCGGGCTCTCGTGCACCTGAGCCGGTTCGAGCCCGTTCGCCAGGCAGTGCGCCGCCAACGCCCCGGCCGCCTCACCCGCGTTCCACTCCACGGGGTGCAGCCGATAGCAGCCGTTGGTGATGTGCGTCGTGCCCATGTTCTTGCCCGCGGCGAGGAGGTTGCGCACGCGTACGGGCAGGAGGGCGCCCAACGGGATCTGGAATGGGCTGCTGCCCACGTCGATGTAGTTGTCGCCGCCGGTCGACGGGTGCAGGTCGATGCGGTACATGCCGACGCCGACACTGTCCGGATAGGACACTGCGCCGTGGTCTCCGCGTACGGCCAGCGAGAGGTCCTGCTCCACGACGGTTCGCCGGGCCCGGATGCGCCGTGACTCGCGGATGTAGGGAGCCTTGGCCAGACCGTCGGCGGTGCCCATGACGTCGGGCCGCAGGCGTAGTCCAGGCCAGCCCGTGCCGCCGTCCGGGCGCGGCGCCTCGGTCTGCAGCCAGTAGAACATGCTCAGGGCCAGCTGCCGGGAACCGTCGAGGTGCTTGTCCCGTTCCTCGTCGGACACGCCGATCAGCGGGCCGGGCAGGTAGTCGATCATCGGCCAGTTCACGATGGTGACGTCACTGGGCAGGAAACCGGGCTGGAACTGCTCCCGGGCGAGGATGCGGCGGAAGATCCACAGGTCCTTGTCGCCCGGATCGCGACTCTGGTCGGCCACGACCGGACCGGAGGAGCCGTGCGGGACGAAGGTGCGCGCGACTGGTTCGAGCGTACGCGGATCGGGTGCCACCAGACTCAGCAGCTTGTCCGGCCAGAACGGCGGCTGATAGTCACGCCAGAAGCCGTACTGGTCGGGACGGTCGATCGTGTGGTCCTCGCCGTCGCGGTGCTCGACCGCGAACACCCAGGAGAACGCCTGCATGTTGGCCGGCTGAGCGACGGCGGGCGCGCTCGGTTCGCCGGTCTCCTCGCGGGACTCGAAACCGGTCACATGCTCGACACCGGCCATCGGTAGCAGCTCGCCGAGCTCGGTGGCGTCGAGGACGTACGGCGCGCTCGCCTCGACCCGGGTCCCGTCCGGGCCTTCGAACAGCACCGACGTGACCCGATCCCGGTCGCTCGTCACGGCGATCGGGCGGTGTGCGTACCAGATGGTCAACCGACCGGTGGCCAGATGCGGGCCGAGCATCGCCGCGAGCACGGTCGCGGCCACCCGCGGCTCGTGACAGAGGCGGCTGACGCGACCCAGCCCGGGGTTGAGGTCGGTCTTGGCGCGCGCGGCGGCGGTCAGCGGATACCAGCGGCGGTAGTGATCGCGGATCGCCTCGCGGAGCGCGCGGTAGGAGCGGGTCGCGCCGAACTGCTCGATCCACGGGTGCTCGTCCGGCGGCACGCCCTGGCTGGTGAGCTGGCCGCCCAGCCAGTCGGTGGGCTCGGTCAGCAAGACCGTGCGGCCCCGGCGCAGCGCGGCCAGTGCGGCGGCGACTCCCCCGAGCCCCCCGCCGACCACCAGCACATCTGATTTTCCAGCTGGTACGCGGGATGAGCCGTCCGTCATCGGTGTTTCCTCCCCAGGTCGTGCAATTGGTGTTTCACTCGTTCAGTTCGAGCGCCGCTTCGAGCAGGCTCTGGGTGTACTCGTGCTGTGGAGCGCCCAGGACGTCGGCGGCCGGGCCTTCCTCGACGAGCTCGCCGCGCCGCATCACGGCGATCCGGTCGGCGATCTGGTGCACGACGCCGAGGTCGTGCGAGATGAACAACATCGCCAGGTGGTGCTTCTCGCGCAGATCCACCAGCAGCCGCAACACCTGGGCCTGGACCGAGACGTCGAGCGCGGACACCGCCTCGTCGCACACCAGGAGCCGGGGCTTGGCGGCCAGCGCGCGGGCGATGCTGACCCGCTGGCATTGGCCGCCGGACAACTCCCCCGGGCGCTGACGGGCGACGCTTGCGTCCAACCCGACGTCGTCGAGCAGCCGGTGCAGCGCCGCCGTGCGATCGCCGTCGGGCGCGGTGACCGGGTGCGTACGCCACACTTCGTCGATCACCGAGGCGACCGTCATCCGCGGGTTCAACGACGACCGGGGGTCCTGGAAGACCATCTGCACGGCCCGATGCGCCACGGCCGGGCGGCGGCCGATGCGGCCCAACGGCTGTCCGTCGAGGACGATCGCGCCCGAGTCGGGCCGCACGAGCCCGACGACGGCCCGGGCGACGGTGGTCTTGCCGGAACCGGACTCGCCCACGAGTCCCACGGTCTCCTCGGGCGCGACCGCGAGGCTCACGCCGTCGACGGCGACTACCTTGGTACGCCGCCCGAAGCTGACCCGGAGATCGCGTACGTCAAGCAGGGTCATGCCGCACCCCCTGGAGTTCCTCCGCGTAGTGGCACGCTGTCCATTGGCCGGCGGCGATCTCCCGGATGAGCGGCTGCTCGACCTTGCACCGTTCGCGGGCCAGCGGGCAGCGCGGATGGAACGCGCACCCGGACGGCCGGTTCGCCGGAGTGGCGGGCGTGCCCGGCAGCGGCGACGCGATCGCCGTACGCGTTCGCACGGCGGGCACGCTCTGCACGAGTGCCCGGGTGTACGGGTGCGCCGGGCGGTGCAGGACCTCGTTGGTCGGGCCCCGTTCGGCGACGCGACCGGCGTACATGACGACGGTCTGCTGCGCGACGTGCGCGACGACCCGGAGATCGTGGCTGACCAGGACCATGGCGAGCCCGTCGTCGTCCTGCAGGGACCGCAGCAGCCGCAGGATGCGCGACTGCACGGTCACGTCCAAGGCGGTGGTCGGCTCGTCGGCCAGCAACAGCGCGGGACTGCCCGCGAGCGCCATCGCGATGACGGCACGCTGCCGCAGACCGCCGGAGAACTCGTGCGGGTAGCTGTCCGCGCGGGTCGCCGGGTCGGGCACGCCTGCCCGGTCGAGCAGCTCGATCACGCGGCGGCGTACCTCGTCGCGCGGGCGGCCGGACCGCCGCAGGATCTCACCGACCTGCCGGGCGATCGTCTGGGTCGGGTTGAGGGCGGCCAGCGGATCCTGGAAGATCATCGCGATCTCGTGCCCGCGCAGGGCCCGCCGCCGGGCCGGGGTGGCCGTCAGCAGATCCGCCCCGCGCCAGCGCAGCTCGCCGCCCGTCTCGGCCCCGTCGGGCAGCAGGCCGATGAGGGCGTTGGCCGTCATCGTCTTGCCGCTGCCCGACTCGCCGATCAGTCCCACCGTCGTCGCCGCGGGGACGTCGAACGACACCCCGTCGACGACGCGGACGATCTCCGGGCCGCCCGAAGGGCCGGGCAGGTCGACGACCAGCCCGGACACCTCCAGCAGGCTCGGTTGCCGGGTCACTTGCCGGGCCGCCTCGGTGCGGCCCGCGTGAGACGGCATGCGCGTGGTCATGATCCGCTGACGCCGATCGTCGAGAAGTCCGGCAGCCCGTTCGGGTCCGGCACGACGCCGGTCAGGTTCTTGTTCCACGCGTACGCGAACTTGACCGCCATGGGGAACATGCCGACCGCGTCCGACCAGATGATCTTGCTGGCCTCGCCGTAGAGGCGTACGCGTTCGTTCTTGTCCGGGCTCGCCCCCGCCGCTGCGAGGAGCTTGTCCAGCTCCGGGTTGCAGTAGCCGTTGCGCTTGGCGGCGCACGTGTACAGGCGGCCCAGCGTGTTCGCCCCGTCGAAGGTCGGGTTGGACAGCTGCTGGAAGTTGACGTCCCAGTTCATCGCCAGGAGGTCCTTGGTGAACACGGCCTGCTCCTTCTCCAGCAGGTCGACCTGGACGCCGATCTTCGCCAGGTCGGACACGACCGCCTGGTTGAACTGCCGGAACTCGGCGTTGGCGAACTGCAGGCGCAACTTCTTCGAGAAGTCGAAGCCGGCCGCCTGCAACGCCGCCTTGGCTGCCGCCGGGTCGTACTTCTGCGCCTCCTGCGGCGAGTAGCCGAGGGTCACCGGTGAGACCGGCGCGTCCGACAGCGTTCCCGTCTGCGGGTACAGCGTCTTGATGATGGTCGCGAAGTCGACCGCCTGCCAGAGCGCCCGGCGTACGGCGGCGTCCTTCAACGCCGGGATCGACGAGTTGAACCACATCGTGAAGACGGCGGTGCTCGGCACCGTCTGGACGGTCAGGTTGGCGTCGCTCTGCAGCTGCGGCAGCTGGTCGTCGGGGATGCCCCAGATCAGATCCGCCTCACCGGTCTTCAGCGCGGTGAGCCGGGCCGCCAGCTCCGGCATCTTCTTGATGGTCACCTTCGTGACCTTCGGCGCGCCGGCGTAGTAGCCGCTGTTCGGGGTGAACACGACGGTGCCCGCCGAGTCGAACTTCTCCAGCTTGAACGGACCCGAGCCGACCGGGTGCTGGAAGAACTCCTTGTCCTCGCCCTGCACGCGCTTGGGCATCACGAAGAAGACCGCCAGCTTGTACGGGATGGCGGCGTCGGGCTTGGTCGCCTTGAGGACGACCTCGGCCGGGGAGCTCGCCGTCATCGTGTAGCCGGTGAAGTTGGCGGCATTGGTGCTCTTGAGGTCGATGAACCGCTGGAACGACGCGACCACGTCGTCGGCGGTGACCTCCGAGCCGTCGCTGAACTTGACGCCCGTACGCAGCTTGAACGTCCATTGTGTGGCGGTGGTGTCCGGCGTCCACTCGGTGGCCAAGTCGCCTTCGAGGGTTCCGTCGGCCTTGGGCCGGACCAGGCGGCTGAACAGCGCCTTCGAGGTGAGCTGCGTACCGGTCGCTCCGCCGCCGGACGGGCTGGCCGGGTCGAGGCTCTCGATCGAGTAGGTGCCGGCGACGGTGATGTCCCGGCCGCCGCCGGAGGAGCCGCCGCTGGTTGTGCTGCAGGCGGTCAGGGCCAGCGAGGCGGCCAACGCGGCCAGCGCCGTACGCCGCAGGGCACGATATCTGGTCATCGATGCCTTCCTGAAATGTCGCAGGGGACGAATGATCGGTTCATCGGACGTGCCCGCGTCCGTAGCGGGCGGTGAGCTGGTCCCCGAGGATGCCGATCGTGATGATCAGCAGGGACAGCGCGACGCCGGGGATCGCCGAGATCCACCAGGCGGTCGCCAGGTACTGCTTGCCGTTGGCGATGGTCTGGCCCCAGGAGACGGCCGAGTTCGGCAGGCCGATGCCCAGGAAGCTCAACCCGGCCTCGGCCAGGACGACGAGGGCGAACTCAAGCGTCGCGAGCGCGACGACGGGTCCGGCGGTGAACGGGACGACGTGCCGCCACAGGATCGCCAGGGGGCGTACGCCTAGCACCCGGGCGGCGTCGACCCAGGCCCGTTCCCGGATGGACAAGGCCACGCCCCGGGTGACCCGGGCGAACGAGATCCACGCTGTGGCCGACAGCGCGACGACCACGACGAGCACGCTGCGCTCGAATGCCCCGGCGATGACGATCGTCAGCAGGATCGCCGGGAAGGCCAGCAGGATGTCGATGCCCCGGGCGAGGATCATGTCCGGCCAGCCCCGGAAGTAGCCGGCCAACGTACCGATCGCAACACCGACCACACAGGACACCACGACGGTCGCGAGTCCGATCAGGACGGAGGTACGCGCGCCGTAGACGACCTGAGCCAGCACGTCCCGGCCGGTGCCGTCGGTGCCGAGCCAGGCGGTCGCCCCGGAGGACACGGGCGACCCCGGCGCGAGCAGGCGGTCCGGCAACGACGTGTAGACCGGGTTGTAGTCGATGAGCAGCGGGCCGATGCCGCCGGTCAGGGCGTAGAGGGCGAGGATGGCGTACGGGATCCAACGGGTCCAGCGCCGGCCGGGCCGCTTCCGTGCGGTGGGCCCGGCCTTCGCCGGGGACTTCTCCAGCGTCGCCGTCATGACGCACCGTCCAGGCGGATGCGCGGGTCGAGCTGGGAGTAGACGAGGTCGGTCACGAGGTTGAACACCATGACGATGCCCGCGATGAGGAAGGTCGCCGCCTGGACCAGGCCGTAGTCCCGGTTGGAGACGGCGTCCACGATGAGCGAACCCGTGCCGGGCCAGGCGAAGACGTTCTCGACGACGACCGCCCCGCCCATCAGCCCGCCCATGTGCAGGCCGACGACGGTGACGACCGGGATGAGCGAGTTGCGCAGCGCATGACCGAGGAGGACCTGCCGCTCGGACAGCCCCTTCGATCTCGCCGTCTGGATGTACGCCTCGCGCATCGTCTCGGCGACGTTGGTGCGGGTCAGGCGGGCGACCACCGCGGTGAACGGCAGGGCGAGCGTGACCGCCGGAAGGATCAGATGCAGCGGTGAGCCCGCACCCGCGCTCGGCAGGATTCTCAGCGCCTGGGCGAAGATCAGGATCAGCATGATGCCGACCCAGAACGTCGGGAACGACTGCAGCGCGATGGAGATCGCCGAGACCACCCGGTCAGTGATCGACCCCGGGCGGGCTCCGGCGAGGAGCCCGAGGGTCAGCCCGACGATCACGGCGATCGCAGTCGAGGCGAGCATCAACTCGGCGGTGGCGGACAGCCGCTCCAGCACGGTCGGCATCGCTGCGGTGCCGAGCCGGTAGGAGTCGCCGAAGTCCAGCCGCACGACGTCGCCGAGGTAACTCAGGTACTGGACGTACATCGGCTTGTCGAGGCCGAGACGGGCGGTCAAGTCGGCGATCTGCTCGCTGTCGGCGTCGGGGCCGAGCATGATGCTGGCCGGGTCACCGGGCGCAACCCGGACGATGAGGAAGATGACCGAGGCCGCTCCCCACATCACCAGTACGCCGATGAGCAGCCGCTTGACGATGAGCCGGATCATGACGCCGTCACCGGCCCGACCGTCGCGCCGTCGGCAAGCACGCACTCGACGCTTTCGTGCGGCGCACCGGCTCCCGTCACCGCTTCGTCGTCGGCCCGATCTTCGAGCAGCTGGACCAGCAGCCGGGTGGCCTGACGGCCCATCTCTTCCCGGGGCACGATCAACCCGGTCCAATCCATGCCGGTCTGGGTGGCTCCGGCCGAGTCACCGAGGACCACGACGCTCAGGTCGCCCGGGATCGACAGCCCCTGCCCACGGGCGTACGCGAGGATCTCCTCAGCCAGGATCTGCTGCTCGGCCACGATCCCCGTGATGCCGCCGTGGCGGATCTCGGCGAGCAGGCCCGGCACGTCCTCGGCCGACTCGAGCGTCCACACCGGACCGGTCAGCCGCCGCGTCTCGCCCGACGACGCCGCCCGGCGGAACCCCTTCTCCCGGTCGCGGCTGGGCTGGGCGTCGCCGTCGCCGATCCGGGCGTACGCGACGCGCCGGTGACCGAGTGCGAACAACCGCTCGGTCAGCTGCTGGGTGGCGGAGGCGTAGTCGGCGGCGACATACGGGATCGGCGGGCCGGACACCTCACGATGTCCGATGTAGACGAATGGATACCCGGAGTCGCGCAGCCGCTCGATCTCCTCGACGTTTGGATTGCGGCCCAGCAGGAGCGCGCCGTCGGCCAGCGACAATCGGCTGGATCCGTCGCGGAAGATCTGCCGTTCGCCGCCCGCGCTGGTGAACAGCAGCAGGTCGTGCCCGAGATCGGCGGCCTCCTGCTCGATGCCGACCAGGAACGGGAAGTAGAAGTCCGCGCTCTTCGTCGGGAACACCGGCTCGAACGTGTGCACACCCAGAATGCGATTACGCCCACCGGCGAGCGACCGCGCCGACGGATTGGCCACGTAACCCCATTCGCGCATGGCGGCCAGCACCCGGTCCCGGGTCGCCGGGCTGATGCGTACCTCGGACTCGCGCTCGTTCAGCACGAGCGAGACGGTCGCCTGGCTGACGCCGGCCAGCCGCGCGATGTCGGCCTGGGTGGGTCGCCGGGCGGGGCCGCGAGGAACGGGGCTTCGGGACACTGTGTGCCTCCTGCTAATGCGCCCTACTAAACGGGGGTGTTCGGTGGTCGCAAAGTTTCACACCGGCTAAGACGGGATGTCAAGGGGTGATCCAGAACGCGATCTCGAAAGACGGGCGCGAAATACTAATACCTATTAGCGTCTGGCGTCCGGCTCCGATCGCCGGTACCGTCCGGAAGCACTCGCCCAGGAGGTCCCATGTCTACCAGGCAAAACGGCCGAGCGGCCACCGAAGGTGCCGGAAAACCGCTGGTCAGCGGCACGGTCATTCCGCTGATCACCGCGCTCGACCCGCACGGGCGGCCGGCTGCCGAGGCGATCGACCCGTTGCTCACGCACCTGGCGGCCGGCGGTGTCACGTCCCTGCTCCTCGCGGGGACGAACGGCGAAGGCCCGCTCCTGTCCGGCGACGACGTCCGGCGGTACGCCACCGAGGTGACCACGCGCTGGCGGGTCCTCGCCGGCGCGGACGCGACCGTGATGGTGGCCGCGACCGGTCCCGGCACCCGGGAGACCCGCGATCGCGTGGAACTGCTGGACGGCGTCGACCTCGACGCGGTGGTGGTGCTGGCCCCGTTCTACTTCAAGCACACCGAACGGGAGCTGCTGGCGCATTTCCAGGCGGTGGCCGCGCTCGGCCGCCCGGTCGTGGTCTACAACAGCCCTGCGTACACCGGGAACCCGGTTCCGGTCAGCCTCGTACGCCGTCTGCTCGACGAACCCGGGATCGCCGGGCTGAAGGACAACTCCGGCGACGCGTCGCAGTTCGCCCGGCTCTGCGACCTGGCCGCCGAACGACCCGGCTTCGGCGTCGCCCAAGGCGTCGAACGCCAGCTCGACATCGCCCTCCGGCTCGGCGCATCCGGCACCGTGCCCGGCGTCGGCATGCTCGCCCCCGCCCTGTGCGTGGACCTGTTCCACGCCGGAAGGAACGGCGACCACGAAACCGCCACCAAGCTCCAGCACGACGTCGACCGGCTGGCCGCCCTCTTCGCGATCCGGCCCGGCGCGAGCGGCGTCGTCGTCATGAAGACCGCGTTGCACCTGCTCGGGCTGGCTCCCGCGACAGCCGCCGAACCGTTCCAGCCATGCACCGACGCCGAGCTCTCGGCGTTGCGTACCGCCCTCGACGGGCTCGGCGACGTCCTGCGCCCGGCCTGACTCCCCCTGCCGAATACCGACCAGCCAAGGAGAGCCGCATGTCCCACCGGATCAGCCGGCGAGCGTTCACCCTCGGCGCCGTCGCCGGCGCTTCCGCGCTCGCCCTGCCCCTCACGACCGGACCCGCCACCGCAGCCGACGGCACTCTCGAAACGACCGCCGAATCGCAGGAGCCGTTCTTCACCGAGACGACACTGTGGGACAACACCGTCGACGGGCTGTCGAGCTATCACGTGCACGCCCTGGCCGTCCTGCCCGACGACACGATCCTGGCCTGCACCGAGGGCCGCCACGAGACCTGTGACGCCGGACCGCACGACATCCTCGTACGCCGCAGCGCCGACGGCGGCCGGACCTGGAGTCCCACCCAGGTCGTCGAGCAGTCGGTCGACGGTCAGATCTGGGCGAACCCGACGTTCGTCGTCGACCGGATCACCGGCGAGGTGTTCCTCTTCCACAACCTCTGCGAGCAGCTGCCGGAGAACACGAGTTGTTCGGCCGACTCCAGCACGGTGTACGTCGTGTCGAGCACGGACGGCGGGCAGACGTGGAGCGAACGCCGCAGCCTCGCCGGACTGTTCGACCACTTCCCGTACAACTGGGCGATGCACGGTCCCGGTCCCGGCCACGGCATCCAGCTCGACTCCGGGCGGCTCATCCTGTCCTGCTCGCACCGGACGGTCATCACCGGCGTACCCACGGCCGACCGGAACTATGGCGCGTCGACGATCTACAGCGACGACCATGGGCGTACCTGGCTGGCCGGGGGCGAGATCCCGATGGAGGCCGGGCTGCCGGTCGCGGGCGAGGCCCGGCTCGTGCAACGGGCCGATGGCGCGGTCGTCATGAACACCCGGCCTGGTTCCGGCAACGACTGGCCACGGGCGATCGCGGTCAGCCACGATGGCGGCGTGACCTGGTCGAAGCCTCGGATGGACTTCAACGCCGGGCTGTTCAACGGCTGTGACACGAGCCTGATCCGCTACACCGGCGGACCGCACAGCCCGGAGCCGAACCGGATGCTGTTCAGCTTCCCCGACTCGCCGATGCGGTGGAACATGACGGTCGCGGTCAGCTACGACGAGGGCCAGTCGTTCCGCTACAGCCGGTCGCTCAGCCCGATCCGGGCGTTCTACTCCGACCTCGCGCGGCTGTCCGACGGCACGATCGTGCTGCTCTACGGCTGCGACGGCGACCTCGACGGCAGCCCCCGCCGGGTCGCGCTCGCCCGGTTCAACCTCGAATGGCTCACCCAGGGGCGCGACACTCTCGCCACCGGAACGGAAGTCACCGAGAAGCTAACGCAGGACTTGGGCAAGACCGCCAAGCACGCGACCGTCTCCGGTGGCACGCTCACTGTCGTCGAGGAGGCGACCGCCCGGGACGGTTCCCGCGCGGCGTGGACTCCGTCGGCCGTCGGCGACTACGTCGAGTACCCGTTCACGGTGGCTCCGGGCGGCGACTACGAGCTGTGGCTGCGGTACTTCCGGTCCGCCGACGGCGGGCTGATCACCGTCACCGTGGACGGAGAGACGCCGCGTACGTCCACACTGGATCTCACGTCTTATCGCGGAGACGGTTATGACACTGCGCTTTTGCGTACCGGCCGGCTGGGCGCGGGGCGGCACACGATCCGGTTCACGCTCGCCGGTCCCGGCCGCGGTGGCGGCACAGCCGTCTCGCTCGACCAGCTCAGCCTGGTCGCGGCCACGCACGCGCCCGACGTCCGCGAGGACTTCGCCGTCGACAACGGCGGCCTCGGCTTCGCGACCACCGGCACCTGGCCGAGCAGCCGCGGCGTCTTCGGCTACTACGGCTTCAACTACCTCACCCACGCGAAGGGCACCGGGGCCAACAGCGCCCGCTGGCGGCCCGCGCTTCCCGGGGACGATCGCTACGAGGTGCTCATCTCGTACGCCGCGGACCCGAACCGGGCGAGTAACGCGCCCTACACGGTTCATCACGCGGAGGGCGCGTCCACCATGGCCGTCAACCAGAAGCTCCACGGAGTCGCCGACGCACGCATGGGCGAATGGGTCTCGCTGGGCACCTTCCCGTTCCGGGCCGGCCTCGACGGTTACGTGGAGCTGACCGACGCGGCCGACGGCGTGGTGATCGCCGACGGCGTACGGTTCCGGCGGCAGGCTCCCGCGTGATCGCCGCACCGACGACGGGGGTGACGTTGCATCCCCTGGGCTTGGCGGACAGCCGGATCACCGGCGGGTTCTGGGCCGACCGGATCGCCGCCAACTCGGCGGCGATCCCGGTCGGCCGGGAGCGCCTGATCGAGGCCGGGAACATCGGCAACCTCCGGATCGCCGCCGGGGAACAGACCGGCGCGGCGCGTGGTGCGGTCTTCTGGGATTCCGACGTCTACAAGTGGATGGAGGCCGCCGCCTGGGAGTACGCCCGCAGCGAAGATCCGGGGCTGCTGAGCCACCTTCGCGAGCTGACCGCGACGGTGGCGGCGGCCCAGGAGAGCGACGGCTACCTCAACTCCGTGATGCGGCTGCGCGGCGAACCCCGGTACACCCAGCTCTGGCTGAGCCACGAGCTGTACAACGCGGGTCACCTGTTCCAGGCGGCCGTGGCGGCGGCCCGGGCCACCGGCGATCGCACGCTCCTCTACGTCGGCGTACGCTTCGCCGACCACCTGGCCGACACGTTCGGTCCCGGGAAGCGCAACGAGCTGGAGGGGCATCCCGGGATCGAGACCGCCCTCGTCGAGCTGTTCCGGGAGACCGGCGAACGGCGCTATCTCGACCTGGCGGCATACTTCGTCGACGCGCGCGGGCACGGCCGGGCCACCAAACCGGGCTTCGACCCGTCGCACTTCGCCGACCCGGCTCACTACGCCGACCGCGTACCGATCCGGGAAGCGTCCCGTTTGGAGGGTCACGCCGTCCGGGCGGTCTACTTCGCCCTCGGGGCGACCGACGTCGCCATCGAGTCCGGTGACGCCGAACTGCTCGCCGCCGTACGCCGGTTGTTCGACGCGATGAGCGCTCGCCGGCAGCACGTCACCGGAGGCGTCGGATCGCGATGGGACGGCGAGGCGTTCGGCGACGACTACGAACTGCCGCCCGACCGGGCGTACGCCGAGACCTGCGCGGCCATCGGCGTCTTCCAGTGGGCCTGGCGGCTGCTGCTGGCCACCGGCGACCCCCGGTACGCCGACCAGATGGAACGCATCCTCTACAACGCGGTGCTCCCAGCAGTGTCGCTGACCGAGCCCGAGTACTTCTACGTCAACACGTTGCACCGGCGGACGGGGGCACGCGCCGACGTGCAACGCTCCCCCGCCAACGGCCGCCGGCCGTGGTTCAACTGCGCCTGCTGCCCGCCCAACGTCATGCGTACGCTCGCCAGCCTGCCGGGGTATGTCGCGACGGGGACCGAAGACAGTCTCCAGATCCACCAGTACGCCCAGGGCACCCTCCGATCCGGGGACTTCGCGGTCGACGTCGATACGGCATACCCCTGGGACGGGCGCGTCGTCGTGACGGTGCTGGAGGCTCCGACACACCCCGTCGACCTGGCTTTCCGCATACCACATGGTGGTGAATATTCGCGGACCTCGCGGGTCTTCCGGCCGGGCGACCAGGTCGTGCTGGAGCTGGACCTGACGCCGAGGCTGATCGAGCCCGACGAGCGGGTGGACGCGACGCGCGGCTGCCTGGCGGTGGCGCGCGGACCCCTGGTGTACGCGCTGGAGCAGCCCGAACACCCGGACGCGGTGCTGGAGGACCTGCGGATCGACCCGGCCGCGCCGATCAGCGCCGAACCACGGCCCGACCTGCTTGGCGGCGTGACGGTGTTGCGCAGCGACCACCTGACGCTCATCCCGTACTACGCGTGGGCCAATCGCGGCCCGCACGCCATGCGGATCTGGATACCGACCCTGGAGAAGCACCGATGACCGAGCATCATCCCGTTCCGAACGACTGGAACACCTGGGACACGCAGTACCACACGGCCGCCGCCCATCTGCCCTCCGGCCTGCGCATCCGGGCCGCGATCGTGGCCCCGGACGGCACCGTGACCGACGGGTTCACCTGGCGCGAAGGCCTCGAACGGCTGGGCCACCACACCGTCGACGGCGAGTACGCCGAAGTCACCGTCCGAGCCGGGGAAGCGTTGCTGCGCCTGGTCTTCACCAACCCGGCGGCGAACGTCCTCACTGGACTGGCCGAGCTGCTCCCCGGTACGCCCGACGGCACGCGCGTCCGCCTGATCGTGGACAAGCTGCCCTCGGTCGATTCGGTCGATCTCGATCGCGGGCAGGCGACGTTTCCGGAGGGTTCAGACGTCGGCGACGGCGTCGTCACCCTGCCCGGACACGGTGGCACCTTCGCCTGGGCGCCGGTCGGTGTGTCCGCCCCGGCCGTCGACTTCGAGGCGGCGAAGGCGGCCGCCGAGTCCCGCGCGATCGGCAGTTCCGGCTGGCTGGGCCGATCGGCCGAGGGCTACCAGCGCGCGCTCACCTGGAACACCGTGATCCGCACCGACCTCGCCCGGGTCATCACGCCGACCTCCCGAGACTTCGTGCACGCCGGACGGCGGGGCTTCTACGGCACCTGGGCGTTGCACGGCTGGGACACGTTCTTCTGCGGGCTGACCGCGACGTGGATCGACCACGACTACGCCCGCGGCATCTACGACCAGATGCTGGAACAGGCGACCGACCGCGGCATGGTGCCCAACCGCGTCTCCGACGAACGCGGGCGTACCGACGACCGGTCGCAGCCGCCGGTCGGGGCGTACACGGTCTTCAAGTCGTATCTGAGCAGCGGGTTGTCCGACGAGACCCGCAACCTCTCGTTGCTGACCGGGGCGTACGAGGCACTGCTCGGCTGGCACGACTGGTGGACACGGGATCGAGTCGGCCCGTTGGGCCTGCTCACCTGGGGTTCCGATCCGACCGGAGATCCGAAGTCGGCCACTGTGGACAGTACGCGCCGCGAGTCGGGGATGGACGACTCGCCGATGTTCGACGAGATCCAGTACGACCCGAAGACGCACACGATGGACCTGACCGACGTCGCGCTCACCGCGCTGCATGCCGCCGACGCCGAGGCGCTCGCCGCCATCGCCGCCCGGCTCGGCTTCACCGAGGTCGCGGCGCGCTTGCGCGACCAGCTCGCGGGCGCTCGGACGGCGTTGGAGGAACGCTTCTGGGACGCCGACGCCGGCCACTATCGGAACCTGCGAGCGGACGGCTCGTTCGACATCCACCTCGCGCCCAGCATGCTCTACCCGCTGCTGGCCGGCTCGCCGTCGCCGGAGCGCGCCCGGCAAGCCGTCGAGACGTTGCTGACACCGTCGCTCCTCGGCGGTACGCCGCCGCTGCCGAGCGTGTCGCGCAGCGACCCCGGATACAACCGGCACTACATGCGGGGACGCGTCTGGGGTCCGGTCGCCTTCCTCGCCGTCGAGGGGCTTCGCCGGTACGCGCTCGACGATCACGTGGACCGGATCGTCGACGAGTTGCTGAGCATGTTCCGGGTCGAGTGGGAGGAACACAGCCACGTCCACGAGAACTACTTCTCAAGCCCGGACGAGGACATCCACCCGTTCGAGGCGCGCTCGGACTTCCTGCTGAGCTGGGGCAACCTGCTCGCGTACCTGGCGATGCAGCAGCTGGCCGACCCGCGGCCGGACGGCTGGCGCTTCGCCCATCCCGGGCGGGCCGCCACGCTCACCAACCTCGCCTTGAGCGAAGGCCGCCTCCACCTGTACGCCTCCGATCGGCTGCGGGTGACCCTCGACTCGACCCTGCTGGTGGACGGCGATTCGTCCACCGTGGTGTCTTCCTATTCGCGCAGCTCCACCGTGGTGTCGGCGGTCGTCTCGTCGGACGGCCCCGTTCGGCTCGGTGTGCCTTCGGCTGCCGGGACCACCGTGCGCGTACAGGTCGGCTCCTCTCCCGTCCTGACGGTCGGGGTCGGGGACGATCGCACCGTCGAAGTGGCCCCCATAGGTGGGCGCGTGACGCTCACCGCTTCGTCGCAGGATGCCGGATAACGCGGCTTTCCGCGCGATCTAAGCCGCGTTATCCGGCATAACGCGCCGCCCAAGTGATCAAGCGCGGGTCACCCGACGAGGGCAGCGACGAACAGCGCCACCCCGATCCCCAGGTCCACGACGCCGCAGTACTCGGACCACCGCCGGTCCACGACGCGATCCACCGCGAAGTGATACGCGTCCCAGGCACCGTGGAAGAGGAACCCCGCCCCGGCGACGGCGATCCCGAGGCGGGGTTCCACGAAAGCGCACAGCAGACTGAGCGCCCCGAAGAACACCATGCCCACCGTCTGCAGCGGCAGCTCCCGCCTCGCGAGAACGACCCAGACCCACAGCAGCACGAGGACGGCAGACATCCCGACCGCCGGGTGCAGCCCCGAGGAACGCTGATAGAGCACCTGGAACACCGAGACGACGACGCTGAGCACGACGAAGGCGACCCAGGCGGTCCGGGGACGGCCGAGGGCGTACGCCATCAGGTAGATCCCGGCCATCGTGGCGATCGCCGGGCCGAACAGGACGGCCGGCGTGAGCGGCAGATCCCCCGATGTGCTGAGCACGAGGACGAATACCGCTCCGGCGATGGAGACGAGGCCGAGCGCCGAAGGCCAGCGGGCCCGAAGTGAACTCACGAATCCGATCGTGCCCCGGCGGCCGACGACAAGACGAGGCCGGGAGCGGACGGGTCCGATTCCGTGGCCGGTCCGACGGGATTCCTGCGGTACGCCGAAGGCGGCACCCCGAAGTGCGTGACGAACGCCTGCCGCATCGTCTCCGTACTGCCGAACCCGCAGCGCCGGGCGACGGCGGGCAGCGGAAGCGCGGTCGAGGTGAGCAGGTGGGCCGCTGCTTCGGTACGCGCACGGCGAACGTATTGAGCCGGGGTCTCCCGGACGTAGGTGAGGAACAACCGGGACAGGTGCCGTTCGCTCACCCCGGCCAGGCGAGCGAGCGCGCCCGCCGTCAGATCCTCGGCGAGGTTGCTCACGATGTGGCTGGTCGTCCGGCGTACGACGAGATCGTCGCCGTCCCGGCGAGTCAGGAACATGCTCAGTTGCGCCTGCGCGCCCGGTCGTTGCAGGTACGCCACCACGCCGAGCGCGACACCGCGAGCGAGCGCCATGCCGTGGTCGTCCTCGACGAACGCCAAGGTCAGGTCGAGCGCGCTGGTGACTCCGCCGGAGGTGGCGACGTCGCCGTCGCGCACGTAGATCGGATCGGGGTCGACGATGATCTCCGGATAGTTCCGGGCGAGCTGCTCGGCGTACATCCAATGCGTCGTCACGCGCTTGTTGGCGAGCAGCCCGGCTTCGGCGAGCACCGTCGCGCCGGTGCAGACCGAGGCTGTCCGGCGCGCCAGCTTGGCCAACCGGCGTACGTGGCCGACCAGCACCGCGTCCTCGGCCGCGTCGCGATGGCCGAGTCCGCCGCTGACCAGCAACGTGTCCAGCGGTCCCCGGAACTGCTCCAACGCCGTCTGCCCGGCCAGTTGCAGCCCGGAATCGCAGGTGATCGGCCGTCCGCCCGGCGTCGCCAGGACGGTCCGATAGGGCGGGCTCGCACCGATGCGGTTGGCGATGTCCAGGCTGGACGTGACGCAGGCGATGTCGAGCAGCTCGGCGCCGTCGTAGCCGACGACCAGGATCACGCGCTCCGGCATCACCCCACCATATGCGCGGCGGCAAGCCTTCGTTTGGTATGACAGACACATGTTGGTGGGTGCGATTCCGGAACGCGTCCGGTGGACGGTGGCGAACATGGCGGTACGCCCCGGCGACCGGCTGCTGGAGATCGGCTGCGGCCGGGGCGCGGCGGTGTCGCTGGTGTGCGACCGGTTGCGCAGCGGCCAGATCACCGCGATCGACCGGTCGCTGACCATGGTGAAGTTCGCCGAGCAACGCAACGCCGAGCACGTCGCGGCGGGCCGCGCGGTCTTTCAGACGACCGCCCTCGACGCGGCCGACCTGCCCGCCCGGAAGTTCGACAAGGTCTTCGCCGTCAACGTCAACCTGTTCTGGGTGCGCTCGTCGGCCAGCGACCTGGAGATCGTTCGGCGGCTGCTCAAGCCGTCGGGGGCGATGTTCCTGACCTATGAGCCCCCGACACCTGGGCGCGCCGAGGCGATCGCCGGCCGGATCGCCGGGTTCCTGACCGAGCAGCGTTTCGAGGTCACCACCACGTACGGGACGACCCATCGGTCGGCCCTGGTGAGCCTGGTGGCCAAACCCGTCCCGGGTCGATGACCGACTAGACCGGCTACTCAATTACTCACTGTGGCCCTGGCGTCACCGCAGCCGATCTGAAAGGATCTTCCCGCGAACCTGGGGAGGAACGTTTTGAGTCGGCAGCTGCCAGCGTGGTACGGCATCTTCGTCGGAACGGCCGGAGTCATCGGGATCGCGGTGGCCCTCGTGCGGGCCCTCGGCTGGACGCTCCTCGCGCTCGGCACCGTCCTGCTCGCCGAGTCGATGCTCGTGATCCCGCTGGTGGCGCTGGCCTTCTTCGCCCGCCCCCGGGCCGCCACCCGGCGTACGCGGATGACGGAGCAGCCGACCGCGCTCGTGGATCTGAAACGATGACTCCGCTGGACAGCGCGATGATCCGGGCGGTCGTCATCGACGTCGACGACACGTTGTGCTTGACCGAAGCGGTCTGCTTCGCACTTGAGAACGAGGTACTGAGTCTGATCGGGGCGGCCGCGATCGAGCGGGCGGTCCATCGGGCGACCTGGGGCCAGCCACTGCTGACGGCGTTGCCGATCCGGTCCCCCGGCGTCGACCTCGCCCGTTTCGTCTCGGCGTACCCGGCGGTTCTGGGTCGCTATGTCGCCGAAGGGCGGCTCGACGCGATCGTGCCCGAGAACCTCACGGCGCTGGACGACCTCGCCGCCGCCGGGCGCGACGTATACGTGCTGACCTCCCGGACCGAAGAAGAGCTGCGCCATCTGCTCGATCCGGCGCACGCCCTGGCCAATCGCGTACGCGGGGTCTTCCACGCCGACAACACGGACTTCGGCAAGCCCGATCCCCGGGCGTTCGACGAGTTCCTGGCCGAGACCGGGTTCTGCCCGTCTGACTGCGTCTACGTGGGCGACTCACCCGGCGACGCCGACGCCGCCCTCGGGGCGGGCCTGCGGTTCATCGCCTGCCTGCAAAGCGGCGTACGCAGCCGGGCCGACTTCGCCGGTCGCGCCGTCGACGCGTACATCCCGTCCTTTCCGGACGTCGTCACCGCCGTCGCCGCGCTCGAACTTCACGCCACCGCGACCTGATCGCCAGGGCGTACCAAGCCCGGCGCGACGACTTGTGCGTACACCCCGGCACACGGTTCCGGGCCGCGTCCCGGCAAGGCGGGCACCCGGTTGTGCTCGGCGAGCACGCGGAGGGCGTAGGCGTCCCGGGCCAGCTCGCCATGGCCGAGGGTCGGGATGGCGCAGCGCGGGGTCGACGCGATGATCCGCAGTACCACCTGGTCGCCGATCCGCAGGTTTCCGCCCACCCAGGCGTGCTCCGGAAACCCGGGTTCCGCCGTGTCGACCACCAGATTGGGCCGATACCGCTCGACCTCGACAGTGGTACGCGGACTGAGCGCAGCGATGCTCCGCAGCGTTGAGGTCGTGATCAGGTGGATCGGCGCGAAGTCGAAGAACGTCCCGGCAGGAGCGGCCGAACCGAAGTGGACGACATCGGCGTCGACCTCGGCGTCCAGCCCCCGATCGAGCACCTGATCCGGCTTCGACCGGTCCAGCGAGGCACCCGGCGGCGGCGTACTCGCGAGCCGCACAGGCCGCCCGAGCAGCTTGGTCAGCTCGTCGGAGTCCATCAGGTCGCCGTCCGGACCGACGATCACCGGACCTTCCAGCCCGGCGGTCGCCCGGCAGGTGAGCAGCGCCCGCCACAGCCGAGGCGTCTTCGCGCTCGCGATCTTGCCGGTCTCCCGGTCCACGACGGCCCAACGTCGGTCTCCCGCGAGCCCGCGCTCGGTCACCTCGGCCGCGCTCACCTGCTCGCCCAGCATCGACTTCACCGGATGACGCCGGAGCTCCGCGACCGTTCCCACCATGATGATCAACCTAGTGCAGCGCGCAAGCCTGTTACCAGTCCGTTATCGGTCGAGGTAAAGGTGAACAGTCCGCCCGGCGTTTACCCGTCGCAAGGACAGCGGACCCGAACGCAGCCAAGTACGCCGGCAGAACGGAACAGAGTGGACGACTTCGCCGAAATCTTCGACGCTCGCCGCGACGTCGCGTTTCGGGCCGTCCTGGCTGCCGTCGGCGATCGTCCTGCCGTCGAGGACGCCGTCGCCGAGGCCTTTGCGCGGGCGTACCAGCGGTGGCCGTCGCTTCGCGAGCATCCTCATCCGTTGGCCTGGGTGATCAAGGTGGCACTGAACATCGCGCGATCCGGCTGGCGGCGCCGGCGGCGCGAATTCCTGACCCCTGATCCGGCACCCGGACCTACCGGCCCCGACGAGGGGCCACCCGACGATCGGGTGGCCGAGGCGCTGAAGGCGCTTCCCCGCCGGCAACGCGAAGTAGTCGCACTCCGGATCCTGGCCGATCTGTCCGCCGAGGAGACCGGCCGGCTGCTCGGCATCGCTACTGCGACCGTCCACGTCCACCTGCATCGGGCCCTCCAGTCGCTGCGCGAGGCCCTGTCGACCGTCGAAGCGGAGGCGGAATGCTGACCGAGGACGACCTGAACACCCTGATCCGGCGCGAGTACGCCGACGCCGAACTGCCCGCCATCCTGGCGCAGGTGGAGCTCCGTGGCCGCCGTCGGCGACGGCGCGTGCGTACGGTGCTGTCGGTCTCCGTCGCCTTACTCGTGCTGACCGTCGCCACGTCGGCTGTGGTCGCCGCCGACCGGATTCAACAGGCCCGACAGGTCGCCGCGCTCGATCGGGCCTGCCGTTCGGCATATGCGGGCGAGAGGGCTCGCCTCCACATGTCGGGGCTGCCCGACGGCGTCGGCCGTCCTCTGCTCGAGCTGCGCTCCGGCGAGGCTACCTTCCGGATGTACTCGACCGCGCCTCCCGGTCACCTGCAGATCGTCTTCGACTGCGTACGCCTCGCCGACGGTTCGGTGTCGGGCCGCATCACCTACAGCCCCGGCGACACTCGACCGCTGACCGGCCTGTCGATCGCGTACGAGGACTACCTGCCGGACGGCTCCAAGGCGATCGTCATCCGGGCTCGCGACCCCAAGGACCAGGTCACCGTGGCCGGAACCCGTCCGGAGGTCGTTTCCGCGTCGGCCGGTGGGTTCACCGTGCTGTGGGGACCGGCGAACGCGCTGAACGCCGAAGACGTCCGAGCTGGAGGGAAGTCGCTGGACCACGACGAGATCACGCTCACCGGAAGCTTCCAAGAGGCGGCGTTCGACGCGTACTGCCGGCGAAGCCTGCCGGCCAGGGCCGAGCCGTTCTGGACGGCGCTCACCTTGCGCACCTCGCCGTTCGAGGCGAAGAACGTTTATCGCAGCCGCACGGTCTTCAGCGTCTGCACCTGGGAAATGGCCGATGACGACATCCGGGTGCGGCGGAACTGGTTCGGCCCGTCGATCAAATCGTCGGTCTCAGGGCCCACTGACGGATCGGAGCTGGAGATGGGGGTCGCGCAGGGCGGCAATCGCATGATCGACGACGCCTGGTGGTGGATCGGGGTCGCGCCGCTGGACGCCGAGGACGTCCACCTCCACCTGGCCGACGGGCGAGTCGTCCAGGCGCAGGTCAGCGGGGGCATGTATGCCGCCCTCATCCCCGCCTTCGACGAGAGCCAAGGCCCCCCGCCGAAGATCGTGATCACCACCCCGACGACGGTGTACACGTCGACGGGAAAGGGCTTCCATCCGACACCTCGACGATGAAGCCGTCGATGAACCGGGGCTGAAACGGTCGGCGTATCAGAAAAAGTTCTGCGGGAAGCGATGAGTTTCGCCAACGCCTACCGTCATTGCTGGTGTCAGATGACGATGAAGGCATAACCGAGGAGCTGATCATGACCACCTGGACCGCCGACACCGCGGGCAACGGCCAGTACGCCGACGTCAACGGCATCAACCTGTATTACGAGACGCATGGCGAGGGCCGGCCGCTGATCCTGCTGCACGGCGGGCTCGGGTCCGGCGAGATGTTCGGGCCGGTCGTCGCCCAGTTCGCCGACCACCACCAGGTGATCCTGGTCGACCTGCAGGGGCACGGCCGCACCGCCGACATCGACCGCCCGCTGGACGTGGCGCTGATGGCCGACGACATCGCCGCGCTGATCGACCACCTGGGCCTGGACCGCCCCGACGTCGTGGGCTACTCGCTCGGCGGCGGCGTCGCCTGGCACGTCGCGTTCCGCCACCCGGAGAAGATCGGCCGTCTGGTCGCGGCCTCGGCGAACATCAAGCGCAGCGCCATCTACCCGGAGATGCTGGGTCAGCAGGGGCAGGTGAGCGCG
The DNA here is from genome assembly GCF_013362815.1 of Hamadaea sp. Classification (GTDB taxonomy): domain Bacteria; phylum Actinomycetota; class Actinomycetes; order Mycobacteriales; family Micromonosporaceae; genus Hamadaea. The sequence goes on along the minus strand of NZ_JABFVK010000097.1, from coordinate 63,876 downwards.
GCGGCGGCCGAGTTCATGAAGGACACCCCGATGTACCAGCTGTACCAGCGGGTGGCACCGCGCCCCGAGGACTTCCCGCAGCTGCTCGACAAGATCGGCGCGGCGATGGCGAAGGACTTCGACTTCACCGAGGAGGTCCGGGCCGTCCAGGTGCCGACCCTCGTTGTGGCGGCTGACGCCGACATGGCTCCCCCGAGCCACTACGTAGAGGTCTTCGGCCTGCTCGACGGCGGTCAGCGCGATGGCGGCTGGATGGCCGAGGGGCGGCCGGCGGGCGGGCACGCGCTGGCCATCCTGCCCGGGCTGACGCACTACAACCTGTTCTTGTCGCCGCTGTTCTCCGCGGTCGCTGTGGACTTCCTGGACCAGGAGAAGAACTGACGCGACCGCGCCGTTCTTGTGGCCCGCCGCCGACGAGGTGACGGGCCACCGGTGTCTGCGGCGTACGCCGGACACGGGTCTGTTGCTCAACCCGAACGGTCGCCACCAGTGGTAACGTCGCTCACGCTGCTCAGTCTCCGAAAGGAACCCGCATGACGCAGAGCACCTGGACCGCAGTCGACGGCTACTTCGCGGACCTTCTCGTGAAGGAGGACTCCGCACTCGTCGCGGCGGTGGAGGACAGCGACGCGGCGGGACTCAGCGCCCTGCAGGTCGCCCCGAACCAGGGCAAGCTGCTGAACCTCATCGCGCGGATCAAAGGCGCCCGCAGCATCCTCGAGATCGGTACGCTCGGCGGCTACAGCACCATCTGGCTGGCCCGCGCGCTGCCCGAGGACGGGCGGCTCGTGACGCTGGAGGTGGACGAGCACGCCGCGACGGTCGCCGCCGCCAACGTCGAGCGGGCCGGCGTCGGGCATCTCGTCGACATCCGGGTGGGCCGCGCGCTGGAGACGTTGCCGCAGCTGGAGGCGGAGGAGGCCGGCCCGTTCGACCTCGTGTTCATCGACGCCGACAAGCCGTCCAATCCGGACTATCTCGAGTGGTCGCTCAAGCTCACCCGGCCGGGCAGCGTCATCGTCGGCGACAACGTGGTCCGCGAGGGCGCGGTCACCGATCCCACGGAGGACGATCCCCGGGTCGTCGGCGTACGCCGTTTCACCGAGCTCATCGCGGCCGAGCCCCGGTTGGCGGCGACCGCGGTGCAGACGGTCGGGGTGAAGGGGCACGACGGCTTCGTGCTCGCCGTCGTGAACTGAGCCGTCGTGAACTGAGCCGGGAATCAGGCGGGCCAGCGCGCTCGCAGCATCAGCAGCAGATCCTGCAGATCCGCCTCGTACTCCGCGTCCCAGTCCGGGATCCGGTCGAGCACCTCGCTCAGCCGCCGATGCGCCGGCACCTCCTCGGCCGGGAACTGCGCCCGCCGGCCCCGGGGATTGATCGTGCCCGCCGAGAACCGGCCGTTCGCCTCGCTACTGGCGTACCCGAGGGCGAAGGTGGTGATGAGCCGCTCGACCCGGGGCACCTCCGACTCCGGTACGCCGAGCTCCAGCAGCGCGCCGTAGATGGCGTCGACCAGGCGCACGGCGTCCGGCGTGACTGCGGGGCGGGCCAGCAGCAACGCGTACGCCGAGGGGTGCCGGCGGGCCAGCTCGCGGGCGGCCTGGCCGACGGCCATCAGCCGCTCCTCCGGGGTCCCGTCGACGGTCACGGCGGGCAGCATCTCGGCGAGCATCCGGTCCACCAGCCCGTCGAGCAGGCCGTCCTTGTCCCCGATGTGCGGATAGAGCGCCATCGCGGTGACGCCGAGTTTCTGCGCTAGGGCGCGCATGGTCACGCCGGTGAGGCCGCGTTCGTCGGCCAGCTCCAGCGCGGCGTCCAGAATCCGGCGCTTGCGATCGTCATCGGGCACCTCTACAGTGTAGATCTATACAACGTAGATCACAAAGGAGGCGGGCCGATGCTTCAGGCGGAAGCCCTGGTCAAGCAGTACGCCGAGCGTCTCGCGCTCGACGGCTTCACCCTTTCGATCGCGGCCGGCGAGATCTGCGGGCTCATCGGGCACAACGGCGCCGGGAAAACCACCTTCGTCGAGATCGTCACCGGACTCGTCCGCCCCGACGGCGGTGTCGTCACCGTCGACGGGCGTACGCCGTCTCAGGCCCGCGATCGCATCGGGCTCGCACCGCAGGAACTGGCCCTCTACCTGTCGGCGAGCCTGCGGCAGAACCTGCGTCTGTTCGGCGGCCTCGCCGGGCTGCGCGGGCGTACGCTGCGCGATGCGATCACGGAGACAGCCGAGCGCCTCCTCTTGACCGACTGCCTCGACCGTCCCGTCGGGTTGCTGTCGGGCGGCCAGCGTCGCCGGGCCCAGGCCGCTACCGCGCTGCTGCATCGACCTCGACTGCTGCTTCTGGACGAGCCGACGGTAGGGGCCGACCCCGAGACCAGAGCTGCATTGCTCGACCTCATCAAGGACATCGCCGCGACCGGCACAGCCGTCTGTTACACCACGCACTACCTGCCCGAACTCGTCGACCTCGGCGCGACGCTGGCGCTGTGCTCGGCCGGTCGGGTCATCGCCCGGGGCGACCAGGAGAGCCTGCTCGCGGGGCTGCCCGGCCACCTCGACGTGACCCGCGCCGACGGCAGCGTCGAGCAGATCACCACGCCGGACCCGACCGGCACGCTGGCCCGGCTGCTCGCGGACGGCGTACGGCCGTCGGCTGTGGACATCCGGCCGGCGACCCTCGACGATCTCTACCACAGTCTGGCGGTTTCTCGATGAGCGCTTCGGCCGTCCTGATCCGGCACAACTTCGCCCTCCTGTTCGCCGAGCCCGGGCCGGCGCTCAGCCGCGTCGGCATGCCGCTCGTGCTGATCACGGCGCTTCGCCCGCTCTACTCGGCCGCGCTCGGGTCCGCCGGGCTCACCCAGGCGGTCACCGGCATGCTCGTGCTGTTCTCGCTGCTCGGGCTCAACATCATCGCCGGGGGCATCCTCACCGAACGCTCGTGGCACACGCTCGACCGGCTCCGCGCCACCCCCGCCCGGCCCGCGCAGATCCTGGTCGGCAAGGCCGTTCCGCTCGGTGCGATGCTGATCGCCCAACAGGGCGCGATCATCGCGTACTCGATGATTTTCTTAGGGCTGCGCGTGCCGCGGCCGGACCTCCTGCTGGTCGCCGGCGTGAGCTGGGCGGTGACCTTGCTCGCCGCGGGCGCCGCGCTTGCCACGGTGGTACGCAGCCAGAGCGAGCTGAGCGCGGTGAACGACCTGGGCGGGATGTTCTTCACCGTGCTCGGCGGTGCGATGGTGCCCCTGGCACTGATGCCGGCGTGGATGCGCGCCGCCGCCCCCGCCTCACCTGGATACTGGGCGCTGCACGCGTTGACCGCCGCCCTGACCGGCGACGGGGCCGCCACCGTACGCGCCGCGGCCGTGTTGCTGGCGGTCGCGACCGTCCTGGGTGCGTTCGCCTCCTGGCGGATGACCCGGGGCTGGGGCCGGAACCGGCTGCTCTGACCGGGCCGATGTCATCCACTTCGGACAGACGGCTAATCTTGCCGGGCAGTGGTACCGTCCCTGACGATCTTGCCAGGAGGGACGCGCTGGCCTTGGGAGGACGTGTGAACACCGACCCGTCGACGAACATGGTGGTCTTCGAGATCCCCGGCTACCCGGAGCCGTTCATCTCGAGTGGGCCGACGCAGGCCGACGACTGCGTGCAGCAGGCCTGGTTCGCCGTGCCGGTGGAGCGCCGGGCCGCCGCCGACGTGAGCCGCATCTACTCGGAGTGGCAACCGTCGCTGGTGGACGAAGACTTCATCGGGCGGACGTTCCCGCGCGCGGCGGTCACCTACAGCTTCGACCGGCCCGGCCCGGGCGGCTGGGAGGCCGCGTTCGCCGAGGTCCGGCAGACCATGGAGCAGGCCGAACGGCAGCACGCCGCCGCACAGGCCGTCGACAACATGGACTACGTCGCCGAGAACGGCCAGCTTCTGCCGGTGCTCTGGAGCTGGTCGTCGCCGACGATCGACCTGCTGCAGCATCTCCCCCACCGCGACGTCGTGCCCGGGCGGATGCACGTGACAGTGGCAGCCGTCGCCCCGACTCCGCAGGGCCGCATCGGCATGAACCACCTGACCCACGCCAAACTGGGGAGCCAGCCGTTCGAGGAGGTACTCGCGACGGCGTACGGCGCACTCGTGGCCGGCCTGCGCGTCGACGTCGGCGAGGACCATGACCGGCCCGAGCTCGGCCGCTTCCTCACGTTGCGCCGCGACGGCGGGTTCGCCTCGTCCGCCCTGGCCCTGCCCGACTTCCACGAGCAGATGAGCCGCTCGCTCAACGGCGAACGGCTCGTCGTGGCCCTCCCCGATCCCGACACCGTTTTGGTCACCCGGCAGGACGCGGGCTTCGTGGACTTCCTGCAACGCGCTGTGGTCGATTCGCCGTACGCGGCGGGTGAGATCGTGCCGAGCCTGCTGGCGCTCGAACCGGACGGCATCCGGCTGCTGATCGAACGGCACGAGCGCCTGTCGCCGCCCGCCTGACGCGCTCGCTCAGAAGCGGGTCATCGAGTACCAGGTCGGGGCGAAGACCAGCAGGATCAGCAGGACCGCGACCACCGCCGACAGAATCACGCGGCCGCGGGTCAGTGGCGCGGCGGCGATGGGGCGCTTGGCCCAGCGGCCGATCGCGACGACGGCGGCCACCGCGCCCAGCACGATGTTGTACGGGAGCAGGTCGAACTCGCCGCGTACGACGTGGAAGCCACCGGCGAGGATCATCGTCAGCGTCAGACCGGCCGCGGCGAGCGGCGTCAGACTCGGCCGCACCCGGGTCATCGCCGGGAAGAGCACGCCGAGACCGCCGAGCACCTCGGCGACCCCGATGAACACGATCAACGGCTGCGACACCGCGGCGTACCAGGCGACGGCTTGTGGTGCGGCGGTGTACCAGGCGTCGTCGAGGAGCAGCACCTTGCCGAACCCGCTGCCGGCGAAGAACAGGCCCAGCAGCGCCTGCAGCACCCAGAGCACTCCGTTGGCGGTGATCCGCGTACGCCGCTGCCCGGTGCCGACGGGCAGAACGTCCGCGCTGATCTGAGAGGTCATGTCCGATCACTCCTTGTGTCGTGGGCTGAGTCATGGGGGCCAGACCGGCCCGATAGGTTCAAGGATCTCGGCCGGACGGCGGCGGAACATCCGTGGCGGCTACGGACCCGGTCACGGAACCCGCCACGGAGCCACCCCTCAGACGGCCCACAACGCCTGCGTGGGTGACATCCGAGCGGCTCGGAGTGCCGGAAGCAGACCGGCGACGGCACCGATCAGCACCGCGGCGGCGAGCCCACCGCCCCAGGCGATCGCCGGGACGACAGCGGTCCACTGTCGGGCGTGGGCGTAGAGCGCGGTCGCGGCGGCTCCGGCGGCGACACCGATCGCACCGCCGAGCGTGGCGAGCAGGATCGCCTCGCCGAGGAACTGCAGCCGGATGTGCCGCCTAGTCGCGCCCAGCGCCCGGCGGAGGCCGATCTCCGACCGCCGTTCCAGCACCGAGATGATCATCGTGTTCGCCACCCCCACCGCACCGACCAGCAGTGACACCGCGCCGAGCCCGAGGAACAGGCCGTTGAGCGCCGATTTCGCCGCCGCCCGGGCGACCAGTAGATCGGAGGGCTGCGAGACGGTGACCTGTCCCGGATTCGCCGGGCTGGCGGTGGCCGCGAGCAGGTCGTGCACTGCGTTGACCTGATCGGTCGCCGTACGCACATAGATCTGCGAGGGATGCCCGTCGAATCCGAGGTACGCCTTCGCGGCCGGGAAGCCGATGAGAACGGCCGAGTCGATCTCGGGCGCGAGCACGGCCGGTTGCAGGACGCCGGTGAGGTAGAACCACTGACCGATCCGCGAACTCGGGCCGATCCAGATCCGCTCGCCGGGATGGAGCCGGTCTACGCCGAGCCGCGCGGCGGCGGCCGCACCCAGCACCACGACGGGTTCCTGGGCGGTGGCCGCATCGAGGAACCGGCCCACGGCGACGGACGCGCCCAGAGTCGCGGGCAGGTCGAGGCTGGTGGCCTGCACCGACAGGACGTTCGTGTTGATCGCGGGGATCAGCGGACTGCGGTAGACGTGCTGGCCGCCGACCCGGCCGGTGTACTGGACGTCGGTCACTCCGGCGATCCGAGTGATCATGCCGGGCGCGGCGATCGGGAGCTCGGCCGGGCCGCCGACCGAGTTCTGTCCATTCGCGACAGTGAGCAGATTGGTGCCGAGCTGGTCGATCTCGGCCAGCAGCCCGGCCTGGGAGGACGAGGACAAGCCGAGGACGGCGACGATCGCGGCGACGCCGATCGCGATGCCCAGCGCGGACAGCCCCGCTCGGAGTTTGCGCGTACGCAGGCCGACGGCGGCCAACCGGCTCAGATCGCCGAGGCGCAGCCGATACGGGGCGAGCGATGCGGTCATGAGCGACCTCCTCCGGACACGGAAGCGGGGTGGGTGGTGTCGGCCACGACCTGCCCGTCGAGCAGCTCGATCCGGCGCGGCAGCCGGGCGGCGAGCGCCTGGTCATGGGTGACGACGAGGATGGTCGTGCCCGACGCGTGCAGGTCTTCGAGCAACTCCACGATGGCTGCGCCGGTGGCGCTGTCGAGGTTGCCGGTGGGCTCGTCGGCCAGGACGATCGCCGGCCGGTCGACGAGGGCGCGGGCGATCGCCACCCGTTGCCGCTGACCACCCGACAACTCCGTCGGGCGGACGTGCGGACGGCCGCCGAGACCGACGGTTTCCAACGCCTCGAGCGCCAGGACACGACGCCGTCGCAGCCCGACACCGGCGTACAACAGTCCGTCGGCGACGTTGTCCAGGACCGTGGCGTACTCGTCGAGGAAGAACTGCTGGAACACGAATCCGATGCGACCCGCGCGCACCGTGGCCAGATCGCGGTCGGACAACTGAGCCACGTCCAGCCCCGTGACCAGTACGCGCCCAGCACTCGGCCGGTCCAAGGTGCCCAGCAAGTGCAACAGCGTGGTCTTGCCCGAACCCGACGGCCCGACGATCGCGACCAGTTCTCCTTCGGCGACGGTCAGGCTGACTTCGCGGAGCGCCGTCACCGGCGGGCTGCTCGGATACGCCTTGGTCACCTGCTCGACTTGCAGGACCGGTGGCATCGCCGTCGTCATGAGGCCGGCACCACGATCCGCTGACCGTCGGCGAGTCCCGCTCCCGCTACCTGCACCAGGCCGGTGGCGTCGTCGAACAGCCCGGGAGTCACCTCGACGAGACGGCGTGCTCCGTTCGCGTCGACGACCTCGACGGCGTACCCGCCGCCGGACCGGGCGAGCAGCGCGTACACGGGAACCGCCAAGACGTCGGCGACGGTGGCCGTGGTGATCGCCACGAGGACCGGCGCTTGATCCCAGCCGCTGGTCGCCACCCGATCGGCGGGCGTGACCGTCACCGGCACGGTCGGCGTCGCGACCGAGCCGCCGGATTGCTCGGAGGCCGCGACCGCGACCTTGCCCACCGACGCCACCGTGCCGGTGGTGACCTTGCCGTCCGGCACCGTGATGGCGACCTGATCACCAACAGCGACGACCGATTGCAGGTCGGCCGCCAGCGCCACGGTCACCACCGGAGTCGTCGACGTAGCCCGGAGCACCGCGCCGTCCGCAGGCCCGCCGAGATCGGCTGCCAGCTCCGTCACGCGCGCGGCCGTCGGGAGGAACACGACGTCACCGGCATCCAGTTCGCCGGTCTGCGGCAAGCCCAGGCGATGCTGCAGTCGCTTGACGCCGGTCCGGGTCGTCCCGCCGAACCGTGCCCATCGTCCGTCCACATCGGACGCTCGTAGGAATCCCAGGGCTACCAGGGCGTGGTTGAGTTGCGCCACGTCCTTTCCGACTGCGGCCGCCCCGAGCGACCGGTACGCCGGTGTCGCTCCGAAGAGCAGGATCACCGGTACGCCGTCCACCTCGTAGAGCACGTGACCCTGCTCGATCACTTGACCGGATGCGGGGAGCCAGGTGACCGTCCCCGGCCGACGGCCCGTCACGGTGTAGCTGCCCGCGTACCCGAGCGTGCCGGCAAGCTGGATCTGCTTCGACAGCGATCCCCGTTTCACCGTCGCCAGCGAAGTCGTCGGTTGCCCGGCCGGTTCGCCGTCGTCCGGCGTACCGTCCAGCACTCCGCTGACCGCCACCAGCGGGGCACCCACGCCCACGACGCCGACGGCCAGCGCACCGACCACCAGCCGACGCCGGGAGAAGACTCGTTTCCTGTCCGTCATGACGTCGCCTCAGGAGGTCGGCAGCTTGGGCACGGAGCCGCCGAGCCGGCTGCGGCAGTCCCGATCCAGCGCCTCGAACCGGGCGGTGCCCATCGAGTCCGGATCGATGCCGGCCTTGCTCAGGTTGAAGGCGGGCCGGTTGCCCTTGTTGATCTCCGGATCGGGCCAGTTCGGGACGCCGTGCGTACGGATGCACTCGGCGTACTGGCGCTCGATGTTCATCAGCTGCTGAAGCAAAGCCGGCGGGCACGCGCCGAACCACAAGCACTGATTCGTCTGCTCCTCCAGCGAACCCCCGGTCGGGAGCTGGGACAGGCAGGCCTGTTCAGCCGCTTCGTACTGGGTGCTGCTGACCCCGAGCGCCCCCGGGCCGGTGGCCTGATAGTTGCCCTTGCTGTCGGGGTCGGGGAAGTTCGGCACGCCGTGCGTACGCATGCAGTGGGAGAAGGCGATCCGGGAAGGCGAGCCGGCCGGACGGGGCGTGGCGGACGGCGTCGCGGCCGAACCGGTGTCCTGCGCCGAGCCGCCTGCGCACGCCGCCGTCACCAGGCTGAGCAGCACCGCCGCGACGAGCGTGGCGGTCCGTTCGAACGGTTTCATTTCGCGTCTCCTTCGCCGATGGGTACCGTCGGCAGTCAGGTTTAGGCGACGACAGGTGACACGCGGGTGCCAGCTGTCACCTGGCTGTCACCTTCCGGCGCCGGGCGACCGCGCCCTGCCATGGTGAGCCGGTGAGAGTCGATGAGAGTGCTGATAGCTGAGGACGACGACCGGCTGGCCCGGGCAGTGGCGGCCGGGCTGCTCCGCCGCGGTATGACGGTCGACGTGGCGCTCGACGGCGGCAGCGCGCTCGCGCAACTCGCGGCCACGGCTTACGACGTCGTCGTGCTCGACCGGGATCTGCCGGGCGTGCCGGGGGACGACATCTGCCGCCATCTGGTCGCGACGCGCTCGCCCAGCCGCATCCTCATGCTCACCGCCGCCCGGTCGGTTCGCGACCGCGTGGAGGGGCTCGGCCTGGGCGCGGACGACTACCTGCCCAAGCCGTTCGACTTCACCGAACTCGTGGCCCGCATCCAGGCGCTGGCCCGCCGGCCGGGCGCTCCGGTACGCGACGAGCTCGGGTACGCCGATCTCGTGCTGGATCCCGGACGGCGTACCGCGACGCGGGCCGGGCGGAAGCTCGCACTGAACCCGAAGGAGTTCGCGGTGCTGGCGTACCTGCTGCGAGCCGACGGACGGCCCGTCTCCGCGGAGGAACTCCTCGAGCACGTCTGGGACTCGGCCGCCGACCCGTTCACGACCACCGTGAAGACCACGGTCGGCCGGCTGCGCGCCAAGCTCGGCGACCCGCCCGTCCTGCACACCGTCCGCGACAGCGGCTATCGCATCGGAGCCGAATGATGCCCCGCCGAACCGCGCGATTCCGGCTGACCCTGCTCTACGGCGGCCTGTTCCTCGCCTGCGGAGCGATCCTGCTGGTGGTCACCTATCTCCTCGTACGGCATGCGATCAATCCGGACGGGCACATCAACAGAGAGAACTTCCCGCCGAGCGACATCACCGTCTCCAGCGGTCCGCTGAGCAAGGAGCAGTTGCCCGATGGTCAGCTGCCCGACCTCGCCCAGCTGGAGACCGCGCTGGGCAAGGAGATCGCCGCCAGCGATCTGCGGCAGGTACTCATCGACGCCCCGATCGCGCTGGCTATTGTCACGGTCGTCGCACTGGGCCTCGGCTGGCTGGCGGCCGGACGCGTACTCCGTCCGCTGGCTGTGATCAACGCGACCGCCCGGCGGATCTCCGCCAGCAATCTCAGTCAGCGCCTTGCCTTACGCGGGCCCGACGACGAACTGAAGGCACTCGGCGACACGCTCGACGATCTGTTCGCCCGGCTGGAAGCCTCGTTCGACGCGCAGCGGAACTTCGTCGCCAACGCCTCCCACGAGCTGCGTACGCCGCTGACCCGGGAACGGGCGATGCTGCAGGTCGCGTTGGACGATCCCGGCACGAGCGCCGAGACCTGGCGGGCGGTCGCCACGGGAGTGCTCGCCTCCAACGCCGAGCAGGAGAGCCTCATCGAGGCGCTGCTCGCCTTGGCCGGCAGCCAAGCCGGCCCGGCCGACCGGGAGGTCGCCGACCTGGCCGCGATCACGGGCAACGTGCTGGACTCGGCGGCGCCGGAGGCACAACGGCGAGGGGTGTCCGTGACCGCCGCGCTCTCCCCCGCCGTCCTGGTCGGCGACAAGGTGCTGATCGAACGGCTCGTCGCCAACCTGGTCGCCAACGCCATCCGCCACAACACCGCCGGCGGCGAAGTCGAGGTCGGCACCACGACCCGGGACGGTCACGCCGTCCTGAAAGTGGGCAACACCGGGGTCGCCATTCCGGCCGACGAGGTCGGGCGGCTCTTCCAGCCGTTCGTCCGGCTCGGCGACCGGCGGGCCGGCCACGACGGCGGGCACGGCCTTGGCCTGTCCATCGTCCAGGCCATCGCCACCGCCCACGCCGCGACCGTCGACGCCCGGCCGAGAACGGGTGGCGGACTGTCGGTCGAAGTCACGTTCCCGTGCCCGCGACTGGAGTACTAGTTGCGGTACCGGAAGAGGATGCGACCGCGGTCGAGGTCGTACGCGCTGACCTCCACGAGCACCCGGTCGAACGGGAGGATCTTGATGTAGTTCTTCCGGATCTTCCCGCTGATGTGCGCCAGAACCTTGTGCCCGTTCTGCAGCTCCACCCGGAACGTGGCGTTGCGGAGGCACTCGACGACGGTGCCTTCCAGTTGGATGCCGTCAGTGGATTTCTTGATCATATCGTTGCTCCCATCGAGAAGCCGTCATCGCAGCACCAGCTCCAGGGTGCTGCCGGCCCGGCGGGCGCCGAGCCCTTCGAACAGTGCGATCGCCGGCCCGTTGGACTGGTTCACGTTTGCGGATGCCGTGCCGAGACCACGGCGGTACGCCGATGCCAGCACCTCGGCCAGCAGCGCTCGCGCCACACCCCGGCGGCGTACCCCGGATCGGACCGCGACCAGGCCGATGTGGGGCTGGCGGGGCAACGGAGCCACGCGTACGAGCCCCACGTATTCGTCGTCGCGAACGGCGACGGCGTACTTCGCCGGATCGACGGGCAGCCGTCCGTCCGGACCGGACAGCACCTCCGCCGGCATCTCCTGCCAGCCGATCGTGGCGTCCACTTCGTCGCGGATGACCCCGTCCAGTACGCGCAACGGCCCTTCGGCGGCCGCGCCCAACCCGAGGATGTGCATACCCGACGGAGGCTGGGCCGAATCAAGGCCGGTGACCTGCGGATCAGTGGGTATGACGTACTCGAATTCGCGACGCCGGGGCGCGAAGCCCGCTCGTTCCCACTGCACTAGCAGGTCCAGATCCGCCTCGTCGACCACGGTATGCAGCGGCCGGGGCAGGTCGGCGAGCATCGCATGGGCCAGCCGATCGAAGACCGGCTCGGACCAGGCGTCGATGCTGAGGAACAGCCGGCCGTCGGGACGTTGGTGAGCCTCGCCACGGCCGGCTACTTCGTCGTCGTCGAGCGCGTGCCAGTGCCGCGCCGAGATGCGATTGACGGTGACGGAGTGCTCGCCGACACCGGAGAACAGATGTGCAGAGTCCAAAGATTCGCCTTTCGGGAGTGCCTGGTCCAGACGCTCCCGGGCGATGGTCAGATCAATCGCCGGGCCGTGACGACGGGGGGAGCACCCACATCGATACAACGTTCACGGGGCTCACCTCCTAGCGCAATGTCACGGCCGAGGAGCAACAGTACTCGGCCGGTGCGCTGCCGTCCAATCGGGTTCGGCCCGCCAGCCGGTTCCGGTGACCGTAACGGCGTACGACGGCACGGCGGTGACCTGCCGAAGCTCCGCCTGGGACCCGGGTACCGGCAACAACCGCACCGTCAGGTCGCCGGGCTCGAGCCGGCTCAAGCTGATCTCCCACGGCTCACCCTGGGAGAATTGGTCGGCCACCAGGCGATCTCCTTGGTATGCACGACCGACGTCAGCCTGCCAGTCCAGTCGGAGCAACACGTCGTATGCAGCCGCGCGCAGTGCGGCTGGGATGTCGATCCGATACACCGCCGCCTCGTCGAAATCGGAGTCTTCCGGAACCCCCGCCCGTTCCGGCTGTTGTCCGGCTGCTCGGAGCTGCTCGAATGGCAGCGCAGGCGGAGCCACCGGCGGCTCGTCGAACACCACGGCGTACCGGGTGAAGCAGCCGTCCACATCGGACTCCACGCGGGCTCCGGCCACCTCCGGCGGGGTGGACGGTGGCGGGAACACCGAGAAACTCGGCTCCGCCCGGCCGGTATGCAATCGCAGCGAACCGCCGTCGAAGACGACCCCGTCCGCACAGAGCAGGAGCCGCCGCCGTCCGCCGAGGTCGCCCCGATAGAGCCGGTCGGCGTTGGCCGAGTCCAGCACGAGCACCTTCGCGTCGTCGCCGATGCTGATCAGGCAGTCCGTCCCGGGGCGCAGACCGCGGAACACCTCGCCCGAGGCGAGGACGACTTCGGCCTCGACGCCTTCCGTGGCGGCCAGCACGAGCACGGGTCGCCCGCAGTCGTCGTCGACCACACAGATCGGCTGCGCAGTCGCGTACAAGATGGACACACCCGCGAACCGTAGGTTGACCGGCCAGCAGAAACTCGCGCCGGCCGGAACCGTGACCGGCAGGCTGGGCAGTTCCACCATGGTCGTGGGCAGTTCGAGCCGGAACCGAACCCCGTCGCGCGACGGCAGCGGTTCATGCGGCTGGTGATTGTTGACGAACAGGAACGCCGACCGGCCGTCACTGCGAACGGCCCAGCGCAGCGGACTCGGACCGGGCAGAACCATCGGCATCGGCGCGAGCACCTCGCCGAAGTCCGCCAGCATCAGATGGAGCCGCCGCAATCGGTGATAGTGGCGTCGGTACTGGCCGTGTTCGCCGAGCGGCGCCTGGAAGTCGTAGCTGAGGATCGGCAGGTCGTTGGGGTAACCGGTGGCTCGCGACTCCTGGAAGGTGCTGTGCCGGCCGATCGGGTTGGTGCCGCCGTGGAACATGTAGTAGCCGAGCATGTTCGCACCGCTGCCGAGCTTGGTCAGCGCCACCGCGGCGACGTCGTCGGGCGTCACGACAGGTCGCCGGTGGTACGCGGTCGCCATCCCGCCGCCGAGTTCGCAGGTCAGGAACGGGAACTCGGTCGGCCCGTCGCTGATCCCGTCGCGGGCGTGGCTGAAGCCGAACTGAGTCCGGCACGATTCCGGCCAGCCCTCGTCGGCGTCGAACCAGAATCCGTCCGCGTAGCCGGCGTACGTCGGCAGCAGGCCGGTTCCCGCCAGATCCACGCCGTCCCACGCCGTCGCCGTCCATAGTGGAGCTACCAGGCCGGCTTCCTGCGCCATGTCTTTCAGCGTACGCAGATGGCCGTCGCCGCCGTGGTACTCATTGTCGATCTGGACCGCGATCACCGGTCCCCCGCCGGCGTGATCGAGACCGCTCAACTGCTCGGCGACGGCTGCGTACCAACGGCGTACCCGGGCGAGGTAGACCGGATCGTTCGAGCGCGGTACGCATCCCGCCAGCACCCAGTCGGGCAGTCCGCCGTTGCGGGCTTCGGCGTGCACCCAGGGACCGATCCGGGCGACGAAATCGAGACCCGCCTCGGCACAAAGCTCGGCGAAGTGCCGCACGTCGAGGTCGCCCGCGAAACTCAGCTCGCCCTCGGTCTCCTCGTGGTGCAGCCAGAACAGATAGCTCGACACCCCGGTCAGCCCACCGGCCCGGAGTTTGAGCAGGTCTTCGCGCCATCGATCGCGCCGATACCGGCTGAAGTGGAACTCGCCGGTCGCCGGGAGCCACGGCCGGCCGTCGCGGGTCAGGTACCGGCTCGTGACGGCGATCCTGCCACCACCCATCGGGATGTGCCCGGCCTGGGCGGGCGCGGGCACATCCGGCGAAGTCCACCGGTATGCGGCCGGCGGGGTCAGTGCGGCCCCATCGCTTCGAACTCCGTACCGCAGGGCCCCGCTCCCTCACTCAGCGGCAGCACCACCCGGTCGCCGCTCATCGACATCGTCTGGTACCAGCTGCCGATGCGCTCCGCCGACCGGCCCACGTAGTGACAGATGAACGAGCGGCGGAAGCGGTCGGCGGTGCGGTTCGGCTGCGAACCGTGCACCAGACTGCCGTTGAAGAACAGCACGTCACCCGGCTGCATGTCCACCGGCACCGCGGCCAGGCCCGGCGGCGGCGGCACGTACTCCCGGACGAACGACAGCTCGGGGTCGGCCTCCTCCGGGCAGAACAGGTCCATTCGGTGCGTACCGGGGACGACTTCCAGCCCGCCGTTCTCGCGGTCGATGACGTCACAGGCGATCCAGGCGGCGACGCAGGTGCCCGGTTCGACCCGGAGGTAGAAGTTGTCCTGGTGCAGCGCCTGACCGCGCGCGCCCGGCGGCTTGAAGTAGAACATGCTCTGCGCGGCGAGCACCTCCTCGCCGAGCAACGTCTCCAGGACGGTACGCAGCCTCGGCTCCAGCAGATAGCGCAGCGCGAGGTCGTTGATCTGGTGGGGATGCATCACCCGCGGATAGGTGTGCAGGGGATCGAAGGGCTCGCCGTCCTCCGGCACCCGCGGCTGGAAATGCCCGGGGACGGGCCCGGCGGCGGGCATCGCCATGAACTCCGTCCGCAACTCCTCGATCTCGGCCGCGCTGAACAGTCCCCGGACCACCAGGTAGCCCTGCTCCTCGAACTGCTCGACCAAATTGTCTGTCGCTGTCATGCCTCTCCTCCTGGCGTCTCGTTACACCAGCAACGCTAGGCTTATCGGCGTCGTGAAGGGATGCCCATGACTGCTGCCCCCGTGCCCGATTCTGCTGACGTGCCACCGCTGTCGGGACTCGTGATCGTCGATCACTACGACCAGGCGGCCGGCTACAGCGTCAGCCGTCCGCACGGCGCGGACAGCTGGCTGTTCACCTGGACGACCGGTGGCTCGGGGCGGATGCGGCAAGGCCGGACCGTCGTCGACACCGGTCCAGGCGACCTCGTCGTGCTCGGCCCCGGCGTCCGGCAGCACTACGAAGTGGCTCCCGGAACCGGGCAGTGGACCTTCTGGTGGGCGCATTGCCAGGCCCGCGCGACGTGGTCGTCCTGGCTGCGGCCCTACTCCCGGGGCGATCGGCTGTACGCGGTCGGCGGTGTGCCGGAGGGCGTACGGGAACGTGTCGAGACCGGCTTCCGGCGTATGCACGCCGACGCCCGCTGGACCGGCACGGCCGCCCCGCCCGAACCCGAGCTCACCACCACCCGAGCGGCAGTGGCACACAGCGACGCCGCCCGGGAATTGGCGCTGTGCGCGTTGGAGGAGATCGTCCTGCTCGCCACGACGGCCGCCCGGCCGGATCGGCCCGAACCCCGGCTCGACGACCGGATCAGCCGGGCGCAGGCGCTGATCGCCGCCGACCCGGGCGCACCGCATACGGTGCGGTCGCTGGCCGCCGCCGTCGCGATCTCGCCGTCGCGGTTCGCCCACCTGTACGCCGACCAGACCGGCCAGAGCCCGATGCAAGCCCTGCGTGACGCCCGGCTGGTGTTCGCCGCCCGGCTGCTCGAGGCGACCGAGCTGCCGGTCGAACGGGTCGCCGCCGCGTCCGGCTTTCCCAGCGCTTCGCATTTCAGCCGCGCGTTTCGGCAGCGGTACGGCGTCCCGCCCGGCTCGTACCGCTCCCTTCGCCGGTGACGTCACCGCTGAAGGCTGGGTGCCCCGCGCGCGTTCAGCGGGCGCTGTTCAAATACGCGAGAACCGCCAGCACCCGCCGATTGTCGTCGTCGGACGGGGCCAGCCCGAGTTTGCCGAAGATGCTCGCGGTGTGTTTGCCGACCGCGCCCTCGCTCATGTACAGCCGCTGGGCGATCGCCGCGTTGGACCGGCCTTCGGCCATCAGCCCGAGTACTTCGGTTTCCCGAGGAGTCAGCTGGTCGACCGGGCCGTTCGGCTGTGCGCGGGTGAGCAGCTTGGCGATGACGTCCGGATCCATCGCGGTGCCGCCCGCGGCCACTCGGCGGATCGCGTCGACGAACTGGTCGGCGTTCAGTACGCGATCCTTGAGCAGGTAGCCGACGCCACCGGAGCCGTCCTCGAGCAGCTCGCGGGCGTACAGCTGCTCGACGTGCTGGGAGAGGACCAGGACGGGGAGGCCGGGACGGCGTCGGCGGGCCGCCAAGGCGATCCGGAGTCCTTCGTCGGTGTTGGTCGGCGGGAGGCGTACGTCGACGATCGCGACGTCGGGCTCGTGCTCGTCCAGCGCGGCTGCCAGCTCCGGGCCGGTCTCGGCCGCCGCGACGACGGTGAACCCGTGCGCCGTCAGAAGCTGAACCAGTCCTTCCCGGAGGAGGTAGAGGTCCTCGGCGAGGACGACACGCATGGCAGCTCCATGATCAGCTCGGTGGGACCGCCGGGCGGACTCGACAGCGACAGGGTCCCGTCGAAGATACCGAGCCGCCGGGCGAGCCCGCGCAGGCCGCTCCCCCGATCCGGGTCCGCGCCGCCTTGCCCGTCGTCGCGTACGCACATCCGCAGCACGTCGGGGTCACCGGTGCGCTCGCCGAGGATGAGGTCCAGGCGTACGGCGACCTTCCGGGCGCGGGCGTGCTTCGCGGCGTTGCCGAGCGCCTCGGCCAGCGAGAAGTACGCCGCCGCCTCGATCGGCTCGGGCAGCCGCATCGGCAGGTCGATGTCGACGGTCACCGTGAGCGGACTGTCCAGCGCCAGCGCGCGTACGGCGTCGGCGAGACCTCGTTCGGCCAGCACCGGCGGATGGATGCCGCGGACGACCTCCCGGAGTTCGCGCAGCGCCAGCGCGGCCGCCTCCCGGGTCTGCCCGGCCAGGTCCTTGGCGGCCGCCGGATCGGTGTCGATGAGCTGCTCGATCGCGCCCAGCCGCAGACCCAGCGCCACCAGCCGGGCCTGCGTGCCGTCGTGCAGGTCCCGCTCGATGCGGCGCAACTCCCGGGCCGCGGCGTCGCTCGCGTCGGCCCTCGACAGGGTCAGCTGCTCGACCCGCTGGGCGAGCACGGTCTCGCCGGCCGGTTGCAGGAGTAGCCGGGTCCAGCGGCCGTGCAGCCGCAGGGCGGCCGGTGCGATCGCCACCCCCGTCGCGGCCAGTATCAGGCCGCCCGGAATCGCCAGGCCGGGATGACCGAAGAAGGTCCCATACCAGAAGCTCGCGGGCGAATCGCTCACGAACAGGTGCACGATCCGAGGCAGGATGAGACCCCAGATGCCGTAGACGACCAGTGCCACCGGCACTCCCGCGATGAGCCCGCCGATGATCGGATCGGTTCCCCGCCACACGAATTCCCGCCACGTCGCCGGATCGCTCTGCACCCAGTAGAGCCGCTGAGTCCAGGATGCCCAGCGCTCCGACTTGTAGAGGCTCTTGCGCACCCGGAACATGCCGTCCGGGCGGCGCACCAACGGCAGCAGCGGCCGGTAGGGGCTCGGGATCGACACGCCCGACCAATGCGCGAGCGACCTCCGCCAGTCGGCCAGCCAGCGCAGATCCGCCTGCGCCCATGGGACCACGAAGACCAGGCCGACACCGTAGCCGAGAATCAAGGCGATCGCGGTCGCGGCGAACACCGGGATCGCGACCAGACTCGTGAGCAGGAGCAGGGCCAGTCGCACCACCGGTGACGAGGCCTTCGCGACCCATGCGCGTACCCGATGATCTGCTTGGACGTCCTGGACGTCGGTCCGCAGCACCGAGCCGCCCAGCAGGCGCCGATGGAACCGCGCGGTCACCCGCAGACCTTGCGGCGCGACGGCGAGGCCGACCACCGCACCCGCCGCGACCAGCAGGAACGTCAGGAGTGGGCTGGGCGCGGGGGCGAAGATCGCGGCCGCGACCGGCAACGCCAGCGGCAGGACGCCCAGCAGCCCGGCGAGCGGCGAGACGGCCAGCCAGCCCAGATCGCGCCAGGTCGCGTTGTCGCCCAGCACCCAGTCGATGCGATCGGCGAGCCGGGGCCACCACAGTCGCTTGTAGAGCTGGCGATCGCGCTGATACCAGCCGTCGGCCTGGGGCTGCGGCAAGGGCGGCGCGGGCACGTAGGGTTCGCGGATCTCGATGCCGGTGAGCTCGCCGGTACGCCGCCGCACGACGCCGGTGAGCCGGCGCACGGCGAGCAGCGGGCCGGGCACGAGGAAGACCAGGCCGAGCAGGAACCCCGGGACGAACATGGCGAGCACGGGAATCAGGCACAGCAGGCCGAACAGGCTCAGAGCGTAGAGCTCCAGACCTGCCGCGAACGCGCGCAATCGGGCCGACATGGAGCCCAGTCTGGCGGGTCCGGCGGCGACTTCGCACGGGGGCCAGGTCCCCGATGGGGGTAGGGCTAGGTCTACCCCCATCGGAGAGCCAACCGGATACTGCGCGACGCCGCCGATTTCTAGCGTCTTGGGCATGACAGTGCTGGAAGTCCTCAACCTTCACAAGCGGTACGGCGAGCGGATCGCCGTCGACGACGTGAGCTTCTCCGTAGAGCGCGGCGAGATCTTCGGCATCCTCGGACGCAACGGCGCCGGCAAGACGACTACCGTCGAGTGCGTCGGCGGACTGCGTACGCCGGACCGGGGCGACATCCGGGTGCTGGGCCTCGATCCGCAGCGCGACCGCGACCGGCTCCGCCGGATCCTGGGCATGCAGCTCCAGGAGTCGGCCCTGCAGGACCGGATCACGGTACGCGAGGCGTTGCAGTTGTTCGCCTCCTTCTACCCCGACCCCGCCCGGCCGGAGCAGCTGATCGACGACCTCGGGCTCGCCGGCTCGGCGAACACGGCGTACGCGAAGCTGTCGGGCGGTCAGAAACAGCGGCTGTCGATCGCGTTGGCGCTGGTAGGCAACCCTCGCCTGGCCATCCTGGACGAGCTGACGACTGGGCTCGACCCGCAGGCGCGCCGCGACACGTGGCAGCTCATCTCCGACATCCGCGACCGCGGCGTGACGATTCTGCTGGTCACGCACTTCATGGACGAGGCGGAGCGGCTGTGCGACCGGGTCGCCGTGATCCACGACGGGCGGATCGCCGCCCTGGACACTCCGGCCGGGCTCGCCGCCAAGGTCGCCACCGGCCAGGTGCTCACCTTCCGCCTCGCCCGGCCGGTCCCGCTCGACGGCCTGCCCGGCGTCACAGCCGTCACCGCCGACGGCGACCGGTTCACCGTACGCGGCAACGACGAAGCGCTGCCCGCCGTCGTCGCCGAGCTGGCCCGGCAGGGGCTCAGCCCGCTCGGCCTCCGCGTCGAACAGTCCACACTCGACGACGCTTTCGTGCAGCTAACCGCCCAGACTTCCGCAAGCACCGCTTCCGCGAGCACCGATGGAGTGACCCGATGAACGCGACCATGTTCCGCACCGAACTGCGTCTTTACTTCCGCGACGTCGCGGCCGTCATCTTCGGCATCCTGCTCGCCCCGGCGATCCTGGCGGTGCTGGGGAGCGTACCGGCGTTCCGGGCGGCCGATCCGGAACTCGGCGGGCGGTCGACCATCTCGATCTACGTGCCGATCATGCTCACCATGGCGGTCGCGATGGTCGCGCTCAGCATGCTGCCGGCGCAGCTCGCAACCTACCGGGAACGCGGGATCCTGCGCCGCCTGGCGGCCACCCCGGCGCGGGCCCGTGACCTGCTGGCCGCTCAGGCGCTGACCCAGCTCACCGTGCTGGGCATCGGGGTGCTGCTCGTGCTGACGGTCGGCTGGCTCGCGTACGGCGTCGACCTGCCCAGCAACCCGACCGCGTTCGTGCTGGGCTTCCTGCTGGTCGCAGCCACTTTGTTCGGCATCGGGCTCGTGCTGGCCACGGCCGGCAGCGCCAAGATGACGCAAGGTCTCGGGTCGCTGACCTTCTTCCCCCTGATGTTCTTCGCCGGCCTCTGGGTTCCACGTGAGGTCATGCCCGAGACGTTGCAGCGCATCGGCGAATACACCCCGCTCGGGGCGGGCGTCCAGGTCATGCAGGACGCGACCGTCGGGCACTGGCGGCAGGCGCTGCACGTGGTGGTGCTGTGCGCGTACGCGGCGGTGGCGTGGGGAGTCGCGGCTCGGTTCTTCCGCTGGTCCTGACTCTTCTCGACAATGGCCGCCGGTTCAGCCGGCGGCCATTCACACTTCGCGGGTCGCCGCCGCCACCAGGGCCCGCGCAGTCTCCCGAACGGTCCGTGCCGCCTCCGCGTGGCCGTAACCCGCCACGTCGAGCAGCCAGATCAACGCTTCGATGCCCACGGCCGACCGGATCGCCACGGCCAGGGCGTGCACGTCCAGCTCCGGGTGGGTCTCCCGCAAAGGCGCCAAGGCGTCCTCGATCCACCGCACCGCGCGGCCCTGACGCAACGTCGGCCGTTCCGCTTCCGGCTCCAGGGATACGCGTAAAGCAGCGCGCAGTTGAGGTTCCCAGGTGAAGTTGTACTCGCAGAACGCCGCCATGAACGCGTCGAGCCGGTCCGGCAGGGTGGCGGGCGCGTCCGGGCCCAGCAACGAGTCCGGGGAGATCTCGGGGTGCGCCGCCATGAGCAGCAGGCGCTGATTCGGAAAGTATCGGTAGGCCGTCGTCCGCGAGATGCCGGCCGCCTCCGCAGCCTCCTCGACCTGCGGCGTCTGACCATCGGCGAGCAGTCGCCGGGTCGCGTCGACCAGCGCCTGCCGGGTGCGGGCCTTCTGGCCGACCCGGCCGGTGGCCTCATAGGGCATGGACATCGCCCATGATCGTACCGCCGGCGCGGGAACGGTAGCCGCTCTAGAGCGCGACCTCCATCCACACGTCCTCCGGTACGCCGGGACGCTCGGGGTCGGTGGTCCGGCCGATCTCCCGGAACCCGTGAGCCCGATAGAACGCCGCCGCCCGCTCGTTGCCCTCCAGGTACTCCAGGCGGAGCCGGTCGTCGCCGCGTCGGCGCAGCCGGTCGAAGACGGCCGCCATCAGCGCCGAACCCACACCTGCGCCCTGCATTCCGGGGAGCACATACAGCTTCCACAGCACCGGTACGCCATCCTTCGCGCCCAGTCCCGCCATGCCGACGATGCGCCCGCCCACCTCGGCGACCAGCACGTCGCCTGTCGCGATCCCGCGCTCGGTGGCTTCGATCGACCACCAGGTGGCCAGCGCCCACTCCACATACTCCGGACCGGTCAGCGGCACATACGTCGGCGGCCACGCGGCCAAACCGACCGCGCGTACGCCGTCCGTGTCGGCGAGGCCGGCCTGGCGCACGGTGATCGTCGTCATCGGGACATCATGCCGAGCGGGCTAGTGGAGGGCGAAGGCGGCCGTCACGGTGGCACCCTGATGGTTGGCGATCTCGACGCTGGCGGCGAGCCGGCGGACGATCCACAGTCCCCGGCCGCCGGGATCGGCCAGCGGCACCGGCTGCGAGCCGCTGTCGAGGTCGGTCAGGCCCGGGCCGTCGTCGGCGACCTGGCAATAGAGCAGGTCGCCGGAGCGCCAGAGGCGAAGCCGGCCGCGCCCGCCGCCGTGGCGTACGGCGTTGATGGCGAGCTCGTGGCAGGCGAGCACGATCTCCCCCGCTCGCCGTGAGTCTGCGCCGAGTTCGGAGGCATGCGCCGCGATCGCCGAGCGCAGGGCGTACAGGCCGGCCGCGTCGAACTGTTGCTCGAGCAGATCGGCCGCGACGCCGGGCCGGTCGCGTTCGGGCGGGCGCAGCTCAGGGGTGCTCATCGACTTCGATCAATCGTATTCGGACGTCGGACGGCGAACCCGAGGACCGTACGCCGAGGAGCCGAAGGACGGCGGCGACCACCGGAGAGGCCACGATCGTCATCGTCCGCCCGGGCGGCAGCGAGAGCGCCGTCTTCGCGACGAGCGTGGCGCACGCGACGTCGATGAACTGCAACTTGGCCAGGTTCAAGTACAGCTGGTGGTCGAGCCGGACCGCTTCGGACAACGCCTGTTCCAGCGGGTCGCGATGGGTGTAGTCGAGTTCACCGGCGATGCGTACGCCGGGCGGCCGGTGCTGCCGGCAGATCCGGAGCACCGGATCGTCGTGGTACGCCAGCGCCGCGACCGTCTTGGCGTGCGACCGCGCGGCGAAGGCCAGCGTGACCGGGTCGAAACGGTCGCGGTCGTATTCGCAGATCGCGGTCAGTTTGCCCGAACTGAACAGGCTGCCGAGCGCGGTCTCGAACTCGGCCAGCCGCTCCGCCGCCGGGGACGGCGAGACCGCCCAGCACATGTCGGCCGAGACCCGTAGGCCGGGGAAGCCCTGCTCGACCGAGGCGGCCAGTTCGGTGCTGAGAACGTCGACGACAGGTTGCGCACCGACCCCCGCCAGGCCGGCGTCCCGGCTCGGCGCGATCACCAGCTGCCCCGCGCGGGCCCCAGTGACATCCCGGCTGACCAGCTCGGCCGTCATCTGGTCTGCCGAGAGGTCCTCGGTGTAGCAGATGATCTTGTCACCGCGATCCAGCCCGTCGGCGATGAACGCGGCCACGATGTCCAGTCGTTCGTCGCGGTCGGAGTAGGTCAGGCACGCGTGGTCGCCCGGACGCAACTCGTCGACCGTGATCGGTTCCGACACGCCTCCTCCTTCCCTAGCGAACGACCTCTACCCAGATCCGACCCTTCAGATGCGCGCCGCCGGCCGGCCGAGCAGCCGGTTGACCTCATCGCTGACCGCTGACCAGCGGTTCTGCCGGATGGCGGCGAACATCGAGGTGTAGGCGTACACCCACCAGGGTTCCTCGCCGCCGAGCGTCAGCGAGGCCGCGAACTCCGCCTCCGGGCATTCTTCGAAGGCGTACCCGGCGGCAGCGGCGACGTCCGCGCCGGAGAGGCTCTGCTCGCCGGTCAGATCGTGGTGGCGGTTCGTCGGACCGGCCAGCGCCAGCGCGGCGAGACAGTCGGCCACGTCGTCTCGGGCCACCAGCGACACGCTGCAACCGCCGGTCGGCAGCCGCACAGTGCCGTCCGCCGCGACCTGCCGCACCAGGCCGCCGAAGAATTCGGCGAACAGGCCCGCGCGGGCGATCGAGTAGCCCAGCCCACTGCCGCGCAACATCTGCTCGGTGAAGCCATTCGTGTACGCGTAACAGAAGGGCGAGTCCAAAGCCGAGTCGAGCCCGCTGAGCAGCACGACGTGCCCGACTCCGGCGTCGGCCGCCGCCTGCAGCACGTTCTGGTGATGCGCGATCATCCGGGCGGCTTCGCCGTCGCTGGAGACGAAGACGAGGGTGTCCACGCCCTTGAGGGCCGCCCGCAGCGCCGACACATCCTCATACGGAGCGTCTCGCCGGGTGAGCCGGACGATCTGCGACTCGGCGACCGACTCGGTGCTCGACTCGAGGAGCCGCTGAGCGACCCGGCCGCCCACCCGGCCGGTGCTGCCGGTGATCGCGATCTTCATGACCACACCCTAACGGTAGGCCCGCTACCGTGGGTTCATGCTCCATGCCGCCCGGCTCCGCGACGGCGTCGGCGCCGTCGGAGTTGCGGCCGTCGTCGTGGCGGAGCTCTGGGGTGGCTGGCCCGGGATGGTTCTCGGGCTCGGGTTGACCGCGATCGCGTACGCTGCGGCCAGGCGAGCGCCCGTCTGGACGCTGGCGGCCGGTTCCGCGGCGAACCTAGTGATCCCGATCGGCACCAACGAGCTGCCGGTCTGGCCGATCCTGCTGTCGATCCTCGCCGCCCTGGTGGCCGGTCGCCGGATGCCCCGCGCCGCACCGGCCGCCGTTGTGTTCGGGCTGGTCGCGCTGGCCGGGCTGGGCCTCGCCGTCGCCGGGCTCGGTGATCTGTGGGCCTGGATCGAGGTGCTGATCCCGCTGGCGGTGTTCGCCGTGCTGCCCTGGTGGGCCGGGCAGTACGCCCGTCAGCGAGCCGCGCTCGTGGAGGCCGGTTGGCTCCGGGCCGAACAGCTGGAACGTGAACGGCAACTCGTCGCCGAGGAGGCCCGCCTCCGGGAGCGCACCCGGATCGCGCGGGACATGCACGACTCGCTCGGCCACGAACTCAGCCTCATCGCCCTGCGCGCTGGAGCCCTCGAACTCGATTCGCACCTGTCGGAAGACCATCGCACGGCAGCCGCCGACGTCCGAGTCGCGGCCGCCGACGCCACCGAACGGCTGCGGGAGATCATCGGCGTGCTCGCCGGCGACGCCGGCCCCGAGGTCGCCCCGACCGAGCCGCACGTGCCGGACCTCGTCGAGCTGGTCCGGCGTACGCGGGACTCCGGGATGGCCGTCTCGCTCAGTGGCTCTGCGGCCGACGACTTACCGGCCATGGGACGGCTTTCGGCGTATCGCATAGTGCAGGAAGCCTTGACCAACGCGGCGAAGCACGCGCCGGGCGCGGCCGTGACCGTCGACGTGCGGCGCGTGGGTGACCGGGTGACGGTGACCGTGCGTAACGGACCGGGTGGACCCGCGACGGTGGAACCGGGCGGCCGGGGCCTGGTCGGGATGACGGAGCGGGCCCGGCTGGCGGGCGGGACGCTGCGGGCGGGGCCGATCGACGGCGGATTCGAGCTGGTCGCGGAGCTGCCGGTGGACGGCGCTCCCCCGATGCCGCCGCCACCGCCACCGGCGCGCGAATCGGCTCGCCGGTCCGTCCGCCGTACGCTGTGGGGCGGCGTCGCGGTGCAGCTCGCGGCGTTCGCGGCGATCGGGCTCATCGTGCTGGGGCTCCGGGTGTATGAGGTCACGACATCCTATGTAGACACAGCCGCTTACCAGTCCTTCCAGCTCGGGCAGCTCCGGTCCGACCTGGACCTGCCGTCGCACCAGGTGGACGGGCGTCCCGAGGTGACCGAGCCTGCCGCGCCCGACGGGGCGGAATGCGAGTATTACCGGGTGAACACCGATCTGTTCGCCGGTCCCATCGACGTCTACCGGCTGTGTTTCCGCGACGGCCGCCTGGTCACCAAGGACCTGATCCCGGGCCGGTCCCGATGATCCGGCTCCTCGTCGCCGACGACGAGCCGATGATCCGGTCGGGCGTACGCGCGATCCTGGCGAGCGACCCGGGCATCGAGCTCGTCGCCGAGGCGGGTGACGGCCGCGAAGCGGTTGAGCTGGCTCTTCGCCATCGGCCCGACGTCGCACTGCTCGACATCCGCATGCCCAAGCTCGACGGTCTGGCCGCCGCCCGGGAGATCCGCCGGGGCCTCCCGGAGACGGCCGTTCTCATGCTGACCACGTTCGGCGAGGACGAGTACATCTCGGCGGCGCTGGCCGCCGGAGCATCCGGGTTCCTGCTGAAATCCGGTGATCCCCGCGAACTGCCGGCCGGCGTACGCGCGGCGGCGGAGGGCGCGGCTTTCCTGTCCCCCCGCGTCGCCCGGCGAGTCATCGCCCACCTCGGCGGCGACCAGCTCACCCGGGTCGCCGACGCCCGCGCCCGGGTCGGCCGGTTGTCCGAGCGGGAACGGGAGGTGCTCGCCCTGATCGGGGCCGGACTGTCCAATCAGGAGATCAGCGAACGGCTCTTCCTCGGGGCGGGGACCGTCAAGACCCACGTCAGTTCGATCTTGACCCGACTCGATCTGCGTAACCGGGTGCAGGCGGCGATTCTGGCGTACGAGGCCGGGCTTTCCGGTGCCGCAGATACCGAGTCGCCTCCACCGCCACGGTGATCGAGACCGCGATGCCGAGTCCCAGCAAGAGCCCGTGCAACGGGTCGTCCTCGAACGCCCGCCCGCCCAGGTAGCCGATCAGTCCCGAGTAGAGGGCCCAGGATGACGCGGCGATCGCGTCGAACATCGCGAACTTCCGCCTCGGGTACGCCGCCGCCCCGGTGGTCATCGTCGCCGCGGTCCGGCCACCGGGGATGTACCGGGCGACGACCAGCAACAGCCCGCCCCGTTCCTGCAATGCCTTCGACGCCCACTCGTACGCCGCCCGCCGCTTGCTGTCCGGGGGCATCCGGCGCAGCAGACCCTGCCCGGCGGTGCGGCCGATGTGATACGAGACGTGATCGCCCACGAACGCGCCAAGCGCCGCCACTCCGATCACCAGTGCCAGGTTGGGCCGGCCTCCGGCGGCGAAGACGCCCGCGGTGATCACCATCGTCTCGGCCGGGACGATCGGGAAGAACCCGTCGAGCACGGCGACCGCGAACAACACCAGGTAGACCCAGGGCGAGGCGACCGCCGACTCCAGCATGTGCATCATGCCCTCGACGTTATGGATCTTGGCGGGCTCCGGCTTCTGCCGAACGTCGCCGCTGACCCTGAGCTTCCTCAGGGTCCTGCGCGCTCGCGTTATCCGGGGCGCGCCCGCGTTGTCCCGAGGCGCGCTCGGGTGGGCGCGCTCGCGTTATCCGGGATAACGCGGTCTCGAACACTGTGCGAGGGGACGTTATCCGGCATTCTGCGATGATCATGACGAACGCCGGCGGCCGACGCTCATCGCTCGTGCACAGCCAGCCACGCCGTGTAGTCCGCCACCGCGCGGTCCAGGGCGTACGCGGGCACGAACTCCGTGTCCGCGCTCAGCCGCGTCACGTCCAGCGCAGCCTGCGCCTCACCCCCGTCCGTCAGCGCGATCCGGGCCCCGGGCACCACCCGCTCGATCGCCCCCGCCAGCTCCCGGTTCGAGGTCACTCTGCCGCTCCCGATGTTGTACGCCGAATGCCGCAGTCGGGATGACGTCGCCAAATGGGCCACTGCTGCGCCGCAGTCCTTGGCGTACAGCATGTCTATGGCGTCGTCGGCGGCCGCCGTGGGCTGCTCTCCGCGTACGACCTGGTGAATGAGACCTGGCGCGGCGAAGAAGGGTGACGCGGACCGGCCGCGCGGTCCCCAGATCGCGCCGATGCGGGCCGTGACCGCCGGGACCTCCCGCTGAGCCGCGGCGACCGTCTCCGCGATCTTCTTCACGGCCGGGATGGCGTGCGGGCTCGCGACCGGCAATCGGGCGTCCTCGTGGTAGAACCCGTCGTCCGGCGTGACCCCGGCATAGACGCCGATGCTGCTGGCGAGCAGCACTCGCTCCACGTTCCACTCGTACGCCGCGCGGAGCACGCTGAACAGGCCGAGCGTGTCGGCCCAGAGCTTGTCGAGTGTGGACCCTTCGGTCAACCCGGCCGCGGCGAGGTGCACGACGCGCGTGATCGGGTAGCGACTGCCCAAGGCCAGCACGCTCGCCAGATCGGTGACGTCCACGGGCGTCGGCCCCTGCCGCCGGGCGATCACGACCTCTTCGCCGAAGTCGCGCAGCGCCTGCGTGACGTGCGTGCCGAGGAAACCTCCACCACCGGTAACCAGAATCATGAGGGCCGCTCCAAATCGTTAGCCTGCTAACGATCATACACTGGACGCGTGACCGACGTCGTCCGCCTACTCACCCGGGCCCAGAAGCTGCTACGCACCGCTACCGATTCGGCGATGCAGGAACACGGCGTACGCATCGGCCAGAACCTCGTCCTCGAAGTGCTCTGGGACACCGACGGTCTCACTCCGGGCGACCTGGCGGCCCGGCTGGACGTCGCCACCCCCACCGTGGTCAACACCGCCGCTCGCATGGAAGCCGCGGGCCTGCTCGAACGCCGCCGCGATCCGGACGACCGGCGGCTGGTCCGGCTCTACCTCACCCCGAAAGCCCGCGCCGCCGAGGCACCCATCTCCGCCGCCCGGCGCGAAATCGCCGCGCGTGCGCTCGCCGCGCTCACGCCGGAGGAGCTCACGCACCTGGAGAACGCGCTGACGAAGATCGTCACCACCCTCGGCGGTACGCGCGAGACTACGCGCTGAGGGCTTGGGCGATGGCGTTGCTCACCGCCGTACGCGTGGCGTCCTCACCCGTGGCGGAGACCACCGACACGTTGCCCACCCCGGGGGCGGGCGTCTGGTCGCCGGCCACCACGATGACGAACTTCTGGTGGGGGCTCTCCCGGGCGACCTCGGTGACCGTCTCGACCGGCAGCTTCCCGGCGGCCACGATCACCGCGCATCGGCTGAGGACCAGCGAGTTCACGAAGGTGCGCCCGTTCGACACGTCCTGCGGCCCCGCGATGGACAGGAACCGCACCTGGCCGAGCGTCTTCAGCGAGGCGTCCTGCATACCGGCCCAGACGGGTTTCGCCGCCGATGACGAGATCCCCGCCGAATCGGTCAGCAGGCAAGCGCTGACGTCGCGGTATTGACGCGCGCGCGGCTCCTCCTCGGATCGCGGCCAGAGCACGAAGGCAGCGATGACGATGAGAATCAGACCCGCGCCCGCCAGCCAATACCACCGGCGTACGCCCGAGAACATGCGCGCCCACATGCGCGGAAGGATATCTGCTCTCCGACGATAATGTCTCGGTGTGATCATTCGAGCTGCCGTGGACTCCGACTGGCCCCGGATCTGGCCCTTCTTCTCCGCGATCGTCGCTGCCGGTGAGACTTACGCGTACCCGGAAGACCTGACCTCGGAAACCGCGCGTCCGTTGTGGATGGAGACGCCGCCGGCACAGACGGTCGTGGCCGTCGACGGTGAGTCCGTGCTGGGCTCGGCGAAGTTCGGGCCGAACCGGCCCGGCCGGGGCGCGCACATCGCGACCGCGAGCTTCATGGTGAGCCCGCAGGCGCAGGGCCGCGGCGTGGGACGGGCGCTCGGCGAGTACGCCTTGGCGTGGGCGCGGCAGCGGGGATACCACGGCATGCAGTTCAACGCGGTCGTCGAGACCAACGAACCGGCCGTGCACCTGTGGCAGGACCTGGGCTTCCGGATCATCGGCACGGTCCCGGAGGCGTTCCGCCACCCGCGCCACGGGCTCGTCGGCCTGCATGTCATGTATCACCCGCTGCGCTGAATCACCGGACCGGCTCAGCCGGCCGGCTCTCCCGGACCGAGATCGGCCCGTCGCAGATGGACGGATCGTGCTCGTCGCAGCTCGCGCCGCGGTCCTTGTCGCTGAACTGACGCGTCGCCAGCAGCGCTCCCCCGCCGTCGTAGAACCGGACCTCGCTGTCGATCCCGGCGGGCGTGTTCAGCCAGCCGACGCCGTTGCTGAGCCCGATGCCGACGGTGTGCCCGCTCGCGTCGGTGAACTCGGCTCGAGCCGCTGCCGGAGGAGCGACGGCGTACACCCGATCGTCGGTCATCGCCGCGAACGACGGCAACCGCAGCAAGAGGAAGGCCTGATCCGGCGGCCCGGCGGTGCCGTTTCCAATCGGAAGGTTGCGGGTGTCCTCGGTGCCGGCCTCGAAGACGTAGAGGGAGTACGGACCGCCGCCGTCGGCCGTGATCGCCTGCACTACGACGGCGTACGCCTCGCCTTGCTTGGTGCCGGGCATGGTGAGGCGGTCGCTCCACAACACCCGGTACTTCGCTCCCGGTCCGGATAGGCCAGTCGAGTAGGCGAGATAGTTCGCCGCCATCTGCGCGTACGACGCCGGAATCGCGGTTCCATGTCCAAGCACCGGCTGCGGGTCGACCTCCACGGCCGCATCGGGCGCTCGCCCGCCGACGCCCTCCCAGATCACCATGTCCCCCATGCGTACGCGCAGCCGCTCGCGCCAGGTCAGATCCGGGTACGCCACGTAACCCTGATCTGCCGCGACCGGAGTCCACGTACGCCGGACGCCGGTCGAGCTGTAGACCGAAGTCGCCTTGTCGATGCTCGCCCCGGCCGGGCCGAGAAGCAGGTAGGTCTCCGACCGATCGGAGCCCATCTTCGCCGTATCCGTGTGCACGACGGGTTCCAGCTCGCCCGACCCGCTGTTGTAGAGGTCGCCCGGGTCGTCGCCGACCGAGCCTTGGAAGAGCGCCTCCAGCGGCCACCCGTCGAGTCCGGCGACGATTGCGATCCGGCGGGTGCCGACGTCGCCGGCGAAGAGCACCTTGATCAGGTCCGGGTCGGAGGGCATGTGCGGGCCGTTCGGTCCCCGTCCCACGTTGGCGACCGCTGCCGCCCGCTCGCGTAGGCCGGCCAGGAACTTCTCGTCCCCGGCGAGGCTGCCGCGCGTCGGCGAGTTCAGCAGCGGAGCCACCGCGGCGGGCGGCGGTCCCGGCTCCGGATCATAAGTCGGCAGAACGATCGCCTTGAACCCGAGGGGCACCGCGATCAGGATCGCCACTGCGGCGGCCGTCATCGCCGTCGTCCGCCGGCGAACCCGGCGTCGGCGCAGCAGCCGCTCGTACGGCTGAGGCCGGGCCACCACCACCTCGGCGCGCTCGCGAAGGGTTCGTTGCAGCTCGTCGATCATCGCGCGCCTCCGGTCCCGTTGATGCGTAGCTTGTCCCGAGGTCCGCCCGCGTCGAGCACCAGCGGCTCGCCGAGCAGATCCCGCAGCCGGGCGAGACCCCGGGAGGAGTGGCTCTTCACCGTGCCGAGGCTCACCTCCAGCACCCTGGCGGTCTCCTCTTCGGACAAGTCTTCCCAGTAGCGCAGCACCAGCACGGCCCGCATCCGAGCCGGCAACCGGCTCAGCGCCACCCACATCGCGTCCCGTTCCTCGATGGCGGTGTCTCGCACGGGCCGGTCGGGCAGCACCGCGGTGAGGATCTCCCGGATCGGCCGCCGCCACGAGTTGGCCAGCTGGTTGACCATGATCCGGCGGACGTACGCCTCCGGATGGTCCATGCGCCGCCAGCGGGGCATCGCGGCGAGCAGGGCCGCCTGCAGGAGGTCCTCGGCGCGATCCGGCGACCCGCACAGCAGGTACGCCGTCCGCAGCAGCGCGGTGTAGCGCTGTTCTACGAAGGCACGGAATTCGTCGTCGGGCATCGGCTCGCTTTCTGGTCGCCTCTACCCTCATGAACACGTGACCGCGCCAAAAGGTTGAGCGGTCCTACGCGTGATCCACATCCCGGCGCGTGTCGTTTCGGTGGACGAATCTGACACGGTACGGGCTGTGGATCACCATCCGACGCCCGCTCGCCAGGCGACGACGAACGTTACGGAGATCGTCAGCGGTCAGCCGCTTATCGGCTCCAGCACGAAGACGGGGATCTGGCGCTCGGTCTTGCGCTGATAGTCGGCGTAAGGCGGATAGGCCGCGACCGCCCGCTCCCACCAGATCGCCTTCTCGTCGCCGGACACCTCACGCGCCCGATATTCCCGGTTTGTCCGGCCATCCTGGAGTTCCACGACCGGTTCGGCGACCAGGCTCGCGTACCACTGGGGGTTCTTGGGCGCGCCGCCCTGGGATGCCACGGCCGCGTACGCCCCGTCGTGTTCGACCCGCATGACCGGAGTCTTGCGGATCTTGCCGCTCTTGGCGCCCCGATAGGTCATCAGCACGGTCGCCAGCCCTCGGATCGTCACTCCGTCGGTCGTCCCGGTCCGCATGATCTGCTCGACGTGCTTGCGGACCCACCCGGTCGCGCTCGGTTCATAGTCTCCGGTCATCGTCACGCTGCTCTCCAACGCCCCGGCCCGAGCTGCTATTCCACGGCTCGGCCACGCATCGCCGATCCAATCTGGACAGTCGGTCGGCCGTCCAGTTGGAACTGCGTCGCGAACTGACGGATCAGCCGGCGGATTGAGGCCCGCCCGAGGGATCGGACTGGGGCCAGCCCCACCCCCGCTCGGGGGGCAGCGGGATTGGTTCGGAGCGCCCCGGCCACGAGGCTGGGAGCATGACTGATACGACGGCCCTCGCCAGTCCGGCCACCGTCCGCGGCAGCGATTTCGCCCGCCTGTCCGAACGCGTCAAACGAGCCGGGCTGCTCGACCGGCGGCCCGGCTACTACGCCCTTCGCATCGGGCTGGTGATCGCGGCGTACGCCGGAAGCTGGGTCGCCTTCGCAATGGTCGGCGATTCCTGGCTGCAGATCATCGTCGCGCTCGCGCTGGCCGCCGTGTTCGCCCAGGTGGCCCTCGTCGCCCACGACCTGGCCCACCGCCAGGTGTTCAGCACCCGCAAGGCGAGCGAGGTCGCCGGTCTCCTCGCGGGCAACCTGGGCATCGGCATGAGCTACGGCTGGTGGATGGACAAGCACACCCGCCACCACGCCAACCCCAACCATGAGGACCACGACCCCGACGTCTCCCCCGACATCCTGATCTGGTCGACCGATCAGGCGCGGACGGCGAAGGGGGTGGCCCGGTTCGTCGGCCGTGTCCAGGGGTTCTTGTTCTTCCCGCTGCTGCTGCTGGAAGGGCTGAACCTGCACGTCTCCGGCGTCCGGGCGCTGCGAAAGGGCGGCATGCGGCACCGGGCTGCCGAGATCGTGTTGTTCGTGCTGCACTTCGCGGCGTACTTCGGGGCGGTCTTCACCGTCTTGCCGCTGGGCAAGGGACTCGCCTTCATCGCCGTGCACCAGGCCGCCTTCGGCCTCTACCTCGGCTGCACGTTCGCCCCCAACCACAAGGGCATGCCGATGGCGACCGACGACCTCGACTTCCTCCGTAAGCAGGTGCTGACCTCGCGGAACGTGACCGGCGGGCCGGTGCTCGACGTCGTGCTCGGCGGCCTGAACCACCAGATCGAGCACCACTTGTTCCCGAGTATGCCGTCGGCCAACCTGCGCCGGGCCAAGCCGATCGTCCGGCGGTTCTGCGCCGAGATCGGGGTGCCCTACGAGGAGTGCGGCCTGTTCCGGTCGTACGCGATCGCGCTGCGCCAT
Organism: Hamadaea sp.; assembly: GCF_013362815.1. GTDB lineage: Bacteria > Actinomycetota > Actinomycetes > Mycobacteriales > Micromonosporaceae > Hamadaea. The sequence goes on along the minus strand of NZ_JABFVK010000097.1, from coordinate 31,065 downwards.
CTGCACGCAGTCGGCCGGCCCCTGCGCACGGCCTGAGCCGTCAGACCCCGTCCGGGCCGGTCTCGCCGCCGTAGGTCGAGATCTTGTATTCGGTGGCGGCCAGCGACAAGGTCAGTTCCCGGAGGCGGCGGCGGATGATGTCCCGGTGCTCGAGCAGCATGTCCAGCCGCTCGGGCACCGTGTCCGGTCCGGCGTCCACCAGCTCGATGTAGTGCTGGAGATCGCGCATCGGCATCCCGGACAGCCGCATCCGGGTCAGGAAGACGAGCCGCCGTACGGCGTCCGCGTCGTAGACCCGGTAGCCGTTGGCGTCGCGAGCGACCTCGACCAGCCCGGCCCGTTCGTAGTAGCGCAACGTATGCGGCGAGATATCCAGCATGTCGGCCACCTCATTGATGGCCATCGCCGCCGGGACGTCGCCGAGGCCGGTGAGCCGGTGAATGGCTTCGACCGACAACGGATCGTCCTCGCCGAGAGTTTCCAGCACCCGCGTCATCAGGTCTTCCGTCGCCATGGCGCAAGCCTAGACCGGGCGGGCCGAGGCCGGGACGTCGGCGAAGTCTGCGCTACGGGCGACGTCCGCCCACTCGGCGACCTCCGCGAGCCCACGCCGGTACGCCCCGGAGATCCGGTCGACCGCCTCCCGCCCCAACGGCAGCCGGAGCGGCAGAGACTCGCCGTGGACCAGCGAGACGATGATGTCGGCCGCCCGATCCGGGTCGCCTTCCTGGCGGCCGTCGGCCCCGGCCATGTCGGCGCGGACGGCGGCCAGCATCGAGGCGTACGCGTCGGACGTGTCCGCGAACTCCAGCGTGCCACCGGAGTTGAAGTCGGTCCGGAAGCGGCTCGGTTCGACGATCATCACGCGTACGCCGAACGGCGCGACCTCTCCCGCGAGCGCCTCGGACCAGCCCTCCAGCGCGAACTTCGATGCCGAGTACGCCGCCACGCCGGGGAACGACGTCCGGCCGCCCTGGCTGCTCATCTGGACGATGGACCCGGAGCCTTGGGCTCGCATCACCGGCAGCACCGCCCGGACCAGGGCGGCCGGACCGAACAGGTGCAGGTCCATCAGCTCGCGCAGCTGAGCGTCGGACACCTCCTCGACGGCTCCGACGACCGCCCGTCCGGCGTTGTTCACGAGCACGTCGATCCGGTCGAACCGCTCGACCGCGGCTTGGACGAGTGTCGCCGCGGCGGAGACGTCCCGGGCGTCGTACTTCGTGACCAGGCAGGTGTCGGGGTACTTCGCCGCCAGGTCGGTCAAACTCTCTGGCCGCCGCACAGCCGCGACGACGAGATCCCCGCCGGCCAGCGCTTTCTCGGCGAGCGAGCGGCCGAAGCCCCGGGACGCTCCGGTGATGATCCAGGTCAGTTGTGTCTTCGTCATGGCCGCGACGCTATGGCTTCGAGCGCGCTCGAACGCAAACCTCAAAACGTGCGATTGTGACTACGGCCACTCCCGAAGTACGACCTTGCAGGATTATCGAACTGCGCAACCGGGTATGGACGGCGCCATGATCCCCGAGCCTGGCCAGACCATCGTCGCCGACCGAATCCGGAACGAATCCACTGACCAGCGGCCCCGTGACTTCGCCGAGGTCGCCGACGCCGGAGACCAGCTGTCGCCCTGCCACACCCTGAACCACACAGATCAGGACTGCACCGGGCGCCACCAGGTCGGACTCACCTGACCGCCCATACCCCGAGCGTCAGCGACGCCGGATCCGCCACCACCCGAACCCGCCCACCAGCATCGCGAGCCCGATCAGCAGGCCCGACTCGATCAGCTGAAAGGGCCAGTACCGCCGATTCGGCTGGTACGCCACGTCGACGTGCAAGTCGCGCGCGCCCAGGCAGTCAGCCGCAGCGCCAAAGGTGCCCCCAGACCCGGAAGAGCCAGAGCCGGAAGAGCCCGGGGCCGGCGGCGCGATGCAAGCGCCGAACACGGCGGGGTCCAGCGTCCGGCCGTCCCGCGTACGCAGATCGCTGGCGGAGGTGACCCAAGCGTCCGGCACGGTCAACCCGCGTACGGAGGGCCGGTTGGTCAGCCCGCCCAATCCCCGCAATTCGTTGATGGCGGACGCGGTCATCGCCCGGGTCTCGTGGGACGGCGGCAGCAGATGCGGGCGTACGCCGTTGGCCACCACGAATTGCGTGACGATCACGAGCAGGCCGGTCAGCGCCATCGCCGGCACGGTACGCCGCATGACGAGGCCGAGAACCGCGCCGGTCACGAACCCGAACACGGCGTACGCGATCGGCACGACGTCGCGAGCGCCGAAGACGATGGTGGTGAACCGATCCCCCGCCGCCGTGTCGACCGGGCCGGCCGCCCAGGTCAGCATCCCGGTCAGCACGGATACGGCAAGCACGACCGCAGCCGCGACGACCAGCATCTTGATCGTGAACCACCGTCGCCGGCCGATGCTCTGACTCCACACCAGTCGATGCGTACCGGTCTCGAACTCGCGCGCGATCAGCGGTGCACCCCAGAACATCCCGATCAGGGCGGGCACCAGCAGCACACCCGCGTCGATGAACAACAGCATGTTCTGGTGTTCAGCGGCGTACTGCCGCAGCGCGTCGGCGCATCTCACCGCATCGGCGCAGCTCGCGAGGTACGAACGACGGGACTGCTTCAGGCGTATCCCCAGCAGGAGAAGGGGAACCACGGCCGCGAGCAGGGCGATCAGCCCGGCCAGCGCGGAGGTCCGGAATTGCCGCCAGCTGAGCCAGATCATCGCGGGCCTCCCGTCATGTAGCCGAGCGCGATCTCCTCGAGCCCGCCGCTGTGCCGCGCGAGAATGTCGCGGACCTCGCCCGCGAGCTGGACCCGGCCGTCGCGAAGCAGCACGAGGTAGTCGCAGACTCGCTCCACATCGGACAGCAGGTGTGAGGACAACACCGCGCTCGCGCCGAGGTCGGTCACGAACTCGACCAGGCTTGTCATGAAGCCGTTGCGTGCCAACGGGTCCAATGCCGCGGCTGGTTCGTCCAGGACGAGCAGGTCGGGGCGTTTCGCGGCGGCCACGGTGAGCGCCAGCTGCGCGCGCTGACCACCGGACAGCCGCCCGGCACGCTGACGCAGATCGATGCCGAGCTGCTCGATCCGCCGGCGGGCCAGCGCCGCGTCCCAGCGCGGATTCAACCGCTCGCCGAGCCGCAGGTGCTCGCCGACGGACAGCCCGGCATAGACGGGCGTATCTTGCGCCACGAAACCGACGGCCGCCGGGTCCGCGCCCGGACGGCGGCCGAGCACCGTCAGCACGCCGCCGCTCGGCTCGATCAAACCACAGATGAGCTGCAACAACGTCGACTTGCCCGCGCCGTTCGGCCCGACCAGCCCGACGATCCGGCCCGGCGGCACCGCCAGCTCCACCTCGGCCAGCGCGGTCCGCCGGCCATACCGTTTGGTGAGGGCCGTGGCCCTCAACGCTTCCGTTGACATGCGGCCAGCCTGGGTCGCCGCCGGGTGGTCGCGCATCGGCTCGAAGAAGGGGTACGCACAGCGGCGAACCCTACTTTCGGCGGTGACGGCGCAGCTCACGCCGTGGGTAGCGTGGGCGCGTGCCTACCTGGGAGCAGTTCGAACGACGCGTCGTCTCCACCGCCAACGTGTTGCTGGCCGGAGCATTGGCGGCGACCGCGGCCCTGGTGGCGCTAGCCGTCACCGTGAGCTGGGGCGGGCGCGCGGCGTTGTTCGGGCTGGTGACCGGCCTCGTCACGGGTATGTTCGCGCTGCTCCGCGACCGGTTGCCGGGAGCGTACGCCGCCGTCGCGGGATTGGCCGTCGCCGCGGTCGCGACGCCGATCGCGTCTGCCTTCGAGCTGCCGAGGGAACCCGGCCCGGCCTCGATCCTGGCGCTGTCCGTACTGGTCGGCGCGGCGATCCGGCGGCAGCCGGTCGTGTGGGGCGGCCTGGTCACGGCGGCGTACGCCGTCATCGTGGTCGGCAGCCATCTACTCGCCCCGGCGACCTCGTCGGGCACTGTCACCGGCTTCGCCGTGCTGGGCTGGCTGGGCGCGGTGACCACCGGACTCAGCCTGCGGCTGGTCGACCTGCGTCGCCGTTACTCCGCCGACCAGGTACGCCGAGACGAGCGCCTGGCGCTGGCCCGCGAACTGCACGACGTCGCCGCGCACCACCTGACCGGAATCGTCGTGCAGACCCAGGCGGCTCGGATCGTCGCGCGTACGCGACCGGCGGAGGTGGCCGACGCGCTGGCGGAGATCGAGACGGCGGCGGCCGAGGCGCTCACCGCGACCCGGCGCGTGGTCGGCGTACTGCGGGATTCCGGCGACGCCCCGCCGACGACGCCCCAGCCGGAAGGTCTCGCCGACCTGGTTCGCCGGTTTCCCGGGCCACCCGTCGATCTGCGTACGCCGCCCGAGTACGCCTCCGGCGCAGCGTGGCCGCCCGAGCTCGCGACGACGGTCTACCGGATCGTGCAGGAGTCGCTCACGAACGTCGCCCGGCACGCGCCGGGAGCACGGCAGGTCTCCGTCACCGTGGAGTCACCGGTGGACGGGGTGCTCACCGTGCGGGTGGCCGATGACGGACCGGCCACGTCCTCGGGGTTGTCGTCCGGCGTCTTGTCTTCCGGCGTCATGTCTTCCGGCGTCATGTCTTCCGGCGTCATGTCTTCCGGCTCGTCGCACGGGCTGCTCGGGATGCGCGAGCGAGTTTCGGCGCTCGGCGGGACGCTGACTGCCGGACCTGCGCCGGGCGGCGGGTGGGTCGTGTCCGCTTCGCTCCCCGCTCCCGGCGCTCGCGGCTCTTCCGCCCCGGCCGGGACCTCGGACGAGGCCGGGACGGTCCGATGATCAGCGTCCTGATCGCCGACGACCAGGCGATGGTCCGCAGCGGCCTGCGGCTGATCCTGTCCGACCAGCCCGACATCGAAGTCGTGGGCGAGGCGGCCGACGGCGTGGCGGCGATCGAGCAAGCCCGGCGGCTTCGGCCGGACGTCTGCCTGGTCGACATCCGGATGCCCCGGCTGGACGGGCTCGCCGTGACCCGCGCGCTGGCCGGACCGGGCGTCGCCGCCCCACTGCGAGTCGTCGTGGTCACCACGTTCGACCTCGACGAATACGTCTACGGCGCGCTGCGGGACGGCGCGGCCGGGTTCCTGCTGAAGGACGCCGGTCCGGCGTTGCTCGCCGAAGCCGTGCGAGCGGCGTACGCCGGCGACTCCCTCATCTCACCGTCGATCACCGTACGCCTGTTGCGGCATCTCACCGCGGCGACGACCGTCGACACCATCAAGCCGTGGGGCAAACTGTCGGATCGTGAGCTGGACGTCGTCCGGGCGATCGCCCGCGGGCTGACCAATCAGGAGATCGCCGCCGAGCTGTTCATCTCGCTGAGCACGGTGAAGAGCCACGTCTCCGGCATCCAGACGAAGCTCGGCGTACGCAATCGGGTGGAGATCGCCGCCTGGGCCTGGCAGACCCGCCTGGTCTCCTAACGCCGCCCCCGCCCTCTCTCCCCCGCCCCCGCCCGGGCCGGTGGTCATGGAGTTACAGTCCGTCGGCAAAGCGCCGCCGAGGACCTGGACATGATCCTGTTCCCTGGGTCTGCGATTTTCGGCTCGCATCGACCGACATGTGCCCGTGATATGCGCCCGAAGGCGGATTTCCGCAGACCATGGGTACTTGATCATCATTTCTGGCCAGAAAACGCAGACCACGGGAACGTGATCTTGGCGCACGCCCCCACTCCTTGCCCAACAGGCTCCAACCTTCGTCTCGCGCCGGGGAGCGCTTGCGCGAGCCGCCAGGAATGCAGTCAGTGTGTCGTAACCGGAAACGCCCTGATCAACGCATCGCGCCGAGCGTCGCGGATGGTCGCCCACGGCCGCGCCGCTCTCACAGCCGGGCCGCTCTCACAGCCGGGCCGCTTTCACCGCCGGGCCAGGAATGTGTCCACTATGGAACGGAATGCGGCGGGCTGCTCGAACCAGGGGAAGTGCCCGCTGCCGTCGATCACGGCGATCTCCCCGGCCGGGAACAGCCGGGCCAGCTCGGTCACCGGGCCGACGCCGACCCCCGTGTCCTGTGCTCCCGCGACGACGAGCACCGGAGCTTCGACGGCCCGCAGTCGCCCGGCGAGATCTTCGGGCGGCTCGACACTGAAGTACGCCCGGTTGGCTGCGTACCTGTAGTGGAACTTGCGCGCGTGCTCCTGCTCGGCCGGACCCCATTTCGCGTACGACACCGGCGCGACGCGGGCGTACCAGGCGGTGAGTCCTTCCTCGTCGTGCTGTTCGGGACCGGTCTGCCAGGCCGCGTACGCCGCGTCGAAGTCGGGGTCGCCGCGCCGGGCCTCCGTCACTTGGTCGACCCCGGGCCCGCCCGGGATCAGGTACCCGGTCGGTGGCGTGACCAGCACCAGTCCGCCCACGTACGCCGGGAACTGGGCGGCGTAGGAGATGGCTAGCCGCGTACCGGCGGAGTGGCCGAGGAGGACGACACGGTCGAGTCCGAGATGCCGCCGGAGGCGGTCGACGTCTTCGGCCTGCCGCCAGAACGAGGCGACCTCGGGATCGGCGGGCAACGGTGAGTCACCGACCCCGCGCAGCTGCGGAACGACCAGCGAGCGTACGCCGGACAGCCCGGCGAGATCGTCCAAGTAGGACGGATGAGCGGCTGCGCCACCGGCCAGGACGACGATCGGCTCACCGTCTCCGGCGCCCAGCCGGTCGTAGTGCAGGTCGGCGTCGTCATGCGTGCGATAGGTGTTCATCCGGCGTCACGTTACCCGGGCTGCACTCCCGGCCACTCGTCACGGACAGCGGATCACCTGTCCCGCGTACGCCAAACCACCGCCGAAGCCGAGTAGCAGCACCGGCGAGCCGGGGGTGAGTTCGCCGCGGCGCAGCAGTTTGGAGAGCGCGATCGGGATGCTGGCGGCCGAGGTGTTGCCCGATTCGGTGACGTCCCGGGCGACGATCGCCTTGGGCGCGCCGATACGCTGCGCGACCGGCTCGATGATCCGGAGGTTGGCCTGGTGCAGCACGACGCCGCCGAGGTCCTCCGGGCTGATCTCGGCCGCGACGCAGATTTCGCGGGCGATGTCGGGCAGCGTGGTGACCGCCCAGCGGTATACCTTCTGCCCGGCCTGGCTGAACTTCTGATCCCCCTCGATGACGACGGCGTCGCCCATCTCCGGGAACGATCCCCAGACGACCGGGCTGATCGCGGGCTCGTCGCTCGCCGTGATCACGACCGCGCCCGCACCATCGCCGACCAGTACGCACGTCGTCCGGTCGGTCCAGTCGGTGAAGTCCGAAAGCCGCTCCGCCCCGATCACCACCGCAGTCGACGCCGATCCCACTCGGACGAGCGCATCTGCAGTGGCCAGCGCGTGGCCGAACCCGGAACAGGCGACGTTGACATCCATGACGGCCGGAGAGCCGAGCCCGAGCCGCCGGGCCACTCGCGCGGCGATGTTCGGGCTGCGGTCGAGCGCGGTGCAGGTCGCGACGATCACGAGGTCGACGTCCGCCGGATCGACACCACCCTGGCGCAGCGCGTCGGCGGCGGCCTCGGCCGCGAGCAGGTCGAGCGGCTCGTCCGGCCCGCCGATCCGGCGTTCGCGGATGCCGACCCGGCTCCGAATCCACTCGTCGTTGGTCTCGACCAGCTGAGCGAGGTCGTCGTTGGTGAGGACCTTCGCGGGCTGGAAGTGGCCCGCTGAGACGACTCGGGAACCGCGCATCGCCGTCACCTTCCATGATCGCTGTCTGTAGACAGTGTCTACCACGCGGCATAGACACTGTCTACGGCGCGTTCACAGCGTGAGAAGCCCACTTCGGCGCGGCCAGCGTTTGGGCGCGGGGGCTTTCGGCCTCAGCTTCGTCCGCTCACAGTCGCGATGATCGTCGGAAGCCGACATTCTTGGCGGTCCGCGCCGGCATGATCGTCGGCTTCCGACAATCGTGGGCCGAATCGTGCACTGATCGTCGGCATCCGACGATCATGAAAGAAGTCAGCGCCAAGACTGTCGGAAGGCGGCGTCACCCGGTGATCGGGTGGTACCGCACGTTGAGGACGGCGGCGGGATCGCCGGCGCCGGCGCGCCCGAGCCGGATCGTCGGGCCGCCGGGGTTGTCGTAGAGACGTTTGCCTGAACCGAGCAGCACCGGCGCGATGTGCAGATCGATTTCGTCGATCAGGCCCAGTTCCAGCAGCTGACGACCGATGGTCGGCGAGAACACCTCGAGGTTCTTGCCCTTGGCGGCCTCGAGTCCGATCCGGGCGGCTTCGGCGACGTCACAGCTGAGGAATGTGACGCCGGGAGTGGGCGTCGCGTCCTCGGGGTGGTGGGTGAGCACGAACAACGACCCTTCCCAATCCCCGCCGTATGGGCGCGCCTTGTTGATGACCTCCCAGCCGTCCCGGCCGGCCAGGATCGCGCCCGTCGTCTGCACGTACTCGTCGATCAGTCCGGGCCGGATAGTCGCGCCGAACATCCAGTCCATCTCGTGGTTCGGCCCGGCCACGAAGCCGTCCAGCGACATGGTGAAGTGCCACAGCACTTTGCCGCTCGCAGTCTGCGGCGCGAAGTCGATCATCTGATCCCCTTCAGAATCACTCGGCGTATTCACACTAGGAACAGGCACAGCGGATGCCCGGACGGATCGAGCACGACCCGGAGGTCCGCGCGGTCCTGCGGCTCGGCGAGCGTCCCGCCGAGGGAGAGCGCCAGCGCGACCGCCTCGGCCAGCGCCGCCTGCTCGTCCTGCCCGTCGGCCGGTTCCACCTTGAGATCGAGGTGGATCATCTTCTGTTGCCGGTCGGGCTGCTCGGGCCAAGTCGGCTGGACGAAGTCCGGCGTCCGCTGGAACGACAGGCCGGTCGCGCCGCCCGGATCACGCATGAGCACCCAGTCCGGTTCGGTGTAGGTGGGCTCCCAGCCGAGCAGGCCGCCGTAGAACCGGGCCATCGCGTGAGCGTCGGAACAGTCGAGATTGACCGTACGCAGGGTCACAATCGCCATTCCGCGAACCCTAGCCGCGGGCTGTGACAGTCACTCCCAGCTCTCGTCGTGACGCGCGTCGGCCACCGCCTGCCGGAGCAGGCGTACGGGTTCGGCGTCGGCCCGGTCGGGATGCCAGACCAGCACCCAGGCGTACGCCCGATCGCCGGTGAGCTCCGGTTCCAGTCTTCGCCGGGCGGTGCCGGCCGGATGCGGCGTCGAGCGCAGGCTCAGGGTCACGCAGACGCCCTCGGCGACGAGGTCGAGCGCAGCCGTCGCCGTCGCGGTGCTTACCGCGTACCGGACGGGGTCGAAGCCGGCCCGGTGGCACGCATCCACGACGAACGCGTTCCACTCTGGGGCCAGCCCTTCGTTGGGCAGGTAGAACGTCTCCCCAGCAAGGTCGCCGAACGGAATCCGGCGACGCCGGGCGAGCCGATGCCCGGCCGGCAGGATGAGGTCGACCGGTTCCCGGCGCACGACCTCGTACGCGAGATCCGGATTCACTGCGCCTAGTCCGCAGAAACCCGCGTCGAGGTCGCCCGCGAGGATGCGGCGGCGCTGGCTGACGCTGCCCTCCGCGCCGACGACGACTCGGGCCTGCGGCTGCGCCCGGCGCAACCGGCTGAGCACCGCGCGCGGCGTGGCGAGTTCGGCGTCCAGCACGTCGACGCGGATCGCCGCGTCCTCCCCCATCGCGGCGATACCCGCCCGGAGCGCGGCGACCGCCCGTTCGGCGTACGGGTGGAACGCCTGCCCGGCCGGGGTCAGCTCGACGCCGCGGGTGGTGCGGTCGAAGAGGCGGCTTCCGGCGTATCGCTCCAGGCGGCGGACCTGGTTGCTCAGTGCCGGCTGGGACACGAACAGCCGCTGAGCGGCCCGCGTGAAGTGCAGCTCCTCGGCGAGGACGAGGAAGTAGCGCAGCAGCCGCAGGTCGATGTCGTCGGCGACGGATGCCCCCTGACCTGGATTCATAACCAGATCCTGTCACTGCGGCGCGCTCATGTCTTGGACCCCGCCCGGGCGTACGCCGCAGACTCGGGTCATGACTTCGATCAAGGATGAGATCAGGATCGGTGAGCAGCCGGTCGGGCCGGGGCATCGGCCGTTCGTCATCGCCGAGATGTCGGGTAACCACAACGGTTCCCTGGAGCGGGCGTTGCAGATCGTCGACGCGGTCGCCGAGTCCGGTGCGCATGCGTTGAAGTTGCAGACCTACACCCCGGACACGATCACGATCGACGTGGACACCCCGGAGTTCCGGATCTCGGCCGGGCACGACCTGTGGGGCGGCGAGTCGCTGTATCAGCTGTTCCAGAAGGCGCACACGCCGTTCGAGTGGCACCAGCCGATCTTCCAGCGGGCCGCGTCGCACGGGCTGACCGTGTTCTCGGCCCCGTTCGACCCGACCGCGATCGAGCTGCTGGAGTCGTTGGGCGCACCGGCGTACAAGATCGCTTCGTCGGAGCTGGTGGACCTGCCGCTGATCCGGCTCGCCGCGCAGACCGGCAAACCGTTGATCATCTCCACTGGGATGGCCAGCGTCGCCGACATCGCCGCCGCGCTGGACACCGCCCGTGGTGCGGGTGCGACCCAGATCGTGCTGCTGGCCTGCACCGCGTCGTATCCGTCGCCGCCGCAAGACTCCAACCTGCGGCGCATCCCGATCCTGGCCGAGGCCTTCGGCGTACAGGTCGGTCTGTCGGATCACACGCTCAGCATCGGGGTGCCGATCGCCAGTGTGGCGTTCGGGGCGACCGTGATCGAAAAGCACATCACCCTGGCCCGGGAGGACGGCGGGGTCGACTCGGCGTTCTCGATGACCCCGGCCGAGATGCGTGCCCTGGTCGACGAGTCCGAACGTGCCTGGCTCGCCCTGGGCAGTACGCACATCGGCCCGACCGAGTCGGAGAAGGAAGGCCTGCGGTTCCGCCGTTCGCTGTACGTGGTCGAAGACGTCCAGGCCGGTGACCCGGTCACCCCGGCCAACGTGCGCTCGATCCGGCCCGCCAACGGCCTGCCCCCGATCGAGATCGACAAAGTCCTCGGCCGCACCTTCACCCGCGACGCCGCCAAGGGCACCCCACTGAGCTGGGACCTCATCTGAACCGACCAGACGTGAAACGCGTGGACGCCGGGGCGCGAGCACCCCGGCGTCCATATAGAGTGACTACTGCACGCCGTACGCCCGGATGATCGTCTGCTGGACGCCGTTGCCATGCTCGTCGGTCAGATCGACCCGCAGCGAGACGTACTTGCCCGCCCCAGCCGACTGGTCGACCGTCGCGGTGAAGCCGGCACCCGACCGGGCCACCGGGACTTCCGTCCAGGTCGTGCCGTCGTCGACCGAGACCCAGGCCTTCGCGGCGACGATCGTGCCCGCGTCGTAGTCCCGCTGCCCGGTCGCACCGAAGCCCAGCTGGAATCCGGCCCTCGCCGGGGTCAGGCTGCGCTGGTCGGCCGGGATGTCGTAGGTCGGGACCAGCAGCGGCAGCGCGTACAGGCCGGCGTCGGACGGCCGGGCCGAGCGGAACCGGAACGACGTGTCCGTCCGCCGGAACATGTTCCAGCCCGGGTACCAGACGGGGTTCGTGCTGAACCGGCCCGTCGAGACCTTCAGCTCGTACGCGCCGTCGGCGTCGGGCACGTCCCACAGCCCGGACGGCCACGCCGACTTGCCGAGGCTGACGCCGTCGCGAAGCAGCTCGGCGTTGCCCCCGTCGCCGAAGGACCCGCCGCCGCTCCAGTGGTCGGGATCGCTGTCGCCGAACGGCAGCATCGCCATGCCGATCAGCCCTTCCTGCCGCTCGCCGATGTGCTCGGGCGACCAGTCGGCCCGCCGAGTGCCGGTGGACCGCACCGGAGCCTTGTACCAGTCGGCGGTACGCGCCGAGCCGGCCGCGTACGTGCGGGGCACGTCCAGCATGACCTCGGAGAAGACGCCTGCCCCGCCCACCAGCGACTGCCACTGGCGTCCCGCCGTGAAGTACGCCGTCCGCGTGAACGGCGCGGCGAACTTCTGCTGGCTGGACGTGATCGTCACGGGGAACCCGTCCCAGTACGCGCGGACGAAGTCGATCAGCGGCCGGTCGGTGCGCTGGGCGTAGAAGTTCTCCGTGACGCTGGCCAGGTCGTCGTCGCGGACCCACTTCGTGACGTCGGGCTGGGTCTTCTTGGTGTCGGTGAAGGCCAGGTTGTAGACGTACGGGCTGGCGGCCGTGCCCTGCCAGGCCAGGGTCACCGGACCCGCCGCCAGTGCGGCCTGCAACGCGGTGGTGTCCGCCCCACTGACCGTGACTCCGGGGACCGTGGTGGCGACGGTCGCCACGCCGGTCCACCGGCCTGCCGCGGCCTGCCCGAATACCACCGCCTTCGCACCCGCGGCTGCCGCCGCGGTCAGCACCGTGCCGATGTTTCCCGCGCCGACGACGAACGCCACCTTGCCGCTGACTCCGGCCGCGGCGAGCTCAGCCGCCGTGCCGGTGCCGGCCGCGACGACGTCGGCTTGCCCGTTGCCGTCGAACTTCACCGGCATGAGCGGGCCGAAGGTCGGGGTGGCGATGTACTCCGCGCCGAGTGTGAGCCCACCGGTGGTCCGCAGCGCCAGCTCCGGCGCGTACATGCGGTAGAAGGTGCCGACGGTGAAGTCGCCGTTGATCACGGGCTTCGTCCGTCCGATGTAGACGTCGTCGACCGAGCTGCCGCCGACCATGCCCGCGGCCAGGTAGACGCCGTCCCAGTCACGGACGAACTCCACCGCCGTGGACTGCGCCTCCAGCGGCCGGTTGCCCCGGACCTCCTGACGGACGGCGTCCCGCGCGTCGTAAGTGATGGTGTGGTCGACGTCGTCGTTGTTGATCCGCAGGTCGGGATCGCCGAGGAAGCTGATCGACTTGACCAGCCCGGCTGCGCCGGTGGTGCCCTCGTCCCGGCTGGCGATCACTGCGGTGATCGAGTAGCTGCCTTCCCGCAGGCGGAGCACCGGGTCTGTGGTGAACACGGTGAACCGCTGCGCGGTGAGCCGGTCGGCGTCGACGACGTCCACGAACGACGGTGACGCCGGAGCTTGGCCACGGCGGTCGAGCACGTGCAGGTTCACCGAGACGTAGTGCGGCTCCAGGTACGCCCCGACCGCCGTCGTGACGGTGGCTCCGTCGGCGGCGGTGGCGACCAGGCGTCCGCCGACGTTTCCGTACGCCGCAGCCGTCTGGTTCTTCGCGGGGTCGAAGACGACCGGCACCGTGGCGGTTCCCTGGGCGGGCACCGTGACCTTGGAGGCACCGACGGTCAGGGTCTTGTTCGCCAAAGCGGTGCCGTCCTCACCGGTCGCGCCGACGATGGCGAGGTCGAAGGTGACCGCCTTGTCCCCCGTGTTGGTGAGGGTGACCGGCGTCGTGACGGGGTCCTGATGCAGATGCGGCCAGCTGAACGAGCCGGCATACGCCGTCCCCGGCCCGAAAACCGTCGCCGTCAGCGGCTTGTACGCGTCGAGCAGACCGCTGCCCTGTTCGTACACCGTAGCGGTGGTGCTGGGCGTGGCGGCCGAGATCAGCGCCGTCTTGCGTTGCTGCGCCGTCCAGTCGGGGTGCCGCTGCTTGAGCAGGGCGGCCACGGCGGCGACGTGCGGGGTCGCCATCGAGGTGCCGGACATCGCGATGTAGCCGCCGGTGTTCAGCGCGGCGGCGACGATGCCCACGCCCGGCCCGGCGATCTCCGGCTTGACCGTGTGCCGGCCGATGACCGGGCCCCGGCTGGAGAACCAGGCCGTCCCCCCGGCTGAGTCGACCGCGCCGACCGTCAGTACGCCGGGAGCACAGCCGGGCGCGCTGATGGTCTGCAGCGCCGGCCCGGCGTTGGCGGCCGCGACGACGAAGAGCGTCTTGCTCTGCTCGGTCAGCTTCTGTGCGGCCACCCCCATCGGATCGGTGCAGTCGGAGGGGCTGCTGCTGCCGAGGCTCATGCTGACGACGTCGGCCCCGGAGTCGACCGCCCACTGCATGCCGGCGATGATCCAGGAGTCCTGCCCGCTGCCGGCGTAGTTGAGCACCTTGCCGACGAGCAGTTTCGCACCGGGTGCGACGCCTTTCTCCGTCCCGCCCGACGCCGCGCCGGTCCCCGCGATGGTGGAGGCGACGTGGGTGCCGTGGCCGTTGCGGTCGACGGCTCCGCCGCTCTCGGTGGTGAAGTTCTTGGCGTTCACCACCTGCCCGGCGAGGTCGGGATGGGTGGCGTCGTATCCGCTGTCGAGCACCGCGACGGTCACGCCCGCGCCGTCGAACCCGGCCGCCCACGCCTGTGCGGAGTGGATCTGCGCGTTGCTCTCGGCCATGTCGGCGGTGACCTTGCCGTCCAGCCACAGCTTGCCGATCTCCGGCCCCTCGCCGTCGGTCAGATCCCGCCACAGCTCGGCGGTCTTCTCCTTCGCGGCGGTCAGCGCGACGGCGTCGGCGATCGGCAGCGTCGCGGCGACGCTGGTGCCGTCGAGCGGCTTCGGTGCTTCCCGCGTACGCGCGACCTGGCCGGCGTAGGTGGCGAGCAGGGGCAGCTGGCCGGTCGCCGCGTCGTCGTAACCCTGGCGGGCCAGCGCGGTGACGTTGAACAGCTCCTCGTCCAGCTTGCCCTGGCTGATCAGCGGCATCGCCTGGGCGGGGATGACGTAGAGGTCGCCGCGGAACTGCCGGGTCACGTAGCCGTCGGCGGCGGCCGGCCCGGCGATCAGCGTGGCGGCCGGATGACCCTGCGCGTCGATGGTCAGCAGCGCGCGATCGCCCGTGATCAGGGTGATCTCCCGGCCGGCGGCCGCTGCAGCCGAGGAGGCCGACCCGGCCGAGCCGACGAGCGGGTGGCTCTCGGCGGCTCCCGTACGCGTCGGGACGGCTAGCACTGACAAGGTCAGCGTGGCGGCCGCGGCGATGCGTACGCCGCGCGTCCGTCTGGAATGGACATGCATGAGGGGGTTTCCTTCCGCGTGCGCAGATCCTGGTTAGCGATCCTGGCAGCGGCGGGTTGCCCTGGATACGTTTCCGGCTGGCGGCTTTACGAAATGACGCAAAGCCGCCAGCCCACTGTGGATAGCTTCAGGGGCGCTCGACCCGCGTCGGATTGCCCCGGATCAGCTCGTCGTGGATTCGCCATCGACCGGCGACGAGCTCACGCCCGGCCGCCTCGTCCCGCTCGGCGATCCGGCTGCGAAGCAGCTGCATCGCGATGCGGCGGTTCAGTGCGAAGTGCCGTTCGGTGTCCACCACGACGACCGTGCCGGTCGGCCGGTGCGTCGCCCGTACCGCCGTGCTGGCCTTGTTGCGGTGCTGGCCGCCCGGTCCGCCGGTGCGGCACGCGACGACGTCCACCTCGGACTCGTCGAATCCGATCCGCTCGGCGTCGACCTGGCACGGCTGGGCGGTGACGTACCAGTTCTTCCGGCCCACCGTCCGATAAGGACTCGGCGCTTGCCAGCACAGCGTTCCCGTCCAGCTCGCTGCGAACGCCGCCACGGCTCCGGTGTCCTCGCCGTCGAGCGCGACCAGCACCGACAGCAGCGTGCCCGGCCGCTCGCCGCGCACGGTCTCGATCCGGCGAGCGGTCACCCCGCGTCGCCCGGCGTCGGCTTCGAGCCGGCGGGCCAGCATCGCTACAGCCCACGCACATTCCTGCGGGCCACGTCCAGCCGACAACAGCAGGTGTACGCTCACCGCCGGCCCCGCTTCCGCCGGTCGCGTCGGGCATCCCCGTCAGCGGCGCCCGCCTCGGCGGTCTTGTAGGTGACGAGGGGAATCGTCGTGGCGATCGGCGTCGCGAGGTCATGCCCGACGAGGTCGCCGATCACCTGCTCGATCCGCTTGTACGCCGTCGGCGCCTCCTCGAACAGCAGCTGCCGGTCGCCGCAGACCACCACCGAGCCGACCGGCGTACGCCGCAACTCCTCGACGGTGTGCTTGGCGCGACCGCGCCGCAGCGCGTCGGCGCGCGACATCTTACGTCCGGCCCCGTGCGCCACGGAGTAGTTCGCCTCCGCCCCGGCATGCGCCGCCACCAGGTAGGACGGCGTACCGCGGGTGCCGGCGATCAGCACGTCGCGACCGTCGCCGCGGGCGGCTCCCTTGCGGTGCAGGTAACCGCCGTCGCGTACTTCGACGAGGTTGTGGCATTCGTCGACGATCGGGTCGGCCGGTTCGGCTCCCAACGCGTACGCGACCCGGGCTGCCATCAGCCGCCGGTTGAGCGAACCCCACCGGACGGCGTCATCATGGGCGGCCAGGTACGCCGTTGGATCGGCGGCCGGACCCGCGCCGTGGACCTCGGTGTGCTCACGAAGAATCCGCTCGCCGAATCCCCGGGAGCCACTGTGGACGATGAGGACGAGGTCGCCTTCGGCGAGCTCAATGCGCTCGGCGTGGGCGGCCGCCAGGATCGGGCCGACCCGGGCGAGTTCGACGAAGTGGTTGCCTCGGCCGACGGTGGCCAGGCTGTCGAGGTGACCGGCCGGGATGTTCGCCATGATCTCGCCGTCGAGCACCGACCAGGCGGGGTCGTCGGCGTCCACCGCCGGATGCAGCGGCACGTCGAGGTCGGGGAACCGGGCCGCGAGCTTCTCGGGCACGACGCGCTTGAGCCGGATCGGGAAGACGGCGATCCCGCAACCGATGTCGGAGCCGACGAGTAGCGGATAGAGCACGGACGACGACATGGCCGCGCCGATCGGGGCGCCCTTGCCGGGGTGGAGGTCGGGCATCCCGGCGACGTGGATCATGCCCGGCAACGCCGCGACCTGATGGCACTGCGCGACGGCGTCGGACTCGATCCAGCTGGTGGGCGCGGCGAACACGGTGACAGTGGCCGTACCGGATTCGGTGACGGCCGCGAAGGGCTGAGACAAAAGAAGACGCTCGCTTCGGGAGGAAGAACGGACTCGGAACCGGAGGTGCGCGTCAGTACGTCATGCCACGAGGATCGCCGAAGCCGGGGATCTGGCCAACCGATTTTCCGGACGGCCTGACTATCCCGATCGCCTGACTTTTCCTGACAGCCTGACGACATTGCCGAGCGGGGTTTGCCCTCGGGGGCCACACTAGGTGCGAAGACACTTGATCCACTCCGGCCAGATCCGGCGAGATCCCCTGGGAGATGGCGATGCCGACCGCCCCCGACGAACCGACCGTGCCCGTGCACGGCCGCGCCGCCGTTCCGACCACGGTCCAGGACTATCCCGTGACGGCCGTGCCTTACGACCGCCCGCCGCGGCGGCCGACGGTCAAGATCCTGACCGGGCTCGTCGTGGTCCTCCTGATTGCGCTGACCGCCGTGACGGGCTACTTCCTCTCGGCCGACAAGGCCCACCGCGAGCGAGAGGACCAGCTCGCCGCGCAGGTGGCCGACGGCCAGCGCAAAGTGCAGGAGCTCCAGGCGCAGGTCGCGGCGGCCCAGGCGGACGCGGCCAAGGCCCGGGCCGAGAACGCCGCGAGCGGCGGCACCGACACCGGCAAGGTCGAGCAGCTCACCAGTTGCTCGGACGCGTTGAAGAGCGTTCTGAGCGCACGATCGGGCGCGGACTTCAGCAAGGCGTACAAGGCCATGCAGGAGTTGTGCAAGATCGCCGGGATTCCCCTGTTCTAGGCCGCCGGGGTGCTAAGCGGCCGGAATGCTCAGGTACTCGGGGTTGTCGGTGATGAAGTCACCCAAGGTGTCGGTCTTGACGGCGGCGAGCATGTCCTTCGTGCCCTGGGTGATTCCCTCGCAACTGCTGCCGATGTCGTAGGCGCATTCAGCGAAGTGGCCGCCGTTGGTCTTGAGCGTGATCAGGTCGGCGGCGGCCAGCGACTTCAGCGAGAAGACGAAGTCGTCCCGGGGTACGCCCTTGGTGTCCATCTTCAAGGAGCTCCCCGCCGCCTTGAAGATCTCCGACAGCTTCCCGGGATTGGTCAGTACGCCCGCGCTGGTCGCCTTCTTCGCCATCGACTTCAGCAGCTGCTGCTGGTGCTTCTGCCGGTCGTAGTCGCTGTTGGGCAGCCCGTAGCGCTGGCGCGAATAGTCGAGCGCCTCCCAGGCGGCCATGTCCCGGCAGCCCTTCTGATGGATCCAGCTGTTCGGCAGGGGCTTCTCACCCTTGTAGCTGTAGTACTCGGGCTGGCCCTTGGAGTTCTTGATGTAGTGGCTGGACCAGGTGTTCTTCTCGACGCACATGTGTACGCCGCCCATCGCGGTGATGACGTTCTTGAAGCCGCTGAAGTCGATGACGACGACGCCGTTGAACGTGATCCCGGCGAGTTGTTTGATCGTCTTCTCCGTCAGCCCGGCTCCGCCCTGCCAGCCGACGCCCCGCTGCGCTCCCTTCTCATAGGCCGCGTTGATCTTCATGATGCTTCCCTTGAACCCGGACTTCGACCAGGCGGGAATGGGCACGGCGAGGTCTCGGGGCAACGAGATCAGATACGCCTGATCGTGGTCGGCGGAGATGTGCAGGATGATGATCGTGTCCGCCCGCGCGTCGTTGGCCGCCCAGCCCTCGCGGTGGTCGATACCGAGCAGCAACAGCGTGATCGGGCCCTTCAACGCCTTGCCCGCGGAAACCTTCTCGACCGGCGCGCCCGATTCGCTGGTCGTCCCGGTCTCGATGCCTCCCGTCAAGTCCCCGAAGTACTTGCCGACCATGGCCATGCCGCCGAATCCGGCCAGGCCCACCAGCAGGCCCAGGGTCACGACCAACCGCGCCCACACCGGCGACTTGACCTTCGTCTTGCGTACGCGCCTCGACTCAGCCATCCGGCCCTCCCCCGCTAGCCCGTCGTGAAGGAGACGGAATCGGGACCCCGAAACGTTGCCCGTGGCCTTGATCACGTCGTCGCCCGCCCGTAACCGACGGCCCGGTAGCCTCATCCGCAGCGAAGGGGAGTAGCCCCCCACGGAGTGGTCGACACACTGGTCCCCCGGGACCCGGTCCTCCGGCCCGCACTCGGCGTGACCGAGGACGGGTGGGCGAGACCTTCGGCTCAGGCAGCCATGCCGGGTCGAGGTCGTCGCACGCGTTCTCCTCCCGGCGTACACCCCGGGAGGACGCACAGTGGAAGGTTTCCTGGTCGCGCTCGCGATCAGTTTCGGCGTGGTCTTCGTCGCCGAACTCGGCGACAAGTCACAGCTCATGGCGATGACGTTCGCAACGAGATATCGCGCAACGACGGTGTTGGCAGGCATCAGCATCGCCACCGCGGTAGTGCACCTGGTCTCGGTCGCGATCGGCTACGGACTCGGGGCGGCCTTGCCGACCGGGTGGATCGGCTTGGCAGCCGGCATCGCATTCCTCGGGTTCGGCGCGTGGACGCTGCGCGGTGACAGCCTCACCGACGACGAGAAGGCCAAAGCCGGTCGTGCCGGCCGATCCGCGCTGTGGGCCGTCGGCGGCGCATTCTTCCTCGCCGAGCTCGGCGACAAGACGATGCTGGCCACGATCACCCTCGCAACTCAGCACGGGTGGTTCGGCACCTGGATCGGCTCGACCGTCGGCATGGTGGCGGCCGACGCCCTCGCGATCCTGGTCGGACGCTGGCTCGGCAAGGCGCTGCCGGAGAAGGCGATCAAATACGGCGCGGCCGTGCTGTTCGTGATCTTCGGCGTCTGGCTGCTCATCGACGCGATCGGCCAGCTCACCTGAGTCGCGCCGCTGGCGGTCACTTCAGCAGCTCCGCCACCCGTCCGGCGAAGGCTCGCGGGTAGGTCAGGTTGCCGTTGTGGCCGCCGGGCAACGTCTCCGGAGCGACACCAAGATGCTCGGCGCGCTCGCCGCGTTCGGCCGGCGTCTCACCCCGGAGACGATCACCGGTTTGCGTCCCTGACACGCCAGCCGTGTCCGCCCGACTGGAACCACTGTGCCCGAACGCTTGCTTGTCCGACTGCATCAGCAGCGTCTGTGCAGGGTGTTCTGCACGGGCCGTCTGAACGGGTCGATGAAGGCGGGTGGGAGGAATTCGGGGAAGCCGTCGGTTCTGATGCGTACTTGCCAGTGTCCGTGGTGGATCTCGCGGTGGTGGAAGCCGCAAAGCAGGACAGAGTTCGCTAAACAGGTAGTGCCGCCGTCTGCCCACGCCTGGACGTGGTGGCCGTCGCACCACTGCGGTGGGCGATCACATCCCGGGAAGGCGCATCCGCGGTCTCGCAACACAAGCGCACGTCGTAGCGGGCCGTCGATGAGGCGGCGGGCGCGGCCGACGTCGAGGACCTGCCCGTCACCGCCCAAGACGGCGGGGATGATGACCGCGTCACAGGCGAGGCGGCGGACGGTTTCCGGGGTGAGCAGGTCGCCGGTGTCCAGCAGCCCGGCGCCGACCTTGGCCTTCAGCTGCTCCCACGGCAAAGTGACCGTGAGATGCGGTTTCTGGCCACCATTGTCCGGCAGCTCCCCCGCGTGCAGGATCCGCTCACACAGCTCAATCAGCGCATCCGCCCGGCGGGCACCGGCCGACCGCAGATCCGGATCACCCGGCAACACCCGGCCCGTCCGGCCACTCCCGCCGTGCGACGGATGCGCATCGCCTGCCAGATCCGCCTCGGCCGCCGTCGCCAAGCCGGGTACCGTGCCGCCACCTGCCGAACGCGCGCCGCCAGCCGCGTCTGAGCCGCCAGCCGCGATCGCGCCGCCAGCCGCGGTCGCCACGCC
The DNA here is from genome assembly GCF_013362815.1 of Hamadaea sp. GTDB lineage: Bacteria > Actinomycetota > Actinomycetes > Mycobacteriales > Micromonosporaceae > Hamadaea. The sequence goes on along the minus strand of NZ_JABFVK010000097.1, from coordinate 10,435 downwards.
GCCGAACACCGGATGATCGCCGCTGCCGCCGGGGCGCGTGCCAGATCCGCCGAATGCTGCGCCGAGGTCCGGCTGGCCGCCGCTGCCGTCCGGGAAGTCTGAGTTGTCACCGCTCAGCGTTTGGTCTGCCGTGGCGATAGGTGCGGGCCGGCGCGGTGCCGACAATGGATCCAACGCGGCGCGGAGGATCGCAGCCATCTCCGCGTCCAGGATGCCGCGGATGCGGTACTCGCCTTCACCGTTCGGGATCAGGGTGAAGTCACGCCGGTCGTGCGCCGACCGCTCGGCCCGCTCCAACTCCTTGCGCAGGCGTTCCTCGGCGATCTCCGGAGCCACCAGCTCCAAGATCTGCCGCTTGTGCCGCTCCAGCACGTCGGGCCGTTCCCGCTGCTCGACGGCCAGCTTGGTCAGCACCTCGGCTGCTTTGGCCTTGCCCTGCTCACCGACCGCGTTCGGCAGCCCGTGCACCGTCGACGCGATCACCTGCGCCTGCTCGACGTTCACCCGCCCAGCGGCGAGAGCTTCCTCCAGCACCGGCACCGTCGGCAGCAACTTCGCCAGTTTGGCCATGTCCTTGGCGGTGGTGTGCTTGACCGCCAGCAGAAACGTCAACCAGTTCGCCGTCCCAGTGGCCCCAGCGTTGTACGGCACCTCCCGCCCCTCGGCCGTCCCCACCAACGCGAGCAGCCGGGCCGACAACCGCTGCACCAACGCAAACGTACGGCGCACCTCATCGGTGATCTCGGCGTCGGAAAACGTCCACAGGGGACCAGCAGCAAGCTCGGCGACATCCGCCTCTGCCTGCGCCAATGCCCCGTTCACAGATCAACATTAGAACGAAGGTATGACACCTTCCAGGGGGTCAAGGTCGCGAGAAAGTGCCACGATCACAGGCCCGAAATTGTCCGCACTGCGTCTCAACTTTTACGGGTATTCGTGCGTACATGATGTGTGACCGAAGCCGGGCAGACCAAGGACGCCGAGTTCGCGGAGTACTTCTCCGCTCGCGCGGCTCAGCTGCGCCGTATCGCGTACGCCTTGTGCGGCGACTGGCATCTTGCCGAGGACCTGGTTCAGCACACGTTCGTGCAGCTCTATCGGCATTGGCGGCGCATTCAGCCGGCCACTCTCGACGCCTACACACGACGGACGCTGCTCAACGCGTACCTGAGTAATCGAAGAGTGAGCAAACGCGAACGTGTCGTGGCCGACGTGCCGGACCACCCGGCGCCTGGCCAGGGCGGTACGGACACCGACGTGCTGGCGATGCTCGCGCAGCTCCCGCCGCGGCAGCGTGCGGTGATCGTGTTGCGGCATCTGGAGGATCTGCCGATCGCCGAGGTCGCGGAGCTGGTCGGGATGAGTGAGGGATCGGTGAAGAGTCAGTCGTCGCGGGGGCTGGCGTTGTTGCGGTCGCGGCTGGTCAAGGAGGCGTGAGATGAGCGAAGACTGGTTCAGCGACGCGTTGCGGGAGCAGATCGGACGCGCCGAGCCGCCGTTGGGCATCACGGCCCGGCAGGCCATCGCGGCCGGGCGGCGCAAGCGGCGGGCGGAGATGTTGCGCATGGCCACCGCCGCGATGGGCGCGGGTTTCGTGCTGTTCGGGGCGGTCTTCTACCTGGAACCCTTCGCCGGCGGCGCGGCGGCCGGGCCGTGCGACACCACCGTGCCCACGAACGCGCCGACGCCGCTGCCGGCCGGTTCGGAGTTCCCGTTCGGCGACAACCTGCCCGGCGTCGGGCCGAGCACGGACGCCCAGGCTCAGTCGGTTGAGCCGACCGGGCTGCCCAGCTCCAGCCACCAACCGAAGGAACCGGACGTCCCCGATTCGGTGTCGCCGGAACAACTCGACAAATTCACCTGCGCCGTACGCCGTGGTGTGGCCGCCGTCCTGCCCGGCACGAAGTTCGCCCAGCTGCGGGACGCGTACTGGACCGGGCCGCCGCCGCTGACGGCGGGCGTTTCGACGGGTTTCGCCATGACCAGTGGCGGGGTCCTGGCCGGGGCGGCAACTCAGGACCGGCTCGGCCGGGGTTCCGTCGTCATCGAAGCCGGCCCCGTTCGAGCTCGGCCCGAACCCGATCGCTGTTTGACCGGGACGCTGTGCACTCTGCGTACGGGTCCGCACGGCGAGGTCATCGAGGTATATCAGACCAGCGACCCGGACGGGATGATCGGCTACGTCCTCTATGTCTACACCGGACAGACTGCTGTTGTTGCGCGTACGCACAACACCGCTGACGCTGACGGGCGGTGGCCGGTCAGCCGGCCTACGCCTCCGCTGACCTTGGACCAGCTTGTCGCTGTCGCTTGCGACCCTGACCTGGTGCTTTGGCGCTAGCTTTCGCGGTGCGCTCGCGGGGTGGTCGGGCTCGCGGGGGCGGGCTCACGCGGGGTGGTCGGGCGCGCGGGGTGGTCGGGCGCGGGGGGTTCGCGTTTTCCGGGATAAACGCGGTCTCGCACAGTGTTCGAGGCCGCGTTATCCCGGAAACGCGGGACGACCGCCCCCAACACGCGGGACGACCGCCCGGAAAACGTGCGACGCCCGCCCCCAACCCGCGCCGCCCTAAGACGCGACGCGCGCTCGACCACCCGCGAAAGCGCGCCGACCGCCCCAAGAACGAAGGAGGGAGCGTCAGCGAGCCCAAGGAAGCGGAACAGGAGAAGAGTCTCCGGGAACGGAAGCCATCCCGCCGACCGCCATGCATACGAGGATGTCGGCGGGCTCGTCACCGGCGGTGATCTGCCGCTGGACCCCGGCGGGCAGGATCACGGTCTCCCCCGCCGCCGCCTGATCGGTGGCTCCGTCGCAGGTGATGGTGAGTGATCCGGCGAGCACCGTCCAGAGCTGCTCGCGGTCGATGGCGTGCAGCGGTCCGGCGGTTCCGGGCTCCATGCGTACGCGCCAGTTGCACAGCTCGGTGCTGCCCTGGCTCGGTGCGGCGAGGGCCGTGGTGACGGCCGCGGCCGTGGTGATGAGGCGGTCTTCGGTCGGGCGGACGATCTTCATGACGACTCCAAGTCAAGTTGCTTTACTCGCTCGGATGAGTAAAGCAACTTGACTCGGCTGTGTCAACATGGACGGGTGAGGACCGATCCGCTCGCCGACGCCGAGCTGACCTACTTGATGGGGCTGGGCTTCCAGCTGGTGCTGGGCGAATTCGTCCGGCGCATGGACGCCGCCGGGCACAGTGACCTGCGCCCCGTGCACGGCGCGGTGTTCCAGGCGTTGAAGGGCCATGGCGCGACCGGCACGGAACTCGCCGAGCGCCTCGGCGTCACGAAGCAGGCCGCCGGGCAGCTCGTCGACGACTTGGAAGCGCGCGGTTACGTCCGCCGGGAACCCCATCCGGCCGGTGGCCGGCGCAAACTCGTCGTGCTGACGGAACAGGCCGAGACGCACCTGCGCGCGGCGGGACGCGTACTGCATGGGCTGGAGGCCGAACTCGGGGCGAGCCTGGGCGAGGCCGAGCTCGCCGCGTTGCGGACCGGGCTCGCGCGGCTGATCCGCGAGCTCACCGGGGATCGGCTACCCGCGTTGCGCCCGCAGTGGTGAGGGTACTTTCTAGATCATGACGAGCACGCGCGCCGCGACGACGGCCACCTACGCCGCCTTCATCGGCTCGGGCTTCGCCTTCGCCAGCTGGGCCTCCCGCATCCCGCAGGTCCGTGACCAGCTCGAACTCGATCCGGCGACGCTCGGCCTCGTGCTGCTCGCCATCGCGGCCGGCTCGCTGCTCGCGCTGCCGCTGTCGGGCCCGGTGGTCAGCCGGTTCGGCTCCGCCCGAACGGTCACCGCGATGGCGTTGCTGCTGTCGGTGGCGTTGACGGTGGTCGCGCTCGGTGCGCTCGCCGGGGTGTTCCCGGTGGTCGTCGGCCTGGCGATGCTCGGATTCGCCAACGGTGCGTGGGACGTCGCGATGAACGTGCAGGGCACGATCGTGGAGCGGCGGCTCGGCCGCTCGATCATGTCGCGCTTCCACGCGGGGTTCAGCCTCGGGACGGTGGCGGGCGCGCTGCTGGGCACGCTCATGATCGCCCTGAAGGTCCCGGTCACCGCGCATCTGCTCGGCGTCGCGGTGGTCATCGTCCTGACGATCCCGTGGTACGCACAACGCTTCCTCAACGACCGCACCGAGTCGGAGTCGGCTCCGGCGGAGGGCGCCGTCCGGACGAGCCCGCTGGCCGCTTGGCTGGAACCGCGTACGCTGCTCGTCGGGGTCTTCACGCTGGCGTTCGCCTTCGCCGAGGGCACCGGCAACGACTGGATCAGCGTCGCCGCGATCGACGGCCACGGCGTCTCCCCCGCCCTGGGCACATTGGCGTTCGCCGCGTTCCTCACCGCGATGACGATCGGCCGATGGTTCGGACCCGGCATCCTCGACCGCTACGGACGCGTACCGGTCGTGCGGGTGCTCTGCGTCATCGGGGTCGGCGGCGTGCTGCTGTTCGTCTTCGGGCCGAATCCGGCGTACGCGTTCGCCGGCACCCTGCTCTGGGGCGTGGGCGTCAGCCTCGGCTTCCCGGTCGGGATGAGCGCCGGTGGCGACGATCCCCAGCGGGCGGCCGCCCGAGTCTCCGTCATCGCGTCGATCGGCTACTGCGCGTTCCTCGCCGGTCCGCCGCTGATCGGTTTCCTCGGCGAGCACGCCACCGTGCTCCGGGCGCTGACCGTGGTCGCGGTGATGCTCGGTCTCGCCGCGCTGGTCGCGGGCAGCGTACGCCCCCTGCCGGGCACGCCCGCAGTCGAGCAGATGGAGCGCGGAAAAGCAGCCGCGGACAACCAGTGAACGTTGCTAGCCTCGCCCGATGACCGACGATCTTCCGCTGTTCCAGCTCGGGTTCCCGGGTCCGCTGCGTGACCTACTCGTCGCAGCCGTGCTCGACGGCACCAAGACGTCGACCACCGGACTGCTGCAGGACTGGGAGATCGACGGCGATCCGCTGCCCGTCGTCGGTACGCGCGCTGTCGTGCCCGACTCCGACGAGCGCCTGGTCGCCGTGATCGAGCTGACCGAGGTACGCATCGCCCGGATCGGCGACGTCGACCTCGATCACGCCCGTGACGAGGGCGAGGGGTACACCTCGGTCGCGGAGTGGCGCGAGGGGCACGAGGACTTCTGGCACGGGGCCGACTATCGCGGCTGGCTGAACGATCCGGAGTTCACCGTCGGAGACGACACGATGGCGGTGCTTCAGCGCTTCCGCGTGGTCGAGCGCCTCTGACGGTTTACATTCCCCGAACCTCCCCCGGCTGCGCGGCGAAGCGGCCGTCGGTACGGTCGTGGCCATGGCAGACCGGAAGCTGGTCGCGCATCTGTTGCGCCGGGCGACCTTCGGCCCCACCGCGGCCGAGGTGGACGCCGCGGCGGCGCGCGACTATCGCGACGTCGTGGCGGACCTGATCCGCCCGGGTGGGCCGGAGAAGGCCGCGCCGTTGCCGGTCTTCGCCGACGATCCGCTCTTCGGGCGTACGGAGAAGGCGGCCAAGGAGGCCACCCGGGAGCAGCGGGCGCAGGCCCGGCAACTGGCCCGGGACCAGCTCACGACGCTGACTCAGGCGTGGGTGGGCCGGATGGCGACGGCGGATCACGGGTTCGCCGAGAAACTGGTGTTCTTCTGGCACGGGCATTGGGCGACGAGCGCGCAGAAGGTGCAGTCCGCCCGGCTCATGCGTACGCAGCTCGAAACGTTTCGTTCGTTGGGCTCCGGGGACTTCGGCGTCTTCGCCCGCGCGATGGTGCGCGACGCGGCCCTGGTCTACTGGCTCGACGGCCAGCGCAACACGGCCAAGGCGCCCAACGAAAACCTGGCCCGTGAACTGATGGAGCTGTTCACGCTCGGCGTCGGCGCGTACACCGAGGACGATGTGAAGGCGAGCGCCAAGGCGCTCACCGGCTGGAGTCTGGATCGCGCCACCGGCGCGGCCGTATTCACTCCTCGCCGGCACGCCCAGGGCAGCACGACGATTCTCGGCCAGACGTCAGCGCACGACGCGGACTCCTTCGTCCGGCTCCTGGTGGAACAGCGGGCTCATCCCGAGTTCCTCGCGGCCCGGTTCTGGCGGCGCTTCGGCTCCGGGGAGCCCCTGTCTTCGTCCACTCGGGACAGTCTGGTGACGGCGTACGGGAGCGGGCACGACGTCAGCGCGCTGCTGACCGCGTTGTTCACCGCCGACGCGTTCGGCTCCGCCGCCGGTCAGCTCGTCAAGCAACCCGTCGAGTGGGCGGTCGGCGCGCTGCGGCAGCTCGGCGTACCGGCGAAGGGCAAGGCGCTGACCTCGGCGCTGAACGCCACCCGGGGCATGGGCCAGGTGCCGCTGCGGCCGCCCAGCGTCGGCGGCTGGCCGGCCGGGACCGCCTGGCTCACCACCTCTTCCCTGCAGGCGCGGATGCGCGGTGCGGCCGCGATCGCATCCGCTCTGCCAGAGTCCACTGTGTCCGCTCTGGGCTCCGGCTCGGCGGCCACCAAGATCGAGACGCTCGGCCGGCTGCTCGCCGTCGACGCCTGGACCGACCGGACGCACAAGGCGCTCACCGAAGCCGCGAAGAAGCCGCAGCGACTGGTCACCCTGGCGTTGATCAGCCCCGAGTACGCGGTCAGCTGAAGGAGGACCCGATGGACACCGTCACCCGCCGCAAGTTCCTCCTCGCCTCGGGCGTCGTCGGTGGCACCGCGCTGGCCGCCGGAGCGGGCGTCTACACGATCGCCGACATCCTCGCGACCGCCGGGGAGCCGACGGCCGCCGCCGACCGCACCCTGGTGCTCGTCACGCTCTACGGCGGCAACGACGGGCTCGCCACCGTCATCCCGTACGCCGATCCGGCCTACCACGACGCGCGCGGCGAGCTGGCGTACGAGGCTTCGGAGGTGCTCCGCCTCGACGAGCACACCGGACTCAACCCGGCGATGACGGGATTGCATTCGGCGTACGACCGGAAAGAACTGACGATCGTGCGCGGCGTCGGTTACCCGAAGCCCGACCGCAGTCATTTCCGGTCCATGGACATCTGGCAGACCGCGGACCCGGTGCGCCCCGGCGCGACCGGCTGGCTCGGGCGCTGGCTTGACCAGGCAGGCCGGGACCCACGGTCGGCGATCTCGCTGGAGCCGGTGCTGCCCCCGGTGCTCGCGGGGGCGACCTGCGCGGGCGCCGCCGTCCCGCTCGGCAGCGTCGCCGTGCCGAAGAGCGTGACCGACGCGGACCTGCGCGCGCTCGGCGCGGCCATGCCCGGCGAACCGGCGTTGCAGGCGCGCGCGGCGGCGTGCTTCGGTGACCTCGTCAGTGTGGACAAGCTGGTCACGGCGGCGCTCGCCGACGACGACCACGACGGCGCAGACGACGATCACGACCCTGCGACGGGCACCGGCGGCGCGCAGTCTCCGCTGGCCGCGCAGCTCGACCTCGTCGCCACCTGCGTCGAGGCGGGCGTCATGACCCGGGTGTTCTCCGTGTCGATGGGCGGCTTCGACTTCCACGCGGGCGAGAAGGCCGGGGAGCAGACGCAGCTCAAGACGGTCGACTCCGCCATCGGCGGATTCCTCGACCGGATGAAGCGCACCGAGAACGGGCGCAAGGTAGTGGTGATGGTCTACTCCGAGTTCGGCCGGCGGGTACGCGCGAACGCCTCCGACGGCACCGACCACGGCACCGCGTCGAACATCCTGATCGCGGGAGCCGGTGTCGCGGGCGGGCGGCTGATCGGCGACCAGCCGAGCCTGACCGACCTCGACAACGGCGACCTGAAGTTCCACACCGACTTCCGCGACGTGTACGCGGCCGTCCTGACCGGCGTCCTCGGCGCGGATCCGGCGCATGTCCTCAATGGATGGAAGGGCGATCTCGCGGGGCTGTTTCGCTGATCGCGCCCCCTGTGTCGATGCGCGCTGGGACTGTCGTACGACCGCATAATCGACGGATGTCGCGCCGATTGCTCGTCTTGCTGACCGTGCTGCTGCTGACGGGATGCGCCTACCAGGACATGCCCACCACTCCGGAGCCGACCGGCGCAGCCCCCGAGCCCGCGCCGTCCGGCGTGCTCTACGGGCGGGTGCTGCGCCAGGACGGCCGGGCGGCGACGCGCTCCACCGTCGAGGCGTACCAGGTGTCGGATGAAGACACCGTGCGGACCGGCTTCGCGATGTTCTCCCTCGGCCTGTTCTGCCTGGTCCCGGGGTTCTGCCCGAGTCCGGTGCCGGCCAAGGTCGACGAGCGCGGCGGGTACGCCTTTCCAGCCGAGAAGATCAAGCCGGTCAAGAACATCACCGTCACCGCCCGGCATGCGCCCGAAGCCGGGCAGCTGGCGGGGCCGGAGGTCGCGGTCTCGTTCCAGCACCAGACCGGTACGCAGCAACGCGTACCCGACCTGCGCTACTGGGAGCCGCCGATCCGGGTCGACGGATCGGGCGAACGGGTGACCGTCTCCTGGACCGGGTTGCCCGGCGACGCCGAGTACGCCCTGTGGACCCTCGGCGAGAAGGAGCAGCCGCAGTCGACCGGGATCACGACCCACGAGACGCGGGCGGTGTTGGACCGGCGGCCCTACGAGGACCGGGCGGCGGCCGTGATCGTGGTGGCGACGTCGAAGGACTTCCTCTACCGCACCGGCAGCGTCGCGTTGCCGGTCGGCACCGCACCGCCGTCCCGGAACGCCGAGTGCAAGGTGGGCGACGTCGGCAAGCCGCTCGTCTCGGCGGTGAGCCCGTGCGCCCTGACCGACGGCGACCTCACCACCAACGAAGCGGTGCGTACGCCGTGCTCGGCGGGTTCGTCGGCGTGCTCGCAGCCCACCCGGCATCGCATCTGCGTCGACCTCGGTACGCCCCGGAGCGTCTCCCTGGTGGTCTACCGGACTCCGTTCCTCAGCGACGGGACGGTCGTCGAGCTGACCACCGACGGCAAACGGTTCCGCAGCGTGGGGCGTACCTCCGCAAAATCACCGGATGGGGCGAACGACGACATTCGAGTCACCCGGGTCGACCCGCCCACGACTGCCCGGCTGGCGTGCGTACGCAATGACCGCTTCGGTTTCTCCGGATCGGTGCTCGACGAGATTTCCGTCTGGTGACCGATGAGTCCGGCCCGGCCGGCCCGTCTTACCTTTCGTAGAGCACACATTCTCCAAGGAGCCTCAAGGAGCACAGATGAGCGAGATCCAGACCAGCACCGTCGGCGCGCCGGGCGCAGTCATCACCTATGACGTCCGCCCGGCCGACGGCACGACCGAACCGGCCCTGCTCCTCATCGGCTCGCCGATGGACGCGGGCGGCTTCGCCGAGCTGGCCGCCCGGTTCCCCGACCGGACGATCGTCACCTACGACCCGCGCGGCACCGCCCGCAGCCCGAAGGAGGAGCCCGCCTCGCCGTCGACCCCGGACCAGCACGCCGACGACGTGCGCCGGGTGATCGAGGCGGTCGGCGCGCCGGTCGACGTCTTCGCCAGCAGTGGCGGCGCGGTGAACGCGCTGGCGTTGGTCGCGCAGTATCCGGGCATCGTGCGTACGCTCGTCGCCCACGAGCCGCCCTCGATGCCGAACCTGCCCGACCGCGAGGTCGCGTTGGCCGCGGCCAAGCGGTTGAACGAGGTGTACGCCGACCGCGGCTTCGGCCCGGCGATGGCCATGTTCATCATGCTGACCAGTCACCGCGGCGAATACCCGGCCGACTTCGCCACGCTGCCGATCCCGGACCCGGCTGCGTTCGGGCTGCCGACCGAGGACGACGGACGGCGCGACGACGCCCTCATCGGGCAGAACCTGCTGAGCTGCACGCACTACGAGCACGACTTCGAGGCGCTGAAGGCGTCGGCGACCCGCATCGTCATCGGCGTCGGCGCGGAGTCGGAGGGCGAGATGGCCCACCGGGGCGGCGAAGCGATGGCGGCCCGTCTCGGCACCGCTCCGGTCACCTTCCCCAGCCACCACGGCGGCTTCCTCGGCGACAACCCGTGGATGAAGGGCGACCCCGACGCCTTCGCCGCGACGCTGCGTACCGTGCTGGGTTAAGCCGAATCCTCGCCCAGGTGGCGGTGGACGAAGGTCCGCCAGTGTTCCACCGCCCCGGGCGGGGTCACCCCATGCCCGCCCGCGTACGCGATGAGCTGCTTGCCGGGTGAGCCGAGCGCGTCGAAGAGGGCCAGCTGCCCGTCGCGCGCGAAGAGCTCGTCGTCCCACTGCACATGGAAGAGGACCGGAGCCGTCAGAGCGCGCGCTTCCCGGCGTACGCGTTCCGGCCGGGCCAGCCCGGGCGGCATCTCCGGATGCTGTTGGACCAGCCCGAACTTGCCGAGAACCGCGCATCGCAGCCGGTCGCCGAGCGCAGCCGCCACCGGTAGCCCGAGGCGAGCGCCGAGGGAGAGCCCGACGTACGCGACCCGCTCCGCGCCGAGCATCCGGACGACGGCCAGCCAATCGGCCGTCATCCGGTCCAGCACCG
>NZ_JABFVK010000075.1 GCF_013362815.1 Hamadaea sp. | reverse complement strand
AGATCCGGCAGTACTTCAAGAAGGAGCGCCGGGACGAGGCGATCGAGCAGGGCAAGGAGCAGCTCAACCGGGCACTTCGCCGAGAGGTGCTGCCGCTGAAGCGGATGCTGACCGCCGAAGTCCTCATTGCGATCGCCCGTGAGCTGAACCTGCCGGATGTCGCGTCGCTGTACGCCGCGGTCGGCGAGAGCCAGGTCTCGGCTCAGTCCATTGTGGCAAGCCTTGTCACCGCCTACGGCGGCGAGGAGGGTTCTATAGATGATGTAACGGAGATCGTCGTTCCGTGGCGTACCGTTCGGACTCTCGACCAAGATCCCGGCGTGGTAGTCGTCGGCGTCAGCGACGTCTGGATCAAGCTGGCCCGCTGCTGCACCCCGGTGCCCGGCGACGACGTGTTCGGCTTCGTGACGCGGTCGGGCGGGGTTTCGGTGCACCGCAACGACTGCGCCAACGCCGAAGACCTGCAGGCACAACCGGAACGGATCGTCCAGGTCACCTGGAAGCCCCGGGCCGGGTCAACCTACCTTGTATCGATTCAAGTCGAGGCCCTTACTCGGGACGGCCTTCTAGCGGACATCACAAATGCGCTCGCCATCGAGGAAGTTAAGATTCTCTCTGCGATCGTTAGCACAACTCGCGATGGTGTTGCTGTGAGCCGCTTTAGCTTCGAGATTTCCGATACGAAGCACCTTGGACACCTCTTCGGAGCGATACGCAAAGTGGATGGAGTCTTCGACGTCTATCGCGTGACGTCGTAAGCGCATCACACAGGCGCTGCACCTGAGCCGTGCGCACGCCGAGCACGGCGGTGGGGTTCTGCTGGCCGCGCTATTTGCCGCAGCCACAAGCGCCGCCGCCTCGCCGACAGGTCGCCGGGCTGACGGGCTGAACGAAGGGCCCCGCCCGGCGGAAGGGCCCCCTGACATAACAGGTCAGCCTTGGACTGCCTGCGGCCACTGGCCGCCCGGGAACTTCGACTCGTCCACGTGATCGGACACGATCTGGCGGACGTTCTCCCCCGCTTCGGTGATCCGCTCGACGATGGTGAGCAAGTTCTCTAGAGCGACCTGGACGAGAGCGCCGACGACGTCGGCCAGGTCGCTGATCGTGAACGGGATGTCGATGATGCTGCCGGCCTTGAGGATCGCCGCCGCGAGCTTCCCGGCGAGGTCGCTCAGCAACGTGGCCATCCCGGTGCTGTACTCCACGTTGTCCTGAGCGATGCCGTAGAGCCAGTCGCTGATGAAGCTCGCCTTGTTCGACAGCTCCGTGGCCGCGCCGACCTGCGGCGGCAGGATCTGCTGCTTGTAGTGGTTGGCGGTCGTGCCTTCCCAATAGGCGAGGTTCTCCGTGGCGTACTGCTGGATCGTGGGCACCATGCCCGAGACCGGCTGTTTGACCGCCTCCAGCCAGTGGAAGCTGATGTTGATCAGCGAGATCACCGGGGTGTGATGGGCCAAGACCTCCGCTGCGATGTCCAAGACCTCGTCGATCTTCTCCTTGACGGTGTCGAGGTCGTCACGGACCGCCCACAGCACCGCGTCGCCCAGCACCCCTGCCGACGTGTCGATGGCCGCGACGATCCCGAGCAACACGTCGAAGTTGGCCACACACTCGTCGCCGTACTCCTCGATCTGGCGGATGGCCGTCTCGATCGCGCTCGTGTGCTGCGACGAATCGCCGCCGCCGGAGCCACCTGAGCTATCCATCCTGCGGCTCCCCCTGCTGCGCGGCGGCAGAAGGCCCTTGCACGCCGTTGGTCGCCGGTTCGGTGTAGACGGCTTCGAGATCGACCTCGGCCGTCTGATCGGTGCGGTCGAATTCGTCGGCCATGCGATCCAGCGCCTCGCCCAGTTGCAGCCACTCGGTCGCGGCCGCCTTGACCAGGTCTTTGGCCTCCGCATAGAACTGTGTGTAAGCCTCGAAGTGCATTGCGGTCGAGATCAGTTCGGTCGGCCCGATGAAGAAGGCGAAAACGCCCAGTTCAAGCCCGTCGTTTCCCACCGGGTTCGCGTAGACCGCGGACATCTCGTCGGACAGGTCGCGCCACTTGTCGGCCTCTTTCCGGACGTCGTCGGTGATGACTCTCGTCGTCTCGCTGGTCATGCGATCAACTCCTCGGCGGCTTCAGCCTGCCGGAACAGGTCCAGCGCCGCGTGGCGCAGCTGCTCGGTGTCGGCTTGCCGGGTTCGCGTCGGCTCCGCGGTGATGCCCACCAGACGGCCGCCCTCGCATCGGCCGCTGAGCAGACCCAGCGGACCGCCGATCGCCCGGGGCTGTCGTTCGGCCGCCGCACGGGCGGCCTTCTGCCGGCGATACGCGTGATCCTCGTTGTCCGACAGCCGTTGCCACACCTGGTCGATGGTCGACCGCTCGGCGTACGCCCCGGGTCGCCGGTCACGAGACGGTTCCCGGCCCTCTGAAGCCGCCCGCTCCTGCTCGGCGAGCCGACCTAGGACGAGGGCACGTGCCATGGCACCGGCCGCGTTCTCGCGCGCTGCCAGCAGAGCCGGGCCCAGCCCGCCGACGCCGATCCGGTCGCGCCAATCCGATCTGATGTGGACGTCGACGACCGCGCCGCTTCGATCCACCGTGACCCGGACGATGCCGCTGTCGTCCCCGGCGTCCTCGCGCTCCGGCGCCCGGTACGCCCGTCCACCGGCCTCGGTCAACTCCGCCAACGCCGCCTGCCGCTGTCGAGCGCGGTCGCCGAAGGTACTCTCGCGCAACCGCCAGCGGTCGCGGCCTTCTCGATACATCTCTGCTCCCCCAGAACGATCTTCGTAAGCCCGCGTCGAGGGTGACAGCCCGGCCTTGACCCGGACTTGCAGAAACCTTGAATCCCCAGCTCCACCGCACGTGCGCTGCGCCACACCGGGCACAAAAATAGTGGCCGTCCGGGAAAACGTCTGGCTAAAATGATCACGTTCTGTTGCCGGCCCGAGGAGCGCGTTCAGTGCTGATCTGAGATCGAGACACCACGACGTCGAGTCGTGCGCCGATCCAGATCGCCCGCCCTCGCGAGCCGGCCTTTCCTGGCCGCCCTCCGTGGCCGAGTGGCCGCCTCCGGCCCGTGGTGTCGCCCGAGCATCCCCATCGGATCGACCACTGTGGAGCAGCCTTATGCCTAGTTCCCTTGTCGTGCAAGACCTCGGCTTCGCCTGGCCCGACGGCGACCGCGTCTTCGACTCCATCTCCTTCACCGTCGGCCCGGGGCGTACTGGGCTGGTCGGGCTCAACGGTTCCGGCAAATCGACTCTGCTGCGCCTGATCGCGGGCGTACTGCGGCCGTCGGCGGGTTCCGTGCATGTCGCGGGCAGCGTCGGTTATCTGCGGCAGGATCTCACCCTCGACACCGGGATGCCGGTGGACGAGCTGCTCGGCGTCGCCGCGACGCGGCGGGCGCTGCAGGCGATCGAACGCGGTGAGACCGCCGAGGAGCATTTCACCGCCGTCGGCGACGACTGGGACGTCGACGAGCGCTCGCGGGCCGTCCTCGACCGCCTCGGGCTGACCCACGTCGATCTCGATCGGCGGATCGGGCAGGTCTCCGGCGGTGAGGCGATCCTTCTCGGGCTCGCGGCGCAACTGGTCCGGCGACCGGACGTGCTGCTGCTCGACGAACCGACCAACAACCTGGACCGCGCTGCGCGTACCAGATTGTATGAAGCCGTAGCGGCGTGGTCAGGAGTCTTGGTCGTGGTCAGCCACGATCGGACCCTGCTGGAACTCGTCGACCAGATCGCCGAATTGCGCGAGGGCGAGGTCCGGTTCTTCGGTGGCGGCTTCAGCGACTACGAGGCCGCGATCGCGGCCGAGCAGGAGGCGGCGGAGCGGCTGCTTCGCACGGCCGAGGCCGACGTCCGGCGGCAGCGCCGCGAGCTGATCGAGGCGCGGACCAAGCTCGACCGGCGGGTCCGTTACGGCCAGAAGATGTACGACCAGAAGCGCGAGCCCAAGATAGTGATGGGCAATCGCAAGCGCGCGGCCGAGGTGTCCGCGGGCAAGCACCGCACCATGCACATCGAGAAGCTCGACCAGGCCCGCGAACGCCTGACCGAGGCGGAGGAGGCGGTCCGCGACGACGACACCATCCGCGTCGATCTCCCGGCCACCGAGGTGCCGGCCGGGCGCACCGTCCTCACCGTCCACGCCCGGCTCGCGCACGTGGGTCATCCGGTGGATCTAGTGGTACGCGGACCGGAGCGCATCGGATTGGTGGGCGCGAACGGCGCCGGGAAGTCCACATTGCTCCGCACGCTCACCGGTGCCCTGGCCCCGGCCGAGGGTTCGGTGGACCTCGCGGTGCCGACGCGCTACCTGCCGCAGCGGCTCGACCTGCTCGACGACCGGCTGACGATCGCGGAGAACGTGGCCCGCGTCGCACCGGACGCCACCCCGAACCAGATCCGGGCGCGGCTGGCCCGTTTCCTGTTCCGGGGAACGCGAGCCGACCAAGTCGCCGGTACGCTCTCCGGCGGTGAGCGCTTCCGCGCGACGCTCGCCGCGCTGCTGCTCGCCGAGCCCGCCCCGCAACTGTTGTTACTGGACGAACCGACGAACAATCTGGACCTGACCAGCGTCCGGCAGCTTTCGCAGGCGTTGGAGGCGTACCGGGGTGCGCTCGTGGTGGCCAGTCACGACGAACCGTTCCTTGAATCCATCGGGATCACCCGGCGTGTCTCTCTTCCCACCTGACGACGCGTACGCTTCCGCGCCTCCCCGCTTTCCGGGCTTTCCCGCGCTGGCCGCGCTCGCGGCGCGTGCCGCGCTTTCCGGCGCTGGATCAGTGATCTGGGTCGAATCTTGGCCGGAATACGACCCTGATCCGTGATCCAGCGCCCAAGCGCGGCCGCGTGGGCGCGGGCGCGGTCAGCGGGACATGCTGCGGCCGCGCGACCGCCAGAGGTCGTTGCTCGGCCGGATGAGGTCGGTCAGCTCGTTGTCCCAGCCGTTGTCGACGGCGACGCCGGCCTGATCGCAGGCGTCGCGGGCGACCTCGATACTGGTCGTCGGCAGGTGGGTCGCCTCGCCGTCGGCCCCGGTCACGATCACCAGCGCGCCGCGTTTACCGAGGTACTCCACGGCGGCACGGGCTCCGCCGTGCGCCGAGGCGAACGCCTTCACCGCCACCACAAGATCCTCAGTGGACAGTAGAGGGTTCGCATTCCGATCTGCCATGGAGCCATTTCTACCGGACGCGCGGGCGTACCGAGGGTGTCGTCACCCTTTCGCTATCCCCGCCGCAATCGTTTCGCAATCTGTTCAGCGCTCCACTGAACGGGTTGCCGGTCGGCCGCAGAACGGGTTTGCCGGTCGGCCGCAGAATGGGCGACGCCCGCGCCGGGTGCGCACGGGGGAACACATCCGGAAACGGGCGTCGCAGCGGTGAGCGTACTCCGGTTGAACAGGTTTCGCATCACTCCCATCACCTCGGGCTTCGTCCCAAGTGCACGGAACCGCCCGGCGGGATCGGCGCCCGGCCCACCCAAGATCGTCGGCAGCCGACGATCACGCTAGTCCCGACGTTCAAGAT
The DNA here is from genome assembly GCF_013362815.1 of Hamadaea sp. Lineage (GTDB taxonomy): Bacteria > Actinomycetota > Actinomycetes > Mycobacteriales > Micromonosporaceae > Hamadaea. The sequence continues at coordinate 26,800 of NZ_JABFVK010000075.1, read as the reverse complement.
CGTCGGGTGCCGACGATCAGTGCACGAAAAGGCCCACGATTGTCGGCATCCGACGATCTTGGCAGGGCTGGCCGCCGTATCCGCGCAGGGCTGGCCGCCGTATCCGCGCAGGGCTGGCCGCCGTATCCGCGCGGCGCGGGCTGCCGTGCCGCCGTGGCGCGGGCCGACGTACCGCCGCGAGCCTGTGACAGGAGGGACCGATGAGACAGTTTGCAGCTCGCTCCCAGCGGAAATCACTTTCAGTAACGATTTGTGTTCGCAGGGTGTGGACAACCGGCGTGACCTGCGGTTATGGTCGTAGGCACAAGCGCATATCGCTCGCAGCACCAGCACGGTGCGGCCGCCTGGATCAGCAGGTCCCGCTGATCATGTGAGCGCCGGGCACAGCGCATATAGGGGATGGGTGGATGCCTACCGTCAACGGGGGAGGTTGGCGCCGCTCGTCAAGACCGACTGGTCGGCCTCGGCGCTTATGGGGGTGAGCGCCTGAGATGCCGGCCGGTCGGCCTGTCCGGGGTCTTTTCGAACAATCCACCGCCGCGAGCCGCCGGTTTGAAGCTGGCGAAACGGGCGTGATCAGGCTGCATCCGGGAAAGAATCACCCCATGGCCGCGAATCCGAAGCCCGACGCGCCCGTCCCCGACATCCTCGCGCACGCTGCCGAGGTCGCCTCGTCAGCGCCCTCGATCCACAATTCCCAGCCGTGGCGCTGGGAGATCGCCGGTGATCGTCTGGAGCTGTACGCGGAAAGATCCCGCCAGCTCACCGCGACCGACCCGGAGGGGCGGATGCTGACGATCAGCTGCGGAGCGTCGCTGCACCACGCCCGGCTGGCGTTGGCGGGCTGGGGCTGGCAGGCCCGGGTCGACCGGCTGCCCGACGGCGATGGCGATCGGCTGGCCGTACTCCAGGTCGAGGGGGCCATCCCGATCACGGCCGAGGCCGAACAACTCCTGCGCACGATCGCGCATCGGCATACCGACCGGCGGCCGGTGGCCAACCGCCCCGTGCCCGCCGATGCGCTGCAAGCGCTCGCTGCGGCGGCGTACGCCGAGGGCGCCCGGCTGGAGTTGCTGCGTACCGAGCAGATCGACGATCTCGCCAGTGCGACCGCCCATGCGGCGGAGATCGACGCCGCCGACCCGGCGATCCAGACCGAGCTGTCCGAATGGGCCGGCGGCGAACGCGAGGAGGTCGGCATACCGGACGAGGTCATCCCGTCGCGGCCACCGCAGACCAACGTCGCGAGCCGGGAATTCGCCGGATCGGGCAGCCTGCAGATCGGCGACGACCACGACAAGGCCGCCTCCTACGGGCTGCTCTTCGGTGATCAAGACGATCAGCTCAGCTGGCTGCGCGGCGGCGAGGCGCTGTCGGCGCTCTGGCTCACCGCGGTACGCCTCGGGCTCGGCATCATGCCGATCAGCGAACCGGTCGAGGTCCCGGCGGGCCGGCAGATCCTCCGGCGAACCCTGGCCTACCTGGGCTGGCCCTATCTGGCCGTACGCGTAGGCGTGCCGGCGGACGACGTCGAGCAGCCCGCGACGCCGCGCCTGCCCACCACGGAGACGATCCACAAACAGTGAGCGAGCGGGCGGTGACTCAGACGCGGCTGCGGAAGACCTTTCGATAGGTCTGCGGTGACACGCTGGTCGCCCGGCTGAAGTGCTGCCGCAGGTTGGCCGAGGTGCCGAAGCCCACTTCCTGGGCGATCCGTTCGATCGGCTGATCCGTCGTCTCCAGCAGCTGCTGGGCGAGGCGTACGCGTTCGATGGTGAGCCAGCGCAAGGGGCTGGTGCCGGTCGTCTCGGCGAACCGGCGGACGAACGTACGCTGCCCGAGCCGGGCGCGTTCGGCCAGGTCGGCCACGGTCAGCGGCAGGGCGAGGTGGGCCCGGGCCCAGTCCAGCACCGGCCCGAGGCTGGCCGATCCGGCCGGAACGGCGCGCGCCGCCTGCACATATTGCGCCTGACCGCCGTCTCGATGGGGTGGGACGACCATCCGCCGGGCGACCGTGTTCGCCACTGCCGCCCCGAAGTCGTTCTCGACCAGGTGGAGGCACAGATCGATGCCCGCCCCGGTGCCGGCCGAAGTGAGGATCCGACCGTCGTCGACGTAGAGGACGTCCGGATCCAGTTTCACCGCCGGATACCGGTTCGCGAACTCCTCGGCGTACATCCAGTGGGTGGTCGCCGGCCGGTCGTCCAGCAGCCCGGCCTCGGCCAACGCGTACGCACCACTGCAGATCGCGGCGAGGCGCGCACCCCGGTCGTACGCCGTCTGCAGCGCGGTGACCAGGGTCGGCGGCGGGGTGATCTGAAACGGCCGATGCATGGCGGCGGCGATCACGGTGTCGGCGGCGACGAGGTCGTCGAGCCCGTAGGGCGTCTGCACGAGCAGGCCCTGGGCCGTGCGGATCGGCCCCGGATGGGCGGCGCACAGTCGCAGCTCGTACCAGGGGTCGGCCAGATCCGGCCGGGCGATGCCGAAGACCTCGCAGAGGATCGCCAGCTCGAAGATCGGCGCGTGGTCGGTGACCGCCACCGCGACGACATGCGGCTTACCCATGGCAGAAATCTATCGCACTATGGCATTCCTGTCACTGGTCCGGCCTGACCGGCGGTACGACGCTGTTGAGGTGACGATCACCGAAACCCATCCGGCCCCGGCGGCGACCCCGACCGGCCACCTGTCCACCGTCCAAGGGATCGCCCTCTACGTCGGCGCGGTCCTCGGGACCGGGGTCATCGCCCTGCCCGCGTTGGCGGCGAAGGTCGCCGGACCGGCGTCCCTGCTGGCCTGGCTCGGTCTGGTGCTCGCCTCGATTCCGCTGGCCGCGACGTTCGCCGCGCTCGGCGCCCGCCATCCGGACAGCGGCGGGGTCTCGACGTACGCCCGTCGCGCCTTCGGGCCGCGGGCCGCGGCCCTCGTCGGCTGGTGGTTCTACGCCGCCACCCCCGCCGGAGCGCCGGCCGCCGCCCTGTTCACCGGCGGATACGTCGAAGCTGCGTTCGGCGGGGGACGCGCGACGGTGTACGCCACGGCCGTCGGCCTGTTCGCCGTCGTCGGCCTGGCCAACTACTTCGGCGTACGCGTCTCGGGCCGGATGCAGCTGATCCTCGCGGGAGTGCTCCTGACGTTGCTGCTGGTGACGGCCATCGCCGCGTTGCCGCACGCCAAGCTGGGCAACCTGACGCCGTTCGCCCCGCACGGCTGGTTCGCGGTGTTCCCCGCCGCGGCCCTGCTCGTCTGGAGCTTCGCCGGTTGGGAAGCCGTGACGCACCTGGCGGCCGAGTTCAAGAACCCGGCTCGGGCCCTTCCCCGCGCGACGAGCGCCGCGATCGTCATCGTCGGCGGCGTCTACCTGCTCATCGCCGCGACGGTGATCCTCGTCCTGGGCTCGGCGGCGGGGAACAACGAAGCTCCGCTGTCGGAGCTGCTCGGCGTCGGCTTCGGCGGTCCGGCGAAGGCAGCGGCGGCCGTCGTCGCCGTGTTGCTGACTCTCGGCGTCATGAACACCTACACCGCGGGATCGGCGAAACTCGGCGCGGCGCTCGGCCGCGACGGCGCGCTGCCCGCCTGGCTGTCACGCGGCAGTCAGGCCGGCGAGGTGCCCCGGCGCAGCCTGTTCGTCACGATCGCGCTCGGGCTGGGCGGCTTCGGCATCGTCGCGGTCACCGGCGTCGGCACCGCCCCGCTGGTCCTCGCCACCACCGGCTGCTTCGTCGCCGTGTACGCCGTCGGCGCAGCAGCCGCGCTCAGGTTGCTCCCCCGGCGTACGGGAGTCTGGTGGACGGCGGTCGTCGCGCTCGTCACGGTGATCGGCCTCAGCCTGACGACCGGCCTCTATCTGGCTTGGCCGCTGCTAGTGGCGGTCGCGGCGCTGCTCTACGTACGCCGCCGTCGCACAAGGTGATCAGGCGGTCGCGACGCCGGTGACGGAGATCGCCACCGGCAGCGCTTCGGTGTCGAGGAGCGCCGCCAGCTGCTTGGCCTCGGTCGCGCTGAACGAGCCGCTGATCAACACGTCCCCGGTCAGCACCGACATGATCTCGGGCGCGGAGACGACGCGGCCGTCGAGGACCACCGCCACGAGGCAGTTGCCGTTGCTCCCCAGCGCCTCTTGTTCACATTGGACGGTTCCGGCGTTGCCGACGGCTTCCTGCGTCAACGCGGTGAACTTCGCCTGCCCGGCACTGGTGAACTTCACCAGCACGACGTTCTGCCCGGAGTCGTCCCGCTGATACTCGGCCGACGCGACATCGGTCCGGACGACCTTCGCCACGTCCAGCTCGAAGCGCTCCTTCTGGTCGTTGCAGGCGGTCATCAGCTCGGTCTCGGCGGCGGTCGGCTGGCCGACGCACTCCGTCCCGTTCGCCTGCGTGTCGAGCACCTTGCGGAACTCCAGCACGCCGGGCGCGGTCAGCTTGCCGAAGTCGGCGTCGTGATGGTCACCCGGAACCGTCATCACGAGCTCCTTGGCCTTCCAGACGAAGCCCGGTTTCGGCATACCCGCGCCGGTCACGCGGTTCCGCAGAATCGTCTCGACCGCGTGATGATCGGCATCGCCGCCAACCGACAGCGTGACCGTGGTCTTCGTGTCGTCACCGAGGAGCGAACAACCGGCCAGTCCGGCCGCCAGGACGAGGGACACCAGCACGCGGGCACGCTTCATGCCGCGAATCCTAGACATCGACCGCCAGCTCGGCGCGCCGCCCGCTCAGGAAGGCCCGCTCGCTCGGCTGGGTCACCAGATTCAAAGCCATGTCGTACGCCGAAAGCGCGTCCCGCTTCCGATCGAGCCGCCGGAGCAGCTCGGCGCGGACGGCGTACCAGAGATAATGACTGGAGAGCGGCAGTGAGTCGATGATGGACAGTGCGACGCGCGGGCCGTCGATCTCGGCGACCGCGACGGCGCGATGCAGCTCGGCCACCGGGCTGGGGGCGATCGCGAGCAATTGGTCATAGAGCTGGACGATCTGCCACCAGTCGGTCTGATCCGCGGTACGCGCGTCGCTGTGGACGGCGTTGATCGCCGCCTGGATCTGGTACGCACCCGGCCGGTTCCGCCGCAGGCAGCGCCGGACGAGATCCTGCCCCTCCGCGATCAGCTCGGCATTCCACAGTCGACGGTCCTGGTCGGGCAGCGGGACGAGGCGATCCGCGCGGGCCGGCCGGCGCGCCTCGGTCAGCAGCATCAATGCGAGCAGCCCGAGGACTTCCGGCTCGTCCGGCATCAGCTCGGCGAGCAGCCGCCCGAGCCGGATCGCCTCCGCGCTCAGCTCCACGCGGCCGAGATGCCCCTCGGTGAAGATGAGATAGACGACGGCGAGCACCGAGCTCAGCCGATCGGGCAGGTCGGCGTCGCCCGGCACCCGGTACGGGATGTGCGCGTCGCGGATCTTGCCCTTGGCCCGGACGAGACGCTGGGCCATCGTCGGCTCCGGGACGAGGAACGCCGCCGCGATCTCCGCCGTCGTCAGCCCGCCGAGCAGCTTCAACGTCAACGCGACCCGGGCGGGTTCGGCGAGCGCCGGGTGGCAGCAGGTGAAGATCAGGCGCAGCCGATCGTCGTCCACGGGACCGCCCTCCTCCGGCTCCGGTTCCGGCTGTAACCGCGCCGCCTCGGCTTGTTTCGCATCGCGCTGGGCCTCTCGGCGTACGCGGTCGATCGCGCGGTTGCGGGCAGTGGTGATGATCCAACCGGCCGGGCTCGGTGGCGTACCCGTCTCCGGCCAGCGGATGACCGCCTCGGCGAAGGCGTCCTGCACGACCTCCTCGGCGAGATCGATGTCGCCGAACGCGCGCACGAGGACGGCGACCGCACGGCCGTACTCCGCGCGGAAGACCTCCTCGATGCCCGGCGTCACTTCTCTTCGAACGCGATCGGCCGGACCTCGACGGGCAACGTCAGCACAGCCGCCATCCGCCTGGCCCAGTTCAAGGCCTCGTCCAGGTCGGCGGCCCGGATGACGGTGAACCCCCCGACGTGTTCCTTGCCCTCGGCGAACGGGCCGTCGGTGATCAGGTTCTCCTTGGGACGCACGACGGTGGCGGTGCTCGCCGGATGCAGGCCCATCGCGAACACCCAGACTCCCGTACGCCGCATCTCGTCGTTGAGCGTCGCCAGGTCCGCCATGATCGGCTCGAGGACCTCGGGCGGCGGCGCGTCGCCGTCGGGCTGATAGATGCTGAGCAGGTACTCCGGCATGGCTTGTCTCCTCCTCGTGTCCTTCCTACCCCCTACACGAACGCCACCGCCCGTTTTCGACACCCACCCCCGCCCTTTCCGCGCGATCATGAACTATCGGGCGTGATCACCCGGCGTGGCGCATCCCGTTCGCCCTGATCGACTCCTCGCCGGAATGATCAACACGATGTCGCGAGACGTGACACGGATACAGCCGAACCGACGACCCGATGCCACCTTGGCCCGACCGGTCGAAGTGGGCCAGCATGGCCCGGGTGACGTCGGCTTCGCTCATCCGGCGGGCCCAAGACGGCGACGAACTCGCGTTCGACGAGCTCTACTGCGCCGTCCATCCAGGCCTGCTGCGCTACCTCCGCGTACTGGTGGGCTCTGATGCCGAGGACGTCGCCTCGGAAGCCTGGCTGTGCATGGTGCGCGACCTGCACACGTTCTCCGGCGACGATCAGGCGTTCCGCGGCTGGGCCGCCTCGATCGCCCGGCATCGCGCAATCGACCACCTCCGGCATCGCGACCGGCGACCGGCCGTGCCGGTGCCGGCCGACGACTTCATGGAACTACCCGCGTCGGAAGACGCCGAGGCGCTGGCGCTGACCGCGGTCGCCACCGACGCCGCCGTACGCCTCATCGCTACGCTGCCGCCGGATCAGGCCGAGGCGGTGATGCTGCGGGCGGTCCTGGGACTCGACGCGAAGACTGCCGGGAAGGTGCTGGGCAAGCGGCCGGGCGCGGTGCGTACCGCCGCCCATCGGGGACTGCAACGACTGGCCGAGCAGCTGACAAGTGCTCCCACCAGCGAGAACCGAGCGAGAGTGACATTTTTGACGGCGCCGACGGTTAAGGAGGCGAGATGAGCACGCGGCCCCGACTTCGCCGATCCGTCGCCGAGCACCTGCTCGACGGCGCGACCGACGCCGGGCCACCGCCGCTCGCCGAGCTGCTCGCCGCAGCGGCCGCGCCCGCCCATCCGGGTGAGCTGGCCGGACGGCAGGCGGTGACGCAGGCGTACCGGGCTCATCGCGACGCTGTCCCCCTACCCCGGAGACGTTCGATGCTCAAGACAGCCCTGGCGAAAGCGCTCACCGTCAAGGCGGCGGCCATCGCGGCGGTCGCCGTCGGCGGTGGCGTGGCCCTCGCCGCCACCACCGGCGTACTGCCCAACCCGCTGGGAACGACCGGCAAGCCGTCGGCCAGTCACAGCCCCAAGCCCAGCCACAGCCCCGGTGCGAAGGGTTCGCCGTCGCCCAACCTCGAAGGGCTTTGCAAGGCGTACGCCGCCAAGCCGGACGGCGAACGAGGCAAGGCGTTGGAGAGCCCCGCGTTCCAAGCGCTCGTGACCGCCGCCGGTGGTCTCGACAAGGTGACCGATTACTGCGTCACCCTGCTGCCCAGCTCGAAGCCGAGCGCGCCGGGCGCCAAGCCCAGTACGCCGGGCAAGCCGAGCACGAAGCCCAGCGGCGCTCCGACCGTCAAGCCGACGGACCACCCGGGCGCGCCGAGTGGAACTCCGTCGCACCGGTGACGTCCTGACTTCGCCCGCCGGTCCAGCGGTGATCGGGCATCTCGGTCCGGCGGGCGAGTAAGTCCTCGGCGTGAGTCGCACCCCCACGCCCGAGGATCTGCCGCACGGGCGACGACCCCCCGCGTCGCTCGTGCGGCATCCAGCTTTCCAGGACTCAGCGGGCGTACGCGAGCCGGGTGAACTCGGCCGCGCCGCCGGTGAACAGGAAGTCCGAGACCTGGGTCAGCGCGATGGCGATCAGATCCCGATGCGGATCGGTGAACCAGACCGTGCCGTAGCCACCCTCCCAGCCGTAGCGGCCGGGAACATCGGTGAAGTCGTCGGCCGCCACGGTGACCGACATCCCGTACCCCCAGCCTCGTCCGCCGAGCAGCATTCCGGCCGAGCCGAGTTGCTCGCCGGTCAGCTGGTTCGACGTCATCCGGCGTACGGAGTCGGACGAGAGCAGACCGTCGCCGTCACGCCGCAGCATCTGGGCGAAGGCCAGGCAGTCGTCGGCCGTCGACAGCAGCCCGGACGACCCCGACGGGAACGCCGGTGGACGGGTCCACTCGATCGCCGGCGAGGACGGTGATTCCTGCACCGGCCCGCCCTGCAGATCGCTCATGTAGTACGCCGGGATGCGGTCGGCTTTCTCCGCCGGCAGCCAGAATCCGGTGTCGGACATGCCCAGCGGCCGGAAGAGCCGCTCGGCGAGGACCTCCTCCAACGGCTTCTCGGCCGCCCGGGCGAGCAGTACGCCGAGCACCAGAGTCCCCGTGTTGTAGCGCCAGCGCGTACCGGGCTGATCCATCAGGGGCAGTTCGCTGAACCGCCGGATCCACTCGTCCGGGTCGAGCGGCGTACGCGGATCGGGCACGTCCAGCACGAGCTGCTTCTCCCGAGCCGCCGTGATCACCGGGTACGCGGGCTGGAACGAAGGCTCGGTGATCATCCCGTGGCCGAGCCGGAAGGTCAGCAGGTCCTCGACCGTGATCGGCCGCTCGGCCGGGACGGTGTCGTCGAGTGCCCCGTCGACCGTACGCAGCACCTGCCGGTCGGCCAGCTCGGGGAGCACCCGGTCGACCGGCTCGTCCAAGGCGAGCGTGCCGTCCTCGACCAGCAGCATCGTGGCCGCCGCCAGCACCGGTTTGGTCAGCGACGCGATCCGGAAGATCGTGTCCCGGCGCATCGGCGTACCGCCGAAGGACAGCTCGCCCAGCGCCGTCACCTCGACGTCGTCCCCGTACGCCAGCACCGTGACCAGGCCGGGCAGCTCTCCTCGGGCCACTCGGCCGGCCATCGCGTCGTTCAGTGCCGGGTTCAGCGGGTTCGTCATCTTGATCTCCTCCAGTGATGAGTCTTCATCAAGGCGTCGGACGAGACTCGCCGGAGACGACAATCCCCGCCGAACTTTTTCAGGCGAGGTCGGAGACGTCCAGTGTGGCGAGCCGCTCGGGGTCGGCGAGGATGTCGATGGCGACGATCCGGCCGTCGGCGACGGTCATGCCCATGACGCCGTAGACCTGACCCGACGGCGGGATGTTGATCACGCCGATCGCGCCGTTGACCAGGGCCGGGCGGGCGTACTGGGCCATCTTCGAGAACATGAGCGCCTGCCGGGCGACCGCCTCGGCTCCGCGTACCAGCCGCGCGACGTCGAACGGAGCCGCGCCGTAGTCGGCCCGCAGCACGACGTCGGGGTCGAGCACGGCGACCAGCGCCTCGAAGTCGCCGGCCCGCGAGGCGGCCAGGAAGGCGTCGACGACCTCCCGCTGGCGGCCGAGGTCGCGGTCGGGCACGGGCGCGCCGCCCTGCACCCGCCGCCGAGCACGGCTGGCGAGTTGCCGCGTGGCGTCCGGAGCACGGCCGACGATCGGGGCGATGTCGTCGAACGGCAGGGCGAACATGTCGTGCAGCACGAAGGCCAGCCGCTCGGCCGGGGTCAGCGTGTCGAGCACGACTTGCAAAGCCAGCCCGACCGAGTCGGCGAGCATCGCCTCCTGCTCGGGATCGACGCCGTCCGCCGGGCCCACGATCGGGTCGGGCACGTGCACGTCCAGCGACTCCTCACGCCGCGAGGTCCGCGAGCGCAGCATGTCCAGGCACACTCGCCCGACCACGGTGGTCAGCCAGCCGCCCAGGTTGCGGACCTCATCGGCGTCCGACCGGCTCAGCCGGATCCAGGCCTCCTGCACCGCGTCGTCGGCCTCGGTCAACGAGCCGAGCATGCGGTACGCGACTGCACGCAGGTGCGAGCGGTGTCCCTCGAACTCGCCGGCGAGCCATTCGGTGTCGTTCATGATCACATTCTCTCCTCATCCGTTCGTCACGTTGACGGACGGGGAAGCGCGAATGTGACAGCGCTATTCGTAGTCGTCGTCCAGCGGGACGGCGCGGGCCTGCTCGACGGCGTCGGCCTCGGGGACGTCGTCGCCGATCTCGGGCTCGACGGGCTGCTCGTCCTCGTCATCGAAGACGACGGGAAGGTCCTGTTCCTGGCGGTCGGCGTCCGGCACCTCGGTCACCCCGCCAACCTATCGAGAGTTGCGCCTCCCGTCGCGGCGAACGGGACGAATTCCGCCGATCCGCTTGACAGGCGTACGCCCCAGCCACATACTCAACTCATCGGTTGATTAACCGGTTGGTTGAATAAGGTGGTCAGAGTGGATCAGCTCAGCACGGTGTTCGCGGCGCTCGCCGACCCGACGAGACGGGCCATCCTCGCCCGGCTCGCCGAGGGCGACGCGACCGTGAACCAGCTGGCCGAGCCGTTCCCGATCAGCCTCCAGGCGGTCTCCAAGCATCTGAAGGTGCTGGAGCAGGCCGGGTTGATCACCCGGGGGCGCGACGCGCAGTGGCGGCCCTGCCGGCTCGAGGCGGCCCCGTTGCGGGGCGTCACGGAGTGGGCCGAGACCTATCGGCGCTTCTGGGAGGAGCGGTACGACCGGCTCGACGACTACCTGCGCGACCTGCAACAGAAAACCCACAAGGCACCGAGTACGCCGAAGGAGAAGTGAGATGTCCGAGACCCAGGTTTTCCAGGTGACCCCGCGCGGCGACCGCGAGATCGTGATGACCCGCGTCTTCGACGCGCCCCGCGAACTGGTGTGGGCCGCGTTCACCGACGCCGAGCACCTCAAGCACTGGTGGGGCCGGGGCAACCCGATGACTATCGAGATCGACGTACGCGTCGGCGGCCGTTACCGCTTCGTCGAGCACTCGCCCGAGGGCGACGAGGCGTTCCGCGGCGAGATCCTGGAGTTGGTGCCGAACGAGAAGGTGGTGCAGACCTTCGAATGGGAGGGCCTGCCCGGCCACATCGCCACCGACACGATGGTGCTCACCGAGCAGGACGGCAAGACGCTTGTCACCACCACGTCGGTCTTCACCAGCCAGGAGGACCGGGACGGCATGATCGCCTCCGGCATGGAGACGGGCGCGCGCCAGTCCTACGAGGCGCTGGAGGCGTACCTCGCCAAGCTGTGAAGTGTGCCGCGCGTCACCGGTAATGACTTTGCAGAGACTGAAAGATCACTTGTAGCTTCGGCGGGGTGTCCACCACCCCGCCGAAGCCGTCGCTGGGCCGTCGCGATCTCAAGAAGCAGCAGACTCGCGAGGCGCTGCTCACCGTGACGCTGCGCCTGGCTGCCGAACGGGGTCTCGAGCACGTCACCGTCGAGGAGATCTGCGCCGAAGTCGGCGTCTCGTCGCGTACGTTCTTCAACTACTTCCCCGCCAAGGACGACGCCGTTCTCGAGGACAACGCCGGGGCGGCCGAAGAGATGCAACGGCGGCTGGAAGAGCTGCTCACCGAGCTGCCCGTGCTCGCTGCGGTGCACGCCTCCCTCGCCCGGATCATCGCCGAGATGGAGGCCGAGCGCGAGCGCTGGCTGCTGCGGCTGGCCGCGATCGAGCGCAGCCCGTCGCTGCTGCCCCGGCTCATCGCCACCAGCGTCAAGACCGGACAACAAGCCGCCGAGATCATCGGCCGGCACGTCGGCGTACCGGCCGACGGATATCCCGCCCTCGTGATCGGAGTGGCCGGCGCCGCCTTCCGCGCGGCGATGCAGCGCTGGGCGGCCGGCGACGGCTCCCGGCCGCTGGACGCCTATGTCGGCGAAGCTTTCGCAGCCCTGGCCAACGGGCTGGCTGACCCCCGCAACAAGTAGAAGGAACAAGATGACCACCACCACCGCGCCCGCGGAACCCGCGGAGACGGGCTCCGCGCCGCAGGCGATGTCACGCCGCGAGGTGCTGCAGGCGCTGTCCGGCCTCATGCTGGGCATGTTCGTCTCGATCCTGGCCTCCACGATCGTGTCGAACGCTCTCCCCCGCATCATCGCCGACCTGCACGGCAGCCAGTCGGTCTACACCTGGATCGTCACCACCGAGTTGCTCGCGATGACGGCCACCGTCCCGCTGTGGGGCAAGATGGCCGACCTCTACAGCAAGAAGCTGCTCATTCAGCTGTCGCTCGGCCTGTTCGTGGTCGGCTCGATCATCGCGGGCTCGGCCCAGAACGTCGAAACCCTCCTCGTCAGCCGGGCGGTTCAAGGGGTCGGCGCGGGCGGCATGACGGCGCTCGCCATGATCGTGATGGCGGCCATGATCCCGCCGCGCGAGCTCGGCCGGTACTCCGGCATCTTCGGCGCGGTCTTCGGCATCGGCACCATCGCCGGCCCGCTGATCGGCGGCGTATTGGTGGACACCTCGTGGCTCGGCTGGCGCTGGTGCTTCCTCATCGGCGTCCCGTTCACCCTGACCGCGATCGTCCTGCTCCAGAAGACGTTGCACCTGCCGGTCGTACGCCGCCGGGTGAAGATCGACTATCTCGGTGCGCTGCTGATCATCGCCGGTGTGTCCACCCTGCTGATCTGGTCGACCCTGGCCGGGCAGAAGTTCGCGTGGGCTTCCGGCTGGACGGCGCTGCTCGTCGCGATCGGCGTGATCCTGCTGGCCTTGGCGGTCCTCGTCGAGGCGAAGGCGACCGAGCCGATCATCCCGCTGGGCATCTTCCGGCACCGCACCGTCACGTTGACCGTCCTGACGAGCATCTTCGTCGGTGTCGCGATGTTCGGCGGCACGGTGTTCCTCTCTCAGTACTTCCAGATCTCGCTCGGCAAGTCGCCGACGGTCGCCGGCCTGATGAGCCTGCCGATGATCTTCGGCCTGCTCGTCTCGTCGACCATCGCCGGTCAGCTGATCACCAAGTACGGCCGCTGGAAGATCTTCCTCGTCGCCGGGGGCCTCGTGATGACCGTCGGCATGCTGCTGCTCAGCCGGATCGACGCGCACACGCACGTCGTCGTGCTGTCGGCGTACATGGCGGTGCTGGGCATCGGCGTCGGCATGCTCATGCAGAACCTCGTGCTGGCCGCCCAGAACGACGTGCCCGCGCAGGATCTGGGCGCGACCACTTCGGTGCTGACGTTCTTCCGGAGCATGGGTGGGGCGATCGGCGTCAGCGCGCTCGGCGCGGTCCTCGCCAACCGGGTCACCGACATGTTCACCGAGAAGTTCGGGCCGATGGCGACCGGTGGCGGCACCGCCGCCGTGCCTGACCTGAAGACGCTCGACCCCGCGATCCTGCAGATCGTGCAGCAGATCTACGGCGACGCCACGGCCGACCTGTTCCTCATCGGTACGCCGTTCGCCGTGCTCGCACTGCTGACTGTGCTCTTCATCAAGGAGAAGCCGCTGCACACGCTGAGCGGCACCGACCGGCTGGCCCAGGAGCAGAGCGAGACTCCCCCGCCGATCCCAGTCCACTAAGGACGCTCACTGGACGCCGCCGGGACACCCCCCGGCGGCGTTCACTTTTCCAGGGCCCAGGTCAGCAGCGGACCGTCTCGCTCGACGAAGGTCGCTGCGCTGAGCGTACCCTCTGATTGAAGACGGCGAATGGTTCGCCCGGCCGGCTGGTTGCCCGCAAGCACATGGACCAGGATCTTTCCGCGGACAGTGCCGGCCAGCCGGCGCGCAAGCCGAGTCCCCACGCCGCGGCGCTGCCACGCGTCCTCGACCAGGATCGCAGCCTCGGCCGGGTCGCCCACGAGGCTGGCCATGCCCACGAGCCGCCCGTCGTCCGGACCCCCGGCCGCGATCGCGACGACCGTGCCCGCCGCCAGCAACCTCGCGAGCAGCGCAGCCGGCGGCGTGCCCACACCCGAGACGTAGCGGCGGTAGAGACTCTCGCGCGAGCAGCGGCGATGCATCGCGAGGACGTCGTCCAGATCGGCGGCGGTCGCCTCGCGAATCGCCAGCACCACCGGTTCTATGTCGAGCATCATAATCGGATCGTGCGCTATGATGGCCGTCATAGTCAAGGGGAGCGAGATGACGACCGACAGCCGCGAAAAGATGATCAAGACCGCCGCGTTCCTGTTCGGCGAACGCGGCTACGCGGCCACCTCGTTCCAGGACGTCCTCGCGCGCTCCGGGGCGCCGCGCGGGTCGATTTACCATCACTTCCCCGGCGGCAAGGAGCAGCTCGCGGCCGAGGCACTGCGCTGGTACGCCGGACGCACGCGAGACGTGATGGCGGCCGGAACGGCTGACGGCCCAACGGTGGAAGCCGTCGCGGGCTACTTCGCCGCGACCGCCGCGTGGTTGAAGAAGTCAGATTTCCGTGGCGGCTGCCCGATCGGCAGCGTCGCGTTGGACATGTCCGGTGACGAGCCGCTGCGCGAGGTCGTGGCCGAGGCGTTCGCAGACTGGCGGCGCATCGTCGAGCGGTCGCTGCTGTCCGAAGGCTGCGACCCGGAGACCGCCCGATCCCTGGCCGCCCTCGTCATCGCCGCGTCCGAAGGTGCGCTCATGCTGGCCCGGACGTCGCGGGATCTTCGCGACTACACCGCCGTGACCGCTCAGGTCCTCGCCCACCTCCGGGCCGTCCTCTAGTTCCCTGCAGATCACGGATACGCAGGCCTTCCCGCCGGGTTTCAGCCTGCGTAACCGTGATCCGGCGGATCGGGGCATCGACGAGTTCTTGTCCCGGGAGCGCTCCCATACCAGACTGAATCGGCATTGCCCTCCCCTTGCCTGATCTCCCACCGCCCGGCTAGGTCCCGCCCAGGAAAGGTCGAGGCACACCTGAAACGTGTCGCCCTGGCGAGCGCCGTCCTGCTCGCCCTCGTATCGTCCGCCACCATGATCGCCGAACCCGCGTACGCCGCCACCGGTCTGCACGTCAGCAGACGTGGCGCGTTTGGGTGCGACGCCGAACCGGGTACGCCCTACGGCATGACCGAAGACCAGGTAGTTCCGACCCGCGGCGACGGCCACGACGAAATCCTCGCCCTGGACACCAACGGGGACGGCAAGCCGGACCTGTGGGCGATCGACACCGACGGCGACGGCAAGCCCGACCTATTTCAGTCCGATGTGGACGGAGACGGCGAGGTCGAGCTCACCATGGTGGACCTCGATCAGGACGGCACCATGGACATCAAGGTCGACGGCGACGGCGGCCACCCGCCCGCCCCACAGCAGTGAGCGCGCTGGATCAGGGTTCGGGGTCGAATCTTGGGTCAAGATTCGACCGAGAACCCTGATCCAGCGCCAAAGGAGGGCAACAGCGCTAGCGCAGCGTGAGGCGGGCGATCCGCCCGTCCGCCCCGGAGGCCCAGCAGGCGCCGTCGTCGGTGCACTGGACGCCGTGCAGACTCCCGGTCTCGAACCGGTGCCAGCTGCGGCCGCCATCCCAGGTGATGTCGCTGCCGGTCGGACCGACCGCGATGGCGACGCCGGGCAGCTTCGTCCAGGCCGCGCCGGATCGATACTCCCCCGGTACGCCTTCGGCCGCGACCCAGGTACGCCCGCCGTCGGCCGTCCACGCCGCGCCGTTCGGAGCCGAGGTCGGGGCGGCGTAGTCGCCACCGACCGCGATGCCGTTGTGCGAATCGCGGAAGGCCAGGGAGTAGACGCCCGCACTGGGCCCGCTGGGGATCGGCGTGTCGGTGACCGTCCACGTGCGACCCCGGTCGGCCGAGCGGAAGACGCGCGAGGTCGCGCCGCCGCCGGTGGCGAACCAGGCGTTCCGGCCGGCTGTGCTCACGACGCAGGTGCCGCTGGCGGCGAACGCGAACTCCCCGGCGAGTGCGGCGGGCATACCGTCACCCGGGGCGGTCGACCAGCTGCGCCCGCCGTCGTCCGTGGTCAGCAGCCGGAACCGGCCGTCGACCGGGTCGGACAGCGCCAGGCCGTGCCGGTGATCGAAGAACGTCAGGCAGTCGTAGAACGCCGCCGGTTCGGCATTGCGGAAGCTCTCGGTCCAGCTCGTCCCGCCGTCGGCGGTGACGTAGATCCGGGAGTCGGCGCCCTCGCCGATCGACAGGATCACGGCGTGGTCGGCGTCGAACGCCTGGATGTCGCGGAACTGCAGTTCGGCGGCGTCGGCCGGGCCGACGTGCTGCCAGGTGCGCCCGCCATCCACGGTACGCAGGACTTCGCCGCCGCTGCCGCTGGCCCAGGCGATCCGGCCGCTGACCGGGGACAGTCCCCGGAGACTGGACGTGGAACCGGTCGCGAAGTCCTGCCAGCCCGGCTCGGGCCGGTGCCGCCCGGCGGCGTACGCGGAACCGGGGATCAGGGAGGTGGTGAGAGTGGCCACCGCCACGAGGGAAACGATCGTCGTCAGACGTCTCATGAACGCCGAACTTACCGCCGGTGATCGCAACGCGCGACCGCCGACGTCCCGCACCGCCGACGGCTGGCAAAGGGGCAGCCGGGAAGACCCAAGATCTCCTACGATGCGCGGATGCCGTACGTAGCTCGCCTTCGCTGGGCATTGCCTGGCGTCCTTCTCAAGTTCGCCGGAGTCTCGGCCGCAGTCTGGTTTCTCTCCGCCACTCTGCCCGGCACCGACGCCTGGCTGTTCTCCGTGATCAATGTGGTGCTTCTGGCGTTCCTGGCCGGGATGTCGTCCCAGACCATCCTGAGCAGCGTGTTCCGCGTACCGGCGGTGCACATCGATCGCGAGGGCATTCGGTTCCCGCTCATCGGGGTGGCGTTGCCGTGGGACGAGGTCGACGAAGTCGACGATCGCGAGAAGACCTCCGGCGGCTCGAACATCACCCTGTTCCGAGTGATCCCGGTCGACGACGAGGCGGTACTACGGCAGATGCATTTCTGGCTACGGCGGCAGGGACGGGCGTACCTCGAGCGCTACGGCACGCCGATCGTGTTCTTCGGAGAGCCCTTCGACCAGCCGTTGCATCACGTGGTCTATGCCGCCCAGCACGAACTTGAGCGCTCGCGGGAAACGGTGGGCTGACCGATGCGAGTGCATCTGCGGCCCAACGCGGCCTATCTGGCGTTCCTGCTGCTGGGACTCGTCGCCGCCGGCTGGGGCGTGGCGAAATTCCTGGGGGGCCAGGACATCCAGCGGTTCATCGGGCTGGTTATCGCCGTCGGTGGAGCCATGATCTTCTTGGCGTTCGGCTATCCGGTCGTCGCGAGCACGCTGCTACGCGTACCGGTGCTGGCGGTCGAGGAGGAAAGGGTACGGCTGCCCCTGATGGGGCCGACGCTGGCCAAGGCGGAGATCGCCGGAATCGGCCGCAGCCACACTGCCACCGCAAGCCAGCGACCGGTGCTGCTCATCCGCGTGACCGACCCGGAATCGGTGATCAGCCGCACGCGACCCTGGTTGCGCAGATCCGCACGCCAATACCTCCAGCAGTACGGCACGCCGATCATTCTCCAGGGCGAATCGCTCAACCGCTCGCTCGACGAGATCGCCGAAGTCCTGCGGAGTCACTTCATCGGGGTTTGACGGCGACCCCGCCCCAGAAGGCGTCCGGCACCGGTTCCGGTTCGCCTTCTGGGTGCCACTGCGCAACGGGGACGATGCCGTCGACCCGCCAGTCGCCGAGCAGGCGCTCGAACTCGGCGGGGTCGCGCATGTGGAAGCCCGGGCCCATCATGGCCAGCGCCTCCGGGTACGCCGTGAGCTCGAGTCCGTCGAAGTCGACGACGAGGAAGCTGCCCGGTTCGACGGCGGCGTACAGCTGTCGCAGTGCACTGGAGAGTTGCTCGTCGTCCAGGAACGCGGCGAGGCCGAGGAAGATGACGCCGACCGGCCGGCTGCCCCACCCGGGCAGGTACGCCGAGGGGTCGAAGCCGCTCAGCGCGGTGGCGTCGGCCTCGATGTAGTGGGCGTTGTCCGTCATCGCGAGCAGGGCTGACCCGTGCGCGACGATCTTCGGATCGGCGTCGGTGTAGAGGACGGTCGCCTCGGGGGCGATCTGGTGCACGTTGCCCTGGCTGGGGATGCCTGCCCCGAACACCACGAAGTCGGTGATCCCCTGGTCGGCGACGAACCGCACGGTGCGGCCGAGGAAGGCGCGCAGCGATCGGAAGATCGCCGCGCACGGGCCGTACGCCTGCTCGAAGGCTTCGGCGGCGGCGATGTCGACCGGGAAATGGTCGTATCCGCCGAGCCAGAAGTCGATCATGCGAGCGGTGCTGGGCGCGGACGGCTGCACGGTCATGAAGGCAACGTACCCGGCACGCGCCAGTAGCCAATAGATGAACCGCGAAGAGAGCATCGGCGAAGCACAATATGAGGCATGACGATGCCGGAGGAACCGGAGAACCGTTTCGTCGGAGCTGCTCGGGTGCCGTCCCGGGCCGTCGAGCCGGTGACCGCCATCCCAGCCCTGGGCGCGCAAGCCGACCGGCCGAACCGCGCCATGTGGTACGCCGGCGTCGGCGCGGTCGGCATCATCCTGCTGTCGATCGGCATCGTCGTCGGGTACGCCGTCCGCCCGGCCCCGGCTCCGACGCCCACCACACCGGCGAAGGCGACGACGAAAGCGAAGCCACCGCCCCGTGATTCGCCGAAGACGGTGACGCAGCGCTACCTGGACGCGGTCGTCGCCGGAAACGAGGCGGCGGCCGAGAAGGAGCTGTGCGGGCTGTTGCAGGCGGCTCCGCAGAACGCGACGGATCTGTCGAAGTATCACGTCAACGACCTGGTGACGCTGCAGGCGCAGGAGGGCCGGGTCGACGGCAAGTCGGCCGAGGTCGACGTGAAGGTCGCGGTGCCGATCCTCGGCTCGACCACCTTCAGGGTGGACCTCGTGGACGAGAAGGGCGTTTGGAAGGTCTGCGGCTTCGGCGCAGGTCAGTGACGACGGGGTTGATCGAATCCGCGCGGCGGCGCAGGATGCACCAATGTCCGACACAACGGGGATCAAGCCGCCGAGCCTGTGGCGCAACCGCGCGTTCACCTTGCTCTGGAGCAGTCAGGCGCTGTCCGACCTGGGCAGTTCGATGTCGCAGCTGGCGATGCCGCTGCTCACCTTGGCGGTGACGGGATCGCCGATTCAGGCCGGCATCGTCGGCACGTCGGCGGCGGTCGTCCGGCTCGCCTGCCAACTCCCCGCCGGTGTCGTGACCGATCGCATCGACCGGAAACGGCTCATGCTCGTCGCCGACGCGGTACGGCTTTCGGCGTACACGTTGCTGGGCGTGCTGGTGCTGAGCGACCGGGTGTCGCTGGCGTGGATCTTGGCGATCAACATGATTGCGACGGTTTTCCATGTGGCCCACGAGAACTCGCAGTTCGGCGCGGTCCGCAACGTCGTGCCGCTGGACCGCGTGCCGGAGGCGACCGCGCGGAACGAGGCACGCCAGGCCGCTGTCTCGCTGGTCGGGCCGCCGATCGGAGGCGCGTTGTTCGGCCTCGCGCGTGCCCTGCCGTTCTTCACCGACGCGCTGTCCTACCTGCTGTCGTTCATCGGCGTCTCGCTGATCCGCCAGCCGATGCAGCAGGAACGCTCCGAGCCGCGCGAGCATCCGATCAAGGAGCTGGCCGAAGGCGTCAAGTTCACGCTGTCCGAGCCGTTCCTGCGGGCGATCCTGCTCATCGCTCCGCCGATCAACCTCGCGTTCAACGGCATCATCTTCGCCATGATCGTGATCTTGCAGCAGCAGGGCACGCCACCCGCGCTGATCGGCACGGTCGAGACCATCGTGGGCGGCGGTCTGCTGGTCGGCGCGCTGCTCGCGCCGATGTTGTCTCGACGCGTGCCGATGCGAACGCTCGTCATCGGCATCACCTGGCTCGGCACCGCGCTGCTGGCCGGCGCCGCGCTGCTCACCGGGTCGGTCCTGGTCGGCATTCCGGTCGCGCTCGCGATCATGCTCGGGCCCGCGTGCAACGCGGCGCTGTTCGGCTACCAGGCCGCGGTCACGCCGGACCGGCTTCAGGGCCGCGTGATGTCCGTGATCTTCCTGCTGGCCACGAGCCTCGCCAGCCTGTCCGCGCTGCTCGGCGGCACGCTGGTCCATCTGGTGGGCGGTCCGGCCACGGTGCTGGTCTTCGCGGCTTTCATGGGCTTGTCGGCAGTCGCGGCCACGACGAGTCAAGGGGTACGCCGAATGAAGCCGTTGTCGGAACTACAGCCGGTGAGCTGAGCCCGGGAAGGGGATGGCGCGACCCCGACGCGCCTGAGGATCGCGCCATCCCCGGTCTCTCACGGCAGCTGCCACACCTGGTTGGCGGAGGCGTAGCAGGTCCAGATCTGCAACCGCGTGCCGTCGGCCGAGCTGGGCCCGGTGGCGTCGAGGCACTTCCCGGAGTTCGAGTTGACGAGCGTTCCGTTGGACTGCGCCTGCCACGACTGCGCGCCGGTGCCGTTGCAGTCCCAGAGTTGGATCTGCGTGCCGTTGGCGGTGCCCGCGCTGGTCACGTCCATGCACTTGCCCAGCGCGCGAATGGTGCCGTCCGAGCCGACCGTCCACTGTTGAGCGTTGGTGCCGTTGCACGTCCAGAGCTGGATGGCGGTGCCGTTGGCGGTCCCCGCACCGGACACGTCGACGCACTTGCCGCCGTAGCCCGTGATCGGCCCGGTACGCCCGGCCGGTGGCGGGGTCGTGCCGCCCGCTGCGTCGAAGATCGCGGTGACCAGCGACGTCGAACCGGTGGTGTCCTGCGACAGCTCCCAGTTCATGATGCCGCCTGCGTTGGCGACCGCCCACTGCGTCTTCCGCTTGATCGTGGGTATGCCGTTGTAGCACTGCTGCACGCCGCTGACCGTGGTGCAGTCGCGGTTGGCGTTGGCCGGATCCATCGCCACGAGCTGGGCGTACGTGTAGTAGCCGGGACGGCTGTAGAACGGCACGCCCAGCACGGTCTTCGACGCGGGCAGTCCCCGGGACTTCCAGAAGTTCGCCGCCGCGATCGACCAGTCGTAGTTGGCGTGCGGACTGCCCCCGTCGTACGCCATGATGTTCAGCCAGTCCACCGAGCCGAAGACCGCCGTCTCGACCCCGTACGCCGTCGACCCTTCGGAGACGACCGCCGCCGTGAGCAGCTTGCCCCGGCTGTGCATCGCCGAGCTGAGCTGTGCCATGAGCTGCGTGTAGTTGGTGGCCGAGGTGCCGGGATCGGGGTACTCCCAGTCGATGTCGACGCCGTCGAGGGCGTACTGGTTGACGAGGCTGACGACGCTGTTGACGAACGTCGTCCGGCCGGTCGAGCTGCCGGCCAGCGTCTCGAACGCCGAGTCGTTGCCGTCGTTCCAGCCGCCGATCGAGATAGACACCTTGACGCCGTTGGCGTGGGCCAGCGACACCAGCGAAGACAGCTTCGAGGCGTTGTCGACCGCGCCCAGCGTGCCGTTCGAGTTCGGGAGCACGAAGGCGTAGTTGACGTGCGTCAGCTTCGCGTACTGGACGGAGTTGACGCTGCCGGACCAGGACGGCAGGTAGCCGACGCTGCGGAACCCGGCGGGGAATGCCGCGTGGGCGGGGGTGGCCACTGCCGTTGTGACCACCGCCGCGGTGGCGACGGCGAGAGCTGCGGTGACGCAGCGGCGCCACCAGGGGACGGGTGTGGGCATCGAGGTTCCCTTTCGCAGAGGGCCGGTGGGGGCCGGCGGTCTGAGCGAGAAGCCTCTAAATATTAGGAAACCTTAATTAAAGTATCAAGTCAAGCTTCGAAATAAGTCGCTGCCGGTACGCCGAACGGGCGCGTCCCCTGGTCGGAGGCGCGCCCGCAGTTGTCTCTTCTTACGCGGCGTACTCGGTTTACTCGGCGACCACGTGGGACGGGACGCCGCGCTGGGCCGGGATCAGCCGGCCGAGCTCGTCCCTCTCCGGCGCGTTCTCGTCGGCCGGGAGGTCGTCGTCGGCCAGCTCGGCGTCGACGGTCTCCTCGAGATCCTCGGCCTCGTCCACGAGCCCCTCGATGACCGCAGCGGACTCCCGCAGATCCGCCAGTTCGTCGGCGCGGGCCGGGTCGTTGCGCCGCGGCAGTTCCGGCCGGTTCGACGACTCGGGGACGACCTCCACGACGGGCGGTTCGGCGGGCCGCCGGGCCGGCTCGGCCGGGGTGAACCCGTCGAACACGTCGCGGTCGAACAGGAGCCGATCGCGTCCGTTGCGTTCCGGTGCGACCGGTGCGTGCCCGTTGCGCTCGGCGAACAGGTTCCCCTCGGGTACGCGCGGCCGCTCCATCGCGCGCTGCTCGGCACCACCCGGGACGCGTACGTGCTCCTCGGGAGCCACGGCCACCACCGGCGACTCCGCCGTCGGCAGGTCGACCGGGCCGGCGGCCGGGGACTCGGCGGCGGGCGGCGCGTCGACCGGGATCGTCGTGCCGTCGGGCCGCATCGCGACCATCTGGTACTCGCCGGTCTCCGCGCTCATCGCGGCGGCCGCCATGACGGCCTGCGCCGCCCGGTCGGCCATCCGCTTAGCCTCCCGCTGCAACCGCGCCCGCACCTCTTCGGCGTGCCGCTCGGTGGCGTCGGCCTCCCGGCGGGCCTCGTTGAGCCGGTTCAACTCGGTCGACAGCCCCTGCTTGACCTCGACCAGGCGACGCTGCAACTCGGTCAGCTCGTTCGCCGCGACCGAACCCTGCTGACGCGCCTCGCCCAAGCGCTGCTGCGCATTGTCCAACGCGGCCTGGAGCTGGGCCAGCCCCTGCTGGCGTACCTCGATCTCCTGCTGCACGGCGGCGAGCTGCTGCTGGTGCGCCGCGTTCTGCTCGCCCGCCTTGCGCCGCAGTTCCGACGCGTACTGCTGGGCTTCGGCTTGCAACGCGGCATTCTTCTGCTCGGCCTCGTTTCGCAGCCGGGCTAGGTCGGCCTCATGCGCCGTACGCGTCTCGGCCAGCTCCTGCTGCGTCTGCGCGCGGACGGCCTCGATCTCCTGCTGCAGCTCGGTCCGGGCCTGCTCGGCCTCCTCGAGGCTGCGCTCGTGGGTCGCCTGCGCGTCCTGATCGGCCTGTTCCCGGGCGGCTTGGGCGTCCGACCGGATCTTGTCGGCCAGCTCCCGGGCGTCGGCGACGGTCTTGTCCGCCTCGGCCTGGTGATCGGTCGCGCGCTGAGCGGCGGCGGTGACGATCGCCTCGGCCTGCTTCTCGGCCAGCCCGATGATCTGGTCGACCATGGTGCCGAGGTGGCCGAACGAGGCGCGCTCCAGCTGCTGCGGCCGCTGGTGCAGCTCGGTCAGCTCCACCCGGGCCTGCTGCAGCTGGTTGTTCAGCCGCTGGACCTGGTCGAAAGCCCGTTCGCGCTCGCTTGACAGCCGGGTGAGGTCACCGGCCACCTGCTCGACGTAGTAGTCGACCTGGCGCTTGTCGTACCCCCGCATCACCTGCGTGAAGGACGGACGGGACGCCCCGTCACCGCGGTACGACTCCTCGTTCTGGGACATTGCGCGCCACCCTCCCAACGGCCACGAGCCCGCCGCGGGGTCGTCGGTGGGCTCGGCGACGGACTATACCGCCCGCCTGCGGTCGCGCAACGGTACCGCCGATCTGCGGGACGCCAGCACCGGCCACCCGGACATCATCCGGCCGACTTTCGCCCCGCTCCCGGCGGCCCGGCAACGTGGCACATTCCGCCGGGCGTACCCCTCGTAGGATGCCGGAGGTGCGCAGACTCGCCCTCCTCGTGTGCCTGCTCGTCGCCGGGTGCGGTTCGGCCGACCCCGCCTCGACCTGGGTCGACGCGACCGGAACTCCGTCCGCCGGGACGGTGACCGCCACCCCGCCGGTGTCGCCCTCGCCGACCAAGCCGGCCGTCGCGTTCACCGCGGGCAATCCGAAGGGAACGGCTCCGGTTCCGGCCGAGGCGAAGGCGGTCGACACTCGCAAGCCCGATCGGGTGATCGGCACCGGCACCGCGGCGAGCTGCACCTCGGAAGCGGTGGTCGCCGCGGTGGCCAAGGGCGGCGTCATCACCTTCGCCTGCGGGCCCGATCCGGTCACGATCACGATGAAGAGCACTGCAAAGGTACGCAACACGAGCGCGCGAGTGGTGCTGGACGGCGGCGGCCTCGTGACCCTGAGCGGTGGCGGCAAGCGCCGGATTCTGTACCAGAACACGTGTGACAAGTCGCTGGTGTGGACCACCTCGCATTGCAACGACCAGTCGTCGCCGCAGTTGACGGTACAGAACCTCACCTTCGCCGACGGCAACTCCACTGGGGACACGACCGAGGGCGGCGGAGGTGGCGCGATCTTCGTCCGGGGCGGCCGGGTGAAGGTGGTGAACGCCAAGTTCGTCCGCAACAAGTGCGACTCGACCGGGCCGGACCTGGGCGGGGCGGCACTTCGCGTGCTCGACCAGTATCAGGACAAGCCGGTGTACATCGTGAGCAGCACCTTCGGCGGTGCGACCGGGCAAGGCGGAGTCTGCTCCAACGGCGGCGCGCTGAGCAGCATCGGCGTCTCGTGGGTCGTCCTCAACAGCCTGCTGACGCACAACCGCGCGATCGGCAAGGGCGCCAACCCCGCTCGCGCCGGTACGCCGGGCGGCGGCAGCGGCGGTGCCATCTACACCGACGGCGACCGGTTCACCGTGACCATCGCGGGCAGCATCGTCCAGGACAACCGGGCGGCGGAAGGCGGCGGAGCCGTGTTCTTCGTGAGCAACGACCGCACCGGGACGATGACGATCGACCATTCGACGTTACGGCGTAACCCCAGCGACGGGTTCGAGACCTATCCCGGGATCTTCTTCCTCGGGGCCAAGCCGCCGACGGTCATCGGACCGAAGCCCGCGCACTGATCATCGGCTCGCGACTCGGGCGCTGATCATCGGCTCGCGACTCGGGCGCTGATCATCGGCTCGCGGCCCGGGCGCTGACGTCGGTGAGCCCCCGGGCGGCCAGCCGGGCGTCCCGGTCGGCCTGCTGCAGCCGCTTCCGGGCGGCCTGCACCTGACGGTCCGCCTCGGCCCGTTCCTCGTACGCCGCGTCGAGCCGCTGCTTGAGATCGTCCACTGTGTCCCGTGCGGTACGCAGCGTGGCCTCGGCGTCGGCGAGATCGGCTTCGGCCCGTTTCCGGGCGGCCTCGGCCGCCTTGCGCAGCTTCTTGTTCTCCGCCTGCTCCTCGCGCTCGGCCGCTTCGGCTTCTTCGGCCGCTTTGTCGCTTGTGGACTCCGACTTGCTCGTCCGTGGCACGCTCTTCAACGGGCGGGCGGGTTCGCCGCTGGGCACGGCGCTCAGCAGCCCGGTGAACCCGATCCGGGCCAGCCCCTCGGACAGCTGCCCGGCCAGCAGCTCCTCCGCGGCAGCCGGGTCGGCCAACGCCGATCGCAGGGTCTGCTCCAGACCGCGTTCGGTCGCGTCGGTCACCGGCCGGTCGGCGAGTTCGTGCGCCTGGCGTACCAGGTCGGCGACCACTTCGTGCTGCCGGGCCGACAGCCGGCGCAGCTTCTCGCCGTCGAGCTGCGCCGTCGCCGTACGCAGCTGATCACCGAGGTCGACGAGCTTCTCGACCGCCTTGCGACGCTGCCGAACGAGCTGGTTGGCCAGCCACGCGACCGCGTTGGGCTTACGCAGTTTGCCGATTCGAGCGGCGAGCTCGGCGTCACCGGACGCCTTGGCGGCCTTCGCCGCGGCGTCCCGGGCGGCGGTGAACTCGGCCTGCGGCAGGGCGTACAGGTCGGCGACGGGATCGGTCACGCCTGCAGACCGTCCCACGACCAGCGCGGCATCGGCGCGGCGGTGGGCGGCTTCGCCTCACAGGCCATGTAGCCCATCACTTCGTCGACGGCCCATCTCATGTACGCCGCCATGGCAGTTCGGAACTCGGGATCGTCAGGCAGCTGGGCGTCGTCCATCGCCAGCACGAAGCACTGGTGGAACCGATCGCCCATCTCGGCCGGGGCCTCGTTGCCGCTATGGATGCCGAGCATCTGGGCATGGCCGCTGAACGAGGTGAACGTCGCCGGTCCGCCGAGCACTTCTGCCCAGTACGCGGCCAGCCGTTCGACGTGCTCCGGGTGCTGACCGGGATGCGAGAAGGGATGGTTCAGCCACGGGTCGGCCAGGCACCGCTCATGGTGGGCGGCGGCCAACGCTCGCAGCGCGGAATCGCCACCGGCGTACTCGTAAAGAGAGGGACGAGTCATGTCAGCGACTATTCCACTCCGGCCCGGGCGCCGGTGGGATCTGGTGTCCGGGAATTTCCGCCCGCCGGGCCGCCGCCTGCCCGTACCGTCGATGCATGACGATTTCGCAGGTCAGCGGCTGGCGCAGCGCCACACCGGCGGGCGCGGTCACCTCGATCGTCCTCGGCCTCGTCCTGCTGGTCTGGCCCGGCCAGACACTGGAGGTCTTCGGCTGGCTGCTGGCGATCGCGCTGTTCCTCATCGGTCTCGCCCGGATGCTCACCGGAATCACCGGGCACCGCACCGGGCGCGCCCGGCTCTGGCGCATCCTCACCGGCCTCGTCTACCTCGTCGCCGGCATCGTGATCGCAGCCAACCTGCCCGGATCGATCCGGACCATCGTCGTGATCGTCGGCATCGGCTGGATCGTCGCCGGGGTGGCCGAGATCGTCGCCGCCTTCCAGAACCCGCCCGGCGAACGGTCCGTCGCCGTCGTCATCGGCCTGATGAACGCCGTGTTCGGCCTCATCCTGCTGGTGTTTCCCGAGCCCAGCCTGGTCTTCCTCGTCTGGTTCGCCGGAATCTGGCTGATCCTCGTCGGCGTGCTCCAGCTCGCCTTCGCCTGGTGGCTCGCCCGCTCCACTCCCTGACCGCGGCTGACCGCGAAGTCGATCATGCCGTCGCGGGAACGATCAGGCCGCGGCGGACACGACACGCCGGTCGATCACGCCCAGT
>NZ_JABFVK010000038.1 GCF_013362815.1 Hamadaea sp. | reverse complement strand
GGGGGTGAGCATGGCGGGATGAAGGTCACCGCCCACGGCATCGAGCAGAATCTCCTGGTACGCGGCCCGCTCGACGGCCCGCCCGTGCTTCTCGTGCACGGCAACTGCTCGTCGGGGGCGTTCTGGGCGCCGCTGGTGCGTCACCTGCCCGAGGATTGGCGCATCGTCGCCCCGGACCTGCGCGGTTACGGCGACACGGAGACTGCGCCGGTCGACGCCACCCGGGGGCTCAAGGATTTCGCGGACGACCTCGCCGCGCTGCTCGACGCGCTCGCGATGGGCCCGGCGGTGGTCGTCGGCCACTCGATGGGCGGTGGCGTCGCCACACAGCTGCTCCTCGATCACCCCGAGAAGGTGAAAGCGCTGATCCTGGAGTCGCCGCTGTCGCCGTACGGGTTCGGAGCGGGTGGGGCGGGTGCGGTGAACCCCGATTTCGTCGCGGCGATCGCGGCCGGCGATCGATCGGGGGAGGCTCCGACGAGTCCCCGAGCGGTGTTGCGTACCTGCTATGTGGCTGATCCCGCTTCGCTCGGCGACGACGAGGAGGCCCTGCTCGACACGGTGCTGTCGACCGCGACCGGCGAGGACAACTATCCCGGCGACGCCGTGTCCGCTGAGGTGTGGCCGGGCGTACGCGCGGGGACGCGGGGCGTGGCGAACGCGATGGACCCGGGCCATCACAACGTCGCCGACGCGCTGGTCGCCCTGACGGGCAAGCCCCCGATCACCTGGGTACGCGGAGACGAAGACGTCATCGTGTCGGACACGTCTGCCTTCGATCTCGCGTACCTGGGCAAACTCGGCGTGGTACCCGGCTGGCCGGGGGAGGAGACGGCGCCGCCGCAACCGATGGTGCGCCAGACGCGGGAAGTGCTGGACCGCTACGCGGCTGCCGGTGGCCGGTACCGGGAGATCACGTTCGCGGGCGTCGGCCACAGCCCGCACATCGAACGCCCCGAGGAGTTCGCCCGGATCCTGGGCGAAATCGTGTGATCATGGGCGAGTGGGATTCGTCCGGGTCAGGGGAGCGCGCGAGCACAATCTCCGTAACGTCGACGTCGAGTTCCCGCGCGACGAGCTGGTGGTCGTCACCGGCGTATCCGGCTCCGGCAAGTCGTCGCTGGCCTTCGGCACGATCTATGCCGAGGCACAGCGCCGCTACCTCGAATCGGTCTCGCCGTACGCCCGCCGCCTGCTGAATCAGGTCGGCGCGCCCAAGGTCGACGAGATCACCGGGCTGCCGCCGGCGGTCGCGCTCGGCCAGCAGCGGGCGGTGCCGGGATCCCGCTCGTCGGTCGGCACCGTGACGACGCTGTCCAATCTGCTGCGCATGCTCTACTCGCGAGCAGGCGAATATCCGGCCGGGGCGGCCCGGCTCGACTCCGACGCGTTCTCGCCCAACACGCCGGCCGGGGCGTGTCCGGAGTGCCACGGGCAAGGGCTGCTCCATCGGGTCACCGAGGATTCGCTCGTTCCCGACCCGTCATTGTCCATTCGCGACCGGGCGATCGCCGCGTGGCCGGGAGCATGGCTGGGCAAGAACTTCCGGGACATCCTCGCGACTCTTGGGTACGACGTGGACCGTCCATGGTCGGAGCTGTCGCAATCCGATCGTGACTGGATCCTGTTCACCGACGAGCAACCGGTCGTGACCGTCCATCCGGAACGCGAGGTCGGCCGGATTCAGCGGCCGTACCAGGGGCGCTATCAGAGCGCCGAACGCTATGTGCTGCATACCTTTGCGACGTCGAAGAGCCTGCCGATCCGGCAGCGGATGCGGCGCTTTCTGCGTACGTCGCCGTGCCCGGTCTGCCAAGGACGCCGGTTACGGCCTTCGTCGCTTGCGATCACGTTCGCCGATCTCGACATCTCGGCCATGGCGGCACTACCGTTGTCGGCTCTCGCGGCTCGGCTGCGCGCGGCGGACCACGCGACCGAACCCGCGGCCACCATCGTCCCGGACCTGCTCGCGCGGGTCGATCTGCTCGTCGAGCTCGGCCTCGGCTACCTCAGCGTCGACCGCTCGACGCCCACGCTCTCCGCCGGTGAGCTGCAACGCCTCCGGCTCGCGACCCAGTTGCGCTCGGGCTTGTTCGGCGTCGTCTACGTCCTGGACGAACCGTCCGCGGGTCTGCATCCGGCCGACACCGAACCCCTGGTCACGCTGCTCGCGCGACTCCAGGCCGCGGGCAACTCGCTGCTTCTGGTGGAACACGATCTTCAAGTGATACGCACAGCGGGGTGGCTGATCGACGTCGGTCCGGGCGCCGGAACCCACGGCGGTGAAGTTCTCTACAGTGGACCCGTCGATGGACTGTCCGGTGTGGAGGCATCAGCGACAGCACGCTTCCTCTTCGGGTCGAACACTGTTGCCGCTGCTGAGCCCCGGAAGCCTGAGGGTTGGCTGCGACTGTCCGGCATCGACCGCCACAATCTCCGGGACCTAAGCGTGGAGTTTCCGGTGGGCGTGTTCACGGCGGTCACCGGAGTCTCCGGCTCCGGCAAGTCCACGTTGGTCAGTCAGGTGCTCGCTGACGTCGTCGCCGGTCATCTCCGTACGGACGCCTCCGATTCCTCCGCTGGGGATGTGGCCGAAGACTCCTCGGATGACGACGCGTTCGAAGAACCGGTCGACGCGTCCGTCGGCGTGACCGCCACCGGCCTGGAGCAGCTCGACCGCCTGGTTCGGGTGGACCAACGGCCGATCGGGCGTACGCCGCGGTCGAACCTGGCCACCTACACCGGCCTCTTCGACGCCGTACGCAAAGTGTTCGCCGGTACGCCGTTGGCGAAGGAGCGTGGCTACACCGCCGGACGGTTCTCCTTCAACGTCGCAGGCGGCCGCTGCGAGACCTGCCAAGGCGAGGGATTCGTCGCGGTGGAGCTGCTGTTCCTCCCCGGGACCTATCAGCCCTGCCCGACCTGTCACGGCGCGCGGTACAACGCGGAGACGCTGGAGGTCACCTATCGCGACCGGACCATCGCCGACGTCCTCGACCTCACGGTGGACGAGGCGGCGGAGTTCCTCGCCGACGTTCCCGCCGCGGCCCGGAGTCTCGGCGTACTGCGCGAGGTCGGGCTGGGCTATCTGCATCTCGGGCAGCCCGCGACGGAGCTGTCCGGCGGCGAGGCGCAACGCATCAAGCTCGCCGCCGAACTTCAACGCGGTCGGCGGGGCCGCACGCTGTACCTGCTCGACGAGCCGACGACCGGGCTACACCCGGCCGACGTCGAAGTCCTCACCCGGCAGCTGCACGGGCTGGTGGACGCGGGCCACACCGTGATCGTGGTCGAGCACGATGTGGCGGTGATCGCCGGAGCCGACTGGGTCATCGACCTCGGCCCCGGCGGGGGAACCGACGGCGGCCAGATCGTCGCTGCCGGCCCGCCGGCCACCGTGGCTGCCACCCCAGGCAGCCTCACCGGCCGGTACCTGCCCCGTTGATCATGAACCTAAGGTCCCCTCCGTCGGCGTGTCGCCGCCCCCAGCCTCATGATCAACGCGGCGCCGCCGCGCCTGTTGATCATGGCTGCGTGGGTGGCGACACGCCGACCGTTGGGACCTTAGGTTCATGATCAACGGGGCGGACGGAGTCAGCCGACTTCGAGATAGTCGAGGTTGGCCGGACCGGAGGTGGTCGTCCCGGTCACCCGGATCGTGTTCGTGCCGGCTGTCAGAGTCACGGTCAGCGAGACGTCGGCCCAGGTGTCCCAGTCGGCGGTGACGGGGAAGGCCCGCGCGGCCGCGACGACGGCTCCGTTGACCGTGATGTCGGCCGGACGGTTGGCGGTCGTGCCGTTGGAGTAGTGCACCGTGATGGCGTAGCTGCCCGCGGCCGGTACGCTCACCGTCCACTGTGTGTAGCTGCCGACGACGTTGTCGCAGTTGACGAAGCCGGTGCCGGAGTAGTTGAGATGGTTGGCCTCGACGACGCCCTGGGAGATCGTCGCGTTCTCCGCCTCGTATCGCGTCTTCGGCGTCAGCGGTGTCACTTCCAGATGGTCGGCGTTCGGGCCGCCGTTGGCCGTCGTCGCCGTCGCGCGTACCTTGTGGGTGCCCGAGGACAGACTCACTGTGAGGGACTTGGTCGCCCAGGTGTCCCAGTTCCCCGTTCCGGCGAAGGACGTCCCGGTGGCCACTGCGGTCCCGTCGACGGTGATCGTCATCGGCCGGTCGGTGGTGGTCCCGTTGGCGTACCGCAGATCCAGACGCGCGGAGGTCGCCGTGGCGGTGCTGACCGTCCACTCGACATAGCTGCCGGTCACATTGTCGTAGTTCACGAAGCCGGTGCCGGAGTAGTTGAGGTGGTTGGCCTCGACGACACCTTGGGAGATCGTCGCGTTCTCCGCCTCGTATCGGACCGGGCCGGACGGAGCCGCCGGGGTCGTCACGCTCACCACCGCGCTCGCCGCCGAGCTCAGCCCGGCGGCGTCGTACGCCTTCACCGTATAGGCGTACGTGGTGTCCGGTTGCACGGTCGTGTCCGTGAAGCACGTCGCCGGCGGAGTTACCGAGCCGACCTTGACGCCGTCGCGGAAGACGTCGTACCGGACGACGCCGACGTTGTCCGTGCTCGCGTCCCAGCACACGGTCACGCTGCTCGCCGAGACCGCCGTCGTACGCGGGCTGCCCGGAACGGTCGGGGGAACGACGTCGGGTTCGCCCGATCCGGCCGGGACGGTCTGCGTACCGGTGTTCCACCCCGCGACGCGTACGCTCGGCGCACTGCCGTGCAGATCGGCGGTCCGATAGGTGGCGGTCAACGTGGTGGACTCGCCGGGCCACAGGCTGACGGCGTTGTCGGTCCACCGGATCGGCAGCACCGGAGCACCGGCGGCGTCGACCACATGAGCGTCGAGGTAGAACGCCGGGATCAGCCCGGTGCTGGTGTTGCGCAGGGTTACCGACGTCGTCGAGGTCCCGCCGCCGTCGGTCGTGGTCGACGCCGAGGCGGACACGGTGGTGCTCGCCATCGAGGTCAGACCTTTGAGGTTGGCGTAGCTGGACGTCGGAACGTAGTACCAGTCATTGCCCGACCAATCGATCACATCGTCCGAGGTGGACAACCAGTAGACGTTCCGGCTGACCTCGGTTCCGCCCGCGTCCCGCAGCGTCAGCTTCACCAAGTACGTGCCGCTGAGCCCGCTGATCGAGGGGATGGTCAGCGCGGTCGTCCGTCCGCCGTCCCCGGCCACCGACAGCGAGTTCGCCGTCTGCGTGGACTTCTGCGTACCGTCGAGGTTGTAGACCGAGGCGGTGACGCTCAGCCCGCTCGCGGCGGCGACCCGAGAGTTGACGACCACGACCGACTTGGTGTCGTAGGAGTACTGAACATGCAGAGGCTCGTTCGCCTTCTTCGCCCCGTAGTACGCGCCGTTCTGGTCGAAGTACCGGTCGAACAGCTGCCAATGCAGTGAGGTCCAACCGCTGTTCAGCATCCAGTAGACGACGCCGGTCGACGGGTTCGAGGAATCCTTGAAGTTCCGCCCGTACGCCTCGAACTGTGCCCGGACGTTCTCGTACTGCTGCAGCTGGGCCTTGCGCACGTAGTCGTCCAGGCTGGCCGGGGTGCCGTAGCGGCCGATCATGGCGTTGTTGAAGATGCCGAGGTCGTCGAAGGTGCTCGACGGCGACCGGTGGTACTGGGTCGACGTGGGGTTCTGCCACAGGGTGGCCAGCTCGCTCGCGGACATCATTCGGCGCAACGTGTCCAGCGTGGGAACGTCCGGCCCGGCGCTGGTCTCGGAGTTGAAGCCGAAGGCGCCGCCCTCGCGCTTGTTGTACCAGTAGTTCGGCGGCACCCACTCGTACGGGCCGGGCATCTTCATCCCCGACGAGCCCGTGATCGGCGAGGAGTTGTCCGAGGCCGCGGCGATGATCGGAGTCGGCCAGTCGGCCGCCCGCAACGCGTCCACGTAAGGCGTCTCCTTGGCGGCGGGCGGCGCGTTGTCACTGCCGATCAGGAACGAGATGACGCTCGGATGATCGCGCAGCCGGATCGCCTCGCCGCTCATCGACGCCTTGGCGACGGCGTAGTCGGCCGAGGTCCAGGAGCTCGCCTCCCACTTGTTGCAGCACTCCCAGCCGGGCAACACGAGCATGCCCATCTCGTCGGCCAGGTCGAAGAACTCGTCCGGCTCGAGGTGACCTTCGAGGCGGATGGTGTTCAGGCCCAGGTCGAGCGCGTATCGGATCTTGTCCTGCACGAAGACCGGGTCCCAGCGCAGGAAGACGTCCGGCGACCAACCGCCGCCGCGGATGAGCAGCGGATGTCCATTGATCTTGTACGCCCGATGGCCGCTCGCGTCCAGCGTTCCGGTCACCGTGCGTACGCCGAATCGGGAGGCGGCGGTATCGGTGACGGTGCCGCCGACCGATGCCGACAGGGTCAGGTTGTAAAGAGGCTGTGCGCCCATTCCGGCCGGCCACCAGATCTGCGGCGAGGCGAGGGTGACGGGGCTGAAGGTCACCGTCTTGGACTCGCGCGCGGCCAGGGTGATCGTGCTGCTGACGGCCACTCCCGCGACGGATCCCGAGACGACTGCCGTGACGGCGGAAGCAGTGTCGTTTCGCGCGTCTACTTTGGCGGTCAGCGTCGCGCTGTCCAGTCCGCTGGTGACGCTGGTCAGCACGTGGGCCCCGCGGAGCGACACCGGCCCGGCCCGCTTGATCTTCACATCGCGGAAGATGCCCATGTTGCGGTCGGGCGGGTTCTGCAGCCAGTCGATCCAGCCGGTCGTGAGGTCGCTCGACGCGTTGTTCGGCGAGATCCGGAAGGCGACGGCGTTGGTCCCGACGCGCGCCTGGGCCGTGACGTCGAGTTCGAAGCGCGGGTACGCCCCGGCGATCTGACTGTTCGTCGCGACCTGGACGCCGTTGACGAAGACGTCGGCCCGGGAGATCACCCCGGAGAAGTCGAGATAGGTGCGTACGCCGGGCTCGTCGGCCAGGCTGAACTCCGAGCGGAACCACCACGGCACGGTGAAGTCGGTCGTGGGGATGTTCTTCATGTTCGTCGAGTAGAAGGGGTCGGCGTACACGCCGTTCTGAAGAAGCGCGCCGAGTACGGTCGACCTCGGCGCGGCGGCGTACCACCCGGTGGCCGGATAACCCGGCTGGGAGACGGTCGCCCCGGTGTCCGAGGTCTTGGCGGTGGACTGGATGCGATAGCCGGTCAGGGCGGCGCTAGTGCCGATGCTCCCCGCCGCGAGCTGCGCCGACGCCGGTGGTGCGAGGGCAGTAGGAATCGCAGCGGCCAAGGCGAGCGCCAAGGATGTCACGAGCCGCAGTGCCTTCATAGTGCCTCCCGAGGAGGTTTGGTTAGTTAGATTGCCTAACAGATTTGCCACGTCTTTGGACGGCTGTCAAGAATTTGGATGTGCCGATAGCGATAAGCTGCGCGACGTGGATCTTCTGCTGGGCGACGAACGGCGGGCGGTCGTCGCGTACTGCCATCGGATGGTGGCCGACGGACTCGTGGTGGGCACCTCGGGCAACATCTCCGCCCGGCGGGGCGAGCTGATCGCGGTCACGCCGAGCGGGCTGGCGTACGAGGAACTGACTCCGGAACTGGTCGGGGTGCACCGCCTCGACGGCACCCCGGTCGACGCCCCGCTTCCGCCGACGACGGAACTGCCGACACATCTCGCGGCGTACCGGACGACGGGTGGCAACGCCGTCGTGCACACCCATTCGACCGCCGCCACCGCGGTGGCGACCCTCGTCGAGGAACTACCGTCGCTGCACTACCTCGTGGCGCTGTTCGGCGGGCCGATCCGAGTCGCCCGGTACGCCACCTACGGCACCGACGAACTCGCCGACTCGGTGACGGCGGCGCTGGCTGGGCGTACGGGGTGTCTACTGGCCAACCACGGAACCATCGCAGTCGGCGACTCCCTGCCGAAGGCGTACGCCAAAGCGCAGTACCTCGAATGGCTCTGCGATGTGTGGCTGCGGGCGAAGTCGGCGGGCGAACCCCGGGTGCTCGACGCCGCCGAGATAGACCGCGTACGCGAGAAGCTCGGAACCTATGGGGTTACCGGGAAGGACGCCACACCCGGTCCTCGGTGACGATCGCCGTCACCAGGTCGGCCGGCGTCACGTCGAAGGCCGGGTTGAACGCGCCCGCGCCGAGCGGGGCGACCGGCACTCCGGCGTAGTGGGTGACCTCGGTGGGATCGCGTTGCTCGATCGGAATCGCCGAGCCGTCGGCGATCGCCGTGTCCACAGTCGACTCCGGCGCGACGACGATGAACGGGATCCCGTGCCGGGCGGCGGCCAGTGCGACGGCGTACGTGCCGACCTTGTTGGCGACATCGCCGTTGGCGGCGATCCGATCGGCTCCGACGACGACGAAGTCCACGAGTCCCTGGGCCATCGCGGTCGCGGCGGCCGAGTCGGGGCAGACGCGATAGGGCACGCCCATCTCGGCCAGCTCGTACGCCGTGAGCCGGGCGCCCTGCAACAGCGGCCGGGTCTCGTCGGCCAGCACCTCGCCGACCTCGCCCACGAGGGCCAGGTGGCGTACGACGCCCAGCGCCGAACCCCAGCCGACCGTGGCCAGCCGTCCGGCGTTGCAGTGCGTCAGGGCGCGGAGCGGACGCCGCTCGCACAATTCGCGTACGAGGTCGGCGGCCCGCCCGGAAGCAACCCGATTGGCCCGTTCGTCCGCTTCCAACACGGCCAGCGCCTCGGCCAGGACGGCTTCGGGTCCCTCGGCCAACCGGCTCAGCGCCCGATTCACCCCCCATCGGAGGTTCACCGCGGTCGGCCGAGCGGATGCGAGGCGCTCGGCCTCTCTGCGTACCACTTGGGCGTCATGATCCCGCGCGAGAAGGGCGACGCCGAGGGCGCCCGCACCGCCCAGAGCCGGCGCGCCCCGGATCGCGAGCCGGGAGATGGCGTCGATGAGCGAGTCGACGTCGCGGAGCCGGAGCTCGCGGTACGCGTGCGGCAGCGCGGTCTGGTCCACGGTGACGACTGCCTCGCCGTCCCAGTCGATGGTGCGGTCCACCGGGTAAACGTAGCCGATTCACAAATCGCCGGTACGGGGCCAAATCGGTACGTAAGCTTCTAAGTAACAGAGTCCTCGGGTCGGAGGGGGGATCCGTGACGCCTCGACTCAGTGTCGTCGTGCCGTTCTACAACGTCGCCGAATACATCGGCGAATGTCTCGAGTCGCTCCGGCGGCAGACCTTCGACGCCTTCGAAGTGATCCTGGTGGACGACGGGTCGCTGGACGCCACCGCCCTGATCGCCGAGGAGTACTGCCGGGCCGACCCGCGCTTCCAGCTGGTCGTGCAGGCCAACCAAGGCCTCGGCCCGGCGCGTAACACCGGCGTCCAGTACAGCTCGGGCGAGTACATCACCTTCGTAGACAGCGACGACCTGGTGCCCCGGCACGCGTTCGAGGTCATGATCCACTCGCTGGACGAGACCGGCTCCTCCTTCGCGGCGGCCGGCGCGCGGCGGTTCGACGACTACGGCTCATGGGGATCGTGGCTGCATGGCAAGGTCTTCGCCGCCAACCGGCCGGCCACTCACGTGGTCGAGTACGACCAGCTGGCCATCGACCGCATGGTGTGGAACAAGGTCTTCCGGCGCAGCTTCTGGGACGAGTTCGGGTACGCGTTCCCGGCCATCCGGTACGAGGACTACCCGGTCACGTTGAAGGCGTACCTCGACGCGGTGACCGTCGACATCGTGGCGCAGCCGAACTACTACTGGCGCGAACGCACCTCCGGCGACTCCATCACCCAACGGCGGGCCGAGTTCACGAACCTGTGCGACCGCATCCGGTCGGCCGACATGGTGCTGAACCTCGTGGAGGAGCTTCCGGCGTACTTGCGCAACACCGTGCACATGCACCTCGCGCAGGTGGACATGGTGACGCTGGTCGACGCCTTCGGCGAGCTGTCCGATGAGGACTGCGCCCGGCTGGCCCGGATCGCGCAGTGCTTCGCCGAGCGCATCGACAAGGGTGCCGCCGCCCGGTCGTCGTACCTCGGGCGGTTGCAGCACAACGCTTTGCGCAACGCCGACATCGAGCTGCTGCGGACGGTCGCCGAGATCCGCCGGGACGGCGCGCTCGGCACCATTCGCGGCGGGCGTACGCCGATGCCGTGGCGGCGGCAGTCCGACGGGGTGGGACCGATGTTGCGGCTACCCGGACGGGCTCCATACGCGGCGACCACCACAGTCACCGACCTGGACTGGATCACCGACGCCGTCGGGGCGCACGAACTCGTCGTCCGGGGCACCGCCGAGATCCGGCACCTGCCCATCGACGCCACCTCGAAGCTGCGCATGGTGCTGGAGGCCGACGGCGTCGAAGTTCCGCTGCCCGTCGAGCGGTTTCCGGCATACGACAGCCACGGGGATCGCAGCCTCGTCGGGTATTCGGTGCGCGTACCGCACTCGATGCTCGCCGGGATTCCCGCCCGGAACGAACCTGCGACGCTGCGGGCCACGATCACGCAGGGCCATGTCAAACGGACCACCGTGCTGCGCAATGTCGGGCCCGGCAACCCGAGTATGCCGCCCGGTGCCTGGATCAACGGGGGGTCTTGGCTGCAGCCCGTTCCGGCCGAGGACAACCGGCTGCTGCTACGGCACATCGTTGATCCTGCTCGGCTTGACTCCGCTGTCATTCGGGACGATGTCATCGTCCTTCATGGACACCTACCTCATGACGCCTCCGCTGGGTCGGCGCTCGGGTCGGCGCTTTCCGGTCGCGTTATCCCGGATAACGCGGCTTTGACGGCGCAGATAACCGCGTTATCCCGGATAACGCGCGAGGGCACGCCGCCGACCCCCGAGGGCACGCCGCCAACGCGCGAGGGCACGCCGCCGACCCCCGAGGGCACGCCGCCAACGCGCGAGGGCACGCCGCCGACCCCTGAGGACAGCGGGCGGACGCGCGAGGACGCCCCGCCCGTCGAGAAGCCGCACAAAGAGCTGACGTTGTCGCGTACCTGGGCGAAAGAGCCCGTGTCCGACTGCGAGATCGTGACCAGCCCGGACGCCGACCGCTTCACGGCCCGGATTCCGCTGGCCGGCCTCGTGCAGGAGGACGACCCCGACGACCCGGTGACGGGGCGTACGGTGTGGCGGCTGCAAGCAGGCGGGCCGGTGCTCGCCCTCGGCCTCACCCACGCCGTCACCCAGGTCTACGGCGGGCGATTGATCCAGGTCAGCCGGGCCCCGGACAACTGTGTCGTCATCACCGAGGGGCCGGTGCGCCCGATCGCCGACGACATCGGGTTGTCGGCGCAGCAGATCGTCGTCTCCGGGCAGGCGTGGGGCGCCCTCGACGTGCCGCTGGTCTGGCGGCGGACCGGCTCCGCGGACGTCGCGTGTTCCGTCGGCAAGACCGGCACGCGGTGGACCTCACTGACCGATGTGGACAGTCTGATCGCCGGATCTCCGCGAGCCAACCCGTCCGCGGTGATCTGGCAGCTGGTCGCGCTCCCGATCGGCACCCGGCCGTACGCCGTCCAGCCGGACGCGTTCCTCGCCGCGGACGCGTCGATCACTGTCGTCGTCGAGGATCGGCAGCTGACCCTGCGCCCGCATTCCGACCGCGTGACCGTCGAGGTGCGTTAGCCATGCACCACCACAACCATTACTACGGGCAAGCCCACATCCTTGCGCGGTACGCCGGACTCGACGACGAGTTCCCCCCTCGATTGCGGGGCTACCTCCAGCACGGCTGGAACATCGGGTGCGGCTGGAATCCGGTCCACGAGTTCTTCGACGGAGCCTGGCGGTACGTGTGGAGCGATTGGCCGCGCCGCCGCGGTCACTACCTCGGTCGCCGGAACTACCACGTGGTCGGCGCGCCCTGGCTCTACCTGCTCCAGCTGGAATCGCATCTCGGCGTGGTGCCGGAGGACAAGCGCGAGGGCACCCTCTGGTTCCTCTTCCACGGCTGGGAGGGCGGCAAGATCTCCGGCAACCATCGACGGTTGATCGACGAGATCAAGGAGACCGAGCGGGGCCCGGTGACGATCAGCCTCTACTACACCGAGTACGCCCGCCGGGAGATCCGTCAGCACTACGAGAAGGCCGGGTTCGACGTCGTCTGCTTCGGTCAGCGCGGCTGGAACTACGAGGGCACCGATCGGCGTTTCCTGCACAAGCAACTGGAGGCGTTCCGGCGGCACAAGCGGGTCGCGTCCAACCGGCTCGCCACGGCGATCTTCTACGGCGTGTCGGTCGGCTGCGAACCGGCCGTCTACGGCGACCCGATGGAACTGGCCGGGGAGAACCCGCTGTTCGGCGGCGTACAGCGGATCGGGCGGCTGTGGCCGGAGATGATCGGCAAGCAGATCGATCCGGTCGCTGCCCGCGAGATCACCGACGAGGAACTGGGCCGAGCGTGGCTGCTGCCACCCGAGGAGATGCGGATGCTCTTCGACTGGAGGGACCGTGACTGACATCGACAGCTCCGTACGCGTCGTCCGCGGCGAGATGCAGCCCTGGAGCGACCTGAATCAGCCGGGAATGCCCCCGGCCGGGGGACCGGTCGTCTGCCGGCTGCTGTCGGACCTGCTGCCCCGCGCCGGGCGTACGCTCGTCGTCGGACCGCACGGCCGGGACGTGCTCGACCTCGTCGCCGACCGGAGTGATCACGTCACCGTGCTGCTCCGCTCGGTCAGCGACGCCACCGAGCTAGCCGCCGCCAGCGCTCGATGGGACGTCGTCGCGGGCGCCCTCGACGGGCTGGCGAGCACCTCGGTCGAGCCCTATGACGCCGTCGTCGCGATCGACGGCCTTGACCGGGTCCTCGGGGCGGACAGCCCCGATCTGAGCTGGCCGGAACGGCTTGCCCAACTACTCAAGCACGCCACTGTGGACGCCGCGCTCATTCTCGGCCTGGAGAACGGATTCTCCCTCACCAGCCTGCTCGACCGGCGCGGGCTCGACGAACGGCACGGCGACAACGAGTGGTGGCCGCTACGAGACGACCCCCAACGGCCCGGATCCGTGACCGCC
This sequence comes from Hamadaea sp., assembly GCF_013362815.1. GTDB lineage: Bacteria > Actinomycetota > Actinomycetes > Mycobacteriales > Micromonosporaceae > Hamadaea. The sequence goes on along the minus strand of NZ_JABFVK010000038.1, from coordinate 80,543 downwards.
TTCACCCAAGCCGCCGAGCGCGCCGGCGTCTCCGGTGCGGTGGCGTACGCGAACTTCGGCGCGCATACGCTGATCGAGGTGAGGGCCGCCGACGCAGCCCGGCCGGGCAGCCTGCTCTGCCGGTTGGGCGTACGCGGACTGCAAGCCACGGCGCAGCAGACGCCGTTGCTCGCCCCGATCGGGGAGAGCGCCGAAGCAGCCGCGCTCGCCGGTCAGCTCGGCGCGGTCCCCCAGAGCTGGCTGCTCCTGCGCGGCAATCCGACCCGGCTCGCGTACGCCGAGGGTGCGGCCGACGGAGTGACCGTCGCCGTCGACCGGTCCGACTCCGGCTGGATTCTGGACGCAGCAGGCCGGCCGAGTGCACCGGACGGGCTCCGCGCCCGGGTCGGCACGCGTACGCTGCCGGATGCCCCGACGGCGGAGGACGTGCTGTTCCGGCTGGCCGCCGCCGGTGACGTCCCCGGCATCCGGGCGCTCGCCGCCGAGCTGGGGGCCTGGGTGCGTACGCGGTCGTCGTCGGACGTGCTCTGCTTCGACGATCTCGTCTACGACGGAAGCGGCTTCACATCGGGCTTCTACGGCTGGGCGACCACCGAACCGGCCACCGCCGGAGAAGTCCTCGCCGCCGCTTGGCATCGCTGGCGCGACCGCCTTGTCGGTGGCCGCCGACGGCATCCTTGGCCGCCCTGGATGGCGGGCGATGAGTTGGTCGCCACACTGCTACGCATGTCGGGCGACACCGCCGCCACGTCTACTGTGGAACGCGGCCGGGAGATCGCCGATGCCGTCGCGGCCGCCACCGAGCCCATCGTCGACGAGTCGACTGTGGACGTGCGATCGGCCCTGGCTGAGGCCGAAGCGGCGCGTCATGAGCTGGCCGAATTGCAGGGGCATGTCTTCGGGCTGGAGCGCACCCTCGGGTTCCGCGACAAGCAGCTCAAAGTACGCGAACAGCGCATCCGCGAGATGCGGGTGAACGTGCAGCGCTATGAGGCGATCCGGAATCACCGGTTGTTTAAATACGTCCGGTACGCCGCGAAGATCCGGCACCCGAAGCAGTTCGCCCGCGCCGTCGTACGCCGTCTCCGCGGGTGACCCGAAGGTGATCTAGGCGAGAATGGGTTGCCAGAGCCACCATTTCTCGCCTAGATCATGAAGAACCACCCGGCCAAGGTCACGAAGGACCGGACTCACGCCAAGGGGTAGCGAGTTCGGCGTACCACTTCTTGAGAGACCGCTCATCCTCGGCCTGACGCGCGCCCGGCCCGAGCACGGAACCGGGGCCGATCACGCCGGGCCCACCGCGCGCGACTTGCCAGGTAGGCGTGCCCACCGGTTGCGCCGTGGGTTTCGGCAGGCCGGCCGCCCAGTCGGCGAGCTGGCCGCCGCGAGTGCCATCGATGACGGTGCCGGTCTGCGGGGCGGGGGTGGCGCTCCAGCTCATCGTGGCCTTGCGCAGTACGCCGCCGCCGCCGACGCCCGGACCGGGCAGGACGAGCGCCCCACCGCCCGGCGCCATCCCGCTGTTCATGCCGAGCGGCATCATCGAGACCGGCGCGCCCGGGGTCATCGGGGTCATCGGCGGCCCGCCACCACCGGTCAGCGTCGGGCCGGGTCCGTCGTAGCCACCGCTCGAGGAGTCGTCAGCGGACGCGTAGGCGTGATCGTAGACGTGCGCGCTGGCCCGTTCGTTCAGCACCTCCGCGGCGGACCGATTCCCGCCCGAGCTGGCCGCCGACGGCGAGTAGGCGGAGGAGGAGACGGTAGTGGAAACGCCGGGCAGTCCGGGCGTGGGCGCCCAGCCGACGGCCGGGGCGAGGACGGCACCGGCCGCAACGATGACGGCGCGCGGTAGCGGAACGTGACGCGAACCCTCGGGATCGGTACGCGGTTCGCGCCGCGGCCGATCGTCCTTGCGGCCGTGGTCGGACTCCACCGAAACCGGGAGGATCTTCGGGCTGTACGCGGTCGGCCGGTTGACCTGCATCTGCGAGACGGCCTTGTCCATCCGGCCCATCGCGCCGCGGGCGCGGCGGTTGAGTTCCTGCGCAGCGGTGGTCAGCGAGGTCGTCGTCGCCGTGGCCGACTGACCGAGCAGGAGCCAGTCCTGCAGCACGGGTTCGACGTCCCGGCGCGCCAGGTCGATCTGGTCGACGACTCGGCCGACGTCCGCCGCGAGCTGGTGATACGTCTCGGAGTCGCCCTTCAGCGAGGCGGCCAGTGCGCGGGCTATCGCGTACGTCTCGGCTGCCGCGTCGGACTTGTCCGACCAGGACTTCTCGAGTTTCCCGACCGCGCGCAGCAGCAGATCGGCCGCATGCGCGAGCAGATCGCCGACCGCGGTCGCGGCTGGGATGATGTCCCGCTCGTGCGGGTCGGGCTGCACCGCCTCGGCGATCCGGGGCACGTCGTACGCCTGCCAGTTGACCTGCCAGGGAGCCGCCATCAGCCCTCCACCACCTTCACCGGCTCCATGCTGTCGTTGTCCAGCGGCACCGACTCCGGCACGGACACCGGCTCCGGCTCCACCACGGGATCTTGCGTCACGACGGGATCAGCCGGCGGGTCGCCGGCCGATGGAGTCGGTGGATCACCCGCGGCCGGCGGCGTGACGTCTGCGGGCGGTGGCGGGCTGTCGGCCGACGGCGCGGGCCCGGTCGACGCCGCGGCGGGCGTGTTGATGCCCGGCACGACCCCCGCCGTACGCTGCAAGACCGTCTGCAGAGCGCCTTCGGACAGGGCGTCCGCCGATTGGTAACCGTCGGCGATCTTGCCGACCGCCTCGATCAGAAACTGAAAGGACGCGATCTGCTTCGACAGGTTCTCGTGCCCCGCGAGGATCGCATCGGACGTCTCCGTCCGGCGTTGGAACAGTTCGCCGCTCGGATTGTGCTCACCGAACGTCACCGGGTCGGTGAACAGGTATTTCTGCCGTTCCAGACCCGGTTGCAGAACATCGTTCAAGATCGACGTGAGGTCCTTCGTGAAATCCCGCAACGCCGCGGGATCGACCCGGATCTCTCGGTCCATACGCCGCCTCCCCAGAGCGTGACCGGCCGGCTACAAACTAACACCACGACCGTCCACAAAGACATCCATCACAAGTCCCATCTGATACGCACAACGGGGCGGTCTTCGTCCGGCACTATCAGGCAGGCAGTCGCCTCAGCAGAGTGATCACGGCCGTGAGCAGGGCGACCACCGCCACGATGAGGAAGGCTGTCGCGACGGTCGGACTGGCGAGCAGCCACCACATCGCCCCGGCGGCGAGGATCACGGCGATCCATGGTTGCCACCGATGGATGAATCGGCGTACGCCGGGCTGCGGGCCGATCGCGCGGCCGACCGGATCGATCGCGGTGTTGACGCCCCGGCGGAACAGCCGGGCGCCCCGGCCCGGTCCGGCCAGATACACCCAGATCGCGGCCAGCGCCGCCGCGACCGTCGTCGTCGCCAGCGCGATGACGAAGTACCGCAGGAGCTGATCCCAGACCGTGAGCGCCACGTCGGCGTTGAAGCCCTTGGCGGTCAGCTTGTCCGCATAGCGGTTCCGGAAGATCGCGTACGCCGCCAGCGTGATCAGCAGCAGGACGGCGCTGATGACGAGCCCGACGAGCAGCGCCCGCCGATGGTTCGGCGCACACCACACGCCCAGTCCGAGCAGGACCAGCGCCAGGATCGGCAGCCAGGTCCCCGCCTTGTCCAGCAGCTTCACGTACCGCTGGATCTGCGGAAGATCGTCGATGGTGGCGACGGTGTAGGGGATCGAGACGTCGGGGACCTTGCTGAGAAAGCCCCAGCCCCGGGCGACGAGGTTGTCCCGGGCGGCTGCCACGACCGGACCGAGATTGATCACGATGTCGGTGTCCTGTGTGGAGACGACGGTGCCGTCCTCACCGGTCAGCAACTTGTCGATCTGCGTATGCGCGGAGCGGTTCACCTCGGTCCACAGAGTGGCGAACTGGGGTGACGAGACGAGGTCGCCGACGATCCGCTTGACCTGGCCCTGGATCCAGTTGGTGATGGCCGGGGCGGCCAGCGTGGCGGCCTGCGGCGCGGCCTTGATCCCCGTCGCCTCGGCGAGTTGCTGGATCAGGGCGGGCAGATCGGCCGAGGCCATCACCGCGTCGGTCACGCGCGTGGTGATCGCCTGCTGCACGCCGGGATCGCTCGCCAACGGCGCGACGGTCTCGACGTATCGGTCGGTGTTCAGCAGTTCGGAGCGGGCGAACCGGGCCGTCACCGAGGCGACCACCAGCAGACTGGAGATCACCAGGAGGACGACGGCTCCGGTCCACCGTAGAGTCCGCATCCGGCGCTCACTCGGCGTGCTGCAGCTTGCGTACGCGGAACGCCATGATGATGTCGGTGATGCCCCGGGCCAGGCAGATCGCCGCCACCAGCACGATGAGCGTGTAGAGCGAGCGGGTGAACCGGCCGGCCGCCCAGAAGCCGAGCAGCACCTCGACGATGCCGACGATCAAGCCGAGCCACCACGCGTCGTTCTCGGCCTTGGTGAGGAAGGCCAGGATGATGTCGGCGATCCCCTTGAAGAGCAGGTACCAGCCGACGAACGCGGCGAGCCAGAACACCGTCTTGCCGGGGTTGGTCCAGCACAGGATGCCCGTGACCAGGAACAGCGCCGCCAGTACGCCGTGCAGCCATTTCCAGCCGGGCGCGGTGAACATCTGGAACAACTCGGCGGCCGCGGCCACGAGGACGACGGCTCCGGCGAGGGCCGCGATCGAGGCGACGCTCCGGCTGTCGAAGCCGAGGACGAACCAGCTGATGATGATCCACGCCGTGCCGGTGATGAGGAACAGCCACCAGGGCATTCCACCGGCTGTCTTGGACATCCCAGCGGATCGGGGCATCTTGGGCATGCTTGCTGTCGTCATGGCTCTAATATGAGGCTAATTCGCCTGAAATGTGGCTGAATCGAGGAGACGGGGGCGGGCATGGCGGAACCACCCACCGGGCGCGCGTACCTGCGGCTCATCCTGCTCGGCGCGGCGATCGGCATACCCGCCGCCCTGGTGGCCGCCCTGTTCCTCGCCGCCGTGCACTGGCTGGAGCACTGGCTCTGGGGCGAAGGCGAGCCACCGTGGTACGCCGTCGTCTCGCTGCCCGTCCTGGGTGCGGTCATCGTGGTGCTCGCCCGCCGATTCCTGCCCGGGGACGGCGGCCATTCCCCGCTGGAAGGCTTGAGCACTTCGCCGACGCCGGTCGCGTACGCCCCCGGCGTGATCCTCGCCGCGCTCGGCTCCCTGTCGTACGGGGCGGTCCTCGGCCCGGAGGCTCCGGTCATCGCGCTCGGCTCGGTCGTCGGCATGACGGTGACCCACTTCGTCAAGCTCGACAAACAAGGCACCGCGGTGCTGTCCAACGCCGGCGAGTTCTCCGCCATCTCCGCCCTGTTCGGTGGGCCGCTGGTGGCGGGGATGCTGCTCGTCGAAGGCGGCATCGGGCTGGGCGCCCGGCTGCTTCCGGTGCTGCTGCCCGGACTGGTGGCGGCCGCCATCGGCTACCTGATCTTCATCGGCTTCGGCTCCTGGGGCGGGCTGAACGCACCTGGGTTGGTCGTGCCCGACCTGCCCGCGTACACCGGAGTGCACGTGGGCGAGCTCTTGATCGTGATCGTCGCCGGCGTACTCTCCGCGTTCGTCGTCGCCTGGGTCCGGCAGCTCGGCCTGCGGGTGTCGACGGTGAAGCTGCCGATGCCGGCTCTTCTGCCGGCCGGTGGCCTCGCCGTCGGACTGCTCGCGTTGCTGGCTCGCGCGCTCGGCGCGAACTCGCAGGACGTGCTCTTCTCCGGGCAGGCCTCGGTCGGTGTCGTCGCGACGGCGGACTCGACGAAGATCGTGCTGATCCTGTTGGCCACCAAATTCCTCGCGTACGCCGTCTGCCTCGGTTGCGGGTTCCGAGGCGGCCCGATCTTCCCGGCGGTGTTCCTCGGGGTCGCCATCGCCTCGCTGGGCGTCGTGTGGTTCGACGCCTCCCCGACGCTGGCCCTGGCCGCTGGGGCGGGCGCGGGCATGGCCGCCCAGACGCGGCTGATCTTCTCGCCGCTGCTGTTCGCGGGCCTCCTCGTCGGCGCGTCCAGCCTCGACGCCATCCCACCCGCGGTACTCGCCGTCGCCGCAGCCTGGCTGACGACGAAGTTCCTGGACCGTCGGGCCCAGCCGACCGTCGAAACCGTCGCCCCCGCCGACTGACCCCACCCGCCCCGGACCGTCCCGTCCTTCCCGCCCGCCTTTTCCGCGCGCCCTTTTCCGCCCGCCCTTTCCGCGCGCCCTTTCCGCCCGCCTTTTCCGCGCGATCATGAACTTTCGGGCATGATCGCCCGGCGTGTCGCGTCCACGGCCCCCTGATCGATTCCGCAGCACAATGATCGAGTAGGCGGTCCAGCGAGCGCCGGCGTCAGATGCGGACGACCATCTTGCCCGTGTTCTCGCCCCGCAGCAGGCCGAGGAACGCGTCGGGAGCGTTGTCCAGCCCGTCGACGACGGTCTCCTGGAAGGACAGCTTGCCATCGCGCAGCCAGCCGCTGATCTCGGCGACCATCTCGGGCATCCGCGCCGAGTGGTCGTTGACGATGAAACCGCGCAAGGTCAGGCGCTTGCCGATCGCGAGCGCCAGGTTCCGGGGCGCGGCAGGTGGCGCCGTGTCGTTGTACGCCGCGATCGCCCCGCACAAGGCGACCCGCCCGTGCTGGTTGAGTGAGCTGATCGCCGCTTCGAGGTGGTCCCCGCCGACGTTGTCGAAGTACACGTCGATACCGTCCGGTGCGGCCTGCTTAAGCTGCTGGGCGACTGATTGCACTCCCTGTGGCTCGCGCGAGCGCTCCCCGGCGGCGTCCTTGTAGTTGAAGGCCGCGTCGAACCCGAGATCGAGCAGGTGCGCGACCTTCTCGGCCGAACCCGCGCTGCCGATCACCCGGGACGCGCCCTTGAGCTTGGCGATCTGCCCGGCGATGCTCCCGACCGCTCCGGCGGCCCCGGAGACGAAGACCGCGTCGCCCGGCTTGAACTCGGCGACGTCCAGCAGTCCGGCGTACGCCGTCAAGGAGGTCATCCCCAGCACACCCAGGTACGCCGAAGGTGACAACCCGTCCAGTGGAGCCACCTTGCGTACGTGGCGGGCGTCGAGGACGGCCACATCGCGCCAGCCCAGCCCATGCAGAACGAGGTCGCCGGGGCCGAATCCGTCGGCGCGCGACTCGACGACCTCGCCGACGGCACCTCCGTCGAGCGGCTGCCCGAGCTGGAACGGCGGCACGTACGACTTCACGTCGTTCATCCGCCCCCGCATGTACGGGTCCACCGACATGAACAGGTTGCGTACCACCAGCTGTCCCTCGGCGGGCGCGGGCGTATCCACCTCGACCAGCGCGAAGTTGTCCGCGGTCGGCCACCCGACCGGGCGGGACGCGAGGGTGATCTGGCGAGCCATCCTTGACCTCCATAGATAGTTGAGCTACCTCAACTATACTGGCGGACATGACGGTTACGCGAGAAGTGGTGCAGCTCATGGCCGAGATCGCGGCCCGGTTCAACGCGGGCTACGAGGACGCGGCCGGGGCGCACCAGCTCACGGCGATGCAGGCCAAGCTGCTGATGCTCGTGGCGGCCGAACCTCAGCCGATGCGACGGCTCGCCGACGAGTTCCACTGCGACCCGTCGAACGTGACCGGCATCGCCGATCGGCTGGAGCGCCGGGGACTGGTCGTACGCGAGCCCGCCCCCGGCGACCGGCGGGTGAAGAACGTCGCCCTCACGCCGGCCGGCCGCCGGGTCGTCGACGACCTCCGGGGCTCGCTCGGATTCGCTGCCGAACCGCTGGGATCGCTGACCGAACCCGAGCGCGTGCAGCTGCGCGATCTGCTCCGCAAGATGCTCGAGCCCCGTTGATCACCCGCTCACGGAGTCGATCACCTGGAAACCAGAACGGCGACCTGGGAAAACGCCGTCGATCACCCCGGTTAGTTCATGATCAACGGGAAAGGTCCGCGGGAGCAGCGGTAGCGGCGGGGGGCGCGGGAGCGGTAGCGCCGGGAGCCGCGGGGTCGGCGGCGGGAGCGGGAGCGGGCCGAAGGAACAAGGCCAGCACAACCGCCCCGAGCAGGGCGAACCCCATCGTCCACAGTGTCGCGACGTGCAACGAGTGGACGAAGGCGTCGTCGGCGGCCGCAGTGACGGCGGGATCGCCGAGGGCCCGGGCGTACTCGGCCGAGACGAGCGCCTGCGAGCGAAGCGAGGCGGGTAACCCGTCAAGCGACGGCGAAACGGCCGAGCGGTACACAATGGACATGATGGTGCCGCCGAGCGCGATCCCAAGCACTGCACCGGTTTGGCGTACGGTGTTGCTCACCGCCGAACCGGCGCCGGCCCGTTCCAGCGGCAGCGTACCCATGACCGCGTTGGTCACCGGCGCGATGACCATGCCGATCGCGGATCCCTGGATCAGCATCAGCACTTCGAGAACGATGATCGGGGTGCTCAGCCCGACCAGGCTCCAGGCGCCCATGGCCAGCCCGGCGACCGTCAGAGCGGTGGCCGTCACCGTTCGCACCGACGTTCGGCGTACCAGTTGATTGGCGAGAGGCGCCGCGATCATGACGCCGATCGCGGCCGGAAGGGCCAGCAGACCTGCTTGTAGCGCGCTGTAGCCGCGCGCGCCTTGCAGGTAGAACGCGGAGTAGAAGGTGTTCGCGGTCATCGCGAGGAAGAGCAGGCCGAGGCCCGCGGTGCCGCCGCCGAAGATCCGCCGCGCGAGCAGCCGCGGGTCGAAACTCGGCTGCCGCGCCTTGAGCTCCACGGCCACGAAACCGGTCAGCAGGGCCAGCCCGGCCACGACGGTGCCCCAGACCTCGGGCCGATCCCAGGCCGCGACTTGTCCCGCTCTGATCAGGCCATACGCCAAGAGACCCAGACCGCTCACGGAAAGCGCCAGGCCCGGCAGGTCCAGCGCCCGGGCCGCCGGCGGTTTGAACTCCGGGAGCAGGGTCGCGATGCCGAGCAGCGACAAGGCGACGATGGGCAGATTGATCAGGAAGACCGAGCCCCACCAGAAGCTGCTGAGCAGCGCCCCGGACAGCACCGGGCCGATGGCGATCCCGACCCCGGCGGCCGAGGAGAGCAGCGCGAACGCTTGAGCGCGCGCCGCGCCTTGGAAGGTCCAGGTGAGGACGGCCATGGTGGCGGGCATGACGAGTGCGCTGCCCGCGCCCATGACCGCCCGAGCGGCGATGAGCTCGCCCGGACTGGTCGCGTACGCGGCCCAGAGCGAGGAGGCGCCGAAGACGGCCATGCCGACGCCCAGTACGAGCCGGTGCCCGTAGCGGTCGCCGAGCGCTCCGGCGGTGAACATGAGCGTGGCGAAGACGAGCGTGTAGGAGCCGACCGCCCATTGCAGCTGGCCGGGCGAGGCGGCGAGCCCGCGCGCCGGGTCGGCCAGCGTTTCGAGGGCGTTGCCGAGGATCGCGTTGTCGATCCAGACGAGCAGTTGGGAGCCGACGAGGACGAGGAGGATCAGTCTGCGCTTCGTGGCTGACGGTTCGCTGGTGGTCATGGCACACCCCTGGGTACATTCGACAGGTACCTGACGATGGTGAGCCTGGCAGATTGTCAGGTCCCTGTCAATTGGCGAGCGGGCAGGATGTAGCGCATGGGAACGTTCCTCTCGGAACCGGGATCGCTGGCGTTCCAGGTCCGCACCGCTTGGCTCGGCCTGCGGGGCGCGCTGAACGCCGAGCTCAAGGCATACGGGCTCTCGACTCCGCAGTACGCCACACTGATGATTCTCGAAGCCCACCCGGGATCGTCCAACTCCGATGTTGCGCGGGCTTGCGCAGCAACCCGGCAAGCCGCCAACGAGATGCTCGCCGCGTTCGAGCGCGACGGGCTGATCGAACGACGGCCGCACCCCGGCGATCGGCGTACGCACCAGCTGTTCCTGACCGACGCGGGCCGGCGGCGGCTGACCGAGGCCAGGGTCGCCGCCGCCCGGTGGGAAGAGCGGATCGAAGCGGGGTTCTCCGCCGAGGAGCGGGCCACCGTCCGCAAGTGGCTCGAAGGCGTCTACGGCGCGTGCGCCCTCTCCGCCGACGACGACCTTTCTGCGCGATCATGAACTATCGGGCATGATCACCCGGCGTGTCGCGTCCGCAGCTCCCTGATCAATCCCAGGACGGCCTGATCACCAAAGGCCTCAGCGGGGGAGGCGGGCGGTTCGTAGGGCGGGCAGCGCCACACAGCCCACTGCGGCGACGAGTTCGAGGGCACCGCTCGCCGCCATGGCGGGCACGAGACCGAACAGGCCGGTAGCCCACCCGGCGGCGGCCATGACCAACGGCGTCAGGCCGAGGTTCGCCAACGCGTTGACGCTGGACACCCGGCCCCGGTACGCGTCGGAAGTGGCGGACTGCGTCAGTGACCCGAGCAGGATGCCGGCCGGTCCGCTGGTGAGCCCGGCGATGGCGGTCGCCACCACGGCGAGCGGGAGGCTGTGCGTCACGGCGGGGACGACGACGGCGACTCCCTGGAGGGCGAAGCAGACGGCGGCGATCGGTCCGATGCCGGTGTGCGGGCGGAAGCGCATCATGGCGAGACCGGCCACGATCGCGCCGATGCCGAAGCCCGAGAGCAGCAGGCCGATCCCGGTCGCGCCCCATCCGGCCGACTGCGACGCCAACGCCAGGCCGACGTTCATCGGGCCGACGAAGCCGAGGTTGCCGAGCAGCCCGACGAGGATGGTCGCCCGCAGTACGCGATGTCCGGCGATGTACCGCAACCCGTCCCGAAGACCGCTTTTCGACGCGTCCGATGTAGACGCCGAAACCGGCGCAGGCTTGAGTGAGCGGAGGGCGAGTACGGAGACTGCGAAGGTGGCCGCGTTGACCACCAACGCCGTCGGTAGTCCACCGGTCGCCACGAGTACGCCGCCCAGCGGTGCACCCAAGGTCAGGGCGAGGCGGTTGACCGTCGAGATGAGAGCGTTGCCTCCGGCGTACTGGGCCGGGGTGAGCAGCCGCGGTTGCAGAGCGCCTGCGGCGGGCAGGAAGACCGCGTCGGCCGCCCCGAACGCGAGGGCCACCACGATCAGCAGCAGTACGCTCGGCTGCCAGACCGCCACGGCGGCGGCTGCGACGCAGATCAGTCCGCGTACGAGGTCGCTGTGGACCATGAGCCGACGAGGTTCCCGCCGGTCCACGAGGACGCCGCCGAAGAGCATGAGCGCCAGCCGGGGCAGCGCGCTGATCGACAGCAGCACGCCGGCGACTCCGGGCGAGGCGATCTGCACCGCCGCCCAGGAGAGCGCCACGTACCAGACCTGGTCGCCGAGGACGGAGACGGCTTGGCCGGTGGCGTACCGCCGGAACTGTGGGACGCGATGGGCCGGAACGACCGGCGCTTCGACGGTCTCGGGCGGAGCCAGGGTGGTCACGGGGTCACGGCCTTTCGGGGAAGGAGTGCAGGAAGAGGAAGACGTTCTGACGCTCGCCGCCGACGGGGAGGTGACGCGTCCGCGCGGCCCAGTCCTGGACGACCGTCATCAGCTCGCGATTGAGCTCGGCGAGCTCCGCGGAGGTCAGCCGGAGGAAGGAATCGCTGCTCAAGGCCGCCTGCTGCCATTCGGACGACCATTCGGTACGCGTCTGCTCGTAGCGGACTACGCGGTCGAACTCGTCGATCACCATCTGGGCCTTGGCCGCCGACGCCACCGCCGCGCCTTCGGGGCCGGCGAGACCGAGATTGGACCAGGAGATCGCGCCCGGCACGAGCCGCCACCATCGTTCGCGACGGTCCCGGGCCAACTCCGGGACGTCCTCGACGAACCCGCGCTTGGCGAGTTCCCGCAGGTGGTAGCTGGTCTGCCCGGGGTCGGTGCCGAGCCGCTTGGACAGCTCGCCGCCGGTCGCCGGGCCGATCTGCGCCAGGAGCCGGTAGATCTTCTGCCGGATCGGCTGGGCCAGCCCCTTGAGGATCTCCGGATCGGTGATGTCGCGCGTCATGGGAAGACCTTACGAAGATCCACCAGGATCCACAAGATTCCTACTGGATCTTATTTACGTCAATATGAGAGGCTGGCGGCGTGGGAGACCGCACGGTGCCGGTCGAGCTGCTCGCGCATCTGCGGCGAGCGCGCGACCACATCGACCGCAACTACCGGGAGCCGCTCGATCTCGAGCAGATCGCGGCGGTGGCCGGGGTGTCCAAGTTCCATTTCGCCCGCTGCTTCGAGGCGACCTACGGCGAGACCCCGATCCGCTATCTGACTCGGCGGCGCATCGAACGCGCGCAGGATCTGCTGAGGGTGGCCAACCTGACCGTCACGGAGATCTGCATGATCGTCGGGTTCAGCAGCCTCGGCTCGTTCAGCACCCGGTTCACTTCGCTCGTGGGGGAGACGCCGACGGCGTACCGGAACCGGTGGGCCGAGCGCGGCGGGCCGCACATGCCGGGCTGCTACCTGTTCATGCGTGGGGTCTTCGATCACACCAAGACGGCTGGACCCGACCGGGCGAGTTAAGCCGGGCGAGCAATCTGAAAGAAGCAGCGACACCGGGGGTCGGGCTTACGGTGAGCCCATGATTACCAACATTTCGCTGGTCACGGTGTATTGCCTCGACCAGGACAAGGCCCGTGACTTCTACGTGGACGTGCTGGGTTTCGAGGTACGCGTCGACGCCACCATGGCCGGGTTCCGCTGGGTGACGCTCGGCCACCCGAGCCAGCCCGAGCTGGAGGTCACCCTGATGGTCCCCGGCCCGCCGATGAACGACGAGGCGGCCGCCTTCTACCGCCGGCAGCTGGAGAAGGGCGAGATGGGCGGGCTGGGCCTGCGCGTCGACGACTGCCGCAAGACCTATGAGGAACTCGTCGACAAGGGCGTGACGTTCCTGCAGGAGCCCGCCGACCGGCCGTACGGCGTCGAAGCGGTTATGCGTGATAATTCGGGCAACTGGCTGGTCCTCGTGCAGCCCAAGCGGTTCGACCCGGCCGACCTGAGCTGAGACCCGGCGGATTTGAGCTGGCTGTAGTGGCCTAGGTCACACGATGACCGGTCGAAGGAACAGAACGGGACCGGGAGGAATTGAGCCTGTCACGCTCAACTAACGTGATGGCAGGTGTTCACATGACGGACTACCAGGTCCTCCCGGTCCTTCCCTTGAACGACGCCGTGCTCCTGCCCGGCATGGTCATCAGCGTGACCCTGGACTCCGGTACGCAGGCCGCCGTGGACGCGGCGCGCGCAGCCGGCGACAAGACCCTCCTCGTGGTGCCGCGCATCGACGGCGACTACGCGACGCACGGCGTCACCGCGATCCTCGAGAAGTCCGGCCGCCTGGCCGGCAGTGGCGAACCCGCCGCCGTCCTCCGGGGTGTCTCCCGTGCCCGGATCGGCTCCGGCGTACCGGGCCCCGGGGCGGCCCTCTGGGTCGAGGCCGAGATCCTCGCCGACGCCCCGGTCAACGGCAAGACCCGGGAGCTCGCCCGCGAATACAAGGCGCTGCTGACGTCCCTGCTCCAGCAGCGGGGCGCGTGGCAGGTCATCGACGCGGTCGACCGCATCACCGACCTCGCCGAGCTGGCCGACACCGCCGGGTACGCACCCTGGCTGACCCTCCCGCAGAAGATGGAGCTGCTGGAGTCGGCCGACGTGACCCATCGGCTGGAGCTGCTCATCGGGTGGGCGCGCGAGCACCTCGCCGAGCAGGAGATCGCCGAGCAGATCGGCAACGACGTCCGCGAGGGCATCGAGAAGTCGCAGCGGGAGTTCCTCCTGCGGCAGCAGCTCGCCGCGATCCGCAAGGAATTGGGCGAGGACGAGCCCGAGGGCTCGGCGGACTACCGCTCCCGGGTCGAGGCGGCCGACCTGCCCGAGAAGGTACGCGAGGCGGCCCTCCGCGAGGTGGACAAGCTCGAACGAGCCTCCGACGCCACTCCCGAGGCAGGCTGGATCCGGACTTGGCTCGACACTGTCCTCGACCTGCCGTGGAACACGCGTACCGAGGACAACACGGATCTGGCCGCGGCCCGGGCGGTGCTCGACGCCGACCACGCGGGGCTGTCCGACGTCAAGGACCGCATCATCGAACACCTCGCCGTACGCAATCGCCGTGCCGCCAAGGGTTTGCAGACCGTCGGCGGCCGTGGTTCCGGCGCGGTTCTCGCCTTGGCCGGACCGCCCGGGGTCGGCAAGACCAGCCTCGGCGAATCCGTCGCGCGTGCGCTCGGCCGGAACTTCGTCCGGGTTTCACTTGGCGGCGTACGCGACGAGGCGGAGATCCGGGGCCACCGGCGTACGTATGTCGGCGCGCTGCCGGGCCGCCTGGTCCGGGCGCTGCGCGAGGCCGGTTCGATGAACCCGGTGATCCTGCTGGACGAGGTGGACAAGGTGTCGGCGGGGTACGCCGGCGACCCGGCCGCAGCCCTGCTGGAAGTCCTCGACCCGGCGCAGAACCACACGTTCCGCGACCACTACCTGGAAGTCGACCTCGACCTGTCGGACGTGCTGTTCCTGGCGACCGCCAACGTCGTCGACAGCATCCCGGGCCCGCTGCTGGACCGGATGGAGCTCGTCACCCTGGACGGCTACACCGAGCAGGAGAAGGTCGCGATCGCCCGCGAGCACCTGCTGCCGCGGCAACTGGACCGGGCCGGGCTGACGGCCGAGGAAGTCACCGTCACAGACGGCGCGCTGGGCAAGGTCGCCGCCGAGTACACCCGTGAGGCAGGCGTACGCCAGCTTGAGCGGGCCCTGGCGAAGATCCTGCGCAAGGCGGCCGTGCAGCTCGCGGGCGACACAGGTTCGATCAGCGTGGACACCGACGAGCTGACGGCGTACCTGGGGCGTCCGAGATTCACCCCGGAGTCGGCCGAGCGGACCGCGACCCCGGGTGTGGCCACCGGCCTGGCGGTGACCGGCGCGGGCGGTGACGTGCTGTTCATCGAGGCGACCGCGATGGACGGCGAGCCGGGGCTGACCCTGACCGGTCAGCTCGGCGACGTCATGAAGGAGTCGGCGCACATCGCGCTGTCCTACCTGCGCTCGCACGGGCGCGAGCTGGGGCTGGACCCGAACGTGCTGGCGGGCAAGCGAATCCACCTGCACGTTCCGGCGGGCGCGGTGCCCAAGGACGGCCCGAGCGCGGGCATCACCATGGTGACCGCGTTGGCCTCGCTGGCCTCCGGCCGCCCGGTACGCCCCGAGTTCGGGATGACCGGCGAGGTCACCCTGGCCGGCCGGGTGCTGCCGATCGGCGGGGTGAAGCAGAAGCTGCTCGCCGCGCACCGGGCCGGGCTCACCGAGGTGATCGTCCCGGCGCGCAACGAGCCGGACCTGGACGACCTCCCGACCGAGGTGCGCGACGTGCTCAAGGTGCACCCGCTCGCCGACGTCGCGGACGTGCTGACGCTGGCGCTCGCCCCGGCGCCCAGTCTCGCCGCGGAAGGCGACGGCGAGCGCGACCTCGTCACCGTCTGACCCTCGGCGCTCGCGCCTTCGGGCGCTGTCACCTTGGGCGCTGGATCAGGGTTCTCGGTCGAATCATGACCCAAGATTCGGCCCGGAACCCTGATCCAGCGAGATCGCGTCCGGCGCAGACAGCCGAGCGGCCCTCCCCGACACGTCGTATGGTGTCTCCACCACGACCCTGGGGAGGGCCGCTTCATGCGCCGAATCGCGTATCTCGCCGTCGCTGTGCTGCTGCTCGGCCTGGGGGCCTGCACGTCGGAGGACAAGAAGCCGGAGGCCGCGCCGTCAGCGTCGGTGTCCCCCTCGCCGTCGGTTCAGGTCAGCCCGACTCCGCCCGCCGGGGCCGACATCAAGGGGCCGCTCGACATCCTCATCGCGGGCATCGACAACCGGGAGAGCCAGCCGAACTGGATCCCCCGGTCGGACGCGCTGATGATCCTGCACGTCAACGCCGACTTGACGAAGGCGTACCTGACGTCGTTGCCGCGTGACCTCGTGGTGAACATCCCCGCGTTCCCGCCCGCGAAGTTCGGCGGTGAGCGTACGAAGATCACTCACGCCATGATGTACGGCTCTCGGGTTCCGGGCGTCAAGAAGCCCAGCGTCCAGCAGGGCTATCAGCTCATGGCCAAGACCGTCAGCGCGTACACGGGCATTCCGAAGTTCGACGGCGGCGCGGTGCTCACCTTCCGCGGCCTGACCAAGCTGATCGACGCGCTCGGCGGCATCGACATCTACGTCGACCAGAAGGTCGTCTCGATTCACCGGGCGCCCGACGGCAAGCCCCGGCCCAGCTGCCCGCGCTGCGAGCACGGCTACTCCGGGCCGCGCATGACCTACAACGTCGGGAACATGCACATGGTCGGCTGGCAGGCCCTCGACTACGCCCGCCAGCGTTACACGAACGGCGGCGACTACACGCGCCAGCGGCACCAGCGCCAGATCATCGAGGCCGCCGTCGGCAAGATCCTGCAGGGCGACTTCCTCAGCAACCCGGCCTCCATCGACAACGTCGTGGGCGCGCTCGGCGAGATGCTCACGGTCGTCGGGATCAAGCCCGTTGCTTTGGCGTACGCGTTGCGCAACTTGACTCCGCAGTCGATCACGCAGGTCGGGTTGCCCGGCTCCGGGGCGTACAGCGGCAGCCGCTATCTCGGCGAGAACCTGGCCAGCGGACCGGCGAAGAGTTACTTCCTGGCGCTGCGGCAGGACAAGCTCGACGCTTGGGCGGCGGCTAACAAGAAGTATGTGAACGTGGGCTCTCCGCAGGCGTAACCGAGTTGCATCCGACCGGACGGACGTGATGTCGTTCGGCCCGTGAGTGATCTGTCCGCGGCCAACGCCGCTGCTCTGGCCCATGTGACGCGGGTGGCCTCGGCCGCCGGGGCGAGCCTGCCGGCGGTGCCGGACGCGACCGAGCTCATCGGCCTCGTCCGCGAGCACGGCCGGATCACGCTGAACTTCCACCCGGATCGGATCGCCACCAGCGGTCTCACCGCCGGTCTCACCGTCGCCGAGGCGCTCGCGGCCGACGGCCGCTACCGGAGCCAGTACGAGACCGGGATCAGCAACGGCAGCCGGACGGCTTTCCTCGGCGGCGACCGCGATGGGTGGGAGCTGTCGCTGTTCGGGGCGGCGTACCACGCAGACGGGGCGCTCTCGGCCGACCGGCCCAAGTACGGCGCGCTCAACCTCGCCGGGTATGCCGACGGCGCAGCGCCCCGGTTCGGCTCCTGCCACCTGCGGTTGCGCCCGGCCGCCAACGACCGGAGCACGTTCACCTTCCACGACAGCCACCTCGGCCCGGAGCACATCGGGACGATGGCCGCGTTCGAGCCGGTGCTGGCGGCGTACCTCGCCGAGGGTGGCTCGACCGCAGCGATCCGGGCTCTGCCGGCGGCCCGATTCGATCCGGCGGCGCTCGGGCGGATGCTTGACGACTACATCGAAGCCCAGGTGCACGGCGTGATCGAGCTCGGCCGCGACGCGGAGGCGATCGTCGCCGACCCGTCGTTCCGGGGTACGCCGACCGGCGACGCGTTGGCGAAGGCGGCCAGCGATGCGGGTGTTGAACTGCTGTGGCACACCGGTTTCACGTTGTCTCCGTCGGATGTGGACGATGAGTTCCGCGGGCCGGAGACGCCGAAGTTCGCCGAGTACGTCTGCGCGCTCTACGGAGTGGATTACTTCGATGCGGAGATCGTCGGCCGGGCCGCGCAGTCGGTCGTGCGTACGCCCTCCAGCTGGGCAGACTTCGGCCCCGAGCTCGAGGTGCTCCAGTTGATCAAGTATCTTTGGCACACCCTGGTCGCATTCGGGCGACCGTTCGAAAGGAATCTATGACTCTCTCGTACGACGTCATCGGTGACGGCCCCGCCGTCGTCCTGCTCCACGCCGGGGTCTGCGACCGGCGGATGTGGGCGTCCTTCGACGCCCCTGGGTTCACCCAGATCCGGCCCGACCTCCGCGGATTCGGCGAGACGCCGATGCCGACCGCCGAGTGGAACAACGCCGAAGATGTGATCGCCGTGGTGGACTCCCTCGGCATCGATCAGTTCTCGCTGGTCGGCTCCTCGATGGGCGGCCGCGTCGCGCTCGAGATCGCGGCCCGCTGGCCCGACCGCGTCACGTCGCTCGCGCTGCTGTGCGCGGGACTGCGCGGGTTCCCGTCGACCCCGGACGCCGACGAGTTCGACGAGCAGGAAGAAGCCCTGCTGGAGGCCCGGGACATCGACGGCGCTGTCGAACTCAATGTGCGTACCTGGTTGGGGCCGCTGGCCACCGACGAGACCCGCGACCTGGTCGCGACGATGCAGCGGCACGCCCTCGAGGTTCAGATCGACGCCGACGAGGTCGCCCCGCGACACGAGGCCTTCGAGATCAGTGCGATCAGCGCGCGTACGCTCGCCGTCTCCGGCGACCACGATTTCGAGGTGTTCTCGAACATCGCCGATCACGTCGCCGAGCAGGTCCCGGGTACGCACCGGGTGCAGCTCGACTGGGCCGGGCACCTGCCTAGCCTGGAGAGCCCCGAGCGGCTCAACCCGCTCGTGGTGGACTTCCTCCGCGGCTGACCGCCAGCTGGTGATCACCCGCTCGCGGAGTTGATCAGGGTGTTGAGGGCGCGACGCGCCGGACATCCGGGACCCTAGGTTCATGATCAACGCGCAAGGGGCGGTCAGGCCTGGAGGACTGCAAGGGGCGGTCAGGCCTGGAGGACTACGGCTAGGCCTTGGCCGACGCCGATGCAGATGGCGGCCAGGCCGTAGCCGCCGCCCTGCCGCTTCAGTTCGTAGGCCAGCTGCCCCAGGATGCGTCCGCCGGACGCGCCCAGGGGATGGCCGATGGCGATCGCGCCGCCGTTGACGTTGACGATCGCCGGGTCGAGCTCCCGCCAGCTGGCCAGGCAGGCCAGCGACTGAGCGGCGAACGCCTCGTTCAGCTCGACCGCCTTGACGTCGGACCAGCCGATGCCGGCCCGGCGCAAGGCGGTCTCGGCCGCCTCGACCGGCCCGATGCCGAACACGTCGGGGTCGACGGCGGCCGCTCCGCGCCCGGCGATCCGGGCGAGGGGAGTGACCCCGAGCCGGTCGGCCGCCACTTGCGTGCCTAAGAGGACGGCGGATGCGCCGTCGTTGAGCGGAGACGCGTTGCCGGCCGTCACCGTTCCGTCCGCGCGGAACACCGGCTTGAGCTTGGCCAGCGCCTCCGGCGTCGTGTCGGGGCGGATGCCTTCGTCGCGTTCCAGGGCGACGCCGGGAACCGGCACGACGTGGTCGGCGTAGAACCCTGCGTTCCAAGCGCGGTCGGCCGCCCGGTGGCTCCGGAGCGCGAAGGCGTCCTGCTCGGCCCGGCCGATCTGGAACTTCTCCCCGAGCAGCTCGGTGCTCTCGCCCAGCGACACCGTCCACTGTGGTGGCATCGCCGGATTCACCATCCGCCAGCCCAGCGTCGTCGAGTGCAACGTCTCGTGTCCCTGCGGGAAACCCTTGCCCGGCTTGAGCATCACCCACGGTGCCCGGCTCATCGCCTCGACGCCACCGGCCACGATCAGCTCGGCGTCGCCGACCGCGATCGTGCGCGACGCCTGCATCGCCGCGTCGAGGCCGGAACCGCACAGCCGGTTCACCGTCGTCCCCGGTACGCTCGTCGGCCAGCCCGCCAGCAGGGCGGCCATCCGGGCGACGTTGCGATTGTCCTCGCCGGCCTGGTTGGCGTCGCCGAGGTAGACCTCGTCCACCGTCGCCGGGTCGAGTCCGGTGCGGTCGGCGACCGCCCGCAGGACGTGCGCCGCCAGGTCGTCGGGGCGTACGCCGGACAGCGCGCCGCCGTAGCGGCCGAACGGAGTGCGTACGGCGTCGAGCAGGAAGACCTCGGTCACGCCGCTCAGCGTACGGACGGTGGCGTGGTCCAGAAAGATGGATCATTGGGGTAAAGCACAGATTCCTGGCAGAATGGGCCGGGCATGCGAGACCGGGTTCTGCCGGCGTACGCCGTCGGCATGTTCGTGCTAGGTGGGGCGTTTTACGCCCTGCCGTCCGCGCATGTCGTGATCTGGTCGCTGATCGGCTACGGTTCGGCGGCCGCCATCGGCTACGGCGTGTGGCGCAACCGGCCCCGGCGGCGCGCTCCCTGGATCTGGCTCGCCCTCGCGGTGACCACGTTCTGTTCCGGCGACATCGCGTATGAGCTGCTTGTCCGGTATGGCGGGCAGGAGAACCCGTTCCCGTCGATCTCCGACTTCTTCTACCTCATCACCTTCGTCTTCCTGGCGATCGGCGTACTGGGGTTGACCCGGAGCGGCTCGGGCGGGCAGAACCGCAGCACCGCCCTCGACGCGCTGATCGTGACCGTCGCGCTCGGCCTGCTCGCCTGGCTCTATCTCATCGGACCACGCCTCACCGATCCGGACCTCACCACGCTTCAGCGGTTCATCTCCATCGGCTATCCGCTCGGCGATCTGGTCCTGCTGCTCGTCGGCGTACGCCTGCTCACGACGATCCGGCCGAATCCGAGCGTGCTGCTCCTGCTCATCGGCATGGGCGGCACCCTCGTCGCCGACGTGCTCTACGGACTGGCCCAGATCCGGGGCGAGTGGTCCACCGGCGGGCCCACCGACGTCGGCTGGATCGTGTTCTACGGGTGCTGGGGTGCGGCGGCGCTCCACCCGTCGATGGCCGAGCTGACCGAACCGCGCGCGGTGCGACCCCGGCAGCTGGGCGTACGCCATCAAATCTGGCTGTCGGTGATGGTGCTCATCCCGCTGCTCCTCCTACTGGCGGAGACGCTCGGCGGCCAGAGCTCGGAGTACGACGTCGTCATCGTGGTGTTCCTCGGAGCCACCTTCGTCCTCGCCCTGGTACGCCTCTTCGGCGTGATCAACACGTATCGCCGCAACACCGAACGGGGCCGGGGGATCCGGGAGGCGAACGGGGCACTGCTGACGGCGACCTCCACCGCCGAGGTCGAATCCGCGCTCCGGCTCGCTGCCGAGCAGTTACTGGCCAAGGGCACTCCGCACCGCGTACACGTGGTGATGAATGACGGTCGTGCCCCCGATCTCTTCGCGCGCCAGCCCACGGACGGCGCCCGGCTGGCCTATACGCGGACCCTGCCGCCCGAGGTGGCCGGGCGGCTCGGCGGGTTCGAGATCACGCTGATCTGCCCGATGGCCCTGCCCGAGCGGTTCTCCGGCGACCCGACCATCGGCGTGCTGCTGGTGGCCGCGGACGAGACCGCCCTCGGGCAGATCCAGATCCCGCTGGAGCTGGTCGCCGCGCAGGCCGCGCTCGCGATGGAGCGGATCATGCTCGGAGCCGAGGTGGCCCGTCGCGCGAGCGAGGAGTATTTCCGCACGCTCGTGCAGAACACGACCGACGTCATCCTGATTCTGGAGCCGGACGGCGATCGAGTCCGGTACGCGAGCCCGTCCGCGCAGAGCACGTTCGGCACCGAGATGACCGGCGTGAGTTTGAGCGAGCGCCTTGCGGCGAGCCCGGCGGAACTGACCGCGAAGCTCGCCGAATGCGACGGCGACGTCCCCGCGGACTGGACCGTACGCCGCCCGGACGGCAGCGCGGTGCAGGTCGAGGTGGCCTGCCGCGACCTGCGGGCGGACCCGACCGTCGGCGGTCTGGTGCTGACCATGCGCGACGTGACCGACCAGCGGCGGTTGCAGGCCGAGCTGACTTTCCTGGCCTTCCACGATCCGCTGACCGGTTTGGCCAACCGCGTGCTCCTCAACGACCGCATCCGGGCGGCCGTCGATGCCGTTCGCGAGGGCGAGACGGTCGGCGTGCTGTTCCTCGATCTCGACGACTTCAAGGTCGTCAACGACACCTTCGGTCACGAGTACGGCGACCGGCTGCTGCTGGAGGTTAGCCGGCGGCTCACCGCAGTACTGCGGCCCCAGGACACCGCAGCGCGGATCGGCGGAGACGAGTTCGCGGCGCTGATCGGGGACGCCCCGAACGCCGAGACCATCGACCGGGTGGCGCAGCGGCTCATCGACGTGCTCGCCGAACCCATCACCATCGGCGAGCGCGTCGTGTCCGGGCGGGCCAGCATCGGCGTCGCGACCAGCACCGGCGACCCAGCCGAGCAAGACTTGCTGCGGCAGGCCGACCTGGCGCTCTACGTCGCCAAGAACGCGGGCAAGGGGCAATGGCGGCGGTACGACCCGTCGCTGCACACGGCGATGGTGCGGCGGCTGGAACTGCGAGCCGCGTTGGACGAAGCCGTCGCGGCGGGTGCGCTGACCCTGGAGTTCCAGCCGATCGTCGGGCTGCGCACCGGGCAGACCGCCGGCTTCGAAGCACTCGTACGCTGGGAGCACCCCGAACGTGGCCGGCTTCTGCCGGACCACTTCATCGACGTCGCCGAGGAGAGCGGGCTCATCGTGCCGATGGGCACCTGGGTACTGCGTCAGGCGTTGGCAGCCGCCGCGAATTGGCCGGGCACCCCGTACGTCAGCATCAACGTGTCGGCGCACCAATTCCGGGCCCCCGCCTTCGTCGACGGCGTACGCCGAGCGCTCGCCGACGCCGGCGTACCCGCCGACCGGCTGATGCTGGAGATCACCGAGAGCCTGCTGCTCCGCGACGACGACCAGATCTGGGACGATCTCGTCGAACTTCGGCGGGCCGGCGTACGGGTCGCGATCGACGACTTCGGCACCGGCTACTCGTCGCTGAGCTACCTGCGGCACGTCCCGCTCGACGCGCTCAAGATCGATCGGCTGTTCACCAGCACGATCGCCTCCTCCGGGCAGCAGGCGTCGCTGGTCGACGGCATCGTCCGGCTCGCGCAGACCCTCGGGCTCGAGGTCATCGCCGAAGGCATCGAGAAGCCGGCCGAACGTGACCTGCTCGCCCGGTTCGGGTGCCGGTACGGGCAGGGGTATCTTTTCGCTCCTCCGCTTTCCGCTGACGCTGCTTTGGAGTGGCTCACGCCCGTCTCGCCCGTGGACTCTCTTGCGCGATATCCGGGATAACGTCCCCTCGAACGGTGTGCGAGGCCGCGTTATCCCGGATCCTGCGAAAAACTCACGCCAGCAGGTCGAGGACCAAGGCGGCAGTCCAGCTGAACTCCGGCGTACCGATGCCTTCGCCGGTGATCGGGTGGAAGTACTCGAAGCACCCCGAACGATCCACGACCGACAGCATCGCCTGCCGGAGGGCTTCGGCCTGGAGGGCGTACCCGTGCTCGGCGAACCCACGGCGGAGCAGCCAGTTCACGTTGATCCAGACCGGTCCGCGCCAGTAGCGCAGCGGGTCGAAGTCCGGCGCCGTGCGGTCATAGCTCGGGACCGGCAGCGGGCTCAGCCCGAAGCGCCCGGAGGCGGCCTCCGCGGCCAGCGAAGCCGCGACCTCCTGGGGCAGCTCCGGCAGGATCAGCGGCATCAGGCCGTTGACACAGCGGGCTTCAGATCGCTTGCCGGTACGCACATCGAACACGTGGAACAGGCCGGTACCGGGATCGAACAGGCGCTCGACCATGGTCTGGGTGATCTCGGCCGCCCGTTCCCGGTGCGGACCCGGATCGGCCCCGACGACCTGGGCGATCTCGGCCAGGGCCAGTTCGGCGTCGGCGGTCAGCGCGTTGAAGGCCGGGCACTCGACCACGAAACCGTGCCGTTCGAGCAGGTCGAAGTCCTGGTAGCCGTTGTCCCGATAGGACGTCGCCAGCGCGATGTACCGGGCGTAGTCGTCGTTCGTCGGGCGATGGGTCGCCACCGCGACCTGCACGTCCCGGCGCTGATACCGGTCGAGCACCCGGACGTCGGCCGGCAGCCTGGCCAGGGCTTCGTCCCAGGAGGGGCTGTTGTCCAGTCCGGACTCCCACGGGTGCACGATGCTGACCAGGCCGGCTCCGCCCGCGTCGCGCTGCTTGAGCAGGTACTCCTGCTGGGCCACCAGCCGTGGGTAGAGCCACCGGAGTTCCTCCACGTCCGGGGCGACCCGGTGGATCATGCGCGCGGCCAGCGCATGTACGGGCGGCTGCACGATTCCGGTGGTCCGGATGTGGCTCGGCCCGCCCGGCAGCGGCGGCACGTCCCAGAAGGCGGGGCCGGGAAAGTAGTCCTTCTCGCTCACGCCCGGGTCGAAGACGATGTGCGGCACGCGACCGTCGGGCCACTGGGCGGTGAAGAGACTGCGCAGGTCGCGCCAGGCACGGTCGGGGGCGACGTGGGCTAGTCCGATGCTGATGAAGGCGGCGTCCCAGCTCCATTGGTGGGGATAGAGGGTCCGGGAGGGGACCATGTGGTCGCCGGACCAGTTGCCGCGCAGAACCGATTCAGCAGTACGCCGAAGCCGGTCGAGGTCGATGGGTTGATGATCGTGATCTTCTGTGCTGGCTTGCTCCACCCCTCTCATCGTTGTGCAGCTCAGAGGGGTCCGCCAGTGGACTCGCCGTCGATCACGCTGCCGATGCGTACCCTTTTGTCCGCCGAACCGGTGAAGCACGGTCGGGTGCCCGTCGCCGGTCCATCGAGATATGGGCCATCACCTGCCGCTGCGCGGGCGTCGCGGCCGACCGCCCCGGCTCCCTGGAGATAGGCGTTCGTCTCATCGGGACAGTTAGCGTGATTCGCATCACGAGCTGCTCCGGCGCTCATCGGGCGCGCTCAGTCGGCGCGCTCGAAGAAGCAGATCTCGCCGTTGTCGGTGTCGCCGTAGAGGAAGACGATCTCGTCGTCCGCCGCCCGCCAGCTCTCTATCGCCTCGTCGTAGGGCGCGTACTTGAGGGTTAGGTCCTGATAGGGATCGAGTCGGTGCGGCCCGTCCAGCGTCCACGTCCCGGTCCCGCCGTCCGAATCCACGCCGAGGGAGTCCGGCCGTTCACACGCCTCGAGGTTCTCGGTCTTGAACGTCATGTCCGCGTTCAAGGTGAGCCGGGCCCCTTCGTCGCTCGCCCAGACCCCGACGATGTCGGCGGGCTCGATGTCGGGCGAAGGGCCGATCGGCGGCCAGTTCCCGCAGCAGCAGGCGCATCCACCGAGGAAGGTCAGCAGCGCCGCCCAGCGCGCGATCGAGGCCGTCATTCGCATGGTCGACACTGTAGGGCTCTGCCATATCCGCCGCTTGCCGTGCGCGTACCGCATCAAAGTGGGACAGTATTGGCATGTCGCTAGGTCAGGGCGTCCTGCGGATGACGTTCACCCGGCCCTCCTGGGCGGTCGCACGCTCCTACAAGGACACGGTTCCGATCCTCGCCGTCGACGGCGTACGCCACTCCGTCGCGAGCTGGGGACCCGAGGCGGTCGCCGTCCCGGCCGGTCCGCACCGGTTGCGGGTGGCCGTCGTCCCCCGGGTGGGCTCCGGCAAGGAGTACGCCCCCGCTGAAGCCGCCGTCACGGTCGGCGTCGGTACGCAGCTGTTCGTCGAGTACCGCGCGCCCCGGTTGCCCGGTCAGGACGGCAAGCTGCGCATCGTCTCCGCGAAGGCGTTCGGCGACTGACTCGCGCTGTGTTGATCACCCGCTGGGGGAGTCGATCACCTGGTTAGCCGGACGGCTTCCTGCGAAAACGCTGTCGATCACCCCGATTAGTTCATGATCGCGCGGAAACCCCGCGCGGGCGGGGCGGTCGCGCGGGCGGGGCGGGCGCGCGGAGAGGGCGGGGGCCGCGGGGAAAGGGGGCCGCGGGGAAGGGGTGCGGCGGGTCAGTTGCCGCGGAAGCCGTCGCGGAAGCGGCGGAAGAAGCCGCCCTCCATGGGCAGGGGCTTCGCCGGCGGCGGAGCCTCGGCCCGCTGCCGAGCGACCGGCTGGTCGTAGTCGGTGCGGGCGATGGCGTCGATGACCTGCTCTTCGGTGAAGTCCTCGGAGCCGGAGATATGCGGGACGAACCCGACCAGCATTCCGTCCCGGAGTACTTGCGCCTCCAGTCCGGCGGTGCCGTCGGTGTCCCAGAGCGCCTCGCGGCCGTCCGGCAGGGCGACGCGTACGCCGACCTTGCGGAAGCCGCCGCCGAGGGACAGGTGTGCGGGGACGCCTCGATCGCGGAGCGCGTCGACGACGCGCCGGGCCCGGTTCTCGTCCATGTCGATGAAGGTATCTCACCTGCCTGTGTGCGCGCTGTACACTCCTCCACCATGTCGCGCATTCCGGACAGAGCACAGGTCGTCGTCGTGGGTGGCGGCGTCGTCGGCACCAGTATCGCGTACCACTTGGCCAAACTCGGCTGGACCGACGTGGTGCTGGTGGAGCGCGACAAGCTGACGTCCGGGACGACCTGGCACGCCGCGGGCCTGATGGTGACGTTCGGGTCGATGTCGGAGACGTCGACCCGCTGGCGGCAGTACAGTCGCGACCTCTATCGCGATCTGGAGGCGGAGACCGGGCTGGCCACGGGCCTGAAGCAGGTCGGGTTCATCGAGGTTGCGGCCGATCCCGGGCGGCTCGAGGAGTACCGGCGCGTCTCCGCGTTCAACCGGCTGATGGGCGTCGACGTACAGGAGATCTCGCCGCGCGAGGTCAAGGAGCTCTTCCCGCTCGCGCAGACCGACGACCTGCTCGCGGGCTTCTATGTCGCCGACGACGGCCGGGTCAATCCGGTCGATGTCACCATGTCTCTCGCCAAAGGCGCGCGCCAACGCGGGGTCAAGATCATCGAGGGCCTTCCGGTCACGGGCTTTCTCACGGCTCGTGGTCGAGTCCAAGGGGTACGCACAGCGGAAGGTGACATCGAAGCCGAGTACGTGGTGAACGCGGCCGGCATGTGGGCCCGCCAACTGGGCGAACTGGCCGGGGTGAACATCCCGTTGCAGGCGGCCGAGCACTACTACCTCATCACCGAGCCGATCGCGGAGGTGCACGGCGACCTGCCGGTGCTGGAGGACCCGTCGTCCTACGGCTACTACCGCGAGGAAGGCGCCGGCCTGATGGTCGGGTTGTTCGAGACCGAATGCGCGCCGTGGAACGTCGGGCGGATCCCGGAAGGCTTCTCCTTCGGCGAACTGCCCCCGGACTGGGAGCGGATGGGGCCGTACCTGGAGAAGGCGATGCGGCGCATACCGATCACGCTCGACCGGGGCGTCAAGAAGTTCTTCTGCGGTCCCGAATCGTTCACGCCCGACCTCGCGCCCATCATCGGCGAGGCACCGGAGCTGCGGAACTACTTCGTGGCGGCCGGGCTCAACTCGATCGGCATCCTCACCGGCGGCGGCCTCGGCCGGGCGGTCGCGCAGTGGATCGTCGACGGCCGCCCCGACTGGGACGTCACCGGCGTCAACATCGACCGGCTGCACCCGTACCAGCGGAACCCGGAATACCGGGCGACGCGTACGGTCGAATCGCTGGGCATGGTGTATCAGACGCACTACCCGGGCCGGTCCATGCAGACCGCCCGGGGAGCGAAGCTGTCGCCGCTGCATTCGCGGCTGGTCGAGCGGGGTGCGTACTTCAAGGACGTGAGCGGCTGGGAGAGCCCCGACTGGTACGCCCCACCGGGGGTGGAGCCGCGGATCGAAGAGCTCTCGTGGGAACGCCAGAACTGGTTCCCCTATTGGGAAGCCGAGCACACCGCCGCCCGCGAGGGCGTGATCCTCATGGACATGAGCTTCATGGCCAAGTTCCTAGTGCAGGGCAACGATGCCGAAGCGGTGCTGGAGGAACTGTCGGCCAACCGGGTCTCCACATCGGATGGACTGCTTACCTATACGCAGTGGCTCAACGAAGGGGCGACTCTCGAAGCCGACCTCACGGTGACCCGGCTCGCCGAGGACTCGTTCTGGGTGGTGGCGAGCGACACCGCGCATCGGCACGTGCTCACGAGGTTGCAGCGGTTCTGCGCCGACCGGCATGCCTTCGTCACCGACGTGACCGGGGCGTACGCCCAGATCAACATCCAAGGTCCCCTGTCCCGGGCGCTGCTGGCCGACGTGACGACGGCCGACATGTCGAACGAGGCGTTCCCCTATCGGGCCGCCCGGGAGATCGACCTCGGCTTCGCGCGCGTGCTCTGCGTACGCATCACCTATCTCGGCGAACTCGGCTACGAGCTCTACATTCCGGCCGAGCAGGCGGTGCACGTCTACGACCGCCTGGTGGCGGCGGGGGAGCGGCACGGGCTGGTGCACGCCGGGCTGAAGGCGCTGTCCAGCCTGCGGATGGAGAAGGCGTACCGGGACTACGGGCACGACATCGACAACACCGACAACGTGTTCGAGGCCGGACTCGGTTTCGCCGTCGCCCTCGACAAGCCGTCGTTCGTCGGCCTCGCCGCGGCCCGCGCATTGAAAGAGGCCGGTACGCCGAAGCGCCGGCTGGTGCAGGTGCTCGTCGCCGACCCCAAACCGCTGCTGTTCCACGGCGAGGTGCTGCGGCGTGACGGCGTACCGGTCGGGTATGTGCGGGCGGCGTCCTACGGGTTCACCCTCGGCGGGGCGGTCGGCCTCGCGATGGTGGAGGCCGACCAGCCGGTCACGTCCGCGTACCTCGACAGTGCCGAGTGGACGATCGAGATCGCGGGCTCGGTGCACCCCGCCCGCGTCTCCCTCCGCCCCCTCTACGACCCGACCAACCTCCGCATCCGCGCCTGACCCCGACTTCGGGCCGTTGATCATGAACCCAGGGTCCCCCGTGACGGCGTGTCGCGACCCCAAACCTCATGATCAACGCGCGCGTCAGCAGCTCGCCGTGCCGCCGTTGGCGACGCTGCGAATGGTCGAGCTGTCCCGGATGGCGCGGAAGTTCGCCGTGTACGCGTCGAACACCGTGCTGTCCTCCAGCTGAAGGACGGCCTCGTCGGCCTGCCGCAGTGAGTTGGTGCTCCAGTTGTGGCTGCCGGTCCAGACGATCTTGCGGTCGGGCTTGGCGTAGTAGACCCCTTCGACCTCGAAGTACTTCGAGTGGATCCAGATCGAGTCGGTGTCGCAGTAGTACTTGACCGCCGGCCCGCGATAACTCCCGGCCGCCGCGAGCAGCTTCTTCATCGCGCTGACTTCCAGGTCGGAGCCGGGGTGGTAGGTCTCGACGACCTCCACGTAGCAACCGGCCGCGTCCAGGTCCCAGAGCTTCTTGGCGAGGTAGTCGCGGCTGAAGATCGACATCGCGACGCGGATGATCGTCCGGTGGGTGCCGTCTTGTGTACCCACGACGGAGTTCCCGAAGCAGTCCACGTTGGACAGGATCGTGTAGATCGTGTCCTCGGCCGGGTTCTGATAGGGGCTGGTCCCCGACTGCTCCTGGCGCGGGTAGAAGAAGATCTTCGAGTTGCCCGCCTGGAGCGGCGTACGCGTGTCGTAGTAGTTGTTGTTGACGACCCGCCCCTTCAGATCGTCGAAGTAGCCGCTGTAGTAGTCGTAGGCGGCGGTGTTGCCGACGAGGATCAGGGCGTTGTTCCAGCCGCCGAGGCCGTCGCGCCCGTTGTGCAGGTTGGCCGACGACTGCACGACGACGTTCGCCGCACCGCCGGTGCTGGAGAACAGGAAGAACTTGTTGTGGTTGATGGAGGCGACGCTGCCCAGGACGCGGCTGCCGATGCAGCCCCGGCCGCTCGGGCAGGCCAGCGCCCAGCTCGCCGCCGACAGCGAGGTGCCGAGTTCGGCGGTCAGCGACGGCCACAACGTCTCGGCGGTCTCCCGGCCGTCGAAGATGACCTGGACGTTCACGCCGCGCTGGTGTGCTGCGATCAGCGCATTCGGGATCGTCGCATCGTCGGCGTAGTACATCGCCATCCGGATTCGCGACCCGGCCGGTGCGGTGCCGATCAGTTCGACGATCTTGTTCTGGAGCAGCGCCTTGTCTGCGGCGGTACCGGTCGGATCGTTGAAGACGGCGCTCGTCACCGGGGCGGCCAGCGCCGCCTGCGGTCCGGCCAGCGTGGCCGCGGCGAGGCCCGCCACGACGATGAGACTTCTCCATTTATGCATGCCAGTCAGTAGACTGCGCCGTCCGCGTTAACGGCAATCACGTGAATATTCCCGCGTACGCCGACAGGCGAAAAAGTGGATCTGAACCTTGGTTGAGGTTTCAGGATGAAACGCATGACGACACTGATCATCGGCGCGACGGGCAACGTCGGCCGCCACGTGACCGCTTCCCTGGCCCGCACCGATCTGCCGGTCCGCGCCCTCACCCGCAACCCCGCCTCGGCCGGACTGCCGGACGGCGTCCAGGCGTACGCCGGAGACTTGACCGATGCGGAGTCGCTTCGGGACGCGCTCGACGGCGTCGACTCCGTGTTCCTGCTCTGGCCGTTCCGGTCGGCTGAAGGGGCCGCTCCGGTGATCGAGACGATCGCCAAAAACGCCCGCAAGGTGGTGTACCTGTCGGCGTTCTCCGTCCGCGACGACGTGAGCCCGGCGGAGAACGGCGTCTGGGGCGAGATCGAGGATCTGATCCGCCGGTCCGGGGTGGAATGGACGTTCCTGCGGGCCGGTGGGTTCGCCACGAACACTCTGAGCTGGGCGAGCCAGATCCGTACGGGCGACGTCGTCCGAGCCCCGTATGCCGGAGCGCAGCGGTCGCTGATCCACGAGGCCGATCTCGCGGCGGTCGCCGTCGTGGCGCTCACCGAAGCCGGCCACACCGGGCAGAGCTACATCCTGACCGGCCCCGCCACGGTGAGCCAGGCTGACCAGGTACGCATCATCGGCGAGACGATCGGCCGCCCGCTGCGCTTCGAGGAGCAGTCGGCGGAGGAGGCGCGGGCCCAGATGCTGGCGATGTGGGGCAACGCGGAGTTCGTCGACCGGGCGCTCGCCCACTGGGCGTCCATCGTCACCGAACCGGAGCCGGTGGTGGACACGGTCGAGCAGCTCACCGGCCATCCGGCGCGTACCTTCGCGGACTGGGCGGCCGACCACGCCGCCGACTTCCGCTCGACCGGCGACGTCGCGGAGGCGTACGTCGGCGCGCTGCGGCGGGGCGCGCTCGCCGAGACGATGCCGCTGCTCGCGCCGGACATGATCCGCGTCGCACCCCTGGAAGGTGTCGCCGAGGTCGCCGGCCTCGAGGAGATCATGAAGAACGCCCAGCGGCTCACCGCCGACTACGAGATCCACGAGGTGACCGCGGACGGGCCCTTCCTCGGTGACGGGGCGGGCGAGCAGTTCGCCGTCAAGTTCACCTTCGACCAGACGCACAAGCCCAGCGGCGTACGCCGAAGCGCCCGCAAGCTGACGCTCTACACCGTCCAGGGTGGCCGGATCGTCCGCGAGGAGGTCGCGTACGTCGATGCGCCGTCCGCCTGACGCGAACAGGGCCCGGCGCCTATCGGACAAGGCGCCGGGCCCCAAGGAGGCCGCCGGGTTCTGGCGGAAGCTCAGCGGACCTCGACTAGGCCCAGGTAGAGCACCTGGGGGAACGCGGGGTTGAAGGTGATGGCGTTGATGCCGTCCTGGCCGCTGTGCCCGGTCGACAGCCGCCCGGTGCCCGCGTCGTAGGCGTACAGGTCGGTGCCGTAGTTGGCGAACCAGGTGCCGTACTCGAAGTACACGACGTCGGGGTCGGTCGGATGCGGAGCCAGCGGTACGCCGTTGGTCAGCGTCACCGTGGCGGGGTCGTGGTCGACCGCGACCGTGAAGGTCCGGCCGCCGTCGGTCGACCGCCAGAGGTGGCGGCCCTGCGCGCGAGTGTTGCCCGCGTCCAGCTCGGTGGTGTCGAGCCCTTCGGCCCAGACCACGTTCTCGTCGGCGGGCGAGACCGCGACGCTGAAGACGTTGATCCGGTGCTTCGGCTCGGCCGACAGCCTGGACGAAGTCCAGGTGAACCCGCCGTCGAAGGTCGTGTACACACCGTCGCTGCTGGTGCCGAGCACGATGTGGTCGAGGTTCCGGCCGATCGAGCCCTCGTAACCCCAGATCCACCAGCCGAGCACCGGCTGCGGAGTCACACCCCGACGCTGGAACGACTGCCCGCCGTCCACCGAGTCGAGCACAACGCCGGTGGAGGTCACCGCCCGCAGGTGCTTGCCGTCGACGGCGAGGGCGAGCAGGTTGCCGACCTCGGCCGACGGAATCCGGGGCAGCTCGGTCACCTTGGTGCCGTCGACGCGGTAGAGCAGCTCGTCGTTCGCCCGCGACCACACGTACGCGCTCGCCCCGCCCGCGGCGGTGATGGCGTACGGGGGCTGACCGCCCAGCGTCGCGATCTGCGTCCAGCTGCAGCCCGCGTCCCGGCTCTGCGAGAGCTTGCCGAAGTCGTCCACGGCCAGCAGGGTGTTCGGCGCGGCGAGCGCCTCGATGTCGGAGACCACCGTGATCGGCCGCAGCTCGGTGGCGGTGCGGGTCAGATAATGCCCGTCGCTCCAGGTGAAGGTCAGGCCGCCGGCGCCGCCGGTCACCTGCCCGCACGCCGGGACGGACCAGGTGGGCGCGGCCTGCGCCGGAACACCGCCGACGACGGTGCTCATCAGGATGAGGGCGCTTGCCGCGCCCGCGAGGATTGCGTGCTTTCTGCGTACCACATGATCTTGATATCGGTTCTGGGCCTGGCCCGTAAAGGCGAACCGGTGGCAAGATCCTGCCGTGGCCTTAATAGGCCACAGTGGGAGGTACGCGATGCTCCAGGCCCTGGGGGTTGGCGAAGAGGACGAGGCGCTCTATCGGATGCTGCTTCGGGAACGAGGTCTCACTCCGGCCGAGCTGACCGAGCGGTCGGGACGCGGTGCGCGAGCGGTCCGGCAATCGCTGCACCGCCTCGCGGAATGCGGACTGGTGAGCCGGTTGGCCGGGCGGCCCACCCGCTATGTGGCGGCGCGGCCCGACACGGCTGTCGAGGCGCTGATCGCGCGGCGTCAGCAGGAGCTGGCCGCGACCCGTCAAGCCGCCCAGCTGCTCCTGGCCGACCTGCCCGCCGATCGCCGGCACCGGCCCGAAGAGGAGTTGGAGATCGTCTTCGGGCGGGAGGCGGTGGCCACCCGATTCCAGCAGCTGCAACAGTCGACCCGGCAAGAGTTGCTGGTGCTCGACCGGCCCCCGTACGCGCAGAACCCGAGTGAGCCGAACCCAGGCGAGAACGACCTGCTGAACCGGGGCGTACGCCTCCGCGGCATCTACGCGCCGGAGGCGTTGGAGCTGCCCGGCGCGCTCCGGCTGATCCGGGCGGCGGTCGACGCCGGCGAGGAAGCACGGGTCTGCGACGTCCCGCTCAAACTCGCGATCTCCGATCGCTCGGCGGCGATCCTGCCGTTCACCGCCGACCGGGACGCGATGGTGGACAGCGCCCTCGTCGTGTACGCGTCCACATTGCTCGACGCGCTCATCCGGCTCTTCGACCTGCTCTGGAACGTCGCCGTGCCCGTCTTCGCCACTCCGTCGGCGGCTCCCGACTCCGAATTGGTGACGCTCTTGGCCGCCGGGTTGAAGGACGAAGCCATCGCTCGGCAGCTCGGCATCAGTGTGCGTACCGTTCATCGGCGCACTAGCGAGTTGATGGAGCGGCTTGGCGCTCGTACGCGGTTTCAGGCTGGGCTCGCTGCCGCTCGCCAGGGGCTCCTCTAGCGCTGCGGCTCCGTTCGACGCCAAGTCGAAAATCGCACCGAAGAGGGTGGGGGTGCGGCTTCGCTGCTTGCCGCCATGATCAACGGAGTTTTGGTGGGGCTATGGCACCGCGAAACTTCCGCTGATCATGGCAACGCAAGATCAGGTCAATTCTGCGTCGCTATCACAGCCCAGAACTGGCCATGATCATGGAAGTCGGACAAATCGCCAACGTACGCAGCCCCCGCCCCACCCGCTTCGTCGCCGAAAACCCGGACAACGGCGAAGTCGCACCAAAGGTCAGGTACGAAGCGTAAGCGAAAAGAACTCGCCAACCCGAGAGAACCCCAGCCGGGTGAAGTACGCAGAAAGAGCAGGCCGAGCAGGAACAACGACAGTGTGGAACCCCCGGTCGGTGAACATGTGGCTCTGCCGGTACACGAACTCCCCGGGAGTGAAGTCGCGGTACTTGGGAGTCACGTAGTCGAGGTCCACCACTGCGACGCCGTTGCCGCCGTCATGCAAGGCCACCACGCCGACGGTCTCGTCTCCGCGTACCACTAGAAAGGCGGTGCCCCGAAGCTCGAAGCCTGGGTTGAAGCGGGCGATGTCCTGGCCGTGGACGGCCAGGACGTGCGCGAGGTAGTCGTCGTCGGCAGCGACCTGGACCACCGAGTAAGCGGCGGGGGAGTGCCGGGTACGCAGCAGCTTGACCAGGAAGTAGATGTTGATGACGGCGAGGGCGGTGTTGAGGCCGACCATGGGCCAGACGCCGAGCGCCCAGTTGAAGCCGATCAGGACTACGCAGCCGACCAGGTTGATGGCGCGCAACCGGAGGATGCGGGTTTGCAGCAGGGACCAGACCAGCAGCGCCGAGCCGATCCAGCCGACGGCGTCGAGCCAGTTCACAGGGCTGAGCGTAACCGTCCGGAGGCCTAGAGTGTCGGCATGCCCCTCCGACGGCGCCCGATAGACCTCATCTTCGTGGTCTTCTTCGGAATCAACCTGTGCTTCGTGACGTACATCGTGGACATCGAGCAGCTCATCATCGCCGATCCCGCGCACTTCGCGCAGCCGCTGTGGCCACCGGCTCCGCTGGTCGACCTCGTCCACTGGTACGGCAACACCTACGATCCGCTGCTGATGGCGCGTCCGCCCTGGTGGAAGGCGACGATCTGGATCGACGTGCTGCTGTTCGGGCCGTTCTACCTCGCCGCGATCTACGCCTTCGTCCGCCGCCGGAACTGGATTCGCGTACCGGCGCTGGTGTGGTCGGGGATGATGCTGTCGAACGTGCTGATCATCCTGTTCGAGGAGTTCTCCGGGCCGCATGCGACGCCCAACGTCGGGTTCGTGCTCATGGTGAACCTGCCCTGGTTGCTCATGCCGTTCGCGATGATGTTGCGGATGCGGAAGGAGCCGTGGTGACGTTCCTCGATCGCTATGGACCGTGGGCGCTGGTGGCGGGCGCGTCGCAGGGCATCGGGGCGGCGTTCGCCCGGGAACTGTCCGCGCGCGGGCTCGGCGTCGTGCTCGTCGCGCGGCATCCGGCGCTCGACCTGCCCGGGCCCAAGATCGAGGTCGCCGCCGACCTGGCCACTGTCGCGGGGGTCGAGACGGTGCTGGCCGCGACGGTCGGCCTCGAGATCGGGCTCCTCGTCGCCAACGCCGCGCTGTCGCCGATCGGCCCGTTCGCCACGAGCGACCCCGCCGAGCTCGGCCGCGCGATCGACCTCAACGTCCGCGCGCCCATGCTGCTCGCGCGCCACTTCCTGCCCGCGATGCAAGAGCGCGGCCACGGCGGGTTCGTCGTCATGTCCTCGCTCGCAGGGGCGCAGGGTTCGCCCAATCTCAGCTTGTACGCCGGAACCAAAGCGTTCGGCGCAGTATTCGCCGAGGGTCTGTGGGCCGAGTTGCGTCCGTCCGGAGTGGATGTCATTGCGTGCGTCGCCGGTGCGGTCAGCACTCCGGGACTGGCCGCCTCGACGGCGAAGCCTGCGCCGGGAACGGTGACGCCGCAGGCAGTGGTGGCGGCCGCCCTGGGTGCGTTGGGCCGCAAGCCTCGGGTGGTACCGGGCGGGCTGATGAAGGCGTCGGCTGCCTTCTTGAGCCGGCTGCCTCGGCGTACGGCGATCTCCATCATGGGTCGCGCTTCCAAGGATGTCCTCGGCTCGTGACAGCGGTTCCACCCTTCGGTGGGGCATCGACGTCTTGCGTTGAATCTATCTGTTAGATAGGTTACCTATCTATGACCAGGTTTGGCGCTGTGCTCGCAATCGTGCTGGCCGTACCCCTGTCGCCGGTTACCCCGACGGCTACCGCTGTCTCTTTCGCCAACGTGGTGCCCGCCCCGGTGAGTGCGACTCCCGCGGCCGGTGTCACCTACCAGATCACCTCGTCGACCACTGTGTACGCCGAAGCCGGATCTACCGCCGCGCAAGCGGTGGCCACCTTCCTGGCGACGCAGTTACGCCGGTCGACCGGGTACGCCCTCCCGGTCGCCGACGCGCCCGCGAGCCCCTCGGACGGCATCTCGTTGCTGCTGTCGGGTGCGCCGGCGAGCGTCGGCCCCGAGGGCTATCAGCTCACCGTCGCGGCGAACGCCGTCACGATCCGGGCTCTTCAACCGGCCGGGCTCTTCCGGGGCCTTCAAACTCTTCGGCAGCTGCTGCCGCCCGAGGCGGATGCCGCGACCGTCCAGGCCGGACCTTGGCCGATCCCGGGCGGCACGATCGTCGACTATCCGCGGTTCGCGTACCGGGGAATGATGCTCGACGTCGCACGGCACTTCTTCCCCGTGGCCACCGTCGAGCGGCTGATCGACCAGATCGCGCTCTACAAGATCAATACGCTGCATCTACACCTGTCCGACGATCAGGGCTGGCGGATCGTCATCGACTCCTGGCCGAACCTGGCGGCGTACGGCGGGAGCACGGCGGTCGGCGGTGATCCCGGTGGCTACTACACCAAGGCTGACTACCAGGCGATCGTCGCGTACGCCGCCGCCCGGTACATCACCGTGGTGCCCGAGATCGACATGCCCGGGCACACCAATGCCGCCCTCGCCTCGTATGCCCAGCTCAACTGCAACGGCGTCGCCCCGAACCTCTACACGGGCACCAACGTCGGGTTCAGCTCGTTGTGCGTACCGCTGGCGCTGACCTACACCTTCCTCGACGACGTGATCCGGGAACTCTCGGCGATCACTCCCGGCCCGTACGCCCACATCGGCGGGGACGAGGCGTCTTCGACGACCGCCGCCGACTACACGTACTTCATGAACCGGGCGCAGAACATCGTCGCCGCGCACGGCAAGACCGCGATCGGCTGGCACGACATCGTGAAGTCCGACGAGCTGCCCTCGACCGTGGCGCAGTTCTGGGGCACGACCAGCACCGACAGCAACGTCGCCGCCGCTGCGGCCAACGGGACCAAGGTGCTCATGTCACCGGCGAATTTGGCGTACTTGGACATGAAGTACGTCCGCAAGACCAAGCTCGGTCAGACCTGGGCCGGGCTGATCGAGGTCGACAAGGCGTACAGCTGGAATCCCGGGGCATATCTCACCGGAGTGGGCGAGGCGTCGGTGCTCGGCGTCGAAGGTCCCCTGTGGACCGAGACGATTCGCACGAGTGCCGACATCGACTACATGGTCTTCCCCCGCCTGCCGGCGCTGGCCGAGCTGGGCTGGTCACCCTGGAGTACGCACAACTGGACGGCGTTCGCCACCCGCCTCGGCGCGCAGGGACCGCGCTGGAAGGTCATGGGCGTGAACTACTACCACTCGCCGAAGATCACCTGGCCTACGGGATCGTGAGGGGAACCTTATGCGGAAGTTCCTGCGTGTCTTCGCGGTGGCGGTGTTGCTCGTCGCCCTGGTTCCGGTCGGCCCGATGGCGGCTGACGGAGCGACGGTCGGCTCGACGGAGCTGAAGTCCGGCTGGGCGCTGCGCTCGGCCACCGGCCTGGCCGACACCGGCTCGACGATCTCCCAGGTCGGCTACTCGACCTCGGGGTGGAACCCGGTCACGCTGCCCTCGACCGTGCTGGCCGGGCTCGTGGCGAACAACGTCTACCAGAACATCTACTTCGGCCAGAACCTGAAGAACGTGCCGGACCTGACCGGTCAGGACTGGTGGTTCCGGGGCGAGTTCACCGCCGCCGCGGCCGCTGCCGACCAGGCGTACTGGCTGCGCTTCGGGGGCATCACCTATCGGGCGCAGATCTGGCTCAACGGCGTGCAGCTCGACGCGAACGCGGTCGGTTCGCTCGCCGCGCACGAGTACAACGTGACCTCGGCGATCCGGCCCGGTCAGGCGAACGCGCTGGCCATCCGGGTCACCCCGGCCAAACCGGGCTGCGCCGACCTGTCGTTCTGCACGGTCGACTGGAATCCCGAGGTGCCCGACATGAACGCCGGGCTCTGGGGCAAGACGCGGCTGGAGACCACCGGACCGGTGGCGTTGCGGGATCCCTATGTGAAGACTGTGCTGCCGTTGCCCGCGACGAACGCGGCCGACCTGACCGTGTACGCCGACGCCGTCAACGCGACGGCGGCGCCGGTCACGACGACCGTCACGGGCACGATCACCAAGCCCGGGCAGCCGACCGTGACGGTCAGCCAGACGGTGACCCTGGCGGCCGGGGAGCGCCGGGAGATCGCGTTCGACCCGGCGGCGTACCCGCAATTGCACCTGGTCAACCCGGTGCTGTGGTGGCCGTACCAGTTCGGCTCACCTGAGCAGTATCAGCTCAGTCTGACTGCTGCAGTCGGCGGGGCCACCTCCGACACGAAGAGCACGGCCTTCGGCGTACGCCAGATCACGGACTATCGGACGACGGTCAACGGCACCTCCTTCGCCGGCTACCGGATCAACGGGCAGAACATCCTGTTCCGCGGCGGTGGCTACATGTGGGACATGCTCCAGCGCTGGGACACGAAGACCAACGCCGCCCATGTCCGCTACGTCAAGGAGATGGGGCTCAACACGATCCGGCTCGAAGGCACCCTCGGCAACGAGGAGCTCTACGACCTCGCCGACGCCGCCGGCGTACTGGTCATGCCGGGGTTCACCTGCTGCAGCGCCTGGGAGAACGACTCCGGCTGGACCGCCGAGCAGACCCAGGTCGCGCAGGCTTCCCTCGAGACGCAGTTGCGGTCGCTCCGCGCTCACCCCAGTGTTTTCGTCTGGGCGTACGGGAGCGATCAACCGCCGACCGCGGCGCATCTGACGGCGTACAAGTCGATCGCCACCCGCCTGCACTGGCAGAACCCGACCCTGGACAACGTCGCGACCTGGTCGAACTCGAACGCGGGCATGAAGATGGACGGCCCGTACAAGTGGGCCCCGCCGGTGCTCTGGTGGGACACGACCAAGGCGGGGAGTGCCTTCGGGACGACCGGCGAGGAGGGCACCGAATCGCCGCCGCCGCTGGAGAGCCTCCAGAAGTTCATCCCGGCCGGCGAGCTGTGGCCGATCGGGACCACCTGGAACTATCACGCGGGCAAGCCCGGCAGCGTGTTCGACAACATCGGCCTCTACACCAACGGCCTCAACCGCCGGTACGGCACGGCGACGAGCGCGGCCGACTACGCGCTCAAGGCCGAGCTGATGAACTACGAGAACACCCGGAGCTTCTTCGAGGCCTGGAACTCCCACGAATACAGCCAGTCCTTCGGCACCATCTTCTGGATGCTCAACAGCGCCTGGCCGTCGGTGCACTGGAACCTCTACGACTACTACTTCAAGCCGGGCGGCGGCTTCTTCGGCGCGAAGAAGGCCGACGAACCCGTGCACATCGCGTACGACTACGCCACGAAGAAGGTGTTCGTGGTCAACTCGACGCTCGCCGCCCGCAGCGGGCTCACCGCGACGGCGACCCTCCACACCATCCCGAACCTGACGACGGTGTCGACGACGACCGCACCGGTCACGGCGGCGGCGAACTCGTCGACACAGGCCCTGACGGTCCCCACCCCGAACGGGCTGAGCTCGACTTACTTCCTCCGCCTCCAGCTCAAGGACAGCGCCGGCGCGGTCGTCAGCAACAACCTCTACTGGTACTCCACCACGCCGGACGCGCTGGGGAACAAGAGCAACTGGTACTCGACGACGACGAAGACGTTCGCGAACCTGACCGGCCTGAGCAGCCTGCCGGCCAATCCGTCCGTCACGACCGCCGTGTCCCGGTCGGTCGCCGGCGGCCAGGAGAACGTCACCATCACGCTGACCAACACCAGCGCAACGAACCTCGCCTTCTTCCTACGTCCCGAAGTCACCGCGGGCAACGGCGGAACCGAGGTCCTACCGGTCACCTACACCGAGAACTACGTCTCGCTGTGGCCCGGTGAGTCGACCACCATCACCGCCGCGTACGCCACCGGCGACCTCGGTGGCCAAGCGCCCTACCTGCGGCTACGCGGATTCAATGTCCCGACGGCGACAACGCCGATCCCGTAGTCCTTTCGGGGAAAGGGGACACCGGGCGGGCTGCGGCGCGGCAGCCCGCCCGGTACCCTGCCGCGGTGGACGACAACTGGCTCGACGTGCTGCGGTACCTCGCGCTCATCGGCGTTTACATGTTCGGGGCGACGATCCTCGCCAACCTCGTGCTCCGCGTACGCCGTTGGGCGCCCACGCGGCGTCGGCTGGCTCGCATCCCCGAGTACGCCCCCGGCTGGAAAGCTCTCTCCCGAGGCGAGTACGCCACCGGCCTGGATCTTTCGTGGCGGGCGTACGAGCGGTGCCGGGAGGTGGCCCGGGGCCGTCGCAGCAACGCCCTGGCCTGCTGCGAAGCGCTGCTCGGCACCGCCCTGCACGAAGTCGGGCGGCACGAGGAGGCGCTCGTCTATCTGCGTCCCGCCGAAGCGACGCTGGCGAAGGCCCGTGAATTCGACGGCGGTCTGGTGCGTTCGGCGTACGGGACCACGCTGCTCGCTTCAGCCGAAGCGCTGTCCGATTTGGACGATCGAGCCGAGGCGCTGACCGCGACCGAGCAGGCGCTCCGCTGGCACGTACGCCACGGCCACCGCCGCCGTTCGATGGCGTCCTACCATGCCGCCCTCTACCTGCGGGGCCGGGCGCTGACGAAGGCCGACCGGTTGGGGGAGGCCGCGGGCGTCGTCCGGCAAGCGCTGGAGGCACGGCGGGCCACCACGTCCGACCCCGACGTCCTCGTCGCCGCGGGCCTCATCCTTACCGCCGAGATCGCCGTCGACAACGCCCGCCCCGAACTCGGCCTGCCCGTCGTCGAGGAAGCCGTGGCGCACAGCCGCATGCTGTCGGCCGCCCCACCTGCTCACCGGGCCGCGCTCGCGGAGGCGCTCGCGGTCCGGGCCGGCATCCTCGGTACGCTCGACCGCCGAGCCGAGGCGCTGACCGCGATCACCGAATCCGTCGAGCTCACCCGCAAGCTGGCCGAGGAACTCCCGGATCGCTACCGACACGCCCTCGCCGCCCGCGAAGCGACCCTGGTCGAACTGTCTGGCAGAGTGAGCTCATGAACGCGTACGACGACGTGGTGGCGCAGTGGCCCGTGGA
Source organism: Hamadaea sp. (assembly GCF_013362815.1). GTDB lineage: Bacteria > Actinomycetota > Actinomycetes > Mycobacteriales > Micromonosporaceae > Hamadaea. The sequence continues at coordinate 39,598 of NZ_JABFVK010000038.1, read as the reverse complement.
AGTCGAGACGCTCGATCTGGAGTCGCGGTTCGGGACGACTCGGGTGCTCGCCGCCGGTCCGGCCGTCGGAGATCCGCTCATCTTGATCCATGGTGGTGGTGCGACTTCGGCGGTGTGGTTCGCCGACGTCGAGTCGCTGGCGCGGGAGCGCCGGGTGTACGCCGTCGACCTCATCTGCGACCGGGGACGTAGCCGTCCTCGTCCGGGCGCTGTGCGTACCAGATCAGACGTCGCGGCCTGGTTCGCCACGGTGCTGGACGCTTTGGGCGTGGAGCGAGCCGATGTGGCCGCGCATTCCTACGGAGCTTGGGTCGCGTTGGTTTCGGCGCTGGAGACGCGGCGCGTGCGGCGGCTCGCGTTGCTGGACCCGACGACATGCTTCGGGCCGATGGCGCGCGGCTATGTGCTGCGCAGCCTGCCCGCGGTGGTGCTGGGCGGGGAGAAGCGCTGGCGGCGGTTCTTCGAGTGGGAGACCGGCGGCCGACGGCTCGATCCTGCGTGGCTGCAGCTCGTCGCGAGCGGCGCGCAGGGCCGGAACGGCGCGAAAGTGGTGCTGCCGAAGCGACCGTCCGATGAGGCGCTTCGCGGACTGGAGGCACCGGTCCTGCTGGTGCTGGGCGGGCAGAGCCGGGTGCACGACGTGACGGCCGTACGCGAGCACGCGGAGCGGCTGTTGCGCGAGGTCAGCGTGCTGATGCTGCCGGACGCGACGCACCATACGCTGCCGCAGCAGCACGCCATCGAACTCGACCCGTTCCTGCTCGACTTCTTCGCCAAGCAGGATGCCGTCGGCGTCTCGTGACGGTCCGCCCACCGGATCACGGATATCGGCCGTAAAAAGGCCAAGATTCGACCCACATCCCTGATCTGGTGCCAAAAAGGCGGGCAGTCAGGAGCGGCTGAGCAGCGTCCCGGCCGCGCCGAGCACCACCCCGAAGGCGCAGACCAGCCGCCGCCACATGTCGCGTTCACCGAGCAGCCTCGCGCCGAGGAAGACCACGAGCACCACGCTGACCTCGCGCAACGGGGCGATGACGGTGACCGGCGCGAGCGTGAGCGCGGTCAGGATGAGCATGTACGAGGCGGGGGAGAAGATCGCCGTGCCGACGGCGCTCTTCCAGTGCTCGCGCCAGAGTTGCCGAATCTGGTCGCGGCGACGGATGAGCAGCGGGGTGAAGGCGACTGCGCGGAGGGTGTCGGTGCCCCAGTTCACGAGAACAGGCGGGATGGCCGCGGCGGTCACCGCCTGCTTGTCGAGCAGCGTGTAAGCCGCGATGAACACCCCGACGAGCAGCCCGTAGCCGATGCCGCTGCTCGATTTGCGGAGGCCGAGGAGCGCGACGCTCACTGACAACGCCAAGATGCCGGCCCAGCCGAGGAGCCCCGGCTGCTCCTGCCAGAGCAGAACGGCGGCGGTGCTCGCCAGCAGCGGTCCGGTGCCCCGGGCGACGGGGTAGACGACAGACAGGTCGCCGATGCGGTATCCGCGTTGCAAAGTGAGGTAGTAGCCGGTGTGGAGCACCAGCGCCGTTCCGACGAACAACGGCGTACGCCAGTCGAGGGTGTCCCATGCGGTCCACAGTGTCCAGACGCCCAACGGGGCCCAGAGGAGCGCGGCCACCGCCGACCACAGCCCGACGAAGATCGGCCCGCTCGCGCCGCCGGCCCGCTTGGCGAGCAGGTTCCAGGTGGCGTGACACAGTACTGAGGCGGCGACCAGCGCCAACGCGACGGGCGGCATCAGCGCCGGCCGAACGGCACGCCGGCCATCGTGCTCACGTCGAGGCCGAAAACCGCGAGCACGTGAGGCGCGACGTCCGCGTGGCACACCTCGGTCGCGGTGGTCGGGACGCCGGGCCCGCTCGCCGCGATCCACGCCTGCTTCTCCCAGGTGGTACGCCCACCGTGGCCGCCTTCGTCGCGATGCCCGTGATCGGTGACCACGATGACGGTCAGGTCTTCCAGCTGCGCGGCGGCGTCGAGGACCTGGCCGATCTGGATGTCCGCCCGTTCGATCGCCGCGAGATATTCGGGGCCGGTGCCGACGGCGTGCGCCACTTCGTCCGGTGCTCCGATGTAGACGAACGCGGCGTCGTACGCGCCTTCGGCCAGCGCGCGGGCGGCGTCGTCCACCACGAGCTGGTCGGCTTCGGCGTGGCCCAGCGCTTCACCGTCGGCATAGGACAGACGGGTCGGGTCGGTGAACAACGGCCCGCCGTAGGAGCCAGTGGCCAGCGGCGCCCAGGTGAGGGCGGCGTACGTGCGGAGTCCCCGGCGCTTGGCCAACGTCAGGAAGTCCGGAAAGACCGCCAGCCGATGGCCGGTGAACGTGTTCCCGAAGACCCCGTGCGCTTCCGGCCACATGCCGGTGGCGACCGTCGTCCAGCACGGCCCGGACAGCGTCGGGGCGGACGCGCTGACCTCGAAGGAGCTGAAGAAGCCCGTGTCGGTGATCTTGTCGATGTTCGGGGTGTGCGCTGCGGCGAGGGTGTCGAGGCGTACGCCGTCCACCCCGAAGACGATCACGTGCGGCACTTCGGCTCCCTCGGTCTTTCTTGTGCGCGCTGGATCAGGGATCCGTGTCGAATCTTGCGGAAAATACGACCCAGATCCCTGATCCAGCGCGGATCGGGAGCCGATAGTAACCGGTTACTGTGAGGCGATCAAGGGGTTCGTCAGGGATGCAGTCGCTGGTACAGCTTCCGCATCCCGCCGATCCACCGATCGGGGTCGCTGACTCGGTTGAGCGAGTACTGGGCGACCTCGGGATGCGGCAGGATCAGGAACCGCCCCTCGTCGATGGCTTCGACCACACAGTCGGCGACCTGCGAGGGTTCGAGCAGGGGAGCGGCGGCGAGCGTCGCGGAGTCCGCGGGCGCGCCGTCCAGCAACGGCGTACGCACGCCCTGCGGGCACAGGCAGGAGAAGGTGACCCCGGTGCCGCCGTAGCGAATGGCCAGCCATTCGGCGAGCGCCACCGCGCCGTGCTTGCTGACGGCGTACGGGGCGACGTCGAGTTCGGTGAGCAACCCGGCGGCGGAGGCGGTGACGAGGAAGTGCCCCCGGCCCCGCTCGACCATCCGCGGCAGGACCGTACGCGCGGCGTACAGGTGGGCGAGGACGTGCACGCCCCAGGCCAGCTCCCAGTCGGCGTCGGTGCCGAGGCCGGGTGGCGTCGCCACGCCCGCGTTCGAGCACCACATGCCGATCGGGCCGAGTTCGTTCTCGATGCGGTCCACCGCGCGGGCCACGGCTTCCTCGTCGGTGACGTCGAGCCCGATCCCGCCGTGCCCCTCACCCAGGGCGTACGCCGCCCGAGCGGCGCGCGCGCCGTCCAGGTCGGCCAGCACGACTCTGGCCCCGTCCGCGGCGAACCGCTGGGCCAGGGCCAGGCCGATGCCACTCGCTCCGCCAGTGACCACGATGATGCCGTCGGTGGGCTTGTATAGCGCCATCGGGACATCATTCCAGGTCCAGCACGACTCCTCCGGCGAAGGCTCCGTCGTGCAGCTCCAGCCGCTGCGGCTGCGCGCCGGTCGGGACGGTGAACCGCAGCGCCATCAGGCGTTCGGTGCCCGGCACTACGGCGGCCGCGAAGGGATCGCCACCGTTGGCGGCGACGAGGGCGGCCGGGTCCGGCTCCACCCAAGTAGTGTCCGATGTGTACACCCGCTGCATGCTCCGGAAGAGCTGGACGGTCTTGTCGCCCGCCGCGACTGACGCGGTCACGTCGCACGTCGTGGTCTTGCCGTTCGAGCAGGTCACGGAGTAGATGGTGAAGTGCGCGGTGCCGTCCGACGCCTGTTCGCCCAGCTCGGCGTCGGCTTGCGGCCCGTTCCAGGCGTGCGCGCGTACGCCTTGCGCGTTCTCGACCGCTTCCGCCATCTTCGGCGCGAAGATCACCAACGCCGCCGCGCTCACCGCGATCACTGCGGCCGCGGCCACGCTGACCGGCACCCACCAGGCCACTTCCCGCCGGGGCCGCCGGGGTTCCGGTTCGCGGGCGGGTCGCGCCTGCCGTCGTTGGCAGGCTCGCACACCCAACCAGATGAGTACGCCGAGAGCAGCAGCCAGGGCTGCGTACGGCAGCCAACGGCGCCACCAGGGCGCTTCCGGAGCCGCCACGGCTGCGACGTCGGTGGCGAAGCAGTCGAGCAGGCGTCCCGAGGCGGCGTCCGAGACGCAGGCGGTCACCGGCTCGGCGGCATGCGGCACCGGCAGCGCACCAGAGCTTTGGAGGGTCACGTCGGCCTTCGGTGCGACCTTCGCCGACCAGCTCACCCGGTCGCCGTCGATCGCCGCGCCGTCGGCGACGAGGCTGGTCGTGCCGTCCGGCATCCGCTGCACGACCGTCGTCGTGACCGGTAGCGCGGAAGTGTTGGTCAGCACCAGGTGGTAGACCGTGTTCGCGCCGGAGGACTGGGTCTGCACCGCGATCTGGACCGGGGAGTCCGGCAGGGCGGCAGCGGGCTGGGGAGCGGGGGCCGTCACCGGCAGGAACGCCTGAACAGCGGCCACCCCGAGAGTCAGGATCGTCATAACGTCGATGACGCTAGTCAAGATCCGTACGCGGAATCCCGCGTTTGTCCAATCCCGCCCCCTGTTTACCCAATCCCACCACCTACCGCCTAGTCACCACTAAGCTGTTCGCGTTGATCATGAACCTATGGTCCCACCTGTCGGTGTGTCGCCGCCCCTACGTTCATGATCGAACCCGGATTCCCCGGTACGCCGACCGCTAAGGTGACCGCATGGACACCGCGATCCTCGGCCGCACCGGCCGCACCGTGAGCAAGGTCGGACTCGGCGCGTGGCAGCTGGGCGCGGACTGGGGCGAGGTCGCCGCCGACGACGCCGAAGCCGTGCTCCAGGCCGCCGTGGACGCCGGCGTCACCTTCATCGACACCGCCGACGTCTATGGCGACGGCCGCAGCGAACAGTTCGTCGGCGAGTTCCGCAAGGACCGCCCCGGGCTGACGATCGCCACCAAGATGGGCCGGCGGGTGCCACAGGAAGTGTCTGCGTACACATTGGACAACTTCCGGCGCTGGAACGACCGATCCCGGCAGAACCTGCAGATGGACACGCTCGACCTCGTCCAGTTGCACTGCCCGCCCACCCCCGTGTACTCCTCCGACGCTGTCTACGACGCGCTGGACACGATGGTCGCCGAGAAGCGGATCGCGGCGTACGGGGTGAGCGTCGAGACGTGCGACGAGGCGTTGACGGCGATCGCCCGGCCGAACGTGGCGAGCGTGCAGATCATCCTCAACGCGCTGCGGCTCAAGCCGCTGGAGCGCGTACTGCCCGCCGCACAGGCGGCCGGGGTCGGCATCATCGCCCGGGTGCCGCTGGCCAGCGGCCTGCTGTCGGGCCGGTACGACGAGCACACGACGTTCGCCGCCGACGATCACCGGAACTACAACCGGCACGGGGAGGCCTTCGACGTGGGCGAGACCTTCTCCGGCGTGCCCTTCGACGTCGGCCTCGAAGCCGTACGCCGACTGCGTCCGCTGGTGCCGCCGGGCGCGACGATGGCGCAGTTCGCCCTGCGCTGGATCATCGACCAGCCCGGGGTCAGCGTCGTCATCCCCGGCGCGCGCTCACCTCAGCAGGCGGAGGCCAACGCCTCGGCGGCCGGTCTAGCGCCGCTGAGCGAGGAGGCTATGCGTCAGGTCACCGAGGTCTACGACGAGCTGATCCGGCCGCTGGTGCACGACCGCTGGTGAGACCGGCGGGCTGACTGACCGGCGTTGATCATGAACCGGAGGGCGCGACACGCCGGACAGGCGGAACCGTAGGTTCATGATCAACTCACATGTTAATCATGTGGCCGGCCAAGCCGTGGATCGCCTCCTTGACGGCTTCACCGAGAGTCGGGTGCGCATGGACGTTGCGGGCGACCTCGTGCACGGTCAGGTCCCAGAGCTGGGCCAGGGTCAGCTCGGGCAGCAGCTCGGTCACCTCCGGGCCGATCAGGTGCGCGCCGAGGATCTCGCCGTACTTGGCATCGCTGATGACCTTGACGAAGCCGACCGTGTCGCCGAGCCCGTTGGACTTGCCGTTGGCGGTGAACGGGAACTTCGCGACCTTGACGTCGAACCCGCGATCACGGGCCTGCGCCTCGGTCCACCCGAAGCTGGCGATCTGCGGCTGGCAGTAGGTCGCCCGGGGGATCATGACGTAGTCCAGCTCCATCGTCTCCGCGTCGCCGATCGTCTCGGCCGCGATGACGCCCATCGCCTCGGCGGCGTGCGCCAGCATCAGCTTGGCCGTCACGTCCCCGATGGCGTAGATGTGGGGGACGCTCGTTCGGCACCTGCCGTCGACATCGATCGCGCCGCGCTGCGTCAGGCGTACCCCTGTCTTGTCGAGACCGTAACCCTCGACTCGCGGCGCGAAACCGATGGCCTGGAGCACCTTGGCGGCCTCTAGCACCTGCTGTCGGCCGTCCTTCGTGACCGTTACGCGGACCGTTGCGCCGTCGTCCTCGACGGCGTCGACCCGTGTGCTGGTGTGGATCTCGACGCCCATGCGCTTGTAGCGCTTGGCGAGCTCGGCCGAGACCTCCTCGTCCTCGAGCGGGACCAGCCGGTCGAGAAACTCGACGATGGTGACCTTGACACCGTAGTTGTGCAGGACGTACGCGAACTCGACGCCGATCGCGCCGGCCCCGGCGATGATGATGCTCTCGGGCAGCTGGTCGGTGAGGATCTGCTCCTCGTACGTCACGACGCGCTCGGAGAGCTGGGTACCGGGGATCAGCCGGGTGACCGAACCGGTGGCGATGATGCAGTTGGCGAAGGTGATCGTCTCGTCGCCGACCTGCAGAGTGTGGTCGTCGAGGAAGGTCCCGCGCGCGTTGTACTGCGTGATCGAGTTCTTCTTCATCAGGAAGTTGACGCCCTTGACCCGGCCGTCGGCGACCTTGCGACTGCGCTCGAACGCGGCCGTGTAGTCGAACTTCACCGTGCCGTCGACCTGGATGCCGAAGAGCTTCTGCTCGTCCCGGAAGATGTGCGCCAGCTCGGCGTTGCGCAGCAGCGCCTTCGACGGGATGCAGCCGATGTTGAGACAGACGCCGCCCCAGAAGCGCTCCTCGACGACGGCGACCTTCTTGCCGAGCTGGGCGGCGCGCACCGCCGCGGTGTACCCGCCGGGGCCTGCGCCCAGCACGACGACGTCGAAGTGCTCACTCATGATCGTGAGCCTACCCCTGGTTCCGGGGGGTTTCGCCCGGTTAGACGGCGGCCTGGGCCAGCGTGTGGGTGCGTACGTGCTCGATCAGGGTCACGAGCAGCTCGCGTCCGGCGCGCGGGTCGCGGACGTCACACTGGACGACCGGTACGCCCGGCCGCAGCGCCAGCGCCGCCCGCACGGTCTGCAGGTCGAACAGCTGGCGGCCGAAGAACGGGTTCACCGCGATCAGGAACGGCGTACCCCGTTGCTCGAAGTAGTCGATGGCGGCGAAGCACTCATGCAACCGATCGGTGTCGGCGAGCACGATGGCCCCGAGCGCGCCCAGTGCCACCTCGTCCCACAGCGGCCACAGGCCCTCCTGGCCCGGTGCGCTGAACAGGTAGAGGACGAGATCCTCGTCGAAGGTGAGCCAGCCGAAGTCCATCGTCACCGTGCTGGAGCGGCGTACGCCGGAGCGCGGATCCTTGGTGGTGTAGACCTCTTCGGTGTGCAGCGGCGTGATCTCGCTGACCGATCCGACCAAGGTGGACTTTCCGGCGCCGAGGCCGCCCGCGACGACGACCTTGAGGGAGGTCGGCACGGCGTACGCGGGGCTGCCGTCTTCGCGAAGTCCGGAGACCATGGATCACCACCGGGTATGGGTACGTGAGGACGCGGTGATATTACTCCCGCGGGACAGTCCCGCCGCGCGAAGGCGGTAGGTGTGTCCGCGATTCTCACAACGATTCGAGATACGTGAGTCTGTTGTGGACCGACCCTACCAGGCCGTCTGGCCGACGGCGAGATAGGTTGTCCGGTTTCTGCGCGGCGGTGTGTTCGGCGGTTCGCGCCGGCCCGCGTCTCACCGCGCGCGTCTCACTGGCGCGCAGCGGATGCGGTCAGAGCGTGACAGCAGTCCCCGACGGAATGCCCTGGCGATGTCCGCCGTCCAGCAGCCAGACCTGCGACCGCCCCCAGACGGTCCAGTCATGGCCGTCACCGACGAGCGCGGTGTCCTCGTCGATGCCGACGATCCGCATGCCTTCACGGGGACGCAGCAACGGGCGCAGCATCAGATCCGGCATCCGGCCGAGGAACTTGTCGAAGTGCGGCAGCACTCGCAGTCCTGGCACGAGGCCCAGACCGGGCGCGCCGGCCTTGGTGGGATGCCGGATGTCCGGTACCCAGCCGCCGAACGCCATCGCCCCGGCGCTGCACCCGGCCAGCGCGGTGCCGCTCTCCCACAGCTGGACGATCGCCGCCCACAGCTTGGTGTCGCGGAACGTCTCGGTGACGTAGAGCGGATTGCCGCCGGAGAAGTAGATCAGGCCGGGTGTCTCGGCCGTCAGCTGCTCGACGAACGCCGGATCTTCCGCGTCTTCGCGCGTACGCACGACGAGCGGAACCGGTTCGGCGTCGAGTTTCTCGGCGTGCTTGCGGCCCAAGGCGATCCAGCGATTGAGGCTGCCGTCGCCCTCCGGCGCGGCCGCCGTCGGGATCTGGACATATCGCCGGGGACGGTCGTCGAGCAGGTGCTTGTCGACGTCGAACATGGCGTCGGTGTACTCGCCGGAGCCGACCAGGGCGATGGGTCCTGCCATGCGCACCAGCGTACTTCGTCTTTCATCCTTGGCGCTGGATCAGGGTTCTCGGTCGAATCCTGCGCCAAGATTCGACCGAGAACCCTGATCCAGCGGGGAAGAAGGCGCGAGCTAGCGGGGGAGCGAGACGGTGAAGGCAGTCCCCACGCCGACGGTGCTGACGACGTCGATGCGGCCGCCGTGGTCGCTCACGATCTGCCGGGCGATGGCCAGCCCGAGCCCGGTGCCACCCCGTCCCCGGGCGGGGTCGCCCCGCCACAGCCGGTCGAAGACGTGCGTCAGATCGGCCGGTGCGATGCCGCGCCCGGTGTCGCGTACCTCCAGGTAGGCGGTCGCAGAGTCGGCGGAGATCGTCAGCGTGATCCGGCCACCCGAAGCGGTGGCGGCGATCGCGTTGCGGATCAGGTTGCCGAGGACCTGCCGGAGCCGATCCGAGTCGGCGTCGATCGTGACCTCGGCATGGTGCCGGAGATCGAGGGCGAGACCGGCGGCCTCCGCGACGGCCGAATGCGCCGTACGCACAGTCTCCGCCAGTTCTGCGAGATCCACCCGGCTCCGGTGGTATGCGAGCACGCCGGCTTCGGCCAGCGCCAAGTCCTGCAGGTCGTCGACGATGCGCTGCTGAAGCAGAGCCTCCTCGTGTAACGAGGCGAACAGTTCGGGACTCGGTCGCAGAACGCCGTCCGAGAGCGCCTCCAGATAACCGCGGAGGTTCGCCAACGGCGTACGCAGCTCGTGGGCGACGTCGGCGATCAGCCGTCGCTGCTGTTCCTCACTGGCCGCCAGGGATCCGGCCATCCGGTTGAACGCCCGGGCCAGCTCCGCCAGCTCGTCGTGGCCGGTGACCGGGACGGGGTCGGGCCGGCCTGCCGCGGCCAACTCGCGAAACGCACCCGCTGCGGCCAGCTCTCGGGAGGCCGCAGTGAGCGCGCCGATCGGTCGCAGGACCCGGCGGCTCAGCAGGACGGCGCATACCGCGGTGACCAGCACCACTGCGGTCGCCGCGAGCGCGATGGCGCGAGCGGGCACTCCCTCGGCGGGCACCTCGTCTAGAGCGCCCAGGTAAACCTGGACCGGATGCGGCAACAGCGTCACGAGGTCCTGGTTGAGCAGCTCGCTGAGGCAGGTGGTTGCGTCCTCGGTGTTCAGACACGACTTGCCGCGCTGGTCGACCAGGCCGGGCGGCCGGTGGGCCTCCTTCGACCGGCGGCTGCACGCGGTGCGGATCGTCTCGGTGCCGCCGACGATCTCGAAGATCTGCGGCTTGTACCTGGTCTCGACGACGCGTACGCCGAGCCCGGATTCGGCCGCGCAAGCCGCCAGGATTCTGCCCCGCCAGAAGGAATCCGCCACGGCGGCGGTGAACTGGAATCGGGAGTACGCAGTGCTGCCGGGCGGAAAGTTCAGCGTCGGCCGAGCGTCCACCAGCGACGGCGCACCGACGGTCGGACGGGCGGCCCGGCCGGCGAGCACGTCGGAGTCGGCGAGCACCGCACCAGTGTCGTCCACGACCCGAATCCGCTGGTTGAGCCGCCCGGCGAGGTCCCGAACCGGTTCGGCGACACCGGTCCAGGCTTGGTGCGTACGCCCATAGGCGGACAACGCCGCCACGGCGTCCTCGACGTCGCGATGGCTCGCCGCGACGTAGCTGGTCAAGGCGCGGTTGGCCTGCTGCAGGGTGAGCCAGGCGGTGGCTGCCGACGAGGTGGCCACCAGCACCAGCGTCAGCAGCAGGACCCGAAGCCGGAAACTCACGCCGTGGCCCCCGGCGAGCCCGCGTCCGAAGGCGAGCCCGCGTCCGAAGGCGAGCCCGCGCCCGACGATGAAGAGAGCCGGTAGCCCCGGCCGTAGACCGTCTGGACGTACCGAGGTGCGGCCGGGTCATCCTCGATCTTGCGGCGCAGGTTCATCACGTGCGCGTCGACCGTCCGCTCCTCGACGAAGTGGTCGAAGCCAAACGCCCGGTCGATGATCTGCGCCCGGGTGAAGACCCGGCCCGGCTCGGCCGCCAGCACCTGCAAGATTCCGAACTCCTTGGCGGTCAGCACTACCGGGCGGTCGCCGACGCGTACCTCGAACCGGCCGGGGTCGACGGTCAGCTCACCGACCGTCAGCACCTCCACCTCCGGCGAGGAGATCCGGCCCGACCGGCGCAGCAGCGCGCGTACGCGGGCGGTCAGCTCCCGGGGGCTGAACGGTTTGGTCATGTAGTCGTCGGCCCCGATGTCGAGGCCGAGCAGCAGGTCGTCTTCGGCGCTGCGGGCAGTGAGCAGCAGGATCGCGACGTCGGACTCGGCTCGCAGGATGCGGCAGACGTCGAGCCCGTCGACGACGGGCATCATCACGTCGAGCACCACCAGATCCGGCCGGTACGCACGGCTGCGGTCGAGCGCCGACCGCCCGTCGCCGACCACGAGCACGCTGTGCCCCTCCCGTTCGAGGTAGACCCGTAGCAGGTCGGCCTGCTTGCGGTCGTCCTCCGCCACCAGTACGCGCGCACCCATGGCGGCCACCTTATGCGCGCCCGGCGTGCGGCCGCCAGAGCCCGGAGTAGGCCCGCCAGCTGCGCTAACAGCGCTCCACGCCGCCCGCACAGGTTCTTCATCAGTTCTTCACGACCGCCGCCCTAGCGTCCGTCGCCGTGAAGATCACACGAATCGTCGCGGTGGCTCTGCTGGCTGCCGCACTGGCCGGGTGCGGCGCGAAGGAAGATCCGAAGGTGGCGAGTGCGGGCGGTACGCCGACCATCGCCCCCACCTCCGATGTCATCGGGGCATATGTGGAAGCCGTGCGCACCTACGTGACCTGCCTGCGGGGCGAGGGCCTCAAGGTCACCGATCCGGACGCCAAGGGTCATTTCACCTTCGAAGGCGACGCCCGGAAGCTCAAGGCGGATCCGAAGTTCCGGGCGGCGCAGCAGAAATGCGGCGGACTGCTCCCGCCGGTGCCGACCGAGCTGATCGAGAAGCCGGCCCTGACCGCCGAGGAGATCGAGAACGCGCGCAAGTACGCCAAGTGCATGCGGGACAACGGAGTGCCGGAGTTCCCCGACCCGGGTCCCGACGGGTACTACCCCGACAACAGTGGCTATCAGGCAACCGGATCCGAGGCCGACCTCCGCGCTCAGGTGATCTGCTCGCCGATCATCAACGGGGGAGTGCGGATCGACCCCAGCAAGGCCCAAGGATGAGGCGGCGCTCCATCGCCGTGGCCGTCGCCGTCGCCCTCGTGGCGGGGGCGGCCGCCTGGGCCTCGGTCGGCTTCGGCGGCGGTGCGCCCGACCCGGCGGCGAGCGTACCGGAGCGGGCCGAGACGGCGCAGATCAAGCGGGAGACCCTGGTCAACTGGGTGACGATGGACGGCGAACTGGGCTTCGGCGCGGCCGAACCGCTCGCCGCGACGGCAGCGGGGACGGTGACCTGGCTGGCCGCGCCGGGAACGAGGGTCGCCCGGGGCCAGACGTTGCTCCGGGTGGACGACAAGCCAGTCGTGCTGCTCTACGGCCAGCTGCCGATGTATCGGGACCTCCAAGCCGGTCTCAAGGGCGCCGACGTCGCCCAGTTCGAGGCCAACCTGAAAGCGCTCGGTTATTCCGGGTTCGCTGCCGACCCGGAGTTCTCGGCGTCCACCACGGTTGCGGTCAAGCGCTGGCAGGCCGAGCTGGGCCTGCCGGAGACCGGGGTCGTCGCGGCCGGTCAGATCGTCTACGCCCGGTCCGCCGTACGCGTGGCGCAGCAACTGGTGCGGTTGGGTGCGGCGAGTCCGGCCGACGTGTTGTCGGTGACCGGAACGACGAAGATGGTCTCGATCACCGCCCCGACCGCCGGCGCCGGTTGGGCCGTACGCGCGGCCAAGGTCACCATCGCCCTTCCCGATGGCACCACAGTGGACGGACAGGTCGACTCGGTGGGGGAGGCGACAACCGCCGAAGGCCAAGCCGGGCCCCAAGTACGCATTCTCATCAGCCTGGCGGCGCAGAAGGCGGCCGATCGGGGGACGGTGACCGTCCGGCACGCCGTGCAGGAGCGCGCCGACGTACTGACAGTCCCGATCGCAGCGCTGCTGGCCCTGGCGGAAGGCGGCTACGGTCTCGAAGTCGTGGACGGCGGAAAGTCCACTGTGGTCGCCGTGCAGGTGGGGCTGTTCGCGGGCGGCCGGGTCGAGGTGTCCGGCAGCGGCATAGCCGAAGGCCTGACCGTGCGGGTGCCCGCGTGACCGTCCCCAGGCCGGTCACCGGCAAGGTGAAAGCTGTGGAACTGCACAACGTGTCGAAGGTCTATCCGGGCGGGGTCACCGCGCTCGACGGCGTCGACCTGACCATCGGCCGAGGCGAGCTGGTGGGCATCGTCGGGCGTAGCGGCTCCGGCAAGTCCACCATGCTCAACCTGCTCGGCACTCTGGACCGGCCGTCCAGCGGCAGCGTCCGCATCGACGGGCGGGAGGTCGGCGTACTGCCCGACAAGGCGCTGTCCCGGCTCCGGGCCGACACCATCGGCTTCGTGTTCCAGCAGTTCCACTTGGCTTCCGGCGTACCAGTGCGGGACAACGTGGCCGACGGTCTGCTTTATGCCGGGGTCGGGCAGCGAGCTCGGCGGACCCGGGCCGAGGCGGCGCTGCACAGCGTGGGTCTGGGGCATCGGCTGGACCACCTGCCGCACCAACTCTCGGGCGGTGAGCGGCAGCGGGTCGCGATCGCGCGGGCCATCGTGGGCGAGCCGGTGCTGCTGCTGGCCGACGAGCCGACCGGCAACCTCGACAGCACGTCCGGCACGACCGTGCTCGGGCTGCTCACCGATCTGCACGCCGCGGGCACGACCGTCATCGTCATCACGCACGACCAGCAGATCGCCGAGCAGCTGCCCCGCCGGGTCGAGCTGCGCGACGGCCGGATCGTGCACGACTCAGGGAGCGCCTCATGAGCCGGCTGAGCCCCGCCGACGTCGCCCGGCTCGGTGCGAGCGGGCTGCGTTCGCGGCCGCTGCGCGTGTTCCTGTCCGCCTTGGGCATCGCGATCGGGATCGGCGCGATGCTCGCCGTCGTCGGCATCTCCTCGTCGAGCCGGGCCGACCTCGATCGCACGCTGAGCAGCCTCGGCACCAACCTGCTCACCGTCGCGCCGGGCAGCACGCTCGGCGGCGACAAGGCGAAACTCCCGGTCACGGCGACCTCTATGGTCGGCCGGATCGCGCCGGTCGAGGCGATCGCGGCCACCGGCCTCGTGGACGCTTCGGTTTACCGCAACGACCACATCCCGCCCGGGGAGACCGGCAGCATCGAGGTCCTCGCGGTCGATCGGGATCTGCCCGGCACGGTCCGCGCCACGCTGCGTACCGGCTCGTGGCTCACCGACGTCACCGCGCGCGTCCCGGCCGTCGTCCTCGGGGCGCGAGCGGCCGCGCGACTCGATCTGCGGTCGCCCGGCGCGCTGGTCTGGCTTTCCCATCAGTGGTACGCCGTAGTGGGCGTGCTGAATCCGGTACCTCTGGCGCCCGAACTGGACAGCGCCGCGTTGATCGGCTGGGCCTCGGCGCAGCAGTTCGCGGGGTTCGACGGCCACCCCACGAAGATCTACGTACGCGCGGTGGAGAGCCAGGTCGCGCAGGTCCGCTCGGTCCTCGCCCCGACGGCGAACCCGCAGGCCCCGAACGAGGTGTCGATCTCCCGCCCGTCCGACGCGCTCGCCGCCAAGCAGGCGACCGACTCGGCGCTGACCGGGCTGCTGCTCGGCTTGGGCGGCGTCGCCCTGCTCGTGGGCGGGGTCGGGGTGGCCAACACGATGGTCATCTCCGTCCTCGAACGGCGGTCCGAGATCGGCCTGCGCCGGGCACTCGGCGCGACCCGAGGCCAGGTACGCCTCCAGTTCCTCGCCGAGTCCTTGCTGCTCAGCCTGCTGGGCGGAGGCGGCGGGGTGGCGCTCGGCATCCTCGTCACCGGGGTGTACGCCGCCACCCGGGACTGGCCGTCGGTCATGCCGCTCTACGCCACCCTGGGCGGGCTCGGGGCCACCCTGCTCATCGGCGGCATCGCCGGCCTCTACCCGGCGGTACGCGCCGCCCGGGTCGCCCCCGCGACCGCCCTCGCCTCCGCCTGACCGCTCTATTTCCGCGCGATCATGAACTATCGGGCGTGATCACCCGGCGTGTCGTGTCCACGACGCCCTGATCAACTCCGCAACTGCGTGATCAACCCCCGGCGCCGGCGCAGGGTCCGACGATCGGGCCCGACCGAGCGTCGAGCG
This sequence comes from Hamadaea sp., assembly GCF_013362815.1. GTDB lineage: Bacteria > Actinomycetota > Actinomycetes > Mycobacteriales > Micromonosporaceae > Hamadaea. Next base: position 24,580 of record NZ_JABFVK010000038.1, on the reverse strand, counting down.
CCGGGGTTAGCGGAGGTCCCGGGCGGGTACAGCCGCAGGATGGACGAGGTCACGACCACGGATCTGCCCGAGGCGATCGCCGCCCAGGAACTCGGCGACGGCGACCTGCTCCGGGAGTTGGAGAGTCTGCACCGGACCCGGCACGAGACGTTCCTCCACGGCTCGTCGCAGGCGCTGGCGCACCACACCGAGCGGATGGTCGAGCTGGAGAACGAGTACCTTCGGCGCTTCCCGGAGCGGGCGGTCGATCCCGACCGGCTGCGTCCCGAGAGCTCCGCCCGTGCGTGATGATCATCACTCGACATTGACGGGCTCGGATCACCTGACAAGTGTCGGTGGACGCGGTTAGGGTTCGTTCGTGGGTGGACTTACCGACCGGTACGCCGAACATGACCGCGCGAAACGCGCGCTGCTCTCGGCGTACGAGGCGTTGCCGCCGGGTGCTCCGGTGAAGCTCGCCAAGAAGACGTCGAACCTGTTCCGTTTCTCCGACAGCAAACCCACCGCCCCTGGACTGGACGTCAACGCGTTCAGCGAAGTGCTCAGCGTCGATCCGGAGTCCCGCACGGCCGACGTCCAGGGCATGGTGACTTACGAGAAGCTCGTCGACGCGACGCTGGCGCACGGGCTGATGCCGTTCGTCGTGCCGCAGCTGAAGACGATCACCCTCGGCGGCGCGGTCGCCGGGCTGGGCATCGAGTCGACGTCGTTCCGCAACGGGCTGCCGCACGAGTCGGTGCTCGAAATGGAGATCATGACCGGCGACGGCCGGATCGTGACGGCGACCGCCGACAACGAGCACGCGGACCTGTTCCGCGCCTTCCCCAACTCCTACGGCACGCTCGGCTACTCGCTGCGGCTGAAGATCGAGCTGGAGCCGGTGCAGCCTTACGTCGAGCTCCAGCACCTCAAGTTCGACGACGCCGAGGCGTGCTGGTCCGCGATGGCCGAGATCTGCGCGGCCGGCGAACGCGACGGCCGCCGCGTCGACTTCATCGACGGCACGGTTTTCGGGCCGGATGAGATGTATCTGACGCTGGCCCGCTTCACCGACACCGTGCCGGCCGGTGGCACCAGCGACTACACCGGGATGACGGTGTACTACAAGTCGCTGCGGGACCGTTCGGTCGACTACCTCACGGTGCATGACTACATCTGGCGGTGGGACACCGACTGGTTCTGGTGCTCGCGGGCGTTCGGCGTACAGAATCCGAAGATCCGGCGATTGTGGCCGCGCCGTTACCGCCGGTCGGACGTCTACCGGAAGATCGTCGCCTTCGACCGGCGGCATCAGCTGACGGCCCGGTGGGCCCGCTTCCGCAAGCAACCGGCGCAGGAAGCGGTGATTCAGGACGTCGAGGTCCCGGTGGCGGCCGGGCCGAAGTTCATGGACTTCTTCCACCGGGAGATCGGCATCGAACCGGTCTGGCTGTGCCCGTTGCGCCTGCGCTCCGGTCGGGCCTGGCCGCTGTACCCGCTCGAACCCGGCGAGCTCTACGTCAACATCGGCTTCTGGTCGGCAGTGGACCTTCGGCCGGGGCAGCCTGACGGCTTTCACAACCGGCTGATCGAGGACGAGGTGACCGCGGCCGGCGGGCATAAGTCGCTCTACTCGACGGTTCACTACGACCAGGAGGAGTTCTGGCGGCTCTACAACGGCGAGCAGTACGCGGCCGTCAAAGCGGCATACGACGGCGACAGTCGCCTGCCGGATCTCTATGAGAAGTGCGTGCGGATGGGGTGAAGGGGGAAACATGGGTGTAGCGAACGCGGTCGGCTCCTTCCTGGGCCGGGCCCCGGGCGTCCGGATCACGGCGTTCGACGGCAGCACCGGCGGAAGCGCCGACGCGCCGGTCACCGTCGACATCAGATCGCCGCGGGCGCTCAACTACATCGCGACGGCGGCCGGAAGTCTCGGGCTCGCCCGGGCCTACATCAGCGGTGACCTCGAGGTTGAGGGTGACCTCTACACCGCCATGACGAGCCTGACCGACCTGGACTTCGACATGTCGTGGCCGGCCCGGTTCCGGGCGCTGCGCGAGCTGGGCGGGCTGAAGCTGCTCAAACCGCCGCCGATTCCGCCGATGGAGGTCAAGCTGCGGGGGCGGCGCCACTCCAAGGCGCGGGACCAGGCGGCCATCGCCCACCACTACGACGTCTCCAACAAGTTCTACGAGTGGATCCTCGGCCCGTCGATGGCGTACACGTGCGCCGTCTATCCGACCGCGACGTCCACTCTGGAGGAAGCCCAGTGGGCCAAGCACGACCTCGTCGCCCGCAAACTGGGACTGGAACCCGGCATGCGGCTGCTCGACGTCGGCTGCGGCTGGGGCGGGATGGTCATGCACGCGGCCAAGCACTACGGCGTACGCGCCATCGGGGTGACGCTGTCGCGCCGGCAGGCCGAGTGGGGGCAGAAGGCGATCGCCGAGGCCGGGTTGTCGGAGCTGGCCGAGATCCGGCACCTGGACTACCGCGACGTGCCGGAGGAGCAGTTCGACGCGATCAGTTCGATCGGCCTGACCGAGCACATCGGGCGCGCTCAGCTGCCGGGCTACTTCGGCCACCTCTACAAGCGGCTGCGGCCGGGCGGCCGGCTGCTCAACCACTGCATCACCCGGCCCGACAACCTGGAGCCGGCGATCCGGGAGCGGCAGTTCATCAACCGCTACATCTTCCCGGACGGCGAACTGCACGGCGTCGGTCATCTCGTGTCGCAGATGCACGACGTCGGCTTCGAGGTACGCCATGAGGAGAACCTCCGCGAGCACTACGCGATGACGCTGAACGCGTGGTCGAAGAACCTCGACGAGCACTGGGACGAGGCGGTGGCCGAGGTCGGCACGGCCCGGGCCCGCACCTGGCGGCTCTACCTGGTCGGGTGCCAGATCGGATTCGAGCGCAACAACATCCAGCTCCACCAGGTGCTGGGCGTGAAGCTGCACGCCGACCAGTCCAGCGGGATGCCGCTGCGGCCGACTTGGGGCAGCTGACGCAGGTGAGCCGGGCTGTGACTGGGCTCACAGCCAGCTGAACGCAGGACGATCCCGGGGCCGGGTACTCGCCGTCATCATGAGCGGACGCGAGAACCGGCCCCGGCGGTTGCTACGCAGCATGTTCGTCCTCATCGGATTGGCAGCGGTCACAGCGGCCGCCGTCCGGTGGCTGGACGGCTTCCTCGTGGCGATCTCCGTCTTCATGCTGACCGTGGCGGTCACGACGCTGGCCTTCCAGCTCTACAAGTGGTGGCGGCCGGAGTACAACGACCCGTTGCGCTACGGGCATCCGGACGAGCCGCAGTTGCCCGGCGTCGTCCTCGTGCCCATGCGGCATGAGGAGGCGGTGGTCGAGGAGACATTGCGCCGGCTCGCCGGGCTGAACCATCCGGAGTACTGGGTGGTGCCGATCGTCGACCATCGAGACGATCCGGTTACGGCCGACATCGCGCACGCCATCGCCCGCGAGTTCCCGAGTCGCGTACTGGTGTGCTCGTATCCCGAGTCCACCGACGTGCACAACAAGCCGATCGGGCTCAACGCGGCGGTGCAGCTGCTGCAAGAGATGGGCATCGTCTACGAGTGGATCGGCATCGCCGACGCCGAAGACCTCTTCCATCCGGATCTGCTGCGCTGGGTGGATTACCGTTTCCGGCTGACCGGCGCCGGGATCGTGCAATGCGGCGTACAACTGATGAATTTCGCGGCCGATTCCACCCACGTGCCGCCGCGGACCGGGCATTTCCGCCGCGTGCGCCGTTGGTTCGCCGCGCAGACCAGCGCGTGGTGGCGGGCCGCGAACGTGCTGGAGTACTACAAGTGGTTCCAGTCGCGGCTGAAGTTGCAGGCGGCGGCGCAGGTCATGCCGCTGGGCGGGAACACGGTGTTCTTCCGCCGGGAGTTCCTGGACGCGTTGCGCCAGCGCTACGGCATGTGGTGGGACGAGGAGTGCCTGACCGAGGACTGCAAGATCGGCATCCTCGCCTCCGTCCTGAAGTTCAAGGTCGACGTCGTCTACGTCGACCAGATGGTCACGCGGGAGGAGACGCCGGCGTCGCTGCGCGCCTTCCTCAAGCAGCGGGTCCGCTGGATGCAGGGCTTCATCCACGTGTTCTTCGAGTTCGACTGGCTGCGTCTGCCCACCGGCGCGCAGCGAGTACTCGCCGTCTACGTGCTCGGCTTCCAGTTCTTCCAGGCGTTCACCGGCGTCTTCGCCCCGATCGCACTGATCCTGGCGCTCACCCACAAGTCGCCGATCGCGATCGCGCTGCTGGCCACACTGCCGTTGGCGTTGAGCGTGCTCAGCGTGGTGCTCGACGTGGTGCTGCTGCGCCAGTTCGGCCAGGTCTTCGGCCAGCGGCCCAAGCTGCGCGACTATCTCGGGCTCGTGCTCGGGGCGTACCCGTATCAGCTGGTCCTGTCACTGGCCGCGGTCTGGGCGGTGACCCGCTACGCGCTCGGCCGCAACACCTGGGTCAAGACCCACCACGCGGGCTCGCATCTCACCTCACCTGCCGCAGTGCCGCGTCAGGCGCGTGAGACGTCGCCCTTCATCGGCAAGGCGAGGGTACGCACATGGCCACGTTGACGACTCCGACCGAGGAGATCAAGGCGATCCTGTCGCCCGCCCGGCGGGCCGCGACGGGCAGTGCCGGTTGGCTGCGCGACCACTGGGTGAGCCTGGCGTTGATGGTGCCCGTGCTGGCGTTGACCGCGTTCGTGCATCTCAAGGGCAGCGCCAACTTCCCGCGCTACACCGACGATCCGGGGACCTATCTGTCCCAGGCGTGGTCGGTCGTCTACGAGCACCGGCTGTCGCCTTATTCCTACTTCTACGACCATGCGCCCGGCGGCTGGCTGCAGATCGCGGCGTGGGCCGCGCCGACCCGGGGCTTCGACCGCTACGACTCGGCGCTCGCCTTCGGCACCGAATGCATGCTGCTGGCGAAGCTCGCCTCGACCGGGCTGCTCTACCTGCTCGCCCGGCGGATCGGGCTGTCCCGGGCCGGTGGCGTGGCGGCGGCCGCCCTGTTCGGGCTCACTCCGCTCGGCGTCGTCTACGGGCGCTGGGTCTTCCTCGACAACCTCGTCACCCCTTGGCTGATCGGCGCGTTCGCGTTGGCGTACGCCCCGAAGCGCAGCATCGGCGCGGCCACGGGAGCGTCGGCCGCGTTCGCGATGGCGGTCGTGACGAAGGAGACCACCCTGATTCTGCTGCCCGCGTTCGTCTGGGCGATGGCGCAGAACCTCGACCGGCGCAACCGTACGCAGGTCGTCACGGTGTCGGCGTTCACCGGGATGATCCTGCTCCTGCTCTATCCCCTGTACGCCTTGTACAAGGGTGAGCTGTTCGCCGGCCAGGGGCATACCAGCCTGCTCGGGACGGCGGCGTGGCAGCTGTCGGGTCGCGAGGGCAGCGGCACCATCGCCGACGCCGGCAGCGCAGCTCGCCATCTGCTGGAGTCCTGGCTGGTGCTGGACCGGCTCGTCCTCCTCGGCGGGCTGGTCGCACTGCCCTTCGCATTGTGCGTACGCCGTCTCCGGCCGGTCGCCCTCGCGTTGCTGCTCGGCTGGTTCGTGCTGCTCCGGGGCGGTTACGTGCCTGCGATGCACGTGATCGTGCTGCTGCCGTTCAGCGCGCTGCTCATCCCGGCTGCGCTGGAGGCGATCGCCGGGACCCCGGCGCTGGTCGAGCGCGGTGTCTTCCGCGTACGCCCACTCGGCATCTGGGGCATCGACGGCCGCCGCCGAGTCGCCGCGGTGCTAGGAGCGGCCCTGCTGGCGTTCGCCGCCGTGACGTGGACGCCGTCCATCCGGGACATGATCGGGCCGAATCCGACGCCACCGTTGCGGTCGGCGCTGAACTGGACCGTCGAGCACGTGCCGCCGGGGAAGGTGCTGGTAGTGCACGACTCACTCTGGGTCGACCTGGTGCAGAAGCACCACTACGAGCCGCGCCCGATCATCGCGCACAAGCTCGACAGCGACCCGTCGGTCAAGACCGCGGTGGATCGCATCGACTACCTCATCGTGCCGAACTGGTACTACCGCTCCGAACTGGGCGACATCCCGACGCTGGGCGCCGCCCGGCAGCACGCGACCGTGGTCGCCAGCTTCGGCTCCGGCGACGACGGCGTACGCGTCTATCGGGTCGACCCCAAGTGGCGACCCGCCGGTCTCTAGCGCACTAGAACAGCGGGCTGCCGCCGGGTTGTGACGTACGCCCGACGGCAGCCTCGATCCGGGCGAGCGCCGCGCGTATCTGGCTCAGTTCGCCCAGCACCGCTCCGTCGCTTGTGGACGGGCTGGGTCCGGCGACTGCGCTCGTGGATGAAGCGCGCAGCCGGGCGATCTCCTCGTAGAGCGCGCTGACGGTCTGCTCGATCGCGTCGAGGAAGGCGTCCACGCCCTCCTCGTCATAGCCGCGCCGGCCGAGCCCCGGCTTGCTGAAGGCGACCTGGCGGATGTCGTCCGGCGTCAAGAGCTGTCCCATGAGCGCGAGGCTAACGCCGGTACGCAACCATCAGCCTTCGCCGAGCTCCTGGAAGATCGTCAGCTGGAGGCCGGCCGGGCCGTCGAGGCGGGCGTTGAGCGAGTTCCACGGGGTCACGGTCGGCTCGGCGATCACTTCGGCCCCCGCCTCGCGCAGCTCGGCGGTGACGGTCGAGGAGTCGGCGACCTCGAACGCCACCCGGATGTGCCCGGCGACCCGCCGCCCGACCTCCACCTCGTCGATGTACTCCGCGTGCCGTCGGTCGGTGATCTCCAGCGTCGCCCGGCCCGCGTCGAGGATGGTCACGTGGCCGCCGTCGCTGACGAACGCCGCCTCCTGCTCAAGCCCGAGCACGTCCCGATAGAACCGCAGCGCCTCGTCGTAATCGTCGGCCGTCACGACCAGCCGCAACTGCTTCACCTTTGCCATGTTCTCGATCATGACACGGCGGTGTCTCCGGCGACGGCGGCCCGCAGGGCTTCCCGGGAGAGCCGGTCGGCCTGGCGTGTCGTCTCGGGCAGCCGGTAGCCGGAGGTGAGGCTCAGCGTCACCGAACAAGCCCCGTCGAGATCGATCAGATGTCCGGGCGACACGTAGACCGGCTTGACCCCCGCCCGCGTACGCAGAGCCCGGCCGACGACGTCCCCCTCGAACACGAGATCGGCGGAGTCGCCGCGAGCGTCGCCGACGGGAGCGTGCGACCCGACGAAGGCGGTCTTGCCGACACCGAACGTCGGTATGCCCATGACCAGCCCGAAATGGCAGGCCAACCCGAACCGGCGGGGGTGGGCGATGCCGTAGCCGTCGCAGACCACTACGTCCGGGCGATGCCGCAGCCCGTCCCAGAGCCGGATCAGAGTCGGCAGTTCCCGGAAGGCGAGCAGTCCCGGGACGTACGGGAACTCCGCCCGGCCGACTTGCGCGGCGGACTCCACGACTTCCAGGGTGGTCGCGTCGAGGACCACGATCGCACCCGCCAGCACACCCCCGGCTTCGCCGGAGTCCGCGTACGCCACGTCCACCCCGCCGACGAGCCGGGGCGGCGCGGCCAACGGGCGGTCGACGCGGATGAGGTTGCGCATGCGGCCCTGAAGCGCGATTGCCTCATCAACCAAGTCAGATGACGCGGGAAAGGTCACCGTCAGATCCCTCTCAGATTGCTTTACAGTCAACATCCAGGAAAATGCCGCGACAGTCGTGACATTCCGCTCTTACCGTCGGAGTCATGGATCTGGTCAGAACCAGCAAGCGCCTGTCGTACGTCCTGCGTCACCGGCCCGACAGCATCGGCCTGACGCTCGGCGCGGGCGGCTGGGTCGGCGTCGACGAGCTGCTGCGCGCCTTGGCGCGGCACGGCACCCGGATCACCCGGGAGGACCTCGAATACGTCGTCGAGCACAACGACAAGCGCCGGTTCATCCTGGACGGCGACCGGATCCGGGCCAACCAGGGGCACTCCGTCGACGTCGACCTCGGCCTGCTGCCGGTGACCCCGCCGGCCCGGCTGTTCCACGGCACCGCGCGGCAGAGCCTCGACCCGATCTTCCTGGACGGCCTCGTCCGGGGTAGGCGTCACCACGTGCACCTGTCGGCCGACGAGGAGACCGCGATGAAGGTCGGCGCCCGGCACGGTTCGCCGGTGGTCCTCGCCGTCGACACCGCCGCCATGATGGCCGAGGGCTTGCAGTTCTACCGCAGCGAGAACGGCGTCTGGCTCACCGATCACGTTCCGGCCCGCCACCTGACCGTCGTGCGCAGCACCGCGCGCGTCAGCTGACCGTCGCCCCGTCCGGCGGCCGTCACCCTACGCGGCCCGCCCACTCCGGCAGCGGCTCCCGAGCCGCGAGCATTTCAGCTGGTACGCGAGAAAGCCCGGTGCGAGCGCCGACCACGCCGCCGACGATCGCACACGTGGTATCGACGTCCCCGCCGGCCGAGACGGTCGCCCAGAGCGCGTCGGTCAGGTCGTCGAGATGCCGGGCCGCACACCAGATGGCGAACGGAACCGTGTCGGGAGCCGAGACCTGCCAGCCCGAGCCGACCGTCGACGCGATCCACTGAGGATGGAGGGAGAACGGCGCGTCTTCGATTCTCCGCAGCCGGGCCGCCACTTCGCCGTCCGGCGTACGCGCGAGGACGCTCTTGAGCAACGACGGCCCGGACACGCCCCGGACCGCCAACGCGGCGGCCACCGCGACGGCGACCGCCCCCGCGACCGCCTCCGGATGAGCGTGCGTGACCTGAGCCGACAACGTGGCCTGCTCGACGACGAGGGTCATATCTTCGGCGAACCACGCGCCGAGCGGAGCGACCCGCATCGCCGCGCCGTTGCCCCACGATCCCATCCCGTCGAACTGGCGAGCGGTGACCTCGGCCCACGAGTCGCCCTCGAAAACCTCCCGCAGTACGCCGTGCATGGACGGACCGTAGCCGCGATAGGGGTCGGCCTGATAGGAACTGGCGAACCGGCGAGCCAGCTCGTCCTGCGCGACCTCGCCCTTGTCCAGCAGCATGCGCAGCAACACGATCGCCATCGCGGTGTCGTCCGTCCACGGCCAGGGCGCCCGTTGCGGCTGCCGCCGGGCCAGCATCGCCTCGACGTCGCCCTCCGGCCGGAACCACGTCTGCCCGAAGGCGTCGCCCAGGGCGAGCCCGTGCAGAGAGTCGAGCGCGGCGGTCTCGAACGCCGAGCGGTACGCGGTCACGCACGAATAATGCCGAACGCCCCCGACACCGCGCGAACCGGTTCGTTCATCGGTCGAATTCGCCCTCCCGTACGCCGGCCAGGAACGCCTGCCATTCCGCACGTGAGTAGCGCAGGACGGGACCGTGCGGATCCTTCGAGTCGCGGACCAGCACCTCGTCGTCGAGGACGGCCACCTCTACGCAGGTCCCGGAGTCGCAGCGCCGGGATCGCCGCCACGGCAGGGAGTCGGGGATGTCGGACATCAGGCTTCACCTCCGCGAAGGCTGGACTTCAGCGTACGAAGGCGGAGCGCTGCTCCGGAAGTGGCTGACTGCGGATTGGCATTGCCGGGCATGACAAAAGCCCCGGGTCTCGCGTGTCACCGCTAAGACTCCGGGGCCCGGATGACCTCACTCAGTTGAACGTGAAGTCGCCGTCCCGTACGCCGTCCACAAAGGCCGTCCACTCGTCGCGAGTGAAGTGCAGGACGGGCCCATCCGGGTCCTTCGAGTCGCGGATGACGATCTCGTCTTTTAGCGACGCGACCTCCACACAGGTACCGGCATCACAACGGCGGCTCTTCCGCCAGTCCAGCGACGACAGGGAGATGGACACTGATTGGATTCCTTTCGCGTAGTTATGTCCATATTACGCCCTGCCGCCGTGACATCGTGTGACTTGGCAATCAGGGGTCACACGATCAAGACCGGTTGGGGGGCTGTGCTCCGTCGGGTCTCGTTCGCAGGCGGTCGATACGCGTCGCGATCAGGCGTTGCGTCTCCTGCCGGTCGTGGCTCTTCTGCCACAGTTGATCGAAGATCGATAGGTGACGGTTCACCTTCTCGAGTTCGTGGACGAATTCGTCGACCAGATAGCTCTCTCGATAGAGGAAAGAGCCCGAGACGTCGTCCAGGGTGAGCACCGTGAACGGCATTCCGATGATGAACAGCGCAGTCGTCTCGAAAGAGGCGATGCGCAGGTCGATCAGGCCCGCTGCCGAATCGGACAGCAGCTGTTCGAGCTGGCCGGCGAAGACCTCGGGGCCGCCGATCGGGCGATGGAGCACCGACTCGTCCAGGAGCAGGCGGTAGTCCGGACGGTTGGGCCGGTCGAACAGCCGCCGCCGGCGCTCGGCGCGTACCTCGATGCGCAGGTCGAGCTCGGCTTGGCTGAATTCGTGGTTCCAGAAGCTGAGTACGTGCTCGGCGAACGCCCGGGTCTGCAGCGAGCCGGGTGGAAGGATCGTCTGGAAGGCTCGGATGACGGTCGCCTCCGCCTCGAACTGGACGAGGCTGCGCGTCGCGTCGGAGAGGGTCTCCCGGTATCGGGCTTCGTCCCAGCTGCTGCGCTTGCGGGCGAGCCGGGATTCGTTGACTAAGCCGTCGACCGTGGCCGGATCGGTCACACCGAGGACCTGAAGAAGCGCACGAGTGTCGGTGGGGGAGACGGAGTTCTCGCCGCCCTCGATTCGTTGAAGTTTGCTGAGCGACCAGTCCAAAGAGGCGGCGACCTCACCCTGCGTCAGCTCTTTCGCCTCGCGCGCCTTCCGGAGTGCGAGGCGAAGCCGGTGCCGGGCTACCGCCGGAGATCCCTGAACAGCCATCGGCCCTGGTCAGGCCCCTTCAATTCGAGGTGCGGTATGGCACTTCGCCATATCGCCATTCGGGATAACGCAGCCACATTAGATAAGTGACTGCGTCACCCGCTAGACGTCGCAGGACCGTGTTGTCAAACTGTGTCTCGATGTTCGAGTGCGCGCACAAGCGCGCGCTTGACCTGACCGAAGAGCCGCTCGTTCGTGGTGCGGAACAGGCAGGCGGATCGGCCGTGGTACACGGCTCGCAACTCGTAGACCCGGCGGCGACTCCGGTAGACCTCCACGTGCACGTCGCGTAGTTCGCTGATCGCGAAGGCGGCTCCGGGGTCGCGTACGAGGAAGACCTCGTGGGTCACGTGGGCGCTGGGCCCGCGATAGTACGTTGGCATCTCTCCCTCCTCAGGTCGGGCGGCGTCACCCGGCGCGAGGGAGGGCATTGCATGCTGGTTGCGGATGCGGGAAGATGGCATCGGATGGGTCCTCCCTTCCTCGCGATGGTGAGGTCCTCAGCGACGCCCGGTGACCGCCGGGCGTTCGCTGTTTGTGGTGCTGCACCGAGTATGAAAGCTCCTCATGCTTGATCGCCATACCGCGATCTGCGATATAGCAGATTTCTCTCGTTCATTCACGGTAGGGAAGTAGCCCCCTGAGTAGGTAGGGTGGCGGCATGTTCGCGTACTCGGCCGCCCGCAGCCTGTTCCGTGCTGCCCTGCGCCCGGCGCGACGACGATTCACGGCTCGCTGACCTTCGTCAGTTTCGAGACCGTTTCCGCATCTTTCGCACGCTGCCCGTGACGGGCAGTCCGTTGTGCGTATCTTCAAGGGGTTTGCATGTCTGTCGAAGAGCTTCTCGCCGCCCGGCTGAGGTCGGCGTTCGCGCAGGTCGCGGGTAGTCCCGTGGACCCGGCGGTGCGCCGGTCCCAGCACGCCGACTATCAGGCCGACGGTGCGTTGGCCCTGGCCCGCGAGCTGGGCCGAGCGCCGCGCGAGGTGGCCGCGGAGGTCGTGGCGCGCGCGGATCTCGACGGGCTCGCGGAGCTCGAGGTGGTCGGGCCGGGATTCATCAACATCACCGTCCAGACGTCCGCGCTTCACTCACTCCTTCTCCAGGTGTACGCCGACAGCCGGCTCGGAGTTCCGCAAGTCGCGTCGCCGCAAGCGGTGCTGGTCGACTATTCGGGGCCGAACGTGGCGAAGGAGATGCACGTCGGGCATCTACGGTCCACAGTGATCGGTGACGCCATCGTGCGGCTGCTCGAATTCGAGGGGCATCGGGTGACCCGGGTCAATCATCTCGGCGACTGGGGCACCCCGTTCGGCATGCTCATCGAGCACCTGCTGGACATCGGCGAGCAGGAGGCCGCGCACGAGTTGTCGGTCGGTGACCTGACCGGGTTCTATCAGGCGGCGCGGCGGAAGTTCGACGGCGATCCGGACTTCAAGCGGCGGGCGCAATTGCGGGTGGTGGCGCTGCAATCCGGCGACGAGACCACTGGGCGGCTGTGGCGGTTGCTCGTCGACGAGTCGGAGAAATACTTCCTCTCGGTGTACTCCACGTTGGACGTGACCCTCGGTGCGGCAGATTTCTTGGGGGAGAGCGCATACAACGACGAGCTGGCCGACGTGGTGGGTGAATTGTCGGCGCTCGGACTGCTGACCGAGAGCGACGGCGCGTTGTGTGCGTTTCCCGCCGGATTCACCGGACGCGACGGTGCGCCGATGCCGGTGATCGTGCGGAAGGAGGACGGCGGCTACAACTACAGCGCCACTGATCTCGCCGCCTTGCGGCGGCGCTGCCGGGCGTACGACCGGGCGGTCTATGTCGTGGGTACGCCGCAGAAACAGCACTTCGCAATGGTCTTCGCGGTCGGGGCCGACGCCGGCTGGGTTCGGCCCGGGCAGGTCGAACACGTGGCGTTCGGGTCGATTCTCGGCGCGGACGGCAAGATGCTGAAGACGCGGGCCGGTGACTCGATCAAGCTCTCGACGCTGCTGGACGAAGCGGTCGCGCGCGCTGCCGCGTTGGCCCCGACCGAAGACGTCGCCCACTTCGTGGGCATCGGGGCGGTGAAGTACGCCGATCTGTCGTCCGATCGGGTGAAGGATTACGTGTTCGACTGGGACCGGGCGCTGTCGCTGACCGGGGACTCCGGCGCCTACCTGCAATACGCGTACGCGCGGATTCAGTCGTTGCTGACCAAGGGCGGTTCCTTCGCACCCGGCTTCTCGCTGAAGTCGCCGGGCTTCTCGCTGGAGTCGCCGGTCGAACGGGCGCTGGCGCTGCACCTGCTGGGCTTCCCGGCCGCCGTCTCCTCGGCGGCTTCGACGTTGCAGCCGCATCGGCTGGCCGGCTACCTGCACGGGCTGGCCACGGCGTACTCGGTGTTCTACGAGAAGTGCCCGGTGTTGCGGGCTCCCACTGCCGAGATCCGGGACGGCCGGCTGGGGCTGGCCGACCTCACCGGTCGGGTGCTGACGCTCGGGCTGTCATTGCTGGGCATCCGTACGCCCACCCCGTTGTAGCCCCCTTTCGGGCGCCTTGATGCGTGCAGATCAGGGTTATGCATGCTTCCGATGCCCCCGGAAGCATGCATAACCCTGATCCGGCGGTCTCCGGCGATGGCGTAGCGCGGTGGGAGCGCGGGGCGGCATGATGAGCAGGTGATCAACGACGCTTACACCTCCACCAACCCCGCCCGGCTCGACGACGTCGTCACGACGGTGACTGCGGCGGGGGAGGCCGAGATCGTGGCGGCCGCCCGGCGGGCGAAGGCGGCTCAGCCGGCCTGGGCCGACGTGCCCGCCCCCGTACGCGGCCAGGTGATCGCCAACATCTCGCGGCTCGTCGAGGCGAACGCGGAGGCGCTGGCCCGCCTGGTGACCCGGGAGATCGGCAAGCCGATCGCCGAGGCTCGGGGCGAGGTGCAGGAGATCGTCGACACTTGTCAGTTCTTCCTGGGCGAGGGACGGCGGCTCTACGGGCAGACGGTGCCATCGGAGATGCCGGACAAGCAGCTGTTCACCTTCCGTACTCCGGTCGGCGCGGCGATGATCATCACGGCGGGCAACTTCCCCGTGGCCGTGCCGAGCTGGTATCTCGTCCCGGCGCTGCTCTGCGGGAACACCGTCGTGTGGAAACCCGCCCTGTACGCGGCCGCCTGCGCGGACGCGCTCGCCGAGCTGTTCGTGCGAGGCGGATTGCCGGCGGGCGTACTGAGCGTCGTGCACGCCGACGGTCCCGAGACCTTCGCCGGGCTGGGTTCCGCCCTGGAGGACGGGCTGATCGACAAGGTGGGCTTCACCGGTTCGACCGAGGTCGGCCGGGCGATCGGCGAGTTGTGCGGGCGTTACCTGCAGACGCCCTGCCTCGAACTCGGCGGCAAGAACCCGATGGTGGTGACGGAGGACGCCGATCTGACGCTGGCGGTCGAGGGCGCGCTGTTCTCCGGGTTCGGCACCGCCGGTCAGCGCTGCACCTCGCTCGGCACAGTCATCGCCCACGAGTCGGTGCACGACGAGTTCCTGGCGCGGCTCACCGAGGCGGTCGCGGGCGCTCGGATCGGCGACCCGACCGAAGACGTGCTCTACGGTCCGCTGCTGGACGAGAAGTTCGCGGCGGCGTACGAGAAGCACTTGGGGTGGATCGCCCCGCATCATCGGGTGGCCGGGCCGACCGGCCGGATCACGGCGCAGAACCCGCGCGCCGGCTTCGTCGGCGACCCCGCGACCGGGCTGTTCTACCACCCGGTGATCGTGGGGGGCGTACGCCCCGGGGACGAGCTGTTCCAGCAGGAGACGTTCGGGCCGATTGTCGGCGTGACGGCGTACCGGACGCTGGACGAGGCGATCGAGCTGGCCAACGCTCCCGGTTACGGCCTGTCCAGTTCGATCTACACGACCGATCCGACGAAGGCGTTCACCTTCCGCCGCAAGATCTCGGCCGGGATGGTCAGCGTCAACAACTCCACCTCCGGCGCGGAGGCGCATCTTCCGTTCGGCGGCAACGGCCGGTCCGGCAACGGCAGCCGGCAGTCCGGCATGTGGGTGCTCGACCAGTTCACCCGCTGGCAGGCGATGAACTGGGACTACTCCGGCCGCCTCCAGAAAGCCCAGATGGAGGTGGCGGCGCTGCCAGCCGATCTTGAATTCAGACTGGAGTGACAACCTGATCGGGCGGCCCGCGCGTTCCACATCCCGTGACGAGGTGGACTCTTCTCTGGCGAGGGATGCGATATCGGGCGGGCCGATCCCTGCTCGTGCTGCTCATGGCGGCGGTGGCGACGACGGCGGCGGCCGCGGTTCCGGCCTACCTGCGGGCCGCTCAGGAGTCGGTGGTACGCGACCTGCTCGGCTCGGGGGTGGCGGGCAATTCATCGATCGCCGTGCAGCTGCAGACGACGAACCCGTCGACGCCGCCAGCCGGTCGAGCCAGCCTTGAGCAGGACATTTCGCTGATCGACAACGGTTTCCTGATGTCGTCCTACCTGAATTCGCTGCGCGCCGGGCAGTCCGCGTACGCCGAGACGAACCTGAAGCTCGCGGAGGTGGGCGTCGGCGACGTCGTGACCGGTCACCTCGTCTTCCAGCCGGGCGTCTGCGAGCACGTGACGCTGACCGGACGCTGTCCGGCTGCCGCGGGCGAGGTCATGGTGAGCGCGCGGACCGCCGAGCACTACAAGGTCACCGTCGGCCAGCGGCTGCCGGTCACCCTCGGCCCGTCGGCCGACGTCGGGCGCTCGGCGAAGGGCGGCGGCGGGTCGGCTCCGCTGCCGCAGACGACCGACCGGCCGCTTGTGGTCGGCCTGTTCACCCCCAAGGACGGACTCGACCCGGCCTGGGGTTCGTTGCTTCAATACTCGCCGGTCTCCGACCCGCACCTCGGCGCGCGGTACTGGAGCATCGACGCGATCTTCACCGGGGTGGCCGCCGACGTCGAGGGGCGCGCCGACGCGGTCGTCCGGCGTACGGCCTTGTACGAGTTCGACTTCGGCAAGGTGGACGATGCCGGCGTGGCCCGGCTCGACGGCGACCTGGCAAATCTGACCAGCTATCTGAGCTCCCAGCAGATGTCGGTGCGCTCGGGCCTTCCGACGGTGATCACCGAGATCCGCCGGGACCAGGAGGCGATCTCCCAGACCGTTCCGGTCGGCGCGGTGCCGCTGCTGATCCTCGCCCTCGTCGTCCTGATGGTGCTCGTGGCGGCCCTGACCGAGGAACGCGGTCCGGAGATCGCCCTCGCCCGACTCCACGGGTACGCCCGGGGCCGGGTCGCCGAGTTCGGGCTGGCCGAAGTGCTTACGTTGATCACCGTCGCGGCACCCGCCGGGCTGTTGCTGAGCCGAGTCGTCCTGGCGGTGCTCTCCGGGCTCTGGCTCGCCCCCGGTACGCCGCTCGGCTGGGACTGGGGGCCGGTCGTGGCGGTGGCGGCCGCTCTGCTGACCGCGTACGCAGCGGCGGCGGTCGCTTCTCGTAAGGTGTTCCGCACCCGGGTCATCAACCTGCTGCGCCGGGTTCCGCAGCGCACGACGTGGCGGGCGGGCGCCTTGGAAGGAGCCGCGGTCGCCCTGGCCGTCGCGGCGTTGGTGACCACGGTGCAGGACCGGGAGTCGGGGCTGGCCGTGCTCGCCGCTCCGCTGCTCGCCATCGTCGTGGGCGTCGCGGGCGGCCGTCTGCTCAGCCTGATCGCGGCGGCCCGAGTCCGGTCGACGCGCCGCCGGGCGGACCCGATCGGCATGCTGACCAGCGCCTCCCTGTCCCGTCGCCCCGGGCGGCAACGCATCGTCGTGGTGGTCGCCGTGGCCGCCTCGCTCATGGGGTTCTCCGCCGTGGCGTGGGACGTGGCCGCCCAGGCCCGAGCCGAGGCGGCCAACGGCGCGGTCGGCGCGCCCTCCGTCTATCGAGTCTCCGCAGCCGGGCCGCAGCAGCTGGTCGACGGAGTCGACGCGGCGGCCCCGGACGGCTCGGCGATGGCGGTCGTACGCCGGGCGGAGTTCTTCGACGGTGAAATCGTGAACGTCATCGGCGTACAGAGCGACCGGCTCGCGAAGACCGCCAGCTGGTACGGACACTCCGATGTGGACCTCAAGGGGATCGCCGAGCAGCTGCGCCCGGCCGAGCCCCCGGCGTCTCCGGTCGGCGGGCGGCTGACGGTCGTCCTCGACGCCGACGGACTGGGCCAGGTGCCGCTCGACGTGGCGGTCGAGGTGCGTACCGGAGACCATCAGGAGACCGTCGTGCTCGGCAAGCTGCAAAGCGGCACCCACGAGTACACCGGTCAGGTTCCGGTGGGCGAACTGGCGGTGCTCAAACTGCTCCGGCCACCGGCGCGGGCGGTCATGGTGACGGGCACCCTGACGATCAAGCGGATCTCGTCCGACTCCGGCGAGGTGCCGATCGGCGGGACCGCCGTCTGGCAGCCGGCCGAGCTGATCGGCGTGAACGCCGACCTCAGCGGCGACGCCGAGGTCAAGGCCCGGATCCAGGCCGACGGCAACGGCGACGTCCGGCTTCTCCGGCTGCATGCCCCGAAGGCGTTGCCGGGACTGCTCGCCGGCCCGATTCCGGCGGTCGACGTCACCGGCGACAACTGGCCGTTCATGGCGTTCGCCACGCAGCCGCAGACTTTCACCGCCGTGGCTACGAACCGTCTCGTGCCCGGGACGTCGGGCCATGGAATCATCGTCGACCTCGACTACGGCCTCGCTCAGGCGCAGGACCTGACCGGTTCGGTCGACAACGGCAGTTCGATCCAGTACGAGGTCTGGGCAGGTGCGGGCGCGCCCAAGGATCTGGTCGAACGCCTCGCGGCGCACGGCCTCCAGGTGCGGTCGAGCCAGACGCTGTCGGCGTACGAGGATCGGCTGGGGCGGCGCGCGCCCGCGTTGGCGCTGCGGCTCTACGGCGTCGGCGCGCTGGTGGCGATCCTGCTCGCGTTGGGCATCGTCCTGCTGGCCGTACGCGTCGGGGCCGACCAGCGCCGGTACGGTTCGGCGGCGCTGCTCGTCGCGGGCGTGCCCGAACCGGTGCTGCGCAAAGCCGTACGCCGGGAGTTCGTCACGCTGCTCGGCTGGCCGGCCGGGCTCGGCTTCCTCTCCGGCGTGGCGGTCGCGTTACTGCTGTTGCCCGGCATACCGCTGGTGACCACCGGGGTTACCGGCGAGGCCCGCTGGCAACCCGCGCCCGGCGCGCTGGCGGCCGTCGCGCTCGCCTGCCTGGGCTGTCTGCTGATCGCCCTGCCGGTGGCGGTACGCCTCATCCGTCAGGCTCGGCCGGAGCTGCTGCGAGGAGAGTCCCGATGAGTAACGCGGTGGGTGTTAGCTGCCGGGGATTGGTCACGATCTACCGGCTGGAGGGCTACGAGGTGGTCGCCCTCGCCGGTGTCGACCTGGACATCCGAGCCGGCGAATCAGTGGCGCTGCTGGGCCCGTCCGGCTCCGGCAAGTCCACTTTGCTCGCCGTACTGGCCGGGCTGTTGCGGCCGTCGGCGGGCCGGGTCCACGTCGGCCCGGTCGATCTGGCCAAGGCGACCGACCGGGATCTGGCCCGGATGCGCGCCGGCGAAGTCGGCGTATGCCTCCAGAACGCCGATCGCGGCCTCCTGCCTTACCTGACGGCCCGGCAGAACGTCGCGTTCGCTCAGCGTCCCGCAGTGGGCCGGGAACTACTGTCACCGGACGAGGTGCTCTCGCTCGTCGGGCTGACCGATCGCAAGCGGCTCAACGCGGAGCCGCCGAAGTTGCGTCCAGGTGAGCGGCAGCGCCTGGCGATCGGGGTGGCCCTGGCCCGGCGGCCCGGATTGTTGCTGGTCGACGAGCCGACGAGCCAGCTCGACGCCGATGCCCGGGACGAAGTCGTGGACGCCCTGCGTTCGGTGCACCACGCCGGGACGACCGTCGTCGTGGTCACCCACGATCCGGCGGTCGGCGAGCGGATGGGGCGGACCGTCACCATCCGCGACGGCCGAGTGGGGGCGCAAGGCGTACGCGGGGAGGAGTTCGCGGTGGTCGGCCGGGACGGCTCGATCCACCTGCCGCAGGATCTCCTCGACCGCATGCCGCCCGGCACCCATCTGCGCATCGTGGACCAGCCGGACGGCAGCGCGCTGCTCGTCCCGGCGCCCGAGATCGAGGGAGACGACCGATGACGTTCCTCAAACTCGACGGTGTCACCGTCGCGTACGACCAGGATCGGCCGGTGCTGCGCGAGCTCACGCTTCCGGCGTACCCGGGGAGAATCGTCGCGGTGACGGGGCCCTCGGGAGCCGGCAAGACGACGCTGCTGTGGACCCTCGCGGGCCTGATCCGGCCGCAGGCCGGCCAGGTGACCGCGGACGGTGAGCCGCTGGGCGGGCAGCGCGACGCGATCGAGCGTGGCGTGGCGCTGATCCCGCAAGGCAACGGGCTGGAAGCGACGCTGACGGCGGCCGAGAACGTGCTGTTGCCGCTGATCGCGCGCGGGATGCCGGGCCATGAGGCGGAGGAGCGCACGACGGCGGCGCTCGACCGGCTCGGCCTGAGCGGGCAGGCCGACCAGCTCGTGGAGGAGCTTTCCGGCGGGCAGCAGCAGCGCACCGCGATCGCCCGCGGGCTCGCCGCGCACGCGGAGGTGCTGCTCGCCGACGAGGTCACCAGCGAACTGGACGCGGTCAACCGCAAGCTCGTCCTCGAACTGCTGCAGGAGGAGTGCCGGCGCGGCGTCGCCGTCGTGTTCGCGACGCACGACCCGCAGGCGGCCGAGGCGTGCGACGAGGTGCTCGCCCTCTAGCCGTCGGTGTCGAGGCCGCGTTCCAGGGCGTAGCGGACCAGCTCCACTCTATTGTGGAGCTGGAGTTTGCCCAGCGTGTGCTGCACGTGGTTCTGCACTGTCCGCGGCGACAAGACCAGCCGCTCCGCGATCTGCTTGTAGGACAAGCCCTTCGCGACGAACCGCAGGATCTCGGTCTCGCGCTCGGTCAGCCGCGGCGCGTCGTCGTCGTCACCCGAGGGCGACGACGCCAGCCTGCGGTACTCGCCCAGCACGAGTCCGGCGAGGCCAGGCGTGAACACGGCGTCTCCCTCGGCGGTACGCGCAACGGCGGCGACGAATTCGTCACGTCCGGCCGACTTCACGAGATATCCGGTCGCGCCCGCCTTGACGGCGTCGAGGACGTCCTGGTGCTCGCCGCTGGCCGAGAGCACCAGGATGCGGACGGGGGTGTCGCCCTTGCACAACGCGGTGATGACTTCGACGCCGGACAGGTCGGGCAGCTGGAGGTCGAGGACGACGACGTCCGGCCGCAGGGAGGTGCCGACGCGTACGGCCTGCGCGCCGTCGCCGACCGCGGCGATCACGTCGTAACCGGCCTCGGCGAGGTCCCGCGCCACCGACTCTCTCCACATCGGATGGTCGTCGACCACCATGACTCGCGTCGTCATCTCGGAATCCGCATCTCTACTTCGGTACCTTCCCCCGGTGTACTGGTGATGACCGTGGCACCGCCGAGATCGCGTACACGCCCCTCGATGGACTGTGCCACGCCGAGCCGCCCGGCGGCCGCCGCCTCGGCCAGGCGGCCGGGCACGATGCCGGGACCGTCGTCGCGTACGGTCACGATCACCTCGGACTCCTCTTCCTCCAGCAGCACCCAGGCGCGCGCTTGGGGGCCGCCGTGTCGTTGGACGTTGTCGAGGGCGCTGGCGGTTGCCGCCGCGAGCTCCTCGGCTGTCCGCTCCGGCAACCAGACCGGCGTCGCGGGGCTGCTCACCGTCACCTTCGCGGAGGCCTTCGGCGTCAGCAGCGTCTTGAGGTCGACCGTGCCGCTCTTGGCGACCGCCGGATCGCTGCCGACGAGAGATCGCAGCACTTCCTCCTGCTCACCGGCGAGCCGGCCCAGCTCGGCCGCCTCCCCGCCGATCTCGGCCCCTCGACGCTGGACCAAAGCGAGCACCTGCAGGACGGAGTCGTGGATACCTCGGGCCAGCCGTTCCCGTTCCCGGGTCGCCGCTTCCATCTCGGCCGCGCGCTGAAGCCGTTGTTCGGCCTCTCCGGCGAGGCGGACGAGATAGCCGATGCTGAACCCGGCCAGCAGCAACAAGACGGTGCCGTTGAGCGTCGTCGGGGTGATCTGGCCGCGGAGCGTCAGATCGACCGCGCCGACCACCAGCGCCGCGGACAGACCCCAACGGCGGCCGCCTGCGATCGCCCAGGCGAGCACGGCCCCGGCCACCCAGGCCATTGGCAGCGTCGCCGCGCCCCGGCTCAGCCGATCCGGATTCATCACCCAGGAACTGGCGAACAGGCAGCCCAGCGTGACGAGCATGTCGGCACCGAGCAGCGGCCAGCGGCGTCGCTGCGGATCGGCGTACGCGATCGCAGCGACGATCGACCAGATCAGCATCACGACGACGACGGCCAGCCCGAGCCACGGGCGAACGTACTCGTCATAGCTGGTCGCGAGCAGGACGACGGCGTACGCGAGCGCGGCGAACCGGAAGACCGCGACCGCCCGCCAGAGCGACACCTCCAACCCCACGGGGTCAGTCTCGCACTTCCTCTTTTCGCCCGGCGGGCCCCGTTCGCTGCAGATCACGGATACGCAGGCCAACTCGGCCGATTTGGCCTGCGTATCCGTGATCCGGCTGGGTCGTCAGGCTGGGTCGTCAGGCTAGCCCAGCCCGGCGTAGCGCGTCCGCCAGCGCGGTGTCGGTGCTGCCACCCTGCTGGCGGCCACCGCCCCGCTGCCCACCCTGTTGGCGTCCGCCCTGCTGCCGCTGGCCTTGTTGCTGCTGACCGCCGCCCTGACCGCCGCCTTGGCGCTGGCCCGGCTGCCGCGGACCCCGGTCTCGGGACTGGCCGCCGCCCGCGCTGCCACCGTCGCCGGGTACGTCGTCGAGGCGAAGGGTCAGCGAGATCCGCTTGCGGGGCACGTCGACGTCGAGCACCTTGACGCGTACGACGTCGCCGGGCTTGACCACCTCGCGCGGGTCCTTCACGAACGTCTTGGACAGCGCGGAGACGTGCACGAGCCCGTCCTGGTGAACGCCGACGTCGACGAAGGCACCGAAGGCGGCGACGTTGGTGACCACACCTTCCAGCAGCATGCCGGGGACCAGATCGGAGATCTTCTCCACGCCGTCGGCGAAGGTGGCCGTCTTGAAGGCCGGACGCGGGTCACGGCCCGGCTTCTCCAGCTCCTTCAGGATGTCGGTGATGGTCGGCAGACCGAACGTGTCGTCCACGTACGCCGTGGGCTTGATCTTGCGCAGCGAGGTCGAGTTGCCGATGAGAGTCTCGATCGTGGTGCCCTCGCCGTCGAGGATGCGCCGCACGACCGGGTACGCCTCGGGGTGCACGCTGGAGGCGTCGAGCGGGTCGTCGCCGCCACGAATCCGCAGGAAGCCGGCGCACTGCTCGAACGCCTTCGGCCCGAGCCGGGGCACCTGCTGCAGGATTCGGCGACTGCGGAAGGGCCCGTTCTCCTCCCGGTACGCGACGATGTTCTTCGCGAGGCTCTCGGTGATCCCGGAGACCCGGGTCAGCAGGGGAGCGGACGCCGTGTTTACGTCCACGCCGACGCCGTTGACGCAGTCCTCGACGACGGCGTCCAGCGACCGGGACAGCTTGCCTTCGGCGAGATCGTGCTGGTACTGGCCGACGCCGATGGACTTCGGGTCGATCTTGACGAGCTCGGCGAGCGGGTCCTGCAGCCGCCGCGCGATCGACACCGCACCCCGCAGGGACACGTCGAGCTCGGGCAGCTCGGAGGAGGCGTACGCCGAGGCCGAGTAGACCGACGCGCCCGCCTCGGAGACGACGATCTTCGTCAGGTTGAGCTGCGGATACAGCTTGATGAGGTCGGCCGCCAGCTTGTCGGTCTCCCGGGAGGCGGTGCCGTTGCCGATGGCGACCAGCTCGACCTTGTGCACCTGGCAGAGGCGGGCCAGCACCGCGATCGACTCGTCCCACTTGTTGTGCGGAACGTGCGGGTAGATCGTGTGCGTCGCGACGACCTTGCCGGTGGCGTCCACGACGGCCACCTTCACGCCGGTGCGGAAACCGGGGTCGAGACCCAGCGTCGCCCGGGTCCCCGCCGGGGCGGCAAGCAGCAGGTCGCGCAGGTTCGCCGCGAACACCCGCACCGCCTCGTCCTCGGCCTGCTGCCAGAGGCGCATCCGCGCGTCGATCCCCAGGTGCGTCAGAATCCGCGTACGCCAGGCGTACCGGACGGTGTCGGAGAGCCACTTGTCGCCCGGGCGGCCCTGGTCGGAGACGCCGACGCGGCGGGCGATGAGCTGCTCGAACCGGGTCGGACCAAACTCCGGCGCGTCCTCGGGTGCTTCGGGCTGGACCGCGATGTCGAGGACTTCTTCCTTCTCTCCCCGGAACATCGCCAGTACGCGGTGCGACGGCATCTTCGTGAAGGGCTCGGAGAAGTCGAAGTAGTCGGCGAACTTGGCGCCGGCCTCCTGCTTGCCGTCGCGTACCTTGCTCGCGAGCAGACCCCGGTTCCAGACCTGCTCCCGCAGCTCACCGATGAGGTCGGCGTCCTCGGAGAACCGTTCGATGAGGATGGCCCGAGCCCCGTCGAGGGCGGCAGCCGCGTCAACGACCGCTTCGTTCACAAATCCAGCCGCCGTCGCCGCCGGGTCGAGCGTCGGATCGGCGAGCAACTGGTCGGCCAGCGGCTCCAGCCCGGCTTCCCGCGCGATCTGCGCCTTCGTCCGCCGCTTCGGCTTGAACGGCAGGTAGATGTCCTCCAGCCGAGCCTTGGTGTCGGCGGCGAGGATCTGCGCCTGCAACGCGTCGTCGAGCTTGCCCTGCGAACGGATCGACTCCAGGATGGCCGCCCGCCGCTCCTCCAGCTCCCGCAGGTAGCGCAGGCGCTCCTCGAGCGTACGCAGTTGGGCGTCGTCGAGCGCTCCGGTGACCTCCTTCCGGTACCGGGCGATGAACGGCACGGTGGCCCCACCGTCGAGCAGGTCGACGGCTGCGGTCACCTGCCCTTCGCGTACGCCGAGCTCGGAAGCGATCTGAGCGGCGATCCGGGGCTGCGGGACGGCTGGCGCGGTGGTCTGGGCGTCGGTTGTCACCGGAGCATTCTGCCCGGTCGGCCCGCCCGCCGCCGCGCCGGGACACGCTGAACCGTCGCGGCGACCGGCGTCAGGCGGGCGTTCTCGGCGTCAAGTTGCCCACCACCTCGGCGTAGTAAGCCGACTCGGCGACGTGGAAGGCCAGCTCGCGGGGCGACCAGCCGCCGGTGCTCTTGTCGAGTTCCTCGTCGGTCAGCGAGTCGAGCCGCAGCCGCCAGATCTGGGCCAGCCGGGTGAGCCGGCTACGCGCCTCGGCGAGATCCTCGGCGGTGAACTCGGCGAGATCCGCCCTGGTCGTCGCGCTGGAGCCATGCCAGTGATCCGGCAGCGGCTCGGCCCCGGCCAGCGTCGCCTCGAGCTCGGCCAGGTGATCGACGAGGTGGTCGACGACCCGCCGGATCGCCTTGTGCGGCGTGTAGACGCGGTCGCCGGAGACTCGGGGGCTGCCGTCCCAGGTGGGCCAGGTTTCGGCGAGCGCGAGCACGTCGTCGACCATGCCGGAGACGACGGACGACGGGGTGCGATCGTCGGTGAGCGGTGAGTACACCTCACGAACGTAAAGCCGGGGTACGACACTCCCGTTGTCGATCAGGCTCGCGTGGGAACGATCAGGCTGCCGGGGACACGACACGCCGGTTGATCACGCCCGATAGTGGCTCTTGTGACGGATGTGTGGGTGGCGTCGTGTCGAACGGGAGCGCACGCCGTGCCCTGTCTTACCTTTCGAGTGTCTAGTCCGAA
>NZ_JABFVK010000113.1 GCF_013362815.1 Hamadaea sp. | reverse complement strand
GGGCGCGATCGCGCTGATCACCGCGCACCAGGAGCTGGAGAACGTCACCGTCGAGCGGGACCTCGCCCGGTTCAAGAAGTCGGTCGATCAGCGCTGGGGCGAGCTCGTCTACGACGGCCTGTGGTTCTCGCCGCTCAAGTCCTCGCTGGAGGCCTTCATCGACGAGTCGCAGAAGCACGTCACGGGCGAGATCCGCATGACGCTGCACGGCGGGCGGGCCGTGGTCACCGGGCGGCGCTCGGAGGCCTCGCTGTACGACTTCAGCCTCGCCACGTACGACGAGGGCGACCTGTTCGACCAGTCGCTGGCCAAGGGCTTCGTGGATCTGTGGGGTCTGCCGTCCCGGCTCGCCTCCGCCCGCGACACCCGGCTGGGCTGACCCGCTCGCCTCTTTCCCGTTGATCATGAACCTATGGTCCCGCCCAACCGGCGTGTCGCGTCCCTAGGTTCATGATCAACGTGAGTGGCCGAGCCACGCAAACGCTTGCAGCTAGGAGAACGCAATGAAGCTATGGGGTGGACGGTTCGAAGGCGGCCCGGCCGAGGCGCTGGCCCGGCTGAGCGTCAGCGTGCACTTCGACTGGCGGCTGGCGGCGTACGACATCGCCGGGTCGAAGGCGCACGCCAAGGTGCTCGCCGACGCCGGTCTGCTGACGCCGGACGAGCTGGGCCGGATGCTCGCGGCGCTGGACGAGCTGGCCGCGGACGTCGAGTCGGGCACGTTCCAGGCGACCCCGGCCGACGAGGACGTCCACACCGCGCTCGAACGCGGTCTGCTGGAGAAGCTCGGCGCGCTCGGCGGCAAGCTGCGCGCCGGGCGCTCCCGGAACGACCAGGTCGCTACGGATCTGCGCCTCTACCTGCGCGATCACGCCCGGGGACTGGCGCTCGGGATCGCCGACCTGGCCGATGCGCTCACCGAGCAGGCGGCCCAGCACGTCGCGACCCCGGCTCCCGGGATGACCCATGTGCAGCACGCCCAGCCGGTGACCTTCGGGCATTGGCTGCTCGCCCATGTCCAGCCGTTGCTGCGGGATCTGGACCGGCTGCGGGACTGGGATCGGCGTACGGCGGTCAGCCCGCTCGGCGCAGGCGCGCTGGCCGGATCGTCGCTCCCGCTCGACCCGGAGCGCGTCGCCAAGGAGCTCGGGTTCACGAAGTCGGCGGCCAACTCGATGGACGCCGTCTCCGACCGGGACTTCGTCGCCGAGTTCCTGTTCGTGACGGCGCTGCTCGGCGTACACCTGAGCCGGCTCGGCGAGGAGGTCGTCCTCTGGACCTCCCAGGAGTTCGGCTGGGTGGAGCTGGACGACGCGTTCGCCACGGGGTCGTCGATCATGCCGCAGAAGAAGAACGCCGACATCGCCGAGCTCGCCCGGGGCAAGGCCGGCCGGCTCATCGGCGGCCTGGTCGCGGTGCTCACCATGCTCAAGGGCCTGCCGCTCACCTACGACCGCGACATGCAGGAGGACAAGGAGCCCGCGTTCGACGCCCTCGACACGCTGGAACTGGTCCTGCCCGCGCTCACCGGCATGATCGCCACGATGACGGTCAAGACCGACGTCCTCAAGGCCGCCGCTCCGATCGGCTTCTCGCTCGCCACTGAGGTCGCCGACTATTTGGTACGCAAAGGGGTCGCGTTCCGCGACGCGCACGAGATCACCGGTCGTCTGGTGGCTCTCTGCGCCGCCCGGGGAGTGGAACTGCACGAGGTCGCCGATGACGAGCTGACGTCGATCTCGGCCGAACTCGATCCCGGCGTACGCGAAGTGCTGTCGGTCGACTCGGCGCTGGCGGCCCGGAAGACTCCGGGTTCGACCGGTCCACTGGCCGTCGCCGAGCAGCTGGCGCAGGTGGAACGCGAGTTGTCCGAGGCTCGGGCGTGGACCGAGGTCTGAGCTTCCTGGCCGCGCCCGCCTCCGACATCCCGAAGACGGCCAAGCAGCTGCTCGGCTGGGAGGTGTCGGCCAACGGCGTCACGGTCCGGCTCACCGAAGTCGAGGCGTACGCGGGAACGGGGGAGGACCCGGCGTCGCACGCGCACCGCGGTCCGACCCCGCGGACGAAGGTGATGTTCGGCCCGGCCGGGCACGCCTACGTCTACTTCGTCTTCGGTATGCACTGGTGCCTGAACGTGGTGTGCGGCCCCGAAGGTGAGGCATCCGCCGTGCTTCTCCGCGCCGGGGAGGTGATCGGCGGCCTCGAAACCGCCCGGGAACGACGGGGCAGCGGACCGGACCGGGAGCTCGCCCGAGGCCCCGCACGACTGGTGAAGACGCTCGGCATCGGGCCGGACGCGAACGGAACCTCCATGGTGGACGGTACGGGTCCGCTGCTGCTCCGACCGCCGACGCGGCTGGTGACACCGGACGAGATCGTGGCGGGTCCCCGGGTCGGGGTGGCCGGGGCGCACGACGTCCCCTGGCGCTTCTGGATCTCCGGGAACCCGACCGTCAGCGCCTACCGGCGGCACTCGCCGCGCAAACGCTCCCGCTAGCCCGCCCGTTCTGGCGCTCAAGATCGTCGCGTTATCCGGGATGACGTCCCCTCGTCGCGCCGCAAAGCCGCGTTATCCCGGGATAACACACGCGCCCGGGATGCGCACGCCCGGGATGCGCACGCCCGGGATGCGCACGCCCGGGATGCGCACGCGCCCGCGTCAGCGAAGGAAGTCAGGACTCGTCGATGTGCATGGCGGATTCCTCCGCAGTCAGCTGATCGTCTTCGCCGGTGTCCTCGCCCCAAGCCTCGGCTTCGTCGTCCACGCCGGCCCCGAGGTCCGGCGCGACCAGCCGACCGACCGGTGAGTCGGGGTCGGCGTACGGGTCGGGGGCCTCGTCTTCGACCAGCACCTCGTCCGACTCCTCGTCGGGGTCGTCGAACTCGCCTTCGAGCGCCCGGTCGGCGTCGTACGCCTGACTCGGCCCCTCGGCGAGGTCGGCCTCCTCCTCTGGAGTGGCGCTCTCGTCAGGCAGGTACGAAGGTTCGTCGCCCGGCAGCGCGGGGGCCGTGTCGTCGGTGATCCGCTCGCTGTCGTCCGTGTCGTACGCGGTCGAGGTGTCGTCGGCGTAGTCGGGGATGCCGTCGGGAACCGTCATAACGTCAAGCTACCCCCGATCCGGCGGGCCGAATCGCGTATCGCGGAGTCAAACCACCCCTGATCAGCCGGGCCGAATCACATATCGCAGATAGGTGCCGAGCTCTCGTTCGATCGGGCCGTCCAGGGTCAGCCCGAGGCGTTCGGCCACCCGGATCGACGGGGCGTTGGCCGGCCGGATCAGCGCCACGACCGGCTCACCCGGGGCGCGTCGCCGAGCCAGGTCCAGCGCCGCGCGGCCGGTCTCCTGGGCGTACCCGTGGCCCCAGGCGCTCGTCGCGAAGCGGTAGTAGAGGTTCAGCCCGTCCTCGCCGGTCAGCGCGGGCCGCACGCCGCCGAATCCGATGATCTCGCCGGTTTCGGCCAGCCGCACGGTCCAGTAGCCGAAGCCCATCCGCGCCCACTGGAACGACCAGGCCGCCAGCGTCCGGTCGCTGTCGCTCTCGTCGGTCTGCGGTCCCGCGGGATTGTGGACGTTCGTCGCCGGGTCGGCGTGGATCGCGAAATGCGCAGCCGTGTCGGCCGGGGTCGGCCGGCACAACAGCAGCCGGTCCGTGCGGGTCCAGGTGTTGCCCTCGGTCACGCCCCGCGCCAGACTCGACCCCGCACCGGCCGGCCACGATCCCAGCAACCGGGCCGTGGCGGGTCGCGCCAACTCGCGGGCCATCAGGACCACGTCGTGGCGCGCGTCGCCGATCGCGACGGCGTTTTCCATCCAGCCGATACGCCGAAAGCCGCAGTCTTCGTACAAGGCGATCGCGCCATGGTTGTTTCCCCGGACACTGAGTGTCAGAAGTTCCAGGCCATGGGCCGAGGCGTCGGCGGCGACCGCGTCGATGAGCGCGCGGCCGAGGCCGGAACCCCGATGCCCGGGATCGACCGTCAGCTTGTCGAGGTCGCCCTGCACCCACCGGGTGGCCCATTCGCTTCGGTGCCACTGCGCGGTCCCGACGACTTCGTCGTCCACGACCGCGCCGATCAGGCCGCCGTTTCCGGCCTTCGCCGCCGAGATGACGTCGAGCAACCAGGTGCGGGCGTACTCGACGGTGACGTCGGTGGGCAGTCCGATGGCCTCCCGGCGGCGTACCGCCTCGACCAGTAGCGCCGCGATCTGATCGAAACGGGGGTCGGCGGGGTCGGTCACGGTGATCAAGTCGGGCACCTCGACAGCCTAAGCGACATCAATCGCGGGTTGACTGACGTCGTATGTGATGGCATGGTGATGTCATCTCGACATCACCGCGATGTCGCCGCCCCTGGGGAGGGACTCGTGCACTTCGCACCGCTGCGCCAACGGAACTTCGCCCTGTTGTGGTGGGCCGGGTTGATCTCGATCGCGGGTGACTGGACGCTGCGCATCGCGCTGCCGATCTACGTGCTGCAGCTGACCGGATCCGCGCTGGCGACGAGCGGAGCGGTCATCGCGGCGCTCGCCCCGACGCTGCTGGTCGGCCTGGTCGCCGGGGTCTACGTGGATCGCTGGGATCGCCGGACGGTGTTGCTCGTCGTCAGCGTCCTCCAGGGCGTGACGCTCCTGCCGCTGCTGGCCGTCGACTCGGCCGCCGGTCTCTGGATCGTGTACGCCGTGCTGTTCGTCCAGTCGGCGCTCTCCCAGTTCTTCATCCCGGCCGAGAACGCCCTGCTGCCGAGCCTGGTCGGGGCCGATCAGCTGCCCGCTGCGAACTCGCTCAACTCACTGAACAACAACATCGGGCGGCTCGCCGGACCGGCCCTGGGCGGGCTGCTGGCCGCGTCGCTCGGGCTCACCGGGGTGGTCGTGGTCGACGCCGTCTCGTTCCTGCTCGCCGCCGCGTTGGTCGCCGGTATCCGGGGGCGGTTCGCCGTTGCCCGCGACGCCGCCGCCCCGTCTCTCGGCGTACGCCGAGAGCTGGCCGAAGGCCTCCGGACGGCGGCCGCCTCCCCGATGCTCCGTACGCTGCTCACGATCGGGGCGGCGCTGTCGATCGGCGAGGGCATCATGGGCGGCGTCTTCCCGGTCTTCGTCACCGGCCCGTTGCACGGCGGCGCACGCGAACTCGGCTGGACGATGTCGGCCCAAGCCGTCGGCGGCATCCTCGGCGGATTCGTCGGCGGGCGGATCGCCTCCCGGATCGCCCCGGGACCTCTGCTGGGCTGGTCGCTCGCCCTGTTCGGGCTGATCGACCTCGCGATCTTCAACTATCCCCGCTGGGCGGGCATGCTCTGGCCGGGGCTCGTCCTCTTCGTGGTCGTCGGAGTGCCGGCCGTACTCGGCGGGGTGGCCTGGATGACGCTCCTGCAGCAGGCGACGCTGGACGCGTACCGCGGGAGGATCTTCTCGGTGGTGATGGTGCTGGAGGCGCTGGCGGGCCTGGCGGGTGCGAGCCTGGCGGGGACGCTGACCGACCGGCTGGGCGTGATGAACCTGCTCACGGTGCAGGGCGCGATGCCGATTCTGTGCGCGGTGGGTTTCGCGCTCGTCTCCGGCCGCCTGGGCGATCGACCGAACCCGGCGGTAGTCTCGCCCGAGAGGGAACCCGTCGCGGAAGCGTCCTGAGGAGACAGACGATGGCTGAGAAGACGATCGGCGTCGGTGACGTAGCGCCCGACTTCACCCTCCCGGCGCAGACCGGCGAACAGGTGACGCTGTCGGACTACCGCGGCGACAAGATCGTCGTCTTGTACTTCTACCCGAAGGACGAGACGCGCGGGTGTACCGCGGAGGCCTGCGCCTTCCGGGACAGCTACGAGGAATTCGCCGAGGCCGGCGCGCAGGTCGTCGGGATCAGCTCCGACTCGGTCGCGTCGCACGAGAAGTTCGCGAACAAGTACAACCTGCCCTTCACCCTGGTGGCGGACGAGGGCGGTGAGGTACGCAAGCGCTACGGCGTGCCCGCGACGCTCGGCATCCTCCCCGGCCGGGTCACCTACGTCATCGACCGCGAGGGTGTGGTCCGCCACACCTTCACCTCGATGGTCAACATCGGCAAGCACATCGAGGGCGCGCTGGCGATCGTCCGTTCGCTGGCGACCGAGCAGGCCTCGGCCTGACGGCGCGATCATGAGCACGCGCGTGTTCTGGGCGGACGAGGCGCACGACCGCGAACACGGCGACCGGTACGCCGACCTCGTCACCCGGGAGGCGGAGCTGTTCCGGCCCGCCTTCGGCGACATCGCCCCCGTCGAGTTCGCCTGCATCGGCTGGAGGCTGGCGACCCCGCCGTTCCTCGAGCCGGGCTTCGTCCGCTGGCACCGGCGTATCTTGACGGCGGAGTGCCGGCGGGACACCTGGGACGGGTCCCTCGTCGCCGACGTGCGGATCGTCTCCGACCTGCCCCCACAGCTCACGCGTACGCGTGAATGGTGGCGCGATCGCGGCTGGGAGGGCTGGCCGCGGATCCTCGGGCAGTACATCCGGCCCAGCGACAAGGACCTGAGCAAACGGCCCTACCTGCTGCCGACCCTGCGGATGCAGGCGCCGATCCCGCTCGGCGGCCTCCCGCCCGCGCCGGACGGCCCGACCGACGACCTGGCCGGTGCGGCCCGGCACGCCGTCATGACCATCGTCCGGGAGCTCGACGAGCTGCTGAGTCCGGTCCTCACCCAGCTGGAGCTCCCGGAGCCCGCAGGGGACGATGCGGATCGATTCCCCAGCGCACCGGAGCCCGACGTCGCATGATGAAGCCATGACCACCGCTCGAGACATCATGCATCCCGGCGTGGAATGCGTGCCTGCGCACGAGACGCTCGACCGCGCCGCCCAGATGATGCGGGACATGAACGTCGGATCGCTGCCCATCTGCGGCCCCGGCGACAAGCTGACCGGCATCCTGACCGACCGCGACATCGTGGTGAAGTGCGTCGCCGTGGGCAAGGACCCGGCCAAGATGACCGCCGGCGAGCTGGCGGCGGGCACTCCGGTCTGGTGCGACGCCAGCGCGGACGAGTCCGACGTCATCAGCCTCATGGAGAGCAACAAGATCCGGCGGATGCCGGTGATCGAGGAGCACATGCTGGTCGGCATGATCAGCGAGGCCGACCTCGCCCAGCACCTCTCCGAGGACAAGCTCGCGCACTTCGTGGCGACTGTGACGGCCGCGCCGCCGAGCAAGGGCCAGCAGACCCACTGACGCCTCGCTGACGTGCCGCTCAGCCGAACGAGAACGACGCCAGCACCAAGCCGGTCGTGCAGAGGACGAGGAAGCCGACGACGATCGCGGCCGCCACGACCACGGTCTTGCCCG
Source organism: Hamadaea sp. (assembly GCF_013362815.1). Lineage (GTDB taxonomy): Bacteria > Actinomycetota > Actinomycetes > Mycobacteriales > Micromonosporaceae > Hamadaea. The sequence continues at coordinate 1,391 of NZ_JABFVK010000113.1, read as the reverse complement.
TACGCGGTGGCCGTGAGTGCGGATACTGCGGGCTCATGCCGACAACGTAAACCGGTGTGCGGCCCGCCGGGCGGATGCGGAACAATCGGGTGTGTGACACACATCCTCGACGATCTGCAGTGGCGGGGCCTGCTCCAGGACTCGACCGGCCTCGACGACCTGCGCAAGCACCTCGACTCCGGGCCGATCAGCTTCTATGTGGGCTTCGACCCGACGGCGGCCAGCCTGCACCTGGGCCATCTCACTCAGGCTCTCACGGCGCGTCGCCTGCAGCTCGCCGGGCACAAGCCGCTGCTGCTCGTCGGCGGCGCGACCGGTCAGATCGGCGACCCCAAGGAGGGCGGCGAGCGTACGCTCAACCCGCCGGAGGTCACCGCGGGCTGGGTCACCAAGATCCGGGCTCAGGTCGAGCCCTTCTTCGACTTCGACGGTCCGGCTGCGGCCACCATGGTGAACAACCTGGACTGGACCGAGCCGATGGGGGTCATCGAGTTCCTCCGGGACGTCGGCAAACACTTCCCGATCAACAAGATGCTGGCCCGGGACGTCGTGCGTACGCGGCTGGAGTCGGGCATCAGCTTCACGGAGTTCGCGTACCAGCTGCTCCAGTCGCACGACTTCTACGAGCTGCACGTACGCAACGGCTGCACGCTCCAGTTCGGCGGCTCCGACCAGTGGGGCAACATCACCGCCGGGGTGGACTACATCCGCCGTCGCGGCGCCGGACCGGTGCACGCGTTCGTCACGCCGCTGGTGACCAAGGCCGACGGCACCAAGTTCGGCAAGACCGAAGGCGGCGCCATCTGGCTCGACGCCACCATGACCAGCCCGTACGCCTTCTACCAGTTCTGGTTCAACACCGACGACCGGGACGTGATGCGGTACCTGAAGTACTTCAGCTTCCGCAGTCACGAGGAGCTGACCGCGTTGGCGGAGGAGACCCAGGAGCGCGCGTACGCCCGCGCCGCCCAGCGCGCGCTGGCTGAGGAGCTCACCACGCTGGTGCACGGCAAGGACGAGACCGCGCAGGTCGTGGCGGCCTCGCAGGCGCTGTTCGGACGTGCCGCGCTCGAAGATCTGTCGCCGTCCACCCTGCGGGCGGCGCTGTCCGAGGCAGGGCTGGCCACGGTGGACGAGTTGCCCACGTACGCCGGGCTCTTCAAGGAGGCCGGGCTCACCGCCGGTCTCGGTGAAGCTCGCCGGGCGATCGCCGAAGGCGGTCTCTACGTGAACAACGAACGGGTCACCGACGGCGACGCCGCGGTCGCTCCGGAGACGCTGCTGCACGAGCGATTCCTCGTACTGCGCAAGGGAAAGAAGACGATCGCCGGTGTTGAGCTGCGGAAATAGCCTGCGATCAACGATGTGACGCAGGACATCGGCCCCCGATT
>NZ_JABFVK010000035.1 GCF_013362815.1 Hamadaea sp. | reverse complement strand
GAGCCCCTGGAACGCCGGGCCGTATCCGTAGCCTTCGTCGCGTAGCCGGTCGTAGACCCCGTCGACCTCGATCCGCTGAGCGTCGGCGGGCGGCCACGTCCGGAGATCACCGGGAACCGCAGGCGCTTCGGAGCCGAGTACGCCTTCCGCGTGATGAGTCCAGGGTTGGTCGGCCGGCCCGTTCGCCGCCCGGCTGTACAGCCCGACGCCGCGGCGACCGGCGTCGTCGGGCGCTGAGACCACCACTTGCAGGGCGAGATCGCCGTCGGGCGGCAGGAGAAGGGGCGCCCGGAGGGCCAGTTCCTCGATCGTTTGGCAGCCGGTCTGGTCGGCGGCGCACAGCGCCAGGTCCACCAACGCCGTACCGGGAAGCAGCAACGTGTCCAACGCGGCGTGGTCGTTCACCCACGCCTGGCGGGAGGCGGACACCCGACCCCTCAGCACCACGAGATCCGCTGAGCCGACCGAACCGGCCGCACGAAGGAAGTTGTGCTCGACCGGCAGCAGTCCCAGCGCGCTCGGATCGTCGCCGCTCGGCCCTTCGGTCAACCAGAACTGCTGGCGGTCGAAGGCGTACGTCGGGATCTGGGCCGGTCGCGGTGGCGCTCCGCCGAACAACGCCGGCCAGTCCACGTCGACGCCGCCGGTGTGGAGTTCCCCGGCGGAGAGCAAAACCCGGGACATGCCGCCTTCGTTGCGGCGCAGCGAACCGACGACCCGAGCCTCATCCAATGTCTCGCGGATGCTCACCGTGATCACCGGATGCGGGCTGACCTCGACAAAAGTCCGGTGACCCCGGTCGGCGAGCAGGCGCAGCACCGGCTCGAATCGCACGGTCTCCCGGAGGTTCCGGAACCAGTACGCCGCATCCAGGCCGGCGGTGTCCATCAGCTCGCCGGTGACCGTGGAGTAGAACGGGACGCCGGACGCGACGGGCCGGATCGACTCCAACGCCTGGAGGATCTCGTCCCGCAGTCGGTCGACCGCCACGGAGTGAGAGGCGTAGTCCACCGGAATCCGGCGGGCCCGCACTCCGGCGTCGGCGTACGCCGAAAGCAGTTTCTCCAGGTCGCCGTCCGGCCCCGACAACACGACCGACGCGGCTCCGTTGAGGGCGGCGACGCTGACGTCGGGTCCGAGGTCGCCGAGTTCGCCGGCCGGCAACGGTACTGAGATCATGCCGCCGGTGCCCGCGATGCCCAACACCGCGCGACTGCGGAGAACGACCACCCGCAACGCGTCCGCCAGCGACAGACCACCCGCCACGTACGCCGCCGCGACCTCACCCTGCGAGTGACCGACCACCACGTCCGGAGTCACACCGAGCGACCGCCACACAGCGGCCAACCCCGCCATCATCACGAACAACACCGGCTGAACGACGTCCACCCGCTCCAACGACGGCGCACCCGTCACATCCCGCAGCACATCGGCGGCCGACCAACCCGCCAAATCCGCCAGCACCTCGTCGCAATCGGCCACCACCTGACCGAACACCGGCGAAGACTCGAGCAACTCCGCACCCATGCCCAGCCACTGCGAACCCTGACCCGGGAACACCCACACCAGGCCACCACCACGGGCGGCCCGGCCGCGTACCACCGTCGTAGTGGGCTCCTCGGCGGCGAGCGCGGCGAGCGACGTACGCAGTCGCTCACGATCCTCGCCTACCACCACCGCGCGGTGTTCGAGAGCGGGCCGACGCATCAGGGCGTACGCGACCTCCTCCGGCGTGACGTCCGCATGATCATCCACATAGGTGAGAAGCTGACTCGCCTGAGCGCGTATGCCGTCGGCCGACTTGGCGGACAGAAGCAGTGGCACCGCCGCCAACGGGGAGGCCGGTTCCGGCGGCGCTGACGCCGGTGCCTCTTCGAGCACGATGTGGGCGTTGGTGCCACTGACCCCGAACGAGGAGACGGCGGCGCGACGGGGATGGTCGGCCTTCGGCCACTCCCGGGCCTCGGTGAGCAGCTTCACCTGCCCGGCCGACCAGTCGACGTGCGGCGTGGGCTCGTCGACGTGCAACGTCTTCGGCAGTACGCCATGTCGCAGCGCCATGACCATCTTGATGATCCCGCCCACCCCGGCGGCGGCCTGCGAGTGCCCGATGTTCGACTTCAGCGAGCCGAGCCACAGTGGACGATCGGCCGGGCGGTTCTGCCCGTAGGTCGCCAGCAAGGCCTGCGCCTCGATCGGATCGCCCAGCGTCGTGCCGGTGCCGTGCGCCTCCACGACGTCGACCTGGTCGGCGGCCACCCGGGCGTTGGCCAGCGCCTGCCGGATCACCCGCTGCTGGGACGGACCGCTGGGGGCGGTGAGCCCGTTGGAAGCACCGTCTTGGTTGACGGCGGTTCCGCGGACCACCGCGAGCACGGTATGCCCAGCGTGCTCGGCGTCGCTGAGGCGTTCCACCACGATCATGCCGACGCCTTCGGCCCAGCTCGTCCCGTCGGCCGCCGCGGCGAACGACCTGCAGCGGCCGTCCTTGGACAACGCCTTCTGCCGGGAGAACTCGACGAACACGTCCGGCTGAGCCATCACCGCGACACCACCGACCAGCGCCATCGTGCATTCGCCGGACCGCAGCGCTTGTGTGGCCAGGTGCAGCGCTGCCAACGACGAGGAACAAGCGGTGTCCACCGTGAGGGACGGGCCTTCGAGCCCGTACCAGTAGGACAGGCGGCCGGAGGCCACCGCGCCCGCGGCGTTGCTGTAGGGGTAGTCGTGGTACATCATGCCGACGTACACGCCCGTCTTGCTGCCCTTCAGCGAGGCCGGATCGATCTCCGCCCGCTCCAGTGCCTCCCAGGTCGTCTCCAGCAGCAGCCGTTGCTGGGGATCCATCCTGATCGCCTCGTTCGGGCCGATCCCGAAGAACACCGTGTCGAACGCGCCCGGCGTGGCGAGGAAGCCACCTTGGTCCACATAGGTCGTCCCGGGCTGCTCCCCGATCGGGTCGACGAGCGAGCCGAGATCCCAGCCCCGATCGACCGGGAACCCGCCGATCGCGTCACGGCCCTCGGCGACCAGCTGCCAGAGGTCCTCCGGCGAGGTGACCCCACCCGGATAACGGCAGGCCATTCCCACGATCGCGAGCGGCTCGTGCGACGCGGCGAGCAGCTCACGATTCTTCGCCCGGAGCCGCTCGGCCTCCTTCACCGACGCCCGCAGCGCCTCGACGATCTTGCCGTCGGCCTTCCCGTCTGCGTTGACCATGACTCGTCGTCACCCTTCCGCCGCGTCGTCGAGGGCCGCGTTGATCAAACTGTCGATGTCCATGTCGTCGATGTCCACGTCGTCGAGCGCGTCGCGCTGGGCGGGAATGGTCACGCGCGCCACCCCCGCCAGGTCGAGGAGGCTGTCCAGGAGACCGGCGTCCCGAAGGCGATGCAGCGGGATCTCGGTGAACAGCCGCCGCAACCGGTCCTCCCCTTCCTCGTCGTCCGATCCGGCGTCGGGCACCAGCAACGCGGCCATGTGCGCCGCGACCAGACGCGGGTCCGGGAAGTCGAAGACGAGGGTGGCCGGAAGCGCCAGACCAGTGGCCGCGCCGAGCGTGTTGCGCAACTCCACCGCGCTCAGTGAGTCGAACCCCAGCCCGGTGAACGCCTCATCGGGGTCCAGTGCGCCGGCGTCGGCGTGGCCCAGCACCGCGGCCGCCGTGGTCAGGACCAGCTCCAGCACGGCAGCGGTACGCTCCGGTTCGGCGAGCGACCGCAGCCGGTCGGCCAGCCCGGAGATCGGCGCGACGGTGCTGACCCGGCGACGCGTACGCCCCGGGGCGAGCGCGCGCAGCATCTCCGGAACCTCGGACGGGCCGTCGGCCAGGCTGCCCGCGTCGAGCCGCATCGCCACGACGGCACGGGCATCGGTGCCGACGGCGAGGTCCAGCAACGCCGTTCCCTCTGCGGTGGACAGTCCCACCACGCCGGAGCGGGCCATCCGGGCCCGGTCGGCCTCGGTCAGGTTCCGGGCCATCGTCCCCGAATCGGTCCACAGTCCCCAGGCCACGGACTGAGCGGGCAGACCCGATTCGCGCCGGTGCTCCGCGAGGGCGTCGAGGAAGGCGTTCGCCGCCGCATAGTTGCCCTGGCCGGCCGCGCCGAGTACGCCGGCCGCCGAGGAGAACAGCACGAACCTCGACAGGCCGGAGTCCTTGGTCAGCTCGTGCAGATGCCAGGCGGCGTCGACCTTCGGCCGCAGTACGGCGTCGATCTTCTCCGGGGTCAGCGAGCTCAGAACGCCGTCGGACAGTACGCCCGCCGCGTGGACCACGGCGCGCACGGGGAACTCGTCCGGAACCTCGTCGAGCACCCTGGCCAAGGCCGCCCGGTCGGACACGTCCGCCGCGCATACCGTCACCTGGGCGCCCTGCGCTCGCAGATCGGCCACCAGCTCGCCGGCCTCCGGAGCGTCCGGGCCCCGGCGGCTCACCAGGACGACGCTCGGTGCGCCTTGGGCCACCACGTGCCGGGCGACCACCGCACCCAGGCCGCTCGTGCCACCGGTGATCAACACCGAACCCGGGAGGTCCCAGGAAACCGCCGCCTCGGAGTCGTCCTGAGCCAGCGGCATGGGCGCCAGCCTCGGCACCCACGCCTGGCCGCCCCGGACGATCACCTGGGACTCGCCCGCGCCGACGACGATCGGCAGGTCGTCCAGCGCGGCGTCGGCCAACACGATTCGGCCCGGGTTCTCCGACTGCGCCGAGCGCACGAGACCCCACACCGCCGCCCCGGCGAGCCCACGGTCGGCCAGCACGACCAGCTTCGACGATGTCCACTTCGGATCGTCCAACCAGGACCGTAGCGTCGTCACCGCGTCACGCACAGCGGTGCGGACCCGACCCGGCACGTCGCCGTCCGGCACGGTCACGGGCAGGACGAAGACCTCGGGCATCTGGTCATCGACATCCGCCCCCACCAGCGCCCATCGAACCTCCGGCCGGGCCCCGGTCGCTGCGGGAATCCAGTCCACCTGGAACAGGTCCTCGTGGACCGCCGTGCGCACCGCGCCCAGCTGGTCGGCCGAGATGGTCCGGCTGGTGAGGGCGTCGACGCTCGCGACCGGCTGCCCGCTCATGTCGGCGATCGCGAGCGTCAACGTTTCCGGTCCGGTGTTTCGCACGTGTACGCGCAACGCGGTCGCCCCGGAGGCGAACAGCGAGACGCCGGACCACGAGAAGGGAACGCGCACCTCGCCGGGGACGGCTTGGGCGGCGTCGACCCGGGGATCGTGCAGCGCCATGTCCAGCAGCGCCGGGTGAATTCCGCACTCGGCGGCTCCCAGTCGATCCTCGGTGGGCAGCGCCACTTCCGCGTACAAGTCATTACCGGACTGCCACGCTGTGCGTACCCCTTGGAAGACCGGACCGTATTCCAGACCTGCCGCAGCCAGACCGTCGTAGAAGCCGTCGAGTTCCAACGGCCGTGCGCCGGCCGGCGGCCACTGCGTGAGCTCCCACGTCGGATCGGTGACGGACCCGCCGAGCGTGCCCTGCGCGTGCAGGGTCCAGTCGGCCGCGCCCTCGGGCCGGGAGTGGATCGCGACGATGCGGTCGCTGGACGCGGTCGGCGCGCCCGCCGAGACCTGCAGCTGGACGCCGCCGTGAACCGGCAACGCGAGCGGCGCATGGAGGACGAGTTCGGCGAGGCGGTCGCAACCGACCTGCTCGCCGGCTCGGAGCGCGAGTTCGACGAAGGCCGTGCCGGGCAGCAGCGGGCGGCCGAGGACCTGATGGTCGGCCAGCCACGGATGGGTCGCGAGCGAGAGGCGGCCGGTGAGCAGCACCTCACCGGAGGCCAGGGCCACCGCTGCACCGACGAGTGGATGCCCGAGCGCGCCCTGGCCGACCGACGCGAGATCCTTGGTCTCCTCGCCGGTGGACCAGTAGCGCTCGTGCTGGAAGGCGTAGGTGGGCAGCTCGACGCGGGCGCGGCCGGTCCGGCCGAAGTAGGCCCGCCAGTCGACCCGTACGCCCGCGACGTGCAGGTCGCCGAGGGCACTCACGAGCGTGTACGCCTCCGGCCGGTTCCGCCGCAGCGCGGGGATTAAGTCCTCCCCCATCGCGGAGAGCACGGCGTCGGGGCCGAGTTCGAGGAAGACCTGCGCGCCCGCTGCTTCCAGGGCGGTCAAGCCGTCGGCGAACCGGACGGCGTTGCGCACATGGGTCACCCAGTACTCCGGGTGGTCGACCGGAGTGAAGTCGCCGGTCACGTTCGACACCACCGGGATGGCCGCCTCGCCGAATCTCAGTCCATTCAGGACTTCCCGGAACTCGTCGAGCATCGGGTCCATCAACGAGGAGTGGAAAGCGTGGGACACCCGGAGGTGCTTGGTCTTGACGCCCTTCTCCGCCAGGGCACGTGCGACCTGCTCGACCGCGTCGGCGGCACCGGAGAGGACCACGGCTTCGGGGCCGTTGATCGCGGCGATGTCCACGCCTTCGACCAGGTGTTTCTCGACCTCGGTTGCGGACGCGATCACGGAGACCATCACGCCGCCTGGTGGGAGCGCCTGCATCAGGCGGCCCCGGGCGGCCACCAGCGTCGCCGCATCGGCGAGCGAGAGCACCCCGGCGACGTGGGCGGCGGTCACCTCACCGATCGAGTGGCCACCGAGGAAGGCAGGGCGTACGCCCCACGACTCGGTCAGCCGGAACAACGCCGTCTCCACCGCGAACAAGGCCGCTTGGGCGTACGCGGTCTGGTTCAGCAGTTCCTCGTCGGAGCCCCACATCACTTCGAGGAGTGGCCGATCCAGGTGGCGATCCAGTTCGGCCACTACCTCGTGCAGCGCGCCGGAGAACACCGGGAAGGCGTCCGCCGACTCGCGTCCCATGCCGAGCCGCTGCGAGCCCTGGCCGGAGAACAGGACGGCGATCTTCGGCTCTCCGCGTACGGCCCGGGACTCGGGAACCGTGGTCAGCCGGCTCAGCAGCTCCTCACGGTCGCTTCCGACGACGACCATGCGGTGTTCGAGACCGGGGCGGGCGGTCGCCAGGGCGTACGCGATGTCGGCCGCGCTCAGTGTCGGATCGGACTCGATCGCCGCCGCGAGCGTGGCCGCCTGACCGCGTAGTCCCGCAGCCGACTTCGCCGAGATCACCCACGGCAGCAATACTGGATCGGGCACCGGAACCTCGGCCGGATCGTCGGCGGGCGGCTGTTCCAGGATCACGTGGGCGTTGGTGCCGCTGATGCCGAACGACGAGATCGCCGCTCGCCGCGGACGACCCAGGTCCGGCCACGGGCGGTTCTCCGTCAGCAGTTCGACCGCGCCGGCCGACCAGTCCACCTGGACGGACGGCTTGTCGACGTGCAGCGTCTGCGGCAGTACGCCGTGCCGCATCGCCTGAACCAGCTTGATGATGCCGCCGACCCCGGCCGCCGCCTGGCTGTGCCCGATGTTGGACTTGAGCGAGCCCAGCCACAGCGGCCGGTCGCGATCTTGCCCGTAGGTGGCCAGGAGCGCTTGCGCCTCGATGGGGTCGCCCAGCGTCGTGCCCGTGCCATGGCCTTCCACGAGATCCACATCGGAGGCACGGAGTCCGGAGACCGAGAGCGCCTGGCGGATCACCCGTTGCTGGGACGGTCCGTTCGGCGCGGTGAGCCCGTTGGACGCACCGTCCTGGTTGACGGCGGAGCCGCGTACCACGGCGAGGATGCGGTGGCCGTTGCGGCGTGCTTCGGACAGCCGCTCGACGAGCAGCATGCCGACACCTTCAGACCAGCTTGTACCGTCGGCCGCGTCGGCGAACGACTTGCACCGCCCGTCCGGAGCCAACCCGCCTTGCCGGGAGAACTCGACGAACGAGTCCGGCGACGACATCACCGTCACACCACCGACCAACGCCAGCGAACACTCACCCGACCGCAGCGCCTGACCCGCCAAATGCAGCGCCACCAGCGACGACGAACACGCCGTGTCCACCGTGACAGCCGGGCCTTCCAGCCCGAACCAGTACGACAGGCGGCCCGACGCCACCGCGCCCGAGGCGCTGTTGTGGACGTAGTCGTGGTACATCATGCCGACGAACACGCCGGTCCGGCTGCCCTTCAGCGCGGCCGGATCGATCTCCGCCCGCTCCAGCGCCTCCCACGAAGTTTCGAGAAGCAACCGCTGCTGCGGATCCATCGCCAGCGCTTCGTTCGGCGAGATCCCGAAGAAGCCCGCATCGAAGCCCGCCACGTCGGCCAGGAACCCGCCTCTGTCCACAACGGACGTGTGCGGCCGCTTACCCGTCAGGTCGATCAGCGAATCGAGATCCCAGCCTCGATCGATCGGGAATCCGCCGATGCCCTCCCGGCCGTCGGCAACCAGCCGCCACAGATCGTCCGGCGAAGCCACCTCGCCCGGATACCGGCACGCCATACCCACGATGGCGAGCGGCTCATCCGTTGCTCCGCCGGTTGCTGCTTTCGCCTCGGACGAGGGGCGGCCGGCGTACTCGGCGGTCAGGAACCGGGCCAGCACATCGGGCGCGGGGTAGTCGAACACGAGCGTCGCAGGCAACGCCAACCCGGTCGCTGCCGCCAAGCCGTTCCGGAACTCGACTGCGCTCAACGAGTCGAAGCCCAGTCGGGTGAACGGGAGCGCGGGAGCGAGCGCCGCCGTGTCCCGATGACCGAGGACGGAGGCGGCCTGTGTCAGGACGACGTCCAGCAAGATCGATTCGCGTTCCTCGGCCGGAGCGGCGAGGACCCGCCGAGCCAGCCCTCCCGCCGCCGGAGCCGTTCCGGCCTGCCGACGCGTACGCACGAGGCCGCGCAGCAAGTCCGGAACGTCACCGACCTGGCCCGAGCCGTCCAAGCGCATCGCGATCAATGCGGGCGCGCTGACGGCGACTGCGGCGTCGAGCAGAGCCGTGCCTTCCCCCTCGGACAGGGCGAGCACTCCGGAGCGGGACATCCGGGCTCGGTCGGCGCTGCTCAAGTGGGCGGTCATCGCACTGGTCTGCGCCCAGAGTCCCCAGGCGACCGACTGCGCCGGAAGACCCTGCTCGGCCCGGAGGGCGGCGAGGGCGTCCAGGAAGGCGTTCGCCGCCGCGTAGTTGGCCTGGCCGGGAGCGCCGAGTACACCGGCGACCGAGGAGAACAGCACGAACCTCGACAGGCCGAGCTCCCGGGTCAGCTCGTGCAGCAGGTACGCCGCATCCACCTTCGGCCGGAATACTGTGCTCACCTTCTCCGGGGTCAGCGAGGTGAGTACGCCGTCGTCGAGTACGCCCGCCGCGTGCACCACCGCCGCGAGGGGATACTCACTAGGAACCTGCGTCAGCGCCGCCGACAGCGACTCCCGGTCGGCCGCATCGCCCGCGACGATCGTGACGACTGCGCCTCGCGTACGTAGATCGGCCGCCAACTCTTCGGCGCCCTCCGCTGCCGGGCCACGGCGGCTCAGCAGCAGGACGCTAGGGGCACCCCGATCGACGACGTGGCGAGCCGCCACCGCGCCTACTCCGCCGGTGCCGCCCGTGATCAACACGGTGCCGGGCAGATCCCAGGACACAGCGTGCTCCGGGATCGGCGTCCTGGTCAGCCGGGGGAACCAGAGCCGGTCGCCCCGGATCGCCACCTCGGTTGCGCCGCTCTGCACAGCGGCGGCGAGCAGCTCAGACTCCGTCACAGCGTCGACCAACACGATGCGGCCCGGGTTCTCCGCCTGAGCCGCCCGCACCAGTCCCCATACCGCGGCCTGCACCGGATCGGGCACGCCATCCGCGGTCGACATCCGCACAGCGCCACGGGTGAGCACGACGATCCGGCCCGCCGAGGACCGCTCGTCGCCCAGCCAGTACTGGATCGCCGCGAGCGTGGACGTCGTGGCCGCCAGAGCCCGCTCCGGAAGAGTGCCAGCGGTGTCGGCGACGGGAACCACGATGTCCTGGCCGAGATCGCCGGTCGAGAGGGACTCGTCGCCGGGCACCCAGTCCACCTGGTACAGACAATCGGCGATCGCCGGGCCGGACTGGACGAGCTGGTCGGCCGACACTGTGCGTACGGCGACGGAGACGACGCTCGCCACCGGACGCCCGGCCGGATCGGCCAACCGCAGCGACATCGCGTCGCCGTCGAGGCTCCGCAGGTGAACCCGGAGTCGCGTCGCGCCGGTCGCGAACAGCGACACCCCGGACCACGCGAACGGGACCTTCGCCTCGCCGTCACTCTGGTTCGCCGTGATGCGGGGGTCATGGAGCGCTGCATCGAACAGTGCCGGGTGCAACCCGTACGCCTGTGCCGCTTCGTGGACCGCTTCGGGCAGCTCGACTTCGGCGTACAGGTCGGTATCGGAGCGCCAGGCAGCTCGTAGTCCCTGGAAGACCGGGCCGTAGACGAGGTCCGCCTCGGCCAGACCGGCGTAGAAGCCGTCGACGTCCACCGGGTGCGTACCGGGCGGGGGCCACTCGGCGAGCTCCCAATCCTGCGGATCGGCCTCGTCGCTCAGTACGCCCTGCGCGTGAAGAGTCCACTCCCCCGCGTTCTCCAGCCGCGAGTAGACGCTCACGGATCGAGTGCCCCTGTCCGTCCCTGCTCCGACCGAGACCTGGATGGTCACCGCGCCCTGCTCGGGCACGACGAGCGGCGCTCGCAGCACGAGTTCGTCGAGCCGTCCGCCGGCCTGGAGCGCAAGCTCGACCAGGCCGGTCCCGGGGAACAACATCTGGCCCAGGATGCGATGGTCGGCCAGCCACGGATGGGTCGCCAGCGAGAACCGGCCGGTGAACACCTGCGCGTCCGACCCGGCCAGGGGTACGGCGGCACCCAGCAGCGGATGCGTCACCGAGCCGAGCCCGGCGGCCGCGGGGTCGGTGGCGTCCGCCTCGACGCGCCAGTAATGGGACCGCTGGAAGGCGTACGTCGGCAGCTCGACGGCGGTGCTTCGCCGCTCGCCGAGCAGGGCGGACCAGCGGACGGGCACACCCGCCACGTGGAGGTCGCCCAGCGCGGTGATGACCGTGGCCGCCTCTTCGCGGTTACGCCGCTGCGCCGGGATGAAGGTCCCCTGGCCTTCTGCCATACCGGAGAGCACGGCGTCTGGCCCGAGTTCGAGGAAGACTCGTGCTCCGGCCGATTCCAGCGCCTGAACCCCGTCGGCGAACCGGACCGCGTTGCGGACGTGGGTCACCCAGTACTCCGGGTCGCTCACCGGGGTGAAGTCGCCGGTCACGTTCGACACCACCGGGATCGTCGCCTCGCCGAACGACAGTCCATTCAGGACTGCGCGGAACTCATCCAGCATCGGGTCCATCAGCGAGGAGTGGAACGCGTGCGACACCCGCAGTTGCTTGGTCTTCACACCGCGCCGCTCCAGCTCGGCCACCACGCGCGCCACGGCCTGCTCAGCGCCGGAGAGAACCACGGCAGCGGAACCGTTGATCGCCGCGACGTCCACGTGTGCGCCGTCTGCCAGCGCGTCGTCTGCCAGCATTGGGAGAACGTCGGCCTCGGATGCCGCGACGGACACCATCACGCCACCGGATGGGAGCGCCTGCATCAGCCTGCCCCGGGCGGCCACCAGTTTCGCCGCATCCGATAGGGACAGCACCCCGGCGACGTGCGCAGCGGTCACCTCACCGATCGAATGACCGCCCACGAAGTCCGGGCGTACGCCCCACGACTCGGTCAGCCGGAACAACGCCGTCTCCACCGCGAACAACGCCGGCTGTGCGTACCCGGTCTCGTTCAGGAACTCCGCATCGTCGCCCCACATGACCTCCAGCAACGGCCGATCCAGCAAGCCGTCCAGGGCGCCAACGACCTCGTTCAACGCCGCAGAGAAGACCGGGAAAGCCGCATACAACTCCCGGCCCATCCCGAGACGCTGCGAACCCTGCCCCGAGAACAGCACCGCCACAGATGGCGTCGTGTGCACAGCCGAAGACGTGTCGACGGAAGCCAACGCGGCCAGGAGCTCGTCACGGCTGGACCCGGTGACCACCGCCCGGTGTTCCAGCACTGGCCGCCGCATGAGCGTACGCGCAACGTCGAGGTCGCTCAGCTCGCCGTTCCCCGCCGCGTACGCCGCGAGAGCAGCCGCCTGCGCCCGCAAAGCCGGGCCGGTCCGGGCCGACAGCATCCAGGGGATCACCGGGAGCGCAGTGTCGGACTCGGCACGAACCTCATGCTCAACCGGGCCTTGTTCCAGGATCACGTGGGCGTTCGTGCCGCTGATCCCGAACGACGACACGGCGGCGCGCCGGGGACGGTCGAGATCGGGCCACTCCCGCGCCTCGGTCAGCAGCTCGACCGCACCGGCCGACCAGTCCACGTAGGACGACGGTGTGTCCACGTTCAGCGTCCGGGGCAGTACGCCGTGCCGCATCGCCAGGACCATCTTGATGATCCCGGCGACGCCGGCCGCCGCCTGCGCGTGCCCGATGTTGGACTTCAGCGAACCCAGCCACAGCGGTTCGGCCCGATCCTGCCCGTACGTGGCCAGCAGCGCCTGCGCCTCGATCGGATCACCCAACGTCGTGCCCGTGCCGTGCGCTTCCACGGCATCGACGTCGGCGGCGGACAACCGGGCGTTGGCGAGTGCTTGCCGAATCACCCGTTGCTGCGACGGCCCGTTCGGCGCGGTCAGCCCGTTGGACGCACCGTCTTGGTTCACGGCGGAGCCGCGTACCACGGCCAGGATGCGATGGCCATTGCGGCGTGCTTCGGACAGCCGCTCCACCAGAAGCATGCCGACACCTTCAGACCAGCTCGTGCCGTCGGCCGCATCCGCGAACGACTTGCACCGGCCGTCCGGAGCCAACCCGCCTTGCCGGGAGAACTCGACGAACGAGTCCGGCGACGACATCACCGTCACACCACCGACCAACGCCAGCGAACACTCACCCGACCGCAGCGCCTGACCCGCCAAATGCAACGCAACCAGCGACGACGAACACGCCGTGTCCACCGTCACCGCCGGACCCTCCAGCCCGAACCAATACGACAGACGACCCGACGCCACCGCGCCGGAAGCGCCACTGTGTGCGTAGTCGTGGTACATCATCCCGACGAACACGCCGGTCCGGCTGCCCTTCAGCGCGGCCGGATCGATCTCCGCCCGCTCCAACGCCTCCCACGAAGTCTCGAGAAGCAACCGCTGCTGCGGATCCATCGCCAGCGCCTCGTTCGGCGAGATCCCGAAGAAGCCCGCATCGAAGCCCCCGGCGTTGTCCAGGAAGCCGCCGCGGTCCACACTGGACGTCTCCGGGCGACGACCGGATAGGTCGATCAGCGAATCAAGATCCCAGCCCCGGTCGAGCGGGAATCCGCCGATGCCCTCCCGGCCGTCGGCGACCAGCCGCCACAGTTCGTCGGGAGAGGTGACTCCACCGGGGAACCGGCACGCCATACCCACGATTGCGAGGGGCTCATCCGAGACCGTGGTGGTCGCGACGGAAGTCGCCACCGAGGAACGGCCGGCCAGTTCGTCGCTCAGGAATCGGGCCAGCACATCGGGAGCCGGATAGTCGAACACGAGCGTCGCCGGCAACGCCAACCCGGTCGCCACCGCCAAGCCGTTCCGGAACTCCACCGCACTCAAGGAGTCGAAACCCAAGCTCGTGAAGGCTTGCGCGGGGTCGATCCGCGAGGCGTCGGCGTGCCCGAGGACGGCCGCGACGTGGTCGAGCACGACGCGCAGCGCCAACGCCGCTCGCTCTTCGTCAGACGCGATCGAAGACGCGGCTTCGAGCACCGGCGCACCCGACGTCGCGGTCCCGAGCTTGCGGCGGGCGCGTCCGCGTACCAAGCCACGCAGAAGATCCGGGATCATCCCGGCCGACGCCAGTGCGCCGGGGTCCAGCTTGAGCGCCACCAACGCCGGTTCGCCCGCCGCACCCGCGACGTCGAGAAGCTCCGTTCCGTCCGCAATGGACAATGGAAGGACGCCGGCCCGAGCCATCCGAGCGCGATCGGCTTCGCTCAGCCTCGCCGTCATCGCGGTCTCTTGCTCCCACAGCCCCCACGCGATCGACTGCGCGGGCAGGCCCTGCTCGACGCGGAAGGCGGCCAATGCGTCCAAGTAGGAGTTGGCGGCGGCGTAGTTGCCCTGTCCCGGCGCGCCGAGCACCCCGGCGGCCGCGGAGAACAGCACGAACGCCGACAAGTCCAGGTCCGCGGTCAGCTCGTGCAGGTGCCACGCGGCGTCCATCTTCGGCCCGAGCACCGCGTCCAGTCGCTCCGGCGTCAGCGATTCAAGGACGCCGTCATCGAGTACGCCGGCCGCGTGCACCACGGTCCGGAGCGGGAACTGCGGCGGGACCTGGCCGAGCACCTCCACGAGTGCGTCTCGATCAGCGACGTCCGCTGCGCATACCACCACTGCGGCGCCGCTCTCGCGCAGCTCGGCCACCAGTTCGGCCGCCCCCGGCGCACTCTCGCCACGACGGCTCACGAGCACTACGCAGGAAGCTCCCCGGGCGACCGCATGCCGCGCGACGACCGCACCGAGGCCGCCCGTTCCGCCGGTGATCAGCACCGAACCGGGCAGGTCCCATGCGATACCTGAACCGGCGGCCGGCACTCGGACGAGGCGGGGGACGAAGACCTCGCCGTCGCGTACCGCGACCTGCGATTCTCCGGAGCCGATGAGCAACGGCAGATCCGCGACACCAGCGTCGGCCAGCACGATGCGACCGGGATTCTCCGACTGGGCTGAGCGCACCAGGCCCCAGACGGCGGAACCCGCGAGGCTCCGATCCGCCAGCACCACGAGCCTGGTCGCGGCGGCCCGCTCGTCGGCCAGCCAACCCTGGATGGATCGAAGAGCTTCGTGCACCGCGACCCGGGCATCCGAGTACGCCGTGAGGTCGAGGACCGCCACGTCGGCCAGTTCCCTGGTCCCGACCGCGTCCAAGGCGTACCAGTCGATCTGCTGTGGAACGACCTCGGACCGGGACCATTCCACGCGGAAGAGGGCGTCGCTGGGCCGGGTGACCTGCGCGGCGGTGACCGGGCGGGAGAGCAGCGCCTCGACGGAGAGCACCGGCCGGCCGGACTGGTCGGCGACCCGGAGCGTGACCGCGTCACCTTGGGTCGGAGTGACCTGGACGCGCAGCGAGCTCTGGCCCGCCGCGTGGAGCGCGACCTTCGACCACGCGAACGGCAGCGCGACCTGAGCCTCGGCGCGACCCAGGGCCACCGCGTGCAGCGCAGCGTCGAGCAGACCGGGGTGTACGCCGAACTCACCCGTGCCGGCACTCTCAGACAGCGCGACCTCGGCGAGCACGGTCCCGTCCGCGAGCCAAGCGTTGCGCAGCCCCCGGAACGTGGGCCCATAGTCCAGACCGGCCTCGGCGAGGTCGTCGTAGAAGGTCGTCAGGTCGACGTGCTGCGCGCCGGTCGGCGGCCACTGATCGAGCACCCAGGACGGTTGCGTGGCATCGGGCGCGAGCCGCCCGTCGGCGTGCAGCACCCAGTCGTCGCTCGCGTCGTCCTCGTGGCGCGCGTGCACGGAGATCGGACGGATGCCGTCGTCAGTGGGAGCGCCGACGGTGACCTGAACCTGGACGCCGCCGTGCTCCGGCAGGACGAGGGGAACGTGGAGCACGAGCTCCTCGACGAGTGGGCATCCACAGTGGTCAGCGGCGAGCACCGCGAGTTCCACGAACCCGGTGCCTGGCAGCAGAATCCGGTCCAGGATGCGGTGATCGGCCAGCCACGGATGCGTCGCCACCGACAACCTGCCGGTGAGTACGAGGCTGTCCGATCCGGCCAGCGCCACCATGGCACCCAGCAGCGGATGCTCGACCGCGCCCTGGCCGACCGACTCGGGATCTGCCGTCTCGTCGGCGGTCATCCAATAGTGCGTACGCTGGAAGGCGTAGGTGGGCAGGTCGACCCGGGTCGCGCCCGACCCCGCGAAGTACGCGCTCCAGTCCACCCGGGCACCGGCGGTGTGCAGAGCTCCCAGCGCGTTGACCATCGTCAGCGGTTCTTCGCGGTTTCGCCGCTGAGCCGGGATGAAGGTGCCCTGGCCTTCTGCCATTCCGGAGAGCACGGCATCCGGGCCGAGTTCGAAGAAGACCTGCGCTCCCGCTGCTTCCAACGTCGTGATGCCGTCGGCGAATCGGACGGCGTCGCGGACGTGCGTGACCCAGTACTCGGGGTTGTTCACCGGGGTGAAGTCGCCGGTCACGTTCGACACGACCGGGATCGTCGGCTCTGTGAACGTCAGTCCATTCAGGACTTCGCGGAACTCGTCCAGCATCGGGTCCATCAATGCCGAGTGGAACGCGTGCGACACCCGCAGTTGCTTGGTCTTCACGCCCCGTTCTTCCAGCACGGACACGACGCTCGTCACCGCGTCTTCAGCACCGGACAAGACGACCGAAGCCGAGCCGTTGACCGCCGCAATGTCCACGCACGCGCCATCCGCCAGCGCGCCGTCCACCAGCCCGCCGTCCGCCAGCAGCGGGAGGACGTCGGCTTCCGGAGCGGCGACCGACACCATCACCCCACCGGCAGGAAGCGCCTGCATCAGCCTGCCCCGGGCGGCCACCAGTTTCGCCGCATCCGCCAAGGACAGCACCCCGGCGACATGCGCGGCGGTCACCTCACCGATCGAATGCCCGCCCACGAAGTCCGGGCGTACGCCCCACGACTCGGCCAACCGGAACAACGCCGTCTCCACCGCGAACAACGCCGCCTGGGTGTATCCCGTCTGATCGAGCAACTCCGCATCGTCGCCCCACATCACGTCGAGCAACGGCCGATCAAGGTGCTGATCGAGTTCGGTAACGGCTTCGGACAACGCCGAAGCGAAGACCGGGAAAGCCGCATACAACTCCCGGCCCATCCCGAGCCGCTGCGAACCTTGGCCCGAGAACAACGCCGCCAACTTCGGTTCGGCGCGGACCGCCCGGGACTCCGCGGTCGACAGCGCGGCCAGTCCGCGCAGCAGCTCCTCGCGGTCGGACCCGGCGACGACGGCCCGGTGCTCCAGCAGCGCCCGCTCGGTGATCAGCGAGTACCCGACGTCCACCGGCCGCAGTTCGGGCTCTGATTCCACAAAGGATGCCAACTTCGACGCCTGGGCTCGGAGCCCTTCGGCCGATCTCGCCGACAGCGCCCAGGGGACGATCGCACCGGATGATTCCCTACCCGAGTCCCCCTGTAGCGCGGCCCGCCCGGAGACGGACTGTTCGATGATCACGTGCGCATTGGTTCCGCTGATCCCGAAGGACGACACGCCGGCCCGGCGCGGACGCCCGAGTTCGGGCCACTCCCGAGCCTCGGTCAGCAACTCCACCGAACCGGCTGACCAGTCCACGTGCGGAGTCGGCTCGTCGACGTGCAACGTCTTGGGCAGTACGCCGTGTTGCATCGCCAGGACCATCTTGATGACGCCACCGACCCCGGAAGCCGCCTGCGGATGGCCCACGTTGGACTTGAGCGAACCCAACCACAGTGGACGGTCGACCGGCCGCCCCTGGCCGTAAGTCGCCAACAGGGCCTGAGCCTCGATGGGATCACCCAGTGTTGTCCCGGTGCCGTGCGCTTCCACGACGTCGACGTCGGCGGCGGACAATCGGGCGTTGGCCAGCGCCTGCCGGATCACCCGCTGCTGCGACGGTCCGTTCGGCGCGGTCAGCCCGTTGGACGCACCGTCCTGGTTCACCGCCGAGCCGCGTACCACGGCGAGAATGCGGTGGCCGTTGCGTTCGGCGTCGGACAGCCGCTCCAGCAGGAGCATGCCGACGCCTTCGGACCAGCTCGTGCCGTCGGCGGCGGCGGCGAACGCCCGGCTGCGCCCGTCCGGGGAGAGCGCGCGCTGGCGGGAGAACTCGATGAAGTTGTCCATGCTCGCCATGACCGCGACGCCACCGGCCAGTGCCAGCGAGCAGTCTCCCGCCCGCAGCGCCTGGATCGCCAAATGCATCGACACCAGTGAGGAGGAGCAGGCGGTGTCGACGGTGACCGCCGGCCCTTCGAGGCCGAGGACGTACGCGACCCGGCCGGAGGCGATGGCCCCGGTGCTGTTGTTGTGCGCGTAGTCGTGGAAGGCCATGCCGACGAAGACGCCGGTCGGCGAACCCTTCAGTGACATGGGATCGACACCGCTGTGTTCCAGCGCTTCCCAGGAGGTCTCCAACAGCAGGCGTTGCTGCGGGTCCATCGTCCGGGCTTCCTTGGGGCTGATTCCGAAGAACTCCGCGTCGAACTCGGCCGCCCCGTAGAGGAAGCCACCCTGGTTCACGTACGTGGTGTCCTGGCGTCGCCCGGTCGGATCGAAGTGGCGTTCGCCGTCCCAGCCGCGATCGGTGGGGAAGCCGGAGACGACGTCGAGGCCCTCCGCGACGATCCGCCAGAGCGCCTCCGGCGTGTTCGCGCCGCCCGGGTATCGGCAGGCCATGCCGACGATCGCGATCGGCTCGGTGGTGCTCACGTCGATCGTCGCCGGGCGTACCTCGACCGCGTCGCCGCGGACTTCGCTCAGCAGATAGCGGGCCAGCGCCAGCGGCGTCGGGTGGTCGAAGACGACCGTCACCGGCAACCGCAGACCGGACGCGGCGGCCAGCCGGTTGCGGAACTCCACGCTGGTCAGCGAGTCGAATCCCAGGTCCTTGAACGGCCGGTCCGGGATCAGCGAGCGTACGGACTCGAACCGGAGCACGAGCGCCGCCTGGTTGAGCACCAGGTCGAGCAGCGCCCGTTCCCAGTCCGGCTCGGGCAGCGCCGCCAACTGCCGGCGCAGCACACCCGACTCGTCCTTCGTGCCCGCCGTGCGGCGGCGCACCTGGGGGACGAGCGTACGCAGGACGTCGGGCATATTCTCGCCCCGGGCGCGCAGCATGGCCAGGTCGAGTCGGATCGGAACGACGGTGGCTTCGCCGGTGCCGAGCGCCGCGTCGAACAGGGCCAGCCCTTCGTCGTCGGCCAGTGCGAAGACGCCGCCCTGCGAGATCCGGGAGATATCCGTGCTCGACAGCGAACCCGTCATTCGACCGGCCCGCGACCACAGCCCCCAGGCGAGCGACTGAGCGGCCAACCCGGCCGACCGGCGATAGCTCGCGAGCGCGTCGAGGTACGCGTTGGCCGCCGCGTAGTTGCCCTGTCCCGGCGAGCCGAGGAGGCCGGCCGCCCCGGAGAACAGCACGAAGGCGGCCAGGTTCATGTCTTGGGTCAGTTCGTGCAGGTTCCACGCCGCATCGGCTTTTGGCCGCAGTACGGCGTCCATCTTCTCCGGCGTCAGCGAGCCGATGACTCCGTCGTCCAGCACACCGGCGGCGTGGACGACCCCGGTCAGGCGTACGCCGTGCAAGAGCGAGGCCAGCGCCTCCCGGTCGGCCACGTCGCACGCGACGATCTGGACGTCGGCACCGAGCTCGGTCAGCTCCGCCTTCAGCGACTCCGCGCCGGGGGCCGCCGGACCGGCCCGGCCGACCAGAAGCAGCTCGCGTACGCCGTACTCGGTGACCAGGTGGCGGGCGAACAGCGCGCCCAACGCACCCGTGCCGCCGGTGATCAGCACCGGACCCGTGCTCAAGTCGGGTGCTTCGGTTGCGGGGCTGAGCCGGGCCAGGCGCGGGGCGTACATCTGCCCGTCGCGTACGAGCACCTGCGGCTCACCGGAATTGAGCAAGACAGAGATGTCGACGTCGCCGTCGAGCAGGATGATCTGACCCGGGTTCTCCGACTGGGCCGACCGCACCAGGCCCCATACTGCGGCCGCGGCGGGATCGGTCACCTCGCCGACCGCGCCCCGCGTACGCACGACGAGCTTGGCATCGGCGTACCGGTCCTCGGCGAGCCAGCGCTGCAGAACCTCCAGGGTCAGGGAAGTGGCCGCCCGGAGGTCGTCCGGTCGCAGCCCCCCGGGCACGTTCAGCACGACGACGTCGGGCACCGGTTCGTCGTCCACAATCGACGCCCAGTCGATCCAGGAGACTTCCCCGGTTTCCGCTGCCGCGACCGGCACCCAGTCGACGCGGTAGAGCGAGTCGGCGGCGTGAGCCGTGGCCCGCTCGTCCATCGCGAGATCCCGCCAGGACAACGTGTCCGCCGAGAGCACGGGGTCACCGGCTTCGTCCGCCGCCTCGATCGCGACGAGCGTACGGGCGTCCCACGCCATCCGGACCCGGATCGTGGTCGCACCCGTGGCGTGCAGCCGCAGGCTGGTCCACGCCGCGGGCTCCGCCACCGCCCCGTCCGGTACGCCGCCCATAACCGCCGCGTGCGCGATGCCCTCCAGCAACGCCGGGTGCATCCGCAGTCGCCCCGCCTCCGATCGAGCCTGCTCGGGCAGCTCGACTTCGGCCAGAACCTCCTCGCCGCGTCGCCACAGTGTGCGTACGCCTCGGAAAACCGGACCGAGCTGCAACCCGGCCGCCGACAGCTGGTCGTACGCGCCTTCGAGCGGAACCGCCGTCGCACCTCGCGGCGGCCATTCGCCGACCGGGGACGCGGAGGCGGTCACGCGAGGGCTGAGCCGCCCGGAAGCGTGCCTGATCCACGGACCGTCGGCATTCTCGCGAGCGAACACCGCGAGTTCGCGGCGGCCGGTGTCGTCCGGCGCACCCACGCTGACCTGCAGCTGCACGCCGCCCTGAGCGGGCAGCAGCAGCGGCGCGCCCAGCGTCAGCTCGTCGAGCAGCCCGCAACCGACCTCGTCGCCCGCGCGGATCGCCAGTTCCACAAAGGTCGCACTCGGTACGCGGACCGAACCGTTGCTGACATGGTCGGCAAGCCATCGCTGGGCCGTGGCCGAGAGCCGGCCGGTGAGCAGCAGACCCTCGGTGCCGGCCAGCATTACCGACGCCCCGAGCAGCGGATGGTCGGCCGATTCGAGCCCGGCGGCGGTGACGTCACCGGCGCGCTGTGGCTCGTCGGGCCAGTAGCGGGAGCGCTGGAACGGATAGGTCGGCAGGTCGGCCGGGCGCGCGCCCGAGCCGGCGAACACCGTCCGCCAGTCGACCGGCGCACCCGCGACGTACGCCTCGGCGACCGAGACGAGGAACCGGCGTAGGTCGCCTTCGTCGCGGCGCAGCGAGCCGAGCGCGACCGCCCGGGCGCCCGTGGCGGCGATCGTGCCCGACAGTCCGACGAGAAGCCCGGGATGAGGGCTGGCTTCGACGAACACGCCGATGCCGTCGGCGAGCAGCGCGCGGGTCGTCTCCTCGAAGCGGACGGTGTGGCGCAGGTTCCGGTACCAGTACCCGGCGTCGAGGCCGCTGGTGTCGAGCACTCCAGCCGTGACGGTCGAGTAGAACGGCACGTCGGACGGCTGCGGGCTGATCCCGGCAAGCTCGGTGCGAATCCGGTCCTCGACCTGTTCGATGAAGGCCGAGTGCGAGGCGTAGTCCACGGGGATGCGGCGGGCCTGCACACCATCGGCCACAACCGCCTCGTACAACGAATCCAGCGCGTCGGTCCGTCCACAGACGACGACCGACTCGGGACCGTTGACGGCGGCGATCTCCAACCCGTCGCGCAACCGTTCGCGGACCCGCTCCACGGGCAGCGCGATCGACATCATGCCGCCCTGACCGGCCAGCTCCTCGCGGATGATGCGGCTGCGTACCGCGACCACCTTCGCGCCGTCGGCGAGGCTGAGGGCTCCCGCGACACACGCCGCCGCAACCTCGCCCTGCGAATGCCCGGCCACGGCCGCCGGCTCGACGCCCATCGAGCGCCAGGCCTCGGCCAGCGACACCATCACCGCCCACAGCACCGGTTGCACGACGTCCACATCGTCCAGTCCCGGCGCTCCCGGCCGCTGCCGGAGCACGTCGATCAGGTCCCAGTCGACGTGCGGGCGGAGCGCCTCGGCGCACTCCGCCAACCGGTCGGCGAACGGACCGCAGGCATCGAGCAGCCCCACCGCCATGCCCGGCCATTGCGAGCCTTGCCCGGGAAACACGAACGCGACGCGCGCGGTCTCGGCGCTCACACCCGAGATCACATTCGCGGTCTCCTGGCCCGCCGCCAGCGCCGCGAGACCCACAGCGCCGTCGAACACAACCGCGCGATGCGACAGCGAGGTCCGCGACGTGGTCAGCGAATAGGCCACGTCCAGCAGTTCAGGTCCTTCAGAAGCATCCAGGAGTACGCCGATCCGGGCGGACTGCGCGCGTAAAGCGTCCTGCCCCCGACCGGACAACACCAGGGGCACCACGTCGGGCGAACGTCGTGGCTCGACGGCCTCCGGCTCGGGCTCCGGCGCTTCTTCGAGGATCACGTGCACGTTGGTGCCGCTGAGCCCGAACGAGGAGACGCCCGCACGTCGCGGGTTGTCGTCCCGGGGCCAGTCGCGGGCTTCGGTCAGGAGCTCCACCGCGCCGGCGGACCAGTCGACGTGGCTGGTCGGCTCGGACACGTGCAGCGTCTTCGGGAGTACGCCGTGCCGCAGCGCCATGACCATCTTGATGATGCCGCCCACCCCGGCCGCAGCCTGCGAGTGGCCGATGTTGGACTTGAGCGAGCCAAGCCACAGTGGACGGTCGGCGGGCCGGTTCTGCCCGTAGGTCGCCAGCAGCGCCTGCGCCTCGATCGGATCGCCCAGCGTCGTCCCGGTGCCGTGCGCCTCGATGACGTCGATCTGCGACGTCGTCAGGCGGGCGTCGGCCAGCGCCTGCCGGATCACCCGCTGCTGAGCCGGCCCGCTCGGGGCGGTGAGCCCGTTGGCCGCACCGTCGGAGTTGACCGCCGAACCGCGTACGATCGCGAGAACGGGGTGCCCGTTGCGGTGCGCGTCGGACAGTCGCTCCAGCAGGATCAGTCCCGCGCCCTCCGACCATCCGGTGCCGTCGGCGGACTCGGAGAACGGCTTGCAGCGCCCGTCCGGCGCCAGTCCCCGTTGCCGGCTGAACGCGACGAACGGCACCATCGTCGACATCACCATGACACCGCCGGCGAGCGCCATTCCGCACTCGCGGCGGCGGAGCGCCTGGACCGCCAGATGCAGGGCGACCAGCGAAGACGAGCAGGCCGTGTCCACAGTGACCGACGGACCTTCGAGCCCGAGGGTGTAGGAGATGCGGCCCGAGATGACCGACGCCGAAGTCCCGGTGGCGAGGTACGCCTCCACGATCTCCGCGTCGGCGTCCAGGTCCCGGTAGTCCTGCGCTCCCGTGCCCGCGAACACGCCGACCTGAGCGCCCCGCATCGAGTCCGGCGCGATGCCGGCCCGTTCGAAGGCCTCCCAGGCGAGTTCGAGCATGATCCGCTGCTGGGGGTCGGTGGCGAGCGCCTCGCGGGGGCTCATCCCGAAGAACTCGGGGTCGAAGTCTCCGGCGTCGTGCAGGAAGCCGCCCTCCCGCACGTAGCTGGTGCCCACCAGCTCCGGGTCGTCGCTGAGCAGGTCGAGGTTCCACCCGCGGTCGGCCGGGAAGCCGGAGATGCCGTCGCGTTCCCCGGCGACGAGGTCCCACAGCTGCTCGGGTGAGCCGACCCCGCTGGGATACCGGCAGGACATCGCGACGACGGCGATCGGCTCGTGGTCGGCCTCCTCGGCCTCCCGCAGGCGGAGCCGGGTCTGCTGGAGGTCAGCCGTGACTCGCTTCAGGTACTCCAGCAGCTTCTCGTCATTGGCCATCGTCACTCACGCATCCCCAGTCGCAGCCGGTCATGAGAGACCGAGTTCTTGTTCGATGAAGGCGAAGACCTCGGTGGCGGACGCGGACTCCAGGTCGGTGCCGACGGTGTCGTCCCGCCCGGCGTACAGGCGGCCGATCAGCGTCTGGAGCCGGGCCAGCACCCGGTTCTCCTCGAGCTCCTCGGTGGACAGCCCGGTCAGCAGGTCCTCCAGCCGGTCCAGTTCCGCGAGCACCGGCAACACCGCAGCCCCCTGCCCGCACAGCTCGGCTTGGAGGAACTTGGCCAGCGCGAGCGGGGTGGGATAGTCGAAGATCATCGTGCTGGGCAGCGCGAGACCGGTCAGCGCGCTCAGCTTCGACCGCAGCGTCACGGCGTCGACCGAGTCGAATCCCAGGTCCCCGAACGACTTGTCCGGGCCGACGTCAGCCGCGCTTTCGTATTCCGCCAGCTCCGCCACCTGGTCGCGTACGCGATCGAGGAGCAGTTGCAGCTGACCCGCTCCGGGCAGCCCGCCGAGGGCCGCCGCGAGTTCCTGACCGGCGGTCGCCGACTTCTCCGCCGGATCGCCGTCGAGGATCGCCCGTACTTCGGGCAGCCCGTCGAGCAGCGCCCGCTGCCGCGCGAACGTGTACGCCGGAGCGAACCGAGCCCAATCGAAATCCGCCACGACCAGGTGGGATTCGTCGGCGTCGAGCGCGCCCGCGAGCGCCTGGACGGCGACGGCCGGACGCATCGGCAGCGTGCCGACCCGGCGCAGCAGCGAACCGAGTTCGGCGTCGACCATGCCGCCGGCCCAGGGTCCCCAGGCGATCGAGGTCGCCGTGGCTCCCCGGGCTCGGCGCCGGTGCGCGATGGCGTCCAGGACGGAGTTCGCACTCGCGTACGCGGTCTGCCCGACACTGCCCCAGACGGCCGACCCGGACGAGAACAGCACGAACGCCGTCAACACCTGGTCGCGAAGCAGCTCGTCGAGGTTGCGTGCGCCGGCCACCTTCGCCCGCGCGATCTCGGCGAACTCCGCCGCGGTGAGTTCCTCAGGCGGCGCGACTCGTTGGGCCACCCCGGCGGCGTGCACCACGGCGGTGACCGAGGGAGCCCGGTCCAGCAGCTCGGCAAGCGCAGCACGGTCGGCCACATCGCACGCCTCGATGGTGACCTGCGTACCGAGGTCGGCGAGTTCGGCGGCCAGCTCGGCCGCCCCCGGTGCGGAAGCGCCACTACGGCTGGTCAGCAGCAGGTGCTCGGCACCTCGGGCCGCCAGCATGCGAGCGACGTGTGCGCCGAGGCCGCCGGTGCCGCCGCTGATCAAGGTGGTTCCCCGGGGCTGCCAGGCGGACCCCGAGCGGGCCGCTTCCGCACGCGCCAACCGGCGGCCGTAACAACCGGAAGCCCGCAGCGCCAGTTGGTCCTCGCCCCCAGAGTCGGCGAGTACGCCGGACAACCGGGCCAACGCGGCATCGTCGAGCCCGGTCGGCAGATCGACGAGACCACCCCAGCTCGCCGGGCGATCGAGACTCAGCCCGATGCCCAGCCCCCACACCGCCGCCTGCGCGTCGGAAGCGACTTCCTCGTGGCCGGCCACCGAGACGGCACCCGTCGTGAGACACCAGAACGGCGCGGTGATCGCCGCGTCGGCGAGGGCCTGGGCCAGCACGAACGTACCGATGGATCCCCGGGAGACGGCGTCATCGGCCGGCCAGGACCGGTCGTCGAGGGCCAGCAAGGAGAGCACGCCCGTCGGCGGTTCCAGACGTCGGAGGCGATGCGTGAGCTCTTCCCGGGTGTCGTCGCCGACCTCCAGGAAACTCACGGTTGCGCCGTTGCGGCTCAGTTCGGCGGCCACCGCCTGTGCTTCGGCTTGCGCGTACGCGGCCGGAACGGCGAGCACCCACGTTCCGGAGAGCTGCCCGGCCTCCGGCCGCTGCCGGAGTTCCCACTCGACCCGATAGCGCCAGGAGTCCACTGCGGACTTCCCCGCCGGTGCCGGGGTGTCGACCCAGTAGTGCCGGTGCTGGAAGGCGTACGTGGGCAGGTCGACGCGGTTGCCGCCGCCGTGATAGTTCGCCCAGTTCACCGGTACGCCTCGCACGTACGCCCGCGCGATTCCGGTTGCGAGCGCCATCGGCTCGGCCCGCCCCCGGCGGAGAGTCGAGATGAATTCGCCGCCTCCGGTCAGGCAGTCCTGCCCCATCGCCGCCAGCACCGAATCCGGGCCGAGTTCGATGAACGTGTCGACGCCGGCCGCCTCCAGTGCGCGTACGCCGTCGGCGAAGCGGACCGCCGAGCGCACATGGCTCACCCAGTACGCCGAATCGGCCAGGCGAGCGTCGGACACCACCTCACCGAACACATTGGACAGCACTGGAATGCGCGGAGGGTGGAACTCGAGGTCGGACACCGCCGCCTGGAACTCCGCCAACATCGGTTCCATCAGAGCGGAGTGGAACGCGTGGGACACCGCGAGCTGCTTTGTCTTGTGGCCCAATGCTTCCAACGCCTTCGCCACCGCGCCGACCGCGTCCCCGGAGCCCGAGACGACCACGGACGACGGGCTGTTCACGGCAGCGATCTCCGCGCCCGGAATCAGCAGCGGAGCTACGTCGGCTTCGGTGGCGAGCACCGAGACCATCACTCCCCCGGCGGGGAGCCGACCGATCAGCCGACCCCGGGCGACGACCAGCCGAGCCGCATCCGGGAGCGACATCATCCCGGCGACGTGGGCTGCCGTGACCTCACCCAGCGAGTGCCCGCCCACGAAGCCGGGGCGTACGCCCCACGACTCCAGCAGCCGGAACAGCGCCACTTCGACGGCGAACAAGGCGGGTTGGGCGTACCGAGTCTGCTCCAGGAGATCGGCGTCGTCGCCCCACATGACGTCCAGCAGCGGCGTGTCCAAATGCGGGTCCAGTTCGGCGACGACTTTGCGTAGCTCACTCGCGTACGCCGGGAACTCGTCAGCCAGTTCCCGTCCCATGCCGAGTCGTTGCGCGCCTTGGCCGGAGAACAGGTACGCGACACCGGGCTGGATCTTCGCCGTGCCGGTCACCACGCCCCTGGCCGGATCGCCGCCGGCGAGCGCCTGCAGTCCGCGTATCGCACCATCGCGGTCGTCGGCCAGGACAACAGCGCGACATGGCATCGCCGACCGCGTGGTCGCGAGTGAGAAGGCGACGTCTCGGAGATCCAGCGTCGGCTGATCGGTCAGGTGAGTAAGCAGCTTGCGGGCCTGTTCTTGGCGAGCCGGTTCGCCGTGCGCAGACACGGTGAAGACCGTCACTGCCG
This sequence comes from Hamadaea sp., assembly GCF_013362815.1. Classification (GTDB taxonomy): domain Bacteria; phylum Actinomycetota; class Actinomycetes; order Mycobacteriales; family Micromonosporaceae; genus Hamadaea. Next base: position 68,191 of record NZ_JABFVK010000035.1, on the reverse strand, counting down.
GTGCCGGGCGAACCCCGGCCGGCTCAGGCTCCACGGACTCGGGCGACGGAGCTTCCTCCACGATGACGTGCGCGTTCGTGCCGCTGAGCCCGAACGACGAGATGCCCGCCCGGCGCGGCCGCGCCGATCTCGGCCAGGGCTGTGCCTCGGTGAGCAGGGCGATGTCGCCGCTCGACCAGTCGACTCGGGGGGTCGGCTCGTCGACGTGCAACGTCTTGGGCAGCAGGTCGTGCCGCATCGCCTCGACCATCTTGATGATGCCGCCGACCCCGGCCGCCGCCTGCGCGTGGCCGATGTTGGACTTCAGGCTGCCCAGCCACAGCGGGCCCCCGGCCGAGCGGTCCTGGCCGTAGGTCGCCAGCAACGCCTGGGCCTCGATCGGATCGCCGAGCACCGTGCCGGTGCCGTGCGCCTCGACGACGTCCACATCGGACGCCTTGAGTCCCGAGACGGCGAGGGCTTGCCGAATCACTCGCTGTTGGGACGGCCCGTTCGGCGCGGTCAGGCCGTTGGACGCGCCGTCCTGGTTCACCGCCGAACCGCGTACGACGGCAAGCACGGGGTGGCCGTTGCGGCGCGCGTCGGACAGGCGCTCCAGCAATAGCATCCCGACGCCCTCGGCCCAGCCCGTGCCGTCGGCCGCCGCCGCGAACGACCGGCACCGGCCGTCGGCGGACAACGCCCGGTCCTGGCTGAAGCCCACGAACGGGGCCGGGGTGGACATCACCGTCACCCCGCCCGCTAGCGCCAGGGCGCACTCGCCCGCCCGCAACGCGTACCCGGCCAGGTGCAGCGCCACCAGCGACGAGGAACACGCGGTGTCCAGGGTCACCGCCGGGCCTTCCAAACCCAGCGAGTACGCGATCCGGCCGGACGCGACGCTCGCCATCGTGCCGATGCCGCCGCCCGAGGGATAGTCGTGGTACGCGATCCCGACGTACACCCCGGTGTCGCTACCGGCCAGCGAGGCTGGATCGACACCGGCCCGTTCCAGCGTCTCCCAGGTCGTCTCCAGCAGCAGACGTTGCTGGGGATCGGTCTCCCGGGCGTCGCGCGGAGTGATGCGGAAGAAGTCGGCGTCGAACTCCCCGGCCTCGTGCAGGAAGCCGCCCTCCCGGACATACGTGTGCCCGGGGGTGGCGGGTTCGGGGTCGTAGAGTCCGTCGACGTCCCAGCCTCGGTTCTCGGGAAAGTACGAGACTCCGTCCGTGCCCGACGCCACGAGGTCCCACAAGTCCTCCGGCGACCGGACGCCACCGGGGAACCGGCAGGCCATCGCCACGATCGCTATGGGTTCGCGCTCCTTGGCCTCCAGATCGCGTACCTGCCGCCGAGTCTGCTGAAGTTCGGCCGTGGCGCGCTTGAGGTACTCGCGAAGCTTGTCACTGTCCCCCACCGAGACTCACCCGATTCCCAGCTCGTCGTCCAGCACCTTGAACAGCTCGTCGTCGGTGGCGGCCTGGTAGTCCAGCCGGACTTCGCCGTCCGCCGGTCCGGCGTCTCGCCAGCCTCGGAGCAGCGCCTCCAACCGGGCGGTGACGACAGCCCGATCACCGTCCACAGTGGCGAGCAGCTGCTCCAGCCGGTCGACCTCGCCGAGGACCAGCCGAGCCGGGTCGTCACCCGGTGGGGCGAGCACGGTGGCGAGATACACCGACACCGCCGAGGCGGTCGGGTAGTCGTAGATCAGCGACGGCGGGAGCTGCGTACCCGCGAGTGTGCCGAGCCGTCGGCTCAGCTCGACCGCGGCGAGGGAGTCGAAGCCCAGTTCGGCGAGTACGCGGTCCGGCGGAACGTCGTCGGCCGAGTCGAAGCCCAATGCCGTGGCGACCTGATCGCGTACGACGCCGATGAGCACACCGGCGCGCTCGTCCGCCGGGCACTCCGCCACCCTGCGCCGGAGTTCTTCGCCGGCCGCGAGGACCTCGGGCTGCTCGTCCACCGCCGTATCCGCGAACAGCTCGCCACCGTCCCGTGGGGAGAGCCAGTACCGCCGCCGCTGGAACTGATACGTCGGCAACGAGACCGGACGCGCGCCCCGACCGGCGAAGAAGGCGGCCCAATCGACGTGGGCGCCCCGCTCGTGGACTCGGCCGATCGCGGAGATTAGCTCGACCTCTTCGTCACGGTCACGGCGGAGCGCAGCGGCGAAGACCGTCGTCGGATCGTCGACGCACTGCGATCCCATGGCCGAAAGCGCGGCGTCCGGCCCCAACTCGAGGAAGGCTGTGGTGCCGGCGTCCGCCATGAACCGCACGGTGTCCCGGAATCGCACCGTCTCCCGGACGTGCCGGGCCCAGAAGCCCGCCGCGCCGAGTTCGTCGGCCCCGGCGACTGTGCCCGTCAGGGCGGACACGATCGGCACGGCCGGTTCGTGGTGCACGATGCCGTCGGCGAGCGCGGCGAACTCCGCCAGCATCGGCTCCATCAGCGGCGAGTGGAAGGCGTGCGAGACCCGAAGCCGCGTACGCTTCCGGTCCGGGAACTGATCGCTGATCGCCGCCACCTCGGCCGTGTCGCCGGAGATCACCACTGCCCGGGGTCCGTTGACCGCCGCGATCCCGATTCCCGGGGTCAGCAGCGGCTCGACTTCTTGCGGCGTCGCCTCGATCGCCACCATCGCTCCACCGGGCGGCAGCGCCTGCATGAGCCGCCCTCGGGCGACGACCAACGCCACGGCGTCGGCCAGCGAGAACACCCCCGACGCGTACGCCGCGGTCAGTTCACCGATGGAGTGCCCGCCGAGGTAGTCCGGCCGGAGTCCCCACGATTCGACCAGCCGATAGAGGGCCACCTCGACGGCGAAGATCGCGGGCTGGGCGTACCGGGTCTGGTCGAGCAACTCGGCGTCGTCGCCCCACATGACCTCCAGCAGCGGCCGGTCGAGATGCCAGTCGCACTCCTGGGCCACCGCCGCCAGCGCCTCGGCGAACACCGGGAAGGCTGCGTGCAGTTCCCGGCCCATGCCGAGCCGCTGCGTACCCTGGCCGGTGAAGAGGAAGGCCAGCCCACCACCGGAACGCACCGCCTCGCGATCTGCCAGCGAGGCAAGTGCCTTGGTCAAAGCGGCCTGATCGCGGCCGACGGCCACCGCCCGATGCGGGCGCACGGCGCGCCGCGTGGCGAGCGAGTACGCGACATCCAGCGCACCGATCTGGGGATCCGCCCGGACGTGGTCGAGCAGCGCACCCACCTGAGCCCGCAGTGCCGCCGGAGATTCGGCCGAGACGACCCAAGGCAGTACGCGCTCCGGAGCCGGTTCGACCGGGGCGGCATCCGCAGGCGGAGCCTGTTCCAGCACCACGTGCGCGTTCGTCCCGCTGAGCCCGAAGGAGGACACGGCGGCGTGGCGCGGCCGATCGCGGTCGGGCCAGTCCACCGTCTCGGTCAGCAGCCGCACGTGCCCGGCCGACCAGTCCACCGCGCTCGTCGGTTCGTCGGCATGCAGGCTCACCGGCAGTACGCCGTGCCGCAGCGACTGAACCATCTTGATCACACCGGCGACCCCGGCGGCGGCCTGCGTATGCCCGAGGTTGGACTTCAGCGAACCGAGCAACAGCGGTTGATCTTCCGTCCGATCCTGCCCGTAGGTGGCGAGCAACGCCTGCGCCTCGATCGGATCGCCGAGCTTCGTGCCTGTGCCGTGCGCCTCGACGGCATCGACCTCCGAAGTGGACAGACCGGCGTCGGCCAGCGCCCGCAGGATCACCCGTTGCTGGGCCGGGCCGCTCGGGGCGGTGAGCCCGTTGCTCGCGCCGTCGGAGTTGACCGCGCTGCCGCGTACCACGGCCAAGACGTCATGACCGTTGCGCTGGGCGTCGGACAGCCGCTCGACCAGCAGTACGCCGACGCCCTCGGACAGCCCGGTGCCGGCCGCCGACTCGGCGAACGAGCGGCAGCGGCCGTCGGCGGACAACCCCTGCTGCGCGCTGAAGTACAGCAGCGATTCCGGGGTGGCCATCACGGTCACCCCACCGGCGAGGGCCAGATCGCATTCGCCCGCCCGGAGGGCGCGTACCGCCCAGTGCAGGGCCACCAGCGATGACGAGCAGGCGGTGTCCACAGTGGCGCACGGCCCCTGCAAGCCGAAGGTGTAGGACACCAGGCCTGCCGCGATGGACCCGTTGGCGGTGCTGCCGGGATAGTCGTGATACATCAGCCCGGCGAAGACACCCGTGTTGCTGCCGTGCAGCGAGGTGACGTCGAGCCCGGCCCGTTCGAACGCCTCCAGGCTGGTCTCCAGCAGCAGGCGTTGCTGCGGGTCCATGGCGAGCGCCTCGTTGGGGCTGATCCCGAACAAGGTCGGGTCGAACTCCGCCGCGCCTTCGAGAAAGCCGCCGCCCCGGGCTGAGATGCGGCCCGGCAGGCCCGGCCGTTCGTCGTAGAGCCGCTCGATCGGCCAGCCGCGATCATCCGGGAACGGGGAGGCGACGTCCCGCCCGTCGACGACCAGCTGCCACAGATCCTCCGGGGACGACACACCACCCGGGAAGCGGCATGCCATACCGACGATCGCGATCGGCTCGTCGGTGTCTGCTCGCGGCGTCGGCGCGTCCACCCTGACCCCCGTACGCACACCGCTCGTCGCGTCGCGCAGATGTGCGACGACGGCTGCGACGGTCGGGTAGTCCCAGACGAGGGTGGCCGGCAGGCGTACGCCGACCGCGGTCGCCAATGCGTCGCGCAGCTCCAGCGCGGTGAGGGAGTCGAAGCCGAGGTCCCGGAAGTTGCTGCCCGGGTCGATCACCGCGGTCGAGGCGTACCCGAGGATGCGGGCGACCTGTTCCCTAACCGTGCTCAGGATCGCCTTCTCCAGCGTGGGGCCGGTGAGCGTCCCGAGTGGACGGACCAGGCCTGCCGCGTTGGCCGCCGTACGCCGGGCCGCCGCACCGGGCAGCGCACGGAGCATGGCGGGAGCGCCTGAGCCGATGTTGAGGCGCAACCGGGCGACCACCGGCCGCGGCCGGCCCGACCGGAGCGCGGCGTCGAACAAGGCGAGCCCGTCTCGCACGGGCAACGCGGTGATGCCGTGCCGGCTCATCCGGCTGTGGTCGGCGCGGTCGAGCACGCCGGTCAGCCGGGTCTCGGTGTCCCACAGGCCGAGCACCATGGAGGTGGCGGCGAGCCCGGCGTCCGCCCGGTACGCAGCCAGCGCGTCGAGGAACGTGTTCGCCAGCGCATAGTTGCCCTGACCGGGTGCGCCCAGCAGACCCGAGACGGACGAGAGCATCACGAAGAAGGCCAGCTCGTGGTCCTTCGTGAGATCGTGGAGATGCCACGCCGCGTACGCCTTGGGCCGCAGCACGGTGTCGAGCCGCTCGGGGTTCAGCGAGCCGATCACGCCGTCGTCCAGTACGCCCGCCGCGTGCACGACACCGGTGAGCGGATGCGCCGGGTCGACGACGTCCAGCAGCTCGGCCAGGGCCGTGCGCTCGGCGACGTCGCAGGCGGCCACCGTCACCGCAGCACCCAACCCGGACAGTTCGGCGATCAGCTCGTCGGCCCCGGGCGCCTGCGGTCCGGATCGGCTGACGAGGAGGAGGTGACGGACGCCGTGCTCGGTGACGAGATGCCGGGCCACCAACCGGCCGAGGCCGCTGGTGCCACCGGTGACGAGGACCGTCCCCGACGGGTCCGGCTCCCGCCTCGACTCGCCCATCGCAAGGGACGGGTCCAGCCGGCGCAGGCGCGGAATCCACAGCTCGCCGTCGCGTACGGAGTACTCGGGTTCGTCTCCGGCGAAGACCGCGCCCAGCACCTCGGCGGAGGCCGGTCGCCCGTCGGTGTCGACCAGCAGGACGCGGCCGGGGTTCTCCGACTGCGCCACTCGCACCAGCCCGGCGACCGCCGCGAGGGCGAGCGACTCGGTGGCGTGCGCGCCTTCGGTCAGCACCACCAGATTCGCGTCGGCGAACCGATCCTGCATCTGCCAGTCCTGAATGGACTGAAGCACTCGGGAAGCCGTCGTACGCAACGCTTCCGGGACGTCTCCGTCTGGCTGCGTAGAGCGCAGCACGACGACTGCGGGCACCGGCCCGTCCTCGGTCACGTCTTCGAGGTACGCCCAATCCACTGACGCGTCCGGCAACGGCGTCGGGAACCACTCGACGGCATACAGCGGACCCGGTCCGGCCTGTGCCGGGCGGGTCGCCAGCGAAGCCGCCGAGAGCACCGGACGACCGGCGCTGTCAGCCACCTGGACGCTGAGTCCCGTCGCCGACCCGGGAGCAACGCGTACGCGCACCTGGGTGGCTCCGGCCGCGTGCAGCGCCACGTCCGCCCACGCGTAGGGCAGCCGAGTCTCGCCGGGTTCGCCGCCGACCATGACCGAGTGCAGAGCCGCGTCCAGCAGCGCCGGATGCAAGCCGAATCCGCCGAGCCCGGCGACCTCCGGCAGCACTGCCTCCGCGAAGACCTCGTCACCACGCCGCCAGACCGCGCGCAACCCTTGAAACGCCGGGCCGTAGTCGTAGCCGTCCGCCCGCAGCCCGTCGTACGCACCGGTCAGGTCGACGGCAAGAGCCCCCGCGGGCGGCCATTCGGTCAGCTCGAATCCGGCCGGCTCCCGGTCGGCGACGAGCACGCCGGTGGCGTGCCGGATCCAGTCCTGGTCGCTCACCGCGGCGTGGATGTCGACCGGCCGGCCGCCGCTCGCATCGGGCAAGCCGATCCGGACCTGCAACCGCACCGGCTCCTCATCCGGGAGGACGAGCGGCTCCAGCAGGGTCAGCTCGGCAAGCCGGGCGCAGCCCGCCTCGTCGCCGGCCCGGATCGCCAACTCGACGAACGCGGTGGCGGCTAGCAATCGAGTGCCGAGCGCGGAGTGATCGGCCAGCCACGGATGCGTTCGGGTCGCCATCCGCCCGGTCACGAGGGTGGAGCCGTCGCCGAGCGTAACGGCCGCCCCCAGCAGCGGATGGTCGACCGGCCGCTGCCCGAGCGCCGCCGCGTCCACCTCCCCCGCGGTTGCGTCCAGCCAGTAACGCTCGCGGTCGAAGGCGTACGTGGGCAGGTCGACGACGGTCGCCTCGGCCTCCGCGAAAGTCGCCGTCCAATCCACGGGTACGCCGCACACATGGGCCTGTGCCAGGGAAGTGGTGAACCGGCGCAGACTGCCGTCGTCGCGTACCAGGGTGCCGAGCGCGGTCGCGGGGGCGCTCGACTCGTCGAAGATCTCCGACAGCCCGGGACGCAGGATCGGGTGCGTCGAGCATTCCAGGAACGCGCCGTAGCCGTCGGCCAGCAGTGCGCGTACCGTCCTCTCGAACTCCACCGTGGAGCGCAGGTTGCGATACCAGTACGCCGCGTCCAGCTCGGCGGTGTCCAGCCGCCCGCCCGTCACGGTCGAGTAGAACGGCATCGCCGACGGCTGCGGCTCGATCCCGGCGAGGCACGCGTTCAGCTCGTCTTCGAGCGCGTCCACCTGAGCCGTGTGCGCCGCGAAGTCGACGTCCGGCACGGCCCATCGCATCACCCGTGCAGCCGCCAACTCCCGTTCGAACCGGCGGAGGTCTTCGGGATTACCCGACACCACAACGGTTTTGGGACCGTTGACCGCCGAGACGTCGAGCCGCCCGCCGTAGGGTTCGAGCCGTTCGCGTACCCAGTCCTCGGCGGCGACGACCGACAGCATTCCACCGTGGCCGGTGAGCGCCAGCAGCGACTTGCTGCGCAGCACCACCACTTTGGCGGCATCCGCCAGCGTCAGCACCCCGGCGACGCAGGCGGCCGCGATCTCCCCCTGCGAATGCCCGGCCACCGCCGACGGCCGTACGCCGTGCGACTGCCACAGCGCCGCCAGCGACACCATGATCGCCCAGAGCACGGGCTGCTGCCGGTCGACGGGCTGCCAGGACGACTCCCGGACGACCTTCATCAGGTCCCAGTCGACCAGCGGGGTCAGCGCCTCGGCGCACTCGGCCATCCGGGCGGCGAACACGGGTGACGTGTCCAGCAGGTCCACCGCCATGCCGGGCCAGGCCGAGCCGACACCGGGGAAGACGAACACCGTACGCTGCTCGCCGCGCGCCACGCCGGTCACCACACCCGAATCGGCCGTCTCTCCGGCCAGCGCGGTCAACCCGGCGAGCAGCTCGTCCCGGCTCGCTCCGACCACCACCGCCCGGTGATCGAGCGCGGCCCGGGTACGCACCAACGACAACCCGACATCGACGGGATCTGCCTCGGCGTACTCGATGATGTGATGGCGGAGGCGACTGGCTTGACCGCGCAGCGCTGCCGGAGTCTTCGCGGACAGGGTCCAGGGGGTGATCGGGAGCGCGCGAGCCGGGACCGTCGGGCGGACGGGCGCCGGGGCTTGTTCGAGGATGACGTGGGAGTTGGTGCCGCTGACGCCGAAGGACGAGACGGCCGCGCGGCGCGGACGACCGAGGTCGGGCCATGGTCTGGCCGAGGTGAGCAGCTGGATGTCGCCTTCGGACCAGTCGACGCGCGGCGTCGGCTCCTCGGCGTGGAGGGTCTTGGGCAGTACGCCGTGGCTGAGCGCGAGGACCATCTTGATGATGCCGCCGACCGCCGCGGCCGCCTGCGTGTGGCCGACGTTGGACTTCATCGAGCCGAGCCAGAGCGGCTGACCCGCCGGACGGTCCTGCCCATAGGTGTTGAGCAGGGCTTGCGCCTCGATCGGGTCGCCGAGTTTCGTGCCGGTGCCGTGCGCCTCGACGACGTCCACATCGGAACCCGTCAGCCCGGCGAGGTCCAGCGTATGCCGGATGAGCCGCTCCTGGGCGGGACCGTTGGGCGCGGTGAGGCCGCTGCTCGCACCGTCCTGATTGGTCGCGATCCCCCGGACCACGGCCAGCACCGGGTGACCGTTGCGTTCGGCATCCGAAAGGCGCTCGACGACCAGTACGCCCACCCCTTCGCCCCAGCCGGTGCCGTCCGCCTGGGCGGCGAACGAGCGGCAGCGCCCGTCGGGGGACAACGCCTGCTGCTGAGAGAACTCCAGGAAGACGTCCATTGTGGCCATGACGGCGACGCCACCGGCGAGCGCGAGGGAGCACTCCCCCGAACGCAGCGACGCGACCGCGAGGTCCAGCGCGACCAGGGAGGACGAGCACGCGGTGTCGATCGTCATGCTCGGCCCCTCGAGACCGAGCGTGTAGGACACCCGCCCGGAGGCGAGCGATCCGACGCCCTGACTGTCGGGATAGTCGTGATACATCAGCCCGGCGAACACGCCGGTGGCGCTGCGCTTGAGCGAAGTCGGGTCGATCCGGGCTCGTTCGAGCGCCTCCCACGACGCCTCCAGCAGCAGCCGATGCTGCGGATCCATCGTCAGCGCGTCGCGTGGCGGAATCCCGAACAGCCCGGCGTCGAAGCTCCCGGCGTCGTAGAGGAACGCGCCCTGCCGGGCATAGTTGCGGCCGGCCTTGCCCGGTTGCGGGTCGTACACGCCCGCCGTGTCCCAGCCGCGGTCGGTGGGAAAGTCTGCGACGGCATCGACCTCGTCCATCACCAAGCGCCACAGGTCTTCCGGCGAATCGACGCCGCCGGGGTATCGGCACGCCATCCCCACGATGGCGATCGGTTCTCCGGCGGTCCGGCGCTCGAGGTCGGCCAGCCGCGCGCGCGTCTCGCGCAGCGTCGCGGTCGTGCGCTTGAGGTAATCGAGGAGTTGGTCCTCGTCAGCCACCCGCGTACCACCCCTCTGGTCGATCTCGGCTTGGTCGGTCCCGGCTGTTCCAGGACGTGATGGATCGCCGTCCGGCGCGGGTGCGCTCGGTCGTCGGGCTCCGTCGTCGGGCTCGGCTTTCGGGCTCGGCTTTCGGGCTCGGCTTTCGGGCTCGGTGCCGGGGTGAGCAGGTGCGAATGGTGCCGGGCGTGCGGGTGAAGTCCGGCGGGCCAGGCCGGGAGAACGAAATCGAAGCTAGCCAGCCGGTAAATCGCCGGTCAACCCCTACCGCCCATCACCGGGGGCCCCTAGCAGACGCCCGGTTGGTCGGGTGGATGAGCTGGCCGGACGTGCCTAGGAGGCGGAGGCGGGCGTGGTCGCGGCCGGATTCACCGCGCGCAGCAGCACGAGCGCCTCGACGCCGTCGAGCACGCGCTCGAGGACGAACTCGAAGCCGAAGTCGGGGTGGTCCTGCTCGTCGAAGACACCGGCCTCGATGACCGCGTGCAGAGCCGGGAAGCTCGCCGCCGGCGCGAGCTGGGCCAGGATGCTCCCGTACGCCGCGGTCCCCCGGACTTCGCTCAGCCCCTCCTCCGAGAACGCGTCGGTCACCGCGCCGCCGAGCGTCACGTGGATGCGCACCAGGCTGGTCAGCAGCATGATCACCGACAGCTTCTCGCTCTCGGCGAGGCCGGTGTCCCACAGCGCGCGAAGCCCGTTCTCCATCACGCCGATCTGGTTGGGCGTCATCGGGTATCCGTGCACCGGGATGCGCAGCACCCACGGGTGTTTACGCAGCACACGCAGGTTGCTCCAGGCCCACGTCGACAGTTGGGCGCGCCAGCCGGCGTCCGAGTCGGGCACACTGACGACCGGGGCGTACACGGCATCGATCATGAGCTCGAGCAGCTCGTCCTTGGACGCCACGTAGCGGTACAGCGACATCGTGGAGGCACCGAGATCGCTGGCGACCCGGCTCATCGACACGGCGTCCAGCGAGTGCGAGCTGGCGAGCTGCACGGCGGCCTCGACGACCCGCTCGAGGCTCAGTCCCGGCCGCGGTCCTTTCGTCGGACGGACCTTGCGGCCCCACGCGGCTTGGAAACTGGCTGGGAGTCCGACAACGCCGTCGTCCTGCATCGCCTACCAGCCTCCTGTTCGCCTGCCACGCGTATCATCCGCCGCTTACTACGTTCGCACAGCGCATGATACGTGGTCGGCGGGGCCGGGCCCACCGTCGCACCCGGCCGGTGGATGTGCGACCCCCGTATGCCATCGACAGCCGTCAGATCGGCAACCCCTAGTGCTTCACTCGGACGAGGCCGATCTGACGTAGTTCGCCGATCCACTCGCGAACTCGGAACCGTGTGTCCTCGGGGTCGGTCCCCCACAGCTCGGACAGCATGTCCGCGGCAGCGTCCGCGTCGTCGTCGTTCCGGCGCAACGCAATCCAGATCGCGGTGCCGGTCGGGCCGAACTGATAGCGACGTGAGGTCTGTTCCGAGAACAGCTCCAGCACGCCCTCCGAAGAAACCGTGGCCCGGACTCCGGCGGCCGGTCGGCACTTGCTACGTAGCTCCCAGGCTCTCATAGGACACACCACCGTCTAGAGAATCGGACCACGTTCCACGTACTACATACGCATTATAGTGTACGACGTACGTCTGGCGTATGCCATACGCAAACGTGCCCGGTCTCATCGAGACACTGGCGTATTTAGTTGACTAGACTGACCGCCATCCGTTCGATCTGCTCCACGGGGTCAGACGACAGATCGGAGGCAGCGTGAGTGACGAGCGCACACCCACTGACGAGGACTACGAGGCCCTGCGGGAGCGGCTGACCTTCACGCGTGAAGAGGCCGAGCGGGCCCGCGAGGCGCTTCGCCGTGCGGAGGCCGAGCGCCGTCAGCGGCTGTTCGGCGACGCCGAGCCGTTCGCCGTTCCGGACAGCGACACCGATGCCTGAGGTACGCCGGCTCACCATCAGGCTGAGTGGCGGGCTGGATCAGTCCACGTTGGAACGTCTGCGGGCCGATCTCGGCCTGCGCCGCCGGGGCCGGCTGACCGACGTCGAAGACTGGGAGTTCGGCTATCGCGCGCTCGACGGCTCCACTGCGATGCTGCGGCTGTGGCGGTTTGAGGACACCCGATGGGCGATCACGCTGGACTCGGCGTACGCCGACACACCCGGCGATTCCGAGGTCGCCGAGCTGGCTGAGCTCGCCGAACAGTCCGCCCGCCGAGCCGGATTCACCATCGTGGACCGAATCATCGGTGCGCCGGCCTGAGCTATGTAATCGCTGCCAGTGCGCTGTGGCACGCGGCGAGCAGGGCTTCGTCCTCGGGGACCTGGCCCGAGCTGTAGGCGCCCTCGCTGACGTTGTGTCGGCGTACCCGGGCAAGCTCGGCGTGGATCAACGGCCGGGCGTCGGCGGCAACCGGGCCTATCTCGGACCAGACCTGGACGATCGTCGTACGCGTGTGGGCGTTGGTCTGCCAGACCTCGGCGAGCACGGGCAGCGTGGCGGCGCTTTCTCCGCTGACCCGCCATAGTGCCCTCGCCGCGCCCAGCCGTAGCCAGCCATAGGAATCCTTGCGCCGCAAGAGCTTCCGGAGCTTCGGGGCGTACGCCTCCGCCGCCGGGCCCAGCCGCCCCAGGCCATCAGCGGCAGCGCGCTGATCGTAGAGATCGCCGTTGAGGAAGCGATCGTAGACCGCCAACGCCCCGGAAGTGTCGCCTCCGATGGCGTGCAGCGCGTCGGCGGCCGCGACGGCGGTCGACCGGTCTGCGGCTGCGGCCTGCTCGCGAAGTCTCGGCATCGCAGCAGCCGCAGCCGGCCCGATGCTCGTGAGAGCCCAGATCGCCGCCCCGTTCATCGGCAGCTCAAGAAGGTCGGGTACGGCGTCCGCGGCGACCGGGCCGAGGGCGCCGATCCCGTAGACGAGGCTGTCGCGGCGACGGTCGTCCTGCTCGGGCAGGCGTCGCCGAAGGAGCGGCAGCAGCTGGGCCGCCGATTCGCCGTATCGGCCGACCAGGTACCCGGCATCCCCCGGAATCTCGGCCCGTTCGAGCGCCCATTCCAGCATCGGCAAGGCCCTCGGATCCCGGAGTTCCACCAGCGACCGCAACGCCGGCCCGACGCTCGGCCGGTCACTCGGCCAGTCCACGACCCACGGCAGCCGATCCGTGGGCTCCGAGCCGTCCAGCGAACGCGGCGACCGGGAAAGACCCGCGAACAACGCGTCGGCCGCCGGTCGGGCCAGCTCACCCAGATCCCCAAGGGCGTACACGGCCCGGCGGGCAACGCCCCGACTCTCGTCCGCCAACAAGTCACCGATCAGCGCGACCATCCGCTCGAACGACCCACGCCAGCCGGTCATCAGATTGCTCGCCGGATACACCGCGTCGATCCGTCGCTCCCAGTCCGGCGAAGCCAGCAATGTGGACAGCAGCTCGACGCGGTCGGCCACCCGGTCGGCGAACCCGTCACTGACGTCGCGTACGAGCTGCTCTGCCTCGGGCGCTCGGCGGCCGGCCGCCGCGGACTCACGCAGCTCGCGGAGGGAACCGACGAGCGTACGGGTGCTGAACCCGGCCGGTTCGGCGGTCGCCGTTCCGCCGGTGTAGACGGCGTCGAGCAGCTCCAACGCCGTTCCGACAGCCACTTCCGGGCGGCCGGGCTGCGTGGGAAGCGATACCGTCCCGACGAGCGCCGCCAGCCTCACCTGCCTGTCGTGATCATGGTTGAGCAGGTGATCGAGCCATCCGGCGAGCTCCGATGTCGCGACTCCTCGCCGGGCGAACTCGGCCGCACCCGCGACGATCGCCATACGTACCGGCTGGGACTCCTCCACCGCGAACCGCGCCCGCAGCAACTCCACCGATTCGGCCGCCCGCTCGGTCACAAGCGGCAGGACGGTGGTGACGGCCGCGCGCACCTGCGGATCCGCGTCGTCGATCAAAGTCGACCACAACGAGTACGCCGCCGCGACAGCCGCCCGCGCCTGTGCGTACCGGCCGGTGCGCGGCTGAGGATCGTCTGCTCCCCCGATGCTCCCGAGGAGTTCGACCACCTCCGCCCGGCCGGGCCGACCGGTGTCGGCGGCGATCCGCAGCAGGAACGGGATCGCCGCGATCGTGCAGGAGTAGACGTCACCCTGGTGGTGGATCCCGCCGTACATCGCGTCCAGCGCCGCCTCGCGGTTCGCCGGGTCGGCATCGGCCAGGCCCCGGAGCAGCCCGGGAACCTCGACAGCCGGGCCGTATGCGTGCCGCATCCGGCTCCAGCGGATCTCGTCGACTCCGGCGAGCAACTCGGCAGTGTCCATCACACGAGGATCATGCCGCACCGGGCCGACACTTCCCGGAGATCATCCGGACCACGCGGAAGCCTTCGGTCGCATACGCTTCGATCGTGATCGACGAGCAGACCACCACCGACCGCGTACGCAAGTCCAGCCGATCCTTCTGGAAGGAACTCCCCGTACTCCTGGTGGTGGCCCTCGTGGTCGCATTGCTGGTGCGGACGTTCGTCGTGCAGACGTTCTACATCCCCTCACCGTCGATGGAGCACACGCTCGACATCGACGATCGGGTGCTCGTCAACAAACTGGTCTACGACTTCCGGGACCCCCGGGGCGGGGAGATCATCGTCTTCGTCTCGCCGATGTCCTGGCGGACGAATCCGAGCGAGGAAGACTTCATCAAGCGGGTGATCGGCGTACCCGGGGATCATGTCGTCTGCTGCGACCAGCAGGGCCGGATTCAGGTCAACGGGCGCTCGCTCGACGAGCCCTACATCCGGCCCAACACCGACCACACCGGTCAGCAGGCGGCGCCGGAGACCTTCGACATCGTCGTCCCGGCCGGTCGGCTGTGGGTGATGGGCGACAACCGCTACGAGTCCGCCGACTCCCTGCAGAACTGGCGCTCGCACAACGACCTGCAGCAGGCGACCATTCCGATCGACGCGGTGGTCGGACGCGCCTTCGTGCTCTTCTGGCCGTTCGGCCGGGCCACCTGGCTCTCGGTGCCGGCGACGTTCGACTCCGTCCCCGGATCCTGACATTCTGTGGCATGACTCGGACGACTCCACCCCGACCGCTCGACATCGCCGACGCGTTTCCGGAGCTCACGGCGTACGCGACGACGGCGACCCGGCTGCATCCACGGCCCGGCGCACCGGCGGTCGGCGACAGCTCGATCGCCGGACCCCTGCTCTGGCCGGCCGACGAGCCGTGGCCGGTATGCGAAGACGGCGGCGACCACTACGTCAACCGGCTGCTGACCCCGCAGACGGTGCGCCACATGCGGGCCGTCTACGCGTCCGGCGACTTCGACGACCTGACCGAGGACGACAAAGCGCAGGTGCCGGACTACGACTACTCCGAACCCGAAAGCCTCGTCGAGCAACCCATCCCGCTGATTCCGGTGGCACAGCTCTACCGGCGAGACACTCCCGACTTCGCCGGCCCCGACGACGCCGACGTGCTGCAAGTGTTGTGGTGCCCGCTCGACCATCCAGAGCTCGGCTACAACCCGAGCGTGCGGGTGTACTGGCGGCGCAGCGATGAAATCGGCCGACTGCTCGATGCAGCGCCCGAGCCGCCAGTAGTGAACGACGACTACTTCCCGACGCCGTGCGTGGTGCATCCCGAGCAGATCCGCGAGTTCCCGTACGCCGGCCTCCTGCCCGACGACCTCAAGTCCCGCATCAGAGCCTGGGAGCAGAAGCACGACGGGTCTGGTTACCAGTACGACCTCTCGCTGGCCCCAGGCTGGAAGGTCGGCGGGTACGCCAACTGGTCGCTCACCGACCCGTACCCGATGAACTGCGCCGATTGCGGCACCACCATGACGCTGCTGTTCACAGCGGACTCCGGTGAATGGCAGGGCGGAGACACCAGCAGCTGGCGGCCGGTCGAGGAGACCAGCCAAGCCTCACCCGGACCGACCGACGTCGTGATCGGCCGAGGCTACGCCCTATACGTCTTCCGCTGCCCCGCCTCGTTCGATCACCCCGTCGCCACCGCAATGCAGTAGAGATCCGGAACGCTATTCCTCACCGTCCGGCCGAAACTCGTAGACGACCTCGATCGGCCCCACGATATGCCGATTGAACTCGTCGAGTTCCTCGGCAGGCACCCACAGCTCGAGAATGTCGCGGCCGCCGGCCTGCCGGACCGGGTAGCGCGCGGCGAACTCCCGTTCCACCTCGAAGCGCGTGACGTAGCCGACGCCCGAGGCGGGCACGTTCCAGTCCCGGGCGATCATGATCGCATACTGCTCGTTGAGGACCGGATAGAAAATGGGCTGGTCGGGCAGCCTAGGCGGCCATGCCGTCCAGCCGGAGGCGCGTACAAGCTCCAGCTCCTGCGGACCGGTCGGCCGCCACAAGGTCATCGTGTCCGTCATGGTCTTCGCCCCTTCTTGAGCGGCGAGCGTACCGGCTGGCATCACCGCCCGTCGTCGCCGGCGCGAAGAGATCTAGATGTAGCCCATCGGACAGCCGTGGCGCAGCGAGAACTCGGCGGCCTGCCGATAAACCGCGACGTAGAAGGCGACCGGGTCCTCGATACTCGTGCTGAGCGCGAGCGGGCCGCGCGCCAGTTCCACAGGCAAGCCGATCTGGTACGCCATCGGCGCGACCAGGTCTCGCAGCCGTTGTGAACTCAGAACCCGAGTGCTCTCCTCGTCGTACGCGTTGCCGACTGGCAGGGTGATCACGCCGTCGAACAGCACCGGGACGAACAACGCCGCGTCGAGCACCTCGTCAGCTCCGTGTTCGGCGCACAACTCCGTGAAACCGTCCAGATCCGGCGCGATCTTCTCCTCGAAGCTCTCCGCCGGCGCCGACTCATGGTCCGGCCCGGGATAAGGTTCGAGTCCCCGCTCGCCGAGGGCACGATCGAGCAGCGAGCGGATGCCGAAGGTGATCTCGTCCTTGGCCCAGCTGTCGGGGCCGATGTCGACCAGGTAGATACCCACGCGGGCACCGTAGCGGCCCCGCCCGGCGGACGCCAGCCCGGCCATACACCATCCAGTGTGGACATGGAACGCACCGTCCAGCTCGATCGGGAGTCCACATCACCTCGGCCGCATCGCGCGGGCGTTTGACTCTACGGTTGATCAACGCGACGCTCGGCTGTCCTATGGTGACTGTCCTAGGCGCGTCGAGCTGAGAGAGGAACACCAGGTGCGAGTACGAGGCTATGCCCCGGCAACACCGTGTTGGGCAGTGCACTACAGCCCGAACGCCGCCGCCACCGCGGAGTTCTACGCGGGCCTCTTCGGCTGGACGGCAGCGGCCAAGAACGGCGCCACCGTCTTCCTGCTTCGCGATCTCGCCGTGGCGGGTCTCGCCGAGATCCCGGCCGACTCCGGTACGCCGGACCAGCGGCCGGGTTGGTTGACGCACATCTCCACCGACGACATCGACGCCACCGCTCAGCAGATACTCGACGCCGGCGGCAGCGCCCTCGGGCCGACGACCGAATGGGGTCCACGAGGCCGGTCTGCCGTCTTCACCGACCCGCTTGGCGCAGTCGTCGGCGTCTGGCAACACGGAACGATCCCCGGGGCTGCGTTCGCCGGAGCCGAGGTCGTCGACGAACCCGGCGCGGTGACCTGGAGTGAGGTGGTCACTCGTGACATGGATGCGACGTCCGCGTTCTACGGCACGGTGTTCGGCTGGACCAAGCGGATCGGAACCGCCACCGAGGCCCACGAATACTACGAGTGGATCTCGGCGAACCGGGTCGTCGGCGGCATCAGCATGATGAACGGCGGCCACTACCCGCCGGGTACGCCACCCCACTGGCGCACGATCCTCCAGGTCGGCGACTGCGTCGAGGTCGTGAAGCGTACGTCCGAGCTGGGCGGGCGGGTGCTGGCCGGACCGGTGGACGCCGACATCGGCACGGCCGCGTACATCGCCGACCCGACCGGCGGCACGTTCCTCGTCATCGAGCCACTGCCGGAGCTGATCGCCGCACTGCGCTGATCGCCGCAAGCCCGATTCACTTGATCATCGCAGCCCCGGCATTCACGGCAGATGGCCGGTCGACTGGCCATCTCCGGGTAAGCGCCCGCTTTCAGCGGCGAACCGGAAAACGCAGGTGAAGCACCCGGTTGCCCTGAATCACGACATCCGGATCCGCCAGCAGGTGCTGAGCGTCGACCGACCCGAAGTAGCGCTTGCCGGACCCGAACACGACGGGCGCGACGTCCATGCGTACCTCGTCGATCAGACCGGCGGCGAGCATCTGGCCACCGACGTCCCCAGCGGCGACTTCGACTACGCGGTCACCCGCAAGCTTCTGCGCCTTGGCCATCGCTGCCTCGACACCGTCGACGAAGTGGAACGGCGCTTCGGGATCCCAGCCCTCGGGGGCCGGCCGGTGCGTCACGACGACCACGTTGTCGATCCCGCTTGGAGGCTTGCCATCCCAGCCGTCCGTCAGGTCGAAGACGCGGCGACCGGCGACCGTCACCCCGATCTGGTCCCAGTACGCCCGGGTGTAGTCGTAGGACGTCTGCGACACTTTGAGTACGCCGCTCTCGTCCAGCGGGACGTCGCCGCTGGACAGCCAGTCGAACAGCGGTCCGGGCTGATCGTTGTCGTCCGCGATGAACCCGTCGACCGACACCGAGCTGTACATGACCACCTTGCCCACGGAACTCTCCTTACTCGGGTTGTCCCCAAGCTAGCGTGCCGTGAGCTGGCGTTCTTGTAGAAAATCAATCTGCCGGCAACGACCAGCCGTCCAACGCGTGTCCGGGATGTTCGCTCAGGAACCGTCGCCGGACTTCGGCGTACCGGGTCGGCGTGAGCCCGGTGAACGCCCGGAACTCGTGGCCGAAGTGGGCCTGATCGAAGTAGCCCGCGCCGGCGGCGACGCCGCCCCAGTCGATCGATTCGGTGAAGTCGAGCGCCAGCATGGTGGCGGCGAAGCGCTGAGTCCGGGCGAGTCGCTTCGGCGTGACGCCGATGTGCTCCTTGAACCGCTGGGCCAGATGAGTACTGCTGACGCCAGCTGCCGCGGTCAGGTCGCCGATCGCCACCGCGCCGCTCGTCGCCGCGATGACGCTGCTCGTGTGGCGGACCAACCCCAGGCCGGCCGTCTCGCACAGTCGCCGCAGCAGTTCGTTCTCGAACAGCGTCAGCATCTCGTGCGGTCCGTCCGTGGCGGCCAGCCGATCTCGTAGCTCGGCAACTGCAGCCCGGCCCCATACCTGCTCGACCGTCACGGGCCGGTCGCACAGCTCGACCGCGGGCATCGGCAGGAACGGCGCGAGCCCCCACGGCTTGACGTGCGCACCGACGGATCGGGTCCGGGGTGGGTAGCCGAATTCGAACGCACGCGTAGGCGTGGTGATCACGCAGCCGTCGGCGTACTCGGCCGTCTCGATCTCGGCGCCGGCGCGGATGAGAAACGGCTCCCCGAGGTTGACGATGAGAAGTGCGCCGGGCATCGGCGGCAGTAGCAGCCGAGCGTACGGCGGCGGGCCTTCCAGGTAGTAGAGGTCGTCGATCAGCCCGTCCAGCGGCGGTCGCGGCACTCTGGACACGTACTCCACGCCCACAGCATCCCCCACGTCGGAGCCTCGCGGCGGACGGTCCCGAAGTCGACGTGGACGGCCCGGGCACGACGGCGCGATGTGGGTGATCTGGGGTGTGCCAGGAGTGCTGTTCCTGATCGATGATCCACGGAACGGTCTTACCTAGGAGCGGTATCGGTCAGAGCACGGTCTTGGCCGCCGCACGTCGCGCCTTGGCGACGGCCGGCATGTGGGAGCGAAACAGCCACGACTCGGTGTCACAGCTTCGGCACGCACGAACCGCGCCGAGCGACAGGCGTACGCCGTCGGCTCGCACCGTCGCCACATGGTGCGCCTCTTGCATGGGCCGCCCGCAGCGCTGGCAGTACTCGAGCATCAGACGGATCGACGTGTACGCGTACACCGCGACGACGTGCCGGATCACCGCGTAGCGCGCGGGCGCTGTGCGCAGACTCGGGTTACGTGGTGCCCCGCCGAACGGGCCGAGTTCGGCGTTGCTGACGGCATCGCCGGCGATCAGGATGCGACTGAAGCGCCGCCGGACGTTGGCCATCGCCCGAGACTGATGGCGTGCCAGCCATTCGTCGTCGGCTTCTAAGCGCCAGGATTCGTCCTGTGCGGCCACACTTCGAGTCTGCCATGCCGGAGACCCACCCGCACAGGTCAAGTGTCTAACGGAGCAATCCGTCGATCACGCGCTTGAGCATGGGCCCCGGGTCGAAGTCCGGGTCCGGGAACGCGAGCTGGTGCAGCATCATGCCGTCCATGTGGTTCATCAGCACCCCGACCGCGTAGTCCGGATCCGGGACGCCCACACCCGCGACCCAGGTGCCCATCCAGACGCGTACATGGGCGGCCGTCGCTGCGAGCGTTTGCTGAAGGCGCGGCTGCAGGGCAGCTTCCATGAAGATCGCATAACGCGCCAGGGTGAGAACGCGGTGCGGTCCGGTCGCGTCCTGGGCGTAGGCGGCGATGGCGGTAGCGAGTTCGCCGGGTGAACCAGGCCGCAGTTGTTGCGCGATGTCCTCCCAGGCCAGGCGCTCGACCAGGGCGAATCTCTCGACAACGCCGTCGATCAGCGCGTCGCGGGTGCGGAAGTAGTTCGAGGTGGTGCCGGCCGGCGCACCAGCCTCCGCATCCACCGCGCGATGCGTGAACGCCCGGACGCCCTGCGCACCGAGCACCCGCACGGCGGCATCCAGTATCTGATCGCGGCGGGAGATCACGCACGTATACTACAGGCGTTGTGCCATCCACTACATATGTAGTAGGTTGAACACATGCGTGGTTCAGCGGCAATCATCGGGGGCGGTATCGGCGGGCTCACCTTGGCGAGCGCCTTGCACGCCGACGGCTGGGACGTGACGCTCTTCGAGCGCGAGCCGGGGATGTCTGGAGCGGGAACGGCCCTGGGCATGTGGCCGTCAGCGACCCGGGCACTCGATCGGATCGGCGTCGGCGCGGGCGTACGCAGCTTGGGCAGCACCGCGGAGACTGCCCAGTTCCGCCGTTCGGATGGCAGCCTCATCGCGAGCATCAACATGGCGAAGCTCACCCAGCGAGCCGGCGACACTGTGTACAGCCTGTCACGCCCGGCGCTGCTCGAGCTGATACACAAAGCGACCCCGCCACAGGTGCTGCGATTCCAACAACCGGTGGATGACGTCGACCGGCTGACCTCCGGGCACGATGTCGTCGTTGCCGCCGACGGGATCTTCAGCCGCACGCGTACGCAGTTGTTCGGCGAGCAGTACCGCGCCCGCTATACGGGGATGACCGCCTGGCGGGGCTGGCTGGACGACCATCCCATCGATGGAATGACCGAGACGTGGGGAAGCGGCGGACGGAAGTTCGGCTGCGGCCCGCAGGAAGGCGGACGCACCAACTGG
The DNA here is from genome assembly GCF_013362815.1 of Hamadaea sp. Taxonomy (GTDB): domain Bacteria; phylum Actinomycetota; class Actinomycetes; order Mycobacteriales; family Micromonosporaceae; genus Hamadaea. The sequence continues at coordinate 47,104 of NZ_JABFVK010000035.1, read as the reverse complement.
TACGGCGCCAGCCTGGCCCCCGAGCGGGACTTCCGCCCTGGCCGGGAACTCGTCCGGCTCCACGAGATGTTCGGCGGCTGGCACGGCCCGATGCGCGAGGTCCTCGACGCGATCACCGAGGACGGGATTCTGCGGCATGACCTCTATGTCACCCCCACCTTGCCGACCTACGTGCGGGACAACATCGCGCTGCTCGGCGACGCCGCTCACGCGATGACACCCGACCTCGGCCGAGGCGCCTGCGAGGCGATCATCGACGCCGTCGCCCTGGCCGACTGCCTGCGTGACGCTCGCAACGTCGCCGAGGGCCTGGCCGCGTACGACCACGCGCGCCGGCGACCGAGTCAGCGCATCGCTACCACCGCCATGCGGGCGCAGAACCTCACGCGCTGGAAGTCCGCCCTCTGGCTACGCGACGGCCTGCTCAAACTCAGCACACTCGCACCTATGCCGACGTAGCGACGGACACGCCGCTCAGTCGATGCCTTCGATGATGCGGAAGTCGCGCTCGACGGACTCGGGGAGCGCCACCAGCGCCTTCTGGTATGCCTCGCTCTCGTATGCCGCGACGGCCCGTTCAAAGCTGTCGAACTCGACCAGAACGACTCGTTGCGTGATTCCCGCCTCGTGGGCGACGACTCGACCGCCACGGGACAGGGTGCGCCCGCCCCCAGCCTGGACGGCCTGACGGGCCAACTCGTTGTACGCCGTCAGCCTGCCAGGGTCGGAAATAGCGGGGTAGACGCTGACCCAGTAGCCCTTGGCCATGGAAGCCTCCTGTGTTCGGCCGGACAGCTCCGACTTCGATGTGACGCTCGTATGCGCAGGTTAGAGCTTGAAGCGCGGTCGAGGGAAAGATCAGTTCGGCATAGACTCAGAACGGATCGTGATCAATCGACGGGGAGGAAACGTGGCACCGGATACGGTGAGCCTGCGGTACTTCCTGGTGCTGGCACAGGAGCTGAACTTCACCCGCGCGGCCGCACGGATCGGGATCGCACAGCCGGCGCTCAGCGCCCGGGTACGCCGATTGGAGGCGGAACTCGGTACGGCCTTGCTCGTCCGCAACACGCGCAGCGTCGTCTTGACGGCAGCCGGTGCGGCTTTGGCGGAGTCCGCGCCGCCCGCACTAGCCGCGCTGGACCGGGCCTGGGACACCGCCCGGAGCACGGCAGCCGGTGAACTGGGCACGCTGCGCATCGGATACAGCCTCAGCGCCGGGGCCGGGACGGCACCGGCCCTGGTCGACAGACTGATTCGGGAGAACAGCGGACTCGAGGTAAGCGCAGTCCCGATGGCGACACCGGAGATCTCCGCCGCAGTCGCCGACGCCCGCATCGATGCCGGGATCACCCGCGGTGAACAACCGGGCCGTGGCGTACGCCGGTTTCTGCTGCGGCGTACGCGCATCGGAGTCCAGCTGGCGCAGCACCATCCGCTGGCCGAACGCCCGGAGATCGAGATCGCCGATGCGGCGGCGTATCCGCTGCGGCTCCCAGACCGAGCGGCCAATCCTGTGGTCCACGATCAGCTGTCCGCACTGTTCCGGGACGTCCGACCACCCGCCCGAATCCACACGTCTGCAGTCTCGTTCGACATGTCTCAGCGTGACCTGCGCGACGGGGTCACCCTCGCCCCGGCCGGAGAAGCCGCGGCCACGACCCAACCGGCCGGTCTCACCTGGCGACCGCTGCGGGGCGTGCCCACCCTGGCGTTCCACCTGATTCTCCCACGTGAGCAGTCGGCATTACACGGCCGCATCCGTGCGGTCGCCAAGACCCTGGCGCACGAACTCGGCTGGCTGCCGGACTGACGCGCGTGGAAGCGCTCAATGACCGGCCAGTTCGATCGCCAGGCAGTTGACGTCGCCCGCCGGGCCGGTCGGGGGTAGCTCGACCAGCAGGGCCGCGTCCGTCTGCTGCCACGAAACAGTGCCGGCCCCGAGAAGGCGTACCGAGCGCACGGAATCGGCAGGCGTCAGCGTGCTGATGACTGCCCGGCGGTCGGCGGGCCAGCGCATCTGGAATGCGTACAAGATGTCGCCCCGCCGGGTGAACCGGAAGTCGCGCGCGGTCCAAGGCACCTGTTCTTCGCGGAAGTGGTCGATGAGCACCTGGCTCGGCCCCTCGCCGTAGACCCGGAAGGGGCGGGTGCCGAAGATGCCCTCTCCGCAGACGGTCATCCAGCGGGCCATCTCCGCGAGCAGGTGGTCGCATTCGTCGTCCAGCGTTCCGTCCGGACGCTGCGGGATGTTGAGCAGCAGATTGCCGTTCTTGGCGACGATGTCGACCAGGATCTCCAGCACGTGGCCGGGTGTCTTGTAGATCGAGCGCACGTCGTAGAACCAGCCGCCCACGCAGGTGTCGGTCTGCCACGGCTCGGGCCGGATGTCTGGCTCCTGGCTGCGCTCGATGTCGAGTACGCCGATCGCAGCGAGCTTCGGATCACGGTCCTTCTGGGTGTAAACGGCCCGGTTGACCCCGTGCCGGACGGCGCTGGTGTTGTACAGCCGCGCGACCGCTGCCGCTCCAGCTGCGTGGCCGTCGGTGTCGAACGGCAGAGGGCCGTCGGAGTACAACAGGTCCGGCTGGTAGCGGTCGATCATCTCGGTGACGAGCGCCAGCCACCGCCGATGCCACCACGGATTCGGCGTGTACCACGGCTGGAAGAAGTCGCCCCGCGTCTGCTCGTAGTGCTCGTGGTTCGGCAGATACAGATCCTCGTATGCCGGGTCGGTGCCGTCGTACGGCACGCCGCGATACGGGCCGGCTTCGTCGGCGCCCTTGTTGCCGGCCCACCAGGTGAACGAGGCACCCAGGTGTTCGCTGAGCCCGAACGGCAGCCCGTGCCTCGCGGCGGCAGCCCGCCAGGCGGCAACGACGTCTCGCCGAGGCCCCACCTTGACCGAGTTCCAGTGGTGCAGCGCCGAATCGTAGTTGAGGAAGTTGTCGTGGTGCGTCGCCATGGCGACGAAGTACTTGGCACCAGCCGACACGTATCGATCCATCAGCGACTCGGGATCGAACCGCTCGGCCGACCACAGCGCTGCGACGTCCTTGTATCCGAACTCGGAAGGATGCCCGTAGGTGCGTACGTGGTAGCGGTATTGATCGGAGCCTTCGCGGTACATGTTGCGCGCGTACCAGTCGCCGTAACGCGGCACCGACTGCGGACCCCAGTGCGCCCAGATGCCCAGCTTGGCGTCACGGAACCAGTCCGGGACCTGGTAGTCGGCAAGGGACGCGAGTGTCGGTTCGAACGGTCCGTCCGCGCCCGGCGAGCTCATCGTCCGTCCTCGCCGATGTGCTGGTGTTCATCCAAGCGGAAGACCTCCTCGGCCTCGACCCACCACTCGCCCGGATCGGCCGTCGGCAGCGGCTCCTGGCAAGGGTCGGTCAGTTTCCACCACTGCTGGGTGATCTCGTCGGCGCGGATCGCCGCCATGTCCGCCTCGTAGTCGTCACCGACGTACTCGAAGTACGCGAAAAGCAGGCCGTCGCGCAGAAAGATCGAATAGTTGGTGATGTTGCTGGCCCGGATCCGTTCCTGAACGGCGGGCCAAACCGCCGCATGCAGCGTTCGATATTCCTCGGCCTTCTCCGGCCGCAAGCGGATCACGCTGGCCACCCGTTTCCTTGAGTCTCGCATGTAGGGCTCCCTTCGGATGAGGACTCTGCTGGTGAATCGGCGGTGACGGCGCGTTACTCCTGGGCCTTGCCTCCGGTGATCCGGGAGACGACCAGTGCGATGAGGATGATGGCGCCGTTGAGCGCGCCGATCCACTGGGCCGGCACACCGGCGAGGGTCAGCACATTCTGGATCATGAAGAGCAGCAGGATTCCGGTGAAAGCGCCGAACATGGTCCCCTTGCCTCCGTTGAGGCTGACACCGCCGATGACCGCTGCAGCGAACACCGTGAAGATGGCCCCGTTGCCCTGCGAGGCCGCGACGGAAGCCAGCCGCCCGGACAGCATCAGCCCGCCGAGGGCAGCCAGGACGCTGGCGCCGACCAGGGCCGTCCACAGGACGCGGTCAGTGCGGATGCCGGCCGCCTTCGCCGCGTCGACGTTGCCGCCGATGGCGTACAGCGACCGCCCGAAGCTGGTGTAGCCCAGCAGGACGATACCGGCGGCGAACAGCGCCAGGCAGATCCAGATCGACGCCGGTATGCCGAACCACACGGCGGTACCCAGGTACATCATCGACTCGGGCAGGTTGAAGAAGGTCTGGCCGCCGGAGATTCCCGTCAGCAGCCCACGCAGGACGATGAGCATGCCGAGAGTCACGATGAATCCGTGCAGCCCGAAACGCACGATCAGGGCGGCGTTCGCGATACCGATGAGCGCCCCGACCGCCAGGGTGATCGGAACGGCCCAGCCGCCGGGGATCAGACCGAGACCGTGGCCGGCCCCGACGGCGACAGTCAGCCACGCCGCGACGCCCGGGGCCAGTCCGAAAGTCGATTCCAGCGACAGGTCCATCTTCCCGGCGACCAGGACTATGGTCTGTGCGAGGACGAGCAGAGCCATCTCCGACATCGTCTGCCCGATGTTGATCAGGTTGTCGGGCTTCAGGAACACCGGATTGATGACCTGCCCGACGATCGCGATGATGATGACCGCGGGCACTAGCGCGAGGTCTCGCAGCCGGGCGAGGGCGACTTTCCCGGCGATCCTGCGAGGCCCGGCCACGGCGCTTGGACCCTTGGCCGGAGCATCCGACGTGGTCATGATCTCAGGCATCGATGGTCAGTCCTTCCATGGCCGCCACGACGTCGTGGTCGCGCCAGCCGCTCGGCATGTCGGCAACGATGCGGCCCTGGAACATCACCAGGACCCGGTCGCACAGCCGCAGGTCGTCGAGTTCATCGGAGGCGATGACGACACCGGTCCCGGAGTCGGCGACCTGTTCGACCTTGCCGAGCAGGAACTCCTTGGACCGCACGTCGACACCGGCGGTAGGGGTGATGAGCACAAGCAGACTCGGATCGTTGGCCAAGGCGCGCGCCATGACGACCTTCTGCTGGTTGCCGCCCGAGAGCCCGGACACCGGCAGATCCGGCCCTGGCGCCTTGATCGCGAGATCCTCGATCAGGGTCGCGGCGACGGCGTCGCGGCGACGGGTGCTGAGGAAGCCTGCCGATCCGATCCGCTGCGGGATGGTCAACGTGGCGTTGTCGGCAACCGACATCCCTGAGACGAGTCCTTGATGATGGCGATCCTGGGGGACGAACCCTACACCGGCGGCCAGCGCCGCGCCGACATCACCGGGCCGAGGGCGGTGTCCGGCGACTGCGATGGTGCCGGAGTCGGCGGTTCGCAGTCCGATGACGGTCTCGGCGACCTCGGTCTTGCCGCTGCCGCCTGATCCGGCCAACCCTACGATCTCACCGGCGCGTACCTGGAACGTCACGTCGTCGAAGGTGCCTGCCGTCGACAGAGCGGCCACGTCGAGGACAACCTGCGCCGTCCCGCCGAGGGCCGTACGCGACCGTGGTGCCTCCAGGCCGCCTGCCTCTCCGGTCATCGCGGCGATCAGCTCGCCCCGAGGCAGGTCCCCGACCGGTGCGGTGACGATGTGCCGCGCGTCGCGGAACACGGTCACCATGTCGCAGATCTCGTAGATCTCCTGCAGATGGTGGCTGATGAACAGAAAGGTGACGCCCTGCCGCTGCAGATCGCGCATGCGGGCGAACAGCCGGGCGATCGCTGCGGCGTCCAGCTGTGCGGTCGGCTCGTCCAGGATGATGAACCGGGCGCCGAACGACAGCGCTCGGGCGATCTCGACGAACTGACGTTGCTCGACGCTCAGCTCGGCCGCTCGGGTCTGGGCCTCGACCTCCACCGACCAGGTGGTCAAAAGCTCCTGCGCGCGGTGCCGCAGAGCCCGCCAGTTGATCAGCCCGCTGCGGCTCCGCTCGTACCGGTTGAGCAGCAGGTTCTCGCCCACGCTGAGCTCCGGGATGATGGTGGACTTCTGGTACACGCAAGCAACGTGACGCCGCCATGCGTCGCGGTCCGACAGCCGCGGCGCCGGTACGCCGGAGAACCGGATCTCTCCGGTGTCCGGAGCCTGCAACCCCGTCAGGATCGACACCAGTGTGGACTTGCCCGCGCCGTTGCGTCCGACCAGCGCATGGGTCTCACCGGCGCGTACGGTGATGCCGGCGTCGTCGAGCGCCAGCGTGGAACCGTACCGCTTGGAAATATGCGCCGCCTCGGCGACAGGCAGGCCCACGTGGATCTGCCCATCGCCGGTGGCTGCGGTCGCGGAGCGCTCTCCGTCGCCGCTCATGTTCCTACCGTCCTTCGGGGCTCGTCAGCTGATGTTGTTGCCCCATAGGGACTTGTCATCGGGCTTCACGCTCTGCACCCCGCCGTAGACAGCGCCGTCGCGGGTCACCAGTGGCGCTGACAGCTGGTCTTCGAGCACTCCGGCACGCACCTGGATGATGGTGCTGTCGTGATCGGTCGGCCCCGGCTGGAATGTCTTGCCCTCGATGGCTGCCTTGAGGTAGTACAGCGCGTACTTGGCGTACAGGTCAGCCGGCTGGGAGACGGTGGCGTCGATGTTGCCGGCCGCGATGTCCTGCAGTTCCTTCGGAATGCCGTCGTTGGAGACGACGAACACGTGCTTGGGGTCGTCCGGCGCGGTCAGCAGGCCACGCTGCTTCAGCAGCTGCAGCGTGCCGGCCAGGGCGAAGCTCGACTGCATGTAAACGCCCTTGATGTCGGGGTGCTCGGTGAGCCGGATCTGCAGCTTCTGGGAGGCGATCGCGCCGTCCCAGTTGGTGGCTTCCCCGAAGACCGTGATGCCCGGGTAGTTCTTCTTCATGCATTCGTTGAACGCCTCGGTGCGATCGCGTCCGTTGATCGAGGCGAGGTCGCCCTGCAGCATGACGACCTTCCCGGTGCCCTTGAGCTTCGCGCCCAGGAACTGGCACGCCTTCTCGCCGTAGGCGCGGTTGTCCGCGCGTACCACCATGAACACATCGCCCTGGTCCGGGCGCGTGTCGATGGTCACCACCGGGATCTTCTTCGTGGCCAGGGTTTGCAGCGCCGGGGCGATGGCGGCGGTGTCCTGCGGCGCCATCGCGATGCCCTTGACTCCCTGGCTGATGAAGGTCTGCACGTTGGAGGTCAGTTTCGCCACGTCGTTCTGCGAGTTGGTGGTCTTCAGGTCCAGCCCGAGTTGCGTGGCGTATTGCGGGGTGTACTTGATGTACGAGTTCCAGAAGTCGGTGTCGGACCGGGGGTAGTCGACGCCGACCACGGGTGCGCCTCCGGTGCTGCCGCTGGGCGCATCGGTGCCGGTGCACGCGCTCATGAGCACGGCAGATAGGACGGTCACCGCGGCGACCGCAATTCTCGTGCGATTCATAGCTACTCCTGTTGGGAAACGGGTTCGGACTGCGCGTTACAGGAGGTGCGTTGTGGTGCTGACCCGGGCAGGTCGGCTAGATGGCGGACGTCCATTGCGGACCGTCCGGGTAGCGGTACGCGGCGATCGACCGCGCGTGCATCCGCGCGCCGAGCCCGGGCCTGGTCGGCGCGACGTAATAGCCGCCGCGGATCACGACTGGATCCACGAAATGCTGATGCAGGTGGTCGACGTATTCGATGACTCGGCCGTCGATGCTTCCGCTGACCGCGACGTAGTCGAACATCGCAAGGTGCTGCACCATTTCGCACAGGCCGACCCCGCCCGCGTGCGGGCACACTGGCACGCCGAATTTGGCGGCCAGCAAGAGGATCGCGACGTTTTCGGTCACCCCGGCGACTCGACTCGCGTCCATCTGCAGGATGTCGATGGCACCCGCCTGTAGCAGCTGTTTGAACATCACCTGGTTCTGACAGTGCTCACCGGTCGCGACCTTGATGGGCGCGACAGCACGCCGGATCGCGGCATGGCCCAGCACGTCGTCCGGTGAGGTCGGTTCCTCGATCCAGTACGGGTCGTAAGGTGCCAGCTGCTCCAGCCAAGAGATCGCCTGATCGACCCCCCAGGCTTGGTTCGCGTCGACGGCGATCCGGATCTCCGGGCCGACCGCGTCGCGGGCCAACCGCAGCCGCCGGACGTCCGCTTCACGGTCGGCGCCCACCTTCAGCTTGATCAGATTGAATCCGTCGGCCACCGCCTGCTTGCTCAGCCGGGTCAGCTTCTCATCGGTGTAACCCAACCAGCCCGGTGTGGTGGTGTAGGCCGGGAATCCTCGTTCGAGCAGTTGCCGTTGCCGCTGCGCGCGTCCCGGCTCTGCACGCCGCAGGATCTCCAACGCTTCCTCACGAGTCAGGGCGTCCTGCAGATAGCGAAAGTCGACGAGGTCAACGAGCTGTTCGGGGGACATCTCCGCCAACAGGCGCCAGACGGGCTTGCCCTCCCTGCGGGCGTACAGGTCCCAGACTGCGTTCACGATCGCGGCTGCGGCCATGTGGATTGCACCCTTGTGTGGGCCGAGCCACCTCAGCTGGCTGTCACCGGTCAGCCGGCGGGAGAACCCACCGAGGTCGGCCAGGACATCCTCCAGTGGCAGGCCGACCACGAGCGGCGCCAGGGCTCGCACCGCCGCTACTTGAACCTCGTTGCCACGCCCCACGGTGAAGGCCAGGCCGTAGCCCTCGCCGCCCCCGCTGGTACGGATCACGACGTAAGCCGCCGAGTAGTCGGGCTCGGGATTCATCGCATCCGACCCGTCGAGCTCGCGCGAGGTCGGGAAGCGGATGTCCATCGCCTCGACGGTGCTGATCACCTCAGCCATGACTGCCTACCTCTTCCGCACGCTGGCCTGCCGACCGTCGCGCCGTAGCTGGACCATGTCGCTCTCCATCGATGCCCTGTCATCGCGACACTTGGCATGGGATGTCTTTATAGCCGTCGCAGCGAGCCCCGTCTAGAGAGGAATTCGCTACATGCATGTCTACCTGCGAAAATCGAAGAGACGCCGGATTGATGGAGTCGCCAGTCCGTTGCGGACGGTTTCGAGACATGGGATTACTCTGCTACGCTCCCGGCTCACAAGACGTCCCGCACCCGCCGATTTCGCCGCCGGGGCTGAACGCGAGAGGCCGAGACATGTCGTTGACCGACAAGGCCCTGATCCGCCTCAGGGAGCTCATCCAGTCCGGTGAGCTGCCCCCCGGCTCCAAGCTGCCGCCTGAGCAGCAACTCGCCGCCGACCTCGGGGTGGGGCGCAACATCATGCGCGAGGCCGTAAGCGCACTGGTCGCCGCCCGAGTCCTGGAGGTCCGGCGCGGCAACGGCACCTTCGTCACGAGCCTGCAGCCGAGACTGCTACTGGAAGGCATCGGCGACGCAGTGGAGCTCCTCCAGGGCGAAAACTTGCTGGAACTCACCGAGGTACGCCGGCTGTTCGAACCGGTGGCCACTGCGCTCGCCGCCACCCGCATCTCCCCGCAGCAGCTCGCCGAGGTCAGGGGCCACCTCGACGCCATGCGGGCCGCAGCCGACGACGTCGAACTGCTCAACCAGCACGACGCCGCCTTTCATCGCACCGTCATCGCCGCCACCGGCAACGAGACGCTGTTGACGGTGCTCGACGGCATCTCCAGCCGGACACTGCGCGCCCGGGTATGGCGGGGCCTTGTGGACGCCGACGCCGCCGGGCAGACCCTCCGCGAACACCAGGCCATCTACACAGCGCTGGTCACCGGCGACGCGATCCTGGCTCAAGCAGCCGCACTAATGCACATCACGACGACGGAGAACTGGCTGCGTACGCACCTGCGTGACGCCCAGTCGACCTGACCGACGGAGGCGAGGTCACATGCGTTCAGCGCTTTACGCCGGCAACTCGACGATCGTGGTCGAGGATCGGCCACCGATCGCACCGGGTCCCGGGCAGGTTCAGATCGCGGTCGCGTACACCGGCATCTGCGGCACCGACCTGCACATCCTGCACGGCGCAATGGATCATCGCGTCCACACACCCCAGCCGATCGGCCACGAAATGTCCGGCCGCATCGCTGCTCTCGGCCCCGGCGTCGAGGATCTGACCGTCGGCCAACCGGTCACCGTCATGCCACTGGACTGGTGTGGCACCTGCCCCGCCTGCCACGCGGGCCATAGCCACATCTGCCACCGGCTCAACTTCATCGGTATCGACACCGCCGGCGCGATGCAGCAACGCTGGAATGTCGCGGCCAAAGTGGTCGTCGCCCTGCCGCCCGAACTACCGCTTTCGTACGCCGCCCTGGTCGAACCCACGGCGGTCGCCGTGCACGATGTACGCCGCGCCGGATTGCAGTCCGGAGAGTCGGCCGTCGTGATCGGCGGCGGGCCGGTCGGCGTGTTGATCGGCTTGGTCGCACGGTCCGCCGGGGCGCAGGTCACCATTCTCGAATTGGATGCGCACCGGCGTGCGGTCGCCGAAGGCCTCGGCCTGCGCACGCTCGACCCGGCGAAGCAGGACGTCGCCGCCGAAGTCGACGCGTGGACCTCCCATGCCGGTGTCGCGGTCGCTTTCGAGGTGTCCGGCTCCGCTTCCGGCGTCGATACTGCCGTCCAACTGCTGGCCGTACGCGGTCGGCTCGTCGTCGTCGGCCTGCACAATCAGCGACGCGAGGTCGACCTGTTCCGGTTCTTCTGGCGGGAGCTGACCATGATCGGCGCCCGTGTCTACGAGCGCCGCGACTACGACACGGCGATCGACCTCTTGACCCGCGGCATCGTGCCGGCCGACGCGCTCATCTCCCGTATCGAACCGCTCGACAATGCTGCAGCCGCGTTCGACGCGTTACGCAGAGGCGGCAACGTGATGAAGGTCCTGATCGATTGCCAGGAGGCCACCGCGTGAACCCCTTCGACCTCACCGGACGGCGTGCCGTGATCACCGGCGCGCGGCGAGGCATCGGCCTGGCCATGGCGGATGCCCTCGCCGCTGCCGGCGCTGACATCGTTGCGGTCAGCGCCCATCTCGAACCCACCGGCAGCGAGGTGGAGAAGCGCGTACGCGGTCACGGCCGCAGCTTCACCGGCTACCAGGCCGACTTCACCGACCGCGACGAGGTCGCCGCCCTCGCCGACCGGCTCGAGTACGATGGCCGGCCCGTCGACATCCTCGTCAACAACGCGGGCACCATCAAGCGAGCGCCGGCCGCCGCCCACTCCGACGAGTACTGGGACGAGGTGATCGCGGTGAACCTCTCGGCGCAGTTCATTCTCAGCCGTGAAGTGGGCCGACGCATGGTCGATCGCGGCCACGGAAAGATCATCTTCACGGCGTCGCTGCTCAGCTTTCAAGGCGGCATCAACGTGCCCGGCTACACCGCCGCGAAATCCGGCCTCGTCGGTTTGACGCGAGCCCTGGCCAACGAATGGGCCGGCCGTGGGGTGAACGTCAACGCCATCGCGCCCGGATACATCGCCACCGACAACACCCAGGCGCTGCGCGACGACCAGGCCCGCAACGCCGCCATCCTCGACCGCATTCCGGCTGGACGCTGGGGCCGCGCCGACGATCTCGCCGGAGCAGTCGTCTTCCTCGCCTCATCCGCTTCGGACTACATCCACGGATCGGTCATCCCCGTCGACGGCGGCTGGCTGGGGCGGTAGGACCGATGCCTTCCTGCCGGTTCACCTCACGGCATGCTCGGACAGGCGGTGCCCCAGCTGAGGGTGTAGCGGGCTTCGATGGTGAACGTGCCGGCGGTCGGCGTCGACAGTTCGGTCCACCTGCCGTGCTGGGCCAGGCAGGCGTGCGAGGCCGGATCGCCGTCGACGCCGCGTATGGCGAGCCACGGTGACCAGGCGATCCGTACGATCACCGCGCCAGGGCTGGGCATGTCGAGGGTGATCTCCGAGGGTCCGTCGGAGGTGACCGTGGCGGGCGGAGTGGCGAGGGGCTCGACGCCGTCGACCCGGTACACCCGCCAGTTTTCATCCGCCCACGCCAGGCTCAGCCACGGCGGCCCAGAGCTGATGATCTTCGCTTCGGCGATCCCGGCGTCGTCTGGCTCGTCGGTCGAGAGCACGACGTATCCGACGCTCCATTCACGCAGCCAGGCACGGTAGTCCTCGGCCGACAACTCATCCTGGTAAAACAACGGGTTCCGGGCCACGTCCGCCTGCCGATTCCAGCCGCGGGCCAGGTTGACATGCGGTGCGAGGCCACTCGCCTCCCAATGCGAGCGCAGCGGCACCACCTCCACCCGGACCTGACGGGTGGCCAGGCGATGAAGTTCGGCGATCAGCGGACGTGCGTCTGCCACGCCCGCAGTCACAGGCGCGGTGGTGACGATGTTCACGACCGGATGCACGACGGTCCAGAGGGCCATCGCCACGATCGCTGTATAGCTCGCCCAGCGGGGCCGGCCGACGCGGTTGCGGGCGGCTTCTGCGCACATCAGGACGGCCGCGCCGGCCAGCAGTAACAGCCGCTCGACGTTACTCCCGATCGGCGTCGGCAGCGCCCAGCACAAGCCGACGCCGGCCGCGTAGACCCAGGCTCCGGCCCGTACCGTCGACCAGTCACGCGGAACCAGCAGTGCGACCGCGACAGCGGCGGCGAGCGTTGGCAGCGCCGCGTACCAATGAAACGGTTGCACGCCAGAGAACGGGAACAGCAGAGCGGTCGCGCCGATCACCACCGGCGGGCCAGCCGCGAGCAGGTACGCCGGGCGGCGTCTGCCGGTCACGAACAGCGCTGCGGCCAGCACCTCGATGAAGAGTCCGGCGACCGGGCTGCACAAGGTGGCCACAGCGCCCAGTACTGCGGCGAGCACCGGACGCGACCGACGGTCCAGCAGGACGACCACCGCCAGCAGGGCGACGGCCAGGCCGAGCAGGTAGGTGACGCGTCCGGCGGCGAGATTGAGCCAGACGGCGACGGTCAGCCACAGGACGGACGGCAGAGGCCGGCGTACGCCCGACCGGGAAAGCAGCCGGGCCGCGAGGGCGGCACTCGCGACGGTGGCGACGACGCCGGTGGTGCGTACCCCGATCAGGGCCATCAGATACGGCGAGATCACGCTGTATGACGCTGGGTGTATTCCTCCGTACCAGGACAAGTTGTAGGCCGAGCCGGGATGATCGCGGACGAAAGCTGTCCACGCGTACTGCGCCGCGAGGTCTCCCGCGTCGCGGGCCAGCCACAGCGCCCAGACCAGGCTCAATCCGCCCGCCAGCAGGGTCGCCGCCACGGTCGGCCGGGTATGCCATCGCAGCGGGCCGGCGTGTGGATCGGGTGCCCTGCTGCCTAGAGCCGCCATGAGTTTCGTGTGGTCCTCTCCGATGATCCGACCGCGAGGGACGGCGGCCTGCCGACATTGTGGTGTACCGGGCCGCTGCGAAACCAAATCGGCGGCCAACCCCTAACCGTCGAGCCGCAGGAGACGATGCCCCGGTGGATGCCCCTACGGTCAATGCGCCAGCTCAGGCCCGTCAGTCTTGACAACCCCAGGTTGACAACGACAACCCCGGGTTGTCATAATGTCGTGGTGCGCAAGACCAATGAGCCTCAGACTCAAGCGGATCTCATCGATCAGCTGAAACGGGTACGCGCCGCGGCCCTCGAGCATGCCCGTGTCGTGCGTGAGCTGGCTCGGGAACGACGACGGCTGATCGAGGCGCTACTGGGCGACGGCCTGTCCCAGTCCGACATCGCGCGAGAACTGGGCGTGACTCGTCAGGCGATCCAGAAGATGGTCGAGGCCGGCGCGGACAAGCCGAAGCGATGAAACGTCGGGGCGTTCTCTACGACGTCGGCCGGCCGGGTCCTCTGGGCCGACTGGCGCCCCGTATTCGATCCCGCGGTCGTCCGACGCGAGTTGCAGGTCATTCGCGACGACCGGCACTGCAACACCGTCAAGATCTGCGGCCGCGACATCGACCGTCTCCGGGTGGCTGCAGAGATCGCCCTGACATTGGACCTGGAGGTCTGGTTCTCTCCCGAGCTGTGGGACCAGAGCCCCGAGCCCACCCTGGCGCACATCGGCGGGGCGGCCGAGGTGGCCGAGCGGCTGCGCCGTATCCGGCCTGACCGCTTGGTGTTCAGCGTGGCCACCGAGTCGACGCTGTTCATGCGCGGAATCATCTCGGCCCGCACCTTCCAGCGGCGGCTGGCGAACGCGCGCGGCGAAATCCGTGCCGGACACCACGTCGCGCCGCTGCGAGAGTTCCTGGCTCGGGCCACCCGCGACGTCCGGCGCGTACGCCGCAATGCCGTTCGAGCCGGTGGACTGGGATCTGTTCGACCTCGTGGGCATCGACCACTACCGGGAGGCCCGGACCGAGAGTCACAACGTGGGCAAACTTCAGCCGCTACTCGCCCACGGCAAGCCGGTCGTCGTGACCGAGCACGGTACGCAACCAAGGGCCGCCCGGCGACTGTCAGATAACACTTTCTGAGACCGAATATGGGCCAGATTTGGCTATTGCCTTCGGCATCGGAGGTTGGCTATGTTAGCGATCACACCAGCGAGCCCTCGTCCCCGGCTCGCGACCGGCACGGCGACGCCCGGCCCCTCGTCCGGAAAGGAGAGCGCCTGCCGCCACGCCCGGAATCTGTAGCTCCGCGCTCTCACATCCGCATGCCCACGGACCCACCTTGTCGCCCCCGCGCGCGTCATCGCCATGCGCTGACGGCGCAGTACCACGTGGGTCCGAGGCACCGCTCCAGAAGAGGACACCCCCATGGCACCTCATCGACGGCTCCACCGTCTTCGCACCGCTGTCCTGGCTGTAGCCGCTGCCGCCGCGCTCGTCGGCGCCGTCACCGGCGGCGGCGTCTCGCAGGCCGCCGGCACCGGGCCTTGCGACATCTACGCCGCTGGTGGCACGCCCTGCGTCGCCGCTCACAGCACGACTCGCGCGTTGTACGGCTCCTACAACGGTGCGCTGTACCAAGTCCGCCGCTCGTCGGACAACACGACCCGCAACATCGGCCTGCTGGCGGCCGGGGATTACGTGGACGCCTCGCAGCAGGACTCTTTCTGCGCCGGAACCACCTGCTTGATCACGATCATCTACGACCAGAGCGGCCGCGGTAACCATCTCACGCAGGCCCCGCCTGGTGGGTTCAGCGGACCGGCCGCCGGCGGTTACGACAACCTCGCGAACGCGACCGCCGCTCCGATCATGGTCGGTGGGCACAAGGCGTACGGGGTCTATGTGTCCCCCGGGACCGGATACCGGAACAACGCCACCAACGGTGTCGCCAAGGGTGACCAGCCCGAGGGCATGTACGCCATCTTCGACGGCACGCACTACAACGGGGGATGCTGCTTCGACTACGGCAACGCCGAGACCAATAGCCGCGACAACGGCAACGGCACCATGGAGGCCATCTACTTCGGCAACATCAAGGTCTGGGGCTACGGCACCGGAAACGGGCCGTGGATCATGGCCGACCTGGAGAACGGCCTGTTCTCCGGCGTGAACGCGGGATACAACTCGAACGACCCGACCATCAACTACCGGTTCACCACCGCGATCGTCAAGGGCGAGCCGAACCACTGGTCGATCCGCGGCGGCAACGCCCAGTCCGGCTCACTGTCCACCTTCTACAACGGCGCACGCCCCAACGTGTCGGGCTACAACCCGATGAAGAAGGAAGGCGCGATCATCCTCGGCATCGGCGGCGACAACAGCATCGGTGCCGCCGGAACCTTCTACGAAGGCGTCATGACCTCCGGATACCCGTCCGACGCGACGGAGAACTCGGTCCAGGCCAACCTCGTGGCCGCCGCCTACAGCCCTGCGGCAGGTGGCCGCACCGGGCCGATCGTCTCCGGCCTGAACAGCAGCAAGTGCATGGACAACAACAACGCGGCCGCCACGAACGGCAACAAGGTCCAGATGTGGGACTGCAACGGGTACGCCGCCGCCCAGAGCTGGACTGTCAACGCCAACGGCACGATCACCATCGGTGGTGGTTGCCTGGACATCACCGGGGCCAACTACAACAACGGCACGCTCATCGAGTGGTGGGCCTGTAACGGTGGCGCGAACCAGCAATGGCAGGCCAGCAGCGGACGACTGGTCAACCCGGCGTCCGGCAAATGCCTGGACGACCCGGGTTCCAACACGGCGAACGGCACCCAGTTGGTTCTGTGGGCCTGCAACGGCGGCAGCAATCAGCAATGGCGCCTGCCATGACCGGCTGACGGACGCCTGATCGTGGGCCGGCTTCGGAGGACTTGAAGCCGGCCCACCGCCGCCGCAGCGCCGTCTCGGCCACCTCGAACCGGAGCGTATCCACTACCCATAATGCATCGATGCACGTGATCTCGCCCCTGGTCATGCTACGTTTGCGATCATGACGACCGGGCGGAACCTGGACCAGGATCTCGGGGTCGAGCAGCGCCCGTCCGACTCTCCGTACGTCGAACGGCTCTATCGGGCCGGCGGGACGACGATGCCCGCCCGGATGCGGTCGGTGGCGAACTCCAACTGGGAGCTGGTGATCTGGCGGCACCAGGGCGTCACGAGCGTGGCGGTCCGAGGTCCGGAGACGACGCCCGCGGTGGTGGACGTTCCCCCGGGCGACGGCGAGACCTTCGGAATCATCTTCCGGCATGGCGCCTACCTGAGGCCGTTGCCGGTGACGAACCTGGTCGACACCGCCGTACGGAGCCCGCACGTGACCGACCGCTCGTTCGTCCTGCAGGGCGACGACTGGCAGCTGCCGACCTACGACAACGCCGACGTCTTCGTGGACCGGCTGGTCCGGGCCGGGATGCTGGTACGCGACCCGCTGGTCACCGACGTGCTCCGCGGCGACACGACGACCCTGGTCACCCCGCGGTCCGTCCAGCGCCGGGTGGTGGCCGCGACCGGGTTGACCCAAAGCACAGTCCGGCAGATCGAACGGGCCCGCCAGGCGGCGATCCTCCTGGCCCATGGCGGGACCGCCACCGACGTCGTCCAGCAAATCGGGTACCACGACCAGCCGCACCTGGCTCACTCGTTGATCCGCTTCCTGGGCTGCACGGCGACTCAGCTGCAGCGCCCCCAACCCGGCGAGGTGCTGTCGCTTCTGTACAAGACCGACGCCGAGATACGCCCCTAACGTTTCAGATGCGGCCGGACAACACCGGTACGCGAGGACGTTGAAGGAAGGCGCTGAAATGGCGTACACGCAGATTTATGTGAACCTGCCGGTCGCGGACCTGGAGGTGAGCAAGAAGGTCTACACGGCGCTCGGCGGAACGATCAATCCGCAGTTCAGCGGCGACACATCGGCTCAGGTGGTGCTGACCGAGGCGATCGCCGTGCAGCTGATGACCCACGAAGAGTTCGCGAACTTCACGAAACGGCCGATCGCCCAGGGGCCGATCGAGGTGATCAACGCTCTGGCCGCCGGATCGCGCGAGGACGTGGACGAGCTCGCCGAGGCGGCGCTGGCCGCCGGCGCGGTCGAGCCCCGTCCGGCGCAGGACCTGGGCTGGCTGTACAACCGGGCGATCGAGGACCCGGATGGTCACTCCTGGGAGCTGCTGTCGTACGACGCGAGCGCGACCGGCGATGATCCCTCCGCCGGTCGCCACTGATCCGGGGCCCTGAACAACCGCCTGCGTGCGCCCCGGTGATCATGCTCGATTCGCCCGCGTTTATCAGCGATGATCGTGCTGGCGGCCGTCGGCTTGCTGAAGCGGGTGGCCGGCCCCGGCCAGTGTTTGCACCGGTTGAACGTGCGTGTTACGCAGTTGCATTGCGGTATGCGACGCGGTCGATGTTTGGTGGTGTGCCGCCGACACGACCGCGCCGCTTCCGACTGGCGACGGTCGCACCACGCTCACGGAACTCGCGATGAGGCCGGGCCACGAAACTCAGGCGACGCCCTCCGCGACGAGCTCACCATCCACAAAGGCGCGCACGGTCTGCGGCCGAAAGCCGGCGAAGAACCGCTCGCGGCGTTTCTCGATCACTACCCGATGCGACTCCGTCGCGCCGACCTCGAAGCTGTAGGTCTTCGTCAGGTCGAGCGAGGCCAACCGCAAATCCTTGACCACAGGCACGCCGTCGACCGTTATGACGAGCCTGCCCCAGACCTTGTCGAACTCGAACACGACCTCATGAGGCTCTTGCACCCCGACCGAAAACCCCATCCGCATGAACGCGGACGATACCCGCGTTCCTTGATTCCCGCTGCGCCCATGGCATGGGATCCGTGGCGGTGAGAATCCACCTCACGGTCGTCGCCGCCCCGCCCAACTGAGGTGCCTAGTTGAGTTCCGGCCGCGTCAGATTCAGTGGTAGCTGTCGGCCTTGATGGCCGAAGCCCGCGGAGACTGCGCGAAGTTGCCTTGCGGTGCCGGCTTGCGGGTCGCCTCGCCGGCGCCCCCAGGGGAATCGTCACTCCGGCGACCGACCTGCCCGCTGAACGAACTCCTCATCGCCAAGGGCGGGCGGCGCTTCAGATCTGTCAGCTGTCCTCACGGCGGGCGGGCATATGGTTCAGGAGGGTGAACTCGAACTCGGTGCCGCCCAACTCGGAGTCCTCGCCAGCCAGGACGTACGACTCGAGGCGGAAGCCGAGACCCAGGGTGTCCGCCGCACTGACGTGCTCAAGCACCTCGTCGACGGAGGTCAGATAGACGGTGTAGAGGACATCGCTCCCTAAGGTGTCGGCAGTCGGGAACGCGGGATCGGTGGAGTTCAAGTCTGTCACAGTCACCGACCTTACGCTTCGACCACGGCGGCCACCCGAGGGTGGCTATCGCCGGTGCCGGCCGTCTCGTTCGTAGCCGGTTCGAGGTCAACCGAACAGTTCCTGGCGCCGCCACTGCGCGGCCAACACGTGGATCAACGCCCTGCCGATCGCGTGCCGTTCGTGCTCAGTCGAAGATGTTCCATCCCGATAATCGGACTCGTTGGCTTCGAAACCTTCGCCCGCCAAGTCCGCGACACGGCACCGCCCGTTCGGCTCCCCCGCCGTGAATCCGCGGGCGAATGGCTCTGGCGAACCGCTATGACCTTCGGCAACGAGCTGTGCCGCGTCGTGACCGCCGCACCATCAGCGGCGCAGGGCCTCCACCGGCTCTATCCAGGACGCGCGCAATGCCGGATAGAGCCCCGCCAGCAGCCCGACGGCACTGCCGACCAGCGGCGCGGGTAGCGCGGTCCAGGGGTTCAACACCGCGGTCCACTGGTGCGACAACGCGACCGAGACAACAACTGCGACCCCGATGCTCGTCCCCATCAGACCGCCGAGCGTCCCGAGCGCCGTCGACTCGGTGAGGAACTGGGCGGCGACGTGCCGCCGCCGTGCCCCGAGCGATCTGCGCAGCCCGATCTCACCACTGCGTTCGAGCACCGCGACGAGTGTGGTGTTCGCGATCCCCACCGCGCCGATCACCAGTGAGATCGCAGCCAGGAGGAGGAACAGCACGTTGAGGTCACCGGCGATGTCGCCGCGCAGGGTCCGCGGATCAGCCGGTGCGCTGATCTTGAACCGGCCCGGGGCGTCGGGCCGCAACGCCAGGGGAGCCTGTTTCGCGATCAGGTCGGCGGCACCGACCCTGGTCTCGATGAGCATCGACGCACGCGGATCGAGTGGCGGGCCGTAGTCGGTCAGAGCCGTCGACGTCGGCACGATCACCGACAGGAGCAGTTCGGGGTGACGCTGGATGTCGTCGAATACGCCGATAACCGTGTAGGAGAGGCCCTCGACGAATACCGCGGGCGCCGCGTCCAGCCGAGTTACCCCCAGCCGGGCGGCGGCGGCCGCGCCGAGCACCGCGACGTGCTCGCCTCGGGACGCGTGGAAATCGTCGAACAGCCGGCCCGAGGTCACCACGGGATGCATCGCCTCCAGCGCGCCCGGGTCGGCGGCGTGGAAAGAAAGACCGCTGGTCTGAGCCAGTGAATCGGCGGCGGCCGGGGGCGCGGCGGTGATCCTCGGCTGGCGTACCGGTACGGGCCACCACACTCCTGCGTTGACGACGCCGTTGAGGGCGCGCACGCGTTCGGCGGCATTCGCCGGAAACGAGGACGCGGTGTCGTCTGGACTGGCGGGCACACCGACGTCGGTGACGGTGACCTCGGTGGCTGACAGCGTTGTGAACCGGCGGTCGATCTGGCCGCCCGCGGTCGAGGTCAGCCCCAGGATCGCAACGAACGCACCGATCCCTAGGACGGTCCCGAGCACCGTGAGCGCGGACCTGCCTGGCCGCTGCACCACCCCGGCGGTCGCCTCTGCGAACAGGTCCACGGCTCGCAACCTGGATCGGACCACCGGGTCAGCCATGGCTGACCGCCTCGGACAGCACACCGTCGTGAATGGCGAGGGTACGCTGCGCGCGGGCGGCGACCACGGCATCATGGGTGATCACCACGATGGTCAGGCCCTCGGACCGCAGGCCGTCGAGCAAGTCCAGGACGGCTGCGGCGTTGGCGCTGTCGAGATTGCCGGTCGGCTCGTCGCAGAGCATCAACGCGGGCCGGTTGACCAGCGCTCGGGCGATCGCCACCCGCTGACGCTCCCCGCCTGAAAGGGTTGTCGGCAGCGCGTCACGCCGATGACTGAGCCCGACCAGGTCCAGCGCCGCGGCGGCGGCCGCCCGGCGGGCTCGCGCGGGCACGCCACGGTAAAGCTGGGCGACGGCCACGTTTTCCCAGGCGGTCCGGTAGGGCATGAGGTGGAATGCCTGGAAGACGAAACCGATCCGGCTGCCCCGGATTCCGGTGCGATCGCTTTCCGGCAGCCGGGACACATCCGTTCCGTCGATCTGATAAACGCCGGCCGTGGGGCGGTCCAGCAAGCCCAGCACGTTGAGCAGTGTGGACTTCCCCGAGCCGGACGGCCCCACGATCGCGACGTGCTGGCCGGAGTCCAGGTCCAGGTCGACCGAGCGCAGCGCGTGCACCGGCGGCGGCCCGGGATAGGTCACGGCGATGCCGCGCAGGCTGATCATCGGCCGACCACCACCCGGTCGCCGGCCGCGAGCGTGTCCGCAACGGCGGGTGTGACCTCGACGTATCCATCGCCGGAGGCCCCGGCCGTCACGGGTACCCGGATCAGCGCCTGGTTGGGGCCGACCTTGGCGACGCTGGTCTTGCCGTCCGAGGCCGCCGACACCGCCGAGAGGGGCACGACCAGAACGGGGTTCGGGGTCTGCGCCGAGGTGATCGTCAGACGCACGTTCTGCCCCGACCAGGTTAGTGGCAACGCTTGGGCCGGGGTGATGCGCACCGGCAGATAGGGCGGTCCCGCGGCGCCGCCCGCGGCCGGGGTGTCGATGGTGACCGGCCCGATCTCGCTGATCGTTGCGGTGACGGCACCGCCGAGGGATTCGGCGACGACCTCGGCCGCCATCCCGACTCTGATCAGGATGCCCTGGTCCGGGCGGAGCTTCGCCTCGAAGGCGAGCTGCCCGGTGGAGAGCGTGATCAGCGGTGCTTGCACGGTCTCACCGACCTTCGCCCGTGACTGCACCACCCGGGCCGGGAACCCGCTGAGGAAGAGCGCCTCGCCGGCGGGCAGCATCGGCCCGGTCCGCGCGACCAGCTTCGCCAGTGCCGACTTCGCCCGATCGAGCTCGGCCCGGGCCCGACGCAGCTGCTCAGTCAGTGGTTCCTCCGCCGACGGGGGGCGGCTCGGGTCCGGCGAGGGCTGCGCGGCGATCTTGCGTAGCACCTCGTCGACCGCGCGCTGCTTCTCCTCGACAATGGACTGCCCACCGGCCAGGGCGTCACTGTCCTTGTCGGTGCCCCCGGCCGTGGTCGGCACCCGATAGCCGATCTTCGTGTAGAGCGCGGCCACCGCCTGTTTGGTGGCCGAGCCGAAATATCCCGCGCGGTCCCGGCCGGAATAGAGCCCGAGTGAGCGCAACGCCGATTGCAGCATGGCCACGTCCTTGCCCTCGTCATCGGGGCGCAGATCCCGGTAGGCCGGCACTGGCCCGGCGAGCACGATCAGCGGGCGCCCGGACACCTCCACCGGCACATCACCTGGCCTGACCTCCGCGCCGACCCCCCGGCGGACCGCTGTGACCACGGCGGCCTCGCCCTGGCGTCCGCTCGGGGTCGCCTCGACGGTCCGGGCCGACACGACCGCGGCCCGGGTGACGATCGTGCTGGCCACAACCCGCCGCTCGACGACACTGGTGAGCAGCGAGGCCGTCGGCGGCCCGGTCTCAGCAGCCAGTTGCGCGGGCGATTTGACCAATGTGGACAGCGCCAGGCCACCGAGCGACAACAACGCGCACGCTACGGCGAGGCCCAGG
The DNA here is from genome assembly GCF_013362815.1 of Hamadaea sp. Classification (GTDB taxonomy): domain Bacteria; phylum Actinomycetota; class Actinomycetes; order Mycobacteriales; family Micromonosporaceae; genus Hamadaea. Next base: position 24,920 of record NZ_JABFVK010000035.1, on the reverse strand, counting down.
GTGAACCAGCGTCGCCGCGCCAGCCGTGTTCCCCTCACCTCGGCACCGGCAATCCGAGCACGGCGGCGGCGTTGCGCACCTCCGCGTCCAGCTGCCGGCGGGTCACGGTCAGCTTCTCCAGGTGACGCTGGATGAGGGCATTCTGATAGGCGGATTCGACGGTGAACCAGACCCCGACCACATTGTGCTCGCGTTTGCAGGCCACGTCGGCCACCGCGGTCTGGATCTCCGCCGAGCGCGGCGTCGGCAGGCTCAGGTCGGCCGTCGCGGCGATAGCCAGCGGGTCCGCCGCGGTGTAGCCGCGCTCACGCATGCACGCCGACCACTGGGCGAACACCGCCGTCACTCGCGTGTCGGCCTGCGCCTGATCGAACCCGGCCCGGGCGATCTCGCTGGCCAGGTTGGTATCGGCTGGATCGTCGGCGCTGATCTTCTTGCGTGCCTCGGCGTAACAACCGCCGGGCGGGATCGGCATGCCGCTGTGCACGGCGCCGGACGGCGCCGGATCGCCGGGTGCGGCGGCGATGCCTGAGTCGGATCCGCTGAGCACCAGCATCTCCGCCCTGGTGAACCGCTGGCCCGTCGAGTCCTTCGGAGTACTGATGTTCTCCTGCGGTGCAACGTGGTAGCCGTATTGTTCGGCGATCTCAGATTCCGTGACGCCGTAGCGGCGGGTGAGGCTGCTCGCGCCGGGCCCGTAGGTGTCGGTCAGCAGCGGGGGGAAGCCGAAGCGGCGTACGCACTCGTTGACCAGCAGCACCGACGCGGAGCCGATCATCTTGGTCTGCGCCGCCGAGAACCGGTAGACGTCGATGGGAAGGGTCAGGTTCGCAATGCTGTCCAGGTGCGGCACGGCCGCGATGGGTGGTTGCGTGCCGACGACCAGGTCGCTGTGGGCCTGTCGGGCCGGGGCGGTGGATTCGGCATCTGTGCAGGCGGTGCAGAGCAGCGCGGCGGCGAACAGCATCACCACGCCTAGGGATCGCGCGGTCATAAATGACTCCGATGTGTGAGATCGTGGCGGGTGGTGTTCCAGCCCAGCTCGAATGGGCTGGAACACCACCCGCGGTTTACGGTCTGACCGGAGGGTCAGCAGCCCCAGGACTGGGACCGGTTGGCGTTGCTGACGACGCCGAAGTCATACGACGTGTAAACGCCCACGCCGTACTTGTTCAGGAACAGCTGGTTGCCGGTGTAGTTCACGGCGCTCCAGATGTGCACGCAGTTGACGCTGTCACCGTTGATCCCGGACATCGAGTTCGCGCCGAGGACGGCGCCCGCTCCCGGGGCGGTCTGAGACGAACTGAACGTGTAGGTCGTCAGATCTGCCACGGCCGGCAGGATGCCACCCTGCGCTCCAGCCATGTGGCTGTAGTAGAAGTAGCAGTTGTCCTGGCTCGGGCCGTAGTTGCAGTAGTAGTTCGCCGGGGCCGCCGACGCCGGTTGTGCGATCGCGAGGGTCCCGGCCGCTACGCCGAGAGCAACCATAATGGTTGCCGCTGCCCGTTTGATCATGATGCCTCCCGCATCTCAATATTTAGATGGATCGTCCATCCGGTGAGAACGTTAACATGCACATGTATCGTTGAATGTGACAAACGAAAGGCCTGCGGTGTCACAAATTTGTCAAAGAGCCGTCGATCACAGGTAACGCAAGAGGTCGACCAAGGCGACGTCGTTGCACACAATTACTACAGCCTGTTTCGCTGGGCTGGCCGGGCGGGAAACCGATGACGAACACAGGTCACCGGTCCGGCTAGGGCCAGGCCCAGAGCGAGCCGGATCCGTGCGTAGCCAGCCGTCGTCGGCAGCAAAGGATCGACCTCCGCGGCTGCAAGTGTCCCGCGCGTTGTCATGCCCTCAGGCGAAAGGCCGCTGGACAGCGCGGGCTCGACGCGATCATGGTCGGCGAGTATCTGCGGCCCTTGTCCTGCCCAGTTGATCTAAGCTGATGTGGGTCGTCCGGCGACATCGACGATGGAATCCCCGCACGTATGGAGAAGAACCGTGCCGCACAATCAGGAAGTGGCGGGCTACTCGTTTCTCGCTGATATGTACCAGGACGGCTACTACCCGGATCATCTCGTCGACCTGGGCAAGGCGATCCTGGTCCGGATGTGTGACCGCATCGAAACCGAGAAGCCCACGGACCTCGCCGCGCTCTACGCGATCACTCATGCGGCGACGGAGGAGTTCAACGAGCTCGAGGAAGTCTTCGACCAGGCGGGCAGCGAGATCGAGACCGTTGCCCGCGACACGATCGGCATGGACTTCCACTTCGTCGCTACGGCGTACGGGTTCGCCGAGGCCGACATCGAGGAACTGATCTCCACCCGCGAATGGTGATCGCGCGACCGCGGTCGCCGCAGACATCACAGGTTGGTGTCCGAGGGGGAGAACCCCCACTCGTGGCACTTGAGCTGCAACGCTTTCAACCGACCGTCGATAGTAGACTCCCCTACTTGAGCAGCACACCGCCCGATTTGCGGTAGGCGATCGTCTTGCGGATCAGGTTTCCGCCATCGGTCTCGGGCGTCGTCTGTTCCGTCCATCCGGCACCGAACAGCAGGGCAGCGACATGCGCCCTGGCCACCTGATCCATGTGCCGGAAAAACCAATCGACCTTGTCGTCCTTGTAGTGGTTGGGAGTGTTGTTCTGCACCATGTTGCCGACCGGAATCTGCCACAAGACCACCGGCTTACCGACGGCTTCGGCCATCGTCTTGTAGAACCGCAGCGCGGCAGCGGCCTTCTGATCGTTCCAGAATTTGTCGTAGCCGCCGTGGGCCGGCTGTGCGTACCAGCCCGCATCGCGGTCCGACACATCGCTGACCAGGAAGTCGCCGTTGCCTGCGCCAAGATCCGCGTAATCTTTGATGCATTTGTCTGGGTTCGACTCCCAGTCGAAGCAGGACAGATGCAGGCCCACCGCGGCGTTCGGCGCGTATTTGCGCGTCATTGCGATCAGGCAGCGGGCGAGTCCGGCGGCGCTGTTTTCGTGTGACCCACAGTCGGTCGGATTCGCGCCCGAGACCTGCGCCGGGACTTTGTGCAGGTTGCCGAGCGATCGTGCGAATCCCCAGAAGTCGGGCTCGAGGTCGATCGCGTCGGGCGACTTGCCGATCTTCTTCAGGAAGAACCGGTAGTCGTTCAGATACCGCGTGAGCAGGTCAAGCCGGTTGATGGCCTTGACCTCGCCCGGTCCGTCGCCCTCGCCTGCCGCATCCCCAAGGTCGCGCAATGAGTACCAGGTGAAGAAGAACTTCTGCGGGCGCGGGCGGCCCTGGTAGGTAGCGTTGGCCGCCATGCTTTTGTAGACGGTCACCTGGGTGCCAGGCGCGGTGGTGGGGCCGGTCCAGCAACCCCACCAGCCCGACCACCCGGCCTGGCAACGCGATGCCGAATAGTAGGCCGACGACGGGGCGGGCTGGCTGTGTATGTAGGCGTACCGCAGATCGAACGGCGCCGCGCTGGCGGATTCGTCGGACATCGAGCCGCCGATGAGCACCGTGCTGCTGCCCAGGAACCGCTTGGTCGAGCCACCGGACGTGGCGCTCGCGCGAGCCGACGGGGACGCTGAGACCGAGGAGTTGGGCGAAGCCAGTTCGGTCGGGGACGTCGTCGCGTCCGCGAGGCTCTCCTGCGTGCTGGCGGCCGGAGCGGTATCGGACGGCCCGCCGCAAGCGGTCACGGCCGCGAGCATGGCTGCCGCGATGGCGCTCGTGAACGCTGGCCGCCGGGGGCGGCACCCGATGGATCGCATCTCGACGTACTCCTATGTCAGTAGGGGCGAGCGCGGTTGACGCTCGCCGGACTCTGATTAAGGAGATGCGTATGCGGTAGTGACATGGCAGAAATCGTGGAAATTGACGGTGCGGAGTTTCCGGCCCGGACGGATGGCGGGCCGGCCAGGGTTCTGCGTCGCGCGATGTTGCGGCGGGCAGGCTCGGTCTTGCGACGGAACCCACCTTTTCTCGCGATCGTGAAGCCGAGAGGCCCGCTGTAAGCCGGCGAGCCTTCGCGCGGGTATCGGTGCAGGCAAGCGGCGTGTTAGCGTTCACATTTTCCCGGTGGCAATTCGGGGACGGATGGTGGGGAGGGACGCCGATGCGCAGCCCACCGATCGTGGGTTTGAACGCGCAAGGTGAACAGTGAGCGCTAAAAGTGACCTTCGTCAAGATGTAACAGGAAGATTCGAGGCAAGCCCACTACGGCACCGCTCGACCTGCCCCCCGGCTCACGGAACCTCTGGACCGCTTCCGCTGCGACCCGCTCACGCCGTGACAAGTATGCGTTGACCTGCCGATAGGCGCCCGTGCAGGAGCTGCCGTCGGCAGCGGCGGCATGCACCGGTATCCCGCCGTTCCCAGCCGACCGGAAAATTTCCTCCCCCAGTTCCCACGATTTCTGCCATCTCGCCGCTGCGCGTACATCTCCTAAACCAGAGACCGGCGATATGCCGACGGCAGGTGAAAGGTCGAGCCAGGTGTACCAAGACGTGAGATTCGATCCGGCGACGGTGACCGCGGCGATGCGCGGAAACCAGGCGGCGCTGGACGGGCTCGTGGCGTCATGCCTGCCGCTGGTGTACAACATCGTCGGCCGCTCGATGGACGGGCACGCCGACGTCGACGACGTCGTGCAGGAGACCATGCTGCATGCCGTTCGTGGGCTGCCGGGCCTACGCGACCCGGAACGGTTCCGGCCGTGGCTGGTCGCGATCGCGATCCAGCAGGTACGCGGGCGATGGCGGACCGGTAACCGCTTGGCGTCGCCCACCGAGCTGGACCCAGACCTCGCCGATCCCGCGGCCGACTTCGTGGACCTGACCATCGCCAAACTCGGCTTGCAGGGGCAACGGCTGGAGGTAGCCGAGGCGACCCGGTGGCTGGACGAGGGCGACCGTAATCTGCTGTCGCTGTGGTGGCTTGAAGCCGCCGGTGAGCTGACCCGCTCGGAGCTGGCGGATGCGCTGGAGCTGACGTCGCAACAAGTGGCCGACCGGGTTCGGCGGATGAGGGAACAGTTGGACGCGGCCCGCGTGATCGTGCGGGCGCTGCGGGCCTCACCGCGCTGCGCCCAGCTCGCCTCGCTGGCCCGCGACTGGAACGGCCTGCCTTCGCCCTTGTGGCGCAAGCGATTCGCCCGCCACACGCGCGAGTGCGACAGGTGTGCTTACCGCTGGAGCGATCTTGTGCCGGCCGACCGCCTGCTTGTCGGACTGGCTCTGGTCCCCCTGCCGGTCGGGCTCGCCCTGCCGGAGCTGCGAGCAAGCGTCGGCGGGCGCGCGCACGCCGGTAGCGGAAATTCAGGTGGCTGGTTTGCCAAGGCCGGATCAGTGCTGTCGGCGAAACCGGCGATCGCGGCCGCGGCTGCCGTCGTGGTGCTCGGCATCGGTGTCGTCGCTGCCAACGGTTGGGGCGCGTTCGACGAGCCGTCGCCTAAAGAGCCCACAGCCGCTGCCGGTACGGAGTCGATGCAACCGGCTGTCACCGCGAGCATGTCTACGTCACCATCGCCGTCGGACGCCAGCCCTAAACCCAGCGTGTCCCGGTTCGGATTGCTGCCGCCCGGCGCAAAGCTGCCATCGGGCGCGCAGTGCGCCACCGCCGTCCGCGCAAAACCGATCCGCGAGAACAAGGCGGTCAACGCCACTGCCAACCGGACCACCGGGCACACCGTGCCGGGCGCGACTGCGCCGCTAACCCGCGTCGACGGCAAGTTCACCGGTACCACCGAGCAGATCCTGCGCTGGGCTGCCTGCAAGTGGGGCATCGACGAAGACATGGTCAAGGCACAGGCCGCCATCGAAAGCTGGTGGCACATGGACAACAAGGGCGACTACGGCACCGACGCGTCGCGCTGTCCAGCCGGGCACGGGCTCGGGGAGGACGGCGCCCCCGGCAAATGCCCTGAGAGCTACGGCATTATGCAGGTCCGGTATCCGTACAACATGCAGGCGTTCCCGGGCGTTGAAAAGTCCACGGCCATGAACGCCGACTACGCGTACGCGGTCTGGCGGTCCTGCTACGAGGGCAAGATGACCTGGCTCAACACTGTCGACAGGGGTTCGCAGTACAAGGCCGGTGACGCGTGGGGCTGTTTGGGCGTGTGGTTCGCCGGTCGGTGGCACACCGACGCTGCGGAGCAATACGTCAAACGGGTCAAGGAGTACCTGTCCCAGCGGATATGGACCACTCGCAACTTCCAGCAACCCTGACAACGTGGAACGTGATGACCAACTCACCTGTCCATCCGAAGAGCCGCGCCTGGCTACTCCGCCGCAGCGCTTGCTTCGCGGCGGTGCTCACGGCAGTGATCATTCTGCCTGGCGCCGCCTACGCCGACACGACCATCACCTCCCGTCAGACCGGCTACCAGGCCGGCACCGACGATGGATACCACTACTCGTTCTGGTCCGACCGCGCCGGTTCCGTCTCGATGACACTCGGCCCCGATGGCAACTACCGCACTTCATGGAGCGATGTCGGCAACTTCGTCGCCGGTAAAGGCTGGAGCACCGGGGGCCGCAAAAGCGTGCGCTACTCCGGCAGCTTCAATCCCTCCGGCAACGCGTACCTCACCCTTTACGGATGGACGACCGACCCCCTCGTCGAGTACTACATCGTCGACAACTGGGGCACCTACCGGCCGACGGGAACCTTCAAAGGCACTGTCACCAGCGACGGCGGAACCTACGACGTCTACCAGACGATGCGATACGACGCCCCATCCATTGTCGGCACCGCTACGTTCCCGCAGTACTGGAGCGTTCGCAGGTCGAAGAAGACCGGCGGCACAATAACGACCGGCAACCACTTCGACGCCTGGGCGCGCTACGGACTGAAACTGGGCCGCTTCAACTACATGATCCTGGCCACCGAGGGGTACCACAGCAGCGGAAACTCCACCATCACGGTCGGCGGCTCAGCGGCACCGCAGAGCCCCCGCCCGGCCACCGCCTCGCCGTCGCCCGTGGCCACACCGACGCCGCGAAGGTCGGCCTCCGCTCGAGCGGCGTCTGGCTCACCGTCGCCATCGACGGACCTGCTCTCGCCGTCAACGTCGTCGATTCCAGCCGTGGCTGACGCACACTCCCCCGAGCGGGCATCCCTCGGCGGTCATGGCGCCGTGTGGCTTGTCGGCACCGCGGCACTCCTGGCCGCCGGCGCTATCACCGGGACGCTGATGAGGCGTCGCCGATCGGCGGCGAGACGCCGGGCGAGCTTCGAGTCGCATCGGCGCTAGCCCCATCCGTCCACGCAACCCCCTTGATCGAACCCTAGGAGACGCCCCTATGTCGCCGTCGCAGCTGCGCCTTCGCCGGCGGTCTGGATTTGCAATCGCCGTCGTAGCAGCCATGTTCTGGGCCGCCGCCGGTTGCGCTGCCGGGCCGGCGGAGCAGGCCGACGTAACCCGAAGTGCGCAGCCGCCAGACGTGGCCGCCGCGAGCCCCACGCCGTCGTCACCCTCGGCGGCCACCAGCGCGTCGCCGTCGAGCGTCCCCACGCACCAACCCTCCGGCGGCGTTCCGGCCAAATCGAATGCAGTCACGTGCGCACTTCCGTCGCGGTACCGGTGGACATCGACGGGTCCGCTGGCGACCCCGAAGTCAGGTTGGGTATCCCTCAAAGACTTCACGACCGTGCCTTACAACGGAAAGCATCTCGTCTACGCCACGACCCACGACGGCGGTAGCGCCTGGAGCTCGATGGCCTTCAGTCCATTCACCAGCTGGTCCAATATGGGCTCAGCCAGCCAGAAAGCCGTGCCGTACGGCACGGTCGCACCCACCTTGTTCTACTTCGCCCCGAAGAAGATCTGGGTACTCACCTACCAGTGGGGTGCGAAGGCCTTCTCCTACCGGACTTCCAGCGATCCCACCAATCCGAACGGATGGTCGTCGCCACAGCCGCTGTTTTCCGGAACCATCGCCGGCTCCGACTCCGGCCCGATCGACCAGACGATCATCGGCGATTCGTCGAAAATGTACCTGTTCTTCGCCGGGGACAACGGCAAGATCTACCGCGCCGGCATGCCCATCGGCAACTTCCCGGGTACCTTCGGCGCCACCTACACCACGATCATGAGCGATACGAGAAGCAACCTGTTCGAAGCGCCTCAGGTTTACCGGGTCCAGGGCCGGCAGCAGTACCTCATGATCGTCGAGGCGATGGGAACCCACGGGCGCTACTTCCGCTCGTTCACCGCCACCAGCCTGGGCGGATCGTGGACACCACAGGCCGCCACCGAGAGCAACCCCTTCGCCGGCAAGGCCAACAGCGGCGCCACCTGGACCAACGACATCAGCCACGGCGACCTGGTCCGGGCTAACGCCGACCAGACCATGACCATCGACGCCTGCCACCTTCAACTGCTGTACCAGGGCCGGAACCCGAACTCCGACGGTATCGACTACGGCCTGCTGCCCTATCGGCCCGGTCTGCTGACGCTGCAACGCTGAAGCCACGCTTGTATTCGACGCCACGAGCGCCGCCCCGTCGCGTTCTCCGACGTCAAAGTGATCATGGCGCGTATCGCGGGCCCGGACACCAGATGAGGAGGCGGTGTCCGGGCCCGCGGCCAGGATCAGCCGGTGACGACGGCGTCCTTGGCCAGTGCGGTCGTACGCTGCTGGATGGTCGAGCGCAGTTTGTCGGCGTCGGACTTCACCGCGGCGGCGTCGTATCCGTCCACCTTCGACAGGGTGGTGGTGATCGTGTTAAGCGCCTGTTCTGCGGCGCCGTTGCCGAACAAATTCCGATACAGCTCGCGGTACGCGTCGTCGTAGATCTGTTTGAAGGCGTCGGCGGCGAGGAACCGTTCCTTGAGCTTGTTGCCGCCCATGCTGAAGCCGCCGCCGGGATCGCCCCCGGCCTGCTGCGGCGGAGTGAATCCCTCGGGGAGCTTGACGCCATCCGGCAGTTGCATGCCGCCGCCGAACCGGCCACCCATGGAGGTGGAGTCGTGCGGGCCCTGAGTGGCGCTACCGCTGAAGGTCAGGTTGTAGTCCCAGCCGACGATCCGGAACTTCTTGGTGCTCAGGTCGTACCAGAGATACAGGTTGCGACCGGGCCCGGCCATGTCGTCGAAGTTGAGCAGCAGGTTCTGCAGGGCCAGGTACTTGGCGAACGCGGTGACGTCGACATGGTCGGCGAGGTGCGCTGCGAAGTCGGCGTCGGACGACTGCTCGACCCATTTCACAAGGTCGATGACCGGTTGCAGATCGTAGCTGCCCTTGTTGTTGATCTGCTTGAAGTCCTCGGTGTAGTCGGTCTGGTCCTCGCCTTGGTAGGTGAACTGCCCGGTGCTCAACGTCTTGTACAGCACTCCATCGCCAAGGCTCTCGGCGAACCCGGCGTCCGGCGTCTCGACGAGCAGCCTGGTTCTGACCGGTCGCCCGTTGACCCGGAGCCCGGAGTACGCGTACTGCTGAGCGGGTTCGCTGGTCTTGCCGATGAGGGCGAGTGACACGGCTTCGTTGAGGACCGTGCTGCCGCCGCCCATGCCCGAGATTCGCAGGGCGACTTGCCGATGGCCCTGATAGCGGCGGCCGTCGGCGAACTCGTCGAAGCTGATGAGCCAGGGAAGTTCTTCGGGACGGCTGCTGTCGAGCGAGACCGTGCCCATACCGCCGCCGGGAAGGCCGTCCGCCATCTGCCCGCCGCCAGGCATCTGGCCACCGCCCGGCATCTGCCCATCACCCGGCATCTGGCCACCTCCGGGGATCTGCCCGCCGCCCGGGAAGCCGCCACCGGGGCGGCCCCCGCCCGGTCCACCGCCGTTGTCCTCGCCGAACAACGATCGTGTCTTGCCCTTGTGCGTCAGACCGGACAGCGTCGAGTTGCCCTTGAGGCGGATGCCGACGTCCTCCACGACGGTGCCGTCGATGGTGAGGTCGGCGCGCAGGTACTCCTTCTCCCCCGTCGCGATGAACTCGTCCATCATCCGCTGGTACTCGGCCTCGCCATAGCTGAGCGTGATGGTGTGAGCGATGGTCGCGTCGAACAGGTCCACGGTGCCTGCGACGTTCTCCACGACGTCGTCGGACTTGCCGGCGCCGCCGCTGGTGACGATAGGCCGGATCTCGACGTTGCCCGCGAGCACGACCAGCGCCACCAGGCTGAGCCCGCAGACGGCGAGCAGCTTCCAGTAGTGGCGTACCCGCACCGGGATACGGTGCTTGAGGCGAGGGGCCGGCGCTCGCGCACCGGCCGTGACAGATTCGCCGGCCACAACACCTTCGTCGGCCGTAAGGCTTTCGTCGGCCATCACAGGTCCGTCTGGTCGTACCCGGTCAGCACGGTGACCCGTTGCCCGGAGGTGACCTGGCCGAGCGCGACGATCAGGTCACTCGGCTCCCCACCCTTCTTGAGCCGCACCGTGTACATCAACTCGGTGAGCGCGCCGCCCCGGATGGACTCCATGCTGACCAGTTCGAACTCCGTGGTATGCCGGATCAGCACATCCTGGATGGCGGCGGTGTAGTCGCCCTCGGGCGGCACCTGCACCTTGACGACCTGACGCTGGACCGACAGCCGGAACCAGCTGAACCGGTGCATGACTATGATCACCAAGCAGATGGCCGCCGTCGCGACCATCGCCAACACGTAGAACCGCGTACCGGTCGCCATGCCGACGCCCATGACGAGGAAGATGAACCCCACGTCGCGGGTCTCCTTGATCGCGTTGCGGAACCGGACCACCGACAGCGCTCCGACGAGGGCGAACGCTCGGGCGATGTTCGAGCCGACGACGAGCATGATCAACGAGATGAGCATGCCCAGGATGACCAGGGTCTGCACGAACGACTGGCTGTAGGACACATTGCGGTGCGTCGCCCGGTAGACCCAGCCGATGATCGCGCTGAGCACGAACGACAGGATCAGGGCGACGACGATGTCGGTGACACTGAACGTGCCGGTGAGGTCTTGCAGTTCGAAGTTCACGGTCATGCCTTCACGGTTGCGGCCGCAGCGCTCGCCACGGCGGGGTCGTCGGAGATAGCTGCGTCGTCGGGGTCGACGGCAGCGTCGGGGATGGCGGGGTCGTCGGGGATGTGGAAGATCGAGCGGGGCGCCTGGCCGAATGCCTCGATGCTCTGGCAGTACTTCGAGACGCGGACGATCGACAGGTCCAGCGCTGCGGCCAAATCGGTCAGCCAATACGGGACGCGGTCGTTCGCCTTGAACTCCAGCACCGACAACGACGCCGGAATGATCAGCCGGTTCTCGCTGTCGGCGGCCAGGTCGAAGTCCCGGTCCCGGCCGCGTACGCGGTGGTCGAGGGTCACTCGCAGGCCGAGGTCGGCGTCGCGCCCGACGTACGCCTCCCGCTGATAACCGGTGGTGGCGGTCGGCCGCAGATCGAATCCGGAGACCAGGCCCAGGACTTCGTTGACGAAGCCGGCCTGGGCAGGCAGGTGGTCGATCTGCCGCCGGAGATCGCACAGTTCCCGGGCCTGCCCGTACGGCAGGGCGATGCGCCGTTTCTGGGTCACCCGGTTGACGCGCTGCTTGATCTCGACGTAAACGGTGGTGTCGTCGCCGACTGTGGACCGGTCACCGTAGTGACGGATCCGCAATTTCCGCCGGAACCGCAAACCTTCGATCTTCTCCCAATAGAAACGCAGATGCCGGGTGTCGTAGTAGACGCTCCACACCCCGTACGACCCGCCGACGCCGTTGTCGTCGTCATCGAGCCGGGCCTGCAGTTCACGCCGCAGTTCCGGCAGCTTGACGCTCGGCACGAGGTACTTGATCTCGTAACGGTTGAAGGCGTGCAGCGCGCTCGGGGCGCGCAACGCGTGACCAGCGTGGTCGTTGTCGTCCGCCGAGGTCGACCCATCTTCGATCGCCGGCGGTTCGACCTGGTCGGGAGGCTTTTTGCGGCCAAGGCGCAGTCGCATGACGCAGTACCATCTCTTTCCGGTCCGGATCAGACCCGCCCGGTGGCCGTACGGCAAACGGCGGGTGAATCACCGGTGGTGGTCAGGTGAACGGCATCAGCTTGGAGCCGGACATTAAGAGCATCTGGAACCGTTTCTAAGAGTTCCCTAAGAGCCTGTTGAAGAACTCGTTGTCGTAGGTGGCTGGGAGACTGACGGCGTGGCTAGGTTCGCGGCGTTCCGGTTCACCGCCGATGCTTCACCATCGCAGCTGGTGGTGTTGGGGCGCCATGCAGGTGCGGCGCGGTTTGCGTTCAACCAGTGTCTGGCGATGGTCAAGGACGCATTGGATGCGAAGGGCAAGACTGCTGACGGTTCGGTGAAGGTGCCGTGGACCGGGTTTGACCTGATCAATGCGTTCAATGGGTGGAAGCGGTCGGCGGCGGGTCGTGTGTGGGTGGTGGACTCCTCTGAGCAGGCGACCATGCACAGTACGGGTTTGCGGTGGCGGGGCGAAGTCTGTCAGCAGGTGTTCGAGGAGGCTGCGGTCGACTGTGGCCGGGCCTTGACAGCGTTCGCCGACTCCCGCAAAGGCAAGCGCCGGGGTGCTCGGGTGGGGTTTCCCCGCTTCAAACGCAAAACCGCCACGACGGGCTCGTTCCGGATCCGCAACAAGACCACCGCCGGTCGGGCGGCGATCCAGGTCGGCGACCCGGTTGCCGGTCCGCGGACTATCTGCTTGCCGAAGATCGGGATCGTGCGGGTGCGGGAGGACACCCGCCGCCTGCGGCGCATGCTACGCAACGGCCGCGCCACCATCCGGTACGTCACGGTGTCGCGGCACGCGGGCCGGTGGACGATCAGCGTCACCGTCGAGGCCGCCGATCTGCACCCCGCCCGCCGCCACCCGGCACGGGAGGACGGCCAGCGGGGTTGGGTCGGTGTCGATCGCGGGCTGACCGCGTTGGTGGTCGCGGCCGACGGTACTGGTCGTGAGATCCTGCGGGTGGAGCCGCCGCGGCCGTTGCGCACGGGTCTGCCACGGCTGCGGCGTTTGTCGCGGCGGGTGTCACGGGCACGGTGTGGGTCGAAGAATCGCAGTAGAGCGGTGGCGCGGCTGGCCCGTTGTCACCGGCGCATCAGAGACGTTCGCGCGCATGCGTTGCATGAGGTTGCTAATCGGCTGGTCAAAACCCACGACCGGCTGGTGTTGGAGGACCTGAACACGGCGGGCATGGTCCGGAATCGGCGGCTGGCCCGGTCGATCAGCGATGCGGGTTGGGCGGAGCTGGCGCGGATGATCGGCTACAAGCAGCAGTGGGCGGGTGGGCAGGTGATCACCGCAGGTCGGTGGTTCGCCTCCAGCAAAACCTGCTCGAGGTGCAGCGCGATCCTTGCAGTGTTGCCGCTGGCGCAGCGGATGTTCACCTGCGCCGCCTGTGGCCATGTGGCGGATCGGGATCTGAACGCCGCGGCGAACCTCGCTGTCTGGGGCGAGCAGCATGACGCCCAGACCCGGGACCCCGAAGCACGAGGCCCGGTTATCAATGCCTTGCCGAGGGACGGCTCTGACCGGCGAGCGTCAGCCCGCCGGTGAAACCCGTCCCGGTGACGCAGGAACCCCAACGCCGACCAACCCAGCACGTGCCGGTCAGCGGTAAGGACGCCCGAGAAGGGCGCTGTTGGATCAACCAACCGGTTATTCAACAGGCTGTAAGATTCCGTCTCTCGACCGATGCGGACAATCGACGGCGAACCGGCCCGGAACCTCAAGGGTGTCTAAGAAAGCGGTAAGAATCCCGCCGGACTCCGCACCGGCGTTCCTATCGTGGTGCCATGACGACGGGCTACCGGCTGCTGGTCAGCGACGACGACGCCGCGGTGCGGCAGGCTCTCGAGCGCGCGCTTCGCTTCGAGGGCTACCGCGTGGACCTCGCCGTCGACGGGACCGACACCCTGGTGAAGGTCGCCGCCGGCCAGCCCGATCTCGTTCTGCTCGACGTCATGATGCCCGGCGTCAGCGGACTGGACGCCTGCCGACGCATGCGGGCCGCCGGGGATCACACCCCCGTGCTGATGCTGACGGCCCGCGACGCCCTGGCCGACCGGGTCGCCGGGCTCGACGCCGGCGCGGATGACTACCTCGTCAAACCGTTCGCACTGCAGGAGCTGCTTGCCCGCGTACGCGCGCTGCTGAGGCGAGCCGGGCCGCCGCCGGGTCAGGCCGACGTCCTGCGGGCCGGTGACGTGGCCCTCGACCGGCGCGCGCGCCAGGTTCACCGCGGCGACGAGCTGATCGATCTGACCCGCACGGAGTTCAACCTGCTGCAGACCCTCATGGAGCACCAGGGGCAGGTACTCACCCGAAGCCAGCTGTTCGAGCACGTCTGGGGCTTCGACCTCGACCAGTCGTCCAACAGCCTCGACGTGTATGTCGGCTACCTACGCCGCAAACTGGAGGCAGGCGGCCGCGCCCGGCTCGTGCACACCGTCCGGGGCGTCGGCTTCGTCCTGCGGGCAGAGTCGACCCGCGTGGCGCAGTCGTGAGCCGCCCATCCATCCGTCGTCGCCTGGCCGTCATCGCCGCCGCCGCAGTCACCGTGGTAGCCGTGTCGGTCGGGTTACTGGCCTGGCTCGCGCTCAGCCAGACGCTGATCCGCCAGGTGGACCGGGAGTTGCAAGTCATGTCGCACGGCCCCTTGCCGAACCTGAGCGCCGAAGCGGCGGCGACTATCCCGGCCACGCCGCTGGACGGCGACAAGGAGATGCGCCTGCAACTGCGCTATCCAGACGGCACCCGGGCCACCGTCCCGCACGGCACCGAGCCGTTGCCGTGGAGCGCCGACGATCAGGCGGTCGCCGGCGGAGCCAAGGATTCGGCCGTGTACACCATCAGCACCGATGACGGGCGATATCGGATCCTGACCATCCGCGGCAACCAGGGGCAGACTATCCAGCTGGCCCGTTCGCTCGCCAGCACGGACGGCTCCCTGCAACGCTTCGGCACCGTCACCGCGACCCTCATTCTCGGCGCGGCCGCGGCGGCGGCGTTCGCCGGACACGTCGTCGCCCGAGCCGGGCTGCGTCCCATACGCCAGCTCACCGAAGCCGCGACGCATGTCGCGGAGACCCGTGACCTCTCCAGCCCCATCCCGACCGACGGGCAGGACGAGGTCGCCCAGCTGGGGCAGGCGTTCAACCACATGCTTGACCGTCTCGGCGACGCCCAACGCCAGCAGCGGGAACTGATCGAGGACGCCGCGCACGAACTGCGTACGCCGATGGCCAGCCTGCGGACCAACGTGGAGTTCCTGATCCACGCCGGCGACCGGCTGGACAAGACCGACCGGACCGAGCTGCTCACCGACCTGGATCGGCAGAGCGTCGAACTGGCCCAGCTCGTCGGCAACCTCGTCGACCTCGCCCGGTCGCGAACCGTCGACGAACCCGCCACGACCATCGACCTCACCGACCTGGCGGCCGAAGCCGTCGACCTCGCCGAAGCGCACTTCCCGCAGACGGCGTACACGCTGCACGCCGCCCAGCCGGTCACCGTTCTCGCCCAGCCAGGCGCATTGCAACGAGCCGTCGTGAACCTACTGGACAACGCCGCCAAGTTCAGCCGCGCCGGGCAGACCGTCGACGTCCACGTCGAACAACGCACCACCACCTCCGGCGAGTACGCCGACATCAGCATCGCCGACCGGGCCCCGACGATCCCGGCGGACCAACGCGAACGCATCTTCCAGCGGTTCTACCGGCTCGACGACGCACGAGCCGTGCCCGGCTCCGGACTCGGCTTGGCGATCGTGCAGCAGACCGCCACCGCCCACGGCGGCACCGTCACGGTCTTCGCACGTCCCGGCGGCGGCAACGTCTTCACCCTCACGATCCGGGCTTCGCCGCCAACGACGACGTGAAGAAGACTCGGCAGGCTCCGCTGGCGCTGCGCCTGGATTGTCCCGGCGCACTGGAGGCGCAGCCTCAGGGCGTTGGTATCTCCGGTTCAATCTGTCCTATCGCGACGTTGAGGAGCTGTTGGTCGAGCGTGGCGTGGAGGTCGATGACATCACCGCGTTCCGGTGGGTGCAGCGCAAAGCACAAAGACGCCGCCCGATAGGACGGCGTCGATGACTGCGCCAGACGACATCGGGGCGCCCCTCGCGGGACGCCCCAACCGAGGGTCACTTGCGTGTCGGCGCGCCGCGGCGTGGTGCCCCAACCCGCACGGAGTGGGCGCTCCGTTCCACCCGGACCCTGCCCCGGAAAACGATCAGCTGATCTTCATCCAGGGGGACCAGTTGGTCAGGTACCTGTTCCATCCGTCCGAGCCGTCGCGGATGACCGTCCTTATTCTGACGCTGCCGGTCTCGGCCAGGTTTTCGTTGCAGTCGACGTCGCCGTTGTCTGCGCCGTTGGCGTCGTGGCATTCACCGGTGCGCCCATAGTCGGTCTCCCACTCGACCACCGCGCGGTAGCCGTCGGCACGGTAGTCGCCGATGGTGAAGTGATCGCCGTAGCTGTAAAAGCAACCCCGAGCTTCAGTCCTGGTCGGCGTGTGAAAGATCAGGTTCATGCACCCGGAATCCGCGTACGACGGCGTGGCGATCAGACTGGCTCCCAGGACACCCGCCACAGCGGCAGCGACGATTCGTAGCTTCAAGAGATCTCCTCCTTGCGTTGCGAACGACGGCAAGTATGAGCCCGGTGGGTTGAACCAGGCTTGCACGAAGCTTGAATCCGCACTTCAGCAGGCGCCGGGTAGCGGCGGCGGATGCTCGCGCGGCAGCGTCGGCGGGATCAGCGCGCCGATGATCTGCTCAGACTGAGGAAACGCGGGCACGCGGGTCATGATGGCCACCGGCCGTGAGCGGGCGCGATCGAATACACCGGCGGGCGACGCCCGTCTGTGTGATCAGCTACTACGAGCTACGCCTTGGTGATCCAGAACCTCAGCCCAAGCGCCTCGTCGCTGAACGGCTCACCGGCGCCCGCACCGGTTTCGAAGACGATGGCGAGGACCTCGTCGGCGATGAGCGAACGATGTTCCCGCAGAGCGTCCGAGGTTTCCCCCGACGCCTCGTATCGGACCGCGATACGGTCGGAAACGTCCAAGGCGCTGGACTTGCGGGCCTCCTGCATCAGCCGGACGGCCTCCCGCGCGAGTCCGGCCAGCCTGAGGTCAGGTGTGATTTCCAGGTCCAGCGCGACGGTCGCGCCGCCGCCGCTGGCCACCGCCCAGCCCGACCGCGGCGTTTCGGTGATGACGACCTCGTCCGGGCCGAGTTCCACAACCGAGCCGTCGACCTCTACCGAAGCCGATCCGTTGGTACGCAACGAAGCGCTCAGGGCAGCCGCGTCCGCCGCGGCGATCGCCGCGGCCACCGCCTGAACCGCCTTGCCGAACCGCTTGCCGAGCGTACGGAAGTTGGCCTTGGCGGTGGTGTCGACCAGAGATCCGCCGACGTCCACCAACGACTGCACGCTCTGGACGTTCAGCTCGTCGATGATCTGCTCGACCAGGGACTCCGGCAGCTCGGCGAAGCCGGGTGCGGACACCAGTGCCCGAGACAGCGGCTGACGGGTCTTGACCGATGACTCGGCGCGCGCCGTGCGGCCCAACTCCACCAGGCGGCGTACCAGAGCCATGTCGGCCGCCAGGCCGTCGTCTACCAGGGCTGGGTTGGCCTTCGGATAGTCGGCCAGATGGACGGACTCCGGTGCAGACGGCGTCACCGGCACGACGATGTCCTGCCACACGCGCTCGGCCACGAACGGCGTGATCGGAGCCAGCAGCTTGGTCACCGTCACCAGGGCCTCGTGCAGCGTCGCGAGCGCAGCCGGGTCGCCCCGCCAGAAGCGGCGACGGCCCCGGCGGACATACCAGTTGGACAGGTCGTCGACGAATGCCGCCAGCAACCGGCCGGCCCGCTGCGTATCGAACGCCTCCATCGCGGCATCGACCGCATCCACCAGCGTGTTCAGCTCCGACAGGACCCACCGGTCGAGCAGCGGCCGGTGGGCGGCGGCCGGGTCGGCGGCCGAGGGCGACCAGTCGGCGGTACGCGCGTACAGCGCCTGGAAGGCGACGGTGTTCCAGAAGGTCAGCAGGACCTTGCGAACGACCTCCTGAATGGTGCTGTGCCCGACGCGGCGCGCCGACCACGGTGAGCCGGCGGCTGCCATGAACCACCGGACCGCGTCCGCGCCGTGCTGGTCCATCAGCGGGATCGGCTCCAGGATGTTGCCGAGGTGTTTGGACATCTTGCGGCCGTCCTCGGCCAGGATGTGCCCCAGGCACACGACGTTCTCGTAAGACGACTTGTCGAACACCAGCGTGCCGACCGCCATCAGCGTGTAGAACCAGCCGCGGGTCTGGTCGATGGCCTCGGAGATGAACTGGGCGGGATACCGCGTCTCGAACAGTTTCCGGTTCTTGTACGGGTAGCCGTACTGCGCGAACGGCATCGCCCCGGAGTCGTACCAGGCGTCGATGACCTCGGGCACCCGCGTCGCGACGGCGGCGCACTCGGGGCAGTCGAAGCTCACCTCATCGATGAACGGCCGATGTGGATCCAGTGTGGACTGATCGCGGCCGGTCAGCTCGGTCAGCTGGGCCAGCGAGCCGACACAGGTCAGGTGACCCGCCTCGCAGCGCCAGATCGGCAACGGCGTGCCCCAGTAGCGGCTGCGGGACAGGGCCCAGTCGATGTTGTTGTCGAGCCAATCCCCGTAGCGGCCGTACTTGACCGTCTCCGGCTGCCAGGTGGTCTTCTCGTTCTCCCGCAGCAACTCGTCCTTGATCGCGGTCGTGCGGATGTACCAGGAGGGCTGTGCGTAGTACAGCAGGGCCGTGTGGCAGCGCCAGCAGTGCGGGTAGCTGTGCTCGTAGGGCAGGTGACGAAACAGCCGACCCCGTTCGGCGAGGTCCTTCACCAGCGCCTTGTCTGCGGTCTTGAAGAACACGCCGCCGACCATCGGCACGGAGTCGTCGAACGTGCCGTCCGAACGTACCGGGTTCACCATGGGCAGACTGTGCACGCGGCTGACCGCGAGGTCGTCGGCCCCGAAGGCGGGCGCAATGTGGACCAGGCCGGACCCGTCCTCGACGGTGACGTATTCGGCCGTCACGACGAAATTCGCGTCCTCGACCGCCACCAGATCGAACGGCCGCTCGTACGCCCACCGCAGCATCTGCGTACCGGTGAAGGACTGTTCGACCGACCAGCCTTCCCCGAGCACCTTGCCCACCAGCGGTTCGGCCAGCACCAGGCGCTCAGTGCCGTCGGTGGCGACGACGTAGGTGACATCCGGATGGGCGGCCACCGCGACGTTCGAGACCAGCGTCCACGGCGTGGTCGTCCAAACCAGGAGCGAGGCCGCACCGGCCAGCGGGCCGGAAGTCAGCGGGAATCGCACGTAGACCGACGGGTCGACGACGGTCTCATAGCCCTGGGCCAGCTCGTGATCGGACAGGCCGGTTCCACACCGAGGGCACCATGGAGCCACCCGGAAGTCCTGCACGAGCAGGCCCTTGTCGAAGATCTGCCGCAGCGACCACCACACCGACTCGATGTAGTCCGAATCCATCGTCCGGTACGCGTCGTCGAGGTCGACCCAATAGCCCATGCGCTCGGTGAGCTGGGCGAAGGCGTCGGTATGCCGGGTCACCGAAGCCCGGCAACGCTCATTGAACTCGGCGATCCCGTACGCCTCGATCTCCTGCTTGCCGGAGAAGCCGAGCTCCTTCTCGACGGCCAGCTCGACCGGCAGACCGTGGCAGTCCCAGCCGGCCTTGCGGGCTACGTGGAAACCCTTCATCGTCTTGTAGCGCGGGAACACGTCCTTGAACACGCGCGCCTCGATGTGATGGGCGCCGGGCATGCCGTTGGCCGTCGGCGGGCCCTCGTAGAACACCCACTCGGGCTTGCCCTGCGATTGGTCGAGGCTGCGCTGGAAGACCTTGCGTTCGCGCCAGAAGTCGAGCACGGCGTGCTCAAGCGCAGGGAGGTCGACCTGGGCAGGCACGGGCTGGTACGGCATCTTTCCTCCGGTCTCGTTCACACGTTCCCGGAGGGACGAGGCGAACCCCGCGGTACCACCCTCCTTGGCCGCACAGCGGCCCGCTCATTCACGCGGTCGGTTCTACTCGGCCGAGGCCTTTCCTCCGACGGCTCAGGGGTGATCTTCACAGCGGGCACGCCCCGGGCTTCCACCGTCCCCAGGTCTCTCTCGGCTGCGTCCGAAGCTACTCGTCCCCATCAACGCCTTACTGCTCAACTCTAACTCAATCCTCAGGCGCTTCCCTGGCGAGGTCCGCCGTGGCTGGCGCGCCGTCGTCGTCCAGCGTCCGGAACGCCCACAGGGCGCGAGGTCCCAGTCGCCGAACGCGGCCGGTAGATGTCCCCATTCCCGCTCGAGAGCGTCTATCTCCAAGCCGTCCGTGCCGGCGTACGCCGCGGTGACCGTATGGCTGCCAGAGGATTCTGCGCCCCGGGTGTGGGGATCGCTGATCCGCTACGGCTGATCCGGCGCGTCGCGCCCAGGTAGCCGCGAATGAGGCGGCATTGATTCGGGCGAGGCCGGTCACATTCTCGACGCACGGCGGCCGGCCGTGTCGGTAACAGCCCAGTGATCTACTCGCCACCGCCCGCCGCCGCCCAGGAGATACGGTACGACGAGCCGTCCCCTGGCGTGGCGAGTGAAACGAGGTCGTGATGGTCGCCGCTCGTGGTCCGCAGACGCGTGTCCTGATCACCGACGCCGTGGATGCACAGCGGACCGCCCGGACTCTGCTCGACGCCGAGCAGCGGCTGGTCACGGAGATCCTGGGGATCGCCGACGCGCACCGCCGACAGCTGTTCGCGCAAAGCTTGCATCAGGCCGACATCGAGCGGTTGCGGGAGACGGCCGACGGCCGGCTGCGCCTCGGGTCGCTGCGGGCGGCCGGGCTCACCACCGTCGGCCAGCTGATCGCCCGGCGTCACCAGCTGCGCGAGTATCCGGGTATGGGACCGACGTCCGTCGCCGCGATCGAGGCCGCCATCGAGGCCCTGGCCGAGTCCGTCGAGGCCGGCACGTTATTACGGCCGGACCCGGACCGCCGTTCACCGGCCGACACCCAGCTGCTGCTTTCGCTGCATCGGCTGGCCGTCGTCCGTCGCCGGGTGCGCCCCGTCCTCGGCCGGGCCCGCGAACTCCATCAGGGGATCACCGGCAGCATCGACGGTGCCCGGCGCGCCACCAGCCGCTGGCGAAGCCTGTTTCGTGGCCGTCGGGGCCGCCAGGCCGACCTCGCCGCGCTGACGACGCTCGAGGCGGCCTTGCGTTCACCGCGGATGACCACGGCCCGCACCAAGATGCTTGCCGCGGCCGCGGCGCTGGCGCACGAGCCGACCGCCAAGCAGCTGTGGCGCAGGTACCAGGCCGACGCCGCAACCTACCTGACACTGCTGGCCGAGGTCACCGGCAGGGATGGCGGCGAGCAACGCCCGGCCGGGTATCTGTCGCCCGGCGACGCCGCCCGCATCGACGACCTTCGGTTGGACACCAGCCTGCTGATCTCCACGTTGCGTGGCTACCAATCGTTTGGCGCCCGGTTCATGCTCGCGCAGCGGCGGGTGATTCTGGGCGACGAGATGGGCCTGGGCAAGACCGTCGAGACGCTGGCTGCCATGTGCCACCTGGCCGCGCAGGGCGAGCGGCACTTTCTGGTGATCTGCCCGCCGAGCCTGGCGGGCAACTGGATGCACGAGATCCGGCGACACTGCCGGCTGATCCCGCGCCTGTTGTACGGCGGCGACTTCGCCAAGAACACCGCCGCCTGGCGCGGCCAGGGTGGCATCGGCGTGAGCACCTACACCGCCTTGAGCCGGATGGACCTCAAGGGGATCAAAGTCGCCATGGTGGCATTCGACGAGGCGCACCACATCAAGAACCCGACCGCGAAGCGCACCGAGCAGAGCCGTCGCCTCATCGAACGGATCGAGCGGGTCGCCCTGCTGACCGGCACTCCCATGGAGAACCGGGTCGCGGAGTTCGCCGTGCTCACCGAGCACATCAACCCCACCGTTGCCCGGCAGGCCGCCGCGGCGCCCTCACCCGAGGCGTTCCGCCACGCCATCGCGCCGGCGTACCTGCGCCGTAACCAGTCCGACGTGCTCACCGAACTGCCTGCACGGATCGAGACCGCGCAACCGGTCTCACTGGCCCGCGACGAAGTCACCGGCTACCGCAAGGCCGTCTGGGACGGACACTTCATGACCATGCGACGGGCCACCTTCGGTGATCCGACGAGGACATCGACCAAGCTCGAACACATCCGCCAGATCGCCCATGAGGCGATGGTGGAAGGGCACAAGGTCGTCGTGTTCTCGTACTTCCGGGATGTGCTCACCGCGGTCGCGGCGGCGTTGGGCTCCCGAGCGCATGGACCTCTGACCGGCGCGACTCCTCCGTTGCAGCGCCAGGACGTCATCGATGCGTTCACGGCCAGCCGGAAGCCAGCCGTGCTGGTCAGTCAGATCGACGTCGGCGGTGTCGGCTTGAACCTGCAGACCGCCTCGGTGGTGATCCTGGTGGAGCCGCAGTGGAAACCCAGCACCGAGGAGCAGGCCATCGCGCGCTGCCATCGGATGGGCCAGGTCCGGCCGGTACAGGTCTTCCGGCTGGTAGCCGAGGACACTGTGGACACTCGCATGCGCGAGCTGGTCGCGGGCAAGGCCGCGCTCTTCGACGAATACGCCCGGCCAAGCGCAGCCAAGGACGCCAACGCGCAGGCCATCGATACGACCGACAACGACGGTACGCGCGCTGCCGCCGAACGGCAGATCATCGAGCAGGAGCGGGCCCGCCTACGGGAGTCGGGCGACTGATCGTCACCGGTCTGGCGAGAAGATGCGCCGTTGAATCGCCCGGCGGTATTCGTCCAATGTGTTGTCGATGTGGGTTGCCGCTGCCTGGGCGGCCGCTTCCGGATCGCCGGCCCGGATCGCCTGGCAAATGGCGTCATGCTCGTCGACTGCTTGGCCGGCATGACCGCCGATCGACCCGTGCAGCCCGAAGAGGTTGGATTGGGCCTGCAAGCGGCGGGCTTCGTTGACGGCGATCTGCAGGAACATGTTGTGGGAGGCGACCGCGATGCTCCGGTGGAAGGCGTCGTCGCCTTCGGTGAACACGTCCTCGCGTCCGGCTTCGAGGCCCCGGCGGCACAGCGAGGCCGCCCGCTCGATGGCCGCCATCTCCGCCGGAATGGCGCGGCGCGCGGCGAGCCGACTGGTCTCCATCTCCTGGGCTCGCCGGAACTCGAAGAGCATGTAGACGTGGTCCAGGTCGTCCGGGACGAAGAAGGACGCCCACCGGCCGGTGCCGAGCATGCCTTCGTCGTCGGCCACGAACAGACCCCGGCCCTTGTGGGCGCGGATCCGGCCGAGGGCGGACAGAATCTTCACGGCCTCGCGTACCACGGTGCGACTGGTGCCCAACTGCATCGCCAGCTCGTTCTCGGTGGGCATGCGGTCGCCGGGGCGCAGGCCCATCCGGGTTATCAGCCCGAGTAGCTGCTCAGCGGCCACCTCGTAGCCCGGCCGGTAGACCCTGTCCGGATGCCGGTCGTGCGTGGGTCGTGCCTGCGTCACACCGCGCCTCCCCCTCGTCTGAAAAAGAGTATGACTTATGTGTTATCTGCTCACCAGCTCCAGAGTCGTCAGTGCGACCGAGCGAGAGAGTGGTAGATGGAGATATCGTGCCGAAGCCGTCCATAGTCGACACATCGATCGAAGTAAGTAGGCTTAAGGTCTTGACTTCGATCCCTTGCGAGGTCGGTAATTGGTATTCAGCGGGATCGAGACGATTGCCCTCGTCGATCCCGTGGCCCCCACTGACATGGGATGCCGGCAGTCCAAAGCCCCACTGTCGACGTCCTGCATACCGCTCCTCCGTCCCGTGCCGCACTCGGTGCCACGAGCCGCTCGACCGGCGGCTCGCCTGCTCGTGCGCCGGCCACCCTTCGACACTGCGAGGAACCCGCCATGGTTGTTTCCAGTCTCCGGCGTACCCGTCATCGACCCCTGCTCGGCGTGCTGTGTGCGTTGGCCCTCGCCATCACCAGTGGCATCGCTCTTGCCGCGCAGACCACCGTCGCCCTGGCCGCCACCGTCGGATCACCCGCGCCGATCGTCGGCGGACAATCCGGTCGATGCCTCGATGTGCCCAACAGCAGCTCCACCAACGGCACGCAGGTGCAATTGTGGGACTGCAGCGGTAATGCGAACCAGTCCTGGACCTTGACGTCCAGCCAGCAGCTGAATGTGTACGGCAACAAGTGCCTTGACGCCAGCGGCCGGGGAACCACCAACGGCACCGCGGTCATCATCTGGGACTGCAACGGCCAGACCAACCAGCAGTGGAACCTCAACGCCAACGGAACCATCACCGGCGTGCAGTCGGGGTTGTGCGTGGACGCCAACGGCGCGGCCACCGCCAACGGCACCAAGATCATTTTGTGGTCGTGCAACGGCGGCGCGAACCAGCAGTGGCGTCAGGCGGGGACGCCCTCGCCGTCGCCGACGATGTCCACCTCTCCCGCTCCGCCCGGCTCGGGCCCGTGCGACATCTACGCCGCCGGCGGTACGCCCTGCGTCGCGGCGCACAGCACCACCCGAGCGCTCTACCAGGCCTACAGCGGCAACCTGTACCAGGTGCGGCGCGCCTCGGACAACACCAGCCGGGACATCGGCGTCCTGGCCGCGGGCGGATCGGCGAACGCGGCGACCCAGGATTCGTTCTGCGCCGGCACGACCTGCGTCATCACCGTGGTATACGACCAGTCGGGGCGCGGCAACGACATGTGGTACCAGGGATCCAGCGTGGTTCCCGGCTCCACGTCGAGCAGCCCGGCGCGGGCGACCACCGAGTCGCTGACGGTCGGGGGCAGCAAGGCCTACTCGCTCTACATCAATCCCGGAAACAGCTACTGGCGCGACGGCCACCTGACGGGCATCCCGACGGGGACCGCCCCGGAAGGCATGTACAT
>NZ_JABFVK010000109.1 GCF_013362815.1 Hamadaea sp. | reverse complement strand
CGTCGCCGGGGTCGCGCTCGGTGTCGCAACCGCGGCCGCACTCGGCCTCTGGCGGCTCAGCCACAGCCAGATCAGCCTCGACGGCGATCATCTGAAGATCAGCGGCAGTCTGCTGTTCTTCACCACGGCTCGGCTGACGCGCGTACTGCGCGACATCCCGCCCGGCCGCAACGTCCACCTCGAACTGCGGGCCGACTTCCTCGATCACGCGGCGCAGGCGGCCCTGAGCGGTTGGGTCGCCGATTATCGGCAGCGTGGCGGCAACGTCGCGGTCACCGATCCGAGTCATCACCTGACGGTGGGGAAACGGCCCGCGCGGCGCAAACCGGTGCATCGCTGGCTCGCGCCACATCACGTGACGCCCCGGCTGGAGACCGGGCTGCGCTCCTACCACGCCCAGCACGCCCCGCCGGCGGTGCTCGGCATCCTCGCGGGCGATCAGCAGCCCAGCCACATGTTCATCGGCTGCGCCGACTCGCACATCGTGCCGCATCTGATCACCGGCAGCGGGCCCGGCGACCAGTTCTGCGTGCGCAACATCGGCAATCTAGTGCCGCGTCACGGCGAAGACCCCGGCATGGACACCGCCGTCGATTACGCGATCACCGTCCTGGGCGTGACCACCGTCATCGTCTGTGGACACTCACCGTGCGGCGGCATCCGCGCCGCGCTGCACCTCCGGCACGGCTGGCTCCGGCACGCCACGCTCGGTCCGTCCACGATGGACGAAGCGGCGCGGCTCAATGTCGTGGCCCAGCTGGACAACCTCGCGACCCATCCGGCCGTGGCCACCGCCAGTTCCGCCGGACGCCTTCGCCTCCTCGGCTTGTACGCAGACACCGTCGCCGCCACGGTCGCTCGCGTCGGGCCGGACGGCGTACTGCTCGATCCCGAGCCGCTGCACTGAGCGCTGCTCACGGGTGGCCCACCACCAGTGGGTCACCCCCCACCTCGTGTGACGTCGCTCTCCCGATCTTGGCGGATTGTTGAATCCCGAACAAAGCTGTACGCATGACGACCTCCGCCGACATGTGGTTCGACCCCGTCTGCCCCTGGGCCTGGATGACCTCCCGCTGGCTGCTCGAGGTGGAACGCGTACGCGATGTGCACATCCGCTTCCATGTGATGAGCCTGTCGGTGCTCAACGAGGGCCGCGACCTGCCGCCGGATTACCGCGCGCTGCTGGACGACGCGTGGGGACCGGTCCGGGTGGCGACGGCCGTCGCTCAGCACCACGGCGATGACGCGGTGCGGAGGTTCTACACGGAGATCGGTACGCGGATCCACCTGGAGAAGCGGGAACGTGGACGCGATCTCTACGTCGAGTCGCTGACCGCCGCCGGTCTGCCCGCCGAGCCGGCCGAGGCGGCCGACGGCACCGCGTACGACGAGGCACTTCGGGCGAGCCACCACGCGGGCATGAACCCGGTGGGCGACGACGTCGGCACACCCGTCATCCATGTGCCCGGACCGGACGGGCAGCTCATCGCGTTCTTCGGCCCCGTGATCTCCCCCGCCCCGCAGGGCGAGGCGGCCGGGCGACTGTGGGACGGCGTACTGCTCGTCGGGGGCACTGACGGCTTCTTCGAGCTGAAGCGATCGCGTACGCGTGAACCGATCTTCTAGGCGGTCACACGGAAAGGGCGGCGCCCACGATCCCGGCGTCGTTGAGGAGTTCGGCGGGAACGACCTCGGTCCGCAGTCTGATGCGCGGCAGGAACTTCTCCGCCTTTTTGCTCACGCCGCCGCCGACGACGATGAGATCCGGCCAGAGCAGCCGCTCGACCAGTTCGAGGTACGCCTGCAGCCGCTTGGCGTACGCGCCCCAGGACAGGTCGTCCTCCTCGCGTACGGAGGCGGCGGCCCAGTCCTCGGCGTCGCCGTGGTGCAGCGGGAGGTGGCCCAGTTCGGTGTTCGGCACGAGCGTGCCGTCGACGAACAACGCACTGCCGATCCCCGTCCCCAGGGTGAGCATGAGGACAACGCCTTTGCGGTCCGCGCCCCGGCCGAAGCGCATCTCGGCGATCCCGGCCGCGTCGGCGTCGTTGATCACCGTCACCGTACGCCCGGTCGCCTGCCGAAACAGCTCGACCGCGTTGGTCCCGATCCATTTCTCGTGGATGTTGGCGGCCGTCATCGCGATGCCTTGGCGTACCACGGCGGGCAGGGTGATCCCGACCGGCCCGTCGACACCCAGCTGATCGAGGACCTGCACGACGACTTCGGCCACTGCTTCCGGGGTCGCCTTCTCCGGCGTCGGGAGGCGTACGCGCTCGGCCGCCAGCTGCCCGGCGGCGAGGTCGACCGGCGCGCCCTTGATGCCCGAGCCCCCGATGTCGACGCCGAGGGCCTGACCTGTCCGGTTCTGCGTCACCACCCCATCATGGCGCGATCTCGCACTCGCGTGGCGGGAAACGCATGATGCTTCAGGCGCGGGCCAGGGCCGCCTCGATGACGGCGATCGGCGCGGGAGTGCCCGCCGGATCGCTGAGCGGGCCATACGGCGCCCCGTACGCCGGCGTGCCGACCTGGAAGCGCCGGCCGCCTTCGCCGAGCGGACCGGCGTCCACGGCGTCGTACCCCAGCTCGGCGAGGAAGTCGGCGACCACCTGCTTGGCCAGTCCGTCGTCCCCGGCGATGGGCAACGCCGTCCGGTCGGGCGACCCCGCCGGGCGCGGCAACGAAGCGAGGTGCCGGTAGTTGATGTTGTTGAACACCTTGACGACCTTCGCCCGGCCGAGATGCCGTTGCAGCAGTTCACTGCTCGTGGTCGAGCCGTCGTCGAGGGCGGCGATGTCCCCGTCGCGCTGCGGGTAGTAGTTGTTGGTGTCCATCACGGGCTTGTCGGCCAACGGCTCCACCGGGACCGTGGCGTACGCCAGCAGCGGGATGCTGACCAGCACCAGTTCGCCTTGTTCGGCGGCGGCCTGGACGGTTCCCGCCGAGGCGAGCGGGCCGAGTTCGGCGACCAGGTCGGCCAGTGTCTCGGGGCCACGCGAATTGCTCAGGACGACTTCGTGCCCGGCCGCGACGGCCAGCCGCGCGACGGTGCTGCCGATGTGCCCGCTGCCGATGAGTCCGATGATCGCCACGTTCCCTACGCTATCGCCGGATCGCCCCGCGCTCGCGTTATCCGGGGATAACGTCGCCTCGCCGCGCGCCGAAGCCGCATCATCCCGGGACAACGCGCCGGACCGGGATAAGGCGCCAACCCCATGGAGTCACGAAGGCGGCAAGTAGATCTCGCAGGCGAGCCGAATGAGGTCGGCGAGCAGCTCCGGCGGATCGTCGCGCCACCAGGCGAGCAGCACCGGGATCGGCTGGGCGTCCCGGACCGCCCGGTACGCCACCCCGGGTCGCGGGTTCTGATGGGCGGTCGCCTCCGAGGTCACCCCGACGGCCTGGCCTGCGGCGATCAGGGTCAGCCACTCGTCGACTCCGTGCGTCGGGCGTACGGAGGTCGGGGCGGTACCCCGCGGCCAGAGGTCGAGGGTCGTCGTCCCCGTGCGAGCGTCGATCGCGACGGTGTATCGGGACAACTCCGCCAATCGCAGGCTGCGCCGCCGGGCCAGGGCGTTGTCGGTCGCCACTGCGGCGACGCGTGACTCCACTCCGACCAGAGCCGTGGCGAACCGGGGATCGGTCAGCGGACGGCGCACGACCGCGACGTCGGCCAGCCCTTCGCTCAGCCCGGCCGTCACCGAGCCGGATTGGACGAAGACCAACGGAGTCTGCGGATGCTCGGCCGCCCAGGTCTTCTGCAGTCGCCGAGTGTGTTTGCCGAGCGCTGCCCAGGCGTACCCGATGCGCAGTTCGGTCCGGGCCTGCTCGACGATCTGCCGGAGGTGACCGATCTCCTCCAGTACGCGCCGCGCCCCGGCGAGCACCTGTGTGCCGACGCCGGTCAGGCCGACCTGCCGGGTCGTACGCTGCACCAGCCGCGTGCCGAGGGCCTCCTCGAGCGCGGCGATCGAGCGGGACACCGCCGCCTGCGAAACGCCCAGGTCACGGGCGGCGTCGGTGAACGTCCCCGCGTCCGCCACCGCTACGAGGACGGCGAGATGACGCAGCTGCACATCCATACGCTGATCGTATAAGTGGAGCAGTTGATGCATTTCTCGTATGAACCGATCGCTCGCACACTGGTCGCGTGAGTACACGCAAGGTGGCCGGCGGGCTCGCGACGATGGTCGCCAGCGCGGCCAGCAATCAGGTCGGCGCGGCCGTCGGCGCGCACGCGTTCGGCGCGATCGGCCCAGCCGGTGTCGTCGCGATCCGCCAGTTCGTCGCGGTCGCCGTCCTGCTCCCGGCGGCTCGGCCGAATCTGCGCCGGTTCACCTGGTCGCAGTGGTGGCCGACGATTCTGCTGGGCCTCGTCTTCGCCACGATGAACCTCAGCCTCTACACCGCGATCAGCCGCGTCGGCCTCGGTCTCGCGGTCACCCTGGAGTTCCTCGGTCCGCTCGCGGTCGCGCTGGCCGGCTCGCGTACCCGCGTCGACCTGCTCTGTGCGGCCGCCGCCGGCCTCGGCGTCTACGTCCTCGTGCTGCCCGACCCGTCCAGCGACTACCTCGGCATCGGCCTCGGTCTGCTCGCGGCCGCCTGCTGGGCGGCGTACATCCTGCTCAATCGCATGATCGGGCAACGCCTCCCGGGCCTGCAAGGGCCGGCAGCGGCGACGTCGGTGTCGGCCTTGCTCTATCTGCCCGTCGCCGGGTTGCTCATCGCGCAGGGCCGGTTCACCGGAATCGCCATGTTGTACGCCGTGGGCGCGGGCGTGCTCAGTTCGGTCATCCCGTACGCCGCGGACCTGATCGCGTTGCGCCGGGTGCCGACGAAGTTCTTCGGCATCGTGATGAGCATCCATCCGGTGCTCGCGGCGCTGGCCGGGCTGGTCCTGCTCGACCAGGTCCTCGCCGCCCACGTGTGGCTGGGCATCGGCATCGTGGTCGCCGCGAACGTCCTCGCCGTCACCGCCGCCACTCGGAGCGCCACCCGGCTGATCACGCCAGCGGCAGCACCCGCGCGATCTTGATCGTCGTGCTGCCACCCGATGCCGCATAGGCGACACTGCCGTCGGCGTACGCCTTGAACGCCTGGTAGTCGTGGTCCTTGACGCCGATGGTGAACCGTACGCCGACGGCCTTGCCGGTGCCGGAGTCGTAGACCTGCGCGGCGAGGGCTGAGCCGGCGGACCAAGCGAGCAGCATGTGCCCGCTGCCGTAGGTCACGAGATGCGGGTGTCTCGTGGACGCGCCGGTCTTGACGGTCGTGTCGGACGCGCCGGTGCTGAAGTGTTCGAGGCGTGCCTGGCCGCCTTGGCTCCACGCGGTCCAGTAGCCCTTGGACTTCGCGAGAACGAGATCGCCGCCGAACAAGGTGCCGTCACAGGTGCCTTGACTGATCGTCCGATATGGATTCGGCCGGGCGATGCGGCAGTCGTTGTCGGTCGCGCACACCATCACGAAATGGCCCGTACGCGGATCCCACACGATCCGCGAAGTCCACGCATGACTGCAGCCGACCTCGAAACTGTCGTGCCCGGACAGCAGCGCCCCGGACGGCCCGACGACCTGCATACGGTCACCTTCGTGGATGTCCACACACGACCCGTTCGGCACGGTGATCGCCACTCCGAAGTACGCCGCGTAGTTCTTGCCGTCCGAGGCCAGCCGCCCGTGATGCTGGTACCACCAGACGAATCGAGCGCCGTTGTCATAGCCGCCACGGCTACTCGACAAGTTGGTGACTTGACGCTCCCACACCTGCTTGCCGTTGTTGTCGAAGCGGATCATGTGCATCGTGTTGCACGGGCTCGACGTGCCGCCGCACAACGGTCCCGTCTTGCAATCGCCGCGGCGAGTCAACAGCAGTACGCCCCCGGTTGCGTCCGCCTGGACGTCCTGCAGATCGATGCCGGTGAAGCTGGTCGGCGTACCGGTCAACTTGTCGTCGCAGCCGAGCCGGCCCAGGTAGACCTGGCCGTTCGTGCCCAGCCAGGCGAGCCAGGAGCCGCCCGACGGCATCGCGGCGATCGCCATCGGCAACGGTTCGGTGTCTCCCTCGCCGCCGTAGCCCTTGACGGACACCCCGACGTTCACCTCGGTGACCTTCACTGTCGGCTTCGCCGTGGCGACTCGTCCGCAGGGTCCGATGCTCGCCTGACTCGCAGTCGGGCTCGCACTCGCGGTGCTTGACGGCGCGGCGCTAGCTGCGCTTTCGCTTGGGCTGGTGGTGCCCTGCGCTTGCGGGGTGGTGGTCGGCGTTGCCGCTCCGGACAGCGTCGCGACCAGGGCGAACCCGGTGACGGTGACGACGGCGGTTGCGGCGAGTGCGATCAGAAGGGGTTTGCGTACCGGACGGCGATGCTTCATGCCTGCCTCAGGGTGGTCGACATCTTCGGACGCGGTTCCCGGTTCCGCGTCGGCCACCCTACCGGAAGCGCTCCCAATGCGCCCGCTCACCACGTTCGCGCACCCCGGGCGCGCCCGCGCGCGGCCCCCGGGGTGCGCGCCGCGCGGAGCGGCGGAGGCGAAGTGACCTTGAACGGAAAACGTCGCCATAGCAGCGGAAATCATTCAAGATCACATCGCGGGGTGCGCTCCGAGGGCGCGTTATCCCGCATAACGCGACGACCCCGCGAGCCCCGGACCCGGGGAGGTAGCCTCATCGACTATGCCGTCGTACCTCGAAGAACTGTTCTCGCTGGCCGGGCGTACCGCAATGGTCACCGGCGGCAGCTCGGGCATCGGCTTCGCGATGGCGGAGGCGATGGGCCGCGCGGGAGCTGACCTGATCCTCGTAGCGAGGCGAGAGAAGGAGCTGACGGAGGCAGTCGACCGGCTCGAGGGGATCACCGTCCAGACGATCAGTGCGGACTTGGCAGTACGCACGGAGATCGAACGGGTCACGGAGCAAGTCCCGCACGTCGACATCCTGGTCAACTGCGCAGCCAACAACATCCGGCGTCCGATGGACACGCTCACGGAAGCGGACTGGGACGCCTCGCTGGCGTTGAACCTCACCGCGCCGTTCCTGCTCGGACAGCATTACGGCCCGCGGATGGCAGCGCGGGGATGGGGCCGGATCGTCAACATCGGTTCGCAGCAGACCATCTCCGCGTTCGGCAACAGCGGCGGATACGGCGTGTCGAAGGCCGGCGTCGCCGCTCTGACCAGGTCTCAGGCGGAGGCGTGGAGTGCGTACGGGGTGTGCGTCAACACGCTCATCCCGGGCTTCGTCGTCACTCCGCTCACCGCGCCCGCGATGGCGATTCCAGGCCGCGCCGAGGAACTCGCGCAACGCTCGATGGCCAAACGCAACGGGTTGCCGTCCGATTTCGCGGGCGCCGCGGTGTTCCTGACCAGTGGCGCGTCGGCGTACGTCACCGGGCAGATTCTCTACGTGGACGGCGGCTTCTCCGTCCATTAGCGACTTGACTGTGTCTCCTGGACTACGCGGTACCGCGCCGCCCGGCCGAGGGCCGGGCGGCGCAGCGCAGGTCACGGAGCCGGATAGTCCGTCACGAAAACGGGCTGGCCGATCCGGGTCGTGTCGGCCGGACCGCCGACGCCGTTGACGACGTGGTCGATCGTCCCGGCGCTGAGGTTGACCGTCATGATGTGGTGCAGCCGGACGCCGGGCTGATCCGGCACCTCGAACCCGTTCTCCGTATGGATCGACGGGTTGTTCTGGTTGAAGACGTAGACACCCGCGCCATACAAGTTGTGCGTACGCACGTTGTCGCCGACCTTGTATCCGGCGTACCCCTCGACCGAGCCGTTCATCCAGTCCGCCTGCGTGGGCGGGTCGTACGGCAGCTCATTCTGGTACAGGATCGTCGTGCCACGTTCGCCGTTCCACACGGTGTTGTACCGCTGGAAGTGCTCGACGAACAGGCCGGTCGCGGTGACGTCGTCGCCGTTGATGACCGCGCCGTACCGGCCGGTGTTGGTGTTCCAACGTTCGGTGTCGGTGAAGCCTTCGACGCCGTGGTCGCCTCGCCACACCCAGGTGTGGTCGATCAGCACGTGGTCGCTGTTGACTTCCAGCGCGGTGTCGGTCTTGCCCACGTGCGGGCCGCCGACGCGGAAGTACACATCGGACAGTGTGGTCGGGTCGTCCGCCGAGCCTTTGCTGCGCCCGTGCGGCTTGCCCACGCGCAGCAACACCGGCGACTCCGTGAGCCCGGCGTCGATGGTCAGGCCGGCGATGATCACGCCGGGCACGTCGGCGACGTCGACCGGGATCGCTCCGTCGACCGCCGTCAGAGTCGCGTGGCCGAGACCGAGGACGACCGTGCCGGGGCGCTTGACCTCGATGCTCCGGGCGATGTCGTAGACACCCGGGGTCAGCAGCAGGTTCTTGCCGCGGGCCAAGGCGTTGTTGATCTCCTGAACAGAGTCACCGGGGCGGGCCACGAAGAAGTTCTTCAGCGACGTCGTACGCCCCGGCGTCAGCCCGCCGGCCCACGAGATCCCACTGCTGTTCGTCTGAGCAGCCGGTACGCGTACCTGGAATCGGCCCTGCGCGTCGGTGAACAGATACGGCTTCTCCCGGCTGACCGGAGTCGCCGCGAGCGTCGTGTACGGCGGGTCGGGGAACCCGGCCTCGGCGGGCGCGCCGACGACTCCGGAGAACACCTGGTTCCACACGCCGTTGGACCAGCCGCCGATCTCGCTGTTGCGGATCAGCCACTGCTGCTGCGAACCGCTGATGACGAACGGCAGCCGGGAGTCGGCGATGAACCCGCCGCTGGCGTACTGGGGACCGGCGGTGCAGTAGTCCATCAAGGACAGATTCGCGCCGCTGATGTCGACTCGGCGCATGGAGACCGCCTGGGACACCGCCCAGAAGTCGGCCGACGCCCGGCAGCCGTCCTGCCCGGCCGAGTTGATCGACAGCGACAGGTTCGACAGCGTACGCCAGAAGTTGACCAGGGCCAGGCAGTTTCCGGTGCCGCCGTCGGCGAGGCAGCGGTTGTAGACCTCGACCTTGCCGTTGATGACGACGTCGGCGGGGGACGCGCCGAGCCCGGCG
>NZ_JABFVK010000037.1 GCF_013362815.1 Hamadaea sp. | reverse complement strand
ATCATCACAATCCGAAACATAGAGGTCAGACGGGGTGCAGACCTATACGACATGCTCACCCACACCCACGGAAACCCTCGAAGAGCCACCTTCGGGCGTGATCACCCGGGGTGTCGTGTGCCCGGCGCCCTGATCGACCCCGGGCGGGCCTGATCAACGGGCGGGTTCGGCGGGGACCGGGAGGACGGCGTCGAGCAGCCCGGGGAAGCGCTCGCCGACCTCCTGGGCGCGCAGCCGGACGAACTTCGTGGTGCCCTCGCGGCGGGTGCTGGTCAGCCCGGCCTCGCGCAGGACCTTGAGGTGATGTGACCGGGTGGCCTTGGGCATGTCGGGGCCGAGGTGGCCGCACGGGTGCTCGCCGCCGCCGGACAGCTCGCCGACGATCTGCAGGCGTACGGGGTCGGCGAGGGCGAACAGCACCGCGGTGACGGGGACCTCGGTCAGCGCCGGTTCGTCGGGGTTCACGTGACCGTCCTCACTCGGGCCATAGTTCGACTTTTCTCGAACATGCTCCTAGGGTGGAGCTTGTTCGGATCTTCTCGAACAATACCTGGTCCGAAAGGGGATCGCCATGGGCCGCGCCGCCGCCCTCACCTCCGTCCTCATCTGGGGCGTCCAGTTCAGCGTGCTCGCCGCCGCGCTGCGGCAACTGGACGCGTACCACTTCAGCAGCCTGCGGTTCGTCCTCGGCGCGCTGGTCATCGCCGCCGTCCTCGTCTGGCGGGAAGGCCGCGGCGCGCTGCGCTACGAAGGGCGCCTGCTCGCCGCCACCGGCTACGGGGCGGCCGGGTTCGCCGCGTTCAGCATCCTGCTCATCGTCGCGCTCGGCTACACGTCGCCGCAGAACGTCGCCCTGGTGGCGGCCACCTCGCCGATCCTCACCCAGCTGCTGCGCTGGGCGCTGGACGGCGTACGCCCCCATCCGGCGATCCTCGCCCTGGCGGTCGCCGCGCTGGCCGGGCTCGCCCTGGTCATCACGAAGGGGCACCTGGGCGGCTTCGGCGCGTTCGGCCTCGGCGACCTGATGGCGCTCGGCGCCGCGCTCGGCTGGTCGATCTTCACCTACGGCGCGGGGAAGTTCCCCGGCTGGAGCCCGCTGCGCTACACCGCCCTCACGATGATCGGCGGAGCGGTCGTGACGGTCGCGGTCACCGCCGTCGCCGACCTCACCGGGCTGGCACACCTGCCCAGCGCGGCTGCGGTCTGGTCGGTCACCCCGCACCTGGTCTACGTGGCCGTCGTCGGCTCGGTCGTCGCCGCGCTGGTCTGGACGGTCGCCGTACGCTCGCTGGGCGCGACGACCGCGGTGCTGTTCATCAACCTGACGCCGATCGTGGCACTGGTCATCGCCGTGATCGGCGGAGCCCGGCTCAGCCCGGCCGAACTGACCGGCGCGGCGGTCACCGTCGTGGCGCTGCTCGGCGCGACCGCCGTCCACCGGCGGGTGTCCGCACCGGCCGCCGCCCGAGTCCCCCAGGTCCCGGTACGCTCCCAAGCATGATCACCCCCGGTTTGTCCTTCGGCTCGGCTGCCCGCCTCTACGACACGATCCGGCCCACCTACCCGCCGTCGGCGATCACGTGGGCGCTCGGCGGCAAGCCGGTGCGCGTGCTGGACCTCGGGGCGGGCACCGGGCTGCTCGGCGCGGTGCTGCTCGCCGCCGGGCACGAGGTGACCGCGGTCGAACCCGACGAGCAGATGCGCGCCGTCGCCGCCGCCCGGCTGACCACCGCCAGCCCCGATCGGGCGGCCGACGTGCTGGCCGGCAGCGCCGAGGACATCCCGCTGCCGGACGGCTCGGTCGACGCGGTCGTCGTCGGGCAGGCGTACCACTGGTTCACCCCGGAACGGGCGCTGCCGGAGATCGGCCGCGTGCTGCGCGCCGGCGGCGTGTTCGCTCCGATGTGGAACATCCGGGACGAGCGCACCCCGTGGGTGTCGGCGTTCTCCGCGGTCGTCGGCAACGAAGGCTGGGGTCTCGACCAGGGCTGGCCGTACGCGCCCGTCACGCCCTGGTTCACCGAGCCGGAGCTCGGCATCTTCGAGCACACCGTGCCGATCCCCCCGGCGGCGCTGGTCGACCTGGCCCGGTCCCGCTCCTACTACCTGACCGCCGACGCCGGCGAACAGGCGCGGCTCGAACGGGACCTGGCGGCGCTGGCGGGCACCCACCCGGACCTGGCCGGCCGGGACGTCGTCGACATGCCCTACCGGACCTGCGTGTACCGCATGCGTCCCGCCTGAGGCGTCGCGCACCCGCGCCGCTGTCGCGCAGACGGCGACGCCGCGGTCCAGGGAGAGGTCAGTTCGCCAGCGGCAGGACTTCGGCGCCGGGCAGCTCGGCGAGTAGTTTGCCCGGGACGAGCAGCTTGCCGCGGCGGCGTCCGCTGCCGATGACGACCCATGGCGTACCGGCGACGGCGGCGTCGATCAGCAGCGGCCACTGCGGCGGCAGGCCGATCGGGGTGATGCCGCCGTACTCCATGCCGGTCTGGGCGACGGCGTCGTCCATGGACGCGAACGACGCCTTACGCGCGTCGAGGCGTTTACGGATCACGCCGTTGACGTCGGCGCGGGTGCTGGCCAGTACGACGCACGCCGCCATCGTGGTGGTGTCGCCACGACGCCCGGCCACCACGACGCAGTTGGCCGACTGCTCCGGCGGGACGGCGTACACGTCGCCGAAGACGGCCGTGTCGGCGTTGGCCGGGTCGGTGTCGACCACCAGCACCGACGCGGCGTGCGCCCAGCCGGTGAGGGCGGCGGCCACCGGCGGCGCGACCAGATCGGGCCGCTCGGCCACGGGCCAGGCGGCGTCGAACCGGCCGATGGGCGTGTCAGTCATCCCGCCAGCATAGGGGCCACCGGCGGCGCCGGTCCGCGTCGGTGCGGGCGCGTAGGCTGACGGCCGATGGCGACTTGTCTGTTCTGCGAGATCGCCGCCGGACGGCAACCGGCGGCCATGGTGCACTCCGACGACCTGGTGGCGGCGTTCCTCGACATCCGGCCGCTGTTCCCCGGCCACGTGCTGGTGGTGCCGAAACAGCACATCGCGGTCCTGGCCGAGCTGCCCGCCGCCGACGTCGGCCCCTACTTCGCACAGGTGCAGCGGATCGCCGTGGCGGTGCAGTCCGCGATGGGCGCGCAGGGCAGCTTCGTGGCGCTCAACAACGTGGTGAGCCAAAGCGTTCCCCACTTGCACACCCACGTCGTGCCGCGGACCAAGGGCGACGGGCTGCGCGGATTCTTCTGGCCCCGCACCAAGTACGCCTCGCCGCAAGACGCCGACGACGTCGCCGCGAAGATCCGGGCCGCGTTCTAGGCCGCGTCCAGCGGCCAGTCCGCCGCGGTACGCAGCCAGAAGCCGACCTCGTCCGGGCCGTGATGGCGGATCGCCCAGTCGACCAGCCGCAGGCTCATGTGCGCCCAGTACGCCCGCAGCCGATCCGGAGCGAGCACGGCGAGCCGCTCGTCGACCGCCGGCAGCAACGCCGGATTCCGCAGCGCCACGTCGAACCGAAGCGTCACCAAGTCGAAGGCGTGGTCGCCGCGCCCGGCGCCGTCCCAGTCCACGACACCGGTGAGCGTGCCGCCGTCGAACAGCGTGTTGCCGGGATGGAAGTCGATGTGCACCAGGTCGTCGCCGTCGGCCACGTCGCGTTGCTCCCCGGCTTCGCGTACGCGCGCCAGCAGCGCCCGCGTCCGGGCGTCATACGCGGCGAGGGTCTCGTGGACGCAGAACCCGGGCCCGCTGCGCCGCAGAAAAAGCTCCAGCGGCCGGCTCGGGTCGAGAAGCGGCCGGCCTGCGCCGGGAACAGACCCGTCGGGAAGCAGCCCGGCGAATCGGTCGTGAACCGCCAGCAGCTGCCGGAGCACGTCGTCGTCGAGCGTCGCCGGTGGTACGCCGGGCAGCAGCTCCTGCACGACGAGGTCGTCGACGCACAGCAGATAGTCCGGGGCTGGGATGCCGGCCGCCCGCGCAACCGGGATGAGCGCCACCGAGGCGGGCCGGCCGCTGGTGAGCACCGACCGGGTGCCGTCCGGCCAGCGCACGTACGCCGCCCCGACCTCGCCACCCGGGCAGCGCCCGGCATAGCGCAGCCGGACACCGGTGGTCTCGGCGATGCGGGCGATCGCCGCGTACGGGTCGAGGCGGGGCACCGGCGCTGTCACGCCGCGCAGCGTAACGCTGGGCCCGGCGGGCGGCCGAAGCGGATATTCCGGTCCGCTGGGGGAGCGGGCTGCTGTATCTGGCCGTCGCGGTGCTCGCCGCGATACCCGGGCCGACCTCCGGAAGATCCGGAGAGGGCCGGGGGCGCAGGAAAGCCGATTGGGGTAGGCTGCGCCGCCGTGAGCCTCTCCGATCTCTGGGACCGTTTCACCGCCGTGCAGGCGCCCCCGGCGTCCGGCCTCATCCTGGCCACCGCGGCCGCGGCGCTCGCCGCGGTGTTCATCCCCGCGGTGTGGCGGCTCGCCCGCAATCTGATCACGATCACCCACGAAGGCGGTCACGCGCTCGTCGCGGTGCTGACCGGGCGGCAGCTGCGCGGCATCCGGCTGCACTCCGACACGTCCGGGCTGACGCTGGCCCGGGGCAAGCCACGCGGTCTCGGGATGGTCCTGACCCTGTCGGCCGGCTACCTGATGCCGTCGCTGCTCGGGCTCGCGGCCGCAGCGGTCCTGGCGACGGGCCGGGTGACGCTACTGCTGTGGACCGCGCTGATCTTGCTGTTCGGAGTGCTGCTGCTGATCCGCAACTGGTTCGGGCTGCTGTCGGTCACCGTCACCGGCGCGATCGTGTTCGCGGTGTCCTATTACACCGCCGAGGCGACCCAGGCCGCGATCACCTACGTGGCGGTGTGGTTCCTGCTGATCGGCGGCGTGAAACCGGTGCTGGAAGTGCCCCGGCGACGCCGCGGACGGTCCGGTTCGGACCCCGACCAGCTGGCCCGGATCACCGGGATTCCGGCCGGGCTCTGGATCGCAGTGTTCGCCGCCGCGAACCTCGCCTGCCTCGCGTACGGGGGATATCTTCTGATCCAAGACCGGGTTATGTAGACGCCGGGTTTCGATTACCGTACGCGGGGTGATGATCCCCTTCACCTACGCCTTCGACGGCTACTGCGGATGGTGCTACGGGTTCGCCCCCGCGCTGCACAAGTTCGCGCGCGACAACGCCGACCGGATCACCGTCCGGGTCCTGTCGGCGGGCATGCGCGTCGGCGACCGCGTCAAGCCGTTCAACGCCCTGCGCTTCACCACCACCTCCAACGAGAAGGTGACCGAAGCCCTCGGCGCCGTCTTCGGCCCCGGCTACCGCGCGCTGGTCGAGGAAGGCAGCTTCACGATGGACTCACACGGTCCCGCGTACGGGCTGATCGCCCTGAGCCTGCAGGCCCCGGACCGGGCACTGGAGTTCGCGGGCGCGATGCAGTCGGCGTTCTTCCTCGACGGCTACTCGCTGTCCGATCCCGACACCTACCGCGCGCTCGCCGAACAGTTCGGCCTCGACCCCGACCAGGTCGTCACGGCCTTCGACAGCCCCCAGGTCCACGAACGTGCGCTCCGGGAGATGCGAGAGGTACGCGACCTCGGCGTGCCCGGCTATCCCACGTTGATGATCCACCTCCCCGGGCAAGCGCCACAGATCTTCGGAGCCGAGGAGATGAGCGGCGACGAACTGACCGCAGAGCTGAACAAGGTCCTCGCCGAGAACGGCCTGGGCTGATACTGGACCATGTGACCGATCCGCTGCTCGCGGCGGCGTACGCCGAATACGGCTGGGACTCCGAGGTGGCCGTCACCCCGGGCCCCCGCGGCGCGCTCGGCCGGATCTGGCAGGTACGCACCCGCGACGGCCGGTACGCGCTCAAGCACTCGTTCGCCGCCCCACCGGCCGGGCAGCTCGCCGCCGAACTAGACCTGACCAGCCGCGCGACCGCCGCCGGCGTACGCGTCCCGGCGACCCACCCGGCCGGCGACGGGCGGCTGCTCGTCCCCGCGCCCGGCGGCGGACTGCTGCGCCTCTACGACTGGGTGGACCTGCACCCCGTCGACCCCGCAGCACCAGACACCCCGGCCCGGCTCGGCGTGCTCCTGGCCCGCCTGCACTCGTGCGCGCCCCCCGCGTCCGGCCAGGAACCGTGGTACCACCAGGCCCCGGAGCCCGCGCAGTTCGCCGGGTTCGCCGACCGGCCCTGGTCCGCGCGGCTGGACCGGCTGCGCAAGGACCTGCCCCGGCTGACCGCCGTCCTCACCCCACCCGACCCGGCACGCCTGCGGCTGTGCCACCGCGACCTGCATCCGGAAAACGTCCAAGCCGGACCCGGCGGCGACCTCGTCGTGCTCGACTGGGACCAGCTCGGCCCGGCCGAACCCGGCCGCGAGCTGATCCAGACCCTGTACGCGTGGTTCACCACCGACGACCCGGACCGGATGCGCGAGTGCTACGACGCCTATGTGGACGCCGGGGGACCGGGACGTCTCACCGGCCCGGCCGACTACACCATGCTGCTCGCCGACCGGCTCAACTTCCTGCTGCACCAGGCCCGCATCGCCACCGATCCGGACACCGACGGCGACGACCGGGCCTGGGCCGACTCCGAGATCGACGAGACGCTGCGGCTGCTGCCCACCCCGGAGCAGCTCGCCCTCATCGCGCGTATCGCGCCAGCGCGTCCCGCAGCACCCGGCTCACCTCCGGATGACCGGCACCGTGCTCAGCCGGGCCGACGATGACCAGCTCCGCGTCGCTCCAGCGCTGAGCCAGCCGGTACGCGACATCGGGCGGCCCGCTCACGTCGGCGCGCCCGGTCACCAGCACACCGGGGATCCCGGCCAGCTTGACCGCGTCGGCCAGCAGCTGACCGTCGGGCAGGAACCCGGCGTTGGCCCAGTAGTGCGTGACGAGCCGGGCGAACTGCAGCCGGAACCTCGGATCGGCGTACCGGGGATCGGGGTCCGGACCGGACACGACGGCGACATGGGTGTCCTCCCACGCGCACCACTCGGCGGCGGCGTCGGCCCGGACCTTCGGATCGGGATCGTTCAGCAGCCGCGCGTACGCCGCCGCCAGGTTCCCATCCCGATCGGCCGGCTCCAGATGCCCGGCGAACCGATCCCACTCCGCCGGGAACAACCGCCCCATCTGCCGGGTCACCCAGTCCACTTCGGCCGCCGTCGTCGTCACGACGCTGAACAGCACCAGCTCCGACACCCGATCCGGATGCGCCTCGGCGTACGCGAGACCGAGCGTCGAACCCCACGAACCGCCGAACACCAGCCACCGCTCGGCGCCCAGATGCTCCCGCAACCGTTCCATGTCGGCGATCAGATGCCGGGTCGTGTTCGCCGCGAGCGACGTGGCGTGGTCGGCCGCGTTCGGCGTGCTCCGGCCGCACCCACGCTGGTCGAACAGCACAACGCGGTACTTCGTCAGGTCGAAGTGGCGCGCCCAGGAGGGACCGGACCCCGACCCCGGCCCGCCGTGTACGCACACCGCCGGCTTGCCCTCGGGATTGCCCAGCACCTCCCAGA
Organism: Hamadaea sp.; assembly: GCF_013362815.1. Classification (GTDB taxonomy): domain Bacteria; phylum Actinomycetota; class Actinomycetes; order Mycobacteriales; family Micromonosporaceae; genus Hamadaea. Next base: position 93,684 of record NZ_JABFVK010000037.1, on the reverse strand, counting down.
AGATGTGGTTGCCGTCGCCGACGTCGAGCATCCCCATGTCCGCCCCCTCACGATCTAACAGCACTGTTATATCAGGGCCTGCCCATGATGACCACCGCACCTTTCGGCGTACCAGCTAAACCAGCAGCTCGCGCACCACGGACCAGGCCACCTCCGCGGCCGGATCGGCGGGGGAGACCGGCATGAACTCCGTCACCGCCGCCCCCACCACCACCCGCTCCGCGACCAGCCCCCGCAGCGCGCCCGTCAACTGAGCCGCCGACAACCCACCCGGCGTGGGAAAACCCACCGACCCGAACACCGACGGATCCAGAACATCCAAATCGACATGGACATACACCCGCCGCCGGCCCACCACCTCGAGCACGTCCTCCGGCGACACCACCGCCACACCCTGCCGCGCCACGAACTCCACCTCACCCGCATCGAGATCACGCGCACCCACCAGCACCAGCTGATCCGGGCGCAACGGCCGCTCCGGCACCAACCCCGGCGGACCCTCACCCAGCAACGTCCGCGCCACCATCCCGTGGAACGCCCCCGACGGCGACGACTCCGGCGTGTTCAGATCCGCGTGCGCGTCGAACCACACCACCACCAGATCGTCGAACCGCGCCGACGCCGCGGAGACAGGGGAGAGGTCCACCGAACAATCCCCACCCACCGTCACCACGAACCGTCCCGCCAGCTCCGCGACCGCCTTCGACGTCCGCGCGGCGACTTCCTCCACAGCAGACCACGGCGGTACGCCATCCGGCACCTCGACGAACGTATGTTCCAACGCCCCGAACGGCCCGGCCAGCAACCCGGCACCCGCAGCCAGACGGCGCGCATCCGGCCGCGACGAACCCTGCCACTGCGGCACCACAAGCAGCGCCTTGTCCGGCCGTTTCCGGCGAGACTCCAGGAATCTTCCTAGGACATCCACGTCGAGGTGGACGAGAGCCCGACCGTCCCAGATGGACTCCGGATCGGCGAACTCCAACGCGACACCCTCACCGAGCACCGAGTCATCCGCCGACGCCGTCGTCTCCGCGACGAACACGAACCGCTCGACATCACGCTCCGGCAGAACGTCGTACCCGAAGAACACGAACGGCCCGTCCGGCCGCAACGCCGTCTCCTCGACCAGCTCACGCCGCGCCGCTTCCTCCGGCGACTCGCCGGGCTCGACCACACCGCCCGGCAGCGCCCACAGGTCCGGGAAGGCCGCCTTGTCCGGAGCGCGCAGTTGCAGCAGCACCCGGCCGGCCGGGTCGACGACGATAACGACGGCGATCTGGATCATGCGCAGACCCTAGCGGGACCCTCTGACAGTCCCAGGTGGGCCTTTTGGGCGTGTTTCGCCCTAGTCCCTACCCCTCACCAGGGCGTTTTCGGCGCTCTACGGCGATCTGAGGGCGTTTACGCAGGTCAGAGGAGTTTTTGGAGATCAATTAAGTGTTGGCGGAGATCAACGGAGAAAATGTGGGGTGATGGCACCGCGAATCTTCCGCTGATCATGGCCGTCCATGATCATGGTCAGTTCTGCGTCGCTATCGCAGTCCAGAACTGACCATGATCATGGAACTCGGACAATTCGGCACGGGCACGTGATCTTCGCGCGCCTCGAACCCTTACCAACAGGCTCTGTACACCGACGACGCCCTGCGCTCTTAATCTGCTGAGCCGCTCCGTGCGAGCCCCGGGGTCAGGCAAGTTGCTGACCTGTCGAGAGTGCAACGCGGCGGCTCAGCGACGCTGGCGAGACCGCCAGCGCGGTTGAGCTCGGGCGACTGGCAATTATTGGATTACTAGTAAATCAAATCCAATAATGCGACACGACAAATCCGCAATGCGATGCCCGAGCGCTTACTTGTGTTAACATGCATTATCCCAAGATTGTTAGGAGAGGCGTGTGGACGACGAGCTGGCAATTATCGGCGGATCGGAACCGGTCCGATCCGCCGGCGCTCGGGACCGCATCGTGGACGACGGCGCCGAGCAGACCGTCATGGCGGGGCTGGCCGAGAACACCCGCCGGGCGTACGAGCGGGCCTGGTCGGACTTTGCGACGTGGTGTGGGCAGAACGATCGCAATCCCCTTCCGGCATCGGAGGAGACGCTGGTGTCGTACCTCCATCACCTGACGGTGAACACCGACTGCGCCCCGTCGTCCGCCGGTGTCGCGATGGCGGCGATCCGGCGAGCGCACCGGATGCACCGCCCGCCCGTGCCATGGGCGGAGAGTGAATACGTCACGGCCGCGCTGCGGGGGCTGAAGAACGTGCGGATCGAGCAGGGATATCGTCCTAGGAGGGCTGCTGCCGCGCGGACGGATGTCGTACGCCAACTGGCGGACACGTGTGATCTCGGAACTCCGACGGGCGTACGCGATCGCGCGATTCTCCTGCTCGGCTACCGGTTCGCGGCTCGCCGGTCCGAGTTGGGCGTGTTGAGGATCGGCGACCTGACCTTCACCTCGCAGGGTCTCGAGGTTTACCTGGCCAAGTCGAAGACCGACCAAGATGGGCATGGCGCGGTCACCGTCATCCCCTATTCCGCCAATCCGGAGTACTGCACGGTGCGGGCGGCGAAGGCGTGGGTCGACCTACTGGCCGCCGAAGGTGTCAAGGAGGGTGCGCTGTTCCGTCCGGTCAGGTACGGCAAGGTGCAGCAGAAAGGGATCGGGACGGCGTACCGGATGTCCGGCACGGCGGTGGAGCAGATCTTCAAACGGGCGGTCGAGCTGGCCGACATCGACCCAGCCGAGCTCAACGGCAAGCTGGTTCCGCATTCGTTGCGACGGGGCTGGGCGACTGATGCCCGCGCGGCGGGTGGTGACATCGTGGAGATCGCGCGTGGTGGTCGCTGGTCGAAGCGGTCCGCCGTGGTGCTGGATTACATGGATGACGTCGACCGTTGGCGGTCGACTCCCAATGCGAAGATCGATCTGTGATCGGTGGGGCCGGCCCGGCGGCCGGCCCCACCGCTTCGTCTGCCGAAGGCGCACCGCCCGCTGTGGTTAGCATGCGGGACGTGGAGGTTGTGCGGATCGGGGCGGACGGGTTCGGCGCCGTGGCGGAGGGTCTGGCCGAGGTGCTCGTGGACGCGGTCGCGGGCGGGGCGTCGATGGGGTTTCTGCTGCCGTTCGGGCTGGCCGAGGCGCGTGTGTGGTGGTCGGGTGTGGAGCCGTCGGTCGTGGGCGGGCGCACGGTGCTGTGGGTCGCGCGGGACGGGTCCGGGGTGGCCGGGACGGTGCAGCTGAAGCTGGAGCTGGAGTATCCGAACGGGCGGCATCGGGCGGAGGTCGCGAAGTTCATGGTGGCGTCGCGCGCCCGGGGTCGTGGGGTGGGCCGGGCGCTGTTGGGCGCGGTGGAGGCGGCGGCTGCGGGGTTGGGTGTGTCGTTGCTGGTGCTGGATACGGAGACGGGTAGTCCGGCGGAGGGTTTGTATCGGTCGGCGGGCTGGGTGGAGCTGGGTGTGATGCCGGGGCATTCGGCGGATCCGTGGAGTGTGCTGCGGCCGACGACGTTCTTCTACAAGCAGCTTCCCGGCGTGTGACGCCGCCCGCGCGACGGGGGTACGCGCGGGCGGCGGGCTTTGGGGGTGGCTCGGTCAGCCGGCGTTGCCGAAGGCGGTGACGGCGTGGGCTTTGCCGAGTGGGTTGTGGATGGTGACGATCCAGTATTCGCCGGTGGTGGTGAACTGGGCGCTGTAGACCCAGTGGGGTTCGCCGGTGAGGGTGAGGGTGTATCCGGCGGGTGGGGCGTCGGCGACGACGGAGTCCACGACGCTCTGGGAGGACAGGGCGATCATGCGGGGTTTGTTGTGGTTGACGAAGGCGTCGAGGTATTCGCGGGCGTACTTCTCGGCGTCGGTGTAGTAGACGGTGGCGTCGAGGCGTACTTCGGTGATCGCGTGGTCGGTGGCGTCGTTGCGGCTGCGGATGATGAGGTCGGAGCCGAGTTTGTTGCGGTAGGTGCAGTAGGTGGCTCCGGCTGCGCCTTCACAGCTGGCGTTGGTCCAGGTCATGTCGAGCTTGGGTACGCCGATCTTGGTGACTTGGGTGTACGCGGCGTCGCTGGTGAGTTTCTTCTGTTTGGTGGTGTCGCAGGTGAGCCAGGCCTTCATGAACTGCAGGGCGGGTCCGTCGCCGCCGGTGACGGTGCCGGTCATGGCGCAGCCGGCTGCGGTGGTCGTTGCGGCTGACGGTTGCGGGGACGCCTCGGTGCTGGTGGTGGCGGCTGGGCCGACGGTGGTGTTCGCCGAGGGTGCGGCGGTTGGTTCGTCGGTGCTCTGGCAGCCGGCCAGGAGGGCGAGGCCGGCGAGGAGTGCGGCGGCGGTCGCGGTGAGGCGCATCGGGTTCTCCGGGGGTGAGGTCGGGCTCAGGTGATCTCACGTTAGGGAGTCGCCGCCGGTCGGGGCATCGGGAGCGGTACGGATCTTTGTGGCCGTCCGGTGGGTCCGTACCGTCGTGCGTACCGGGTGGTTCGGCGGACTAGCGGACCTTGCGGGTGGTACGCGCGACGATGTCCTCGTATTCCGGGTGCTTGTCGAGCCAGCCGTGGATGAACGGGCAGATCGGCACGACGGTGCGGCCCTTGGCGCGGGCGTCGTCGAGGACGGCGCGGGCCAGGGTGGAGCCGACGCCTTTGCCCTCGTACTCGGGGATCACCTCGGTGTGCGTGTACGCGATGATCGCCCCGGTGAGCTGGTAGGTGACGAAACCGGCGAGCTCGTCGCCGTCGCGGGCTTCGAATCGTTCGCGTTCGGGCACGTCGGCCACGGTGAGCTGCATGGGGTAAGCCTAATTCGGTCGCCCGGCGGCCCGGGACCGACCTACGCTGCCCGGCATGACGGTGCGGTGGACGCAGATGACTGAGCAGGATGCTGCCGCCTGGGCGGCGTTGACCGCACGGGCGGAGGAAGTCGACAAGACCGGGGAGAATTACGACGCGGAGGATCTGGCCGAAGAGCTCGCCGATCCCCTGGTGTCGCCGGAGCACGGAACGCTGGCCGCTTGGGACGGTGACAGGCTGGTGGCGACGGGGGTGCTGCGGAACCGGGCGACTGCCAATCCGGTGAACCGGGTCTTCTTCGACGGGGTGGTGGATCCGGCGTACCGGCGGCAGGGGTTGGGTCGGCGGCTGGTGGAGTGGGCGATCGACACCGCGCCGGCCGTGTCGCGGTCACGGTTCCCGGACGCCCCGCTGGAACTGCACGCTTCGGTGCACGAGCACAACACGGTCAAGGCCGACCTGCTGGCGGCGTCGGGTTTCGCGCCGCAGCGGTGGTTCTTCACGATGCAGCGGGCGCTGGACGGCGAGCTTCCCGCGCCGGTGCTGCCGGACGGCGTACGCGTCGAGGGGTTCGACCACGCGCGGCATGACCTGGCGGCGTTGCGCGTACGCAACGAGTCGTTCGCCGATCACTGGGGCAGTTCACCGCAGGACGAGGAGTCCTGGAAGCAGTGGTACACCGGTACGCGCGCTTTCGTGCCGCAGCTGTCCTACGTGGCGCTGGCCGGCGACGAGATGGCCGCGTTCCTGCTGACGCAGTTCTTCGAGGCCGACGAGGTGGCGACGGGCCGCCGCGAGGCGTGGATCTCCACGATCGGCACGCTGCGGGAGCATCGCCGCCGGGGGTTGGCTTCGGCGCTGATCGCGACGTGTCTGCGCGCCGCGGCCGAGCAGGGTTACGACCGGGCTGCGCTGGGCGTGGACGCCGACAATCCGACCGGCGCGCTGGGCGTGTACGAGGCGGCCGGGTTCGCCGTGGATCGGCGGCACGTGGCCTTCGTGCGCGAGTTTTAGAGCAGTTCGGTGAGCGGGACGGACGGGTCGGCGAGTTTGCGCGGGTCGACGCGTTCGCCTCGGTAGCCGGCGCGGACGAGCTCCTGGATGGGGTCGACGACGTCCCAGACGTTGGCGTTCATGCCGGCCAGGACCCGTTCGCCGGAGACCCAGAAGGCGAGGAACTCCGGCGCGGTGCCGTCCGGTTTGACGGCGAGATCGCCCCGGACGACGATCTGGTCGTAGCCGTGCGGCGGCACGTAGCCGGAGTACTCCATGTTCAGGTCGTACTGGTCGGAGAAGAAGTACGGGACGGGGTCGTAGGGCTCGTCGCGGTCGAGGATGGACTTCGCCGCGGCGGGGCCGCCGTTGAGCGCGTTCGCCCAGTGCTCCACCCGGATGCGCGCGCCGACGAGGCGGCTGTTCCAGGCGGCGACGTCGCCGCACGCGAAGATGTCGGGATCGCTGGTGCGCAGCCGCGCGTCGACCGCCACACCGTTGTCGATCTCCAGGCCGCAGGCCTCGGCGAGTTCGGTGGCCGGGCGGATGCCGACGCCGACCACGATCAGGTCGGCTGGGATCTCGGTGCCGTCGGTCAGGACGACGTCGGTCACGTGCCCGTCCAGGCCGCCGAATTCGCGTACGGCCGCGCCGAGGTGGAATTCGACGCCGTGCCCGGCGTGCAGGTCACGGTAGAGCGCGCCAAGCTCGTCGCCGAGCACGCGGCGCAGCGGCAGCGTCTCGGTCTCCACGACGGCCACGGTGCAGCCGTGCTCACGCGCGGCCGCGGTCACCTCCAGGCCGATCCACCCGGCTCCGATCACCACGACCTGGGTGCCGGGCCGCAGGTCCGCGCGCAATCGGTCCGCGTCGGGAAGGGTACGCAGATAGCGGATCCCGGAGTTCTCCCCGCCGGGCACGTCCAGGGTGCGTACGCGGGAGCCGGTCGCGAGCAGCAGCCGGTCGTAGGGCAGCGACTGGCCGTCGGCGAGCGCGACGGTGTGGCCCGTCCGGTCGATCGACACCGCCCGGGCGCCCAGCCTGAGTTCGATGTTCTGTTCGGCGTACCAGGGTTCGTCGTGGACCTGCCCGCTGTCGCGGGGATCCTTGCCGAGCAGATAGCCCTTGGACAGCGGCGGGCGTTCGTACGGCAGTTCGGTCTCCTCGCCGACGAGGACGACCCGGCCGGTGAACCCTTCGGCGCGCAGTGTCTCGGCGGCTTTCGCGCCGGCCAGGGACGCGCCCACGATGACGACGGACTCCATGGGTTCCACTCTTGCACCGTGCGCGGCCGGGCGCAGCCAGGACGGTCCGGCGGGCCACAATGGTGGCGTGCGTTTCCGGCCGGTGAGCTTCGACAGACTAGTGGAGGAGGTCGCCGACCGGATCGACGCCCTCGACGCCGAGGTCGCGCCGTGGCCCCGGATTGCGATCGACGGCGCTCCCCCGGCCGGGCCGCAGGCGCTCGCCGATGCGCTGGCCGGGCCGTTGCGCGTACGCGGGCGGCCGGTGCTGCGGGTGCGGGCCGGCGACTTCCTGCGCCCGGCGTCGCTGCGGTTCGAACACGGGCGGACCGACCCGGACGCGTACTACGACGACTGGCTGGACGCCGGTGGGCTGCTGCGGGAGGTGCTGGAACCGCTCGACCCGGGCGGCACCGGCCGGGTGCTGCCGTCACTGTGGAATCCGGTCACCGACCGGGCGACCCGGGCCGAGTACGTGACGTTGCCGCCCGGCGGGGTCGTGCTCGTCGACGGGGCGTTGCTGCTGGGCCGGTGGTTGCCGTTCGACTTCACCGTCCACCTGCAGCAGTCCCCCGCGGCGTTGGCCCGCCACACCGACGACGCCGACCGGTGGCGGCTTCCGGCGTACCAGCGCTATGACAGCGAAGTGGACCCGCAGACGGTCGCGGACCTGGTGGTGCGCGTGGAGGATCCGCGGCGCCCGGCGGTGCTGGAGTGAGTCACAGGCGGGCGAGCAGCTCCTGGGCTTGCGCCTGCTCGCGGTGGAACCGGCCGGGCCGGGCGTCGGCCAGCTGCTTGTAGAGCGCGACGGCTTCGGTGGCGGGGGTCCGCGCCTCGGCCGGCAGGCCCCCGGCGAGCAGAGCCGCGCCGAGCGCCCACAATGCGCGGGCCTGCCCGCCGTCGTCGGGCGTGGCGAGGTGGGTGGCCTCGTGGGCGGCGGTCACCGCGTCGGCCGGGCGGTCGAGCGCGGTCAGCATCTCGGCGGTCGCGGTGAGGATCTCGGCCAGCCAGCGCCGGCCTTGACGCGGCTGCCGCTCGGCGGCCGTACGCGCCAACGCGAGCCCGTCCCGCAACGGCGCCTCGGCCAGCGGCGCGCGGCCCAGCGCCAGCAGGCACCGGCCGAGCACCGTCAGCGTCACACAGTGCTCGAACGACTGCCCGTCGTACGCCCGTGCGCCGTAGGTGACCGCTTCGTTGACGGCGGTGAGGGCTTCCTCGTCGCGTCCGGCGGCCAGCAGGATCGTGGCGTACGCCGTGCCGGCGGCGGCGAGCGCGACCGGGTCGGCGGCCCGCAGCAGAACCGTCGCCTCGTGTGCGGCGGCGAGCGCCTCGGCGGCCCGGCCGTTCTCGTGGAAGTGCCGGGCTTCGGCGGCCAGGGCGAGCCCGAGCGGGCGCGCGTACGCGTCCCGGCGGTCCACTGCCAGCTCACGGAGCAGCGGGATGATCTTCCCGTCGAGGCGCAGCGCTTCGTCGAGGTGACCCAGGTCGGCTTCGGTGGCGGCGGTCGCGGTCAGCACCTCGGCCAGCAGCGGCCGGTGGCGGGCCGGATCGGCGTCGGCCCGTTCGGTCACCACCGCCTGGGCGGCGATCAGGTGCGGGAGGGCGTCTTCGGGGCGGCCCGCCCGGCGCAGGCCGTCGGCGTACGCCATGGCCAGGCCGGCGACGCGCAGGCGCAGGCGGGCGGAGGTCGGCGGGGTGCCGGCGGCGGTCCACGCCTCGAGGGCCTCCCGTCCGATCTCGACGGCCGAACCGGCCGCGGTGGCGTCCACACTGGAGTCGAGCGCCTGCCGGGCGCGCCGGTAGAGCTCGGCGGACGATCGCAAGGTACGCCATCGCCCCCGCCGCAGCAGATGCAGGACGATGCCGAGTACGCCGAGGGCGCACAGCGCCACCCCGGCGACGAGTACTACGCGCGCCACGTATTGCCCTCCCCAGCAGGACGTGTCGGCAGAGTACCCGGAGCGTGCCGAGCCGGGCGAGCGCCCGCCACGATCTTGGCGAAAGGAGGTGTAAGTACCCTATTGGGCTATAGAAACTTTCGTACCTAATGTCCGATACTGAAGAGTGACCCCAACCCCTTGGAGGTGACGACCGTGGACGCCATCGGCGGACTCCTCAGTGCCATCGGTGCCCTGATCAGCGGCCTGCTCGGCATTCTCTTCCCGATCAGCGCGCCGTCCCTGCCCGGGCTGCCCGTCTCGCCCCCGAGCGTGCCCGGCGCCCCCAGCCTGCCCAGCGCCCCCACCTTGCCGGTCAGCCCGCCCGGCCTTCCCGGTACGCCCGGCGTGCCGGGCGCGCCCAGCCTTCCGGTGACGCCGCCGAGCCTGCCGGTCGATCCGAGCATTCCCGCGCCGCCCTTGTCGTAGGCGGTGCACAGCGCAGTCGGCGGCGAGCGTCAGGCGGCGAGCAGCGCGACGAGCGCCACGAGCGGGAAGAATCCCTGCATCGCGGCAGCGCGGGCCATCCGCCGCTCGCTCGCGACGAGGACGATCGCCGCACCGAGCATGCAGGCGCAGGCGAAGCCGACGAGCGTACGCCCGGCGGTGCCGGACACGACCACCCCGGCGAGCGCCCCGATCCCGAGGAACAGGTTGTAGAAGCCCTGGTTGAACGCCCACGGCCGGACGGCGTCCACGTCGGACGAGGCGGTCCCGAACCGGCGGTGGACCTCGGGGCGGCCGAACAGCAGCGACTCCATCGCGAAGATGAGCACATGGAGCAGGCCGGCGAGGATCGCCGCGAGCACGGCCACCAGATTCATGCCGACAGTATGCGGGCCGTGTCACCATCGGAGGATGCAGAGCTCCAACCCGGCATTGGGGAAGTTGTCCGAGACTCGTGGGACCAGCGCGTACGGCGATCCCGGCTGGTATCAGCCCGGCGCCGGCGGGACTGCGACCTACCCCGGCGCAGTCACCAGCGCGCGTACCGGGCTGATGACCGTCGACGGCGTCATCGGCCGCAGCCTGGCGCTGATGGCGCTGCTCACGGTCGCGGCGGCGGCCGCCTGGATCTGGGTCCCCGCCGAACTCACCGGGATCGCCGTCTTCGGCAGCAGCATCGCCGCCCTGATCGTGGGCCTGATCGTCAGCTTCCGCCAGTCCACCAGCCCGATCCTCATCGGGGCGTACGCGCTGCTCGAAGGCGCGGCGCTCGGGATGATCAGCGAGTGGTTCAACACGATCTACCCCGGGATCGTCGCCCAGGCGGTCGCGGCCACCATCGGCATCTTCTTCGTGATGCTGATCCTCTACCGGTTCCGGGTCATCCGGGCCACCCCGCGGTTCACCAAGGGCGTGATCGGCGCGCTGATCGCCGCGGTCGTGCTGATGCTGGGCAACTGGGTGCTGGCGCTGTTCGGGGTGAACACCGGGCTGCGCGAGGCCGGGCCGATCGGCATCGTCTTCAGCATCGCCATGATCATCATCGGGGCGCTGACCTTCATCCTCGACTTCGACCTCGTCGAGCAGGGTGTCCGGAACGGGCTGCCGGCCCGCTACGGCTGGTACGCCGCCTTCGGCATCATCCTCGGCCTGGTCTGGGTGTACCTGGAGGTACTGCGGCTGCTCAGCTATCTCCGCGGCCGGGGCTAGCCGCGCCGACGCCGGAAAGGCCGCCGGGATCGGATCATGTCTGCCCGGCGGCCTAAGATGAGGCCGTGTCGCGTAAGGGTTGGCTGCTGTTCGCCGCGTTGGGCGTCATCTGGGGCGTGCCGTATCTGTTCATCAAGATCGCCGTCGGCGGGCTGACTCCGGCGTCGGTGGTGTTCTGGCGCTGCGCCATCGCCGCGCTGATCCTGCTGCCGATCGCGATCGCCCGAGGCCAGCTGCGGGCGCTGCTGCCGCACTGGAAGGCGCTGCTGGCCTTCACCGCGGCGGAGATCGCCGTCCCCTGGTTCCTGCTGACCTCGGCTGAACAGCGGTTGAGCAGTTCCCTGGCCGGGCTGCTGATCGCCGGCGTGCCGCTAGTGGCGGCGCTGCTGGGCTGGGCCACCGGCGGCGAACGGCTCGGCCCACGCCGCATCGTCGGCCTGGGCATCGGGCTGGCGGGCGTGGCCGCGCTGGTCGGGCTCGACCTGTCCGCCGACGACGCCTGGGCGCTGATCCAGATGGCGATCGTCGTCATCGGGTACGCCGTCGGCCCGTTCATCCTGAACCGGCAGCTCAAGGGCGTGCCGGGGCTGGCCGTGATGGCGGTGTCGCTGGCATTGTCCGCCCTCGTCTACGCCCCAGCCGGGATCATCCAGCACCCCGCCCAGCTGCCGGACGCCGACGTGATCGTCGCCGTCCTCGTGCTCGCCGTGCTGTGCACCGCCGTCGCGCTGACCACGTTCAACGCGCTCATCGCCGAGGTGGGACCGGTCCGGGGCCCGGTCATCACCTACATCAACCCAGCGGTCGCGGTGATCCTCGGCGTCGTCGTGCTCGGCGAGCCGTTCACCGCCGGGATCGGGCTCGGCTTCGCCCTCGTGCTCGCCGGTTCCGTGCTGGCGACGCAGCGCGCCGCCGACAAGAAGAACCCGACGCCGGACCCGGCGGCCGACGCGGAGGCTCAGCCGGTAGCGTCCCGGAAGTGAAGCTTTCCGTCGCCGGCGACACCCAGGTCGGCAACCGTTACCCGGCCAACTTCGACGTGCTCGCCGTCGAGGGCTCACCCGACCGGCCCGTGCTCGTGGTGGCCGACGGGATGGGGTCCGGCCGGGGCAGCGCCTTCGCCGGGCGTACCACTGTGGACACCTTCCTGGAGATGACGCGGACCGGGCAGCCGACCGCGGAGCTGATGCGCGCAGCGGTGGCCGAGTGCCAGCGGCGCGTGATCGACGGCGGCCGGGCCTGGCCGGAACTCACCGGTTGTACGCTCACCGCGCTGATCGTCGACGGCGCGCAGGCCTGGATCACGCAGGTCGGCGACTCGCGCTGCTACCGCTGGCGCAACGGGCTGCTGGAGCAGCTGACCGTCGACCACACGGAGGCCTGGCTCGGCGCGATCAACGGCTGGTGGCCGCACGACTCGCCGCAGGCCCACACCGCCCGCTACCACCTGCTGCGCTTCATCGGGCACCCGGACGCCCCGGAGCCGGACGTGCTGAACGTGGCGCTGCGCCCGGGTGACGTGCTGTGCCTGTGCACCGACGGAATCGGCGAGGAAGTGTCCTACCGGAAGCTGGCGCAGATCCTCGGCTCGGGCGCGACTCCGGCCGAGATGTGCACGTCCTTGCTGGCCGAGGCGATGGCGACCGGTGGCAACGACAACGCGACCGTGGCCATTGCAAATGTCATCTAGGCGCGAAAGTATGCGCGGCGATAGTATGACGGTATGCCCGCGAAGCGTGTGACTATCACCGTGCCGGAGGATGTCGCCCGGCTGATCGAAAACGTCGACAACGTGTCCGCCTACTTCACCGCCGCCGCCCGCGCGACCGACCGCCGCGTGCGGTTGGAAGCCATGGTCGAGCGAGCAATCGGCAATGTCGATCCCGAGGTCCGGGCCAAGGTCCGGGCGAACCTGCGCCGCCAGATGGCGGCCAACGACGCCGAGCGCACCGCCCGGGCGCTGGCGAGCGCGCAGAAGGCGAAGGACGAGGCCGACGCTCGGCTGGCCGCCCTGGAGCAGGCACGCAAGGAGGCGGCGTGACCATCCGCACTGTGCTCGACGAGTCAGCGTTGCTCAAGTACGCCAACCTCGACGACGCAGCCGCCGTCGGCGAGTACCTGATGCTGGTCAACGAGGAGAACTCCGCGATCGGCGAAGACCCGGACGACGTCGAGGCGTACAGCGTCATCACGCAGGTCGGCGTGCCCACGTCCGCGTTCGTCGCCGCTTACGGGCAGACCGACAGCCTCGGCCGCAACCTGCTCGCCGAGTTCGTTGTGGATCTTGCGTTGGCCGAGCAGCTCGGCGACCCCGAGAGGTCGGCGTTGGTGTTGCTGCCTCTGTCGTCGGCGCACGATCTGCTGGAAGCCGGCGACCTGGAGACGCGCTTTCCCGGCCAGGGCGAGGCGATGCTGCACGCGATGCGGCACAACGCCGCACTGGCGACGTTCAACCCGCCGAAGAAGCCGGTGCCCGGTGTCACCATCGCCGACCTGTCGATGAGCTGGGACGACTAGGCGTTCTCGGCCGCCCGTTCCAGCAGCGCCCGCCGCTCGGACTCGCTGTGGGTCCGGGCGGCCGCTTCGCGGAACAGGTCCGCCGCGCGCTCGTGGTCGCCGTCGCGGGCGGTGAGGTCGGCTTCGGCCGCCAAGGCGAGCGGATAGTCGTCCAATGCTCCCCCGGCCCTCGCCTTCGCGAGCAGTTCGAGGCCCGCGGCGGGGCCGAAGGCGTACCCGTGGGCGACGGCCCGGTTCAGTTCGATGACCGGGCTCGGCTGGAGGCGTACGAGGCGGTCGTAGGAGCCGGCGATCGTGGCCCAGTCGGTGGCCTCCGGTGACGGCGCGGTCGCGTGGCAGGCCGCGATCCGGGCCTGGAGCGCGTACGGGCCGTCCTCGGGGAGGTCGCGCAGCAACGCGGTCGCCTCGTCGATGGCCGTGTGGTCCCAGCGGGCCCGATCCTGCTTGTCGAGGGTGACGAGGTTGCCGTCGGCGTCGCGGCGGGCGGCCCGGCGCGAATGCTGCAACAGCAGCAACGCGAGCAGGGCCGACGCCTCCGGCTGGGCCGGCATGAGCTGCGCGAGCAGGCGGGCGAGCCGGATCGCCTCGGCGGCGAACGCCGGTTCCCCGTCGGCGTTGTAGCCGTGCGTGAACAGCAGGTACAGCACGGCCAGCACGCCGGGGAGCCGCTCGGTCAGCGCCGGGCCCTCGGGGACGGCGTACGGGATGCCCGCGTCGGCGATCTTCGCCTTGGCCCGGGTCAGCCGCCGGGTCATCGTGGATTCGCTGGTCAGGAAGGCGCGGGCGATGTCGGCCGTCGGCACGGCGCAGATCGTGCGCAACGTCAGCGCGACGCGGGCTTCCAGCGGGAGCGCCGGATGACAGCAGGTGAAGATCAGCCGTAGCCGGTCGTCGACGACCTCGTCCGGCGGCTGCGGCTCGCCGGTCGCCGCGGTCAGCGCCAGGACGGCGACGTCGCGGAGCTTACGGCGTTCGACGGTGGCCCGGCGGATGGTGTCCAGCGCCCGATTCCGGGCGACCGTCATCAGCCACGCCCCCGGATTGTCCGGTACGCCGTCCACCGGCCATCGTTCCAGCGCCGTCGCCAGAGCGTCCTGGGCGCTGTCCTCGGCGAGGGTCCAGTCGCCGGTGACCCGGATCAGGGCGGCCACGATCCGGGGATAGGCGTCGGCCGCCGCCCCGGCCGCGACGCCCCGTGCCGCCGCGGCCGAAGACTGCGTCATCGCACAACCGTCACTGCTCGAAGTCGGCGAACGGGCGGATCTCGATGCGGCCCCCGCGCGCCATCGGGTGCGTACGCGCGACTTCGATCGCCTCGTCGAGGTCGGCGCACTCGATGAGGTCGTAGCCGACGATGACCTCCTTGGTCTCCGTGAACGGGCCGTCGGAGATCAGCAGCTGGCCGTTGCGTACGCGGACCGTGGTCGCCGACGTCTTCGGGGCGAGCACGTGCCCCTGCAGACGGCGGCCCTTCGCGTCGTTCGTGGCCACCCACTCGTCGATGTCGGGCTCGTCGGTCTTGTCGGGATCCGGGTCGCCGTCGACGCAGACGAACATCATGTACTTCACGGTGATTTCTCCTTCGCCGGTCTTGATGCTTTCACCCCGATGACGATCGGCGGGCGGCCGACCGGACAACCGCCCGGAAGAAATTTCAGCGCTCGCCGGGGAAGACCACTCCGACCTGGGCGCGTACGCCGTCCAGCAGGGCCATCACGTCGAGGGTGTCCTGCCAGCTGACCAGGGGACTCTCGAGCAGACCCTCGCGGACGCAGCGCATGACCTCGACGGCTTCGTGGACCATGCCCCGGGCGGTGAACGGCACCCGGATCGTCTGCGGGTCGGTGCCGGCCCGGTGCAGGGTGAACTCCTCCGGCCGGAAGAAGATCGAGTCCAGCACGATCCGGCCCCGGCTGCCCGACACCGCTGCGCGTACCGGGCTGTCGGCCGTGATGCCGCACGTCAGGGCGGCGAGCGCACCCTGGTGCGGGCCGGTGGCGTACCCGAAGAGCATGCCGGTATTGGCGTCGGTGCCCTCGGGGTTGAGCGCCGACCACGCCGTCACCGACGACGGGACCCCGAGCACGGCGTGGGCGAACGTGACCGGGTACACGCCGAGGTCGAGCAGCGCGCCGCCGCCCTGGTGCGGGTCACGCAGGCGATGGTCCGCCGCGAACGGCCCGGCCAGGTGGAAGTCGGCGTGCACGGTGCTGATCTCGCCGATCGCGCCGTCGGCCAGCATCTCCAGCATCCGGCGAAACGCCGGGTTGGTCCGCATCCACATGGCCTCCATCAGGAAGACACCCTGCTCGCGAGCCAGCTCGATCAGCGCCTGGGCCTGGGCGAGATTCAGGGTGAACGCCTTCTCGCACAGCACGTGCTTGCCGGCGCGCAGCATCAGTTCGGCCGCGGGGAAGTGCGCGTTGTGCGTGTTGGCGACGTAGACGACGTCGACCTCGGGATCGTCGGCCAGCTCCTGCCAGCTGCCGTGGGCGCGGGGAATGCCGAACCGGTCGGCGAACGCCTGGGCGCTGGCGTGACTACGCGACCCCACTGCCACGACCTCGGCGTCGGGCAGCGTACGCAAGTCTTCGGTGAACGTGGCGGCGATGCCGCCGGTGGCGAGCACACCCCACCTGATCTTGTCGGCCATGCTCCCATCTAACCGGGTCGGCGGGCGGTCGATAAGCTCGGGCCGTGCTGGCGACCAGGATCCAAGACGTGTGTCACCTGACCGGAGAGTTCCGGCTGCGCTCCGGCCGCGTCGCGACGGAGTACTTCGACAAGTACCGGTTCGAGGCCGACCCCGTGCTGCTCGACGAAGTCGGAGCGGCGCTGGCCGCGCTCGTTCCCGGCGACGCCGAGCTGCTGGCCGGGCTGGAGATGGGCGGCATCGCGGTCGTCACCGCCCTCGGCCGGCACACCGGGCTGCCGTGCGCGTTCGTCCGCAAGACGGCCAAGGAGTACGGCACCCGCCGGCTCGCCGAAGGCGCGGACGTGGCCGGGCGGCGTGTCGTGATCGTCGAGGACGTCGTCACCTCCGGCGGGCAGATCGCGATCTCGACCCGGCAGCTTCGCGGCCTCGGCGCGCTCGTCGACACCGCGCTGTGCGTCATCGACCGGCAGGAAGGCGGCGCCGAGGCGCTAGCCGAGGACGGGATCGGGCTGCGGGCGCTGCTGACCCGGGCCGACCTGGAAGCCGCCCGCTGACCCACTGACCGCTCGCCACGAAGCAGGCTCGCCGGGGAACGATCAGGGCGTCCGGGACACGACACGCCGGCCGACCACGACCGATAGTTCATGATCGCGCGGAGAGGGCCGCGCGGAGAGGGCCGCGCGGAGAGGGCCGCGCGGAAAGGCAGCGGAGACGCCGGTCAGCAGGTGGTGAGCATCTCGCCGAGCGCGGCCGCCTCGGGCGAGGTCACGCTCAACGCGTACCGGCTCTTGGCCGTCACGTAGCGCCGGGCGTAGTCGCACCACGCCTCCCGGCGAGGCGGCTTCCAGTTGTCCGGCGTCTGACTGCGCTTGTCCTGGTTGGTGGTCTTGTCGGCGGCGAGGAGGTTGTCGACGTCGTTGGCGAAGGCGCGCCGCCGCTCCAGCGGCCACGACCAGGCTCCGGCCCGCCAGGCGGCGGCCACCGCGACGACGTGGTCGATCTCGATCTCCGAGGCGCGGCTGCGGTCATACGGAAGCACTTTGCCGGTGTATGGGTCGTGTAACGCCCCGGACAGCACGACGCACGGGTTGGTCGTGCCGATCCGGGCCCCGGTCAGGTCCCGGCGCAGCACGTCGTCGCGGGTGTCGCAGCCGTTGTGGCCGCCCGGGGCGTCGGTGTCGTCGGTCCACAGCGGATCGCCGAACGACTCGCGGGTGTAGCTGTCCCAATGCGACTGCGCGGCTCGGGGCAGCTTGGCCAGCAGCGCCAGCGCCGCGTCCTTGCCCGCCACCCCGCCTGACGAAGCCGCCACCCCGCCAGTCGGAGCAGACGCGGTCGCGGATGGCGGCGGAGAATCGTCGAGGTGCCCCTGGTCCCACCACCAGGCGACGCCGGCCGCCACGACCAGCAGCAGCACCAGCGTGACGAGCTCCCCCCGATAGCGCTTCATCAACCATCACCATAGGGTGTCGGGGTGAAGTCGGAGCGGCTGATCGCGTTGCTGTTCACCCTGCAAGCGCGGCGTAGCGCCACCGCCGGGCAGCTGGCCGCGATCCTGGAGGTCTCCGAGCGCACGATCCTGCGGGACGTCGCCGCGCTCCAGGCTTCGGGGGTGCCGCTCTACTCCGAACCCGGTCGCGGTGGTGGCATCCGGCTGCTGGACGGGTGGCGTACGCGGCTGGACGGGCTCACCGGCCCGGAGGCGGCCGCCCTGTTCGTCGCGGGCGTCCCGGCGGCGCTGGCCGATCTCGGGCTGGCCGGCGCGGCGAGCACCGCCCAGGCCAAGCTGCTCGCGACGTTGCCCGCCGACGCCCGCGAGCGAGCCCAGGAGCTCGGCGAACGGTTTCATCTGGACGCGCCCGGCTGGTTCCATCGCGACGAGGACCTGCCCTGTCTCGCCGACGTCGCGGCCGCCGTCTGGGACCGGCAACGGCTGATCATCCGCTACGAGCGCGGCAGCCGGGTGGTCGAGCGGATCGCCGACCCGCTCGGGCTCGTGCTCAAGGCCGGCATCTGGTACGCCGTAGCCCGCACCGACGGCGCGTACCGCACGTATCGGGTGTCCCGCATCCGCTCAGCCGACCGCGTCGGGGAGCAGTTCGACCGCCCGGAAGGCTTCGTGCTCGCCGAGTACTGGGCCCAATCGGCCGCCGAGTTCGACCGCAGCATCCTGCACGCCACCGTCCGCGTACGCGTGCCGGGACGGGTGCTACCGGACCTGGCTCGCCACCTCGGGCGTACTTCGGTGGAGGGGCTGGGCGCGATCGGCCCGCCCGGCTCGGACGGCTGGGTCGAGGTCGAGCTGCTGGTCGAAACGGTCCACATCGCGCACCACCAGCTGATCGCGCTCGCGCCCGACGTCGAGGTGCTCGATCCGCCGGAGTTGCGGGCAGCGCTGGCCGAGACCGGCCGCAAGCTCGCCGCCCGCAATTCACCGGAGGCCTAACGCCACTTTGCGTCGTCGATCACTTCCTGCTTCTCCAGGTCGTTCTCGGCCGCGTACGCCCAGAAGTCGGGCCGGGTGCCGTCGGTGTCCACGACGGCGTACTCCTTCGCCAGCTGCCCACTGCTCAGCGTCTGCCCGTTGAATCGGGCGGCGTCGGGGTCGGCCGCCAACGCGGCGACACCCCGGCCCAAGTACGCCGGTGACTCCGACAAGGAGAAGTGCGGATTGTCCGGACCGGCTGCGTCCCGCCACGTCGCCTCGGTGACGCCGAAATGGTCCAGCATCGCCTCCGAGCGCAGGAACCCCGGTGTCACGCCGACCCCGACGCAGCCGGCCTTCGCCAGCTCCTCGCCCTGCGCCATCGCGATCCGGTTGACCGACGCCTTGACGAGGTCGTAGAAGAACTCGCCCCGGTACGCCCGGTTGAACTCGGCGGTGCCGTCGGTGACCTCGATCAGCAGCCCGCCCGGTTTCTCCGTCAGCAGCCCGAGCGCGTAATGGCTGGTGATGATGTGCGTACGCAGTCCGAGGTCGAGCATGCGCAGACCCTTGGCGAGGTCGTGCTCCCACAGTGGCTTGTCCCATTCGGAGAACGGGTCGCCGCCCCAGATGTCGTTCACGAGCACATCGAGGCGGCCCTGCTCGGCGCGTACCCGGGCGACGAGCGCCTCGACCTGCTCGGGGACGAGATGGTCGACCTCGACGGCGTACGCCGTGCCCCCGGCCGCGGTGATCAGCTCGGCGGTCTCCTCGATCGTCTCCGGGCGGCTCATCTCCGACTGCTTCGCCCGGGTGGTGCGCCCGGTGGCGTACACGGTCGCTCCGGCCAGTCCGAGCTGCACCGCGATCGCCCGCCCGCAGCCGCGGGTAGCGCCGGCCACCAGGGCGACCCGGCCCTTCAAAGGTGTGTCCATGACACCAGCGTCCCCGCCAAACCGGACAACCACCGTCAGGTTTGGCGGGAAGAACGCGTCGTCGTTCAGGCGGCCAGGCTCCGTTCCCGCGCCGGAGTCTGCGCGACCGGCTGGGCCTTGCGGCCGCGCCACACCCGCCACAGCATCCGCGGCGACATGAGCTGCTGCGGGCTGATGAGGAAGTTGACCGCCTTGAGGAAGGTCCGCCCGACGAACGAGTCGGCCTGCGCCGCGACGTGCACCTTCGACAGGTACGCGTTGAGCAGCTTGACCCGCCCGGTCCGCTCGCCGGGCACGTGCGGGAAGCGCAGGTCGCCGGAGACGGTGATGTCCCACGGGGTGTCCACGATGGCGGTCACCCCGGCGAAGTAGCGCTTCGTCAGCCCGTCGGTCCCCGAGCGCAGGCACCGGCCGAGCCACTGCGCCGCCATCGCGGCCGTCGTCATGCCCTGCCCGTACGCCGGGTTGAAGCAGCACAGCGAGTCACCGATGGCCAGGTAGCCCTCCGGGAGCCGGTCACAGCGCTCGTAGCGGCGGCGGGCGCTCGGGCCGATGCGGAACTTGGCCGGTTCGGTCAGCGGCTCGGCCGTGGCCAGCAGCCGGGACAGCTCCGGGCCGTCCAGGCGGGCGGCGTACGCCTCGAAGCCGGGACCGTCCAGCGGCGGGATGTCGTCGTTGACTCCCATCAGGGTGACGATCCAGCGGTCGCCTTCGGCGGCGAGCGTACCGGTGCTCGTCGGGTTGGCCGGGTGGTGGCCGACGACGATCGCGGCGTAGTCCTGCGCGCTGGGATCGCGCCGGTACTCGCGGGTGACGTAGACCAGGCCGGCCTTGACGGTGTCCTCCGGCGGGGCGGCGTACCCGTGTTCGGTCAGCCAGGCCGGGCCGCGGTTGCTGCGCCCGGTGGCGTCGACCACCACGTCGGCGGTCAGGGTCTCGGCTTCGGTGCGTACGCCGGTGACCCGCCCGTCGGCGATCGTCAGGCCGTCGACGGCGACCCCGGCCCGGATCTCCACGTTGGGCAGTGTGGCGACCCGGCTGCGCAGGTACGCCTCGAGCGTCGGCCGGCTCACGCACAGCGCGGTCATGTCCGACGGAGCACGCAGCATGCGGCGGCCGTCGTTGTACCAGACGACGTCGGCGTGGGTGTCGGCGGTGACCGCACCCCGCGCGACGAGGTCGGCGGTGAACCCGGGCAGCAGTTCGTCGAGGATGGCCCGGCCCTTGTCGAGCAGCCCGTGGGCGTGCCGGCTCTGCGGCACGCCTTTGCGATGGGCGGCACTCAGCGGCATTTCGTCCCGGTCGAGGACGACGACGTGGCCGAATGCGTCGGCGAGGACGCGCGCGGCCAGCAGACCCGCGACGCTGCCGCCGACGACGATCGCCCGGCCCGCGGCAGAGTCCGTGGAACGACTGGAGGGGTACATAGTGAACTCCTGGAAGCGCTTGTGGCTCGGATTGGCGGAACCGTAGCCAGCCCCAAGGCATCCAGGGAAATGAAAATGACGTCAGGTGATTGACAATGTGCGGTGCGCCACAGTAGACAGTCAGCAATCAATGCCGTCGAATCGGGCGTACCGCTGAGTGCCGTGACGCTTTCACGACATCGTCGCTCGTCCTTGTGAAGGAGTAACCGTTCCGTCGATCGGTTCCCCCGACTCGAGGTACACCGTGACCCCGGCCGCCCGGGCGCGTACCGCCGCGGCGACCCGCTTGGTCAGGATCGGCGGCAGCAGCCCGGCCGCCTCGTTGACCTCGTCGTCCACCCGGCAGAACCGGTAGCCGCGCAGCTCCTCGGGCTGCAACCGGATCGCCTCGACGTCGGCCTGGGTGAGTACGCCGCCGTCGAAGACGAACGCCATCAGGTCCACCGTGCGGCGGCCCCGGGGCGGCGACCAGTCCACCACCAGCAGCCGGCCCAGCCGGCGGTCCAAGCCGAGCTCTTCGAGGACTTCGCGGTGGGCCCCGGTCAGCGGCGGCTCGTTGCGCTCGACGACCCCGCCCGGGATCTCCCAGTGGTCCTTGTAGGACGGCTCGACGATCAGCACACGGCCGGACTCGTCGAAGAAGACCGCCCCGGAGCCGAGAATCTTGTGCGGAAGCGACCGGTAGTGCTCGGCCGACGCGCGGCGTACCGGCAGCTGATGGTGGACCTCGCGGCCATAGGCGACGAACCCGGCCCGGCGCAGGATGGGGCTGGACGTCCCGGTACGCGCCTTGACGATCACGACCCTCGCGCCGAGTTCGGCCGCCTGGGCGAGCCGCGCGGCCAGCAGCGCCCGGTACGCACCTTGTCCCCGAGCCTCGGCCAGCACCCCGCCGCCCCACAGTTTGCCGATGCCGTCTTCGACGGTCAGCCCGCCGGAGCCGACGGCCTGGCCGCCGATCCGGGCCAGAAACCGGAAGAGGGTCCCCTGTGGGCGGAACAGCTCCAGGGCTTCCGCCTCCGCGAACTCAACCGACGGGAGCGGCTGGCCGAATGCGGCGGCGGAGACCGAATAGACCTCGGCGAGCTGCTCGGGCGTGCGCACTCGCTCGACCGTGACGTCGGCCGGGATGTCCACTGCGGGTAGTCCCCCGGCCAAGTCGTACGCGCTGATGTCGAGCTCGGCGACGATCTCGCTGCCCCGCCGGGTCAGCTCGTCGCCGAGTCCGGCCGGGACGGTGGCCGGATGGACGGGGAACACGACCGCGTCGCCGCCGTTGCCGCCGGTCAGCCGCAACGCCTGGGTGACGAGCCGGGCCGGGTCGTCACCGGAGATCCGTTCGACGGTCCCCTTGCCCTGATGGACGGCTACCGTCACGTCGTCGCTGGTGGCGACGATCGCGTCGTACGGCGTCCACATCCAGGCCGCCGCCGCGGCGAGAACCTCGTCGCGCAGCTCGTCTTCTCCCATGAGCGAGCATGCTGCCACACTCCTGGGCGTACGGCGGTGACAGCGCCGATCTATCGCCGGCTCCGGTCGGCGGGGTAGTCTCGCGGCACCCCGCACCCCCAGGAGCCGTCCGTGCCTCCCATCCGCTCGCGGCGCGTCGTGCCGGTGTTGCTCGGCCCGATCCTCGCTGTCGCCTTGCTGATCACCGGGCTGATCGCTGGTTGCACCGCGACGCCGCAGACGGCTTCGCCGGGTGCCTCCGGACTCGGTTCACCGACGCCGGAGATCAGCAGCCTGATGCCGTCGCCGTCGGCAGCCGAGACGCCCTCGCCCCGGCCGACCCCGTCGCCGACGCGCAAGCCGTCCCCGAAGCCGAGCGCGACGAGCTCGCGTACGGAGTCGGGGGCGTTGTCGTGCAGGTCGACGGTTCCGCTGGTGCGGTCCCCCGCGACCGGGCACGGACCGGCCGGGTCGATCAGTGTCACCGGTACGCAGAACGTCGCGCTCACCTTCGACGACGGCCCCGATCCGATCAACACCCCGAAGATGCTGGACATGCTCAAGCAGTGCGGCGTGAAGGCGACGTTCTGCCTGGTCGGCTTCCGGGCCCGGGATCATCCCGATCTGGTGCGCCGGATCGTCGCCGAAGGCCACACGGTGTGCAACCACTCATGGCAGCACCTGCTCGACCTGGCCGCCGACGAGCGGACCGACGCGTACATCAAGCGGGATCTGGAGCACACCAACCAGGTCATCCACGCGGCCGCACCGGACGCGAAGATCCGTTACTTCCGCGCGCCCGGCGGCAACTTCACGCCGCGCCTCGTGCAGATCGCCAAAGATCTCGGCATGACCTCGATCTACTGGTCGCTGGACCCGCGCGACTGGGAGAGCAGCAAGTACGGCACCGGCGCGCAGATGACCAACCACGTGATCAGCGCGATCGAAAGCGGCGTACGCCCAGGCTCCATCGTGCTGTCCCACGACAACGGCAAGCCCACCACGATCGCGGCGTACCGGGTGCTGTTGCCGTGGCTCAAGGCGCGATTCCGGCTCGTGGCCCTGCCGACGGACACCTGACCCGGCAGCGGACACGATTAGGGGGACGCCCGCGTCCGGACGTCCCCCTGGGGTGTGCTTCGATCAGTTGCTCATCGACGACAGGATCGTCCCGCAGCAGCAGCACAGGATGATCAGCGCCGGCAGGCCGAGGCCGAGGATCAGCGCGAGGGTCTTGTTCGGCGACTCCACGGGGGTGGTGCCGATCGCGCCCGCGCCGAAGGCCCACGGCGGCGACGCGTAGAAGACCTGCGCCTCGCCATAGCTGTTGTCGACGACGATGGTGGCCTCGCCGACCTTCCACAGGTACGGGATCCAGATGGTGATGTGGTGCTGCCCCGGCGCGGCCGGGATCGCGTTGTCGCCCCACTGCAGCCGGTGCTGCTGGCCGTCGATGGCCAGCCACGGCTTGAAGAAGGCGAACATGAACGCCAGCCAGAAGTACTTGGTCGAGATCCGAATCATGAGCGCACACCCTAGTGCATCAATGCGAACCGGTGTCACGTGCGTGTCACGCATTCGCGAAATCCCTGGCACAAGCGGTTTTCGAGTCTCTATAACTGTCGGGTGTTCAAGTATCCGCGTACGCCGCATCTGGCCGGGTCGCGCCTGCAGCCGGGCGACCACGACCTCGCGCAGGCGCCGTTCGACGCCGTACGCGGCCGGCACCTGGTCGTCGAGGAGAAACTCGACGGCGCCAACGCCGGGATCAGCTTCGACGCCGACGGCCGCCTGCTGCTCCAGTCACGGGGGCACTATCTGAGCGGTGGTCCCCGCGAGAAGCAGTTCGCGCCGCTCAAGTCGTGGGCGGCGACGGTCGCCGACCGGCTTCGGCCGGTGCTCGGCGATCGCTTCGTGCTCTACGGCGAATGGCTCTATGCCAAGCACACCGTCTTCTACGACGCGCTGCCGCACTACTTCTGCGAATTCGATGTGTTCGATGTGCGTACAAGTGAGTTCTTGAGCACCGACCGCCGCCGCGAGATGCTCGCGGGCCTGCCGGTGACGAGTGTGCCGGTGCTGCGCGAAGGCCGCGTCACCGCGATGAGTGAGCTGACGGCGCTCGTGGGGCGGTCGACCTGCCGGACCGCCGGGTGGCGCGAGAGTCTGCGCGCGGCCGCGGTGGAGGCGGGGACCGACGCGGATCGGGTCGTCGCGGAGACCGACGCCGCCGACGAGATGGAGGGGCTGTACCTCAAGGTGGAGGAGGACGGCCGCGTCGTCGAGCGCTACAAGTGGGTGCGCGCAAGCTTTCTGACCGCGATCCTCGACTCCGGCACGCACTGGTCGGAGCGGCCGATCGTGGCCAACCGTCTCGCCGATCCGGGGGCGCTCTATGCGCATCTTTGACGAGCTCTGCCCGCGCGGTCCGGAGTGGACGGTCGATTGGCCGCGGCTGCGCTCGGCGTTCGCGTGGCTGCGCCGCCTGGAAGGCGTCGAGCAGGACCCGCGCCACCATGCCGAGGGCGACGTCGCGACCCACACGCGGCTCGCGGCCGAGGCGCTCGCGTCGCTGCCGTCGTGGCGCGCGCTCGATCCCGACCATCGGGCCCGGTTGTTCGCGGCCGTGTTACTGCACGACGTCGCGAAACCATATTGTACGCGGACAGAGGCGGACGGATCGATCACAGCGCACGGGCATTCCCGGCGCGGGGAACTGGCCGCCCGGCGCATCCTCTGGGAGCTCGACGCCCCGCTCGGGTTCCGCGAACAGGTCGCAGCGTTGGTGCGGCACCACCAGATCCCGTTCTGGGCCCTGGAACGCGACGATCTGGAGGAGATCGTGCTGCGGGTGTCGATCACGGCGAGCAACGACGATCTGGCGACGCTCGCGACCGCCGACATCCTCGGCCGGGTGTGCACGGATGCGTCGGCGGTGCTGGACAACATCGCGTTGTACCGCGAGTACTGCGCGGACCTCGGGGTGCTGGACCGGCCGTTTCCGTTCGCCAACGACCACGCGCGGTACGGCTACTTCGCGACTCCCGGGCGTGACCCGCGGTGGGCGGCGTACGACGACACGGCCTTCACCGTCACCGTGATGTCCGGGCTGCCCGGCGTCGGCAAGGACTACTACGTCGCCGGTCTGGACCTTCCGGTGATCAGCCTCGACGCGTTGCGGGTGTCGTTGGGCGTACGCCCGACAGCGCCGCAGGGACCGGTGCTGGCGGCCGCTCGGGCTCAGGCGCGGTCCTTTCTGCGGACGCGTACACCGTTCGTGTGGAACGCGACGAACGTGTCCCGCCAAGTACGCCAGCAGGTCGTCTCGCTCGCCGCCGGCTACGGCGCCCGGGTGCATGTCGTGTCCCTCGAAGCGCCGCCCGGCGTCGTTTCGGCGCGCAACTCCTCGCGTACGTCGCCGGTGCCGGCCGCCGCCGTGGAGCGCATGATCGGCCGGTGGGAGACGCCCGACCTGACCGAGGCACACGCCGTGTCCTGGCTCGACACCCGGCTCTGATTCCACGGACGGATCATGATCAGCGCTCTGATTCCACGGCGGATCATGATCAGCGGAAGTTTCGCGGGGCTATAGCACCGCGAAACTTCCGCTGATCATGGCCGTGAACCGGGTGGGTGGCCACCGGATCTGGCTTCCGGCGGCCACCACAACCGGCCGTCTACTCCTTCGGCAGGGCGAACTCGAACAGATCCCGATAACGCTGAACGGCCTGCCGCAGCCGCTCGGTGTCACCCTCGGCGTCCTCCCACTCGGACAAGGCGCGCTTACGCTCCGCCAACGCCGCCGTCAGGCCGTCCAGAGCCTCGTCGGCGAGACCCTGAGCGTCGCGCGCCGCAGCCGCCGGATCGTCCACGAACCGCACCTGCACCTCGTGCCACCTGCGGCGCAGATCCTCGGCCGCTGTCGCATCCCACACACCGGCCACGACCGGCAGCGGATACTCCGTGATGTCAGCCGCAGCACCGTCGGCCGCGTCCTCCGTGTCGGTGTCGTCGGCTTCGTCGGCGACCTCCGCCTCTGCGCTCGGCTCCGCCGAGACCTCGTCGCCTGGCGACTCGGCCAGGTCGGCCGCGTCCACCGTGTCCGCAGACTCGGTGGCGTCCTCGGCTTCGGTGTCTCCGTCTTCGTCCGCGACGTCCGTGAGGTCGGCCGCGTCCACCGGTTCGTCGTCTACGACATCGCCGTCGGCGCTTGCTTCTTCGTCCGCGACGTCCGCTTCTGCGCTGGGCTCCGCCGAAAGCTCGTCGCCAGGCGACTCGGCGAGGTCGGCGGCGTCCGCCGTGTCCGAAGGCTCGGTGGTGTCGTCGGCTTCGGCGCTCGTTTCCTCGTCCACGACGTCGGCCTCGTCCGCGAGCGATTCCGCTTCGGCCTCGCCGTCCGTCTCTGCGCTGGGCTCCGCCGAAAGCTCGTCGCCCTGCGACTCCGTGAGGTCGGCTGCGTCCACCGGTTCGTCGTCTACGACATCGCCGTCGGCGCTTGCTTCTTCGTCCGCGACGTCAGCCGCGTCCACCGGCTCGTCCGCGAGCGATTCCGCTGTGTCGTCGCTGTCGACGGCGTCGCTCGGTGCTTCGGTAGCGTCGTCGCCGGGCGACTCGGCCAGATCGGCTGCGTCCACCGTCTCCGCCGCGTCAGCGGGTTCGTCAGATGGCTCGCCCGCCTCGTCGGCCTCGTCCGCTTCATCGGCGAGCGCCTCGGCGACGTCGTTCACGCGCTCGTCGTCGGCCACGTCCGCCTCGTCGGCGGCGGCCGCATCGCCGGGAGGTTCTTCGGCGTCGGAGGTCACGTCGTCCACATCGGACTCAGCATCGGACTCAGCGACCGGCTCCGCCGGCTCGGCGGTCACGGAGTCGGTGGTCTCCGAGTCGGCGGGGTCCCGTTGCGCGGGCACCAACCGCTGCTCGTCGACCTCGGGGTCGGCGGTGACGTGGTTGTCGATGTCGGCGGCGAAGTCGTCGATGACCTGCGGCTCCTCCGGCTGACCCGAAGGCGCCAGCGGCCCCCGGATCTGGTCTGACTGCATAAGCTTTCCCCTTTCACGCCGCGTCGGTGGACGCGGTGAACTCTTGCCGCGTCGTGGTACGCGGCCTACGGGTGGCCGCGTCGTGGGAGGCGCGGCGGGTCACGGCCGCGATGCCGGGCGACTTTCCGCGGTCGGCTGCGGCCGCTGGGGCGGCACGGGCTCCTCGCCGAGCAGTTCGGAGACGAGCTCGCGGTACTGCACTACCGCCTGCCGGAGCTCCTCGACGGAAGCCTCGTGGCGGCGGGCGCGCTCGCTGATCTCGTGCGCCTGCCGATAGGCCGAAAGCGTTCGGGCGTGGTCGACGGACAGCTGCGCGACCTGGTCGTCGTAATCTCCGGTCGGGTACCCGATCTCACCCACGAGCCGGGTCACGACCTCGTCGGCGGCGCCGACGGAGTCCTCGGGCGCGTCGACGAATCGCGCCTGGACCTCCTGCCATTCATCAGCGTATCTGCTCCGGGCCTCCGGCGTCAGTGGCCGAAGGTCGAGCTCCGCGTGCCGACGTTGCCGATCGAGCATCTCCTTCTCGGCGGCCGCCTTGGTCTCGTGTTCGGAGACCAGGCGGGTGTACTCGTCGCCGAAAGTGGCCTGCAGCTTGCGACTGCGCTGCATCCGGATTCCGATCACGACGGCCGCCGCGATGACCGCGGCTACCACGAGCAGGAGAACGACTTGTGCGGGTGACATGGCCCCTCCTTTCGAAGCGGGGCTCGCATACCCGGTCGCCGTAGTTTTCAATCCGAGCGGTGGCCGGACAGGACTTGCCTGCCGGCCACCACTGCTTCATGAGTGGACGGGAAGGGCCAGCTCCGGCCCGGTCCAGCGGCGGCGTAGCCAGCGGTCGTGCGACGCGATGACGACCGCGCCCGGTGCGGTGCCGAGCGCCTGCTCCAGCTCGTCGGCCAAGGCCAGCGAGATGTGGTTGGTCGGCTCGTCCAGCAACAGCAGGTGCGGCGGCCGGGCCAGCAGCAACGCCAGTGCCACGCGCCGTCGCTGGCCCACGCTCAGTGCGCCCACCGGCCGGTCGAGATCACGCGGCGCCACCAGGCCCAGCTCCACGAGGGGCACTGCTGGTCCGCCGGACTCATACATCTCCCGAGGGGTACGCGCCGAGTCCGGCCACTCGTCGTCCTGCGCCAACATGGCGGTACGCAGACCACGTCGCCGGAGCACACTGCCCTCCCCGGCGTCGAGCCGGCCGGCGAGCACACTGAGCAAAGTGGACTTGCCGCTGCCGTTGGCGCCGGTGACGAGCAACCGCCCGGCCGGTTCCAGGTCCAGCCGATCGAGCTGAACCCGGCCCGGCACGCGCAGTCCGCGTACGGTGACCAAGGGCCCGTCCGCGGAGTCCGCCGACGCCGTCATCGCCGGAGCCCGGAATTCCAGGGGTGCCGGCGGTTTGCGGATCTGCTCCCGTTCGAGCACCGTGAGGCGCTGCTGCGCGTTGCGTACGCGTCGGGAAACGACGGCCTCGATCGCGCGGGCCTTGGCGAAGGCGATGTTCTTGTCACCGTCGCGGGGCGCGCGCCCGCTGTGGCCGACCTGCCGGGCGGTGACGCGGACCGCGTGCCGCAGCAGATTGATCTCGTCCTGCTGGGCCAGGAAAGCCTGCTCCCAACGGGCGCGCTCGGCTCGTTTCGCGCCGAGGTAGTCGCTGAACGTGCCCCGATACCGCGTCGGTCCGCGCCGGCCGGACATGTGCTGAGCCGGGTCGAGATCCACGATGTCGGTGCAGACCTCGTCGAGGAAGACCCGGTCGTGGCTGGCCACCACGACGACGCCCGGCAACGCCCGCAGCCGCTCCTCGACGAACACGACCGCCTCGTCGTCGAGGTGGTTGGTCGGCTCGTCGAGCAGCAACGCCGACGGCTGCCGCACGAGCAGCGCGGCGAGCGCCACCCGGGACCGCTGGCCGCCCGACATCTCGCCGAGCCGCCGATCGCGCCCCAGCGTCGCCACACCTAGCCCGTGCAGCACCTCGTCGGCGCGGCGGTCGGCATCCCACGCGCCGATCTGCTCGGCGCGGGCCAGCGCCTCCCCGTAGACGTCGACGGCACCCGGGTCGTCGGCCGCCTGCCGGGCGGACTCCTCCAGCAACGCGAGGACGGCCCGGCTCTCGGCGAGCGCCTCGGCGATCACGTCGCCCACCGTGTCGGTCGCGACGAACGGCAGTTCCTGATGGAGCAGCCCGAGGTCGGGCGGGCGCACGATCTCCCCGGCGTCCGGTGCGTCCACGCCGGCCAGCAGCCGCAGCAGGGTGGACTTCCCGGCGCCGTTCTCTCCGACTAGACCGATGCGCTGGCCGGGTGACGCGGTCAGGTGTACGCCGTCAAGCACGGCCCGGGGGCCGTAGAACTTCACAAGGTCGCGAGCGACCAGAAAAGGGGAAGCAGACAAGAAAAGACACCACCGAAAGGGTCTGAAGGAAGCCCGCCGGGTGTCGTCACCTCGGGCGCGGGCTAGGTCGGTGGTGTCACAGCTCCATAGTCCGGCCAGACTAACACGCTTCCGGGACGCGCAGTACGCCCCGGAAGCGTGCGTCAGCTCACCTACCGCTCAGCCCTTGCCGCCGGCGGAGGGCTTGCAGGTGAGGTTGATCGGCGTGTCCGCCGCGACGGCGGTGCCAGCCTTCGGCGACTGCGCGGTCACGACGTAGCCGTCCAACGCGGTCACCACGTTGCCGGTCTGATCCTTGCAGGTGATCGTCGAGAATCCGGCGTCGGTCAGGATCTGCTGCGCCGACGACGCCTTCTCCCCCACGACGTTCGGGACGCTGATCGTGACCGACGAGGGAGAGACCGACGGAGCTGCCGACGGCGACACGCTCGTTCCCGTGCCCGCGCTCGTCGTCGGGGTCGCGCTCGCCCCGCCGGGTTCCGTGGTGGCGGTCGCCGCCGCAGACGGGCTCGGGGACGTGGGTGCGGCAGCCGTCGTGGTCGCCGCACTCGGCGACGGCGTGGCCGACGTCGAGCTGGTGCCGTCGTCGCGGTTGCCCCAGTAGATCAGTCCGGCGGCACAGCACAGCAACAGAAGAAGCAGCAGGAGCAGCCAGAGCCACCAGCGGCGGCGCTTCTTCTCCGGCGTACCGGAGGACGGCGGTGGTGCGGCGGGCGGCGTGGTCGCCCCGCCGGACGCCGGCTCGCTCGGAGCCGGAGCCGGAGCCGGTGTGGGTGCCGCCGGCGGCTCTTCCGCGTACGCCTGCTCGACCGGCTCGTTCGACGGTGCGGCGTACGGCGTGTCGGCAGCAGCAGCGCTCGCCGCAGCCGCTTCCGCTGCCGCGGCGTCGGCCGCCTGGCGGCGCGAGTTGACGTACCTGCCACGCTCGTCGCGCGGCGGGCTGTCTTGGGAGTCGTTCGGGAGGCCGGCGGCCTCGTTGTCAGACACTGAAGCCTCTCAAGTCCGGGGGAACTCAGGCATTTCCATCGGACATCGTGAGGTTCAGCGTCCTTCCCGGCACTCGCCCGCAAGGTGAGTGATTCACGCCGAACGGTCAGCGTACGCGGGCCGGGGGCGTCCACTGCGGATGCCGGGACTACGCTGCCGGTCATGCCGGAGAACGGGCCGGATCGGTGGCGTGCCGCGTTGGGCAGCCTGTTGTTCCTGGTCGTCGCGCCAGGAGTGGTCGCCGGGCTGGTGCCCTGGTGGCTGACCGGCGGATGGCGTACCGGGTCGACCGTCTTCGTGCTGCAGCTGGTCGGCGCGATTCTGCTGGCCGTCGGAGCAGGCGCTCTCTTGTGGTCGTTCGGCCAGTTCGTCTGGGAGGGCGCGGGGACGCCCGCCCCGGTCGCGCCCACCCGGCGGCTCGTTCTCGGTGGGCTCTACCGCTTCGTCCGCAACCCGATGTACGTCGCCGTCATCGCGTGCGTCGTCGGGCAGGCGATGATGCTCGGCCGTCCGGTGCTCGTCGCCTACGCCGTGGTCACCTGGATCCTGCCGGCCGCGTTCGTGAAGTTCTACGAGGAGCCGACGCTGCTGCGGGCGTACGGCGACGAGTACGAGGAGTATCGGCGGCACGTCCCGGCCTGGTTGCCGCGGCTGTATCCGTGGCGGCCGTCCGACTCGCCGGGCGAAACCCGATCATCCCGATAGCATCGGAACATGACCGATCCTGATCAGCACGCCCGGGCCCTGGCGGCCGAGGCGGCGGCGGACAACGACGCGACCGGCTGGTTCGAGCGCCTGTACGCCGAGGCCGAAGCCGGTGACGCCACCGTGCCGTGGGACACGAAGGTGCCGCATCCGCTGCTGGTCGAGTGGGCCGACGCGGTGCAGCTGCAAGGTGGCGGCGAACCGGCGCTGGTGATCGGCTGCGGGTATGGCGACGACGCGGAGTTCGCCGCCGCGCGCGGCTTCGACGTGACCGCGTTCGACGTCTCCCCGAGCGCGATCGCGGGCGTACGCGATCGGTTCCCCGGCTCCTCCGTCCACTATGTCGCCGCTGACCTCTTCGAACTGCCACCGGCTTGGCGTCAGGCGTACCAGTTGGTGATCGAGATCTTCACTGTGCAAGCGCTACCGGTACGCCTCCGCGAGGCGGCTGTCGCGGCGATCAGCGAGACGGTCGCGCCGGGCGGGCGGCTGATCGTGATCCAGCGGCGACGGCCGGACGGTCCGGTGCCCGACGGGCCGCCGTGGCCACTGACCCGCGCGGACATCGACCTGTTCACCGCGAACGGCCTCGTCGCCGACCAGATCGAACTGCTGCCGGACGCGGACGGCAACGGGGCGCGGTGGCGGGCGGAGTTCCGGCGGCCGGGCTGATCCGCGCCCACGCTGGCACTGGCGCTGCGCGTTATCCGGGATAACGTCCCCTTCTCGCGCTGGAAGGCCGCGTTATCCCCCCATCCTGCGATGATCTTGCCCCGCAGCCGCAGCGGGCAGTCAGGCGCGCAGTCGCCGCATCAACAGGTACGCCTCACACCCGAGGCACAGCCCGAAGACGGCGTTGAGGAACGCCGCGACCAGCGCGAACGCGGTAGCGATCAAGCCGACGGCAGTCGCGCCGGAGAGGAAGCCGATCGCGGCGACGAGGGCGAAGACGAAGCCGACGGCCTGCGCGAAGCGGACGGGTTCGGCCGGCTCGACTTCGCGCGGCGGGCCGAGCCGGGGCGCGACGAGGACTCGGAAGAGCGCGCCGTAGGGGGCGTGCCGGGCGCTGATCGCGCCGATGGCGAAGACGATCGCCTGCGCGGCGGCCAGCCAGCCGCTCCGGGTCAGCGCGATCACGATGAGGACGACCGTCGTCAGCGCTGCCGCGAATCGCGGGCCACGCACGTCCAGCTGCATGAATGCCAAGTTACCGAGTGGTTGTGAACTGGCCGAGAACGGCGTCGATCGCGCCCAGCAGTTGGGCTCGGGTCGGCTGCCCGCTCGCCCGGCGGACGATGTGCCCCTCGCCGTCGACGAGCAGGACCGTCGGCGTACGCAGAATGCCGAGCGCCCGGACGGCGTCGAGATGTGACTCGGCGTCCACCTCGACATGGCGCACGCCGTCGATGGTCTGCGCGGCCTGCTCGCACAGTACGCGGGTGGCCCGGCACGGGGCGCAGAACGCCGACGAGAACTGCAGCAGGGTCAGCGGCGTACCCGGCTGCCAGCCGAGTTCCTGCAGCATGGGAGCCTCCTGTCCGCTGGGTGGGACCGTGAACCGCCCGTTGCGGCGCTGCCACGCGACGCCGATCGCGCTCGCGGCGGCGAGGGCGACGACGACGGTAAACAAGCTGACCAAGGGCACCCGTCAACGGTAGCTTCCCGGTGTGAACGAATTGCGGCCGGAAGACTGGGCGACGACGGAACTCACAGCGCGCGGGATCAGCGCGTACGAGGTCACGTGGCCCCACCGATATCCCTGGTCCCAAGTGGCCAAGATCACCACCAGCGCCGGGGACATGTGGCTCAAGCTGAACCTCGGCGACACCGCGTACGAAGCGGGGCTGCTGCGCTTGCTCGGGACGCTCGTCCCCGCGCACGTGGTGGTGCCGCTCGCGGTCGACGCCGAACGCGGCTGGTCGCTCAGCCCCGACGGCGGCGTGACGCTGCGAGCCGCCGAGGACGGCAAGTTCCGGCTCGAAGTGTGGGAGCAGATGCTCGCCGAGTACGCCTACCTCCAGCGCAGCCTCACCCCGCACGTGGACGACCTGCTCGCCGTGGGTACGCCGGACCTGCGCCCGCAGCGACTGCCGGAGTTGTTCGACCTGCTGCTGGGCGATCCCTTCGTCCGGGCCAACGTCACCGATCAGCTCGACGCGCTGGCGGCGGTCCGGCCGGCCGTCGTGCGGGCCGCCGAGGAGCTGGCCGCCTCCGGCATCGCCCCGACGCTGCAACACGACGATTTGCACGACGCCAACGTCCTCGTACGCGAACCGAAGCACGCGTTCTTCGACTGGGGCGACGCCAGTGTGGCGTACCCGTTCGGGACGCTGCTCGTGACGTTGCGGGTCGCCGCCCGCAAGGCGGAGGTCGAAGAGGGCGATCCGCTGCTGGCCCGGCTGCGGGACGCGTATCTGGAGCCGTGGACGGACACGCATGCGCGGGCGGACCTGGTCCGGTGGGCCGACGCCGCGATGACGGTGACGAAGATCAGCCGGGCGATGTCGTACCGGCGGGCGCTGCGCGACGCGGACGAGAAACTGCTCACCGAGTACGGCGAGGGCATCTGGGGCTGGTTCGGCGAGCTGCTCGAACCCAACCCGGTCTGAGCGCCGGCATCAGCTGCGGCCGCCGTGGGCAAGCGCTGGATCAGGGTTCCGGGTCGAATCTTGGCCCAAGATTCGACCCGGAACCCTGATCCAGCGCGCTCAAGCAGGCCAGCGCGAAAGCGCCCGCAGCTCAAGAAGAACGGGTGAGGCGGGAAACCGCCGGCCGGATGGCGCCACCGGTCTCGGCCAGCGCCCGCCGCGCGGCTTCGACGTCGGCTAGCTGGTGGTCGGGCGCGCCGAGCAGCATCAGCAACGCCACCGACGGGTCGTCGCCGGATTCGGCCAGCGCCTCGGCGGCCAGATCACCGTCGACGTGGGCGGCCGCCGACAGCGTCCACACTGCCCGGCGGCGGAGTTTGGCGTTGGTCGGCACGGCGCAGACCATCAGGTTGCCGTAGGTGCGCCCGCACTTGACCATCAGCGCCGTCGAGAACGTGTTGAGGATCAGCTTCGCCGCGGTGGCCGCCTTCATCCGGGTCGAGCCGGTGATGATCTCCGGGCCGGTGTCGGCGGCGATGAAGATGTCGGCGTGCTCGGCCAGCGACGCCTGCGGGTTCGACGTGATCAGGCCGGTCGTCGCACCGAGCGCGCGGGCCTGGCGCAGCGCGCCCCCGACGTACGGGGTGCCGCCGCTGGCCGCCACACCGAGCACGAGCTCGCCGGGCCGGACGTCGGAGGCGTCGCGCGCACCGGCGGTCTCGTCGTCCTCGGCCTGTTCGGCGGCCCGCCACAGGGTGTCCACTCCCCCTGCGACGTGCGGGACGACCTGGTCCGGCCGCAGCGCGTAGGTGGGGCGCAGCTCGGCGGCGTCGGCGAACGCGACGCGGCCGGACGTGCCCGCACCGAAGTAGTGGATGCGGCCGCCGCCGGTCAGCGCGCGAACGCCCGCCTCCACGGCTTCGCCGATCTGGGGCAGCACCGCCGCCACCGCCGCCGGCACGGTCGCGTCGGCCTCGTTGATCAGCCGCAGCACGTCGGCCAGCGGTAACTCGTCGATCCGGTCGGAGGCGGGGTTGCGGCGTTCGGTCGGAGCGTCAGGTTCGACTTCCACGTACACGGTTGTTGGTCCTGCCTGCAGAGTGTCGGGACGAGACCGCGTCGTGCGCGCGGTCGAACGCCTCCCACGTCTGATCGCCGCGGCGTTGCGCGAGCGCGGCGAACAGACAGTCGGCGACGTAGAGCTGAGCGATGCGGCTGACGGTCGCGCCGGTGCGGAAGAAGATGCTCTCCCGGCCGGCGCTGGCCAGCACGATGTCGCTCATCTCAGCCAGGGGTGAGCGGGGGTAGTTGGTGATGGCCAGGGTCGTGGCGCCCCGCTGTTTCGCCACGCGGACCGGGTCGAGGACTTCCACGGTGCGCCCGGAGTGCGACACCGCGATGACGACGTCCTGCGCGCTCACGTGCGCGGCGGACGCCACCGAGCGGTGCACGTCCGAGTACGCCAGACAGGTGAGCCCGAGGTGGGACAGCTTGTGGTCGAGGTCGGACACGACGACGTCGCTGGAGCCGACGCCGTACAGGTAGACCCGGTGCGCCCCGTTGAGGGCGTCGACCGCCGCCGCCAGCGCCTCCAGGTCGAACGTGTCCACAGTGTCCTGGATCGCTCGCTGGGCGGCGTGGGCCATCTTCTGGGAGATGGCCGGGAGGTTGTCCTCGGGGGCGATGTCGGTCTCCGCGCCGATCGGCACGTGCCGGCCGGCCGACTGCTGCCGGTCGACCGCCACCGCGAGCAGCAGCCGCAGCTCGTGGTAGCCGGTGAGGCCGACGTCGCGGCAGAACCGGGTGACCGTCGTCGCCGAGGTGCCCGCCCGCCGGGCCAGCTCCGAGATGCTGGCCCGGGCGATCTCCGAGGGCTGTTCGATGACGAGCCGGCCGACGGCCTGCTCCGAGTCGGGCAGTGAAGGCAGCAGTCCCCGGAGCCGGGCCAGCAGCGAGTCGGCGTCGATCGGCGGGGTGTCGCGCAGCGCCCCGGAGGCGGGCGCGCCCGGGGAAGCGGCGCCGGAGGAAACAGTCGTCATGGGCACATCATCCGTCACTTCATCTGACCGGCGGTCAGTCCGGCCTGGATTTGGCGCTGGAACACGGCGTAGACCACCAGGACGGGCAGCATGGCCAGGGTCAGACCGGCGAACAGCCGGGAGTAGTCGCCCCGATAGCCCTCACTGACCGCCAACGCGGCCAGTCCCTGCGCCAGGACGTACTTGTTCTCGTCCTTCAGCAGGACGACCGGCAGCAGGTACTGGTTCCAATGCGCGAGGAAGTTGAAGATGCCGACGCTGATCAGGCCGGGTTTGGCCATCGGCAGCATCACCCGGAAGAACAGCCGGAACGGGCCACAGCCGTCGATCAGGGCCGCCTCGCTGACCGCCGTCGGCAGCGTACGGAAGAACGCGGTCAGGAAGAAGACCGTGAACGGCAGCGAGTACGCCGTGTACACGAGCATCAGGCCTGGCAACGTGTCCAGCATGCCCGCGTCGCGTACGACGAAGAACAGCGGCACGAAGGCGAGCACGACCGGGAACATCATCCCGCCGACGAAGGCGAAGTAGACGATCCGGTTGCCCCAGAACTGATACCGGGCCAGGGCGTACGCCGCGGTCGCACCGAGCAGCATCGTCAGCGTCAGGGAGCCGACCAGCACGATGCCGGTGTTGACGAAGTACTGGCCGATGTGGCCGTGCGTCCAGGCGCGGGTGAAGTTGTCCCAGCGCAGCTTGCCCGGCAGGCCCCACGGGTCGGTCAGGATCTCGTTGTCGCTCTTGAACGCGCTGAGCACCGCCCACAGCAGCGGCAGCACGGTCAGCAGGCCCCAGACGAGCAGGAACCCGTGGGAGAAGACGTTGAGCGTGCCGTCGACGAAGCTGCGCTTGTCCTTCGCGGGGGCGCGACGGGTCGTCACCGCCTCCTCGGCGGCCGGCGTACGCGCCGGGTCGGACGAAGTCAGAGTGCTCACGACAGCTCGATCCTCTCGCGGCGGGTCAGTTGCAGCGCGACCACGGTGATGCTGAGGGTCAGGAAGAACATGACCACGCCGATGGCCGAGCCGTAGCCGAACTGCGAGTCCCCGAAGGACACGTCGTACACGCGCTCGCCGATGACGTCGGTGGAGAAGCTGGGCCCACCCCGGGTCATGATCTGGACCAGCGCGAACGAGTCCATCGCGATGATGGCCAGGTACACCCAGGCGACCTGGATGGTGTCCCACAGCAGCGGCACGGTGATCTTGAACATGGTGGCGAACCGGCTGGCGCCGTCGAGCGCGGCGGCCTCGTAGATGTCCTTGGGCACCGACTGCAT
The DNA here is from genome assembly GCF_013362815.1 of Hamadaea sp. Classification (GTDB taxonomy): domain Bacteria; phylum Actinomycetota; class Actinomycetes; order Mycobacteriales; family Micromonosporaceae; genus Hamadaea. Next base: position 56,630 of record NZ_JABFVK010000037.1, on the reverse strand, counting down.
GGCCGCGCCGAACAGCACGACGTAGAAGCCGACGTTCGCCCAGACCATGACGGCCACGATCGCCCACAGTGCGACGTCGGGGTCGCCGAGCCAGATCTGGGCCAGGCCGTCGAGGCCGATCGCCCGCAGCGCGGCGTTCAGCAGGCCCGACCGTGGGTTGTAGACCTCGGTCCAGAGCACGCCGATGACCGCGACCGACAGCATCTGCGGGGAGAAGTAGACGAGCTTGTAGAACGACGACCCGCGTACGCCGGTGATGCGCCCGCTGCGCCCGCCGACGTTGAGCATGGTGGCCAGGAACAGCCCGATGAGGATGGTGACGACGGGCAGCAACAGCAGCAGCCACAGGTTGTGCAGCAGCGCGTTCCAGACGTGCTCGTCGTTCCACAGTTTCTTGAAGTTGTCGAGCCCGACGACGTTGTAGTTGCGGCTCAGCCCGTGCCAGTCCGTCGTGGAGATGACGAAGGTCTGCGCGTACGGGGAGAGCACGAAGTACGCGTACAGCGCCAACGGGGGCAGCAGGAAGGTCGCCAGCAGCGGCCATTTCCCATGCTTCACGGTGTCACCTCCCAAAGGGGGAGCCCACGCGGGGCTCCCCCTCCGTCTAGCCGGATCACGCGGTGCGCTTGTACTTCTTGAAGGAGCTGTCGGCGGCGATCTCGTCGGCGCCCTTCTGGCACGCCTTGAGGAACTCCTCCGGCGTGGTACGCCCGGAGAAGAAGTCGCCGCAGGCGGCGTCGACCAGGTTGCGCTCCAGCTTGCGGTAGTACACCGGGTACACCCAGTTGAAGCCGTTGGAGCCGGACGCCTTGAGCGCGTCGACGACCGAGGACAGGCCCGGCGGCAGGGTGACGCCGTCGGCGGCGCCGGCCACGATGGTCAGGCTGGACACCTTGCCGGTGAAGTCCTTGGCGCCCTTCATCGACAGCATGTGCCGCATGAGCTCCATGCCGCCGCGCTCGTTCTTGGCCTTGGCGGGCACGACGTACGGCTCACCGGCGGTGCCGCGGATCGCCTCGAACGGCAGCTTGTCGCCCGCGCTGAGGCTCGGCGTCGGCGCGATCGACATGTTGAAGCCGGCCGGCGTGACGTCCTTCTGCTCGCTCTCGAGCCAGGACCCGTTCGGGATCATGGCGGCCTTGCCCTTGCACCACTCGGCCTGCGACTGCTTGTGGTCCAGGCCGGGGCTGCCCTCGAGGATGTACTTGTCCTTGACGACCTGGTACCAGGCGTCGGCCGCCGTCTTCATGGCGTCCGAGGTCCAGGCGTTGGGCTCGAGGTTGTCGATGGCCAGCGCGACGGAGTTGCCGCCGAGCTTGATCGCGGTCGACAGCACCGCCCAGCTGAAGTAGCGCGGGTGCTTGCCGGCGTAGGTCCAGGGGGCGATGCCGGCCGCCTTGATGGTCTTGCACAGCGCGATGTGCTCGTCCCAGGTCTTCGGGTACGCCCAGCCCTTGTCCGCGAACAGCTTCCGCGAGTAGAAGATGCCGTACGCGCTGTAGGCGTAGTTCAGGACGTACACGCCGCTGCCGAAGGTGCCGGCCTCGACCGCGCCGGGCAGCAGGGTCTCGCGGACCTTCTTGCCGGGCACGTCCAGGCTGGGCGCGTCGAGCAGCGGGGTCAGGTCGGCGAGCTGGTTCTGCGCGACGAGGTCGCCCAGCGGGATCGCGCCTGCGCCCGAGTCGTTGATGAAGTCCGGCGGGGTGCCGTCGACGAACCGCGGCTGGAGGGTCTTGTTGATCTCCACGACGGCGGAGTGCTTGACCTCCGCCTTCGGGTAGGTCTCCTTGTACATCGCCTCGTGCGCCTTGGCGTAGTCCTCGCCGAAGCCGCCGTTGAAGATGACGACCTCGAGCGGGGCGTCCTCTTTGACACCGAGCGGGTTCTTGTCGCTCTTGGTGCCCTCGTACTTGTCGGACTTGGTCTCGGGTTCGTCGTCACCGAGCGCGCAGCCCGAGAGCAGGCCCGCCGATCCGGCGGCCGCGACCGCGCCGGCGCCGGCGCGGAGCACCGTGCGGCGGGTCAGATCCTGTGCAGACATTCGGCTGTCCCTCTTCGTTGATGGGAGGTCTAGGGGTGGTGCCTCGTGTGCGGTGCGAGTGGTCAGACTGTGCCGGTTCGTCGCTGACGTTGTCAAGGTTTAACCGTCACCTTTGTTGGATCGTTAAGAAATCACCGTGACCGTCCGGACCCGGGACCGCCGTGTATCGTGCGCGGCGTGCTCACCATCGGTCTCGACGTCGGCGGCACCGGAGCCCGCGCGGCCCTCGCACGTGACGGCGACATTATTGCCACGACCAGCACAGATCGACCAACCCGTATCGGCTCCGGCGGCGTCGACGCGGGCAACGCGATCGCCGTGCTCACGCCCCTGGTCCGCGGTCTGATCACGGACGGCGCCGGGCCGGTGGGCGCGATCGCCGCCGGCCTCACCGGCTTCGCGCTGCTCGGTGACGATCTACGGGTACGCCTGCCGCAAGCGCTGGCCGAGGCTACCGGAGCGGCCACGGTGGTGCTCTGCTCCGACATGCTGACCTCGTACGCCGGAGCGCTGGGCCTGCGTGGTGGGGCCGTCGTCGCGGCAGGCACCGGAGCGGTGGCGCTGGGCTCGGATTGGCAGGGCGCCTGGCAGCGCGTCGACGGCTGGGGCTACCTGCTCGGCGACGCCGGCGGCGGTTCCTGGCTCGGCCGGGCCGGAATGCAGGCGGCGTTACGCGCGGCCGACGGCCGTCCCGGCGGTTCCGATCGGCTGCTCGCCGCCCTGATCGAGCAGTACGGCGACCCCGTCGCCCTGGTCCGCGATCTCGCCGGGCGCGACGACCGAGCCGGGGTGATGGCGGGATTCGTGCCCGCGATCGCCGCCGCGGCGGCTGCGGGCGATCCGGTCGCCGGCGATCTGCTCGCCGACGCCGGTACGCAGCTGGCCACGTCCGCGCTCGCCGCGCTGCCGCCCGGCGCGCCGCCCGAGATCGCGTACACCGGGAATCTGTTCCAGGCCGGCCCGGCGCTGTGGGGCGCGTTCCACGACCTCGTGTCGGCCGGCGCGACGCTGCTGAAGCCCGCCGGCACCGCCGTCGACGGGGCGCTGCGCCTGGCTCAGGGAGCGGCGGCGGGCAGCCTCCCTCCGAACGCCCCCCTCCACCTCACCCGGACACGGTGAGACGCAGCCGAGCCGAGTAGCGGGCGCCGGGCAGTGCGGTGCCCGGCGCCCGCAGTCTGACGGCGGGCTACCAGCCGGCCGGGTAGTACGCCACGGACCAGCCGCGGTAGGAGCCGTGGTCGAGGTATCCGGCGACGCCGACGCCGCCGCTGACCGAGGTGCCGACGACCTTGCCCTCGCCGAGGCTGATCGCGACGTGACCGCTGCCCGCGGAGTTGTGGTACCAGACGAGCGCGCCACGCGGCGGGATGCCGCTGGTGTTCAGGTAGCCGTGGCTGACCATCCAGTCGCCGCCGATCTCGGCGGTGTTCCAGCCCGACCCGCCCCACCCGTACGCCTGCGCGGTGAACGCAAGGCAAAGGTTCTCGTAGGACGTCGACCGGTACCGGCCGAACGCCCAGTCGATGGCGCCGTTGGTGGACCGGCCGTTCGCGCGCGGGGGCGCGCCGACGTAATTGCACGAGTCGGCGACCGTGCCGTCGGAGCCGGTGTAGACGTACGCGTCGGAGACGTAGCCCCCGTTGGACAGCATGTCCCAGATGTTCGTGGTGCCGTAGGTGCCGGTCACCGTGGTGCCGGTCTGCTGGCACAGGATGGTGACGGCCGCGCCGTCGGCGACGGTGCGCCACCCGGTGTAGCCGGTGCCCGGGCCCGACCGGACGGTCAGCGGGCTGCCGGCGGTGTTGACGGTGCCGGAGCCGTCGGCGAAGGCCGCTCCGGGCGCAGCGAACAGCAGGCCGGTGATCGCGGTGACGACGACGGCCGCATTGATGAGTTTCCGCATACCGATATGGTGGGACGCTCGGTTACACGATCCCTACAGTCCGGCTACAGCCTCGCGGCCGGACCCGATGGTAAGCGCTTTCCGAACCTGCTAGCCTGCCCCGATGCACGAGACGTTCGAGGTGACGCCGGCCGGTTTCCAGCTCGGCGGCCGCCCCTTCCGGGTCCTGTCCGGCGCGCTGCACTACTTCCGGGTGCACCCCGGTCAGTGGCGGCACCGGCTGTGCATGCTGCGTGCGATGGGCCTGAACACGGTGGAGACCTACGTCCCGTGGAACCTGCACGAGCCCCGGCGGGGCGAGCACCACTTCGCGGGGCTGACCGATCTCGGCGGCTTCCTCGACGCCGCCCGCGACGAGGGCCTGTACGCGATCGTCCGCCCCGGCCCGTACATCTGCGCCGAGTGGGACAACGGCGGCCTGCCCGCCTGGCTGACCGGTACGCTGCCGCCGACCCGGTTGCGCTGCGCCGACCCGGAGTACCTGGCCGAGGTGGACCGCTGGTTCGACGTGCTGATCCCGCACGTCGCAGCCCGGCAGATCTCGCGGGGCGGCAACGTCTTGATGGTCCAGGTCGAGAACGAGTACGGCTCCTACGGCAGCGACCTGACCTATCTGCGGCATCTCGCCGACGGGCTGCTCGGGCGCGGGATCGACGTGCCGCTGTTCACCTCCGACGGCCCCGAGGACCACATGCTGACCGGCGGCTCCGTCCCGAGTCTGCTCGCGACGGTCAACTTCGGCAGCCGCCCGCTCGAGGCCTTCGCCAAGCTGGCCGAGCACCGCCCGCAGGACCCGCCGATGTGCATGGAGTTCTGGTGCGGCTGGTTCGACCACTGGGGTCACGACCGCGTACTGCGCGATCCGGCCGACGCCGCGAAGGATCTCGGCGCGATGCTCGCGGCGGGCGCGTCGGTCAACATCTACATGGCGCACGGCGGCACGAACTTCGGCACGACCGCGGGCGCGAATCTCGCCGCGCCCAGTCTCGACGGCGACTACCGGCCGACCGTCACCTCCTACGACTACGACGCCCCGATCGACGAGGCCGGCCGCGCGACGCCGAAGTTCTGGGCGTTCCGCGACGTGCTGTCCGCGTACCGCAACGAGGCCGACGGGCCGCTGCCCGAGCCGCCCGCGCCCACGCCGGTCCAGGCCCGAGCCTCGGTCCCGCTTCTTCAAGGGGTACGCCTAGAGCAGGTCATCGACAGCGTGGGACTCCCGGAGACGGTCGCGGCGAACCCGCCGACCTTCGAGGAGCTCGGGATCGTCCACGGGATCGTGCGCTACACCGCCACCGTCCCGGGCCCTCGGACGGCGTACCCGTTGGTGGTGCGCGGACTGGCCGACCGCGCACAGGTGGCGGTCGACGGTGTGGTCCTCGGCGTGCTAGAGCGTGACCGGCCGGTGGACCTGTCGTTCGCGGTGCCCGCCGAAGGCGCGCGCCTGGAGCTGCTCGTCGAGTCGATGGGCCGGGCGAACTACGGCCCGCTCGTCGGCGAACGCAAGGGCCTGACCGGCGGGGTGCTGCACGAACGCCAGTACGTGCACGGCTGGACCGCCCGGGCGCTGCCGCTCGACGGCCCGCTGCCGGCCGTGCCCTGGGACGCCGCTAACGACACTGTGGACGGTCCGGCGTTCCGCCGCGGCGTCGTCACCGTCGACGAGCCCGCCGACGCCTGGCTGCGCCCCGGCGGCGTGAAAGGCTACGTGTGGCTGAACGGTTTCCTGCTCGGCCGCTACTGGTCGGCCGGCCCGCAGCAGGCCCTGTACGCCCCCGCGCCCCTCTGGCGCCCCGGCCCCAACGAACTCGTCGTCCTCGACCTCACCCCACCCCTCGCCACCCCCACTCTCCCCGGGGCCACCCCGTCCGCGCCCACCCTGTCCGCGACCTCCACCCTGGACATCCTGGACTCCCCCGCCCTCTCCCGTTGATCATGAACCTATGGTCCCCCCTGACCGGCGTGTCGCGTCCCTGGCGCCCTGATCGACTCCGCCGCACACTGATCGACGATGGACGGTGAACCCGCCGTCGCGGGGAGCCCGGCGGGGTGTCGGTCACCGGAGTGTCGGTAGCCTCTGGTAGAAGAGTGCTATCAAACATGTGTTCGGAGAGTGGACGGAGTGGAGTAGCGACGATGACCGGGAAGGGACTGACCAAGACGGATCTGGAGCAGATCCGTGGGGTGCTCGACGGCGGCAAGCGGCCGCGTGTGATGTTCACCGAGTCGGCCGGGCAGATCGCCGGCCAGATCGGCCAGGTCGTCGCCCTGGAGGATCCGGACGCCGGTGACGAGTGGATCGTGGTGAAGTTCGGCGGCGACGCCCTGCCCTTCTCCCCCGCCGATCTTCAGATGCCGCCGAAGGGTGCGGCGGCCCGGCGTGCCGACGCCGTGGTGACGCCGGCCCCGGAGCAGACTGAGCCGGCCGGGCGGCGTCCGCTCGCGATCGGCGAGGACCTCATCGAGCCCGGCAAGAACAGCACCGACAAGACCGCACGTCAGGAGCCCGCAGTGTCCGATGTCAAACCCGCCGAGCCGGCCGCGCCGGCACCCCGTAAGCCCGCCGCGCGTGCTGCGAAGGCGAAGACCCCGCCGGGTCTGGTGGTGACGCTGGCCTACACCGAGGGCGAGTGGACGGTCGGTGCGATGCAGGGGTCGAAGGCCCTGGCGAAGCCGTACGTGATCAAGCCGGCCGAGGCGCTGAAGATGGTGAGCCTGCTCGACGTGCCGGGGGTGCAGGAGGCGGTGGAGCAGATTCTGTCGTCCGAGCGGGACAACGCCCGGGCGGCCGCGGAGAAGCTGCGGGCCGAGTTGGCCGAGATCGAGGCGAAGCTGGCCGAGCTCGGGGCGTGAGCGCCGGTCAGGCCAGCAGGACGGCCAGTGGGAAGGCCACGAACTCGAGGTAGAACAGCTTCCAGATCAGCATGTAGTAGTGGCGGACGGCGTCGGTGTCGGCGCCGTCCACGCGTAGGCCGGTCAGCCACATCACGGCCAGCGCCACGGCGTGGGTGGCGACGAGCACGACGCCGTTGACGTCCGGGACGCCGGCCAGCCCGGCGGCGATGACAGCGGCGTACCCGGCGGTGAGGATCGCCTGGCACAGGCGCAGGGTGCGACGCGGGCCGATGGTGAGCACCAGCGTCGAGACCTGATGACGGCGGTCGCCTTCGACGTCCGGGATGTCCTTCATGAGCGCGATGACGGCCGCGAATCCGGCCATGAAACCCACCATGAGCAGCACGTACGCGGGCAGCTGCGCCCGGCCGGTCAGGGCGGCCGAGTAGGCGAGGTAGACGCCGAGGTTGGCCACGACGGCCCGCGCGGCGATGATGCAGGCGGCGGCGGGCAGCGGGAAGCGTTTGAGCCGCATCGGCGGCACCGAGTAGCCGGTGCCGATCGCGGCGATGACGGCGATCGCGGTGAACAGGTAGCGGCCTTGCAGCCCGGCCAGCAGCAACGCCCCGGCGCCGGACACGACGACGATCGCGACCGCGACGCCGCGGCGCAGCGTACCGGCGGCCAGGGGCAGGTAGGGCTTGCTGATCCGGTCGATCTCGACGTCGGTGAGCTGGTTCAGCCCGACGACGTAGACGTTGACGGCGACGCTGGCCGCCAGCACCAGCGCCCACAAGGCGGGGTCCTGCCGCTGGGCGGCGTGGGTGGCCAGCACGTAGAGCGCGCAGACCGCCAGGACGGTGCCGATGATCGTGTGCGGGCGCGAGAACGCCCACAAGATGCGCAGACCCGTCGCGGTGGTCCTCATACGGCCGACTATGCCGTGATCAACGATGTCGCACCACCGGTGGCGTGCCGGTGGTGCGACATTTTCATCCCTCCGATGCGGTACCTGAGTCTTCCGGGATGCGATGACTGAGTTCCGCGCGACAAAGCGACTGAGTAGGAGAATGACCGGTCAGTGCGCACCGTCGGGGATGTGCTCGACGCCGATCCGCTTGCGGAACACCCAGTAGGTCCAGCCCTGGTAGAGCAGGACCAGCGGGGTGAACACGACCGCCACCCAGGTCATGATCTTCAGCGTGTACGGAGTGGACGAGGCGTTCTGCGCGGTCAGGCTCCACTCCGGCAGCAGCGACGACGGGAACACGTTCGGCCACAGGGCCACGAACAGCGAAATCACCGTCAACGCGATGCACGCGGCCGTCCCGGCGAACGCCCAGCCCTCTTTACGGGTCCCCGGTCGCTGCCCTCGGCGTACCCGTATGAGCAGCAGTGAGGCGGCGAAAGCCGCGACGGCCGCCACGGACAGCACGATCGACGCGGCTGTGGCCCGGTAGCTGAAGGTGAACGCGAAGAAGGCCACCGCGAGCACCGCGGCCAGCAGGCCGACCTTCGACGCGACCGAGCGGGCGTGATCGCGGACGTCGCCGCTGGTCTTGAGGGTCAGGAAGATCGCGCCGTGAGTGAGGAAGAGCAGCAGCGTGGTCGCCCCGGCGAGCACCGAGTACGGGTTGAGCAGGTCCCAGAACGAGCCGACGTACTCCAGCGGGCCGTTGGGCAGCGGCTGGGGGCGGATCTTGAGCCCGTGCACGATGTTGCCGAAGGCGACGCCCCACAGGAAGGCGGGGACGGCGGAGCCGATCACGATGCACGCGTCCCAACGCCTGCGCCACTTCGGATCGTCGCGGGTGCCCCGGTACTCGAACGCGACGCCGCGCACGATCAGCGCCACCAGGATGAGCAGCAGCGGCAGGTAGAACGCGCTGAACATGGTCGCGTACCACTCGGGGAACGCGGCGAAGGTCGCGCCGCCGGCGGTGATGACCCAGACCTCGTTGCCGTCCCAGATCGGGCCGATGGTGTTGATCAGCACGCGGCGGCGGCGTTCGGCCAGAGCCTTGTCGCCGTGCGCCCGCCCGAGGACGGGCAGCAGCATGCCGACGCCGAAGTCGAAGCCTTCCAGGACGAAGTAGCCGGTCCACAGGATGGCGATGAGGATGAACCAGACGGTGGTCAGTTCCATGTCTTCTCTCCGCGATGGCTTCGGCTCAGTAGGCGAAGGCGAGGGGCTGGTCGGTCTGCTCCGGTTTCTCCGGTGGCGGCGTCACGTCCGGTACGCCGGCCTTGGCGTACTTCAGCAGCAGCCCGATCTCGACGACCGCGAGTACGCCGTAGAGCAGGGTGAACACGGTCAGCGACGTGATCACCTCACTGGTGCCGACCGACGGCGACACGCCCTGAGCGGTCTTGAGCTGGCTGAACACGATCCACGGCTGGCGGCCCATCTCGGTGAAGATCCAGCCGACCGAGTTCGCGGCGAGCGGCAGCAGCGGCAGGCTGAGCCCGGCCCAGCGCAGCCACTTCGTCTTGGGCGTACGCCCCCGCCGGGTCGCCCACAGCGCCCAGAGCGCCACCAGCCCGGCCAGCGCCCCGAAGGTGATCATGAGGCGGAACGTCCAGTAGGTCACCGGGATGATCGGCGTGTAGCTGCCCGGCCCGTACTTCTGCTCGTACTCGGCCTGCAGGTCGTTGATGCCCTGGACCTGCCCGTCGAAGCTGCCGGTGCCGAGGAACGACAGCAGGCCCGGGATCTCGATCGAGTAGATCGGCTCGCTGCCGTCGAGCGTCCCGATGGTGAACAGCGAGAACGGCGCGGGCTGCTGCGTCTCGTACAAGGCCTCGGCCGCCGCCATCTTCATCGGCTGCACCTCGGTCATGATCTTGCCCTGGGTGTCGCCCGTGATGAACAGGGCCGCGGTCGCCACCAGCGCCGTCCAGCCGCCGACCTTCAAAGCGCTGCGGTACGCCCTCTTGTCGGCGTCGGTGCCCGGCTTGTCGCGCATGACGTGCCACAACGCCACCCCGGCGACCAGCGCGCCGCCGGTGAGGAAGCAGCCCGCGAGGGTATGCGGGAAGGTGACCAGGGTGACCTTGTTCGTCAGGACCGCGCCGAAGTCGGTCAGCTCGGCCCGCCCGGTGTCGGGGTTGAGCTTGAAGCCGACCGGGTTCTGCATGAACGAGTTCGCGGCCAGGATGAAGTACGCCGACAGCGCGGTGCCGAACGCGGCGATCCAGATGCACGCGAGGTGGATCTTGCGGGGCAGCTTGTCCCAGCCGAAGATCCACAGTCCGAGGAAGGTGGACTCGAGGAAGAACGCCAGCAGCGCCTCGATCGCCAGCGGCGCGCCGAAGATGTCGCCGACGAACCGCGAGTACGCCGACCAGTTCATGCCGAACTGGAACTCCTGCACGATGCCGGTGACGACGCCCATCGCGAAGTTGATCAAGAACAGCTTGCCGTAGAACTTCGTCAGCTTCAGCCAGCGCACGGCGTACGGGTCGCCGCGTTTCTCTGCGCGTACCCAGGCGGTCTGGAAACCGGCCACCAGGAATGCCAGCCCGATCGTGATCGGCACGAACAGGAAGTGGTAGACGGTGGTGATGCCGAACTGCCACCGGGCCCACTCGAGCGCGTCCATTCGTCGTCCCTCCACCCGATTGCTCCTGCCGTGACCATACGACCGGCCCAGGGGGCTTGGCGGGCAAATGTGACCCAACTCCGCAGTAGGCCCGCTCGGCCGGTATGACCGGATTCGATGGCCGCCGGGCCCGATCCCCTGCTGGCGGCCGGTTCCCGGGCTCTTTCGCTGCTCCGTACGCACCGGAAATGGCGTTTGCGCAGGCCGCGGCCACAGCCGCCCGCCATGGGTCGATAGCCTGAAGCTATCGCGGCTGCAATCTCCCTCACTCAACGGGCATCAGTCGTTCCGCTGTCTTGTCCCGGACGCGGACTCGGGGGACCTCGCGCTCGGTGGTGCGCCATCGACCTCTCCCGGCCGCGGAGACGTCTGTGGCGTACCACCAGGTGATCTCCGGACGTGTCCACGCGCCTTTCCGGGCCGCGCGCGAGGCGAAGCGCGAGGCGAAGCGCGAGCGGAAAGCGTGCAGGCGGACGGCGAGACGCCCCGGTGACACCGCGCAAGCCGGAGGTGTGCCACGATCGTCCCGCGATGAGCACGACACCGACACCGACTGGTCCCCGTTGGCGCGCGCCTCTGATCTGGCGCGTGCTGCAGCTGCTCGCCCGGATCGTGACCGGCCTGCTGGCCCGGCTCGAGGTGACCGGCGACGTGCCCGAGGGGCTGCGTGACGGGCCGCTGATCCTCGCGGTGAACCACATCGGCACGTTCGACCCGATCGCCTTGTCGGCGGCCACCCGCAAGCGCGGCATCCGGCCGCGGATCATGGCGACCGGCGGGCTGTTCCGCGCCCCGATCGCCGGCGCGGCGATGAAGGCCAGCGGGCACATCCGGGTCAACCGCACCCGCGTGTCGGCCGACGAGGCGCTCGCCTCGGCCGCTGTCGACGACGCCGTCGCGGCGCTCGCCCAGGGCAGTGTCGTGGCCGGCTATCCGGAGGGGCGGATCACCCTCGACCCGGGGCTGTGGCCCGAGCGCGGCCGCAGCGGCATGGCCCGGCTGGCCCTGGCGACCCGGGTCACCGTCGTGCCGGTCGCCCAGTGGGGCTCGCACGAGGTCCTCCCGTACGCCGACATCCCGGCCAACCTCGCCCGCGCCGTGTGGCGGGACATCACGAGACGGCCGACGGTGAAGGTCCACTTCGGCACCCCGGTGGATCTGTCCGATCTGGACGCCGGCGTACGCGGCGACGTGCAGCGCGCCACCGATCGCATCATCGCGGCGTTGCACGCCGAGCTGAAACCGCTGCGCGCGGACGAACCGATGAGGCCCGCGTACGCCGATCCCACCCGGCGCAGCGAGACGCGCCGGTCGTTCACCCCGGACTCACGTACGCCGGCGGTGCTTGATGTACGCGGCGACGACCTCCCGGGTGCTGGCCAGTCCCAGCAGCGTCCGTAGTTCGGCGACGCGGCGGTTGGCGGTCCGCAGCGACATCCACTCGGCGGCCGCGGCCGCGGCGATGGTCTGCCCTTCGGCGAGCCGCTCCAGCAGAGCCACCTGATCCGGGGCCAGGCGTACCACCCAGTCGTCGGAGCCACCTTCGGCAGCCAACGCGAACACCTCCCCACCCTCCGCGCCGCCGGGGCGGACCGGTGCCGCCGGCGCGTCCCTCCCCTTCGAGGCCTGCCTATTAAATTTGACGATCAGCCTGTCTATTAGATTGACGATCGTTCGGACATTGTCACTGACGACGTACGGATTGACTAGAGGCATCCGGCAACCGGCAGGCCTACCCTCGGTAGAACGTCGGATACCCGCCAGCAAGACCGCCGTCTACAAAGCGCCGTCGGCGGACGCGGCCCGTCCGACAGCCGGGAGGCAGCCGAAAGAAACGGGCGAAAAAGCGAAACGCAGACACCGGCCACCCGGATGATCGCGGCCGGCACCCGGTACTGGCATCATCTGCCGCTATGACCGCAGAAGCGCCGCCCCAAGCGGGGGCCGCCGCCTTGTCCACGCCGCGGGAGCGCCTCGGCTGGTACTTCTACGACTGGGCCAACTCGGCGTTCTCCACGACCGTCGTCACCGCCTTCCTCGGGCCGTACCTGACGGCGATCGCCAAGGCGGGCGCCGACCCGGCCGGCAACGTGCACCTGCTCGGCCTGACCTTCAAGGCCGGGTCGCTGTTCCCGTACGCCACCTCGCTGTCGGTGGCGTTGCAGGTGCTCGTGCTGCCGGTGGCGGGCGCGATGGCCGACCGGTCGAGCCGCAAACGCCGCCTGCTGGGCCTGTTCGCGTACATCGGCGCGTTCGCCACCATCGGGCTGGTGTTCCTCACCGGCGAGCGGTACGCCCTCGGCGCGGCCCTGTTCCTCCTCGCCAACGTCGCGTTCGGCGCGAGCGTCGTGGTCAACAACTCGTTCCTGCCGCAGCTCGCCGACGAGAACGACCGCGACGCGGTGTCCAGCCGCGGCTGGGCGTTCGGCTACCTCGGCGGCGGACTGCTGTTCCTGCTCAACGTCGTCGCCGTCGTCGTGTTCGGCACCGACGACCACGCCAAGGCCGAAGTCGCCCGCTGGTCGCTGGTCTCCGCCGGAGTGTGGTGGGCCGTGTTCACCACACTGCCGCTGCTGTGGCTGCGCGACCGGCCCGCGTCCGGCGGCGAGCGCCGCGGCAACGTCCTCGCCGACGGCTTCCGCCAGCTGTGGCACACCCTGCGCAGCCTCAAGGCGTACCCGCTGACGTTGTTCTTCCTCATCGCGTTCCTCGTCTACAACGACGGCATCCAGACCGTCATCGGCCTCGCCGGCACCTACGCCTCCGAGGAACTCGGCTTCGACATCACCGTCACCATGCCCGTCATCCTCATGGTGCAGTTCATGGCGTTCGGCGGCGCGCTGCTGCTCGGCTGGCTCGCCAAGAAGGTCGGCGCGTGGAAGACCGTCCTCGGCAGCCTCGCCGTCTGGTCGGTCATCGTCATCGCCGCGTACTTCCTCCCCGAAGGCCAAGTGCTGCCGTTCGTCGCGCTCGCCGCCGCGATCGGCCTGGTCCTCGGCGGCAGCCAGGCCCTGTCCCGGTCGCTGTTCTCCCAGCTCATCCCCAAGGGCCGCGAAGGCGAATACTTCGGCCTCTACGAGATCTCCGACAAGGGCACCAGCTGGCTCGGTCCACTGCTGTTCGGTTTCGCCTTCGACCAGACCGGCAGCTACCGGTTCGCGATCGTCTCACTCATCGCCTTCTTCATCTTCGGCTTCGCCGCTCTGCTCGCCGTGCCCATGCGGCGCGCGATCGCCGCCGCCGGCAACACGCCGCCCAAGCTTCTCTAACATCATGTGGTACGCCGTGTGCACCCCGGGTGGCGTGCACACGGCGGCCAGGGTTTACTAGGCTGCCGCCCGTGGATCACACCGGACACGGGGCGTCCTGCCATGCGGCGGGCGACGGCCGACTACGCGACGGGGCCTCGCTGAAGTTCTTCTGGGGCCCCATGGACTGCGGAAAGTCCACACTGGCCCTGCAGATGGACTACAACCACTCCCGGCAGGGCCGCCGCGGCATCGTCCTGACCCGCAACGACCGGTCGATGAGCCCCCGCGTCACCACCCGCATCGGGCTGTCCCACGACGCCGTCGAGGTGACCGACGACCTCGACCTCGTCCTGCTCGTCCGGCAACGCTGGGCCGCCGGAGCCGCCGTCGACTACCTCATCTGCGACGAGGCCTGCTTCTACACCGAGCAGCAGATCGAGCAGCTCGCCGACCTCGTCGACACCTACGACGTCGACGTGTACGCCTTCGGCCTGGCCACCGACTTCCGCTCGCAACTGTTCCCGGCCGCCCGGCGGCTGTTCGAGCTCGCCGACAGCGTCCACCGCCTCCAAGTCGAAGTCCTCTGCTGGTGCGGCCGGCCCGGCCTGCTCAACGCCCGGGTCGTCAGCGGCGCGGTGGCCCGCGAAGGCGAACAGGTCGTCATCGGCGACACCGGCACAACCGAAGCCGATGTGCGGTACCAAGTCCTGTGCCGCCGCCATTACCGCACCGGTGAACTGGGCACCACGGACACCGCTCTGGCGCACGACGGCTCGGCTGAGTAGCGTCACCCTATGGGACGAGTAAGCAGCGGTACCTTCGACGAAGCCATATCGGCCTGGCGGCAATGGCAGGACGCTCCCTGGGGAAGACTGCGGTACGCCATCGCCGCGAACAACCTCGGCCGCCACCTCGACGAAGCCCTCCCCGGCGGCGCACCCGGGCACGTCCTCGACGTCGCCGGCGGCAACGGAGTCGAAGCCGTCCGCCTCGCCACCGCCGGTCACAAAGTGACGCTCGTCGACTACTCCGCGCAGATGCTCGCCGCCGCCGCCGAGATCGCCCGCAAAGCCGGCGTCGCCGACCGCATGACCATCGTCGAATCCGACGTCGCCCGGCTGCCCGAACTGCTCGCCGGCCTCGAACACGACCTCGTGCTCTGCCACAACCTGCTGCCCTACGTCACCGACGTCGAAGCCACCCTGCGTACCTGCCTCGACGTGCTACGCCCCGGCGGCGTCCTGTCGGTCATCGCCAACAACGCCCACAGCGAACCCCTCCGCGTCGCCGTCCGCGAACAAGACCCGTCCGCCGCCCTCGAAGCCCTCAACTCCCCGGTACGCATGACCCGCACCTTCGGGGCCCCCATGACCCCCCGCACCGCCGACGAAGTCATCGCCGTCCTGTCCAAACTCGGCGCCCGCGTCGACGGCCACTACGGCATCCGCAGCGTCTGCGACTACATGGCCGACGACGAACGCAAATACGACGCGAGCTTCTACGCCGAACTCGAACGCCTCGAGATCGCCCTCGCCGACCGGCTGCCCTACAAACTCACCGCACGCCTGTTCCACGTCGTCGCCGTGAAACCCGTCGCCTGAGCAGACCGGGGCGCGTACCGTCACCGGGATGCGCCCCGGACTCGGCGAACTGCTGCACTTCTCCGAAGACCCGACGCTCACCGTCTTCCACCCGCACGTCGCCCCCACCGCCCACGAGACCACCGCATACGTGTGGGCCGTCGACGCCCACCACAGCCCGTCCTACTGGTTCCCCCGCCAATGCCCCCGCGCCATGGCCTGGACCACCCCCGAAACCGACCCCGCCGACGCCGTACGCCTCCTCGGCCCCGCCACCACCCGAGTCCACGTCATCGAATACGACTGGCTCCCCCCGCTCCAAACCACCACCCTGTACGCCTACCGCTTGCCGGCCGCACCGTTCCACCCCCTCGACGACGGCCACGCACACGTGGCGACCACCACCGTCGAACCCCTCGGACCCGCCGAACCCGTCGGCGACCTCCTCACCGCCCACCGCGACGCCGCCATCGACCTCCGCCTGACCACCGACCTGTGGCCCTGGTGGGACCAGGTGACCGCCAGCACCCTCGGCTTCAGCGGCATCCGGCTGCGCAACGCCCGCCCGCGCCCCTGAGACTTCCCTGAAAACCGCGTGCCCCACCGGCAAAACTTGCGCCCACCAGCCATCATGGGCAGATGGTCTTCAAGAAACTCCTGGGCAGCCTCGGCATCGGCGGACCCACCGTCGACACCGTGCTGTCCACCCCCACCGCCACCCCGGGCGGCCCCCTCCAGGGCCAGATCCACCTCAAAGGCGGCGGCTCCGACACCGAGATCGAAGGCATCACCCTCATCCTCGTCGCCCAGTCCGGCGGCGCGACCTTCGAAGTCGCCCGAATCATCGCCGCCGGGCGCTTCACCCTGCCCGCCGGAGCCACCCACGCGATCCCGCTCAACACGCAGACCCCGTGGGAAACCCCGATCACGACCATCTACGGCCAGCCCCTGCCCGGCATCACCCTCGGCGTACACACCCAGGTCGACGTCCGCAGCGGCTCCGGCAAGACCGACCTCGACCCGCTCACCATCGCGCCGCTGCCGGTCCACAACCACCTGCTCGACGCCCTCGGCAACCTCGGCTGCCGGTTCATCCGCGCCGACCTGCGCCCCGGCCAGCAAGTCGGCCTCCCCGCCCCGGTCGTCCAGCGCGTAGCCTTCTACGCCCCGGCCGACGCCCGCCAGCCCGGCGCGCACCTGCCCCAGCTCAGCCTGAACTTCGTCGCCAACGCGCACGCCCTCGACATCGCGATCGAAGCCGGCTGGGGCAGCCCCGCCACCCACCACACCCTCGCCCACACCGACGCGAGCGGCGACATCACCGAGATCATCGGCGGCTGGGTCCGCGAAGCCCTCGCCCGCCTGCCCCAGCAGGCCGCCCCGCAAGGCGCGTTCATGCAGCCCGCTCAACCCGGCTACCAGCAACCCGGCTACCGGCCGGGCGGCCCCGGATACGCCGGAGCCGGCCAAGGCAACCCGGGTTACCGGGGCGGCGGCTACGACCGAGGCTATGACCGCGGCTACGACGGCGGCTACCGACGCGGCCCCGGCATGGGCGGCATGCTCGCCGCCGGCGCGGGCGGAGCGGCCCTCGGCTTCCTCGGCGGCATGGTCATCGGCGACATGCTGACTCCCGACGTCGACGTCACCGAGAACGTCACCCAGAACTACTACGACTCCGGCGACCCGGGAGCCGACGCCGGAGCCGACAGCGGCTACACCGACACGGGCTACGACTCCGGGTACGCAGACGCCGGCTACGACGGTGGCGGCTACGACTCCGGCGGATTCGACGGCGGAGACTTCGGAGGCGGCGACTTCGGCGGGGACTTCTGACCCCACCGACGACCCACCCTGGTCACCCGGCAGAGCGCGGAGCTAGGCTGACGGCCATGTTCAAGGCCGTCGTCTGCTTCGCGCTCTTCTTCATCGCCGTGGGAGCAGCCGGCATGTACTTCGCCGAACTACGCCGCAAGAGCGGCAACGGCCCCCGCCGCTGATCACCCCACCGGCGGCGCAACCGGACGATTCGCGGCATACCACTCGGCCAGGTCGGCGAACAACCGCCGATGCTCCTCCGCCGACCCGATCGCCGCCCGCCGCTCCGGATGGCGTACGTAGAACTCGATCGCGTCCGCCAAGAACCGGCCATCCACATCCAGCTCCTGCAGCGGCAGCTCATCGATGAACGGCACAAGTCCCCGCCGCCGCGCACCACCCGGCACGACCGCCAGATGCAGCCACCGCGCCAGATAATGGTTCACGACAACCCCGCGCCCCTGCCCCACCGCCTCCCACGGGATCACCACCCGGCCCGTCGGCGCCCACCGGACAACACCCTCCGGCCTCAAGGCCACCGACCGCCGCCGCGACGCCAACACCACCAGAAGCACCAAACACACGGCGAGGAAGCCCAGAAAGACGACATCCTCGAGGTAGAGCCGATCCGCCCAAGCACCGCCACGCCGCGGCCGCAGAATCCGTCCCACCTGCGCGGACGCGAAAACCACCCACCCCGTCGCCAGCGCCGGCACCCACCACCGCGCCGGAGCGACGAACTCCCGTCCCGACACCACGAATGACGCCGGACGGTGGCCACCGCCGAACATTCCCACGAGCGAAACGACCAACAGGCCGAGCGCGGCCGGCATAACCAGGGCGACCGCGGCAAACGGCAACGACAGCACCACCGCCATCGTGGCAAACAGCGCCGCCACGGGCGCCAGGCGCCACAACCACCGCAACCCCGCCCGACGGGGCTCCCCCGGCGTACGCATCGACATGGCCGACACAGTAAGGCCCCCAAGCCAGTGCCACTCATCACACGAACTGGCCCGGCCCAACCCCGAACGGCCACAATCCGCACCCGTGGACCTCGCCGGACTCCCCGTACTCATGATCGCCGCAGCCACCGGCGGAGCCGTCGACGCCATCGTCGGCGGAGGCGGCCTCATCGTCCTCCCCGCCATGCTGCTCTCCTCCGGCCTGCCCCTGCCCACCATCCTCGGCACCAACAAACTCACCGCGATCGCCGGCACCTCCTCCGCCGCCTACACGTACGCCCGCCACACCACCATCGACTGGAAAGTCGCCGGACCCGCCGCCGCCTTCGCCGTACTCAGCTCCGGCCTCGGCGCCCTGCTCGCCGGCAGCGTCCCCGCCACCGCGTACCGGCCCGTCATCCTCGCCGTCCTCGTCGCGGTAGCCCTCTTCGTCACCTTCCGCCCCAGCCTCGGACTCGCCGCCGACCCCGCCAAACGCACCCCCGCACGCATCGCCACGATGATCGCCCTCGGCGGAGGAGCCATCGCCTTCTACGACGGCGCGATCGGGCCCGGCACCGGCACCTTCCTCGTCCTCGCCTTCACCAGCGTCATCGGAGCCGACTTCGTCCACGGCAGCGCCATGGCGAAGATCCTCAACACCGGCACCAACCTCGGCGCGCTCGCCGTCTTCGGAGTATTCGGCCACGTCGACTGGCTTCTCGGCGCGATTCTCGCCGTATGCAACATCGCCGGAGCCCAGCTCGGCGCACGGCTGGCCCTCAAGCGCGGCGCGAAGTTCATCCGCATCGTGCTGCTCGTCGTCGTCCTCGCCCTCGTCGCGCGACTCGGCTGGGACCAGTTCCACTGACCCTCCCCTGCGCCACGGCGATCGAACGCCATGCGCAGTTGATCAGGCCTTCGCGGGAACGATCAGGCTCCCCCGGCCACGACACACCGGCTGATCACGCCCGATAGTTCATGATCGCGCGGAAAGGGCGGGCTGGGCGGGGTTGGTAGTCGGTGCGCCGAAGGCGCTCCTTCTGTAAAAGGCGCCGAAGGCGCCGTAAAACGTAACCCGTGGGACAGTCACACCGCGTACGGCATCCTAGGACTCTAGGTGTATGACAATGTGATCGTGACTGACTCCGAGGGCGAACCGGATGCCGAGCAGACCCGCCGAGCGCTACAGGCCAGCCGGCCCGATCTGGTGGACCGGTTCGACGAGGAGCTGCCGAAGGCCCGAGCGGCCGTCTTACGTCGACTGTGGACGGCCGTCCGGCGGGAGCCGATTCCCGGTGTGGCACATGTGCGGACGGTCGGCAGCGACGCGCTGGTGACGCTGTCCGACGGGCGGATGGCGATCGGCCCCGCCCTCGACCAGTACGCCGAAGCCACCGAAGACCTCCGCATCCGCGTGCAGGTGAACGGGACGACGGAGGCGTACACCGATCCGGCCGAGCTGCTCGACGCGGTGAACCCGGCGACCGAAGGCCTCCAGCGGGAGCTGAGCAACAGCGTCGCGAACCTGGCCCTGGCGAGAGCGGCGAGCGCCGAGGTGGACCTGACGGAGCTGCAAGGCGACCCGAACGGTCTAGTCGCGATGGAGCAGTCGGTCGTCGACGGGCACCCGCTGCATCCGTGCTGCCGCACCCGGATGGGGCTGTCGACCGCCGACGTCCTCGCGTACGCCCCGGAGCACCGGCGGCAGGTGGAGTTGGAGGTCTGGTCGGTGCCGCCGAGCCGATGGTTCACCACGGGAGCGGGCGCGCCCCCGCGATTGGTGCTCCATCCGTGGCAAGCGGCGCACTACGGCGACGACCTTCGACGGATCGGGGGGAAGCCGGTCGACCGGGTGACCGCCCGGCCGCTGATGTCCCTGCGTACGCTCGCCACAGCGAAGGACCCGACGCGGCACTACAAGACGGCCCTCGGTGTGCAGATGACCAGCGCCGTACGCCAGGTCTCCCCCGCCGCCGTCCACAACGGACCCCGGGTGAGCGACCTGTTGAGCCGGTTGGCGGCCGATCTGCCGATCCGCATCCTGCCCGAGGTGGCGGCCGGTGCGGTGCTGGTCGACGGCGTACCGCATCCCATGCTCGCGTACGCCGTCCGGCGCGCGCCGACCCCGCAGGCCGGTGACGTCTGGACGCCGCTGGCCTCCGTCCCGCAGCCGGCCGTGCTCGACCAGATCCTGCGGATCGGCTACGGCGGTCATCCGGTGGCGTTCTGGCGGGATCTGACGACGACCCTCGTCCCGCCGATCCTGACGCTGCTGGCCCGGGGCGCGGGGTTGGAGGCGCACGGGCAGAATCTACTGCTCCGGCTCGCGTACGGCAGGCCCGCCGAGGCGGGCTACCGGGACGTCGGCGGCATCCACCTGCATCCGGATCGGCTGCGTCAGGCCGGGGTGGACCTGCCCGACGTGCGGGGCAGCCTGCTCACCGACGATCTCGGCGAACTGCAGGCGAAGCCGTTCGCGACCCTGTTCGCCGTCGTGCTCACGCAGATCGCGTACACCCTCGAGCACCGGCACGGCGCGGATCCCCGGACGCTCTGGCGGCTGACCGCCGACCTCACCGAGCAGGCGCCCGATCCGCGCGATCGGCTGGCGCTCGCGGGAACCACGCTGCCGATCAAGGCGACTACTGCCATGCGGCTGGCCGCCGATCCGGTCGCCGACATCTGGGCGACCACTGCCAATCCGCTGGCGGGAGTGTGATGACGGACTTCGAGGACCGGGCGGCCGCGGCCGTCGAGGGCAAGCTCGTCGCCGCGCTCCGGCGGGAGGGTCTGCAGCCCGAGCAGGTGACCGCGCCGCTGCGGGCCGAGCTCGACGACGCCGTGGGCAAGCTGGCGCTCGCGTACCGCCGCCGGGCCGAGGCCGACGACCAGGCCCGCGCGTCGGGCGCTCCGGACCTGCTCACGCTGGTCGAGAAGCAGGCTTCCGACGATCAAGTGGTACGCCTGGAGCAGCTGGCCACGGAGGGTCACAATCTGCACCCGTGCGGGCGGACCCGGCTGGGCTGGACGCGTACCGACGCCGAGGCGCACGACCTGGAAAGCCCGGGCACCACCGTTCGCTTCGTCGGCGTACCAGTTGATGCTCATGTCGGAGACGATCTGGGTGAGCGGCTCGGGGTGGCCGCACCGCGCGGTCATCGGGCCCAGCCGGTGCACGAGTGGCAGCTGGGCGTCGTACGCGAGCGATACCCGCAGCTGCCGGTGCTCGACGCGAGCCTGCCCGCGAGCGTGACCGCCGCAGTCCGGACACTGTGGACGCCGGTCGGCTACCTGAAGGTGTCGCTGGACGTGCAGATCACCTCGACCCGCCGGACGATCTCGATCGCCAGTACGCGCAACGGCCCCGCGCTGTCGGCGGTGCTGCCACCGCTGCTGGCCGAGTGCGACGACCGGGCGGTGTTGCTGCGCGAGCCGGCCGGGGCGGCGTCGACGCTGGGCTCGGGCCGCGACCTGTCGGCGATCCTGCGCGAGCCGTTGCCGCCCATGGCGTCCGGCGAACATCCGGTGCCCGCGATCGCGTTGGCCGCGCTCGACCCGATCACCGGCGAGTCGATCGCGAAGTTGCTGCTCGCGCGCTCGGGACTGACCGCGACGGCCTTCGCCGAGCAGTACGCCCGCCGGCTGCTGACCCCGGTGCTGGGGATGGTCACCCGGTTCGGCGTCGGCCTGGAGGCGCATCTGCAGAACTGCCTCGTGACGTTCGTCGACGGGCGGCCGTCCCGGTTGGTCCTGCGCGACCTGGCCGGGCTGCGGCTCCACCGTGGGCGGCTCGCGAAGGCCGGGGTAGCCGTCGAGCTCTGGCCAGGCTCGGTGGTCGGCACCGACGACGACACCGTGCTGCTCGCGAAGGTGGCGTACACGGCGTTCCAGGCGCACTTGTCCGAGGTGGTGCACGCCCTCGGCGATCCACCCGGGGCGTGGACGGCCATCCGCCGCGTGGTCGACGAAATCTACGACGACCTCAGCTCCACGCGGCCGGACCCGGCCAAGGCCGACCACGCGTTCCTGACCGCGCCGACCGTGCCGCACAAGGCGCTGGTTCGGATGCGGCTCGACCCGGCGCGCGGCGACATCTACGTCCCGATGGAGAATCCGCTGCATGAGCCTGCCTGACAGCGTGGTTTCGGCGCTCGCCGCGGCGGCGCGACCCGTGTGTGCGTACGTCTACGACACCGGCGTCGCCCGGGAACGGGTCGCCGCGGTACGCGCTGCGCTGCCGCCGGGAGCGACGCTGTACTACGCGATGAAGGCGAACGGGCATCCCGCGGTAGCCGGTGCCTTCGCGGCCGCCGCCGACGGCTTGGAAGTCGCTTCCGGCGGCGAACTTCAGCTGGCTCTGTCCGCGTCGGCTCGCCGGCTCGCGTTCGGCGGACCGGCCAAGACCCCGGCCGAACTGGCGGCCGCCGTCGACGCCGCCCGGACGACCGAGCTGACGCTGCACGTGGAAAGCGCGCTGGAATTGCGACGGCTGGCCGCCCTCGGCCCACTCCCCCCGGCGATGCGCGTCGCGCTCCGAGTCAACCGGGCAATCGCCGGACCGGCCGGTTCCCATGCCATGACCGGTACGCCGACTCCGTTCGGCATCGACGAGACGCAGCTGGCGTCGGTGGCCGCGTTGGCCGCTTCCCTGGGCGTACCGGTGTGCGGATTTCACCTGCACGCCGTCAGCAACTCCCTCGACGCCGCCGCGTACGCCGAGTTCACCACCGACGCGGTCGCCTGGTCCCGGCGTACGGCGGCCGAACTGGGCATCGAGCTCCGCTATGTGAACGTCGGCGGCGGCTTCGGCATCTCCTACGACGATCCGGATCGTGCCTTCGATCTCGCGGCCCTGGACTGGACGGCGCTGGATCTGCCGGACGGCGTCGAACTCGCCTTCGAACCCGGCCGCTTCCTCGCCGCCCCCTCCGGCTGGTACGCCACCGAGGTGCTCGACCTCAAGCAGACCCACGGGCGGTGGTTCGCAGTGCTCCGCGGCGGCACCCATCACTTCCGGCTCCCCGCCGCGTGGGGCTACAGCCACCCGTTCACCGTCGTACGCGTCGACGACTGGCCGCATCCGTGGGAGCGCCCCGAGATCGGCGGGGTCGCCGTCGACGCCGTCGGGGAGCTGTGCACGCCCCGGGACGTGCTCGCCCGCGGCGTACGCGTCGACCGGCTGCGCGTCGGTGACCTGCTCGTCTTCGCGAACACCGGGGCGTACGGGTGGGACATCTCCCATCACGAGTTCCTCCGCCATCCGCATCCGGATGTGATCGTGCTCTGACAGCGGGTGACCGGTGATCACAAGATGGTCTCCCAGCACAGCGCAACCCTCTGGTAACCCCCTAGACTGTGCCGGGTCTCACCCCAGTCCCACCCCGGAGACCCGCTTAAACCCCGCTTGAGCCCCGCCACCCCCTCGGAGGCACCCGACATGCCGAACGGTCGCTCCGCCGCCGTCCGGTCGCACCGCCGCAGCACTCCTCGCCGCAGCGGCCGCACCGCGCTGTTCATCCTCGTGCCCGTCCTGGTGGCGGTCGCCGCCGGAGGAGGCGTGTACGGCTACCAGAACTTCCTGGCCGACCGCTGCTCCGGCGATGTGACCGCGACCATCGTCGCGGCGCCGTCGACCGCGCCGCTGCTTGAGGAGCTCGGCAAGACCTGGGCCGCCACCAGCCCAAACGTGGACGGCCACTGCGGCAAGGTGACCGTGACCCCGGCCGACTCGAACAAGGTCGCCAATGCCCTGTCCGGCGTGTGGCCGAGCGAGCTGGGCCAGCAGCCCGACGTCTGGGTGCCCGAGTCGAGCGCGTGGTTCCGCAGCGCCCAGACCGGCGACGCCGAAGCCATCCTGCCCGACCTGCAGCCGAGCGTCGCCCGGTCGCCGGTCGTGCTCGCGATGCCGAAGGCGATGGCCCAGGCGCTCGGCTGGCCCTCGGGCAAGGTCGACTGGTCCTCCGTCCTCGACCAGGCGGCCGTGAAGGGCTGGAACGCCTACGGCAAGAGCTGGGGCGAGTTCAAGCTCGGGATGACCGACCCCGGCCAGTCGACGCCGGGTCTGCTCGCCCTCTCGGCGATCATCGACCGCGACGACGACCAGGACGTCTCCGACACCGAGCGGCAGGGCCTGCTCAAGCTGAAGACGGTGCTCGAGGTCAAGGCCGACGACACCGGCGCGATCATGGACGAGTTCGACTCCAAGGGCGGCCAGGGCGGCGAAGGCGGGCTGACCTACGTCTCGGCCTTCCCGGCGCTGGAGCAGGAGGTGCTGGCCCATAACAAGGCCCACCCCAACTCGCCGCTCGTCGCGATCTACCCGAAGAGCAACATCGAGGCGGACAACCCCTACCTCGTGCTCGACAACGCCGACTGGGTGCAGAAGCCGAAGCAGGCGGTCGCCCGGGCCTTCCTCCGCTACGTCCGCACCGACGGCCGGGCGGTCTTCCAGAACGCCGGTTACCGGGACGCCAACCGTAAGCCGGGCGCGGACTTCACGCAGGACAACGGCGTGATCTCGACGCTGACCGCGCTGCCCCGCGGCGTACTGCTGACCGACGCGGTCAACGACACCATCAACACCTGGACGGCGCTGACCCGGCTCACCAACGCCTTGTTCGTCCTCGACGTCTCCGGCTCGATGGGCGCGGAGGTGCCGGGCCTCGGCAAGTCCAAACTCGACCTGACCAAGGAGGCGGCCAAGCAGGCGCTATCGGTCTTCCAGGGCAAGGGCAACGCCGGCCTGTGGTCGTTCTCGTCGAACAAGTCGGGGAGCAAGTCCTACGTCGAGAACGTGCCGCTCGGCCCGCTCAGCGACGAGATGGACGGCGGCACCCGGGAATCGAAGCTGAAGTCGGCCATCGGCGAGCTGAAGGCCGGCGGCAACACCGGCATGTACGAGGCCGTGCTGGCCGCCTACACGGCGGTGCAGGCGAAGTACGTGCCCGACGCCGCCAACATGGTGGTGCTGCTGACCGACGGGGCCAACGACGACCAGGAGAAGAACCTCAAACTGGCGCAGCTGCTCGACAAGCTGAAGAAGGGCGACCCGAAGCGGCCGGTCACCATCGTGACGATCGCGCTCGGGCAGGACGCCAACGGCAAGGTCCTCTCGCAGATCTCGTCGGCCTCCACCCCGAACGCCCCCGCGCCGCTGGTCTCGCGAGGCTCCTACGACATCACGCCCGTCATGCAGAAGGCCATCTTCGGCGTCCGTTAGCCTCCCGTTGATCATGAACCTAAGGTCCCACCCGACCGGCGTGTCGCGCCCCGAGGTTCATGATCAACGGGCGGGCTGAGCGCCGAGCAGAGCCTTGATGGGCGCGGCCTTGGCGGCGGCTTCGGCGACTTCGGCGGCCGGATCGCTGCCCCACGTGATCCCGCCGCCGGCCCACAGGTGAAGCTGCGCCGGCGTGGCAGCCACCGTACGGATGGTCAGCCCCAGATCGAGTCCGTCCCGGCCCACCCAGCCGAGCGCGCCCATGCTCGCGCCGCGGCCGACCGGTTCGAGCCGGGCGATCTGGGCCAGCGCAGCGAGCTTCGGCGCACCGGTGACCGACCCGCCGGGGCATACCGCCCGGAGCAGTTCGGCCAGGCCGACGCCGGGACGCAGCCGTGCCGTCACCGTCGACTCCGCCTGCCACAGGTCGCCCCAATGCTTCAGGGCGAACAACTCCTCGACGCGTACGCTGCCGATCTGGGCCACCTGCGCTAGGTCGTTGCGCTCCAGATCCACGATCATGACGTGCTCGGCGCGTTCCTTGGCCGAGGCGAGCAGCATCGCCCGGCCTTCCTCGGTCGCCTTCGCGGTCCCCTTGATCGGGCGTGTCTGCGCAATTCCGGCGCGTACGCGGACCAGCGTCTCCGGCGACGCGCAGGCGATCGCCCACCCGTCGCCGCTGATGAGCCCGGCGTAGTGCGCCCCCCGCAGCCCGGCGAGCCGCTCCAGCGCGGGCAGCGGATCGCCTGCGTACGCCGCCGCAGCGTGCCCGACGACGTTGACCTGATACACGTCGCCGGCGGCGATGGCGTCCCGGACGGCGGCGACCGCCTCGGCGTGATCAGACTCCGACCAACTGGGTATCCAGGGTCCGAGGGAGAACTCTGCCGCCGAATCTAAGCCAAGATCACTACTCTGGGTTATGGAATATTCCGAATGCGCGTACACGATGGCGACTATTTCGGGCACTTCGGGGATCGGCGTCGGCCGTCCGGGGGACACGCCGACGAGGGTCGCGCCGGCCGCCGCCGAGACGTAGAGGGCGGCTCCGCAGATGTCGCCGGGGCCGTGCGGGAGATCGACACCCGACCCTGCCGCCGCAAGGTCGGCCACCGGCAATCCGCGCTCAGACAGGAAGGATTCCACGAGGTCAGCGGCGGTCTTACCGGCTGGAAGCGGGTCGCCGGGACGCCATTCGAGCCGGGCCACCGGCCGTGCGTGAGCCCGGCAGTGAGCCGGTACGACCGGCGCGCCGGTCGCAGGTGTCAGCCCCCGCATGGATACCGAATGTACGACGGACTCTTGTAGCAATGGCCTCACTTGGATCATCCAAAGGGTTGATTACTGGGTGTGAGGGGCGTTACTTGCTCGAAATAGCATCGTTCGGCGTAGTAGCGTGCGTGACTGTTCATGTGACCAACTCCACAGGGGCGTGTGATTCGTCACTACAGTGGCGAGGCATCACCCCTCAACCACAGCGGAGACCACCCCATGTGCCAGCACCAACCGCCCTGCCCGAGCGCCGACGCCGTCGACCGTGACGCGGCCCGGGTCGTCGCCAGCTTTCCGGAGCAGGGCTGGAGCCTCCTCTGCAACGGCGTCATCATCTTCGAGGACACCGGCGAGCTGCTCCCGGACGGGAGAATGATCGCACCGCAGCGAGGCCCCGCAGTGCACGCGCTCGCGTGACCTGCACCACCGCTCACTCCCCCGGCTGACAACGACCGTCGGCCGCCGAACAGCACAAGTCCCGGAAGGACGCACAAGGCCCACCGGGACGGCACCAAAGACGCAGCCAAGCACCGAAGACCAGTGGCCCGGCCGAGCGAACGGCCGGGCCTCGCGACGTTCTGAGCCCGATCAGGACCGACGTCCAGGGCCGATCAGGCGAACGCCTCCGGCGGCGGGCACGAGCAGACCAGGTTCCGGTCGCCGTACGCACCGTCGATCCGGCGCACCGGCGCCCAGTACTTGCCCACCGGGTCCATGCCACCGGGGTAGGCAGCCATCGACCGCGGGTAGGCGTGCGCCCACTCGTCACCGCTCACCATCGCCGCCGTATGCGGGGCGTTGACCAAGGGGTTGTCGTCCTTCGGCCAGACACCCTCGGCGACCGCGTCGATCTCGCGCCGGATGGCGATCATCGCCTCCACGAACCGGTCCAGCTCGCCCAGGTCCTCGCTCTCGGTCGGCTCGACCATCAGCGTCCCCGCCACGGGGAAGGACATCGTCGGCGCGTGGAAGCCGTAATCGATCAGCCGCTTGGCGACGTCGTCGACGGAGACGCCGGTCGCCTTGGACAGCGGCCGCAGGTCGAGGATGCACTCGTGGGCCACGAGACCCTTGTTGCCCGCGTAAAGCACCGGGTAGTGGTCGCGCAGCTTGGCCGCGACGTAGTTCGCCGCCAGCACCGCGTGGGCGGTCGCCGACGCCAGCCCGTCCGGGCCCATCATCCGCACGTACGCCCACGGAATCGGCAGGATGCCGGCCGAACCATGCGGGGCCGCCGAAATCGCCGCGACGGACCGCTCACCGCGCCCGGGGAGGAACTCGGCGAGGTGCGCCCGCACCGCGACCGGCCCGACGCCGGGCCCGCCACCGCCGTGCGGGATGCAGAAGGTCTTGTGCAGGTTCAGGTGCGACACGTCCGCCCCGAACTTGCCCGGCTTGGCGAATCCGACGAGCGCGTTGAGGTTCGCGCCGTCGACGTACACCTGACCGCCCGCCTCGTGCACCTTCGCGCACAGCTCGGCGATGCCCGTCTCGTACACGCCGTGGGTGGACGGGTAGGTGACCATGATGGCGGCCAGCCGCTCGGCGTGCTCGGCGAGCTTGCGATCGAGATCGACCAGGTCCACGTTGCCGTTCTCGTCGCACGCGACCACGACGACGCGCATCCCGGCCATCACGGCGCTCGCCGCGTTCGTGCCGTGCGCGCTCGACGGGATCAGGCAGACGTCGCGGTCGTCGTCGCCCCGCGACCGGTGGTACGCCCGGATCGCCAGCAGACCGGCGAGCTCACCCTGCGACCCCGCGTTCGGCTGGACGCTCACCGCGTCGTACCCGGTCAGCTCGGCGAGCCAGCTCTCCAGCGACTCGATCAGCTCGGCGTAACCCGCAGTCTGGGCGGCCGGCGCGAACGGGTGGACGTTCGCGAACTCCGGCCACGTCACGGCCTCCATCTCGGTGGTGGCGTTGAGCTTCATCGTGCACGAGCCGAGCGGGATCATGCCCCGGTCGAGCGCGTAGTCCAGATCGGCGAGCCGGCGCAGGTAGCGCAGCATCGCCGTCTCGGAGTGGTGCGTACGGAAGACCGGGTGGGTCAGGAAGTCACTGGTGCGCTCGAACGCGACCGCGGAGGCGTCCACTTCGGAGACACCCGCGACGCCGAACGCGGCCCACACGGCGGCGATGTCGGCCGCGGTGGTGGTCTCGTCGCAGGCGATGGCGATCCGGTCGGAGTCGAACGCCCACAGGTTCACGCCCTGCTCGGCGGCGGCCGCGACGACCTCGGCGGCTCGGCCCGGCACGACTGCGGTCACCGTGTCGAAGAACTGCTCCGTGGCGAGCTGCACGCCGCCGTCGCGCAGTCCGGCCGCCAGCAGGGTCGCGCTGTCGTGCGCGTGCTGGGCGATCGCCCGCAACCCGTTCGGGCCGTGGTAGACGGCGTACATGCTCGCCATGACGGCGAGCAGGACCTGCGCGGTGCAGATGTTGCTGGTCGCCTTCTCCCGGCGGATGTGCTGCTCGCGGGTCTGCAACGCCAGCCGGTAGGCCCGGTTGCCGTCCGCGTCGCGCGAGACGCCGACAAGCCGCCCGGGCAGCGACCGCTCCAGGCCCGCGCGCACCGCCAGATATCCGGCGTGCGGTCCTCCGAATCCCATGGGTACGCCGAACCGCTGCGCGGTGCCGCAAGCGATGTCGGCCCCGATCGCCCCCGGTTCGCGCAACAGGACGAGGGCCAGCAGATCGGCCGCGACGGTGACGAGCGCGCCCTGGGCGTGGGCGGCTTCGATCAGGGCGGCGTGATCCCGCACGGCTCCCGAGGCTCCCGGATACTGCAGGTGCAGACCGAAGTACTCGAAGTCGAGCTCCTGCTCGAGGTCGACGACGCGCACCTCGATGCCGAGCGGCTCGGCCCGCGTACGGATGACGTCGACGCTCTGCGGAAGGCTGTCGGCGTCCACGGCGTACACGTTGGACTTGGACTTGGACGAGCGGCGCGCGAGCGTCATCGCCTCGGCGGCCGCCGTGGCCTCGTCGAGCATCGACGCGTTCGCGGTCGCGAGCCCGGTGAGGTCGGTGACCACGGTCTGGAAGTTGAGCAGGGCCTCGAGCCGCCCCTGGCTGATCTCCGGCTGATACGGCGTGTACGCGGTGTACCACGCCGGGTTCTCCAGGACATTGCGCTTGATGACGCCGGGGGTGTGCGTGCCGTAGTAGCCGAGCCCGATCATCGAGGTCAGAACCTGGTTGCGGGACGCGAGCTCACGCAGCTCGCCGAGCACCTCGGCCTCGGTGGCGGCGGCTGGGAGGTCCAGCTGCTCGTGCCAGCGGATGGCTTCCGGAATGGCCGCGTCCATCAGCTCGTCGAGGCTGCTGTAGCCGACCGACTCCAACATGCGGCGAGCGTCGTCCGAGGTGGGGCCGATATGCCGCGCGGAGAACGAGAATGGGCTCGTCATGGGTTTCTGCTGCTCCAAGGGAGGCGGGGACGATGTCGTCCTCCCCCGCTGTCGCCACCCTGCGCTCCAGCGTCGCCGACCCGCGCGGTCCGGGTGCCTGAGAGGTTCCGGGGAGGAATTGCCCCTTCGGCGCCGTTCTGCCCGGTCTGTGCCGGGGTACGCGGACTCTCCCGCGCGGGCGTACCAGCTACCCGCCACGGTACCAGTGCCCCGATGACGGTGCTGTTACGCATGTCTCCCGGCGAGCCGGTGGTCAGGCGGCCGGTGCCGTCGGCACGAGCAGGCCGCGACCGGCCAGGAAAGCCGCGATCTCAGCGTCCTGGTCGGGGGTGAGCGCCGCCCGGCGGATCCAGGCCAGCGCATCGTCGTCCCTCATGAGCCCGTAGTAGCCCGGCGGCATTACGACCCGAATGATCGCCGGCCATTGGTAGGCATGTTCACCGAGCGCCGTCGTGATTCGAATCTCCTGGTCCGTCAGGGCGAAGGCGCGGAACTGCTCGCTCGCCCGGCGTTTCGCGATGACGCGCGTGGCACCCTCGAGTCGGAAGACGCCCGGCACCCGAACGGCAAGGAGGACCACCGGCGCGATGACCAGCCAGGCCCAGCCAAGCCCGGCCATGTCGCGCCAGGCGGCCACCCCGCCGACGACCAAGCCGATCATTGCGCCCAGGACCACGCTCGACACCAGGCGGTTCCACACCGGTTGCAGCTCCCGGCGGACCAGCCGTAGTTCCTCGACCGGGTCAGACTGCGTCATGAACTCGACATGCACCGGCGAACCTTAAACCCGAAGGCGTTCTCTTCGCTGGCCCGGGCGGCCCGCGGGGCCGAGGTCTAGGGTGAAGATCGTGACTTACCCAGCCGGCTATTCCGCCGCTTCCGACCGTTACGACACCATGACCTACCGCCGGTCCGGGCGCAGTGGCCTCCGGTTGCCCGCGATCTCGCTCGGCCTCTGGCACAACTTCGGCGCCCAGCGGTCCTACGAGGTCGAGCGGGACATCGTCCTGCGCGCCTTCGACCTGGGCGTCACGCACTTCGACTTGGCGAACAACTACGGTCCGCCGCCCGGGACCGCCGAGGAGACGTTCGGGCGGCTGCTGGCGAGCGATCTGGCGGCGTACCGGGACGAGTTGATCATCTCCACGAAGGCCGGTTATCTGATGTGGCCCGGGCCGTACGGCGAATGGGGGTCGCGCAAGTATCTGACCGCCTCACTCGACCAGTCGCTGCGCCGCATGGGACTCGATTACGTCGACATCTTCTACAGCCACCGGTTCGACCCGGACACGCCGCTGGAGGAGACGATGACGGCGCTGGACGCGGCCGTCCGCGCGGGCAAGGCCCTGTACGCCGGGATCTCGTCGTACACGTCGGAGCAGACCGCTCAGGCCGCCGCGATCCTCCGCGACCTCGGTACGCCGCTCCTGATCCACCAGCCGTCCTACTCGATGATCAACCGCTGGATCGAAGACGACGGGCTCCTGGACACCTTGGAGCAGGTGGGCGCGGGCTGCATCGCGTTCTCCCCACTGGCGCAGGGTCTGCTGACCGACCGGTACCTGAACGGCGTACCGGCGGACTCGCGGGTGGCGACCAGTGTCTTCCTCAACGAGAGCGACCTGACGCCGGAGCGGCTCGCACAGGTCAGCGCGCTCAACGAGCTGGCCCGGCAGCGGGGCCAGTCGCTGGCTCAGCTCGCCCTGGCCTGGGCGCTGCGCGACCCCCGGATGACGAGCCTGATCATCGGGGCGTCCAGCGTCGCCCAGCTCGAGGCGAACATCGCCGCGCTCGACAACCTGGAGTTCACCGACGCCGAACTCGCGGAGATCGACAAACTACTCTGAGTTCGCGGCTTTCCTCGCTGGATCAGGGTTCGCGGTCGAATTTGCCTCAAGATTCGACCCGGAACCCTGATCCAGCGTCCAGCGCGGGCCCGAGCAGCGGGCTCGGGTCAGCGGGAGGCGGCGACGGCCCGCTCCACCCCGGTCTCGTGCGGGCCGAGGTAGACCGGGTCCCGCCGGCTCACCACGTCCAGCACCGCCTTGACGTATGCACCCTGCTCCCGCACGGTCGCCCGATCCCATTGCAGCCGCCACTGCCGGGCGCTGTCGTCGCCGACGCCGACGGCGTCCATGCCGGCCTCCCGGCACAGGGTGACCGCCCGCTGGATGTGGAAGCTCTGGGTCACCACGATCGCGGCGTCGACGCCGAAGACGCGTACGGCCCGCTGGCACGAGTCGTAGGTATCGAAGCCCGCGTAGTCGGCCACGACCTTGTCCGCGGGGACTCCGTTCGCCAGGAGCCACTGCTGCATGTGGCCCGGCTCGTCGTACCGCCATTCGCCGTGGTCACCGGAGACCAGGATGGCCGCCACCTTGCCGGCGTCGTAGAGGCGTTTGGCTTCCGCGAGCCGGGCGACGAGGAAGCCCGACGGACTCCCGTCCGGATCGACCTGGGCGCCCAGCACCAACGCCACCGGCCGGGCCGGGACGTCGCTTTCGGCGTACACGTGACCGCGGCTGGCCCCGCGAATCCAGAGCTGGCTGGCCGCCACCGTCACGACACCGGCCACGCCGGCGATCAGCAGAGTGCGGCGTACCAACCGCCAAGGGATCTTCACACCCTTCAGGATGGCGTACGCCCGCCAGATGGTTGCCGGGTCGGCAATGACTCAGGCGACGAAGTTGTTCTGCAGGAACACGATGATCATGACACCTTGCAGGCCGACAGCACCCATGGTGAAGAACCGGTCGAAGGTGGAATTGCGGCCCATCCTCGCCAGCACGAGGAACGCGGCCGTGCACTCCAAGCTGTAGCGCCAGAGCGAACTCAGCGGGTAGTGCGAGTGGATCGGGCTGATCAGCGGCAGCATCAGGGTGATCGCCGCGAAGATCACCAGGTAGCGGTCGCCGGGCCCGAGTTTCCAGGGTCCGATGAGTGCCAAAGTCAGCAGCGCGATCATCAGCAACGCGGTCCCCAAGTTGGCCACATTGCGGAAGT
This sequence comes from Hamadaea sp., assembly GCF_013362815.1. Classification (GTDB taxonomy): domain Bacteria; phylum Actinomycetota; class Actinomycetes; order Mycobacteriales; family Micromonosporaceae; genus Hamadaea. Next base: position 23,746 of record NZ_JABFVK010000037.1, on the reverse strand, counting down.
TGTCCCCGGAGAACATCGGCGTCCAGTCGTGGATCATCTTCGCGACCTGGCCGATCGTGGTCCACGGAGCCTGGTAGCCGTCGTGGAACCAGGCCTTCTGCGAATCCAGGAAGTGCGTGGCGCTGCCGAAGCTGCGATACAGGTAGAACATGTACGCCGCCAGCCCGGCCGGGACGAGCAGGATCGACAACACGTCCGCCCGGACACGGCGTACCGACCAACCGCATTGCCGCAGGTATTCGTAGACGAAGGCAGCACCCAGCAGCACACCGACCATCCGGGTCGCACCGGCGAGCCCGGCGAGCGCGCCGGCGATCCACCAGTGGCCCCGGCGCATGCAGTAGAGCGAGCCGATCGCGAGCGCGATGAACATCGACTCGTTGTACGCGGCCACGAGGTAGAACCCGGTCGGGAAGGCGAGCAGGTAGAAGGCCGCCCGCCGGGCGTGCTGCTCGTCCAGCGCGTCGGCGGTCAGCCGATGCATCAGGACGAGCGCGGCCAGGCAGCACACCATCGACACAGCCAGCCCGGCGCCGAACGAGCCGCCCGGCAGGACCGCGTTCGCCGCGCGTACGGCGAGCGGATAGAGCGGCCAGAAGGCGGTCGCCCGGGTGTCCCAGTGGTACCCGGTGTCCGCGATGATCAAGTACCAGGTGGTGTCCCACCGGTTCCAGGCGTCCAGCGCCGACGACACGGTGTCTGGCGGGTCGCCGGCCTTCGCCGCCACCCCCTCGAACGGCACCCACGCCGCGAAGGTGGCCAAGGCGTACAGCGCCAGACCGGACAACCAGGTCCAGAAGCCCACGATGAACGACTGCCGCCAGCGCTCCCGCGCGGACGGCTCGCCCAGCGGCGGAGCGGCATGCTCGCCGTCGGCGGTGCCGGAGGGCGCGGCGTCCTCGGTGACCTGGGCCGGGATCGCCGAACGGACGGCGGGCGAAGCGCCCTCCAGCGCCAGCGTTTCGTCGGGCATGCGGAGACGATAATGCATGCCCGACGATTACCGGCCTAAGGTCAACGTTCCGTTCACGGCGGTCAGCGCGGGCACCCATGCATGCCCGACGATTAACCGCCTAAGGTCAACGTTCCGTTCACGGCGGTCACCGTACGGTCGTAGTGCTGGCCTGGGCCGGCGACCGTGCAGTGCTGGGTGGTCGTCGCGGTGGCGTGCCGCTCCTCCCGCGGTACGCCGAGCGTCCAGCTCGCCGTCCCGGAGTACGCGTTCTCCAGCTGCGTCGGCGTGCCGTCGGACAGGAGCGTGGCCGCGTCGGTCAGGGAGATCGTGGTGGTGAGCCGGTTCGCGTCGTCCACCGTGATCGCGCCGTCGACGGCGTACCGGCGGTCGGCGAGGCGCACGTCGTGCGTACGCGGCCCGACGACCGTCACGACCTCCCGGTCGGTCCACTCGGCCGTCAACGCGTCCGGGTTCTCCTCCGGACCCCAGCGGTGTGTCGAGGTGTTCGACACGTCGCGGGCGACCGTCGTCGTGACCTTCCCGTGCGAGGTGTTCACGTAGCCGCTGACGGTCAACCGGTGCGCTCCGTTCGTCGTCACCGAATCCGACTCGCTGCCGTCGGCGTACACGCTGGTGTTGGTGAGCGGCGACGCGACGGACCGCGTGAGCGACCCGGTGACCTGCGCCGATCCGTGGTCACGCCACCCGAGGAGGGTGACCGGGACGTCCCAGCCGGACTGCCCGGCCGGCACCCCGGTGACGGTGACCGACACGGTGTGCTCGCGCCCGTCGGTGAGCAGGCCCGCGAACGGGCTGAGGTCGTAGCGGATCGGCTGGATGTCGAAGGCGCGCGGCGCGGGCACGACGTACCAGAGGAACGGGTTGGACCAGCCGCCGGTGTAAATGTGCGGGTAGGGCGCGGCGATGCCCGCCAGGACGCCGTCGACGCTGATCTGGACCTCGCGATACGGGCCGTGGTCGGCCGGGCAGGAGTAGCCCGACTCGGGCGGCGCGGTGAGGTACCAGAACTCTTCGCAGCCGCCACCGGAACCGGTCGCGTAGACCTCGGCGACCAGACGCTCGGTGTTCGGCGCGACGGTCAGCCCGCCGACCCGTGCGGTCCCGTCAGCATGCACGTTCGCCAGCCCGAACACGTCGTCCGCGCCGTCGCTCGGCGCTGGATGCCGCGCGTCGGCGGTGTAGAACGTCAGGTACGCCTGGACGTGCAGCACCCCGGTGTAGGTGTCGTTGACGACGTTGCCGATGAGCGACTCGACCGGTTGCGCCCGCCCGAACAGCGACGCGTACCCCGTGACGTCCTTCTCGACGTGCCAGGCGATCCCGGCCGGCGACGGTTCCGGAGTGGACGTCTTGAAGACGGTGACCCCGCCGATGTTCAGGTACCCGAGCCGGTCGAACTGCCGGCCGGCGACCTGCCCGTCCAAGCTGAGCACTACCTTCGCCCACGGGCCGGCGCAGTCAGCGGGCGGCGCGAAGTTCCCCTCGTACGGCGTGAAGTCCTGGAAGTGCGCGTCGATGATCTGTACGCGGCACGACTTCGTCGGCGGCGTGGCGATCGGCGGGTCGGCGGTGAGCGGATCGTGCCAGTCGGTGCCGAACTCGGCCGGCGGTGTGTCCGCGGCGGCCGGCATCGGCGCGAGCACCAGGCCCACCACGAGGCCCGCGGTCAGCAGGCGTCGAAGTCGGAGCATGGGAACCTCCCCAGTTTCGATAGATGGCTCTATCTCACTGGAGAGTCGGGATCAGCGCAAGATCAGCATTGTCGGCGGCCCCGCCCGGATGTATTCCGCACGTATTCACGACGCCCCGGCCGCGTAGGCGCGGCTGGCTACGCGAGGCTGCGACTTATCCCGGGAAGTTGCGGCTTTGCGCGCCGCCGAAGGCACGTTATCCCGGGATCGCGCGAACAAGCAGCGCGAACAAGCAGCGCGAACAAGCAGCGCGAACAAGCAGCGCGAACAAGCAGCGCGAACAAGCAGCGCGAACAAGCAGCGCGCAGAGCGAGCGAAGTCAGGAAGCCCGACGGCGGGCCCGCCGAGCGGCCAGTTCGTCCGTGACGCCGAACGGGGCCTCGATGACCGGGGCGGGTTCGCCGGTCTCCTCCTCGGGAACGGCCCGCTCCCCCGGCAGCATCGACAGCGAGCCCTGGATCTCCTTGAATGCGCCGCCGATCGCGATGCCGAACACTCCTTGACCGCCTTGCAGCAGGTCGACGACCTCTTCGGCCGAGCGGCACTCGTACACCGTCGTGCCGTCGGAGATCAGGGTTATGCCCGCGAGGTCCTCGACGCCGTGCGAGCGGAGCGTCTCGATCGCCTTGCGGATGTTCTGGAGCGAAACCCCGGCGTCGAGTAGTCGTTTGACGACTTTGAGGACTACGAGGTCCCGGAAGGAGTACAGCCGCTGGGTGCCGGAACCCGAAGCGTCACGGATGCTCGGCGAGACGAGCCCGGTACGCGCCCAGTAGTCGATCTGCCGGTAGCTGATCCCCACGGCGTGGCACGCCGTCACCCCTCGGTAGCCGACCGTCGGCTCCGGCAGGATCGCCTCCGCCAGTGTCGCCTGGTCTGCGCTGTAAGGCTCCATGGGAATACCTCCACCTCCGCGGCGCCGGTAAGCACGCAGCTCAGCGCCCGCTCGCGCAGAGGCTCGCGGTGGAGAGCGCCGGTGCCAGATCCGACATCTGTCACCCTATAGCGCAGGGCCGGGTGCAGGGTGGAGGCAACACGCGGACACGCCGCGAAAGAGGTATCCGCGACGGCGTGCCGTGCGGCCGGATCGCCGGCTAGCTGGCGAAGTCCTCCGGGGTGACCTGCTCGAGGAACTCCCGGAACTTCTCGACCTCGTCCTCCTGCTCGTCGGGGATGATGATCCCCGCCTCGTCCAGGACCGACTCGGCGCACCGGATCGGCGCGCCGACCCGCAGGGCGAGCGCGATGGCGTCGCTGGGGCGGCCGGACACCCGGACCGCGCCGTCGGAGAAGAGCAGATCCGCGAAGTAGATGCTGTCGCGCAGGTCGGTGATCTCGACCGCCGAGAGCGGCGCCGACAGCGCCTGCAGGACGTCTCGCATGAGGTCGTGGGTCAGCGGACGCTGGGGTTTGACGCCCTGCTGCTCGTAGGCGATGGCGGTCGCCTCCACCGCACCGATCCAGATCGGCAGGTACCGGTCGCCATCGACCTCGCGCAGCAGCACGATCGGCTGGTTGGTGGGCAGCTCGACCCGAACCCCGACCACGCTCAGCTCACGCACCGTCGCCTCCCTCTCTCCGGCGCAGGCCCGCCGCACCACTCGAACCGGGCTCGACCGGACCGGCGGGCAGCACCGCCTCGTTCACCTCACACCCACCGTACACGCATCTCACTGGCCGGGCGTGGTGCGCAGGCCCACGCGTACCAGTGCGGCGTGGAGGCGCTGCGACAGCACTGTCAGCTCGCGTACCGACTCGGCCGCGCGCGCCTGCGCACTCGGATCCGGATGCCGCAACAACGGCGCGACCAGGGCGGCGATCAGGCCTACCTCGCGGTCTGCGGCCGCACGCCAGGCCCGCAGATGACGCGCTTGTACGCCGTGCTCCGCGAACGCCGCGGCGACTTCGGCGATCGCCAGCGCGTCGGCGTCGTAACGGCCACCGGCGTCCGGCGTGATCAGCCCGTGCTGTTCGAGATCGCGCAGCTGGCCGGTCGTCAGCCCGGCGCGGTCGCCCAACTCGGCGGCGGTCAGCCGCACCGAGACGGTCTCCCGGGGCTGCGACGCCACCACGACCGGCGGCGCTGCGGGCATCGGGGGCGCGTCGTCGGGGCCGAGGGCGACCAGGTTCGGCCGCGCGGACGCCTCGACGAGGTCGTCGCCGCCCTCGGCCAGCTGCTCCCGGATCACCCGCAGCGGAAGATACTGATCCCGCTGGGCGGTCAGGACGAAGCGCAGGCGCTGGACGTCGGCCCGCGAGTACTTCCGGTAGCCCGACGGCGTGCGCTGCGGCTCGACCAGCCCTTCGCTCTCCAGGAAACGCAGCTTGGAGATGGTCGTGTCCGGAAACTCGGCCCGCAGCTCGGCCAGCACCTCACCGATGCTGAACAGCGGCTGCGCGTCGGCGCGGGCGCGGCCCTCCGCCGCGCCCGCCCGGTCGCCGGGCGACGCGGCCCGTTCGGACAGCGTCACGACTCCTCGGGGCGGGGCCCCGCGATGTAGACCAGCCGGAACTTGCCGATCTGGACCTCGTCACCGTTGTTGAGGGTGGCCGACTCGACCCGCTCCCGGTTGACGTAGGTGCCGTTGAGGCTGCCCACGTCCCGGACGGTGAAGGTGGAACCCTCGCGGTGGAACTCGGCGTGCCGCCGCGAGACGGTCACGTCGTCGAGGAAGATGTCGCTGTCGGGGTGCCGTCCACTGGTGGTCACGTCATGGTCGAGCAGGAACCGAGCGCCCGCGTTCGGACCGCGCCGCACCACGAGCAAGGCCATCCCGGCCGGCAGCTGCCCGGAGACCCGGCCGGGCACGACGTCGGAGTCGGGACCCTCGAGCACCTCGTCCAGCGAGCCGAGGTGCAGGGTCGACGTGACATCGAGCGGGGGGAACTCGTCGCCGGGGCGGGTCATCGGACCACCTCACGATTTCGTCGTCAGTAACTGGCTGTACACGATCTGGGAGTACAGCGGGTCTTACGGTGCGATGGCGGCTACGCCCGCGGGCCTCGGCCCTCGGGCGATCGGTTGTGCGAGCGTAGCCAGCCAGGGAAGAAAGGGTCAACCGGACGCGCGGGCAGTTCAGCTCTCGGTGAGCTTGCGGTAGCCGTCCGCGTCGAGCAGGGAGGTGAGCGCCGCCGGGTCGCTCGGCTCCAGCTCGACCAGCCAGCCCTCGCCGTACGGGTCGGTGTTGATCAGGTCGGGCGAGTCGCCCAGTGCCTCGTTGCGGGCGACCACGACCCCGCTGACCGGGGCGTAGATCTCGGAGACGCTCTTGGTCGACTCGACCTCGCCGAACGCGTCTCCCGCGGCGACGGTCGTGCCGGGCTCGGGCAGCTGAACGTAGACGATGTCGCCGAGCGCGTCCTGCGCGAAGTCGGTGATGCCCACCCGCACCGGATCGGCGCCCACGGCCACCCACTCGTGCTCCGCGGTGTAGCGCAGATTCTCGGGAATCAACGGCTGCTCCTCTTCCATCGTCTACCGCCGGTCCGCCCCCGGTCAGGAGGCGGGCTGCGCGTACTGCAGGTCCGGTTCCGCGGCGAGCGCGGACACGGTGACCTTGCCCGGATCTTCGACGATCACGTTACCGCCGTCGCTACTGACCGTCGCCACCACCCCGCCCGGAATGTTGAGCGCGGTCTTCATCGTCGCGGGGTCGCCGATGACGGTGATCGTGTACGGGCCGGTCAGCTTCGTCCCGCCCACGTTCAGGCCACCGTCCGCGTCCTGAAAGTACGTCGAGACGATGATGCGTACGGCCTGCCCGCCGCCGCTGCTGATCTGCATCGCCTCGGCCCCGGCGTTCCGGAGTTCCTCGACGGCGTCCAGAATCCGGGAGGCCCGGATCTGGCCGGAGAAGCGTACGGTGAGCCCGGTTCCCTCGGCGGGCAGCGTTCCCGCCAGGATGCCCAGCTCGTCGGCGCGCTGCTCGGCCGCCGTGCGAGCGGCGTCGGCACTCTCACTACCGGCGGTCAGCTCGCGTTTCAGCTGCTCCAGGTCGGCGATCTCCTGGCGTACGCGGTTCTCGTTGGAGTCCAGATCGGACAGGATCCGGACGAGGTCGTCGGTTCGGGCCGACGCCAGCGTCGAGTCCTCCGAGGTTCCGCGTACCTGCACGATGAGGGCGAAGCCGAGCAGCCCGACGAGCACGGCGATGACGATCGTCGCGGCCGACACCTTCACTGCGGGCTTCTTCGCACCTGACTCCGCTGCCGGGGCCGGCCCGACCGTCGGCTCGGCCTCGGCCTGGTCCTCGGGTGCGTCGTCCTCAGCAGCAACGCCCGTGGACGAAGCCGTGGCGTCAGCCGAATCCGCGTCGATGTCTTCATCGTCATCGTCGTCGGTGGGCCGGTCGAGCCGGATGGTCTGCTCCGCGTCGAAGTCGCCGCGAAAGCCGCCCCGGACATCGCCGGAGGACGCCGGAGCGTCCGCGTCCGTACGCGCGGAATCGGCCTCGTCCGGCTGCTCCGGCCCGGGCTGGTTGTCCTGAGGGTTCGTCATGCCGCCTCCTACGCCCGGAACAGATGCCGCCGGATCGCCGCGACGTTGCCGAAGATCCGTACGCCCAGGACGACCACCACGCCGGTGGAGAGCTGACCGCCGACGCCGAGCTGGTCGCCCAGCCACACGATGAGCCCGGCGACCAGGACGTTGGAGATGAACGAGACGACGAACTGCTTGTCGTCGAAGATGCCGTCCAGCTTCGCCCGTACGCCGCCGAACACCGCGTCGAGGGCGGCCACCACCGCGATGGGCAGATAAGGTTCGACCGCCGCCGGGACGGTCGGGTCCAGGATGACGCCGAGGACGACCCCGACGATCAAGGCGAGGACGGGGATCACTTGCCACCTCCCGATGGCGAGGCGGTCGCCGAGGGCGACGCGGAGACGACTGGCTTGGCGTAGCGCAGCTGCGGATTCGCCGCGGCCGGCAGGGTCAGGTCGTCGGTGCGCTTGACCGAGAACGACATCCCCTTGCTGTCCACGAGCTTGCGGAACAGGTCGGCGGTGGCCGACTCGGAGAACTTAGTGGCCATCGAGCCCGGCCCGATGGCGGTGATCTTGTAGGGCCCGACCAGCGGCTTGAAGTCCACCAGGATCGCCTCGCCCGCCGAGCGGATGGTCGAGGTCGAGGTCAGCCGCTGGCCGTTGATCGCGATCGCCTCCGCCCCGTCGGTGAACAGCTCGTTCACCACGTTGCGCAGGTCCACGAACAGGACGCGGGCGGTCTTGTCGGTCTGCCCGGTCACCGGGTCGGCCTTCGCCTGGCCGTCGCCCAGCGTGATCGTGACGCCATCGCCGGTCACCCGCCGCAGCCCGGTCGCCGCCTCGTAGGTCCGCAGCCGTTGCAGCGTGCTGTCGTTGAGCAAGGCCGCCTGCAGGCTGTTCACCTGGCCGCGCAACAGCTCCTCGCGTCCGGTCAGCGCGTCGATGCGGTCCTGCCGCGTGTGGATGTCGGCGATCAGGCCGTCGCGCGCCGTCTGGCGCTGGGGTTGTTCTTCGACGACCTTCTGGTACGCCACGGCGAGGAGGAAGCCGAGGGCCAGCGCGGTCACGGCACCCAGCACCTTGTATGCCAACTTCGCAGCCGGTCCCCGCCGCTTCGACGCCTCATAGGCGACCCGGCTGGCGTCGACGGATTCCCGGAACAGGGAGTCCAGCAGATCCGTGCTGTAACGGCGGCGCGCTTGGGCTGCCTGCTCGCCGGCGTCCGGCGCAGACGCCGGACCGGACGCCGAGCCGGTGGTCATGCTGAGCCTCCGGCCGCAGCCGGCTGCTTTGCGCGTATCACCGATCGAGCCTGCAGGATGTAAAGGCCGCCGGCGACCCAGTAGAGGACGAGCCCCCACCAGGCCAGCGCCCACCCGGCCGCGTGCGAGACCGACGAGACCGCGCCGTCGGTGGTGGCCGCGAGCAGCAGCACCGGGAAGGCGAAGAGCAGGATGAAAGTCGCCGTCTTGCCGACGTAATGGACCGGCAGCGGCGGCACGCCGTAGCGGCGCAGGATCAGGACCACCACGCTCAGCACGGCCTCCCGGGCCAGCAGTGCGATGGTGAACGCCCACGGCACCACGTCTTCGACCGTCAGCGCGACGATCGTGGCGAGGATGTAGAGCCGGTCGGCGACCGGGTCCATGAGCTCGCCGAGGCGGCTCACCTGCCCGAGCCGCCGGGCCAGGTAACCGTCGATCCAGTCGGTCGTCCCGCCGATCGCGAGGACCGCCACCGCCCAGCCCCACGCGTGCGGGCCCAGGAAGAGGTAAAGGAACAACGGAACGCCGAGCAGCCGCAGAAAGCTGATCGCGTTGGGGATGGTCAGGATCCTCGACCGGGGATCCGCCTGCGTCATCTCGCCCCCCTAGCCCGTCCGCCGCCGAGCCACTATATCCGCCCCGGAGTGGATCATCGCAGTCCCACTCCGGGGCGTGCCGGTCCGGGCGGTTTGCCCCCGATTGCCGCCGGTCAGCTCGGCTGGGCGATCACGCGTACGTCGTCGCACCAGCCGTAGCCGGTGCCGCTGCGGGCGTAACAGAAGACGACGGCGGAGGTGTTCGACGTCCCGGTGGTGAAGGTGACCGAACCGGCCCGCCATTCACCTGTGGCGAACGCCGGCACGCGAATCTCGGCACCTCCGTAGTTCTTCACGCCCACGACGAGCTGCGTGTCGGCCTTGTCCACCCGGCCCCAGCCGGACAGGACATAGGTGGTGTTCGGCGACAGCGTCACCGTCTGCTCCAGCGAGGCGGCGTAGGGACCTAGCTTTCCGGCGTACGCCCCGGAGTGGACGCTCGACGAATCCGCCCAAGTACGCCCGGACGTCGCAGTGGGCCAGCCCGACAACGTCCCGGTCTCGAACCCGCCGTTGGCCGTCTTCGTCGTGCCGAGGCAACCGGAGTCGGTGAAGGTGGACCGCTGATGCGCTCCGGCGTCCGGACGGCACGCCAGCGGCGCGGAGTTCCCGAAGTAGTCCTGCCCGCCCGCGCCGGTGGTGACCTGACCGAACCGCAACGCCGGAGAACCAGCGGTCAGCTGGTAGTCCGCCGGAGTCGAACCACCCGGGTTCGCCAGCAACGGATTCGCCGTCGACTTGTACGGGTCGGCCGGCTCACTCGCCGGATGACTGCCGTAGAAGACGTTGGCCCGCCAGGTGTGGTCGGCCGCGACATACCCGGAGCCGGCGTACGCACCACTGCCGAGGTTGTAGAAGACGTTGTTCTGCCAGCGCACCGTCGTCGTGCCGCTGGTGTCCTCGATGACGCTCGTCGTCGAGCCCGACGGCAGGTAGAAGGTGTTGTTGTAGATCTGCGCCGCCTGCTCGCCGACCGCGTACAGGAGACGGGAGCCGTCGTTGACGGAGATGTTGTGCCGCACGATCGTCCCGGCCGTGTTCGCGCTGCCGCCGCAGGCCCCGCAGAACAGCATGAAGCCGCCCTCGTTGTCGTGGCTGAAGTTGTACTGGAAGACGACTCCCCGGTTGCCGAAGTCGGAGTCGAACGCCATCCCGTCGTTGGTCCCGGCGTACCGGTTCACCCGGTAGACCTCGTTGTGCTGGATCAGCGTGTAGTCGGAGTTGATCGTCCACAGTCCGGCGTTGTTCCCGGTGTTGCGCAGCGCGATGTCGTACACCTCGTTGCCCTCGACCACCGCGTGGTCCGCGACGCGCATCACGATGCCGTCGCCGCCGGTGTCATGCACGACATTGTTGCGGAACACCACCCCGGTGCTGGCGAGCCAGTTCTGCGTACCGGTGCAGCCGTAGATCGTGCGGCAGTTCTGCTCCGACGCCGTGGTCAGTCCTTCCCGGTCGACGTGGTTGACCTCGGAGTTCTGCACCACTGCGTCGTCGAACCGCGTCGGCGTCGCCGTACCGGTCACACGCAACTGGATGCCGTTGGAGCGCTTGGCGGCCGCCTGGTCGCCCGCGACGTGATGCACGTACACGTCGTCGATCAGATAATGGTGGCCGACGCCGAAGTTCTCCAGCTCGACGAGCAGGCCGTTACGCTCGGCCGCCGTCGCGTTGTCGTTGGTCACCTCGAGGTCGTGGACCTCCCAGTACTCCACGTTGTAGAGATGCACCGCGGCGTACACCGTGCCTTGTCCGGCGATGACCGGCCGGGCGCCGGTCCCCTCCGCCGCCGCGACGATCGGCGCGCCCGCCGTGCCGGAGCCCGTCGGCTTGAACTGGCCGACGCAAGTGGTTCCCCGGGCGAAGTAGATCCGATCGCCTGGGCTGTACGCGTGCGCATTCGCGGCGGCCACCGTGTTCCACGGGCTGGCCGCCGAGCCGTCGCCGGGGGCGCTCGCCGCGCAGTTCACGTGATACGCCGCGGCCGCTGCCTGGGCCGGGACTGCTGCGACGGTCACCGCCGACATCGTGGCCGCCGTGGTGAGGAGGGTGATGACACCGAGATACAGGGGGACGGTAATCGGTTTCATGAGAGATATTTCTCACGCCGCGGCGTGCTCGGTCAATACGGTAACAACCGTTTCCTTCGTTACCGGAAACTATGCGGGGCGGCCGCTGTGTGTTTGAGGCACCGCGCGCGATCGGCACCGGGATCGGCACCGCAGCCGCGCGCGAGCGGCACCGCGGCCGCGTGCGATCGGCGCACCGCTGCCGCGCGATATCCCGGGATAACGCGGCTATCCGCGCCGAAATAGCAGCGTTACCCCGGATAACGCGAGCGGGGCACCCCACCGCGCAGGGAACTCAGGACGAAACGCGAGACACCCGCACCCGGCAGCGCAGCACGTGCGTACCCGGAGCGAGCTCCGACCGCAGCGTCGGCAACGCCGTACGCGGGAAGTAGAGGTGCGACCCGGGCATCGGGTGCACGATCTCCCCCACCCGGCCGGGATCGTCCGACGAGATCGAGCTGTCGATCCCGCCGCCGGAGGCAGCCGCGGACCCGGCCCCAGCCAAGGCTCCGGACGAGGCCGAGGACGAAGGAGCCGACGAGACCGGTACGCAGAACCCGCCCTCGGCGACGTACAGCGGCCGGCCGGTGACGATGCGGTGTTCCCGGATCTGGACACCCTCGTCGAACCACAGCCGGGACTCGACCGTCACGTCGGCGTACGGTTCCCACCGGATCACGATGGTGGCACCGTCCAGTGAGGACTCCCCGGTGGACCGCGTACGCCAATGCACACCGTCGTCGGACAACCCGAGCGCCGAGTCGAACGCGGAGTTCTCCAGGTCGGCGCCTCCCGTCGGAACGCTGGTGCCCGCCAGCGTCGAGTACGCGAACTTCGCGTACTTGGCCGCTCCCCCACGCGCGTTCCACAGCGGCGCGTGCTGGCCGTTGAGTGCGACGACATCCCCAGCGGCGTCCTTCGCCAGCACCATGGTCGGCGCAGCCAGCACCATGGTCGGCGCAGCCTGCACCGAAACCGAGGCGCGCGCAGGGGCCGCAGGTTCAGCAGTCCAGAAGGGATGGTCGGCCGCGGCCGCGAGAGCGGAGAAGAACTTGGTGCCCCAGTACGGCGATCCCCCGGCGAGGTACTGCTCGACGACGCCGGTGTTGGGGTAGGCGTACCCGACGGTCAGTCCGCCGTCCTCGGCGGCGGCCGGCTGCTGCCACCACCAGTCGAGGTGGCGCCCGGCCAGTCCGCGTACGCGATCCCACGGCAGCGCGGGCACGTCGGCGGCGGCCAGCACCGACCAGAACGACCCCTGCGCGAAGCGGTAGCCGAGGCTGCGTCCGAACGGCAACGCCGCGCCGTCGTCGGCGAACCAGTGCTGGAACTGCTGCGCGAATTCGACCGCCCGCGAGCGGAACCGCTCGGCCCGCGCCGGGTCGACCGCCCCCAGGGAGGCCAGCAGCAAGCCGTAGAAGTGGAAGCCGAACGGCACGTAGTAGTCCCGGGGCGCGGTCCGTCCGGGCAGTCCCGGCCCGTCGGCGTACCAGCCCTCGGTGAGCGCGAACTCCTCCAGCCGGTCCAGGTGCGCGGTCACTCGCGCTTCATCCACTTGTACGCCGACCGACCGCAACCCGGTGGCGGCCAGCACCGGGAAGAAGTGCCAGTTGTTGTCGACCGGGGTCGCGTTCGCCGCCGCCGACAGCCAGTCCCGGAGATGATCCCGTTGCGGTCCGGTCAGCGGGTCCCACAGTTCGTGGGGTGCGACGGCGAGGGCGTACCCGACCGCGGCGGACTCGACGATGCGCTGATCCAGGTCCGGCGGCGGGCCGATGTACCAGGGATGAGCGGGGTCGACGGCGGCGGTCAGCGAGCCGCGCAGCTCGTGCCATTGGGCGTCGGCCCGAAGACCGCCGGCGGCCGCCGCCGCGAGTCCCCAGAGCGGGCGCGCGACCAGCTCGAACCAGGTCGCGCCGGAGTCGTGGTTGGTGGCGTGGACCGGTTGCCGGTCGGGGCCGAGCGCGGCGGTACGCGTGGCGGGTGAGACGACCGCGAGCAGGGCCGACAACCAGCCTTCTCGATGGGCAGAAACAGCGCCGTGGATCTGGTGCAACGAGGGCATGGCTGGCAGAATACGATCGCAGTAACCGCTTCCACAACAGTTTTCCCAATCCAAGATCGCAAGCGCGCCGCCCCCGGCGGACCAGATCGGAGACCCGTGAGCCAGCCGTCCAAGCGCCCCACCATCCGCGACGTGGCCCGCGCGGCCGGCGTCTCGGTCGCGACGGTCTCCCGGGCGCTCTCCGGCGACTACCCCGTCTCCACCGCGACCCGCGCCCGCATCCAGCGGGCCGTCCGCGACCTCGACTACGTGGTCAACGCGCACGCGCGCGCGCTGTCCGGCGCAACCTCCAAGGTCGTGGCGATCCTGATGAAGGAGACGGTCACGCCGTTCTACGCGCACATCGCGGCCGGCGTGGAAGCGGAGGCGGCCGAGCACGGGCGGCTGTGCCTGGTCTGCACGACGCACGGCGACGCCGACCGCGAGCTGGAGATCATCAAGCTGATGCGGGAGCAGCACGCCGACGCAGTCATCCTCGTCGGTGGCGTCGTGGAGAACGAGGAGTACCGCGAGCGGATGAAGCGGTACGCGATCGGCCTGGCCGACGCGGGATCGAAGCTGGTGACCTGCGCCCGTCCGTCGCTGGGCCCGGACATCCCCGCGATCAGCGTCGAGTACGACAACGTCGGCGGGGCGTACGCCGCAACGTCGCACCTGCTCTCGGCCGGTCACCGGCGCATCGTCATGCTCGCCGGGCCGGACGGCTTCACCACCAGCGACCAGCGCGTGGTGGGTTACCGCAACGCGCTGACGGCGTACAAGATCCCGGTCGACCCCGCGTTGATCAGCCACGGCGACATGGGCCGCGACGGCGGCTACGAACGGACCGCCGAGCTGCTCGACCGGGGTATCGAGTTCACCGGCGTCTTCGCGGGCAACGACAACACAGCCGCCGGGGCGATCGCCGCCCTGCGCGACCGCGGCAAGCGCGTACCGGAGGACGTCAGCATCATCGGCTTCGACGACGTCCCGCTGGCCGGCGACCTCAACCCGCCGCTGACGACCGTGCACCTGCCGCACGAGGAACTCGGCCGCACGGCGGTCAAGATGGCGTTGCAGAGCAACGGTTCCGGCCGCCAGCACGTCATGCTCGGTACGCACATCGTCGTCCGCGACTCGGTCGCCACCGCCCCCCTCGCCTGATCCCTGCGGATCACGGTTACGCAGGCCAAAACCGGCCCGGTAAGCATGGTTATCCGTGATCTGCAGCTTGGAAAGCGGTGACCGCCGCGAGGGAGCCCGAGGCGACCAGGATGTCCAGCGAGGTGGCGACGACCGGCGAAACGGCATGCCACCGGCGAATCCCGACCGATGAGCCACGGGCGATCTCGATCCCGTCCGCCACCACGGCGTACCCGTCGATGAATTGACCGGCTTGCAGCTCCTCGCGCAGTTCGAGGTGGTCGAGGCGCACGGGCCCGGAGAACGTCGCTCGGACGCCGCCGGGAATCGCGGACAGCGTGGCGGGGACCGGGCGGGCGAAGCGGCGCCGCAGCTCGCCGGTGACCTCGAGCAGCCGCTCGACGTCGGCCGGATCGAGCCGGCCGGTCGGCATCGGCGCGAGGTTGAGCAGCAGCCCGGCACCGAGACCCATCGACCGGTAGAAGATCTCCAGCAGCTCGTCGCGCGTCTTGAGTCGCGATGACGGCTGCCAGAACCAGTCGGCGCGGATCGGGACGTCGCATTCCGGCGGCAGATAGCGTTCGCCATCCAACGTGGACACCGCAGTGGTGAACATTGAGACGTCGGTTGTGGACACCGAATAGCGGACGGGCTCGGTGGCGAGGCCGTCCTCATTGCCGACCCAGCGGATGGTCGGCTCGCCCAGGTTGAAGACCATCGCGTCGGGCTGGTGCTCGCGGATCACGGCCATGATCCGCGTCCAGTCGTAACTGCGGCCCTCGGATCCCGCGCCGTCGAACCAGATCTCGAACAGCGGCCCGTAATTCGTGCACAGCTCGGTCAGTTGCGCTACATAGAAGTCGTCATAGGCGCTCGGGTCGCTGTAGCACGCCGCATTGCGGTCCCACGGCGACAGGTAGAGCCCCAACCCCAGGCCCGCGTTCCGGCACGCGTCGGCCAGCTCCGCGACCACGTCACCCCGGCCGTCGCGCCAGGTCGCGTTCTTCACCGAGTACGCCGTGGTGGCGGTCGGCCAGAGGCAGAAGCCGTCGTGATGTTTGGCGGTGAGCACCACGTACCGCGCGCCCGCCTGCTTGGCCACGGCGATCCACTGTCCAACGTCGAGATCGTCCGGCGCGAAGGTCGCCGGATCGGCGGTTCCGTCGCCCCATTCCACCCCGTGAAAAGTGTTGATCCCGAAGTGGAAGAACAGCCCGAATCCCGCCTCTTGCCAGGCGAGCTGCTGCGGAGTCGGCCGCATCCGATCCTCCTCACGATGAGGGCGGCGCTGGAATGTTCCAGCGCCGCCCGATTACCGCGTCCTTATTTACTTCGAGGCCGCGTATTCCTTGCCGTACTCCTCGCCGATCTTGTCGCCGCCGTCGGCCTTGTACCGCTTGACGGCCGCATCCCAGTCGTCGAGCGACGCCCGGCCCATGACCACCGAATTCAGCACGTCGGTGATCGTCTTGCGGATCGCCGCCTCGCTCTTGCTGGCGGTGTCCGAGACCAGGCCGTACGCCGGGTTCCGCACCAGGTTCGGGGCGGTCTTCTGCTCGAATGAGTGCATCAGGGCGATCGCCTCGGGCGAGACCCCGGGGTAGAAGAGCACCTGCGGCGCGTCGCAGAGGTAGGTGATGGGCAGGTTGGTCTTGTTCTCCCCGCCCTTCCAGAGGTCGGTCTGCACCGGGTTGCCCGCGGCGTCCCGGGTGAAGTGCGTGCCCTCGACGCCGTAGTGGACCAGCTCGTACTCCTTGGTGCCGAACGGGGCGGCGAGGAAGTCGAGCACCCGCAGGAGGAGCTTGATGCGCTCGGGGGCGGCCTTCTTCAGCACGGTGTACCCGAAGACGCTCCGGGCGGCGAAGATCTTGCCGCCCGCGCTGCCACCGGCGTACGGGAGTGCCGGGGCGACGGTGTAAGCGCCCTTGGCCGAGGTGACCATCTGCGAGTACGCACCGAAGCCGTCGGTGAGGCTGCCGGTGATCTGCCCGGCGAAGTGGGTCTTCGCGTCCACCTGCGACACGGTCAGCGCGTCCGGGTAGTACACGCCCGCCGCGAACAGGTCCCGCATGAACGCCACGGCCTGCTTGAACTCCGGCGTCGTGAAGTACGACGAGAAGGTGCCGCCGTCGTTCTTCCACAGGTTCGGCGCGCCCCAGGCGGGAGCGTGCACGCCCAGGCCGAAGTTGCCGCTCTTGCTCGCGCCGAGGGCGTACTTCTTGTCCTTGGTGAGCGCCTTGGCGGCGGTCAGCAGGTCGGTGCTGGTCCAGCCGCCGGCGCTGAACGCCTTGTCGTCGACGCCGACGCCCTTCCACATCTCCCGGTTGGCGAAGAAGATGTTGCCCGGCGCGGGCCGCTCGACCGGTACGCCCATGATCCGGCCCTTGACCCGGCCCATGTCCTTCCAGGCCCGGGTGGGGATGTTCGCCAGGTTCGGGTACGCCTTGACGGCGTCACCGGACAGATACTCCGACAGGTCGGCGCACTTGCTGGCGACGAAGTCCGCCTCGCGTGGCAGGATGTAGCCGCCGCCGATGTTCATGATGTCGGGCAGGTCGTCCCCGGCCATCAGAGTCGCCATCTTCGCCTGGTAGTCGGCGTCCGGGACGACGGTCAGCTGCAGGTCGATGCCGAGCGCCTCGTTGACCGCCTGCAGGAACTTGTTGGTCTCCTTGGGACCGGGCGGGGTGCCGTAGGTGATGACGACCGCCTTCACCACGCTGCCGTCGCCGGGCTTGCCGTTGGTCGCCGTGCCGACCTGGGACGGGTACTTCGTGTAGCCGTTCTGCACGTCGTTGCCGTCGCCCGGCAGATCGGGCGCGGGCACCTTGGCGGCCGTATAGGTCGGCCACGCCGCCTGCTCGGTGCCGGCGTTGCCGACGCCGCCACCGCCACTGCCGTCACCGCAGGCGCTGATCAGCGAGGGCACCGCGACGGCCGTGGCGCCCAGGCCGATCGCCCGGAACACAGAGCGGCGGGAGAGCTCTGAAGACATGAAGGTGGATCCTTTCTCGACAGTGAGAATGAGCGGGTGGGGAGGAGGATCAGCTCTTGATGGCCCCGGTCAGCACGCCGCGGACGAAGAAGCGCTGCACTAACGGGTAGACGAGGATGATCGGGATGACCGCGATGATCACGACGGCCATCCGGACCGTCTGGGGTGCGGAGACGGCGGCCGCGTCGGCGGCCGACGGGTCGGCCAGCTGAGCGCCCTGGATCACGTACATCCGCAGCACCTGCTGGATCGGGAACTTCGAGTCCGACATATAGATCGAGGCGTGGAACCAGGCGTTCCAGTAGCTCACCGCGTAGAACAGGCCGATGACGGCCAGCACTGCCTTGGACAGCGGCAGCACGACGCGCCAGAGCACCTGCCATTCGCCGGCGCCGTCGAGCCGGGCGGCCTCGAACAGCTCTTCCGGCAGGCCCTGGATGAAGCCCCGGACGATCACCAGGTTGAACACATTGATCATCACGGGCGCGATCAGGGCCGCGTAGTTGTCCAGCAGGCCGAGCTGCTTCACCACGAGGTACGCCGGGATCATGCCGGGCGGGAAGAGGAAGGTGAACAGGATGCCGAGCAGGATCTTCCGCCCGCCGACCAGCTGCGGGCGGCTCAACGCGTACGCCAGCAGGGTGGTGGCGACGAGACTGGCGAGGGTGCCCACCAGAGTCACGCCGATGCTGACGCCGATGGCCTTGGTGACCTGACCGCCCCGGAAGATGTCCCGGTACGCGTCCAGCGTCGGATGCTCCGGCCACAGCACCCAGCCGCCGTTGGCGACGACCTCGTCCGGGCTGGCCAGGCTGGTCGAGATGACCACGAGGAAGGGCACCAGGACGAGCAGGCAGATGAACGCCAGGGCGACGCCCTTGGCCGCCTTCGTCACCGGCTTGGCCGGCTCCTGCCAGGCGGGCCGGCCCGCCCGCTTGCCCAGCGCAGCGCTGCTCATCGGTAGACCCCCTGCTCGCCGAGGCGGTGGGCGACCTTGTTGGCGGCGTACACGAGGATCGCGCCGATGACGCCCTTGAAGATGCCGGCCGCGGCGGCCAGCGGGAAGTCGCCTCCGCCGCCGAGGCTCTTGTAGAAGACGTAGGTGTCGATGATCTCGCCGGCACCTGGCCCGACCGCGTCCCGTTGCAGAAGGAGCTGTTCGAACCCGACGGAGAGCACCTCGCCGAGCCGCAGGACGAGCAGCAGCACGATGACCGACCGGATGCCGGGCAGCGTCACATGCCAGAAGCGCCGCCAGGGTCCGGCCCCGTCCATCGCGGACGCCTCGTAGAGGGTGTCGTCGACCTGGGCCAGCGCCGCCAGGAAGATAATCGTGCCCCAGCCCGAGTCCTTCCAGATGACCTGGGCGATGAGCAATGGCTTGAAGGCGTCGGGATTGCCGATGATGTCGACCGTGTGCAGACCGTGGTCGGCGAGGAACCCGTTGACCACGCCCGCGCCGCCCAGGATCTGCTGGAACAGCGCCACGACGATGACCCACGAGATGAAGTGCGGCAGGTAGACCACGTTCTGCACAAGTCGCTTGATGGTGGTGCTCGTCAGGCTGTGCAGCAGCAGCGCCAGGCCCAGCGGCACCGGGAAGTAGAAGACCAGCTGAAGCAGCGAGATCTCCACGGTGTTCACGACCGCGTGCCAGAAGTCGGGGTCGCCGAACATCTTCTGGAAGGTCTCGACGCCGACGAGGTTCGACTGGGCGACCGAGATGCCCGGCCAGTAGTCGGTGAAGGCGATGACCATCCCGAACGCGGCGCCCAGGTGGAAGATCAGGAAGTACGCCAGACCGGGCAGGAGGCACAGCCACAGTAACCGGTCACGTACCAGTTTGCGCCATAGTGACGTACGATCGCGCGGCACCCGTGGCGGCTTCTTACCTGCGCCGTCACCACCGGCCGCCGCGGTATTCCGGGCGATCGTGCTGGCCGTCATGGCCCCTCCCTCCTCGGCAAGTGACCGAGAACATAAACCGGTTACTAGCCCGACGTCAAGAGATCGCATCTTCGGTTCGCGCTTAGCCGCCATTGACCTGGTGTGACCACGGCCATTACAGTGCCGCTCGTACAGAAAGCGGTTTCTGTCGAATGCGCAAGGAGCAGCTCACGATGACTCTCCCCCGCCCGGTCGGCGCCTTCTCGATGCGCCCCGACGTGCTCCCGGCGGCGTTCACCCCCGACCTGCTCACGCGGCTGGCCGACCGGCTGGACCTGGTGTCTGCGGCTGAACCCGGCGACGGCCCGGCGGTGCTCGGCCCGGACGACGACCGGCTCGGCGAGGTGACGGTGCTGATCACGTCCTGGGACGCGTTCCGGCTGGACGAGCAGTCCCTCGACCGGCTGCCCCGGCTGCGGGCGGTCGTCCACGCGGCCGGGTCGATCCGGCACCACGTCACCGAAGAAGTGTGGCGGCGCGGCATCCTCGTCTCGTCGGCCGCCGACGCCAACGCCGATCCGGTCGCCGACTTCACCGCTGCCGCGATCGCGCTCGGCCTCAAGCGGGTGATCCCGCTGGCCCGCCGGTACGCCGCGGGCGGCGGAGTGCCCGCGTTCGGTGAGCGCGTCGGGGCCGACGGGCGTACGGTCGGCGTCGTCGGGGCGTCCCGCATCGGCCGCCGCGTCATCCGGCGGCTCGTGACCGCCGGGCACGCGGTGCTGGTCTCCGATCCGTACCTCGACAAGGCCGACGCCGCCGAACTGGGCGCGCAGCTCACCGACCTCGACGACATGTGCCGCCGCAGCGACGTGCTGACGATCCACGCCCCGGCGCTGCCGGAGACGCGTCATCTGATCAACGCCGACCGGCTGAAACTCCTGCGGGACGGCGCATTGGTGGTCAACACCGCCCGGGGCGCGCTCATCGACACCGGGGCACTGCTAGCCGAATGCCGCGCGGGCCGGCTCGACGCCATCCTCGACGTCACCGACCCCGAACCGCTTCCGGCCGGCCATCCGCTGTTCGAGCTGCCGAACGTGCTGATCACGCCGCATCTCGGCGGAGTTCAGGGCAGCGAGGTACGCCGCTTCGGCGCGTACGCGACGGCCGAGGTCGAGCGGTTCACGAGCGGGCAGCCCCTCCTTGGCGAGGTACGCCTCGAAGACCTCCCCCGCCTCGCCTGACCACGCTCCGGTGGAGGAGGGCGGCGAGCCCGATGCCGACGGCGTACCAGAGGAGGTCAGGGGCGTTGAAGGTGCTGCCCAGCACCAGCCGCGCGACCGTGCTCCGGTCCGACAGCTCGGCCGGGATCGGCGTGAGCTGGAAGAACTCGACCGCCCAGCAGAAGCCGAGCGCGACGACGGCGGCCGTCAGTGGGCGTACCCGAGGGGCGACGACCAACACGAGGAAGTAGACGAGGACCGCGTACAGCGCCACTCCGGCGTACTTGGCGAACGCACCGGCGGTGAAGGCGCGTACGCCGAGCCCAAGCAGCAACACCACGACGCCGGCGACGGCCGCCCGCGTACGCGTCACGGGGACTTCCGGAACACGACCTGCCGGACGCCGTCGTCGTCGAACTCCGTGTACGCAGACATGCCCAGCCGCCGCATGACGGCCTGCGAACGCACATTGCCGACGGCGGTGATCGACAGGATTTCGGCAAGGCCGAGCCGGTCGAAGCCGTAGTCCAGCACCGCCCGTGCGGCCTCGGTGGCGTACCCGTGACCCCAGGCCGAGCGGGCGAGCCGCCAGCCGATCTCGACCCCGTCGACCGGCGCCTCTTCGTCGACCGCGTCCAGACCACACATCCCGACGAACTCGCCGGTCTCCAGGACCTCCACGGCCCAGAAGCCGAACCCGTCGCGGTCGATGCCCTCCTGGAAGTAGCGAATCGAGGCCGCGGCCTGCTCCCGCGACAGCAAAGGGCCGAGATGCGCGCGGACCTCGGGGTCTGCGTTCATCTCGGCCCACGGGTCGAGGTCGGCGTCACGCCAGCTGCGCAGCAGCAGACGGCCGGTCTTGATCTCGATCATCCGGCCAGCCTAGCCGGACGGGTTCAGCGCTCCTCGCGGAACTCGACGTGCTGCTTGGCGATCGGGTCGTACTTGCGGACGACCAGGCGATCGGGGTCGTTGCGGCGGTTCTTCCGCGTGACGTACGTATATCCGGTTCCGGCCGTGGAGCGCAGCTTCACGATCGGGCGGGTGTCGACTGCCATGTCACTCTCCTAGCTCGTTCGACCCCTGACAACGTCACGCCTCGGAGGTTTGTTCCGGCACCAGCCCGCGCCCGACCATGAACTCCCGCACGGTCGCCTCGTCGGTGGCGGTGA
Organism: Hamadaea sp.; assembly: GCF_013362815.1. GTDB lineage: Bacteria > Actinomycetota > Actinomycetes > Mycobacteriales > Micromonosporaceae > Hamadaea. The sequence continues at coordinate 2,197 of NZ_JABFVK010000037.1, read as the reverse complement.
GGTGCCGACGGGGTAACACAAGACGGGCAGTGCGGTCGGCGTACAAGACCCAGAATTCGGACGTCTCCACGACGGACGTGACGGCCGCCCACCGGACCGAGAGATGGCCGACCGCGGACGTCTCGCCCGCCTCGACCTCGCTGATCTCGAAGGTCACGGGGTTGGCGAAATAGCGCGGCGCGGCCCGCAGCCTCCGCGATCCGCAGCGCCGCGGAAACGTCACGGCCCAGAGTGCCAGCACGAGCAAGAGCGCCAGGTCGACGATCGGAATCCGGTGCAGCAACGTGACAGCGAGCACGACATCCGCGAAAGCCAGGGCCGCCAGACCGATCGCGAACCAGAAGAAGATCCGGAACAAAACACGATGGACGATTTTGTACGCACGCCGCTGCTCGGCGCGGTTCGGCGGCACGGTGAACTCCACGCGGATGCGTGTCTCGGTCGGGGTCACGGGGCTGAGCGTACTGGTCGTGTCACGTTCCCCGATCATGCGGCTAGGACGGCCAGATCACGGTGTCGAGGAAGTCCTCCACCGCAGTGGCGACCCGTCCCAGCACCTCGGCCGACGCCGCCAACCGACCCGGCACGAACAGGCCGTGATCGGCGTCGGGGATCTCGAGCACATGCGGGCTCAGCTCGCGCGCGAGCTCACCGTTCCAGCTGTGGTCGGCGGTGCCACCGATCAGCAACATCGGTGCCTTGGCCCGGCGGAACTCGGCGACGACCTCGGGTTGATTGAACAAGGGCGTCAGCCAGACTCCGGGCAGCCCTCGTTCGGCGGCCTCCCTGATGACGCAGGTCCCGAGCGACTTGGCGATGACCAGCGGCGTTGCGCCGGGCGACTCAGTGGCGATCCGGTCGAGCACGGGATTCGCCTCGCCGGTCACCCAGGCCATCCGCTCGTCGAGGGCCAGCGTCGGCGGCTCGTCAGGCCGGGTCCACATATGCGGAAGGATCCGTGCACCGCGCAGCTCGGCGGCCTCCGCCGCGAAGGTCAGCAACGCCGTGTACGGGCCGAATTGTCCGCCGGGAAACACAACAGCGATTCGATCCATCGCGCCAACGTACGCCGTTGCGGGAGAATTGTCGGTCCCCCTTGGCAGGATCTTGGTCATGGGATTTCAGCTCACCATCGACTGTGCCGAACCGGACAACCTGGTGCCGTTCTGGGCGGCCGCCTTGGACTACCGCCCGCAGGACCCGCCACCTGGGCACGCCACCTGGCGGGACTACTACCTGAGCGTCGGAGTGCCGGCCGAGGAGCTGGGCGACGGCCCCTGCGTCGATCGGATCGAAGACCCGGCCGGAAACGGGCCGTCGATCTGGTTCCAGATCGTCCCCGAGAAGAAGACCATCAAGAACCGCCTGCATCTCGACGTGATGGTCGGCGGCGGCCGTTCGGTGCCCGTGACGGAGCGTCGTCCCCGCGTGGACGCCAAGGTGGCGCAGCTCGTCGACCTCGGCGCGACTGTCCTTTATCGACACGACGGAGACACCGTGGGCCACTATGGAGTCACGATGGCCGACCCGGAAGGCAACGAGTTCTGCGTCGCCTGACTCCGTTCAGCCCGCGACGTAGTAGTGGACCAACGCCGGCCGGCCGTCCGCGTCCAGCCAGTCGGCGCGCTCCGTGAGCACGTGCTGCCAGCCGAGCCGCTCGTAGAAACGCCGTGCGCCCGGCGCGTTGTCCGCGACGTCGAGAAACAAGTGGTACGCACGCTCAGCGGACCACGCTGTGACCTCGTCGACCAGCCGCCGCGCTACGCCCGTTCCGCGTACGGACGGGGTGGTGAACAGGCGGCTCAGCATCGCCGGCTCGCCCTTCATCTGGGCTTGTACCGCCGCGGGTGGGTTGGTCCCGCGTAGGACGGCGTGGCCGACTACGCGTCCATTATGGACTGCGACCCGGATCTCCAGTGCATCGGCCGGGCTGAGCCAGGCGACCGGATCGGCGGGCCACCGGATCGGGTACGCGTCCGCCTCGTGGACCTCCCGGAGCGCCTCGACGCAGGCTGCCACGTGCTCTTCGTTCCGGGGAATCACGACGACGTCCACGCCCGAACGATAGCCCCGGCGGCTCCTTCCGCACCGGTGGTACGCCACGCACCTTTCCCCGCCGCCGTGAGGTGCGTGGCGTACCACCAGCGCGGCTAACCCGGCGCGGCGCGGGCTGTGCGCCGCGGGGCGGTGCGCCGCG
>NZ_JABFVK010000066.1 GCF_013362815.1 Hamadaea sp. | reverse complement strand
GCCATGCCGCCGTAGCCGAGCAGCTCGCCGACCTGGTATCTGCCACCCAGCAGCCGGGCCTGCGTCATCTCGTCCGTCGTCCTTCGCTCGTCGGCGCCAGGACCAATGATCCTGCTCGGGCCGAGTCAGCTTGCCAAATGTTTGCCTGTCTTGTCACGTTCGCGACAGTGAATGTGTGAGCGGCACCACTCGCCGTCGTGTTCCGGGTGACGGTGTACCCGATGAACGCAGCAATGGCCACGATGGCAGCCATAGCCAGAAAAACCAACAAAATCATCCAAAAGGTACGCCAGCCCCCGCTACTGGGAGCCTGAGGGGCAGCGTACCCCGGAGCAGTGCGCGGACCGGTCGCGACACCGGTGGCACCCATCGCTGAGACTGGTGCCGGAGCTGCCGGAACGCTCACCCGGGCGGCCGGGCGCACTGGTTGACCTGGCTGACCGGGTACGCGTTGCGGCTGGCCGGTGCCGACCGGCGAGCCGACGCCGCCGCCCGTCACGGGGCGGGCCGGCGGGCGACCCGGCGACGATGGAGCGGGCGAATACGGCACCGGCGAGACCGGGGCGCTCGGCGACACCGGGCGGCCGGACTGCTCGCTGCTGAGTACCGCGGCGGCCTGCCGGGACGCGGCGGCGAAGATCGCAGCACTGGGCCAGCGAGCCGACGGATCCTTGGCCATCGCCCGTTCCACGATGGCGCGGACGGCGGGCGGAACGTCGGGCGGCAGCGCCGGCGGATTCATCCGTACGTGTTTCATCGCGATCTCGATCGGGTTGTCCCCGTCGAACGGCCGCCGCCCCGACAGACACTGGTACGCCACGACACCGAGCGAGTAGATGTCGGAAGCAGTTGTCGCCGTCTGCCCCGAAGCCTGCTCCGGCGCCAGGTAAGACGCCGTGCCGAGCACCGCCCCCGCCGCCGTCAGCTGGGAGGCGACCGCCGACCGGGCGATGCCGAAGTCGGTGAGGACCAGGGTGCCGTTCGCGCGTACCAGCAGATTGCCGGGTTTGACGTCGCGATGCACGATCCCCTTGAGATGCGCGGCCTCCAGAGCCTCCGCGGCCTGGGCGATGAGAGCCATGGTCCGCGCCGGCGTGAGCCGCCCGACGCGCGCGAGGGTACGCGAGAGCGCGTCTCCCTCCACGTACTCCATCACGAGATAAGCCACCTGCTGGTCGCTGCCGTAGTCGTAGATGTCGACGACGCCCGGGTGGTTGATGGTTGCCATGGTGCGCGCCTCCAGCCGGAAGCGCTCCGAGAATCCGGGCTCCTCCAGGAGCGCCGGAAGCAGAATCTTGATCGCGACGGTACGCCCGAGCGTCTCGTCGGTCCCCCGCCATACGTCGCCCATGCCACCGGTGGCGATCCGCTCGTCGAGCCGATACCGCCCACTCAGCAGCGTCCCTGGGGACACCATCACTTACCTCCCCGGTCGGCGATGACGGCCTTCATGACCTGTCCGCCGATGCGTGCGGCCTCGCCGCTACCCCCCGAACCGGCGTTCGCGAGCAGCACGGCCACCGCCACCAGGGGCTTGCCGTCCTTCATCGCGAAGCCGATGAACCAGCCGTGATCTTTCGCGTTCTCGGCGTTCTGCGCCGTGCCGGTCTTCCCGCCGACGACGTAGCCGTCGATCTGCGCCTTCTTGCCTGTGCCGTTCTCCACGACGCTGACCATCATCGCCTGGAGGCTCTGCGCGACGCTCGATGAGCAGACGTCCCGCAGCTTGTGCGGTGCGGCGATGCCGTAGGAGGTGGTGCGGTCCGGGCCGAGCAACTGCTGAATCAGATAGGGCTGCATCTGAACTCCGCCGTTGGCAACCGTTGCCGCCATGAGCGCCGCCTGCATCGGGGTGACTCGAGCATCGGCCTGCCCGATCGCCGTCTGCGCGATGATCGGCTGGTCCGGGCCGCCGCTGTCGGTGGTCAGCCGGCCCACCTGACTCGGCGCGACCAGGATCCCGTTGTCCTTGCCGAGCTGCCCGACCCGCAGGCTGTCGTCGCCGAAGCCGAAGGCCTCCGCGGTGTCGGTGATGGCCTGCGGACCGAGGGCCACGCCCAGCTGGGCGAACCCGGTGTTGCACGACTCGGTGAGCGCCTCGATCAAGGTGACCTGCGCCTCCGGGCAGATCGACGGGGCCGCGTTCTTGATCGCGTGGGTCGTGCCGGGCGCGGTGTAGGACGAGCCGGCCGGGATCGAGGTGTTCATCGTGTAGCCACGCTCGAGGGCGGCCGCCGAGTCGATCACCTTGAAGATCGAGCCCGGGGCGTACGTCTCCTTGACGGCCCGGTTGAGCAGCGGCTGGCTCGGATCGGCGGCCAGTCGGTCGTACGCCCGGTTGGCCGCCGTGGTGTCGTGGCCGACCAGCACGTTCGGGTCATAGCTCGGCGTCGAGACCATGGCGAGGACGGCACCGGTGGTGGGATCGAGCGCGACGACCGACCCGACCTTGGCGTTGTTGGCGTTGTTCAGCAGTTCCTTGTACGCGGTCTGCTGCGCCCGCAAGGACAGCGTCGTGACGACGTTGCCGCCCGGTGTCTTCTCGTTCGACCAGAGATCCCGCAGCCGGTCGGCGAACAGCTGGTCGCTCGTCCCGGCGAGGAACTCGTTCTCGATGTACTCGATGCCGGTCGCCTCGCCGTTGACCGGCTTGTAGCCGATGACGTGGGCGAACTCCGCCTTGTACGGATACACGCGGAGGAACTTCAGGTTGTCGTCGGTGGAGTTCGACTGTGCACCGGGCTTGCCGCTGACCTCGATCACGCCGCGCTGCCGGTCGTACTCGGCGACCTGGACCCGGCCGTTGTACTGGCTGGTCCGATAGTCGTTGGCCTTGTGCCATTGGACGAAGTTCAGGTTCGCGAAGAGCAGGCCGAAGAGGACCATCGCGACCACTCCGACGCGGCGTAGTGGGGCGTTCACGGGTTCTCCTTCGGGCGAGACGGCGAGTCGATCATTTCCGTCTCGGCGTTCGGATCGACGTCACCGCCGATGATCGGCTGCTCGGCCGTACCGGGCAGAGGGGCGGGCACGCCGGGTGAGACGGCCGGAGGGGCGCTCGGGGTTCCCGGTGTCGGCTGCGGAGTCGGAGCGTTGCGGCGGGTGCCGGCGGGAGCGGCCGCCGTGCCGACCGGTGCGCGACCGGGTGGCGGCGTCGAGGCCGGTGGCCGGATCATGCCGCCCGGCGCTCCCAGCGGTGCTCGGGCGGCGTCGGAGACCCGGAGCAGGATCGCGACCAGCAACCAGTTCGCCATCAGCGAGGAACCACCGGCGGACAGGAAGGGCGTGGTCTGGCCGGTGAGGGGGATCAACCGGCTCACCCCGCCGACGATGACGAACACCTGCAAACCCAGGGTGAACGCCAGGCCACCGGCGAGCAGCTTGCCGAAGGAGTCCCGTACGCCGAGCGCCGCCTTCAGGCCGCGGACCACGATGAGCAGATAGAGGCAGAGCAGCGCGGTGAGCCCGATCAGGCCGATCTCCTCGCCCATCCCGGCGAAGACGAAGTCGTTGTGCACTTCGGGGACCTGCCCCGGCGACCCGGCGCCGGGCCCGGTGCCGAACAGCCCGCCGGTGCCCAGCCCGAGCAGGGACTGCACGAGTTGGTAGCCCTCGTTGTAGGCCCGGTCCCCGCTGAACGGGTCGAGCCAGATGTTGGCCCGGTCGTAGAAGTTCGCGAACGGCCCGCCGATCAGCTTGCCGAGGAAGTACGCCAGGAACGCGCCGCCGAAGAACAGGATCAGACCGATGAGCAGCCAGCTGACCCGTTCCGTCGCGATGTAGAGCATCACGATGAACAGGCCGAAGTAGAGCAACGCGGTGCCGAGGTCCTTCTCGAAGACGAGGACGACCAGGCTGAGTACCCAGACGGCGAGGATCGGGCCGAGGTCGCGACCACGCGGGAAGTCGATGCCGAGCACCCGCTTGCTGGCCAGCGCCAGCACCTCCCGTTTGCGCACCAGATAGTACGCGAAGAAGGAGGCGAGCATCAGCTTGGCGAACTCACCGGGCTGGATCGAGAACGAGCCGACCTTGATCCACAGCTTGGCCCCGTTGACCTCGGAGAACCGCCTCGGGAGGATGGCCGGGAGCATCATCAGGATGATGCCGACGAAGCCGAGGGTCCAGGCGTACCGGGAGATCGTCCGGTGGTCGGTGAGGAACCACAGCAGCACCGCCGCCATGGTCACCGCGATCGCCGTCCAGAGCAGCTGACGGCCGCCCTCGCCGGCCAGGATCGAGTAGTCCGCCCGCTCGCCCGTCTTCACGCCGCCCAGATCCAGCCGCCGCAGGAACACGACGCCGAGACTGTTGAGGGTGGCCACCACCGGCAGGATCACCGGATCGGCGTACGGCGCGCGCAGCCGGATGACGAGGTGCATCCCGCCGTAGATCACGCCGAGAATGCCGGCCGGCACCCAGAAGTCCGGCGTGATCGTGCCGAGGAGGTTCGCCTCGGCCGCCGCCAGGTACCCGACGACCACGATCATGCCCAGGACCAGCAGGATCAGCTCGGTCCGGCGGGCCCGGCGCGCGCGCTTCCCCGCCGCCGGGGGCGCGGCGACGGGCGGGGAGACGGCGGCAGCGGTCACAGCATCCTCACGGTGGGAGTTCTACGAGCGGCAGGGGGCCGGACTCAGCGCGCCGTCGTTCGGAGTGGGGGAAGTGGTGGCCACGGCGGTCGCGGTCGCACCCGTGGTGGGTCCGGCCGAGGCCGACGCGCCCGCCGACGGAACGGCGGACGGACTGCAGATCGGCAGCAGGTTGGGGTTCGTCGGGCTGTCGCTGGTGAGACCGACGAGGATCTGCTGAGCCTCGGTCTCGGTCGCCGCGGCGATCCCCTTGCGTACGCGATCCTGGGCGACCTGGGTCAGCGCGTCGACCTTCACCTGGCTCTGCGTGTCCACGTCGGACAGGCTCAGCCCGGCGATCGACCCCGGTACGCCCTTGAACACGGCCACGTAGCCGTCCTCGGTGACGCCGACGTAGAACTGCGACTGGGTGTAGTGCCACCCGGCGTACAAGAAGCCGCCGAGTATGCCCACCAGCACGACCAGGATGCCGACGGTGAGCCAGGGCCGCCGACGCGGCCGGGACTCCTCGTCGGCGGAGTTCTGCGGCTCGGCCGGAGCGGCCGGGCGGGGAGCGGTGCTGGCGGTCAGCGACGCCGCCCGGGCAGCCGGAGTCGACTCGCCGGTGGGGCTGTCGTTGCCCCGGTCACGGGCGGCCGCACCGCCAACCACCGGCGCGTCCTCGACGATGTCCTCGTCGTGGGCGTCGGCGATGATCACGGTGATGTTGTCCGGGCCGCCGCCGCGCAGAGCCAGGGCGATGAGCCGGTCGACGCACTGCGACGGGTCGACGTACTCGCGCAGGGTCTCCCCGATGGTCTCCGCGCTGACCACTCCGGACAACCCGTCCGAGCAGATCAGGTAGCGGTCACCCGGCAGGACTTGGCGCACCGAGTACTCGGGTTCGACGTCCCGGCCGTCCATGGCCCGGGTCAGCAGGGAACGCTGCGGATGGCTGGAGGCCTCCTCGGCGGAGATGCGGCCCTCGTCGACCAGCATCTGCACGTAGGTGTCGTCCTTGGTGATCTGCGCGAACTCGTTGTCGCGCAACTGGTACGCCCGCGAGTCACCGATGTGGACCAGGCCCATCTTGGAGCCGGAGAAGAGCATCGCGGTGAGCGTCGTGCCCATCCCCTCCAGGTGGGGATTGGCGTCGACCGTGTCGCGAAGCTGCTGGTTGGCGGCTTCGACGGCGCCGCGGAGGGCGTCCACCAGGGCATCGCCCGGGACGTCCTCGTCGAGCGGGGCCATCGCGCCGATGACGATGTTGCTCGCGACGTCACCGGCGGCCATGCCGCCCATGCCGTCGGCGACGGCGAGCAGCCGCGGCCCGGCGTAGACGGAATCCTGGTTGCCGTCTCGGATCAGGCCGCGGTCGCTGCGGGCCGCGTAGCGCAGGGTGAGGGTCATGGTCGCAACTCGAGGGCAGTGCGGCCGATCCTGATCGGCACGCCAAGGGGTACGGGGGTAGGACCGGTCACCTTGTTCCGGTCCAGATAAGTGCCGTTTGTCGAGCCCAGATCTTCGATGAACCACTGGCCGTTCCGCGGAACCAGCCGCGCGTGCCGGGCGGAAGCGTAGTCGTCGGTGATGACGAGCGTCGAGTCCTCCGCCCGTCCGATCGTGATCTGCGCCTCGCCCAGCGTGAGGCGGGTGCCCGCGAGGGCACCGGCCGTCACCACGAGCTGATGCGCGGCGCGGCCCTTTTTGACCTTGGCCGGTCGCGACTGTCCCGCCGCCGCTGCGCCCACCCCGCGGGGCGCAGCGACGAGCCGGGACGCGCGCGCCCCGGCGAAGAGATCCCGGCGGATGACGCCCACCACCGTGAACACGAAGATCCACAGCAGGATGAGGAAGCCGAACCGGGCGGCGGCGAGAACGAATTCCGGCACGGCCGCTAGCCGTCCACGCGGAAGGTCAGCGTGGTCGTGCCGATCTGGATCATGTCACCCGGGTTGAGAGCCACGGCCGAGATGCGCTGGCCGTTGACCATCGTGCCGTTCGTCGACCCGAGGTCGGTCAGGACGACCTGACCGCCGTCGTAGTCGAGCCGGGCGTGCCGGCGCGAGATGCCGACGTCGGGCAGGCGCAGGTTCGCCTGGTCGCCGCGGCCGATCACGGTGGAGCCGATGGCCACCGGGTAGGTCCGGCCGTCGGCCGACACCAGCCGCACGTTGCGGGTCCCGGTCGGCGGCGGGCCGTAGCCACCCTGGTCATAGCCCTGCTGGTCATAGCCCTGGTACGCCGGCGGCGGCGCGTCGTAGGCGGGCTCGGCGTAGCCACCGCCCGGGTCGGCGCCGGTGAAGACCTCGGCGGTCACCCGGAACATCCCGGTGTCCAGCCCGTCACCGCGCTCGATCTCCACGATCACGTCGCCGTAGACGGTCCAGGCCTGTTCTCCGATGAACTCGGCCTGCGACTGCGCCAGCTCTTGCGCCAGAGCAGCCGCGTACGGCGCCAGGCGGCTGTGATCGTAGGGCGAGAGATCGATCACATAGCGATTGGGCACCAGCGTGCGGCCGCCCGCAAGGATCGCCTTGTGGGCTTCGGCCTCCCGCTGCATGGCGTTCAGGATCTCCACGGGATGGACGACACCTTTGAACACCTTCGCGAAGGCGCCCTCCACCAGGCCTTCCAGCCTCTTCTCAAAGCGTTGCAGCACGCTCACCGGTCCTCCTCGGGTTCCGAGGACATGATGCTATCCGCCCGCCACCCGTCACGTCTGCGCCCCAATCCACCCTGCCCTCACCGACCGGCCGATTCGGCCGCCCCGAGATCGCCGTGCTAATCTTCTTCCCGCGCCGCCACCAGGCCCAAACGGTGAATTATCGCCGTTGGCTCTGCTTATGGAACAACCTGGTTGGCGGTGACAGTATGCATAGCGTAAGCTGTGCCGACTGTTCACTTCCGGGGAAGTGGCGGAATGGCAGACGCGCACGGTTCAGGTCCGTGTGCCCGAAAGGGCGTGAGGGTTCAACTCCCTCCTTCCCCACCGTTGAAAAGGCGTTGAGCTGCGGCTCAGCGCCTTTTTCGTAGGTCGGGCACCGGGTCGGCAACCCGACAGCGGTACTTTGTCAATGAATCCCGGCCGGTTGCCCGTGCCTGCTCCGCGGCTATGCTGTCCGGTGTCCCCGTGCCCCGAAGACGCAGGCCAGGAGTGTTTACGGTGAGTGTTGCACTGGTTACCGGTTCGGCCGGGCTGATCGGGTCCGAGGCCGCCAGGCACTTCGCCCAGCTCGGCCTGCAGGTCGTCGGTATCGACAACGACCTGCGCAAGTACTTCTTCGGCGACGACGGCTCGACCGCGTGGAGCCTGGTCCGGCTGACCAGCGAGTTGGGCGACTCCTACACGCACTACGACGTGGACATCCGCGACCGCGAGCTGCTCGCCAAGATCTTCGAGCGCTACGGCAGCGACATCTCCCTCGTCATCCACACCGCCGCGCAGCCGTCCCACGACTGGGCGGCCAAGGAGCCGTTCACCGACTTCGACGTCAACGCGGTGGGCACGCTGAACGTCCTGGAGTTCACCCGGCAGCACAGCCCGGAAGCCGCCTTCATCTTCTGCTCGACCAACAAGGTCTACGGCGACACCCCCAACCGGCTTCCCCTGGTCGAGTTGGAGACCCGCTGGGAGCTCGACCCGAGCCATCCGTTCTACGCCGAGGGCATCCCCGAGGAGATGTCGATCGACGGAAGCCTGCATTCCATCTTCGGCGTGTCGAAGGTCGCCGCCGACGTGGCCGTCCAGGAATACGGGCGGTACTTCGGGATGAAGACCGCCTGCTTCCGCGGCGGGACGCTCACCGGACCGGCCCACTCGGCGGCGGAGTTGCACGGCTTCCTCGCGTACCTCATGCGGTGTGTCATGGAGGGCCGGACGTACAACCTCTACGGCTACAAGGGCAAGATGGTCCGCGACGCCATCCACTCGCACGACGTGCTGACCGCGTTCGAGGCCTTCTTCCGGGCTCCCCGCAGCGGCGAGGTCTACAACCTCGGCGGCGGCCGGTTCTCCAACACCTCGCACATCGAGGCGTTCCAGATCGCCCAGGAGATCACCGGCAACGAGGCTCAGATCAATTACGTGGAGCAGGCCCGCATCGGCGACCACCAGTGGTACGTCAGCGACATGTCCCGCTTCCGCAGCCATTACCCGGAGTGGCGGATGTCCTACGACGTTCCGGCGATCCTGCGCGAGATCTACGAGGCCAACGCCGACAAGTGGACCCGTTCGTGACCTCGGCGACGACGGTGGGTACGCGCAAACGCAGCGTCCTCGGCGTACTGGTCGACGCGACCGACTATGCGGAGGCAACGGACCGCATCATCGCGGCCGCCGAGCAGGGCCGGCCGATGGCGGTCACGGCACTCGCCGTGCACGGCGTGATGGAGGGCGTACACGATCCCGCTTTGGGCGCCCGGCTCAACAGCTTCGACCTCGTGACGCCGGACGGCCAGCCGGTCCGATGGGCGCTCAACCTGCTGCACGGCGCGCGACTGAGCGACCGTGTCTACGGGCCTACGCTCACGTTGCGCGTCTTGGAGCGGGCCGCCACCGCCGGGTTGCCGGTCTACCTGTACGGCTCGACGCAACCGACGCTCGACCGGCTGGTCCCCGCGTTACAGGGGATGTTTCCGGCGCTGAAGTTCGCCGGGATCGAGTCCTCGAAGTTCCGGGCCGTCGAGCCGGGCGAGGCCGAGCAAATCGCCGGACGCATCACCTCGTCGGGCGCACGGATCGTCCTCGTCGGCCTCGGCTGCCCACGCCAGGAGAACTTCGCCCACGCGTTGCGGCCGCACCTGGCGATGCCGCTGCTCGCCGTCGGGGCGGCCTTCGACTACCACGCGGGCGAGCTGCGGAAGCCGCCGTCGTGGATGCAGCGCTACGGCCTGGAGTGGCTGTGGCGGCTCGGACTGGAGCCCAAGCGCCTGTGGCGGCGTTATCTGCTGCTCAACCCGGAGTACCTCGCCCGGCTGAGCGCGCAGCGGATCGGGCTGTGGAAGGCCACTCCGCCCGCTCCGACCGAGCAGCCCATCCCGACGTTCCCCGTCTAGCGCCGACTACGCGCGGACGTAGAGCAGCTCGAGGATCGCCCGCGCCGCCTCGAACCAGCGGTTCAGCCACTCCGGTGAAGGCGCGGCACCCTTCGGCGGCAGTTCCATGAGCAGCCCGCGCAGCAGCGGGTGATCGGCCAGCCCGGTCTCTTCCAGCCAGTTCGGCGGTGGGAAGACGGGCTCGTCCAGGCCCAGCCCGATCGGCGCACCGCTGTCGAGTGGTCGGGCGTCGTCCACATCGACCGCCTCGGCCGGCGTCCACCGGCCCGGCGTCGGCGACGGCTGTTCCATCCCGTTCACCTGGTTCGGCGGCAGTCCGGCCGGAGTGAGCTGGAAACCCGGAAGCTGGCCCATGAGGCGCTCGGGCGTCGGTGCGGCGCCGGCGTTCTCCTGGCTTATCGTCACGGTCACACTCCTCGAGCCGACGGGCGTACCCGCAAAAAACTGCTGGTCACGCGGCGGGTCGCCACAGATCGCGACCCCACTTTCTGATACAACGAGGCGGAATGGGCCAAGCGACGGTTTCCCCGCGCCTGTACGCACGGCCGTGCTCGTTTTCACTGCCCTGCGGGAGTCGGCGTGGCTGATCCACGTAACACTTCGGCCCAGTGCCGAAACTGCGGCTGCGATGCCGTCACCACTGTGGACGCCACCGTGGGGCACGTCTCGGTGCCGGCCGCGCGGACCGGCGAACCCGACTCGCTCCGCCCGGTACGGCGTACACGCGACGAACTGGACGCGATGGGCGACGAGGAGACGTGGCTCTGGCGGCTCGTCGACGAGGCTGATCGCGTCTTCGCAGCCGCACCCGAACCACCGCCCGCCGACCGGCTCGCCGAGGCCGAACGGCAGTACTCGCTGGCGACCGCGTTCGAGGAACGCATCCACCTGCAGATCCGCGCCGCCCAGACCGCGCTGGCGAGCCCGCTGTCCTGGCTACGGCCGTCGCATCGGGCCGCGCTTGTTCGGCAGCTCAAGCGGGATCGCGCCACCGCGGTGATCGCGGCCGTCCAACGTCGACGGGCGGCGGAAGTCCGCGCCCGGTTGCGCTCGGCGACCGCCAAGCGCGCCGGTTATCTCGCCGAGCACCAGGTCACGCTGGCCGCCGGCCGCAACGCCCGGTCCGAGCTGGTCAAGCTCATCGACGAGCTGATCGAGGGGTACGCGAGCCTGACGGATCAGCCCGCCTGGTTCCGATACGGCATCGGTTCTCCCACGAGTACGCCGAATTGGCTGACCGCGGCCCGGCAGGCGGTCGCGAAACGACGCCGGTCGCAGCTCGACGAGATCATCCCGCGCGAACTCGCCTGACGGACAGCGGTACGCCGATCAGCCCCGACGCTTCCGGCTGAGTAGCGGCAAGAGTAAAGCCGTCCGGCCGCCCGGCGTACCGGACGATCGGACGGCTTGCGCCGAGCGGGCCGCTTCAGCCGGTCGCGACCGCCGACGCGTGGCGCACTGCCGGACGGACGTGAGCTCCGGCCACCGTTCGATCCTGGAGGTTCGTGCGGGCGCGGTGCCCGGTGCCGATCCCGGCACCGGTGCCGGCCGGGTTCTGGCGGACCTGACGCAATCCGTTGCCCTGCACGAAGATCGATCGGCGTTCGACGGCGTCACCTGCGGCGTTGAGCTGGTAGCCGTCGAGCCAGAGCCAGCCGTCGTAAGTCGGCCAGTCGTGCACCCGGATGACCCGGAAGAAGATGGGCGTCGCGAACTGGACGCTCGCGTCGCGGGTGACGTGAAGGATGTCGCCGGCCTTCGGTGTCACGATGCCCTCCCGGGAGTCGTTCGCCTCATCTGAGTCGTTAACGAAGTAACGGCCATGCGCCGAAACGGCACAAGGCGTGACGATCACGCCAGACGTTACGTCGTGTTGATCACGATGAGTGCCCGATTTCCCACTCACTGTGCACCATCAGGAAGATCAATGCAAGTTGCACGGTGAAGATTGTCACTCTGCTGGGTATGACCGGATGTCCGTTCATGATCGGGTAGTCGGTTTGTCGGACCCTATGTGCGCGTTCGGACACTTGAAGTGCGGTTTCATAGCGGGCAGACTCCGGACAATGGGGAGGTTGTCCCTGCTCAAGGGCGTACCGTACGCCGACTATGTACCCGTCGCGGAGGTGCGCCGTGACCATCGACCGTAAAAGCCCGACCGTCCGAAGACGACGTTTGGGCGCTGAGCTGCGTAATCGTCGCGAGCGCGCGGGGTACTCATTGGAGTACGTCGCCGAGCAACTGGAGTGCTCGCAGTCAAAGATCTCCCGGATAGAGACCGGCCACACGTCGGTGAATGTCCGCGATGTCCGGGACCTACTCACCATCTACGGTGCCGCCGAGGCTGAGATCCAGGAGTTGATCGAGCTCGCCCGGGAAGCCCGCCAGAAGGCTTGGTGGCACCCTTTCAGTCAGGTTCTTTCCAGCGCCTATGTGGGCCTGGAGGCCGAAGCGGTCCGCGTCCGGACCTATGAGCAGCAGCTGGTCCCGGGTCTGCTCCAGACGGAGGCGTACGCGCGGGCCACCATGGGCATCCTGCCCGGCCGGAGTGACGAAGAAATCTCCTCCCGGGTGCGTGTCCGGATGCAGCGTCAATCGTTGCTGGACCAGGAAGACTCCTTCCACCTATGGGTTGTGCTCGACGAGGCCGCCGTGAGCCGGCCAGTCGGAGGCGACGAGGTCATGTGCGACCAGTTGCGGCAGTTGGTCGTCGCCGGCAACCGGCCTAACGTGACACTTCAGCTGCTTCCGTTTGAAATCGGTTCACACGCGGGAATGGATGGGACTTTCGCCATCCTCGACTTCCGCGAACCAGGTGACCGCTCCGTGGTCTTCGCGGAGAACGCCACCGGAGGCCTCTTCATCGACAAACGGGACGAGCTGGAGAGGTACAAGAATCTCTTCGAGCACATCCATACGGCGGCGCTCGGACCGGAGCAGTCCGCCGAGAGGATTCAGCAGCTAGTAGAGGAGCCATTGTGGAGATCGAGACAAAGGGGTTTCGCGTCGACCTGAGCAATGCGGTCTGGCGCAAGAGCACCCGTAGTAGTCCCAGCTGCGACAACTGTGTCGAAGTCGCGTTCGTCGGAGGCGCCATCGCCGTGCGCGACTCCAAGAACCGCGACGGCGGCACCCTGGTCTTCACCCCCGGCGAGTGGGATGCCTTCGTCGCCGGGACGAAGGACGGGGAGTTCGACCTCTAGGTCAGCCCGGCAGACCCCGCAGGTGAACGACCCACCTGCGGGGTCTCGTCAGGTGACGGTGACGGCGGCTCCCCGGGACCGGATCACCTTCGCCGTACGCCGACCGCTGGCTGCGCACTCCACCGCGAGTGGACCCTTTCCGCGTACGCACGACGAGACGAGCAGAACGCGCGAAGGCCCCGAGCCGAGCCGCATGTAGACGGGCAGCGCCTCGGCGGTGACGATGCGGAACCGGCCCGGCTCCGTCTCGGCGAAGGTGAAGCGGGAGATCACTCCGTCGTGAGTGTCCGCCGAGAAGCTCTGGGTGCTGACGAGGTTGCCGTGCCCGTAGGCCACCCATTCACCGCCGATCTGCTCGAACGGCTGCACGACGTGGGCGTGGTGGCCGAGGATCAGGTCGATGTCGGGCGAGGCCAGGAGCGTACGTGCGATGGAGGCCTGCTGCGCGGTCGCGGCGTGCTGGTACTCCGTACCCCAGTGCAGGGACACGATGACGACCTCGGCGCCTCGCTGCTTGGCGGTACGCGCGTCGGCGAGGATGACAGCGGGCTTGATGAGGTTGGCCGCCCACTCCTTGCCTTTCGGCCGAGTGATGCCGTTGAACCCGAAGGCGTAGGAGAGCTGCGCGACGCGTACGCCGGCGACGGTGAGCATGGTCGTCGCCGAGTGCTCCTTCGCCGTTCGGGCGGTTCCGGCGTGCGCCAGCCCGGCCGCGTCGAGGGCGTCGAGCGTACGCCGGATGCCGTCGAGCCCCGCGTCCAGGCTGTGGTTGGACGCGGTCGAGCAGGTGTCGAACCCGGCGTCCTTGAGCGCCGGCACCACCTGGGGCGGAACCTGGAACACGGGAAACCCGGTGAACGGACCGCCCGGTCGGCCCAACGGGGTCTCCAGGTGGCAGACGGCGAGGTCGGCCCCGGCGATCACCGGCTTGATCCCCGCGAACAAGGGCCGGAAGTCAAGTCCGTGGCCGTGCCCGTCCGACCGCGCCTGGGCCCAGAGTCCCTGATGCAGCAGGACGTCGCCGGTGCCGACCACGGTGAACCGGCGCGGTTGCCAGGCGGACTCCGCCGGGTTCGCCGGAGCGGCCACCGCCGGGCGGGTCAGCGTCGTGCCGATGGTGGGTGGCACCGCAGACGGCGTCGAGGACGCGGCGGCCCGCGGCGGGGCGGGATGGGCCACGGCGAGCGTGGAGAACAGCGAGGCGACTCCGATGATCGTCGACAGCACGAAGGCTTCGTGCCGAAGGCGTGGCTTCATGTCCCCGAGATGCACACAGTGGACTATGGAGTTGCCGCGATGCCGCGCCTAGGTCCGATCGGCGCTACTCGACCGGCCAGGTGTGCACCGGTGCGTTCGATCTGGACAGCTCGGCGTACTGGGCGAGCATGTGCCGCAACGCTTCCGGCCGGTCCGACCCACGCCGTTCGGCCGCCCGGACGGTGTCGACCTGCCACGTCGCCCCGGTACGCCCGCTGAGGCACCGCTGCTCGATGATGCCCAGCAGATGGTTACTGACCGCGGCGTCCACCCCGAAACCGTCGAGTCCTTCGGCCGCGTTGGCGAGCATGACGTCCAGCAGAAGGTCGGTGGCGCGTACTTCGCCGACGCCGGGCCAGAACACGGGAGCCGCGATGCCCCGCCGGGCGGCCGCATGGAAGTTGTCCTCGGCGGCGCTGAAGCTGAGTTGCGTCCAAATGGGACGATCCTGCTCGGCGTGGTAGCGGACGAGGCCGTAGTAGAGCGCCGCGTTGGCCATCATGTCCACGATGGTCGGCCCGGCCGGCATCACTCGGTTCTCCACCCGCAGGTGAGGCCGGCCGTTCATGATGTCGTAGACCGGCCGGTTCCAGCGGTAGATGGTGCCGTTGTGCAGGCGCAGTTCGCCCAGCCGCGGTACGCCGCCGGATCGCAGGATCTCCAGCGGGTCCTCGTCGTCGCAGATCGGCAGCAGCGGCGGGAAGTAGCGGACGTTCTCCTCGAAGAGGTCGAAGATCGAGGTGATCCAGCGCTCCCCGAACCACACCCGGGGGCGTACGCCCTGCGCCCGCAGCTCGTCCGGACGCGTGTCGGTGGCCTGCTTGAACAACGCGATCCGGGTCTCGTGCCACAGCTGGTGGCCGAACAGGTACGGCGAGTTGGCTCCGGCCGCCAATTGGAAGGCGACGATCGACTGCGCGGCGTTCCAGTAGTTCGCGAACTTCTCCGGGGAGACCTGCAGATGAAACTGGAGACTGGTGCACGCCGCCTCGGGCGCGATCGACTCCGTGTCGATCTTCAGGTGGTCGACGCCCCGGATGTCCAGCGTGATGTGCTCGCCCCGGGCGTTGAGAATCTGCTCGTTGAGTACGCGATAGCGCGGATTGGTGGAGAGGTTGTCGAGAATCGCGTGCTCGGCTGTCAGCGTCGGCAGGATGCCGATGAGCACCAGGCTGGCGTCGTGCCCAGCCGCCTTCGCGTCGGTGCGAGCCAGTGTCTCCAGCAGCCGCTTCTCGTACTGGGCCAGCCCGTCCCCGCCGATCAGCTGTGGCGGCACGTTGAGTTCGAGGTTGAACTGGCCGAGCTCGGGCTGGAAGGTGGGATCGGCCAGGTCTTCGAGGATGCCGAGATTGCGCATCGCCGGTTCGTGGCGGCCGTCGACGAGGTTGATCTCGATCTCGAGGCCCGTCGTCGGAGCGTCGGCGTCGAACGCGAAGTCGTCCAGCATCAGAGCGAAGGTGTCGAGACATCGTCGGACCTTCTGCCGGTACCGCATTCGATCCGCGCTCGTGAACGTCCCGTCCGAGACGTCCTTGCCCATATGCCCTCCCCGGCTCTCGGTCTGCAGCTGTGGGTAACCGAGTCGTTGCAATGAGCTTCCAGCCTAAGGGGTTCCCAACAGGGTGGTATCGGACGCTAGGACCATTGCCAGATTTCCCCTCGCTTTTGACAGGCAGAAGTGGCGGCAGAACCCGCTGTCACAGCGAGCGGACCCCGCGATATCCCAACAAAATGGACAGATCATCGAGCGCGGCGTTGGTAGCGTTTGCCGCAGATCCGGTCGCACGGGGGCGACCCACCCTGGGGGGGTCGGCATGACGGTTGCTCGTCGGACACCAGGGCGACCGGCGTAGCGATCTCATGCCGTGTCGTTTGGCGCGAGCGGGGGAACGGGACACGTTCGGGGGCCCTGCTCGCGCCAAATACCCAGCGCCACATCCGGCACCTCAGGCGCTCGGCTCCTCCGGCTTCGCAGATTTCTCCGGCTTTTCCGCCACCGTCGCCCGGCCCGTCGCGGGACGGGGGCGACGCTTGTTCCGCGGAGTGGGAATCGCCGGTGACGCCGGCTCCTCGGCCGGCTTCTCGCCTTCTTCCACCGGCTTCAGCTTGGGCGTGTAGATCTGCCCGGTCGCGGGCTCGACCAGGGGCGCACCCGGGGCGGTCGGAGCCGACGCCGCGGGTTCGGCCGAAGTCGAAGTCGCCGGTCGAGCCGCCGTCAGTACGGCGGCCAGCACCGAACCCGCCAGGCCCGCGATGACAGCGTACGGCGCGATCAGGAGGGCGGAGACCTGTTCGGCCGGTGCGCCGGCCAGCCGGGGCGCGGCAAGCACCGAGGCCGCAGCCAGCAGCACCGGGCCCACCACACCGGACAGCGCCACGGCCGCCCGCGAGTCGCCCCGCCGCCCAGCCGGCCACGCGGCGAGCAGGCCGATCAGAAAGGTCGCGCCGAGCATGAGGATCGCGCCCGGCAAGTAGATCGACTGCCACCAGCCGCTGCCGGGCAGATCCAGGGCCACCGCCTCGACGTCGCTCACCGACTCGACCTGAGTGAACCGCCAGACCCCGAGCTGCGTCGGGACCAGGCCCCGGCCACCCGCGACGGCGTCGACCACCGCCAGCACGGCCACGAGCCACCACCAGGACGCCGTGGCGATCAGGTTCGCGGCCGCCGCTCGGACGGACAGCACCACGATCGCCAGCACCAGGCCGATCAGCGCGCCCGCGGCCGCGTACCAGCCGACGACCCAGGCCGGCGCGAAAGTCACTGCGGTGGAGACCTCTCGGGCCGGCAACGCGGTCAGCGGGACGACGGCCAGCCCGCCGAGAGCTGCGGCGCAGGCGACCGAGGCCCGCCACAGACCGCGGGCCCACGGCGTCGTGTCCACAGTGGTGGTACGCCGATAGGCGGTGAGTGCGGCCCCGGCGACGGACAGTGCGGCGACCCAGACGGTCCAGGCGAGCGCAGCCGCCCATCCGGCGGTGTCGCCGAGCCACCCGATGATTCCCAAGCCGTAGCCGACTCCGAGTTGCGCGGCGCCGATTCCGGCCGCCATCCCGGCCGCGACGGCGACCGATCCGGTCCAGCCTCGTGCGGACATCGTCTCGTCCTCCCGCGAGGTATCAGTGGGGGGCAGACTATCGCTGACTCCGTACCGCCGCGACATGTGTCAACTTGGTGTCAGTTAGGCCTGCGCACGGGCCTGGTGTCGCCCTCGGGTTGCACACTGTGAGCCGCTGCCGGTGAGAACAGGAGTACGCGACGATGACCGACCCGTGGGCGACCAGAGTGGACGCCGAACCCCCGCGCCAGGGCATCAGCCCGGCCATGATCGCCGCCATCGCGACCTCCGTCGCGGTGCTCGCGATCGTCGGGGCCACCGGCGGTTATCTGCTCGCGAACAGCAATCCGTCGGCCTCGCCGTCCACATCGGCCTCGGTGGCCACGTCATCGTCGGCCGACTCGTCGCCGTCGGCTGCGGAGTCGCCGTCGTTCTCTCCCACTCCGGTGGTGTCGGCCACGTCCACGACGCCCGCACCTTCTGGACTGCTGCCCGACGGCAGCGGCCGGGACTTCCGGGAGTACTTCGCGCAGTTGCGCGCCGCGAAGCTGGGAGTGCTCCTCATCTTCGGCGAGTCCGGTCAAGCCGGGCTGGTGACCCGGACGTCGCCGTCCGCCGGCTCAAGGATTCGGGCCGGCGTCACGATCAAGGTCTACGTCGCCGGTGAGGCGCCCCCCACCGAGTTGCCGAAGGTCGTCGGGCTCGCCTGCCGGGACGCCCGGGTTCCGCTGGGCGACAAGGGCCTGTTGCCCACCTACATGTCGGGGCAGACCGGGGTGGTCCTCAGCCAGTCGCCCGACCCTGACCAGGGCGGAACGGCCCGGTGGAACGACCACGTCGAGATCACCTGCGGGGAGTCCGCCACCACTAGCCCGAGTCCGTAGCGGTCAGCGCGCCGCGTGGGCGGGCGTACGGCAATCATGGTAGGACGGGCACATGTCGGAGAGATCGCCAAATCCCGCGGACGAGCCCGCCGAGCCCGCTCAGCCGATCGAGCCGGACGCGACCCGGCCGATCCAGCCGGACGCCACACAGGCGCTGCCGGGGGCCGACGACGCCCCGACCGAGGCGATCCCGACCGAGATCCTGCCGCCGATCGACGCCGACGCCACACAGGTGACTCCGGGCGGGCACTGGACCGGGCGAGCCGAGGTACGCCCGGACGCCGTCCGGGACGCGGTGCCTCCGGAGGAGTGGAGCGACGTCGAGGAGCCGAGCCGGAACTGGTGGCTGCCCATCCTCATCGGCGTCGTGGCGGTGCTCGTCGCGCTGGCGGTCATCGTCACGATCGTGCTGCTGCTGCGGCGTTCGGACGAGCCCGAGCCCACGCCGACCACGCCGGGCCCGGTCGTCACGACCGCCGCTCCGAGTCCGTCGCTGTCGCCGACCGAGCCGAGCCCGTCGGCGACCTCGGCCACCGTGGGCCCGACCACCCAGATCGAGGTGCCGAACCTGGCCGGGCAGCCCGAGAGCTCGGCGAAGTCCCGGCTGGACCAGCTCGGACTCACCTACTCGGTGACCTACCAGGAGGATCCCGGAAGCTCGCCGGGCACCGTCATCACGACCGTTCCGGTGGGTGGCACCCTCGTCGCGCCCGGGGAGAACATCCGCCTCATCGTGTCGACCGCGCCGCCGACGGAGGAGCCCTCGACCAGTCCCGAGCCGAGCGTCTCGGCCAGCTGAGTCAGCCGGGGTCAGCCGAGCAGCGCGCGTTCCCGCGCGGTCAAGGTGAAGCCGGTCGTCTTGACCAGGGCGTCGACTCGGTCGCGGGCGCGCTGCCGCTCGGCCGGATCGTCGGAGGCGGCCACCAGCCCGACGAGAGCCTGCACCACGTCGCGCAGGTCGTGGCCGCCCTCATAGGCGTCCGCTGCGGCGGCGTACCAGCTGCTGGCAAGCCTGCGATGACCACGGGCGAGCGCGATCGCGGCCTCGACCACCGCACAGGCCGGATCTTCGGTCTCGGGCGGCGCGGTGGCCCGCAGTTCGGCGAGGATCCGCTCGGCCTCGGCCACGTCCCCGTTTTCGGCGTGCGCGAGCGCGATGGTGGTGAGGACGCGGCGGCGGTGGCTGGGGTCGCCGACCTCCGCGAGCAGGTCGAGGGCCTGGGTGCCGACCACGACGGACTCGGCGAGCCGGCCGCTGAGCCGCAGGACCTCGGCGAGATTGCCCCGGGCCAGCACGCGCAGCCGGAAGTCCCCGGTACGCGCGGTGAGCCGATCGACCTCGGCCAGCCGCCGCTGAGCCCCCACGAGATCGCCGGCGCGGATGTCGTGCCAGGTCAGATTGGACTGGGCGACCGCCATGTCGCGGGCGCGGCCGGTGTGGCTGGCCAGGATGAGCGCCTCGAGACTCTGCTCGCGGGCCTCGTCGAAATCACCGCTGCCCATGCACAACGCGAAGAGCACCGTACGCGCGGCCAGCTCCCCGGTGACGTCGGAGCGCTCGGCGAAGATGCGGACTGCAGCCCGCGCGGAGTCGATCTCCTCCGCACCCGCTCCGTGTTCGTTGGCCAGCTGAGCCAGGCCCACCAGGGCCCAGGCGCGTACGGACGGGTCGGCGTCGGCGGTGCGCTCGTCGTCCAGGAGCCGCCGCAGCCACCGGCGACCGGCGACGTCCCGGCCCCGGAAACGCCACCAGCGCGGCAGCTTCGCGGCCAGGCACAACGCGGTCTCCGGATCGTCGTCGGCCGCATGGGCGAGGGCGGACCACAGGTTGCCCGCCACGTCGTCGAGGCGGGCGATCGCCGCACCGTGCTGCGCACCGCTGAACATCGGGGCGGTACGCGCGGCGAACCGGGCGAAGACGATGGCGTGCCGCCGTCGGGCCTCGGTGAGCTCCCCAGCTACTGACTGCACTCCTGGCGTCTCGGCGCGAGCGCCTCCCCGGCGAGCTTGTTCGAGGGCGTACTCCCGGACCGATTCGAGCACGACGAACCGGACCGCTCCCTGACCGCGTACGGTCACCAGGCCCAGATCGGTCAGCCGGTCCAGCAGCTCGACGACGTCGACGTCGGTTTCGGCGAGGAGTTCCTCGGCCAGCTCGATCGACCAGCGATGGGTGAAAGTAGACAGATAACGCAGCGCTTGCCGGTGCGCCGGGGTCAGCAGGCGATAGCTTGCCACGACGGCCGACCGCACCGCCTCGGCTGCGTCGACGACCGCGTTGTCCTGCCCGAACCGGGCCAGCATCTCGCTCGGATCCAGCAGCCGTCCCCGGGCCGCCGCGAGTTCGATCGCCAGCGGGAGACCGCTCAGGCGGCGTACGAGCTCGGTGATGGCCACGACTTCGGACTCGGGCGGAGGGTCGCCCCGGTGCCGGGCCCAGCGCTCCAGGAAGAGGGCACTCGCCGGATGCTTGCGAGCTTCGGCGAGCGTACGCGTGCCGGCCGGGGGCACCGGCAACGGAGCCACCGGCCAGACCCGTTCGCCGGGCAACCCGATCGGTCCCCGGGCGGTGGCGACGACGCGCAGCTCCGGGGCGATCACGACGAGCCGGCCGACGGCGGCCGCGACGGCGGGCCGGGCTCGGTCCACCGCGTCGACCAGCAACAACGTCGGGTGGCGGAACGCCTCGGCCAACCCGTCCGGATGCCCGACGCCGGTGACCGCGCAGATGCTGTCCAGGACGCCGGACTCCCCCTCGTCCGGCGAGACCTTGATGCCGACCGCACCGCCAGGCAACTCCTCCCGGAGCTGGGCCGAGGCGGTCAACGCCAGCACGGTCTTGCCCGACCCGGCCAGCCCGACCAGCGTCGTCACGCCCGGCGTCGTCCGCAGGTGCTCGATGAGCGCGGCGAGATCCCGATCCCGCCCGATCAGCTCGCCCGCGTTCGGCAGCGCCCGGGGCTTCTCCAGGGCGGTTGCCTTCTCCAAGGTGGCGGCGGTACGGCCTCGGGCGAGCGCCACGAAGACGGCCAGCTCCCGGGCCTGAAGTCCCAATGCCGCACCGAGCAGTTCGACCGTGGACCGCTGCGGGCGTACGCTGCGGCCGGTTTCGAGATCCCGCACGGTACGCACCCCGACCTCAGCCGCCTCGGCGAGCTCGGCCTGGGTCAGCCCGGCCGCGAGCCGGTGTCGCCGGAGCAGCGCTGCGAATCCGTCCTTCATGGACGGATTGGGCGTCTCGGCTTCGGGCTCCACGGCCTCGAAGACTAGCCAGCCAAGGTCGTCGACGGCAGCTCGTGTCGGGCGTTTGACCAGGTTGCATGCGTGTTTCCGACACAAACGTGCCGCCGTGTCCGGCTAAGTTATCGGCTCGTGATCTTCTGACCATGTTCCGTCTTCTCCCCGGGCCGCCGATTCAGCTTCTCTCCCGGCCACCAATTCCAGCGGCCGAGCAGGCTCATCGCGGCCGGCAACAGCAGACCCCGGACGACGGTCACGTCCAGGGCGATGGCCACCGCCATGCCGACTCCGATTTCGCGTACCGGGGTCAGGCCGCCGAGGACGAAGCCGAGGAAGACGAGGATGAGACTGAGCCCGGCCAGCGTCACGACCGGCCCGGTACGCGCGATGCCCCGCCGGACGGCTTCCTCGGTCGACTGCCCGTTCCGGTGTTCCTCGGTGATCCGGGCCAGCAGGAAGACCTCGTAGTCGGTCGTCAGCGCGAAGATGAAGACGAAGAGCAGCACCGGGGTGGTGGCGTCGAGGCGGCCCCCGAAGACGGCGGCGAGTACGCCGAGCGACGCCCCCAAGGTCAGCAGGGTGAGCAGAACCGCCTTGACCGGGATCACGAGCGACCGGGTCAGCGCGAAGAGCAGTGCTCCGGCTGCCGCCAACAGCACTATCAGCACCACTGGAAAATGGCTGGTAACCGAATCCTGGTAATCCACTAATTCGGCGGCGGGTCCGCCGACCAGGGTTTTCGCCGGCGCTTCGAGGCCGCGGGCGGCTCGGACGACCGTCGCGGCCTGGCCCGGACTCGCCGGAGTCAAGTCGATGACGGTCGCGTCGGCCGGCGTCTCCAGCCGGACCTGGAGTTGGCCGACCCCCGGCAGCCGGTTGAGCCGGTCGAGGTAGTCCCGCATGACCGCACCGCCGCTGCCGGTGTCCACGACGACGGTCACCGCGTCGGCCCGCCCCCGCTGGAAGTCCCGCTGATAGAGCTCGTACGCCTGCCGCGCTTCCGCGCCGCTCGGCAAGCCTCGCGCGTCGGTGTTCCATAGCGCGGCGGCGACGAACGGGAGAGTCAGAATCAGCAGGAGCACGATCGTGGCGAAGGCGACCGCCTCTGGACCCTTCTGCGCAACGGCCGCGAGCCGTTGCAGCGTTGACCTTGAACCGTTGGCGTCGCTCGGGCGACGTTTTCCATTCAAGATCAACCCCGATAGGACTACCAGCAACGCCGGAGTGAGCGTGAGCGAAGCAGCCGTGGCGACGACGGTCACGAGCAGCCCGCCGAGCGCCATGGCGGCGAGCAGGGGTTCGCCGAAGACGGCGAGGCCGGCGAGGGCGGCCGCGACCACTCCACCAGACACGAGCACTGCTCTCCCCGCCGTACGCAGCGCCGCGACCAGGTCGGACTCCTCCCGATACCGCCAGAGCAGCAGGATCGAGTAGTCGACCGCGAGTCCCAGGCCTAGGAGGGTCACGACGTTGACGGTGTACTCGCTGATCGGCGTCAGCAGGGCCAGCCCGGCCAGGCCGAGCAGGGTGGTCGTGATCGCCGCTGCCGCCGCGGCCAGCGGTGCGACCGCGCCCCAGCGGAGCACCACGATGAGTAGCAGCGCGAGCGCGGCGAGCGCCACTCCCTCCCCGAGCGCGGCGTCGGCGACTGCCTGGTCGGCGAAGGCGCGCTCAGCCAACGGCTTGCCGCCCACCAGCGCGTTCGGCAGCCGCCGGAGCACGGCGACGGCGGCGTCGACCTCGTCCGGAGACGCCCCCGGGCGGAATGTGACGCGGACGAGGGTGCTGCGATTGCCCTGGCCGATCTGTCCACCGGGCGATGTGTAGAGGTCGCCCACCTCCTGCACGCCGGGCAGCTCACGGAGCTGCTGCGCGACCTCGGTCGTCGTGGCGACCAGGGCGGGATCGTAGGGATCGACGTCGGGGACGATCGCGAAGATCGTGTCGCCCTCCGGCTTGAGCTGCTGCAGCCGGGCCTCGGCCCGCAGCGACTCGGCGTCGGCGGAGAGCTGGTTGACGGTCTGCGCGTGGTCGTAGACGGTCCCGCCGAGAGCACCGCCCGCGATCGCGAGCAGCGCCCACCCTGCGATGATCAGCCATCGCCCCCGCACCAGCCAGTCAGCCCAGATCCGCATCCCGGCATGAGAGCATCTCACAACCGGCCGGGATGTCCGGTACCCGACTCAGCTGAGACCCAGTTCGCGCGAGATCACCATCTTCTGGATCTCCGAGGTGCCCTCGCCGACTTCCAGGATCTTCGCGTCCCGGTAGAACCGGCCCACGGGGAACTCGTTCATGAACCCGTACCCGCCGTGGATCTGGGTCGCCTTCCGGGCATTGGTCATCGCGGCGTCGCCGGCGTACAGCTTCGCGATGGCGGCGGCGTTGCGGATCGGCTGCCCGGCGACCAGCCGCAGAGCCGCGTCCCGCCAGGCCAGCCGCGCGGTCTGCGCGCTCGTCTCCATCTCCGCGATCATGAAGGAGACCGACTGGTACGCCGAGATCGGCGAGCCGAACGCTTCGCGCTGGCGGGCGTACGCGACGGACTCGTCCACACAGCCTTGGGCGAGCCCGGTGGCCAATGCGGCGATGGCGACCCGCCCCTCGTCGAGGATCGTGAGGAACTGCTTGAATCCCCGGCCGCGCTCGCCGAGCAGGTTCTCGACGGGTACGCGTACGTTGTCGAAGGACAGCTCATGGGTGTCCGAGGCGCACCAGCCGACCTTGTCGTAGCCGGGCGCGACGGTGAAGCCCGGCGTACCGGACGGGACGACGATGGTGCTGATCTCGTCCGGCCCGGTGAGCGCGGTGACGGTCACGAGAGCGGTGATCTCGGTGCCCGAGTTCGTGATGAACGCCTTCGTCCCGTTGATGATCCACTCGCGGCCGTCGTCGCTCAACTTCGCCGTGGTACGCGTACCACCGGCGTCGGAGCCCGCGCCCGGTTCGGTGAGCCCGAACCCGGCCAGCTTCCGCCCGGCCACCAGATCGGGCAGCCACCGCTGCTTCTGCTCCTCGGTGCCCCACTTGAAGATCGGCATCGCGCCAAGCGAGATCGCCGCTTCCAAGGTGATCGCGACCGACGAGTCGACCCGGGCGATCTCCTCGATGGCCAGGCAGTGGGCCAGGTAGTCGCCGCCCATCCCGCCGAACTCCTCGGGGAAGGCCAGGCCGAACAGGCCCATCGAGCCCATCTGCGCGACGATCTCGTAGGGGAACTCGTGGCGGGCGTAGAAGTCACCGATCACCGGCGCGATCTTGTCGCGGGCGAAGGCGGCGACGGTCTCCCGAAGCTCGGCGAGGTCGTCGCTGAGTCCGAAGTGGTCCATGACTCTCCCTTGAATCGGGCGGGTGAAGATCAGACGGGCGTGACGCCGTGCCGGCGTCGGGAGAAGCTGCGGTCCTTGCCGTGCGCGGCGGCTAGCCGTCGAACAAGTTCGCCGCGCAGGTCGTCCGGCTCGACGACGGTGTCCACGACGAGTTCGCTGGCCAACCGCAGGAGGTCGATGTCCTCCTCGTACTCGGCCCGCTTGGCCTCGACGAAGGCGGCCCGTTCGGTCTCGTCGGCGATGGCGGCGATCTTGTTCGCGTACACCGCGTTGACGGCCGCCTCCGCGCCCATGACCGCGATCTTGGCGGTGGGCAACGCGATCGTGGCGTCCGGATCGAAGCCGGGCCCGGCCATGGCGTACAACCCCGCCCCGTACGCCTTGCGCACGACGACGCAGAACTTCGGCACGGTCGCCTCACTAATGGCACTGATCATCTTCGCGCCGTGCCGGATGATGCCCTGCCGCTCGACGGCGGAGCCGACCATGAACCCAGGCACGTCTGCCAGGAAGATGAGCGGAACGTTGAACGCGTCGCAGAGCTGCACGAAGCGGGTCGCCTTGTCGGCCGAGTCCACGAACAACACCCCGCCCTTGTGCAGCGAGTTGTTCGCGACGATGCCGACCACCTGGCCGTCGAGCCGGGCGAATCCGATCGTCAGCTCCCGGGCCCACTTCTCCTGGATCTCCAGGAAGCTGCCCTCGTCCACGAGGCGCTTGACCACCTGGCGCATGTCGAAGGCCCGGCGCTCGCTCTCCGGGATCAGGGCAGCGATCCCGCCGCGCGCCGCCTTCGGCTCGCTCGCGGGCGGCTCTGCCGTCCAATTGGACGGCAGATAAGAGAGGTAACCCCGCACGACTTCCAGGGCGGCGTCCTCGTCCTTGCATAGGAAGTGGCCGACGCCGGAGACTTCGGTGTGGACCTTGGCGCCGCCCATGTCCTCCAGCGTCGTCTTCTCGCCGGTGACCATCTCGACCATCCGGTCCGAGCCGAGATACATCGAGGCGTTGCCGTCCACCATGGCGACGACGTCACAGAACGCGGGGATGTACGCCCCACCGGCGGCCGACGGCCCGAACAGGGCGCAGACCTGCGGAATCGAGCCCGAGGCGCGTACTTGGGTGTGGAAGATCTTGCCCGCGCCGCGCCGACCCGGGAACAGGTCTACCTGGTCGGTGATCCGGGCGCCGGCCGAGTCCACGAGGTACACCATCGGGACGCCGGTCTGATAGGCGCGCTCGATGATCCGGATGATCTTCTCGACCGTACGCGCGCCCCAGCTGCCGGCCTTGACGGTGGAGTCGTTGGCCATCAGGCAGACGGGGCGGCCGTCGATGGTCGCCGAACCGGTCACCACGCCGTCGGCGGGCAGCCCGTCAGCCAGTGCGTTGGCGTACGCCCCGTCCTCGACGAACGACTCCGCGTCGACGAGCCGGGCGATCCGCTCCCGGGCGAACAGCTTCCCGCGCTTGGCGTTGGCCTCGTGGTAGCGGGCCGCCCCACCGGCGTCGATCCGCTCCTTGACCTCATCCCAGCTCACGCGGCCTCCCTAACGAGCGTTCACCTGAACGAACGTTAGGCTACCACCTCGGCACTTGCGGGGATTCCCTACCTTGACGGCCATGGGTTGGACGACGGTCCTCTTCATCATCGTCGGTGCGATCGGGCTGGGCCTGCTCGCCCTGGCGATGCTGGGTGGCGAACTGTTCGACTTCGACGGGGCCGACACGGTGCTGTCCACCGAGGTCGTCGCCGCCGTCCTGGCCGGCTTCGGGTTCACGGCCGCCTTCGTCAGCGCCCTGCCCGGGGTCGACCTGCCGCTCGCCCTGCTCGCTATCATCGGCGCGATCGGGGCGGTGCCGGTCGCGTACCTGGCGTGGCTGCTCACCGGCCGAGCCCGGAACATGCCCACCGATGCCACCCCGAACCGCACCGACCTGGTCGGCCGGTCGGGTCTGGTCGTGACCGAGATCCGGGCCGGGGGCTACGGCGAGGTCCGCGTACGCATCGGTGGCCAGCAGGTCAAGCTCAACGCCCTCGCCGACGACCCCATCCCGGCGGGCCGGTTCGTCCTGGTGGTCGAGGCCCCCAGCGACACCAGTGTCAAAGTCCGCCTCATTGGTCAAGAAAGGAACTGATGCTCCCCCTCCTCCTACCCATCGCCGGTGGCGTCGTCTTCGTCATCGTCCTGCTGTTCTTCGTGCTCTCGCGGATCAAGGTGGCCGGCTCGAACGAGGCCTTCATCGTCACCGGCCGCAAGGGGCGCCGGGTCGAGGCGGCCGACGGCACCCGCTCGACCGACCTGTCCGGCCAGAAGGTCGTCATGGGCGCCTCGGTCTTCGTCCTGCCGGTCGTCCAGAAGCTCCAGATCATGGACCTGTCCAGCCGGGGCATCCACGTCGAGGTCTCCGGGGCGGTCAGCAAGCAGGGCATCCGGGCCAACCTCCAGGGCATCGCCGTGGTGAAGGTGGGCGGAACCGAGGACGCGATCCGCGCCGCCGCCCAGCGTTTCCTCCACCAGCAGCAGGCGATCGACGGCTTCGCCCGCGAGGTCCTCGCCGGCGCGCTGCGGTCGATCGTCGGCCGGCTCACCGTCGAGGAGATCATCCGCGACCGGGCCGCGTTCGCCTCGGCCGTCGCGGAGGAGGCCGAGCACTCGATGACCAACCAGGGCCTCGTCCTCGACACCTTCCAGCTGCAGGACATCATCGCCGACGGCAACTACCTGCAGGACCTCGGCCGGCCCGAGGCGGCTCGCGTCCTCAAGGACGCCTCGATCGCCGAGGCGCAGGCCCGTCAGTCGGCCGAACAGGCTCGGCTGCTCGCCGAGGAGGCGATCGCCGAGGCGCAGCGGAACCTGGAACTCAAGAAGGCCGGGATTCAGGCCGAGATCGACGCCGCGAAGGCGAAGTCGGCCGCGGCCGGTCCGCTCGCCCAGGCCGAACGCGAGCAGGTGATCCTCGCCGAGCAGCAGAAGGTGGCCGAGCGCAACGCCGAGCTCAAGCAGCGCCAGCTCGACACCGAGGTACGCAAGCCGGCCGACGCGGCGCGGTACAAGGTCGAGCAGGAGGCCGAGGCGGCCCGCAACGCCCAGGTTCTCGCAGCCGACGCCGCCCGGCAGACCACGATCGCGGCGGCGCAGGCCGGGGCCGAACAGGCTCGTCTGACCGGTGAGGGCGAGCGCGCCCGCCGGGCCGCGCTGGCCGAGGCGAACGCGATCGAAGGCGCCAAGGAAGGTGAGTCCGAGCAGCGGCGGCGTACCGCGATCGCGGAGGCCACCGAACGCGAGGGCACGGCCGAGGCGGCTGCGATCCTGGCGAAGGGACAGGCCGAGGCGGAGGCCATGCGGCTCAAGGCCGAGGCGTTCCAGCAGTACGGCGAGGCGGCGGTCCTCGACCTCCTCGTCAAGGTGCTGCCGGAGGTCGTTGCGGCGGCCAGCGACCCGATGCGTTCCATCGACAAGATGACCGTGATCTCCACCGACGGCGCCAGCTCGCTGACGAAATCGGTCGCCTCCAACGTCGCCCAGGGTCTGCAGCTCGGCACCGATCTGACCGGCATCGACCTGGCCGGCCTGCTGTCCAAGCTCGGTGGCGTGCCGGCTGAGACGACGCCGAACGGCGAGACGAAGCCCATGGCGCGCAAGGCGATCAAGGGCAAGCCCGCCGAGTGACGCGGATGGCCGGGGCCCGGGCGAGAGTTCGCCCGGCCCCGGTTCTATGTGGACGCCGTCCGCATACGCGGAACGAGCGGGTACAGATTCCTGCTGATTAGCAGGTCAGAGTCGCGGTCGCACCGCCGGTGCTGTACGCGGTGGAGCTGCCGCCCACGGCCACAGCGTTGCCGGAGATGTCGATCGGTGCCTGGACGGGCAGGAGAACCTGGGTCCCATTGAGGACACCGGCGTTCATGGCGCTGGTCAGGTTCGCGCACGAACCGCCGTCACCGTAGCCGCCCTTGCCGTGCTTGGCCGCCGGAGCGGGCAGCGTACGCGCATCCGAGCCGGTGAGGTTGCCGGTCAGGCCGGTCAGGGTGCCGACGAGGTCGCCGACCAGCGGCAGGCCCTCGGTCTTCTTGCCGCCCTTGACGTGCTTCTTCTTGGTGTTCTTGGTGTTGTGGTGGGCCGGCTTGTCCTTCACATAGGTGTCGGGGCCGTGCCCGCTCGGGCCGTCGCCGATCACGGCGTCCGCGCCGCCGTGGCAGGACGCGGTCGCGCTGCCCAGGACGGCGATGGCGTTGCCGCAGATGTCGATCGGGATCTGGATCAGCGGCATCAGCTGGGTGCCGTTGCCGATGCCGAAGTTGAGCCCGGTCCAGGCGTCCGGCAGGCTCTCCGCGTCGAGCGAGGCGTGCGAGCCGCCCACGCATCCAGCGGTCGCCCCGCCGAGGACGCCGATCGCGTTGCCGCACACGTCGATCGGGATCTGGATCGGGGCCAGCACCTGCGTTCCGTTGAGGAGGCCGACGTTCTGCGTACTGGTCAGGGTCGCGCCTTCGGTCCGGGCCGACTCCAGCGCCGCCGACTCCACCTTGGCCGACGAACCGCCGACGCACCAGGCGGTGGCGGAACCACCGACGCCGATCGCGTTGCCACACGCGTCGATCGGGGCCTGCAACAGCGCCCGCAGCTGCGTCCCGTTGAGCAGTCCGAAGTTGTCGCTGCTCACCAGGTTGCCCAGCTCACCGGGGTGGGTCGCCCACGCGCCGCCGACGCAGCCCGCCGACGCGCCGCCCAGCACCGAGATCGCGTTGCCGCAGACGTTGATCGGCGCCTGGATGTGCGCGTCCACCTGCGTACCGTTGCCGATGCCGACGTTGTTCGACGTGGTCAGATCACTGGCGTGCGCGGCGGACGCGCCGGCCAGCAGGAAACCGGCCGAGATCGCGCCGGCCTTCAGGGACTTACGAGCCCACGAGTTCATGGTTCATTGCCTTTCGGGTGTTGCAGACCGGGGGGTCCGCGAGTGCAGTGATGTGCGTGTTGTGCCGTGATCGCTGGTCCGGACGCAGACACCGGACCCGCCGCAGGCGCGCGGAAACTGCTGCCGCGTACCTGGGGATCGAGGGCGCGCTCGGCGGCGCGCGGTAGCTCTCGTTCAGTCGGGCGAGCTGGTGGGACGCGGCGAATCGGCCCGCCGCAGGGCACTGTCCGCCGCCCGGCGCAAGGCTCGGGCCAGCGGTGCGATCAAGACGGCCACTGCCGCCAAGGTCGCGGACGGCGCGCCGGTTCCACCGTGGGAACCGCCCGCGGGCGTCGTGCTCGGCGCGCAATCACCGAGATCACTGGTACGCCGAGAGCCGTCGCCGCCGCTGGGAACGTGGACGGCGATGTTGCCCTGGCGGGCGAGCGGCGTTGTGCGTACCACTGTGGACTTGTGAGCCGGAAGCACACCCACGGGGATGGCGCTCAGCGCCGGACCGACCGCAGCCGTGAGCGTGCGACGGGCCGGCTGGATCACCTGGCGCACCAGCGCGAGCAGTGGGTCGTGCTCGCCGCAGAGGGCGGACGGACCCGGATGCGGACGCGGATGCTGCTCGCGAGGATCGATCGGCGCGGCGGGATCATCGGGATCGTCCGGAGCCGGCCGGGACAACAGATTGCCGGGCACGGCGAGGACCGCGTCGACGCCGGTCACCACGTGCTGGACGTCGAGTTCCGGTGCGACCCGGAGCAACGTGGTGACCAGGTCCGGCGCGAGGCGGTCCTCGCCGGTGTCCAGTGCCTGATCGGCAGACCCGCCGACGGCGTGGGCTTCACCGAAAGCCGCCGCGGGATCGGACTGGGTTTCCGGCTGCTCAGCGGCGTGCGCGGCAGCAGTTCCCGCGAACCAGGCGGCCGCTGCGAACCCGGCGACGGTCACGGCGCGCAGTGCTGCGCGCTTGAACCGGCCGTTCCGGGTTGCGGTCATGGTCGCCCTTCAGCGGTAGTGGAAACTCCGCTATGGACAACGATTCCCGCATAGGCCGGACACGTGAGTATTGGGAAAAATCAAGCAATTGTCCGATATCGCGGTCCGGCCCGGAGCACTCCGCTGGGCAGCTCGCGACCTACGATCCGCTGGGCCGACTCGGCCACTTCGACGAGTTTGTCGAGGTCGATACCGGTCTCGTAACCCATGTCGTGCAGCATGTGCACGACTTCCTCGGTCGCCACGTTGCCGGTCGCGCCGGGGGCGTACGGGCAGCCACCGAGACCGCCGACGCTCGCGTCGAACTCCGTGATCCCCAGCTCCAACGCCGTCAGGATGTTGGCGAGCCCAGTGCCCCGCGTGTTGTGGAAGTGGCACAGCAGCGGCTTTTCCCGGTTCACCCGATCGAGCACATCGCGTACGCGGCGTGGCGTCGCCATGCCCGTGGTGTCGCCGAAAGCCACCCGGTCGACGCCCATCCCGACGGCTTTCTCCACAATGGAGGCAACTCGGTTCGGGTCGATGTCGCCCTCGTACGGGCAGCCGAAACTAGTTGCGATGATCAGTTCCGCCGTCGCTCCCCCGGCGTGCAGGATCTCGATGAGTTCCAGGAGATCGGCCAACGACTCGTCGGTGCTGCGGTTGATGTTGCGCCGGTTGTGCGTATCGGACGCCGAGATCACCACCTCGACCTCGGTGAAACCGGCGGCGATCGCGCGCTGCGCTCCGCGTACGTTGGGGACGAGGGCGCTGTAGCGCACCGCGGGATTCCGCGTGATCTTCGCCCACACCTCGTCGGCGTCGGCCATCTGCGGGATCGCCTTGGGATGCACGAAGCTGACCGCCTCGATCCGGCCCACCCCGGTGGCACTAAGCGCGTCGATCAGCTCGACCTTCGCCGCCGTCGGAACCGGCTCCTCGTTCTGCAGCCCGTCGCGCGGGCCGACCTCACGGATGCTCACTCTCATCTGTGGCTCACCTCATCCGGGAAACGATGGCGGTGTCGTAGTCCCCACTCAAGAATTCCTCGTTCTCGAGGAGTTCGGCGAAGAACGGCAGATTGTTCTTGGGCCCGGCGATCTGGAACGCCGCGACGGCCGCCCGCAGCCGGTCGATCGCCTCCGCTCGATCTGCCCCGTACGCCACCAGCTTGGCCATCAGCGAGTCGTAGTTCGGGGTGACCGTCGTACCGGCGGCGTACCCGGAGTCCACCCGGATGCCGGGCAGCCCGGCCGGCTCCGCCCACACCGTCACCGCACCCGGGCCGGGCAGGAAACGCTTCGGGTCCTCGGCGTTGATCCGCAGCTCGATCGCGTGCCCGGTCGACGTCGTCGGCACCTCGACGGGCAGCCCGGCAGCGATCCGCAGCTGGGCCTCGACCAGGTCGATCCCGAAGACCGCCTCGGTGATCGGATGCTCGACCTGTAGTCGCGTGTTCATCTCCAGGAAGAAGAAGTCCCCGGTCGCCGGATCGAGAAGGCATTCGACCGTACCCGCGTTGCGATAGCCGACCGCCTCCCCCGCGCGTACCGCCGAGGCATGCAGGGCCCGACGCCGCTCCGGCGTGAGCATGCTCGCTGGCGAGGGCGACTCCTCGACCAGCTTCTGGTTGCGCCGCTGCACCGAGCACTCGCGCTCGCCCAGGGCGACCACCGTGCCGTCGGCGAGCCCGAGGATCTGCACCTCGATGTGCCGCACGCTAGGGTAGAACTTTTCGATCAGGACCGAGCCGTCGCCGAACATCCGCTCGGCGAACCCGCGGACCTTGTCGTACTCGGTCCGGAAGGTTGCCTCGTCGCGGGCCGGGGCCATGCCCATGCCGCCGCCGCCGGCCGCTGCCTTGATCATCACCGGGAAGCCGATCCGCTCGGCCTCGGCCAGCGCCTCCTCGACGGAACCGGCCGGGTCGGTGGTTCCCGGAGCCACCGGTACGCCCGCCGCCGCCATCAGGTTCCGGGCGTTGATCTTGTCGCCCATGGCGGTGATGGCCTCCGGCGACGGACCGACCCAGAGCAGCCCGGCCGCTTCGACCTGCCGGGCGAATTCCGCGTTCTCCGAGAGGAAGCCGTAGCCGGGGTGGATCGCCTGCGCCCCCGTCTGCTTGGCGGCCGCCAGGACAGCCTCGGCGTTGCGGTAGCTCTGCGCCGGATTCGCCGGACCGATGAGCACCGCTTCGTCCGCTTCCAGGACGAAGGGCAGGCCCGCGTCGACGTCGGAGTGGACGGCGATCGTGCGGATACCCAGGCGTTTCGCCGTACGGATCACCCGGCGCGCGATCTCGCCGCGGTTGGCGACGAGGAGGGACTCAATCTCGAACACCCCTCGGACGCTACCTTATCGATCGTTAAGGTCGCACCTAAGCGCTCAGCGCGGACAGCGCGGCCGCCCGCAGGAGCACGGCGCGGCGATCTCGCTCGACCTCGCCGCCCAGGAACGGGGTGCTGTTCATCAGGCCGAACACGGCGTGAGCCAGCACCCGCGCCTCACCGTCGGTCAGCTCCGACCGGACGGCGGTGAGCACAGTGACCCACTCCTCCACATACCGGCGCTGCAACCGGCGGATCTCCCGGCGGGGCTCCTCGGGCAGCCGGTCCAGCTCGTGCAGGTGCAGGGCGATCACCGCGGGGTGGGCCAGCGCGAATTCGACGTGGAAGTCGACGAGCGCCTCCAGCGCGGCGGTCGGGTGGCCCCGATGCGCCTCGGCCCGTTCCCGGCCGCCGGACAGCAGGCCTTCGCTGACCGGTTTGAGCGCCGCGACCAGCATGGCGTCCTTGCCGGCGAAGTGGTGGTAGAGAGCGGGCCCCGTCACACCGGCTTCCTTGCCGATGTCGTCCATGGACACGCCGTGGTAGCCGCGAGTCGCGAAAAGGCCGACGGCGATCTGGAGAATCTCGTCACGCCGCGAGCGCTTGCGGGGGGTGTCTACCTGCTGCTCGATCGTCACCCGGTCAGCCTACTCGCCAGTCAACCCCGAAACTTAACGCCCGTTTAGTCGCGTTCTGGAAGATCGTACGCTTTGCGGAGTTCGCGGGCCTTCTCGGCTTCACCCTGCTCGTCCAGGGCTCGCGCGAGCCACCACGCCGACTCCGCCCGCGCCTGATGATCCCGAGGCAGTCCCTCGAGCACCCGGCGCAGGACGAGTTCCCCCGCCCGAGGATCACCAGCGGCGACCAGGATCTCCCCGTGGCGCAGCTCGGCGAAGGCCGCCTCCTCGAACGCCTCGATCGAGCGGAAGAGCTCGGGAGCCTTCTCCGCGACGGCCAGCGCATCGGCGTACGCCCGCTGGTCGGCCAGCACGAAGGCACCGTCGTAGCAGGCCATCGCGTGTTCCCAGACGATACCCGGCTCGTGCTCCGGATCGGCGCTCCCGGCGTACGCCGTGGCCTGTTCGATCGCCTCGACCGCCGCCGCCGAGTCCCGCCCGTAGTGCAGGGCGAGGATGCGGCGGCGCAGCGCCCGGGCCGCCGACGGGCGCTCTCCCGCCGACCGGTAACCGTCGGCCGCCTCGCCGTAGCGCAGGCCCGCCTCCCGATCCCGATCGACCCGATACAGCACCTCCGCCATCCGTTCGAGCAGATGCGCCCGATATCCGGCGTCGTCGTAGCCGCCCCGTCCGGCGGCCAGCGCCTCCAGCTGGGCCAACGCGGCCAGCGGTTCCCCCATCTCGTCGTAGACCCGGGCGAGCAGATCGCGGCACTCGTCCGCGATCACCTGCTCGTCCTCCGCCTCGGCGGCGAAGTACGCCAACGCTTCCTCGGCCACCTCCGCGGCCTCACGGAATCGGCGCGTCGTGGCCAACGCGACCGCCAGCCGATGCCGGGAGTACGCCGCGGCCCGGTCCTCGCCCTCGGCCGCCATGAGGCAGACGTGCTCCACGATGTCGTCGATGACCTCAGCCGCCCGGTCGCTGTTGACCAGCATGAATCCGGCGTTCGCCCGAGCGCTGCGACGCAGTTCCGGGTCGATCGCCACCGACGCCGCCTCTTCGAAGGCCGCCAGCGCCGGGGTGTGCTCACCCAGGCTGCCGACCAGGTTGGCGTACGTGATCAGGGCCGACGCCAGCTCGTTCGACCGGCCCAGCGGACGTAGCACCTGGACCGCCGCGCCGACCAGGTCGCGGGTCTCGTCGACGCGGTCCAACGCGTGCACCAAGCCGGCCCGCATCATGAGGCTCTGCACCCGATGCCGCAGCGGCACATGACCCGGTTCGGCGTCGGCGGCATCGATCGAGGCGAGTGCCGCCTCGGTCTGCCCCGCGATGGTCTCCAGGTAGGCCACTCGCAGCAGGGTCACCCGTCGCAGCACGCCGTCGGTGGTGCCCGACAGCACCGCTTCGGCCGCCTGCCGCGCCATGGTCAGCTCGGCCGGTTCGCCGCCGATCGGCTCCTGCGGCTGCGTCTGGAACTGCGCGATCGCCAGTTGCACCCGGCACGCCGCCTCGCGCGCGAGGTCACCGG
Source organism: Hamadaea sp. (assembly GCF_013362815.1). GTDB lineage: Bacteria > Actinomycetota > Actinomycetes > Mycobacteriales > Micromonosporaceae > Hamadaea. Next base: position 874 of record NZ_JABFVK010000066.1, on the reverse strand, counting down.
CTTCGGCGAACGCGCTCACCGCTACCAGCAGACCGGCTTGGATGCCCGCGAGGTCGTCGTCGGGCAACCGGCTGACCTGAAGCATCGCGATCCGGCCCTGCTGAGTGGCGGTGAGCGGCCCGTCGGTGGTGGATCGCCAGCTCGCAAGCACCCGGTCGGCCAGCGCCTCGCCGCGTGGGTCCTGCTCCCGCAGCCACTCCTCAGCGAGGTCCAGCTGCGCGTCCAGGCTCAGCGACTCCGGCGCCGCGCTCAGGTCCGGCTCGACCGGCTCCGGCTCCGCGTATTCCTCCGGCACTACCCGCGACCGGTGGGCCGCCGTGATGGACAAGGGCAGATACTCGACGATCGGCTCGGCGTCCAAGCGCCTCGCGATCCGTTCACTCTGGTACGCGTTGCCGTTGCGCTCGTCGAACCTGGTTGCGAGCGCCCGAGCTCGGTCGGCCAGGTTCTCGGCCAGCGTCGCGACCGTCCAACCGGACCGGATCGCCAGGTCGCCCTGGCCCTGAGCGGTGAGCCGGCGAAGAATGTGCGCGGCCGCGGAGGCGAACTCCATCTCCGCCTTCGGCGTCGGCGGCTTCTCCAGCCAGCCCAGGTGCCGCTCGATCAGTTCGAGGCCCCGGATCTCGTTGCCGGTCAGCCCGCAGAACTCGACGTGGTCGGCGACCGAGCCGAGGTCGGCCGGCTTGGTCTGGAAGGCCCGGTACGCCCGCCGGTGTGCATCGCGCGCTTCGTCCAACCGGCCGGTCCGCAGATACGGGATCATCAGCGCGGTCAGGATCGACTGCGGCTGCTCGGAGCAGGTCAACCGGCCCAGGAGCGCCGGTTCGGCGATGGCGATCGCTTCGGCGTACCGCTCTCGCCAGGTCAGGTGATG
>NZ_JABFVK010000101.1 GCF_013362815.1 Hamadaea sp. | reverse complement strand
CGGCGTACGCAGAACGATCATCGGCCACCGCGGCCGGCTGCCGTCCTCCCCCTTTCTCGCCCGCTGCTGGAGGCGCGAAATCTCGTCCAACGCGCCATCGAGCGCCTGGGCGAGGTCGTGATGAACCTGGACTGGATCGTCCCCGGCCACGATGACCGGCCGGTAGCCGAACCCGTGCATGACCTGCAGCAGGTCCTCTTCCGGAATCCGGGCGAACAACGTCGGGTTGGCGATCTTGTACCCGTTCAAGTGGAGGATCGGCAGGACCGCCCCGTCCGTCACGGGATCGCAGAACATGTTCCCCAGCCAGGAGGCCGCCAGCGGGCCGGTCTCCGCCTCGCCGTCGCCCACGACGCACGCCACCACCAGGTCGGGATTGTCGAACACCGCCCCGTACGCGTGCATCAGCGAATAGCCGAGCTCGCCGCCCTCATGGATCGACCCGGGGACCTCGGGCGCGGCGTGACTGGGAATGCCGCCGGGGAACGAGAACTGCCGGAACAGCCGGGCCATCCCGGCCTCGTTCGGCCCGACTGCCGGATAGAGCTCGCTGTAGGTGCCCTCCAGCCAGGTGTTCGCCACCATGGCCGGGCCGCCGTGGCCCGGGCCGGCGATGAACAGCGCGTCGAGGTCGCGGGCTATGATCGCCCGGTTGAAGTGCGCCCACACCAGGTTGAGCCCGGGACTGGTCCCCCAGTGCCCCAGCAGCCGGGGCTTGATGTGCTCGGCCGTCAACGGCTCCCGGAGCAACGGATTGCCCATGAGGTAGATCTGCCCGACGGTCAGATAATTGGCCGCTCGCCACCAGGCGTCGACGGTGTCCAGCGTCTCATCGTCCAGGTACACCCTCTACGGTGGCCCATGTGGGTGACATCCGGGTGCTGTATCGCAAATTCGACGGCCGCCTGCACTGGCAGACGACCCTGCGCCGGCTGGGCGAGGACGAGCACGGCGTCTGGCTGGGCTCCCCGCCGGGCGGCGCGTGGCGGCGCGAAGGCGGCCCCTGGGTCACCGTCCACGGACCCCGGCTCATGGTCGCCCCCCGCGACCGGTGGTGGACCGCCCGGTTCAACAGCGAGTCGGACTCGCGGACCGCCGTCTACTGCGACGTCACCGCGGTTCCCGAGTGGACTGCGCCCGACGAGTTGACCATCGTCGACCTGGACCTCGACGTCATCCGGCTGCATACCACCGGTGAGGTGTCGCTGCTCGACGAGGACGAGTTCGCTCTGCACGCCGCGCTCTTCGGGTACCCGCCGCCGGTCGTTTCTTCCGCCCGAGCGTCGGCTTCGTGGCTTTTGTCGGCTGTCGCGAACTTCAACGAGCCCTTCAACACAGTCCCCGACCAGTACCTCAGAATGCTCGGATGATCTTCGACGCGGCTGCTTATGAAGAACGGGTACGCGCGGGCTGCTTCGTATGCGCCTTCTTGACCGGCGAACCCGGCTACGAGCACGAGCTGCTCTACGACGACGGGGACCACGTCGCCTTCCTCAGTCGCTACCCCACGCTGCCCGGCTACGCCCTCGTCGTACCGCGCCGCCACGTCACCGACGTCATCCGGGACCTCAGCTCTTCGGAATACCTCGGCCTTCAGGCGGTCGTGCATCGGGTGGCGCGCGCGCTCACCTCAGTCGTCCCAACCGAGCGGACTTACGTGCTCTCCCTCGGCAGTATGCAGGGCAACGCGCATGTGCACTGGCACGTCGCGCCGCTTCCCCCGGGAGTGCCGTACGCGCAGCAGCAGTATCACGCTTTGATGCACGAGAACGGCGTTCTCTCGCAGTCTCCCGCGGAGATCGGCGCTCTCGGGGCCGCCATTCGGCAGGCGCTCGCCTAGCGGCTCACGCCCCGCGCGGCTCGCTAGCGGCGCGCGCTGATCGCTGCGCTCGCGGCGCGCTGCGCTCGCTGATCTTGAATAGAAAACGCTGCCAGGGCGACGTATTCGGTTCAAGATCACCCCGACTGACGGCCGAGATCACGGCGCCGAAAATGATCTAGGCGAGAAACGGCTGCCTGGGCAACCATTTCTCGCCTAGATCAACGCGCGAACCGCGCGAACCGCGCGAACCGCGCAAACCGCGTCAGACGTTGAAGCCGAGCGCCCGCAGCTGATCCCGGCCCTCATCGGTGATCTTGTCGGGACCCCACGGCGGCAGCCACACCCAGTTGATGCGGATGTCGGACGCCAGCCCACCACCGGGACCGCCGCAGATGGCCGACCGCGCCTGGTCCTCGATGACGTCGGTCAGCGGGCAGGCCGCCGAGGTCAGCGTCATGTCGAGGGTGACGACGTTGTCGTCGTCGACGTGGACGCCGTAGATCAGGCCGAGGTCGACGACGTTGATGCCCAGCTCGGGGTCGACGACGTCCTTCATCGCCTCCTCGACCTCGGCCTCGGTCGCCTTCGAGACTGCCGACGGCGCAGCAGCGACAGTGTCTTCGCTCATGACGGAACCTCCATCGCGCCGGCCCGCGCCAGCGCGTCCTTGAACGCCATCCAGGAAAGCAGCGCGCATTTGACCCGCGCCGGATACTTCGCCACCCCGGCGAACGCCACCGCGTCGCCGAGGACCGACTCGTCGGGCTCGATCTGGCCCTTGCTCTGCATCAGCTCCACGAACGTCTCGTGCACCTTCAGCGCGTCGCCCACGGAAGTCCCCGTGAGCAGCTCGTGCAGGATGCTCGCCGAGGCCTGGCTGATCGAGCAGCCCTGGCCCTCCCACGAGACGTCGGCGATCTTGCCGTCGTCGGCGTGCACCCGCAGGGTGATCTCGTCACCGCAGGTGGGGTTCACGTGATGGGTCTCAGCCTCGTAGGGATCACGGAGCCCCCGGCCGAGCGGGCGCTTGTAGTGATCGAGAATGATCTCTTGGTAGAGCTGATCGAGCTGCATGGCTACGCGAACACCTTCCGGACCTGGGCAAGGCCGCGCACGAGGGCGTCGACCTCGCCGGTCGTCGTGTAGAGGTAGAAGGAGGCGCGGGTCATCGCTGCGACGCCGAAGCGTACGCAGGTCGGCCGGGCGCAGTGGTGACCGACCCGGACCTGCACACCGAGGCTGTCGAGCACCTGGCCGACGTCGTGCGGGTGGATCGGGGTGCCGTCGTCGGCCGCCAGCGAGAACGAGATCGTCCCGCCCCGGCCGACCGGCACCGTGGGGCCGAATACGTGCAGTCCGGGCACCGTCGCCAGAGCGTCGAGGGCGTACGCCGTGAGCTCCTTCTCGTGCCACTGGATCGCCTCCATGCCGACACCCTGGAGGTAGCGGACGGCGGCGGCCAGCCCGACGGCCTCGGCGATCGGCGGGGTGCCCGCCTCGAACCGGGCCGGCGGCGGTGCGTACGTGGTGCGCGGCATGGTCACCGTCTCCACCATGGAACCACCGCCGAGGAACGGAGGCATGGCCTCCAGCAGCTCGTAGCGGCCCCACAGGACGCCGATCCCGGTCGGCCCGAGCATCTTGTGCCCGGTGAAGGCGATGAAGTCCACGCCGTAGTCGACGACGTCGAACGGCAGGTGCGGCACGGACTGCGAGCAGTCGAGCAGCACCAGCGCGCCGACCTCCTTGGCCCGCTTGGTGATGCGGGAGGTCGCGTTGATCGTGCCGAGGATGTTCGAGTAGTGGACGAGCGAGACGATCTTGGTACGCTCGGTGACCAGTTCGTCCAGGTTGGACTCGTCGAGCCGGCCCTGATCGGTCACGCCGAACCACTTCAGCGTCGCGCCGGTCCGCTCGCAGAGCAGCTGCCACGGCACGAGGTTGGAGTGGTGCTCCATCTCGCTGATGACGATCTCGTCGCCCGGCCCCAGCCGGAAGCGCGGATCGGCCGCAGTCCCACTGAACGCGTGCGCGACGAGGTTGATCGCCTCGGTGGAGTTCTTCGTGAAGACGATCTCGTCGGCCCGCGGCGCTCCGATGAACTCCGCGACCGTCGCCCGGGCGCCCTCGTACGCCTCCGTCGCCTCGCTGCCGAGCGTGTAGATCGCCCGCGACACGTTGGCGTTGTGGTGGAAGTAGTGGTCCACCATCGCCTCCACCACCTGACGCGGCTTCTGCGAGGTGTTGCCGGAGTCGAGGTACACCATCGGGTGCCCGTTGATCGTGCGCGACAGGATCGGGAAGTCCGCCCGGATCGCCTCGACGTCCAGGCGCGGCTTCTCCACGTACTGCGGCATCCCCTCAGGAATGGTGATCACCGACATGACGCCTCCTCAGGCCGCCGTTGCCACGCCGGGCTGCTGAACGTCTGCGACGTAGTGCTCGTAGCCTTCGGCTTCCAGCTTCTCGGCGAGCTCGGGGCCGCCCTCCTCGACGATCTTCCCGGCGACGAAGACGTGCACGAAGTCGGGCTTGATGTAGCGGAGGATCCGCGTGTAGTGCGTGATCAGCAGCGTGCCGATGCCGGTCGTCTCCTTGACCCGGTTGACGCCCTCGCTGACCACCCGCAGCGCGTCGACGTCGAGGCCGGAGTCGGTCTCGTCGAGGATCGCGATCTTCGGCTTGAGCAGCTCCAGCTGCACGATCTCGTGCCGCTTCTTCTCGCCGCCCGAGAAGCCCTCGTTCACGTTGCGCTGCGCGAACGCCGGGTCCATGCCCAGGCGCTCCATCGCGCCCTTCAGGTCCGCGCCCCACGTGCGCAGCTTCGGGGCCTCACCGTCGATGGCGGTCTTGGCGGTACGCAGGAAGTTGGCGACCGAGACGCCGGGGACCTCGACGGGGTACTGCATCGCGAGGAAGAGCCCGGCCCGGGCGCGCTCGTCCACCGTCATGGCCAGCACGTCCTGCCCGTCGAGGGTGACCGTGCCGCCGGTGATCTCGTACTTCGGGTGCCCGGCGATCGAGTACGCCAGCGTCGACTTGCCCGAACCGTTGGGGCCCATGATGGCGTGGGTCTCGCCCGACCGGACGGTCAGGGTGACGCCCGCGAGGATCGGCTTCAGCTCGCCCTCGGGCAGCTTGACCGACACCTGCAGGTCACGGATCTCCAGAACACTCATGGGGTAACTCCATTGCTCGACGTCAGGCCGACGTAGACAGAACCGTCGCGGACTTCGACGGGGTAGACGGGAACGGGTTCGGTCGCGGGCAGCCCGGTCGGCTCTCCGGTCCGAAGGTCGAAACGCGAGCCGTGCAGCCAGCATTCCAGGGTGCAGCCGTCGACCTCGCCGTCGGACAGCGGGATCGAGGCGTGCGAGCACTCGTCGTGGATCGCGTAGAACTGGTCGTCCTCCGCGTGCACGATCGCGATGTCGACGCCCTCGACCTCGACGTGCAGGGCCGAGCCCTTGGCGACGTCGTCGGTCGAACAGGCCGGAAGGAAGCTCATGCCGAGGCCCCCTGTAGGCGCGCCTCGATCACGTCCCCGAGCCGGTCGTGCAGCTCCGGCACCGGGATCTTCGCCAGCAGCTCGGCGAAGAAGCCACGGACGACGAGCTTGCGCGCCTCGTCCTCGGGGATGCCCCGGGCCATCAGGTAGAAAAGGTGCTCGTCGTCGAACCGGCCGGTGGCGCTGGCGTGACCGGCCCCGGCCACCTCGCCGGTCTCGATCTCCAGGTTCGGCACCGAGTCGGCCCGTGCGCCGTCGGACAGCAGCAGGTTCCGGTTGATCTCGTAGGTGTCGGTGCCGGTCGCCTCGGCCCGGATGAGCACGTCGCCGACCCACACCGTGTGCGCCTGCTCACCCTGGAGCGCGCCCCGGTAACCCACGTACGAGCGGCAGTCCGGCACGGCGTGGTCAACGAGCAGGCGGTGCTCGAGGTGCTGGCCTTCGGTCGCGAAGTACAGACCGTAAGCGCTCATGTCGCCACCGCGATCGGCGTACTCGACCGAGGTGTACTGGCGGACGAGGTCGCCGCCCAGCGAAACCTGCACGTGCAGCACCTTGGCGTCGCGGCCGAGCCGGAACTTCAGGTGCTGCGCCTGGACGGCGTCCCGGGCCCAGTCGGCGACGGTGACGAGGGTCAGGTGCGCGCCGGAGCCGACCGAGATCTCGACGTTGTCGGCCAGCGTGGCGCTGCCGGTGTGCTCCAGGATCAGGGTCGCCTCGGCGAGCGCGCCGATCTCGACGAAGGTGTGCCCGTACGCGATCCCCTCCGCGCCGCCGCCGACGAGGCGTACCTGGATCGGCTCAGCCGGCGTGGCCTCGTTCGCCACCTTGATCAGCGTCGCGTTCTCGAAGCCCGCGTACGCGAGCGCGCTGATCCGGTCGAACGGCGTGAGCACGCTGCCGAGCCGGGCGTCGTCGCGGCCGACGGAGGTCACGGTGACCCCGGCCGGCAGCGTCGGGAGCTCGTACTTCGGCGCCGCCCCGGTGGCGGCCGGCACCGTCTCGGTGGCCAGGCCGCGCAGCCGCTTCAGCGGGGTGAACCGCCACTCCTCCTCCAGCCCCGTGAGGGCCGGGAAGTCCGCGACGTCGTAGGAGCGCAGCGCTTGCGACTTCGTCTTCGGCGGTGCGCTGTTCGCGAGGGTCGTCATCAGCCGACGGCACCTTCCATCTGCAGTTCGATCAGGCGGTTCAGTTCCAGGGCGTACTCCATCGGGAGCTCCTTGGCGATCGGCTCGATGAAGCCGCGCACGATCATCGCCATGGCCTCGTCCTCGGACATGCCCCGGCTCATCAGGTAGAAGAGCTGGTCCTCGCTGACCTTGGAGACGGTGGCCTCGTGCCCCATCGCCACGTCGTCCTCGCGGATGTCGACGTAGGGGTAGGTGTCCGACCGGGAGATCGTGTCGACCAGCAGCGCGTCGCACTTGACCGTGGACTTGCTGTGGCTGGAGCCCTCGAGCACCTGGACGAGACCGCGGTAGGAGGTGCGGCCGCCGCCCCGGGCGATCGACTTGGAGACGATGGTCGAGCTGGTGTGCGGCGCGGCGTGCACCATCTTCGCGCCGGCGTCCTGGTGCTGGCCCTCACCGGCCATCGCGACGCTGAGCACCTCGCCCTTGGCGTGCTCGCCGACCATGTAGACGGCCGGGTACTTCATCGTGACCTTGGAACCGATGTTGCCGTCGATCCACTCCATGGTCGCGCCCTCGTGCGCCACGGCGCGCTTGGTGACCAGGTTGTAGACGTTGTTCGACCAGTTCTGGATCGTGGTGTAGCGGCAGCGGCCGCCCTTCTTCACGATGATCTCGACGACCGCGCTGTGCAGCGAGTCCGACGAGTAGATCGGCGCGGTGCAGCCCTCGACATAGTGGACGTACGCGTCCTCGTCCACGATGATCAGGGTCCGCTCGAACTGGCCCATGTTCTCGGTGTTGATCCGGAAGTACGCCTGGAGCGGGATCTCGACGTGCACGCCCTTCGGGACGTAGATGAACGAGCCGCCGGACCAGACCGACGTGTTGAGCGCCGCGAACTTGTTGTCCCCGACCGGGATCACCGTGCCGAAGTACTCCTGGAACAGCTCCGGGTGCTCCTTGAGGCCGGTGTCGGTGTCGAGGAAGATGACGCCCTGCTCCTCGAGGTCCTCGCGGATCTTGTGGTAGACCACCTCGGACTCGTACTGCGCCGCGACACCGGCGACGAGGCGCTGCTTCTCCGCCTCGGGGATGCCCAGCTTGTCGTAGGTGTTCTTGATGTCCTCGGGCAGCTCGTCCCAGCTCGCCGCCTGCTTCTCGGTCGAGCGGACGAAGTACTTGATGTTGTCGAAGTCGATCGTCGACAGATCCGCGCCCCACGACGGCATCGGCTTACGGCCGAACAGCCGCAGGCCCTTCAGCCGGAGGTCGAGCATCCACTCGGGCTCGTTCTTCTTCGCCGAGATGTCGCGTACGACGGCCTCGTTCAGGCCGCGCTGCGCCGACGCGCCGGCGACGTCGGAGTCGGCCCAGCCGTACTCGTACTTCCCCAGGGCAGCAAGATGCTCTTCCTGCGTGATCTCGGTCATCAGTTATCCCTCACCGTGACTTGGTGTAGTTGTCCAGGGATGTGGGTCGTACAGACCCCGTCCCCGTGGGCGATCGTCGCCAGACGCTGCACGTGCGAGCCGACCAAGCGGGCGATCACCTGGGTCTCGGCCTCGCAGAGCTGCGGGAACTCGGCGGCGACGTGCGCCACCGGGCAGTGGTGCTGGCACAGTTGGCCACCGCTGGCGATCACGGAGGCGCTGGCAGCGTATCCCTCGGCGGTGAGCGCTTGAGCCAGCGCTTCCGCCCGGGCCAGCGGGTCGTCGCCCGCCGACGTCATGGCCTCGCGGCAGCGGGCCTCCAACTGTGCGACCTGTGCGCGGGCGAACTCGGCGACCCCGGAGTCGCCGTTCTGCGCGGCGATCCAGCGCAGGGCGGCCGAGGCCAGGTCGTCGTAGGTGTGCCCGCCCAGGCCCTCGCGCCCCTCGCGGGTCAGCGAGAAGATCTTCGCGGGCCGGCCCCGGCCCTTCGCGGGCTGGTCGCGGCCGATCACCAGGCCGTCACAGACCAGTGCGTCGAGGTGGCGGCGGATCGCGGCGGGCTTCAGCCCGAGCGCGTCGCCCAGCTGAGCCGCCGTGGCGCCGCCGAGTCCCAGCAACTCCAGCACCCGGTCGCGGGTACGCCGATCAGCGCCCTCCGCCGGGGCGTACTGGAGCCCAGAAGATCGGGCCGCGGCGATTTCCACTACACCAGTGTGACTTATTTACGCTGGGGTGCGCAAACCGCGCTTCCGGTGATCCACAGCACCGAAAGTTAGCCTACCCTATGCTCCGATTGTCCGTTACAGCCGGCCGGCTTCCACGATGCGCCGGAGGAACTGCTGCGTACGGGGTTGCTGGGGAGCGCCAAAGACCTGCTCGGGCGGACCCTGCTCCAGCACGCGCCCGCCGTCGAGGAAGACCACCCGATCGGCGACCTGCCGGGCGAAGCCCATCTCGTGGGTGGCCAGGACCATGGTCATCCCCTCGCCCTTCAGCTCGCGGATCATGGTCAGCACCTCCCCGACCAGCTCCGGGTCCAACGCCGAGGTCACCTCGTCGAGCAACAGCAGGCGCGGCGAGTTCACCAGCGCGCGGACGATCGCGACTCGCTGCTGCTGCCCGCCGGACAGCCGATCGGGGTACTCCCCCGCCTTGTCCGCCAGACCCACCCGGCCCAGCCAGGCCATCGCCTGCTCACGCGCCTCGGTGCGGGCGCGGCGATGCACGCGGGTCGGCGCGAGCGTGATGTTGTCCAGCACCGTCATGTGCGGAAACAAGTTGTACGCCTGAAAGACGATCCCGATCTTGCGGCGTACGCCGTCGGGGTCGACCCGGGGATCGGTGATGTGCTCTCCGTCGAGGTGGATCAGGCCGTCGTCGATCTGCTCCAGCAGGTTCACGCAGCGCAGCAGGGTCGACTTGCCCGAACCGGAAGCGCCGATGAGCGCGACGACCTCGTGCTCGGCGACGTCCAGGGTGAGGTCGTCGAGCACGAGATTGCCGCGGAAGGATTTGCGCAGGTTCTCGCAGCGCAGCACGGGCGTCATCCGCGCGCTCCCTGGCGGCGGGCGGCCCGCAGGGTCACCCAGTCGGTCACGCCGATCAACGGCAGGGCGAGCAGCACGAAGAGCACTCCGGCGACGATGTACGGGGTGAAGTTGTAGGTCTCCGCGACCTGGATCTGCGCCGCGCGTACGGCGTCGATCGGGCCGGCGAGCGACACCAGGCCGACGTCCTTCTGCAGGGCGACGGTGTCGTTGAGCAGCGGCGGGGCCACCCGGCGGACCGCCTGCGGCAGGACGACGTGCCGCATCGCCTGCCGGTACGTCAGACCCAGCGACCGGGCCGCCGCGATCTGGCTCGGATGGATGGACTCGATCCCGGCCCGGAACACCTCGGCCAGGTACGCCCCATAGGTGATGACCAGCGCGACGCCACCGAGCACCAATGTCGACGGCATGCCCTGCAAGCGCAGTCCGGGCACCCCGAGCGTCATGACGTACAGCACGATGATCAGCGGTACGCCCCGGAAGGCGTACGTGTAACCGGTGGCGATGGCACGGACCGGGAAGGCGACCGGACCCCGCAGCGTACGCAGAATCGCGACGACGAGGCCGACCGCGAGGGCCCCGATCGCGCAGAAGACGAGCAGTTCGAGGTTGAGGACCAGGCCGTGGAGGATCTCCGGCAGGGATTCCTTGGCCACGTCCCAGTCGAGGAACGACGCCTTGACACGATCCCAGCCCGGAGCGCCGGTCACCGCGACGGTGAGCAGCACTCCGACGACGGCCGTGGAGACCGCGGCGATCAGCACGGAGAAGATCGCCCGGCGGCGGCGGTACGCCATCCGCCCGCGTTCGACCGCACTGGGCTGCCACGGCGCGCGGGCCGTGGCAGCCGGGGGAAGGACGGAGCCGGTCACGACAGTTCGGGCGCGCCCGCGGACTGTGCGAGCCAGGTCTGCTGCAGCTTGGTGAGGGTGCCGTCGGTACGCAGGGCGTCGACCGCCTGGCTGACGCACGAGGTCAGCGCCGAGCCCTTGTCGAGCACCAGGCCGAACTGCTCGACCTGGCCGCTGGTCGCGGGCAGCTGGCCCACGATGAGCGAGTTCTCGATCTCCGCGCCGGTCATGTAGAACGCCGTCGGCAGGTCCACGACGAGGCCGTCGATCTGGCCGTTCTGCAGCGCCTTCTTGGCGTCGTCGTTGTTGTTGAACACCGACGGCTGGGTGCTCGGCTTGATCAGCTCGGCGATCGCCGTGTAGCTGCTCGTGCCGACCTGCGCGCCCAGCTTGGCGCTCTTGAGGTCGGCGATCGACTTCGCCCCGGCGATCTTCGAGGACTTCAGCGCGATGACGGTCTGCCGCACGTCGTAGTACGGCGAGGAGAAGTCCACCGCCTTCTTCCGGTCGTCGGTGATCGAGAACTCGTTGATGTCGAAGTCGTACGGCTTGGCCCCGGGCGCGATGGCGTTGTTGAAGGTCACGCGGGTCCAGACGACGTCACCGGCGGCGTAACCGAGCTTGCCGGCGACGGCGTACGCGACAGCGCCTTCGAAGCCCTTCTGGTTGTCCGGCTTGTTGTCGACGAACCAGGGCTCGTAGACCGGCTCGTCGGTGCCGATCGTCAGCTTCCCGGCGGCGAGCGTCTTGAGGGAGTCTTTGGTGCAGGCCGCCCCGGTGGCGGAGGCCGAGGACGACGGCGTCTCGTCGGCGGGCGCGCACGCGGTCAGCGCGGCGGCGGACAGAAGGGTGACGGCCAGGACGGCCGGAGGGAGTCGGCGGAACATGCACGCAGCATAGAGAACGCCCGGAAGACCGCTGGTGAACAGGGTGTGACCGGTCCGGCCGGCGGACACGGCACGGTGAGGCAGCCCACACCTGAGTCCTCGTTATGCTCGGCGACGTGGGTGAGGCACGTGGTGAAGTCTGGGCGAAGGCGCTGCGGGGCACCGCCCTGGCCAGCCTCGCGGCGAACGTCGGCATCGTCGTCACCGGCGGGGCCGTCCGCCTGACCGGTTCCGGGCTCGGCTGCCCCACCTGGCCGAAGTGCACCGCCGAGTCGCTGGTCGCCACCCGTGAGATGGGCATCAACGGCGCGATCGAGTTCGGCAACCGCCTGCTGACCTTCGTCGTCGCGATCCTCGCGATCCTCGGCTTCCTCCTCGCGCGTCAGGCCGCCAAGCGGATCCGGGCCACCGGCGGAGACGCCGAGCAGGCCCGGTCGATGGTCCGCTGGTCGTTCTGGACCGCCCTGAGCATCCCGGCCCAGGCCGCCTGGGGTGGCTTGACCGTGCTCACCGACCTGAACCCCTGGGTCGTCGGGCTGCACTTCATGGTCAGCATCGGGATCATCTGGGCCGCCTTCGGGTTCTGGCGCAGCACCGAGGACGATCCGTCGGCCGCCGCTCGGCGCGGACCGGCCGTCGCCCGGGAACTGCGCTGGCTGGCCGGCCTGATCCTGACCGCTGCGGTGTGCGTACTCGTGATCGGAACAATGGTGACCGGCAGCGGACCGCACGCGGGCGACCAGGGCGCGGCCCGCAACGGCCTGGATCCCGCCCAGATCTCGCAGGTCCACGCGGACCTGGTGTTCCTGCTGTTCGGCCTGACCGCCGCGGCCTGGCTGGCCTTGCGGGCGGTGCGCGCGACCGAAGCCGCGGCCGCGACCCTGGTGCTGCTGGGCGTGCTGGCCGGGCAGGGCGTGATCGGGTTCGTCCAGTACTTCACGCACCTGCAGCCGGTGCTGGTCGGCGTGCACATGTTCGGCGCGAGCCTGGTCTGGATCGCGACGCTGCGCCTGTGGTGGGCAGTGCTCCCGACGCGGGTTCCGCGTGTGATGCCTCAGCAGTCAGCCGGTCGGTCACTGGAAGATAACTTGACGGTTGCAAACCCGGCCGGTGCGCGAGAAAGGTCGTGACCGCGAGCACCGGGCGGTGCATGATGTGCGGCGTGTCCCCCTCTCTGCGCCGGCGTGCCGTGATCGACCCCGCGGCGCTGGCTGGCGCGGTCGAAACGGCGTTCAGCGTGGACACCGACCTGGACTACTGGGGCGCGATTCGGTACGCCGAAGCCGCCGGGCGGGTCGTCGAGGTGATCGCCGCCCTCGTCCGCCAGGGTGACCCCGCCCAGGCCGCGCCCCTGTTCGAGCGCGCGGCCGAGCTGCTGACGATCGCCCAGGAGAAGGCCGACGACACCGCCGGCGGCCTGGAGGATCTGCAGCGACGGCTGCGCGACGGCCTCGACGAGGCGCGGGCCTTCGGCGACTCCGCTACGTAGCCCGTCAGCGGAGGCGGGCGGCGATGGCGTCGGCGAACCGCTCGGCGGCACCGTCCGCGTACGCGAGGAAGACGCTGGGCTCGGTCAACTCCAGTTCCACCAGGACGGGTGAGCCGTCGGGGCCGGGAATGACGTCCACGCGCGCATAAAGCAGCCCGGACTGCACTTCTGGCGGCTCGCCCGAGAGGCTCCCCGGCGCTGGTGCGGCCGCCAGAACCTGACGGGCCAGCGCCAACTCCTCCTCGGTCGGGACCCGGGCGGTGATGGCCTCGGGCACGTAGAGGCTGTCGGTTCCGGTGTCCGGCCCCACCAGCATCGGGCCCTTGCGGATGGCGTGGCTGAAGGTCAGCTTGCCGTCTTCGGGCGAGGAGAAGTGCAGGAGCGCGGTCTCGCCATAGGTGTCGACGGCGGGCAGATAGGGCTGCACCATCACGAGCCGACCGGCTCGCTGAAGCCGCTCGACGTGGGCGTACGCCAACTCCGCCTCGTCCGGGCCGTAGCGGCCGGTGTCCTTGCTGCCGGCGCTGACGGCAGGTTTGACGACGTACTCGCCTTCGGGCGGGGTGAACGAGTCGCCCGCGTCGATCCACTGCGTCGGCACCACCGGTACGCCCGCCGCAGCCAGCTCGCGCAGGTAGCGCTTGTCCGTGTTCCAGCTGACGACGGCGGCCGGGTTGAGCAGGCGTCCCTCGGGCAGCCGCGCGATCCATGCCAGGAACTCGTCGTAACGGTAGAAGTAGTCCCAGGGCGAGCGGATCACGATCAAGTCGTAGGCGGCCCAGTCGGCCTCGGCGTCGTCCCAGATCACCGGTTCGGCGGTCACACCGCGGGCGGCCAGCGGGGCGAGCAGGAGCCGATCGTCGTCCTCCAGCGCCGGAAGTTCGCGGCAGGTAACGAGAGCGACCCGGGCCGCGGCCCGGGTCGCATCGCCTACGAGTAAGGGGTTATTCACGCTGCATAGATTACATAAGGGGCTGTGCTGAATGATCAGCGGGCGAGCTGCCGCCGGCCCATCGACCGCCACAGGTCGTTGCTCGGACGCATCAGCTCGACGAGCTCACGCTCCCAGCCGTTCTCCACCGGCACCCCGGCCTCCTCGCACGCGGCGCGCGCGACATCGGTGCTCGGCGCGACCAGGTCTCCCCAGCCGCCGTCGTTGCCGACGAGTACGACGCGTGCACCGCGCCGCCCGAGGTATTCGATGACCGCCTTCGCCCCGCCGTGCTCACCGGCGAATCCCTTGATCCCGGAGATGAGGGTCTTCTCCTGGGCCGGAGATTCGAGGGTGAGGGTCGTATCGGAACCATCTGCCATGTCCTGCACCATAAGCAGAACGTCACGCTCCACGCCGCGTTCGACGGGCTTCTGTGACACGTGTTACGACAAGGGGCCAGAGTGGTTAACGGCGAATGTCCAATTTCATCCAGGCCAATACCGGACATAGCAGGCCGTCAAACTGGCATGATCATTTCGCGGTCACCAAATCGGGCGTGTCCGGACAGGGACGTCAGATCACGGCATCGATGGCGATCGCGACAAAAAGCAATGTCAGGTACGTCGTGGACCAGTGGAACATCTTCATGGGCCGCAGCTTCTCGCCCCGGCGAGCCTGAGCGTAGAGGTCCCAGGCCTGCTTCAGGAAGAGGACGCCGAGCACGATCGCCGGAATCCCGTAGATGAAGCTCATCCCGAACGGCCACAGCGCCACCGAGGCGACCAGCGTCAACGCCGTGTAGATCACGCTCTCCAGGCCGACCCGCCTCAGTGAGCGTACGACCGGGAGCATCGGGATGCCCGCCCGCGCGTAGTCGTCCTTGAACTTGATGGCCAGCGCGTAGAAGTGCGGCGGCTGCCACAGGAAGACGATGGCGAACATCAGCCAGGCCGCCCACGACAGCGAGCCGGTGACCGCCGCCCAGCCGATCAGCACCGGGGCCGCCCCGCACGCGCCGCCCCACACCGTGTTCTGCCACGTGGTCCGCTTGAGCCACATCGTGTAGATCACGTCGTAGTAGACGACGGCCGCGACGGTCAGTGCCGTCGCCAGCCAGTTCGTGAAGACCGCCATCAGCAGCGTCGACACCGCCGCCAGCGTCAGTCCGAAGATCAGCGCGGAACGCGGCGACACCGTGTGCCGCGGCAGCGGCCGCCGGGAGGTACGCCGCATCAGCTGGTCGATGTCGCGATCGATGTAGCAGTTGAGCGCGTTGGCCGCGCCGGCCGCCAGCGATCCGCCCACCAGCACGACCAGCATCAGCCCGATCGAGGGAACGCCGCCGGCCGCCAGCATCATCGCCGGGACGGTCGTGACGAGCAGCAACTCGACGATGCGCGGCTTGGTCAGCGACACGTACGCCGACACGACAGCGCGCACGGAGCGTCGCGCCTGCGAACCCTCGATCTCGGGGGTTTCGTCGGTGGCGGCGTCGCGCGGGGGGAGTTCTACGGGAGAGGCCGGCTCAGCGGCGAGCGTGCTCACCGCTAGAGGGTAAGCCAAGCACCTGCGCAGACCTTTTCAGCCCCGCCGAGGTGCGACCGATCACACCCACAACCCCCCTTTCCGCATAGCACGGCGCGCCCGGGGGAAGTGAGGGAGATCGCGTACGCACCGTGCACGCGATCTGTAGGGTCTGAGGGGAAAGGCGACACCGTGGCCGCCCGAGACACACTCCGGCCGGAAGCTCACGCTGTTCCTGCACCATCTGGCGAACAGCCGCGAGCGCTGGCCGGACCATCACGTATGCAGGGAGCAGGAAGCACCGTGGCCGAGTTGAGTTGGTCTGATCTTGATAAGCGCGCCGTCGACACGATCCGTGTGCTCGCCATGGACGCGGTCGAGAAGTCCGGCAACGGACATCCCGGCACGGCGATGAGCCTGGCGCCCGCGGCGTACCTGCTGTTCCAGAAGGTCATGCGGCATGATCCGGCCGATCCGCACTGGCTGGGCCGGGACCGCTTCGTGCTGTCCTGCGGGCACAGCAGCCTGACCCTCTACATCCAGCTCTACCTGAGCGGCTACGGCTTGGAACTGTCGGATCTGCAGCAGCTGCGCCAGTGGGGCTCGCTGACCCCCGGCCACCCCGAGTACAAGCACACCCGGGGTGTAGAGACCACCACCGGGCCGCTCGGCCAGGGCATCGCGAACGCGGTCGGCATGGCGATGGCCGCCCGCCGCGAGCGCGGCCTGCTCGACCCGGACCCGGCCGTCGGGCAGAGCATCTTCGACCACAACATCTATGTGTTCGCCTCCGACGGCGACATCGAAGAGGGCATCAGCCACGAGGCCAGCGCGATCGCGGGGCATCAGAAGCTCGGCAATCTCGTCATGATCTACGACGACAACGAGATCTCCATCGAGGACGACACCCGCATCGCGAAGTCCGAGGACGTCGTCGCGCGGTACGCCGCGTACGGGTGGCAAACCGCGCGCGTCGACTGGACCCGCACCGGCAAGTACGAAGAGGACATCGAGGCGCTCTGGCAGGCGTTGCAGGACGCCAAGGCGGAGACCGACCGGCCGAGCTTCATCGCGCTGCGCACCATCATCGGCTGGCCCGCGCCGAACAAGCAGAACACCGGCAAGATCCACGGTTCGGCCCTGGGCGCCGACGAGGTCGCCGCGACGAAGAAGATCCTCGGCTTCAACCCGGAGGCCAGCTTCGACGTCGCCGACGAGGTGCTCGCGCACGCTCGCGAGGTGGGCGACCGGGGCAGTGCGGCCCACGCCGAGTGGCAGAAGCAGTTCGACGCCTGGAGCGCGGCGAACCCGGAGCGGGCCACTCTGCTCAAGCGGCTCCTCGCGCGTACCCTCCCGGAAGGCTGGACCAAGTCGCTGCCGGAGTGGGCCGCGGGCAGCAAGGCGATCGCGACCCGGGCCGCCTCGGGCGAGGTGCTGACCAAGCTGGCGCCGGTCCTGCCGGAGTTGTGGGGCGGGTCGGCGGACCTCGCGGAGAGCAACAACACCACGATGAAGGGCGAGCCGTCGTTCATCCCCGCCGAGTTCGCGACCAAGGAGTTCCCGGGCGACGAATACGGCCGCACGCTGCACTTCGGCATCCGCGAGCACGCCATGGGCGGCATCCTCAACGGCATCGCGCTGCACGGCAAGACCCGGCCCTACGGCGGCACCTTCCTCGTCTTCAGTGACTACATGCGACCTTCGGTACGCCTCGCGGCGCTGATGGGCCTGCCGGTCACCTACGTGTGGACGCACGACTCCATCGGCCTCGGCGAGGACGGCCCCACGCACCAGCCGATCGAGCATTTGTCGGCACTGCGGGCGATCCCCGGGCTGGACGTCGTCCGCCCGGCCGACGCCAACGAGACCGCGTTCGCCTGGCGGGCCGCGCTGGAGCACGTCGACCGGCCGACCGGGCTCGTGCTGACCCGGCAGGCGCTGCCGGTGCTCGACCCGGCCGACGTGTCCTATGAGGACTTCAAGAAGGGTGCATACGTCCTGGCCGAGGCGGGCAACGGCAAGCCGCAGGTGATCCTGATGGCGACCGGCTCCGAGGTGTCGATCGCGCTCACCGCGCGGGAACGCCTGGAGGGCGAGGGAATCGCCACCCGGGTCGTCTCGGTGCCGTGCCAGGAATGGTTCCGGGCGCAGGACCGGGAGTACCGCGACGCGATCCTGCCGCCGAACGTCAAGGCGCGGGTCAGCGTCGAAGCCGCCATCGAGATGTCGTGGCGGGACCTGGTCGGCCCGGACGGCGAGTCGGTGAGCATCGAGCACTACGGCGCGTCCGCGCCCTACCAGGTGCTGTTCGAGAAGTTCGGGTTCACCCCCGACAACGTGGTGGCCGCCGCCCGGGCGAGCCTGTCGCGTACGGGAGTCATCAAGGGCGAGACGACCGGGAACTGAGGAGACTAGTGATGGCAGGCAACCTTGCGAAGCTCTCCGCCGCTGGGGTGGCGGTGTGGCTGGACGACATCTCCCGGGAACGCCTTCACGGGGGTGGATTGGACAAGCTGCGTACGGAGCAGCACGTCGTCGGGGTGACGAGCAACCCCACCATCTTCGCCGCCGCGCTGGCCGGCTCGGAGCTCTACGCCGAGCAGCTGCACGACCTCGCCGTCCGCAAGGTCACGGTGGACGAGGCGGCCCGGATGATCACCACCTACGACGTGCGCTGGGCGTGCGACGTGATGCGCCCGGCGTACGACGCGTCGCAGGGCACCGACGGCCGGGTCTCGATCGAGGTCGACCCCCGGCTGGCGATGGCGACCGACGCGACCGTGGCCGAGGCCAAGCAGCTCTGGTGGCTCGTCGACCGGGAGAACCTCTTCATCAAGATCCCCGCGACCGAGCCGGGTCTGCCCGCGATCACGCAGACGCTGGCCCACGGGATCAGCGTGAACGTGACGCTGATCTTCTCGCTGGAACGCTACCGGGCCGTCATGGACGCCTGGCTGACCGGTCTCGAGCAGGCCAAGGCCAACGGGCACGACCTGACCAAGCTGGAGTCGGTGGCGTCGTTCTTCGTGTCCCGGGTGGACACCGAGGTCGACAAGCGCCTCGAGAAGATCGGTACGCCCGAAGCACTCGCACTGCGGGGTAAGGCCGCCGTGGCCAACGCCCGGCTGGCGTACCAGGCGTACGAGGAAGTCGTCGGCGGGGAGCGCTGGGCGGCGCTGAAGGCGGCCGGAGCGCGCCCGCAGCGCCCGCTCTGGGCGTCGACGGGCACGAAGAACCCGGACTACTCCGACGTGCTCTACGTGGACGACCTGATCGCGCCGGGAACCGTGAACACGATGCCCGAGAAGACGATGCGGGCCGCCGACGACCACGCGACCGTCTCGGCCGACACGATCACGGCCCACTACGCCGACGCTCAGCAGGTCTTGGACGGCCTCCGCGCCGTCGGGGTCGACATGGACGACGTCGTCGAGGTGCTGGAAGCCGAAGGTGTCGAGAAGTTCGAGGCCAGCTGGACCGAGCTGCTCGACGGGATCGCGGCCAAGCTGGAGCAGGCATGAGTGAGGTTGAGTTCGCGGCCGGCTTCGCCGTCCGCGCGGACAGCGCCGACTCCCCCGCCGCGACGCAGGCTCGCGACGAGCTCGCCGCGGCGGGCGTACCGGCGAAACTGGCGGCTCAGGACCCCTCGTTGTGGGGCCCGGCCGCCGAGGCCGAGGCGTCCATCCGGCTGGGCTGGCTCAACGCCGCCGAGGTCAGCCGGGCGCTGCTTCCGCAGCTCGCCGAGCTGAGCGCGGAACTGGCCGACCTGGATCACGTCGTGCTCGCCGGGATGGGCGGCTCGTCGCTGGCGCCGGAGGTCATCGCGCGTACGCTCGGCCGGCCGCTCACCGTCCTCGACACGACCGACCCCCACCAGGTACGCGCGGCGATCGCCGACCGGCTGGACCGGACGGTCGTCGTCGTGGCGAGCAAGTCGGGGTCGACCGTCGAGACCGACAGCCACCGGCGGGCGTACTGGCAGGCGTTCCTCGACGCCGGGCTGAGCGAGGCCGAGGCGGGCCGCCGGTTCGTCGTCGTGACCGACCCGGGTTCACCGCTGGCCGACACCGCCCGGGAGATGGGCGCGTACGTCGTGCTCGCCGACCCGAACGTGGGCGGCCGCTACTCGGCGCTGACCGCGTTCGGCCTGGTTCCCACGGCACTCGCCGGAGTCGACGTGGCCGAGCTGCTCGATCAGGCGCAGGCGTTGGCACCGAGCCTGGCCGAGTCGGACGGCAACCCCTCGCTGGCGCTCGGCGCCCTGCTCGGCGCGGCCGCGCAGGCCGGCCGGGACAAGGTCAGCCTGGCCGAGGACGGCAGCGGCATCGTGGGCCTCGGCGACTGGGCCGAGCAGCTGATCGCCGAGTCCACGGGCAAGCAGGGTCTCGGCATCCTGCCCGTCGTGGTGGAGTCGCCGACCGCGCCCGGTGCGACCGGTGACGACGTGCTGAGCGTCCTCGTCGGCGGCCCGCAGGACGTCACCACCCCGGCCGCTCCCGGCACCGTCGCGGTCAACGGCCCGCTCGGCGCGCAGTTCCTGGCCTGGGAGTACGCCACCGCGATCGCCGGGCGGATCATCGGGATCAACCCGTTCGACCAGCCGAATGTCACGGAGTCCAAGGAGAACACGAAGAAGATCCTGGAGTCCGGTACGCCGATGGTGGCGGCGACGTTCACCGACGGCCCGGTGACCGGGTACTGCTCGGCGGATGTGTCCGATGTCGAGTCCGCTCTGCGGTGGCTGACCGAGCAGGTCGGCGCGGACGGATACCTCGCCGTGATGGCGTACTTGGACCGGGTGGGCGACGCCCAGGCAGCCGAGGTACGCCCGCTGCTGGCGAGCGCGACCGGACGGCCGGTCACCTTCGGCTGGGGCCCGCGCTTCCTGCACTCGACCGGCCAGTTCCACAAGGGCGGGCCGCAGGTCGGCGCGTTCCTCCAGATCACGGGCGCGGTCACCGAGGACCTGCCGGTCCCGGGGCGTCCCTACACGTTCGGCGAACTCCAGGCGGCGCAGGCCGCCGGCGACCGGCAGGCGCTGGCCGGCCGTGGTCGTCCGCTGCTGCACCTGCATCTGTCCGACCGGCGGGCCGGGCTGGCCCGTCTCCTCGACGCCGCCCGTAGCTTGGGAGCCTGATGTGAGTCTCAGCCGGAGGAAGGAAGAGACGGGGCCGCGCAACCCCCTGCGCGACCCGCAGGACCGGCGGCTGCCCCGCATCCCCGAACCCTGCGCCCTGGTCATCTTCGGCGTGACCGGCGACCTGTCTCGCAAGAAGCTCATCCCCGCGATCTACGACCTGGCGAACCGAGGGCTGTTGCCGCCCGGCTTCGTCGTTCTCGGGTACGCCCGGCGGGACTGGGGCGACGGCGAGTTCGAGGACTTCGCCCGGCAGCACGCCCAGGAGCACGCGCGTACGCCGTGGCGGGAGGAGGTGTGGCAGCGCCTGGTCGGCAACATCAAGTTCGTCGCCGGTTCGTTCGACGACGACGCCGGGTTCGACCACCTCGCGGCCACTTTGGACGAACTGCGGGAGACCCACGGCATCAAGGGCAACGCCGCGTTCTACTTCTCGATCCCGCCCGCCGCCTTCCCGACCGTGCTCAAGCAGCTCGAGCGGACCGGCATGGCGAGCAACGAGCAGTCCGGCGGCTGGCGCCGGGTCGTCGTGGAGAAGCCGTTCGGCAACGATCTGGAGTCGGCGAAGAAGCTCAACGACCTGGTCGACGACGTGTTCACCGCGCCGGACGTGTTCCGGATCGACCACTACCTCGGCAAGGAGACCGTTCAGAACATCCTGGCGCTGCGGTTCGCCAACGCGCTGTTCGAGCCGGTCTGGAACACGAAGTACGTAGACTCGGTGCAGATCACCATGGCCGAGGACGTCGGCATCGGCACCCGGGCGGCGTTCTACGACTCGGTCGGCACCGCCCGGGATGTCTTGCAGAACCACTTGTTGCAGCTCCTCGCACTGGTGGCGATGGAGGAGCCGACGAGCTTCGACGCCAGCGAGATCCGGGCCGAGAAGCTGAAGGTGCTGCGGGCCATCAAGCTGCCGGGCGACATCGCCACCGGCACCGTACGCGGCCAGTACACCGCGGGCTGGGTGGCCGGTGAGCCGGTCGCCGGGTACCTGGAGGAGACCGACGTCCCCGCGACGTCGACGACCGAGACCTATGTGGCAGTCGAGCTGGGCATCCAGAACCGCCGCTGGGCCGGGGTCCCGTTCTACATCCGCTGCGGCAAGCGGATGCCGCGCCGGGTGACCGAGGTGGCGATTCTGTTCAAGAAGGCGCCCCACCTGCCGTTCAACCCGGACGACGTGGAGCTGCTCGGCAACAACCAGCTGGTCATCCGGGTGCAGCCGGACGAGGGCGTCGTGCTCAAGTTCGGTTCCAAGGTCCCGGGCACCGCGATGGAGCTGCGCGACATCGCAATGGACTTCTCCTACGGCGAGGCCTTCACCGAGGCCAGCCCGGAGGCGTACGAGCGGCTCGTCCTGGACGTCCTGATCGGCGACCGGACGCTGTTCCCGACCGCCGACGAGGTCGAGGAGAGCTGGCGCGTGGTCGACCCGCTCGAAGAGGCGTGGGCCGGCACCAAACCCGACCCGTACCGGGCCGGCACGTGGGGTCCGATCGAGGCGGACGAGATGCTGGCCCGCGAGGGCCGCACCTGGCGCCGGGCTTAGGAGGCACTGGACATGTTGGCTCTCTGGGACACGACCGGGGCCGAGGTCGTCCGCAAGCTCGCCGCCGAACGGCACTCCGCCGGCGGAGTCGCGAGCGGGCTGGCCCTGACGCTGGTCGTGGTGGTCGAGGAGGCTCGCGTACGCGCGGTCGAGGACGCCGCCACGATCGCCGCCGCCGCGCACCCCTGCCGGCTGATCGTGGTCAGCCGGATCTCGCCGACCGCCGGCGGCTCGCGGCCGGGCGTCGACCCGGCCAAGGACCGGCTGGACGCAGAGATCATCGTCGGCGGGCGACTCGGCCCGGCCGAGGCCGTCGTCCTGCGGATGCACGGTGGCGTGGCCAAGCACGCCGAGAGCGTGGTCATCCCGCTGCTCGCCCCGGACGTCCCGGTGGTGACGTGGTGGCACGGCGCTCCCCCGGACCGGATCGCCGAGGACCCGCTGGGAATCGTGGCCGAACGCCGGATCACCGACGTCGCCCAGGCCCCCGATCCGATGGCCTCATTGCGCCAACGCGCCGTTGACTACGCCCCGGGGGACACCGACCTGGCCTGGACGCGTACGACGCCGTGGCGGACGCTTCTGGCGGGCGCGTTCGACACCGTCATCGAACCGGCGGCCGCGGTCTCCGTGACCGCCGCGGCCGACGACCCGGTCGCGGCCCTGCTGTCCGGCTGGCTGTGCGCGCGGCTCGGCGTCACCCCGACGATGACCGCAGGACCGCGGCTGGACCAGGTGGCGGTCACCTTCGGCGACGGCACCCAGCTCTCGCTGACCCGGAACGAGGGCACCGCGCTGCTGTCCCGGACCGGCTCGCACGACCGGGTCCTGCCGCTGGTGCACCGGCGGCTCGGCGAGGAGCTGGCCGAGGAGCTGCGCCGGCTCGACGCCGACCAGATCTACGCGGCGGCGTTGGAGGCGGCGACCGGCACGAAGGGACTCAACGACCGGATCGGTCAGCGCATCGGCGTCAAGGACCTGGTGAACGCGTGAGCGCCGAGCACTCGGTCATCGTCCACGCCGACGCCGACCTGCTGGCCGAGGCGGTCGCGGCACGCATGCTGGTCAAGCTGATCGACGCGCAGTCGGCTCGCGGCAGCGCCGGCATCGTGCTCACGGGTGGCCGGGTCGCGGCCGCGGTCTACCGGGCCGTGGCCGCCAGCCCGGCCCTGGGGGCCGTCGACTGGTCGCGGGTCGACATCTGGTGGGGCGACGAGCGCTTCCTGCCGGCCGGCCATCCCGATCGCAACGAGACCCAGGCACGCGAGGCACTGCTCGACCTGGTTCCGCTTGATCCGGCACGGGTACGCACAATGCCGCCCTCTGACGGACCGGACGGGGACGACCCGGAAGCCGCCGCCGCCCGATACGCCGGGCAGCTGGCCGCGGCGGCCGAGGGCTCCGCGGATCTGCCCGTCTTCGACCTGCTGTTGCTCGGTGTCGGCGAGGACGGCCACGTGGCCTCGGTCTTCCCGGAGCAGCCCGCCGCCTACGAGACGCGGCCGGTGTCCGCCGTACGCGGTGCGCCGAAGCCGCCGCCGGTGCGGATCACCCTGACCATCCCGGCGATCAACACCGCCGACGAGGTGTGGCTGATCGCCGCCGGGTCGGGCAAGGCCGCTGCCGTCGGCATGGCGGTCTCCGGAGCGGGGGCGGTGCAGGTGCCGGCCGGTGGCGTCGAGGGCGTCGGGCGTACGTTGTGGCTGCTCGACCGGGCCGCCGCTGCTCAGCTCCCGGCGAAGGCACTGAGCCTGCGGTCGTGATCTCCTGACGCGCCTCGGTGCGCCCGCTTTGGCGGTGGATCAGGGTTCCGTGTCGAATCTTGCGCTGACCGCACTCCTGGCGGCTCGCCCAAGAGGCTCCCCGGCGGATTCGACACGGAACCCTGATCCGCCTGTCGCGCTGAGCCTGAGGTCCTGACGCGAGAAGGCCCCGCACCTTTCGGTACGGGGCCTTCTGCGTGAGTCTGATCAGAGCGGGCGGACCTGCTCGGCCTGGGGGCCCTTGGCTCCCTGAGCGATCTCGAACTCAACCCGCTGGTTCTCCTCCAGGCTGCGGTATCCGCTGCTCTGGATGGCCGAGAAGTGAACGAACACATCCGGGCCGCCGTTGTCGACCGAGATGAAGCCGAAGCCCTTGTCCGCGTTGAACCACTTGACGGTTCCCTGTGCCATGCTGCGCCTAACTCCCTTGGTGGGTTACTTCCACGTGCGTCTGCATCGTGACCTTTTAGCTGCGGACCACGCGAAGCCTTTCCCAAAAGTGCTGGTCAGGCGGAGCGAGTGAACCACGTACGCAAAAAGATGCCATCAGCCTAGCGCATCCGAGCCGTCACGGTGTGAACGGTGGGGCGGAACACGCCGAACGAGTGTGGAATTACTTGACTTCGAGCTTGAGCCAGAGTCCCAAGCCGACAATGCACGCGAACCAGATGACGCCCACCAGAACGGTGTAGCGGTCCAGGTTCTTCTCGGCGACGGACGATCCGGCCAGGTTGGACGAGACACCGCCGCCGAACATGCTCGACAGGCCGCCGCCCTTGCCCCGGTGCAACAGGACCAGCAGGGTCAACAGGCCGCTCGTGAGGAGCAGGATCACGATCAGCGTGTAGGCGAACCAAATCGGCACGGGAGGTCCTCTCGGAGGGCGTTGTCGGGGATCAGAATAGCCGGACGAAGGCGCGGGAGCACACCCCGGTGGGCATGCTCCCGCGAAGAACCGGCAAGAACCGCTATCCGGCCGCGCCGGACTTGCTCGGGTCCTTGAGAGCGATCGCACTCAGGTCGGGTTGGGCGAACATAGGCGAGATGAAGACGTTCGTCACGTTCGAGCCGTAGATCCGCTGGGCGACGGCGTACACCACCGGGATGGCGGCGGCCTTCTCCATGATCTTCTGGTCGAGCTCGCCCCAGAGCTTGTACTGCCGCTCCAGGTCGGGCTCGGCGACCGCCTCGTCCATGAGCCGGTTGATCTCGTCGTCGTTGAAGAACGAGTAGTTGTTCGTGCCGAACTCACCGGGCGCGGGCAGGTTGCGCCCGTCGAACAGGGCCGGCAGCACGGCCGATCCGTTCGGGTAGTCGGGCACCCAGCCCGCGAGGATGAGGTCGAAGTTCATGCTCGAGTCGGAGACGTCGTGATAGTAGGTCTTGTAGGTCACCGGGACCGCCTCGACCTGGATGCCGACCTTCAGGTACATCTCGACCACCGGCTTCATCAGCCGCTTGTTCGTCGGGCTGTCCCGGTACGCCACCCGCAGCTTGCCGCCGGGCGGGCAGTTCTTGGCCTGCTTCAGCAGCTCGGCGGCGCGCTCGATGTCGCCGTCCGGGTGCGTGTTCGTCCCGTAGACGTCGAAGTCCTTGTGCGCGGCCAGCGACGGGGGGATGAACGACGTCGCGAGCTCGCCGGAGATCGAACCGCCCAGCGCCGTCCGGAACTTGCGCTTGTCGAAGGCGTACGACAGGGCCTGGCGGCACTTCATGTCGGTGATCTTGCGGGTGTTGATCGCGAAGAACCGAACTGCGCCCGTGGTGCCGGTGGCGGTCCGGGCGGCCAGGTCGGGGTCGTTGACGACCTGCTGGAGGAAGTTGGGCGCGACGTCCAGGTCGATCATGATCCCGGAGTGCTCCGGACCCTGGTCGGCGATGAGCTTGTTGGTCTCCTCCGCCGAGTCGCTCGCCGCCTGGACGACGATCTTGTCCGGGTACGCCTTGCGTACGGAGTCGATGCCCGCGTCCCAGTTGTCGTTGCGGACCAGCGTCATCGTGGTGTCAGTACGCCCGTCGGCGATCTTGTAGGGACCGGAGGAGAACGGCTGCTCGTCGTACGCGGAGCGGTTCTTGCCCTCGATGTCCTGCCGCACCGGGGCGAGCCCGGTGAGCGCGGCGACGTAGCCGAAGTCGCCGACCGCCTGCTTCAGGTGGTACTGGACGGTCTTCTCGTCGACGCACTCGACGGCCTTGATGCCCTGGCCGCTGTTGTTGCCGTTGAGGAACGGGCCCTTGTAGTCCTTCGGCGCGTCCAGGTAGTTCCGGACGTAGGGCAGGCCCTCCTGCATCAGCTCCGAGAAGTTGCGCTCGGCGCCGTACTTGAGGTCCTTACAAGTGATCGGGGTCCCGTCCTGCCACTTCACCCCGTCACGGAGCTTGAACTCCCAGGTCTTGTTCCCGTCGGACGGCCGCCCGGTGTCGGTGGCCAGGTCGGGCACGATCTCGCTGGCGGCGTCGCCGGGTTCGGCCTTCGTCGTCGTCAGCGTCCGGGTGACCAAGCGGCTGATGTTCACCTCGAGCGCCGCGTTGATGATCTGCGGATCCAAGTGATCGGGCAGGGCCCCGACGAAGACGGTGAGGGTGCCGCCCTTCGCGGGGGCGTCGGCCTCCGTGCTGGCGGCCGAGTCACAGGCGGCGACGGCGCTCAAGGCCAGCGCTGCGGTGACCCCGTACGCGGCCCGGCGACGCCAGGATGGGGCGGTGACATGGCGGTGCATGCTCGTCCTCATGGGGGGTGGGGATGGGACGCCAGACACTCTATGGTTTGCGCCTCGGGCGCGGGAACCCGGGCGGACATTCGCAACCAAGTCCTGACCTTGACCTGACGCAAGGTCAGGAGGCGATGACATGACGCGACGGCGGCCCTCGACCGAGGGCCGCCGTCGTCTCGCTTGCCGCGCTGTCGTCTCGCTTGCCGCGCTCAGGCCGCCTTGGCGTACCGGACGATCCCGGCGAACTCCTCCAGCACCAGGCTGGCCCCGCCGACGAGGGTGCCGTCCACATCGGGCTGCTCCATGATGCCGGCCGCGTTCGCCGCCTTCACCGAGCCGCCGTAGAGGATGCGCACCTTCTGCGCGACGTCGGCGCCGAAGGTCTCGGCGAGCCGCATCCGGATCGCCCCGATGACCTCCTGCGCGTCCTCCGCGCCGCAGGTCTTCCCGGTGCCGATCGCCCAGACCGGCTCGTACGCGACCACGACCTTCTCGACCTGCTCGGCCTTGAGCCCGTCGAGGCCCCCGTCGAGCTGGGCGAGGGTGTGCGCCACGTGCTCGCCCCGCTCGCGGATCTCCAGACCCTCGCCGACGCACAGGATCGGCGCGATCTCGTTGGCCAGCGCCGCCTTCACCTTGGCGTTGACCAGCGCGTCGTTCTCGTTGTGGTATTCGCGCCGCTCGGAGTGGCCCACGGCGACGTACTGGCAGCCGAGCTTGGCCAGCATCGCGCCGGAGATCTCCCCGGTGTACGCCCCGGACACGTGCGCCGAGACGTCCTGCGCGCCGTAGCCGATGAGCCACTTGTCACCGTCGATCGCGGTCTGCACGCTGCGGATGTCCGTGAACGGCGGCAGCACGACGACCTCGACGTCGGTCAGCTCCTTCTCGGTCAGGGTGTGGGCCAGCTTCTGGACCAGCGCGATGGCCTCGAGATGGTTGAGGTTCATCTTCCAGTTGCCGGCCATCAGGGGCCGGCGCTTCGCCTCAGCCATTCACTGCTCCAGTGCTTCGATGCCCGGGAGGTCCTTGCCCTCCAGGAACTCCAGGGACGCGCCGCCGCCGGTCGAGATGTGGCCGAAGCCCCCACCCACCTCCCCGGCCCACTCCAAGATGCCGAGCGCGCGGACCGCCGCCGCCGAGTCGCCACCGCCGACGACGGTGAGCCCGTCGACCTTGGTGATCGCCTCCGCGACACCCCGCGTACCGGCGGCGAACGGGGCCAGCTCGAACACGCCCATCGGGCCGTTCCAGAAGACCGTCTTCGCACCGGAGAGGGCCTCGGCGAACTCGGCCACCGAGGCGGGGCCGATGTCGAGGCCGAGCCAGCCGGCCGGGATCTCGGTAGCGGCCACCGTCTGGGTGGCGGCGTCGGCGGCGAACTTGTCCGCCACGACGACGTCCGACGGGAGCAGGATCTTGCCGTCCGCCCGCTCGAGCAGGTCACGGCAGGTGCCGACCATCTCCTCCTGCAGCAGCGAGGCGCCGACCTCGTGGCCCTGGGCCTTGAGGAAGGTGAAGCACATGCCGCCGCCGATGAGCAGCCGGTCGACCTTCGGCAGGAGCGCCTCGATGACGGCCAGCTTGTCGGAGACCTTCGAGCCGCCGAGCACCACGATGTACGGCCGGGCCGGGTCGCCGGTGAGCGTGCGCAGGACTTCGACCTCGCGGAGGACGAGCCCGCCCGCGTAGTGCGGCAGCCGCGCCGGCACGTCGAAGACGCTGGCGTGCTTGCGGTGCACCGCGCCGAACGCGTCGTCCACGTACGCGTCCCCGAACGCGGCGAGCTGGTCGGCGAACGCGCCCCGCTCGGCGGCGTCCTTGCTGGTCTCACCGGCGTTGAAGCGCAGGTTCTCCAGCAGCGCGACCTGTCCGTCGGCCAGCCCGGCGACGGCCGCCCGAGCGGACTCCCCCACCGTGTCGGTGGCGAACGCGACCGGTCCGCCCAGCAGATCGCCGAGCCGGTCCGCGACCGGCTTCAACGTGTACGCGGCGTCCGGTGCACCCTTCGGGCGACCGAGGTGCGACATGACGACGACCTTCGCACCCGCGTCCCGCAGGGCGACGATGGTCGGCAGTACGGCCCGGATGCGGCCGTCGTCAGCGATCTCCGCCGGGTCCGATCCCTTGACGAAGGGGACGTTCAGGTCGGCGCGCACGAGGACGCGCCGACCCGAGACTCCCTCGTCCAGCAGAGTGTCGAGGGATTTGATCGTCACAGCGTGGCGCCCACGAACTTCACGAGGTCGACCAGGCGGTTCGAGTAGCCCCACTCGTTGTCGTACCAGCCGACGACCTTCACCAGGTTGCCCCCGGTGACCTTGGTCAGGCCGGCGTCGAAGATGCACGACGCCGGGTCGGTGACGATGTCCGAGGAGACGATGTCGTCCTCGGTGTAGGTCAGGTACCCCTTGAGCGCACCCTCCGACGCGGCCTTGACCGCGGCGTTGACCTCTTCGACGGTGGTGTCGCGGGCCGCGGTGAAGGTCAGGTCCGTCGCCGAGCCGGTCGGGATCGGCACGCGCATCGCGAAACCGTCCAGCTTGCCCTTGAGCTCCGGCAGCACCAGGCCGATCGCCTTGGCGGCGCCGGTCGACGTCGGGACGACGTTGACCGCGGCGGCGCGGGCGCGGCGCAGGTCCTTGTGCGGGCCGTCCTGCAGGTTCTGGTCCTGGGTGTACGCGTGGATCGTGGTCATCAGACCCTTCTCGATGCCGATCGCGTCGTTGAGCGCCTTGGCCATCGGGGCGAGGCAGTTCGTCGTGCACGAGGCGTTCGAGATGATCGTGTGCGCGGCCGGGTCGTACTTGTCCTGGTTCACGCCCATGACGAGGGTGATGTCCTCGCCCTTGGCCGGAGCCGAGATGATGACCTTCTTCGCGCCGTTGTCGGCGTGCACCTTGGCCTTGGCGGCGTCGGTGAACAGACCGGTCGACTCGATGACGACGTCGGCGCCCAGGTCGCCCCAGGGGAGCTTGGCGGGGTCGCGCTCGGAGAACACCTTGAACGACTTGCCGTTCACGGTGATGTCCTCGTCGGTCGCCTTCACCTCGTACGGCAGCCGGCCCAGAATGCTGTCGTACTTCAGCAGGTGTGCCAGGGTCGCGTTGTCGGTCAGGTCGTTCGCGGCGACCAGCTCGATGTCCGCGCCCGACTGCAGCAGCGCCCGGTAGAAGTTCCGGCCGATACGGCCGAACCCGTTGATGCCAACCCGGATGGTCACGTGTCCCATCTCCTCGCTAGCGCCGGCGCTGACGGCCGGCGGCCGATATTTCTGTCCGGCAGCGTCGCCTTCCGTTCCGACCCTATCCCACGGCTCGCTTACCAGGTCGGCGGGTGGTCCACCCACCCTGTCGCGTTGATCATGAACCTAGGGTCCCTTTGGGCGGCGTGTCGCAGCCCTTATCGCCGTGATCATCAGCGGGATGATCAACGCGACGGCACGGATGGGTGACCGCTAGACGCTCAGCATGTCGGGGGTTACGGCGGCTTCGGTGTCTGGGATGCCCAGATCGCGCGCTCGCTTGTCGGCCAGCGCCAGCAGACGGCGGATCCGGCCCGCGATCGCGTCCTTGGTCAGCGGCGGGTCGGCGAGCGCGCCCAGCTCCTCCAGCGACGCCTGCCGGTGCTCCAGCCGCAGCCGGCCGGCGCTCGTCAGGTGACCCGGCGCGTCGTCGGCGAGGATCTCGAGCGCCCTGGTCACCCGGGCCGCTGCGGCGACCGCCGCCCGCGCGGAGCGCCGCAGGTTCGCGTCGTCGAAGTTGGCCAACCGGTTGGCCGTCGCCCGCACCTCTCGGCGTACCCGTCGCTCCTCCCAGGCGAGCACACTCGCGTGCGCGCCGACCCGGGCGAGCAGCGCGGCGATCGCGTCACCGTCCTTGACCACGACCCGGTCCACCCCGCGGACCTCGCGGGCCTTGGCCGTGGTGATGCCGAGCCGCCGCGCCGAGCCGACCAGCGCGAGCGCCGACTCCGGGCCGGGGCAGGTGATCTCGAGGGCGCACGAGCGGCCCGGCTCGGTGAGCGAGCCGTGCGCGAGGAACGCGCCCCGCCAGGCCGCCACCTGGCAGCACATGTTGCCGGAGACGACGTGCGGCGGCAGGCCGCGGACCGGACGGCCGCGGACGTCGAGCAGACCGGTCTGCCGGGCCAGCGCCTCGCCGTCCTTGACGACGCGGACGATGTAATGACTGCCCTTGCGCAGTCCCCCCGACGCGAGGATGTGGATCTCGCTCGGGTAGCCGTAAAGGTCGGCGACGGTGGCCCGCAGCCGCCGCGCGACCGCCCCGGTGTCCAGCTCCGCCTCGACGACGACCCGGCCGGACACGATGTGCAACCCGCCCGCGAAGCGCAACAAGGCGGCCATCTCCGCGCGCCGGCAGCATGGCTTCGGCACGTCCACCCGGCTGAGCTCGTCCTTGACCGCTGCGGTCATCGCCATCGTGTCACTCCACCTCATGCCTCGTGCTTCGGGCTCATGCCTCGTGCTTCGGATCGCCTCGCCGCGCCACGCCCCGCGCGCCGGTCGTCAGTGCTTAACGAGCGGTGCGGCGGCTCCGCACTGCCTTGTGAGCCAACGCCCTGCGTTCATTCGGGCTTCCCCGCTCCGAGCAGCGGTTCCAGCGCCGATGCCAGAGCCGGTGGATCGTGCCTGGGTACGCCCCGGCCCACCGCGAGCCGGTCGAGGGCCAGCCGTGCGCCGAGCGACCGCGCGGCCGCCCCGACGGTCGCCGGATCCTCGACGGCGTCGCCGTCGGCAAGAACAATATCTGCCCGGAAATCAGGCAAGTAACGGGTCAACGCCCCGAGATGGTCGGCGAGCGACAAACCACCGGTTTCGCCCTCAGCCGCCAGATTCAAGGTGATCAACCGTTTTGCCCGAGTCTTCACGACCGCCGCCGCCAGCTCCGGGACCAGCAGATGCGGGATCACGCTGGTGTACCAGCTCCCCGGCCCGAAGAGCAGCCAATCAGCCGACAGCACCGCCGCGACCGCCTCCGGGCAGGCCTGCGGCGCCGGGGGCAGGAGGCGCACCACCTCGATGTCGCCGGGCGACACCGCGATCTCGTGCTGACCCTGCACCGTGACCAGGTCACCCGGCCGGGCCGGGTGACCGCCCCGGATGTCGGCCTCCAGGGTGACCGGCAGCCGGCACATCGGCAGCACCCGGCCCTGGGCGCGGACCATCGCGGCCGCGTGCTCCAGCGCGACCACCGGGTCGCCGAACTGCTCCATCAGGCCCAGCAGCACGATGTTGCCGACCGGATGACCCGCGAGGGCGTCCGTTCCGGCGAACCGGTGCTGAAACAAGTCAGCCGTACGCCGGCTGACCGGATCGTCGTCGGACAGCGCCGCCAGCGCCTGCCGCAGATCACCCGGCGGGAGCGCGCCCCGGTCGAGGCGCAGCCGTCCGCTGGAACCGCCGTTGTCCCCGACCGTGACGATCGCGGTGATGTCGAAGGACGCGGGAATCGCCCGCAGCGCCCGCAACGACGCCGACAGGCCGGTCCCGCCACCGAAGGCGACGATCCTCACTCGCGCCCCAGATCCCGGTGCTGCGCACTGGCGACCACCCGTAGTTCCCGCAGTCGCCGGGCCAGCTCCTCGGCGATCGCGACGCTGCGGTGCTTACCGCCGGTGCAGCCGACGGCGACGGTGAGATAGCGCTTGCCCTCCCGTTCGAAGCCGGGCGCTGTGGCGTTGACCAGGCGGGCGTACGTCTCGACGAAGGTCGCCGCGCCCCGCTGGCCGAGCACGTAACGGCTCACATCGGCGTCGCGGCCGGTGTGGTCGCGCAGCTCCGGCACCCAGAACGGGTTCGGCAGGAACCGCGCGTCGAGCACGAAGTCGGCGTCCGGCGGCAACCCGTACTTGAACCCGAAGGACAGCACGGTCACCCGCAACTTCAGCGCATCCTCGCCGGCGAACAGCTCCTCCACCCGGCTACGCAGCTGGTTCACGTTCAGGTGACTGGTGTCGATGACGACGTCGGCCAGATCCCGCGCCTCGGCCAGCAGCTCCCGTTCGGCCGCGATGCCGTCGGACAACCGGCCGTTGCCCTGCAACGGGTGCGATCGGCGGACGTTTTCGAATCGGCGGATCAGCACGTCGTCGTCGGCGTCCACGAACACCACCCGGGGCGCGAACCCCCGTTCCCGCAACGCCTTCACGGCACCGGCGAGATCCGTCGAGAACGCGCGGCTGCGTACGTCGAGCACCATCGCGGTCTGCCGGGCCGCCCCGCCGGCCGCGTGCGCCAGCTCGGCCATCTGCACCATCAAGGCCTGCGGCAGATTGTCGACGACGTAGTAGCCGACGTTCTCCAACGCGCGCGCGACAGTCGACCGCCCGCCGCCGGACACCCCCGTCACGATCACCAAGTCGGTCTGCGACCGCGAGACCGCCTCGGCGGTCGAAGTCTCGGCTTCCGTCACCGCTTGCCACTCCCCTGCCCGCATCCCCGCGCGCGACCCAGGCAGGCCGCGGCGCCCCGCCGGTGAGTCTACCGAGGTGGTTCGGGGGCCTGATCGGTGCCTTTGGCGTCCGTGCCCACTTTGACCTCGGCGTCCGGTTTCTCGATCCCGCTCTCCGGCTCGCCGTGGAGCGCGGCCAGCACCGCTGCGGCCGTCCGGGGGCCCATGCCGGGTACCGCTGCGATCTCCTCCAGCGACGCTGCTCCGAGCTTCTTCACCGAGCCGAACTGGCGCAGGAGGGCCTTACGGCGTACTTCCCCGAGGCCGGGGACCTCGTCGAGCGCCGACGCGGTCATCCGCTTCGACCGCCGCTGCCGGTGGAACGTGATCGCGAACCGGTGGGCCTCGTCGCGTACGCGTTGAAGCAGGTAGAGCCCCTCCGAACTACGCGACAGGATGACCGGCATGTCGTCGTCGGGGAGCCAGACCTCCTCCAGCCGCTTGGCCAGACCGCAGACAGCGACGTCGACGACGCCCATCTCGGCCAGCACCGAGGCGGCCGCGTTCACCTGGGGCTGACCACCGTCGACGACCACCAGCTGCGGCGGGTACGCGAACTTCTTCGCCTTGCCCTCCTCGGTCAGCGACGGTTCGGCATCCCGCTCGGCCAAGTACGCCGCGAAGCGCCGCCGGATCACCTCGGAGATCGCGGAGACGTCGTCGGTCGCGCCCTTGATGATGAACCGGCGGTATTCACTCTTGCGAGCCAGACCGTCCTCGAAGACGACCATGCTGGCGACGACGTCGGTGCCCTGGATCTGGGAGATGTCGAAGCACTCGACCCGCAGGGGCGCGGTCGGCAACGCGAGCGCCTCGGCGATCTCCTCCAGCGCGGCGCTACGGGCGGTCAAGTCGGTCGCCCGCCGCAGCTTGTGCCGGGTCAACGCCTCGGCCGCATTACGAGCGACCGTCTCCATCAGCGTCTTCTTGTCGCCCCGTTGCGGCACCCGGAGCGAGACACGCGATCCCCGGCGGTCGGCCAGCCAGGCTTCCAGCGCGTCGGCATCGGCCGGCAGCTCGGGGACGAGGACCTCGCGAGGGACGTCGGCGCCCTCGGCGGTGTCGCCGTAGATCTGCGAGCAGAAGTGGTGGACGAGATCGCCCGTGGTCAGGCGCTCGGTCTTCTCGACGACCCAGCCGCGCTGGCCGCGGACTCGGCCACCCCGGACGTGGAAGACCTGGACCGCGGCTTCGAGCTGATCCTCGGCGAACGCCACGACGTCGGCGTCGGTGCCGTCGCCGAGCACGACCGCCTGCTTCTCCAACGCCTTGCGAGCTGCGCCGAGGTCGTCCCGGAGCCGGGCGGCGCGCTCGTAGTCCAGGTCGGAGGAGGCGGCGAACATCTCCCGCTCGAGCCGCTTGAGCAGCTTGTCGGTGCCGCCCGCCATGAAGTCGCAGAACTCGTCGACGATCGCCCGGTGTTCCTCGGCGCTGACCCGGCCCACACACGGCGCCGAGCATTTGCCGATGTAGCCGAGCAGGCAGGGCCGGTCGATCTGGCGGGCTCGTTTGAACACTCCGGCGCTGCACGTGCGGGCCGGGAAGACGCGCAGTAGCAGGTCCAGCGTCTCGCGGATGGCCCAGGCATGGGAGTAGGGCCCGAAGTAGCGCACGCCCTTGCGCTTGGCTCCCCGCATCACCTGAAGCCGGGGGTATTCCTCGTCCAAAGTGACCGCAAGGAACGGGTAGGACTTGTCGTCGCGGTACTTCACGTTGAACCGCGGATCGAACTCCTTGATCCAGGCGTATTCCAGCTGGAGCGCCTCGACCTCGGTGCCCACCGTCACCCAGTCCACTGAGGAGGCGGTGGTGACCATCTGCTGCGTACGCGGATGCAGCGACCACAGGTCGGCGAAGTAGGAGTTGAGGCGTTGGCGCAGGCTCTTGGCCTTGCCGACGTAGATCACCCGGCCGCTCGGATCGCGGAAGCGATAGACGCCCGGCGACTCCGGAATGGTGCCGGTGGCGGGGCGGTACGTCGAAGGATCGGCCACGCCGCAAGCCTACTCAGGACGGCTGACAAGATCGCTTCGCTGCCCCGCCACCGAGGCTCCGCTACGGGTCGCTTCGCTTCGATACCGAGGGCATCAGGCGAGCTTGATGTCGGTCCCGTCGACGACGATCGTCTTCTCGGCCAGGGCCTTGGTCGCGGGCGGGCTCACCACTGAGCCGTCCGTGATGGAGAACTTGCTGAAGTGGCAGTCGCAGTTGATGGTGCCGTTCGCCACTCCCGACAGCGGGCACTGCTGGTGGGTGCACATGCTGTCGAACGCCTTGAAAGTGCCCGCGGTGGGCTGGGTCACGACCACCCCGGAGGCAGTGATGATCTTTCCGCCGCCGACCGGGATGTCGCTCGTCTTGGCGATCGCTGCGCCACCGCTTCCGGTGCCGCCGGTGCTCCCGGTGGTGGTTCCGCCGGTCGGCGTGGTCCCGCCACCGGCTGCGGTGGTCGGGGTGCTGGTCGGGGTCTCCTCGGCCGAACAGGCGGCGAGCAGCGCCGCTGCACCGACAGCGCCCGCGGAGGCGAACAGCGTACGACGAGAGGTGGCTTCATTCATTGGAGCCACGGTAGTAGGCATGCATTGGGTTGTAAGTAGTTGAACCATCACAATTTCCTGTGGCACATCCGCCGCCGATCACGTCCCACCGCCGGGCTCGTTGGAGCACGTGATGAAACTGATCACGACCCACGACCAGGCGCTGCGGCAGGCGACGGCGTCCTGGTTCTCCGCCCACCCGGCGCGCGACACCGAACTGGTCCATGTCGCCTTCTTCGGCCAGTTCACGCCGATCCAGGGCGCTCCCGTCGTCGGCGCGGCCATCGCGGCGCTCTCCGGCGATCCCCGCTTCGTCTTCACCGTCATCGGAACCGGGCCCGACCTGCTCGCCACGCGTACGGCGGCCGCACCGAACGCCTGGGTCACCTGGCGGGACTGGGTGGCGGCACACGAGCTGCCCAGCTTGATCGCGGGCCACGACGTCTGCCTGGGCATCTTCGGGACGTCCCGGCGAGCGCTGTCCGTCGTCCCGACCGAGGTCTACCAGGCCGCTGCGGCCGGCTGCGCGGTCGTGACCTCCGACAGTGCGCCGCAGCGGGCGGCGTTCGGCGACGCCGCCGTGCTCGTCCCGGCCGGCGACCCGGTCGCGCTCGCCGC
>NZ_JABFVK010000023.1 GCF_013362815.1 Hamadaea sp. | reverse complement strand
CGCGCCCGGTGCTCCCGGCGTACGCGGAGCGCGGTCGCCGGCCGGACGCTCGCCCTGGCCCGGGCCACGCTCGGGACGGCCGCCCGGCGTGGCCGGACGGGCCGCCGGCGTACCCGGCTTGGGCGGCATGAACGTGGGCTTGGGGCCTTCGCCGCCGGTCGACCGGCGGGTATCCCGCTGCTGG
Organism: Hamadaea sp.; assembly: GCF_013362815.1. GTDB lineage: Bacteria > Actinomycetota > Actinomycetes > Mycobacteriales > Micromonosporaceae > Hamadaea. The sequence continues at coordinate 104,280 of NZ_JABFVK010000023.1, read as the reverse complement.
GCCGCCTGCTGGGCCGCCTTCACGGCAGCCTCCTGCTCGGCCTTGAGAGCCGTGGCGCGCGCTTCCGCGGCCGCGACCTCGATGTCATGTGCGCTCTTCCCCATCGCGTTGGCCGCCGGAACCGGGGCCTTCGGCTTAGCGGGCACCGCCTTCTTCAGGGGCGGAGCCGGCCTCGCCGGCGTCCGGGAATCGCTCGCGGTCGCCGCGGCCGATGCGCTCGGCGCGGACGGGGCACCCCCGCTGGGTGCCGCCGATCCGGGGCTGAAGACCTCCTTCAGCCGACGGGCGACGGGAGCTTCCACGGTGCTCGACGCGGACTTCACGAACTCGCCCATCTCCTTGAGCTTGGCGAGCACGATCTTGCTTTCGACGCCGAGCTCCTTGGCGAGCTCGTGTACGCGGGCCTTGCCTGCCACTGCACTCCTCACTCCGAGGCCGTGCGGGCGGCAGCCCGCAGCGACCTCACTTGTGCACTTGAAGCCTGGTCATTTCAGGGACTTCATCGTGTGCTCATGTCGGTCGTCCTACCTTGCTCTACATCCATCCGCAGGCGCGGTGCCCCGGAGGGTGCCTCATGATCCGATCGGGCGGGCCTTCCCGCCTTGGATCGCCTCGCTCAGCGGGGTGATGTCGCAGTCACCCGCGACTCGCAACGCGCGCCCGAAGGCGCGGCGCTTCTCCGCCAGAGCGAGACATGCCGGAACAGGGTGCAGATGAGCTCCCCGACCCGGCGCCCTGCGGGTCGGATCGGGCACGACCCGGACCGCGCGGGAACCCCCGATGTCGGGAGATCCTGGCTGGTCAGAGTCGATCGCGATCGCGACGAACCGCAGCAACTCGGAGGTTGCCGCCCGTTGCCGACAGCCGACGCAGGTCCGCACGGGACGTGATCGCTCACGTGTGAGACCCACGTCGCCCGACTCCGTGCGACGTTCCACCGAAGAAGTCTACCCCTAGGCCCGCCCGAAGGCTCAGGCCGGTTCGGCTTCGTGATCCAGACCGCGCGGCGGGCGCGCCTGACCCGTCTCCGGGGAGTCCGAACGGATGTCGATCCGCCACCCCGTGAGCCGGGCGGCCAGCCGGGCGTTCTGCCCTTCCCGCCCGATGGCCAGCGACAGCACCTCGCCGGGAACCGTCACCCGGGCGGCCCGGGCGGCGAGGTCGACGACCTCCACCTTCAGAACCCGCGCCGGCGAGAGGGCGTTCCCCACGAACTCGGCCGGGTCGTCCGACCAGTCGATGATGTCGATCTTCTCGCCGTGCAGCTCGCTCATCACCGCGCGTACGCGCTGCCCCATGGGGCCGATGCACGCGCCCTTGGCGTTGACCCCGGGAACGGTCGAGCGTACGGCGATCTTGGTGCGGTGACCGGACTCGCGGGCGATGGCGGCGATCTCCACCGTCCCGTCGGCGATCTCCGGAACCTCCAACGCGAACAGCTTCTTCACCAGCGCCGGGTGCGACCGGGACAGGGTGACCTGCGGGCCACGGGGACCCTTCACGACGTGGACGACGACACAGCGGATCCGCTCGCCGTGCCGGTAGACCTCGCCCGGCACCTGCTCGGACTGCGGCAGGACCGCCTCCAGCTTGCCCAGGTCGACGGTGACGATGCCCTTCTCGGACCGGGTCTCGTGGGCCTGGATCACGCCCGTGACCAGGTCGCCGTCCCGGTTGACGTACTCGCCGAAGTGCACCTCGTCGGTGGCCTCGCGGAGCCGCTGCAGGATGACCTGCTTGGCCGTCATGGTGGCGATGCGGCCGAAGTCGTGCGGGGTGTCGTCCCACTCCCGCAGGATCGCGCCCTCCTCGTCGACCTCCTGGGCCAGCACGGTGGCGGCACCGGTCTTACGGTCGATCTCCACGCGTGCGTGCGCCTCGGCGCCCTCAGTGTGCCGGTACGCGGTGAGCAGCGCCGACTCGATCGCGGCCAGAATCGTCTCGAACGGGATCTCCCGCTCTCGCTCCAGCGCACGAAGCGCGGCCAGGTCGATGTTCACTGCTCCTCCACGTCTTCTTCGTCTAAGTCTTCGTCAACCCCGTCGTCACTGTCGGCGATCTCTTCCAAGTCCTCGTCGGAGATCTCGTCAAGCCGGTTGAACTCGATCTGCACCCGGCCCGGGCCCAGCCGGTCGAGTGCGTACGTCTGCTTGATGACCGTCTTCTTCTCGGCGAGCTCCAGCGTGACGCTCGTCTCGTCCGCCGCCAAGACCCGGCCGGTCACCTGCCTATCGGTCTTCTGCGCGGAATCCGACGCGGTTGGGTCGCCCTGCACCTTCACCGCCACGAGCCGGCCGACCGAGCGCCGCCAGTGCCGGGGCAGGGTCAGCGGCCGGTCGACACCCGGCGAGCTGACCTCCAGCTGGTATTCACCAGGGAAGATCTCCTCGCCGGACTCCTCGGCGGCGTCCAGCGCGTCGGCCACCGCCCGGGACAGCTCGGCGATGGTGTCCAAGGTCACTCCGCCGTCGCCGTCCACCGTCACCCGGAGCTGATAGCGCCGGCCGACTTGGCGTACGCCCAGATCTTCGAGGTCGTAGCCGGCCTTGGCGAGCACCGGTTCGATCAGATCGCGTACGCGGTCACGGGTCTCCGTCAGCTGAGCCGGGGAACGACGCGGGACGGCCGGGACGCTCGGGGGCGCGCTCCGGCGGCTACGCTGTGCCATGAGCGGACCCCTTCCTGGAAGATCTTGCGCCTGGCTGAGCGGTTGAACGTCAGTCGGCGGCTTCGGCGCGCGCGGAATACGGCTGCGCAGAGCGTAACGCGCCTCGACTACCGAGCGTGAATCGGCGCGCCCGCCCGGCGCGCTTGGCGCACTGGATCCGATCGTGTTCACTTGTCCAGATGCGTACACCGGACGGGACGGTCGCGACGACTCGCCGTGACCTGCTCAGGGCACTGGCGGCGGTCGGGGCGGCCGGCGTGCTGGCCGGGTGTGACCTGCTCGCCGCGCCCGAGCCCGATCCGGACCCGCTGCTGGGCCTGCTCACCGAGACGCGCGCGCTGCTGACGGCGTACGACCAGGTCATTGCGGCCGACGCGCAGAGCGCCGCCAAGCTTCAGCCGATCCGGGCGACCCACGAGGCGCATCTCACCGCGTTGACCGCCATGATCAGCCCGCCCTCTCCGACGGCGACGCCCTCCTCGACGACGACGGCCGCTTCGGTGGCCGATCTGAAGCGGGCCGAGACGACGGCGGCGAAGACCGCATACGACGCCTGCCTGGCGACCACGCCCGCTCGGGCCACCCTGCTCGGCGAGATCGCGGCCGCCCGCGCGACCCATCTGGCGGTCCTGTCATGACCGGCCACCGGCCGGTCATCGGCCAGCTCAGTCCCCATCATGCGAGCGCCGGCCGCAGGTCGGTGATCGCATGACGAATCCTTCCGCGGTGCCGTCGGCTTCGGAGACGCCGTTGAGCGCCGACGGCCAGGCCCGGCTGTCCACCGCGTTGGACCTGGAACACCAGGCGGTGTACGCCTACGGTGTGCTCGGCCCGTACCTGACCGGCAGCCTCCGGACTTCCGCCCGCACGGCCGAGGCGACCCACCGCACCCGGCGGGACAAGATCGAGGCGCTGCTCGGGGACGCCGCGCCGACCGCCGCCGCCGGGTACGCCTTGCCGCAGCCGGTCAAGGACAAGGCGAGTGCCCTGGCCCTGGCCGTCCTCGTCGAAGAAGGTGTGACGACGGCGTACCGGGCTGCGTTGGCCGCCACCTCGGGCGGCAATCGCAAGACCGTGCTCGACGCCATGGTCGACGCCGCGAACCGGGCGGCCGCGTGGCGGCGGGCGGCCGGGACGACACCTGGCACGGTGCCCTTCCCCGGCCGCCCGGCGTAAAGCGGGCCCGGCACGAAGCGGGCCCGGCACGAAGCGGGCCCGACACGAAGCGGGTCAGCGACGCTCGATGGGCAGCCGCGACCGGGTGAGCAACCCGGCCCCCACCATCGCCACGACCGGCACCAGTACCGCGATCCCGAGTTGCAGCCACGGCACCACCAGCGGAAGCTCCGCCGGAATGGGCCACACCCGCAGACTCTGACTGCGGTTGACCCCGGCGATCAGGGCCAACGCCCCGCCGACGCCCACGACCAACCCGAGGACGGTCCCGACGCCGGCGATGACCCCGGACTGGCTGAGCGACATGAACCGCCGTACGCGTGGCGACGCCCCGATGGCGCCGAGCGTCGCCAGGTCGGCTCGCCCGTCGGCGGCGGCCAGCCCGGTGGCGATCGCCGCGGCGGCCAGTGTCACCAGCGCGGATGCGAGAGCCAAGGCGAGGAGGACGATGTCGAGCCGGTCATGGCCGGCGCGCTCCACCATCGCGTACGCGGACTGGCTGAACTCCAGCAGTGCCGAGTTGAGCTGCTCCTCCTCGCCGGAGGTCGGCACCCGGGAGGTGGCGGCGACGAGATAGGCGGGCTGCGTACCGAGACCGAGCGTGGCGAGCGTGCCCGGATCCACCGCGATGTCGAATCCGTGCACCCCCGACGACAGCACGTACGCCGGCAGCGCCACCGGAGTACCGCGGACGTCGCCCTTCTCTCCGCCGACGATCGGCACGACCTGGACTCGGCCGTCGACGACGTAACGAGAGTCGGTCACCACGACTGCGCCGGATCGCAGCGCCGCCGTCGCCTTCGTCACGTCGTCCGAGGTAGCGTCGGTTATCAATCCCAGATGCGAACCGTCGTCGACCAGCGTGCCGAAGCCGGCGCCCATCATGCGGCCCTCGTGACACCGCTCGTCCGCCCGCGCCTGCGCCTGCTGCGCGGGATCGGTCGGCGCTTCCGCGAACGGGCATTTTTCCCGCTCGGGCAGAGCCAGTTCCAGCGCGCAGTACTTGTCGGCCTCGGATGCCGGACAGGCAAGTCCACCGACCACTGCGGTCTCGCGTACCGGCAGAATCTCGCGGACGCGGGCGTCGAGCCGAGCCGTCATCGCGGCGTCCATGGGCTTCGGGCCACCGGTCGGACTGAAGTCCATGAGCCGGACCGAGGCGTACCCGTCGGGCAGCATCGGCCGGGAGTAGACCTCGTTCCGCACGGTCTCGCTGTTCATGTAGATGCCCAGCATGACGCTGCCGGTGACGACCGCCATCACGGCGGAGATCGCCGGGGCGGCCGCTGCTCGGTTCCGCGAGGCGTCGCGCATCGCGATCCGCGGGGCCAGCGGCAATGCTCGTCCAAGCCGGCCCAGCAGTCCGACCAGGGCCGGGGTCACGACGACGAAGCCGAGCTGCGCGAGCACCAGGCCCACGAGCAACAGTTGCGAGTCGCTGAGCAGCGTCGCGCCACCACTTGCGGCCACACCGGCCGCCATCACCGCCAGCCCGGCCACGATCCACCGACGGCGAGACCGGATGACACCCCGCCGTCCCGACAACGCGGTCACCACATCCTGCCGCGCCGTCGTCACTGCCGGCACCAGCGCCGCGAGCAGTCCGGTCAGCACGGCCAGCGCGAGTCCACCGGCCAATGCCAGCGGGAATACGCGGAAAGCACCGCCCCGGGCTCCGAGATACTCCTCGAGATACGGCCGGGCCAGAGCAGCCAGCAGTACGCCGAGGAGCAGCCCCGGAACGGCGCCCACGACGCCGAGCACGACACCGTCGGCCAACATGATCCGGCGTAGTTGTTTCGGCGTACCGCCGTTGGCAGCGACCAAGGCGAGTTCCCGCCGTCGCCGCCGGGCTCCGACCGCGAAAGCCGGTGCGCACAACAGAATGACTTCGAACACGATCAGCCCCACGACGATGGTGCCCATCGTGAGTTCCTCGGTCGACTGCGGGCCGTCGTCGGTCGGCATACCGGGGAGTTCGACGCGGGGAGTCAGCCAGATCCCCGCGTGATTCAGCTGCTTGATCAGATCGATCGTGATGCCGCCGGGGACCCCGGCCAGCCAAGACCCGCCCATTTTGCCGTCACCGGCCAGCGCGCTCGGCGGGAAGAGGATGATCTCCCGGAGATCGTCCGGGAACTCGACGAGCCCGACGACGGTGAGCGTGCGATCGCCGTCGAGCGTACGCACGGTGCCGCCGACGCTCGCGCCCAACCGGTCGGCCGCCTGCGGCGACAACGCCACTTCACCGTCGTTCGCCGGAGCGCGTCCGGACCGGACGGTCACCAATCCCCGGGCCAGCGGACTGTTCAGGTCGACATACCGCGCTTGCACGCCGGCGATCCCGTTCGGCGTACGCATCCGCAGCTGAGTTCCGCTGTTGTCCAGCCGCGAGATGGTGCTCCCGGACGGCAGCAGGGACAGGAGCGCCTGGTCGTTCTTGGGTTTGGGCGGGCCGCTCGGCGGCTGCTGGGACACGGCGTTGGCGTCGGCGTTCGAGCCGAGCTGGTCGATCGGCTCGTCGCCGGACCAGTTCAGGAAGGCGTCGGCGGTGCCCATCTGCCGGGTCACCCGTTCGTCCCGCGTCAGGCTGAACGTCTGATACGTGACGGCGACGAAGGCCAATGCGATCACCGGCGCGCCGATCAGCGCCGCCACCATCGCCGACCGGCCCTTGTGCCGCCGAGCCTCTCGGCGAGCCAAGCGAAGCGAGACTCGCCATGACTTCCACCACTTGGTCATCCGGCCGTCTCCAGCAACGCGGCCGCGTCGGCCGAACCGACGGAGGTGTCCACGACGACGCCGTCCCGGAGGAAGATCACCCGGTCGGCCCACGCCGCGTGCCGGGCCTCGTGCGTGACGAGCACGGCCGCCGCCCCGGCGTCCACCTTGGACCGCAGCAGCCGCAGGACCGCCTCACCCGTCTGCGAGTCCAGGGCTCCGGTCGGTTCGTCGGCCAGCATCAGCCGCCGCTGCCCGACCAGGGCCCGGGCGATCGCCACGCGCTGCTGCTGACCACCCGACATCTCGTCGGGAAAGCGTTCGGCGTACCCGTCCAGACCGACCTCGATCAGCGCGGCCTCGGCCTGCGGACGAGCCTTGCGCGGGGCGACGCCGTCGAGTTCGAGCGGGAGCGCGATGTTCTCCGCGGCCGTGAGGCTCGCGAGCAGGTTGAGATCCTGGAAGACGTAGCCGAGCCGGCGGCGGCGCAGCCCCGCGAGCCCGGACCGGTTGAGCGTGCCGAGGTCGACGCCCTCGATGACGACCGAGCCCGACGTGGGCGAGTCCAGCCCGCCGGCCAGGTTGAGCAGGGTGGACTTGCCGGAACCGGACGGTCCCATGACCGCGACGAGTTCCCCCGGCGCGACCGCGATGCTGACGCCGCGCAGGGCGTGCACCTCAGTTGCGCCCTGACCGTGCGTCCGGTGCACGTCTCGCAGCTCAAGCACGCTCATGGACGTTCTCCTCCTCGGCCGAGGCAGCTGTCGGAACCGGCGACGTCGAGGGAACGAACCGCACGAGCGAAGCCTCACAATGGTCGAGCCACCGCAGTTCGGCCTCGGCCTGGAAGATGAGCGAGTCGAGCACCAGCCGCCACGGCAGCTCGCCGTCGTCCTTCTTGAGCCGCGTGTACTGCTGCAACGTCCGCATGGTGGCGCTGCGTTGGGTCTGCACGACCGATTGGACGTCCACCCCCGGCGTGGTCAAGGCCAGCGCCAGCTTGATCGCCAGCTCGTCGCGCGGCCGGTCGGCGTGCGCGATCGGCGTCGCGAACCACAGCGCCAACTCGGTGCGGCCCTCGGCGGTGATCTCGTACGGCCGCTGCCCCCCGTCGTGCTCCGGCAACCCCCGCACGAGACCGTCCCGCTCCAGGCGGGTCAGCGTCGTGTAGACCTGACCGATGTTCAACGGCCAGGTCGCGCCGGTCTCCGCCTCGAAGGCGGAGCGGAGTTGGTAGCCGTACATCTGCCCGCGTTCGAGCAACGCGAGCAACCCGTGTCTGATGGACATAGCTACCGAGTATGCATACTGAGTATGTGATGGTCAACTGAAGGTGACTGACCAGCAGATTCTTTCTCAACGGTGGAGCAGTTGCTCGCACAGCGCAGCCCTGGCGGTCATCCACTGGGCGAGGCGTACGGGTAGATGGCTCCCTAGTCCGGAGATCTCGTCGGCGTTCACTATCCGGTGAATCGCCTCCGGAAGCCGCTGTGCGTACGCCCGCGCCCTGTTGACGCACTCCTCTGGATCCAGCCCGATCCCATCGGCCAGCCGACGCCAACGCGTACCGGTGATTCCGTCGAGCCGGTAGTCACCACCGACCCGCATAGCCATCCGCAGACGCGGTACGTACATGTCGTCGTAGGGCAGCGCGCTCGCCACGTCATACAGCGGGGCCAAGCGAGCGCCGGAAGCACCCAGAAGGACCGAGTAGTTCTTCGCGTGTGCGTCCGTCCCGCCGATCAGCCAATTGAGGATCAGCGCGTCCACGAAGCGCTGGATATCCGCGTCCGCTTGTTTCGGCGCCAAGACCGCCGACCGCAACAGTCGGACGACGTCTTCGGGCCCCGGGCCACCCTCATTCTGATACTTAGCCGTCGGAAGCCGGCCCAATGCCTGGCAGGCGTCCTCCTGATGGACCCGAGCCCAGTCACCGGCAACCCGTCGGCGGTCGTACCGATCGACCACGATCACCCTCTCGCCGCCGAACTCCGCTACCCGCGACCGAGCCGCAGTCATCCCGAGCGCTTGGGCCAATTCCAAGCAGAGATGCTCGTTCAGGTCGTGCTCATCGAATCCAGAAATCGCGGGTTTCAGAATGTGCGTAGTCGGGACCGATCCCCAGGGATCGCCCCAGCGACCCGCATCGGCGTCGAAGTGAAGCGCGGTTTTCGCCTGTGCACCTGCAAGGCTGAACTGCCCGGATCGAGACAAGTGCCAGGCGGCGGGGTCCCTCCTGAGCGTACGGATGCGGGCGGCGATCTCGTCAGCCTCCACCCAGTCCACGCCACCTTCTCCAGCTGCGATCGCGTCAACCCGCGCGGGCACGACGAACTGCGCCGCTCCTGCACAGTCCTCACCGACATGCTGAAGGAGCGCGAAAGGATTCCGCGCTGACACGTGGTACGCCTGCGCCCAGCGCTCGAGAACCGCTTCGTTGTCGGGCAGCAGGCCCCACAGGAACGCTCGCACGACCGAGTCATGATGATCTGCCATCGACAGCGGCATCGACAGCGACAGCGGCGTCCCCGCCGACGCCGACCGCCATTCATCGTCATAACGGAACATGAGGCGAGCTCGATCATCTTGCTCGAGTAGACCGATGCGGCGGCCGCGCATCATCACCACCAGCTGGGCAGTCACGAGCGGTCCTTCAGAGAGTCGAGGAGATCGCCCAAATCGATCTCATCCGGGGGTAGCACCACCGGCTGAACAGTGATCCCCAATTCCAGGGCGTGAAGCGTGCGGATGATCAGTCCGACCTCAGCCCCTGGTTTACCGGCTTCCAGATTTGCCAACCACCGCACGCTGACGTGCGCCTCCTCCGCAAGCTCATGCCGAGTCTTGCGGAGTTGGTGCCGACGCTCTCGAACGTAATGACCCAGGTCGGCGGCGGTGTTGATGCGCACTCGGACCTCCTCGTGGCGTGCACGTACGTGCATATTCTAGCCGATGTGCACGTACGTGCATCCGAATACTGCCGTGCACGTTCGTGCACATCGGGAGGTCCCGGCTTAGGTAGATCGAATCTACGTAGATTCGATCTACCTAAACTGCGCTGTGAAGCTGCGATTTACTTCCGGGGAACCGTAGGCGCGGTGTCCGCGTGTACAGGCGTGAGAAGCATCGCCGTCCGAACGGAGTACCGCGTGGCCGAGGCGTCTGACGCAGTCTCGTTCGAGACCTTCTATCGAGCTCAGGCCGATCGGGTCTACCGGTCGCTGGCGGTGGCCCTGGCCGACTCCCAGCTGGCCCGGGAAGCCGCCGACGAGGCTATGACCAGGGCGTACGCCCGCTGGAAACGCGTGGGAGCGCTGGACAACCCAGGCGGGTGGGTCTTCCGCGTCGGGTTGAACTGGGCCACCTCGCGCTGGCGGAAGTTACGCCGCGAACGGTTCGTCCCCGTGGAGGTGGCCGCTGCCGCCGGGCCCTCGTCCGCCGGGGTCGTCGCCGCGCAGGTCGCGCTGACTCGGCTGCCTTTGGCGTACCGGACCGTCATCGTCTGCCGGGTTCTGCTGGATCTGTCCACCGCCCAGACCGCCACCGTCCTCGGGCTGCCCGAGGGCACCGTGAAGAGCCGGCTCGCCCGGGGCCTAGCAGCGCTGCGGGCCGAACTGACCGAGGAGGTGCAATCGTGAACGGCGTCCCCGAAGACCTCGATCGCGCCGTCCGCGCCATCGCCGACCAGGTGCCCACCGGGTACGCGACGCTGACCGAGATCACCGCTCGCGGTCGGCGGATGCGCCGTCGCCGGACCGCCGCGGTCGGCTCCGTCGCCGCTTTGGCCGTCTTGGTTAGTGCGTTAGGCGTACCACTGGCTGTCAATTGGGCAGAGCGGACTGGACCGCAGCCCGCGGCCTCGACCAGCGCATCGCCTTCGGCATCGCCCACGGTCAGCTCGTCACCGCGAGTCTGGACCACCGCGGCGCAGCGGTTGCTGGTGAACGGCGCGACCGGAACCGTGACGCACGGCGACGGCACGAAGGCCGGGATCGACGGACCGACGCGGCTGACGGAGCTGTTGCCCACCGGCAAACTGCGGGCGCTGAAGACGCCGAGCTACAACGGCGGTCTCGTCAACGTCGTGGCGCTTCCGAGCGGCGGCCTGGTTGCGCTGGGGATCAAGGACCTGAAGCCCGGTACGCAGCGCACCGACGGCGTCGACGTGACCGACCTGGAGATCCACTTGGTGGTGGTGCGCCCGGACGGCACCGTCGCCCAATCGCCGAATGTACGCATCCAGGGCGAGGACGTCGAACTGGCCGCGGCGGACGAGAAGACGGCGATCCTCCGCCGCGAGCGCGGGCTCTTCCAACGGGACCTGGCTAGCGGCAAGGAGAGGCGGCTCTCCGCACTCCCGGCGGCCGATTCGATCGGCGCGGTTTCCCTTGTGGCGTCGGCGATCGCGGTCGTCCGGACCGAGGAGCAGTGTCCGTCTATCCATATCGGACCGCTGGTCGGCCCGTCTCGCCGACTTGCGTTGCCGGGCGATCCCAGCCGATGTGGCGTGGGCGAGATGCGCTTCAGCCCGGACGGCAGTTCGCTGGCGGTCGTCTACGGCCCCCGCCAAGCCGACCGGGTACGCCTCGCCGTCTTCGACGTCGCCACGGGTGCGTTGGTGAGCGATTCGGAGTTGTACTCGGCTCCGGACCCGTTGGGCATGATCGAACCGGGAACGCCGGACCTACGGGGGATCGCCTGGCTCGACGACCGCACGGTGCGGGCCGCCGTCACCACGCTGCCGCGTGGCGCCACGCGGGCCTACCGCTACACCGAGCTTCTGCGGATCGTCGACGTCCAGGTCCGCTAACGGCCGCTTAGCGCCGGATCAGGGTTCTCGGTCGAATCTTGAAGGGTGATTCGACCTAGAACCCTGATCCGGTGGGGAGAGTCAGTGCGAGTTGTCGTCGTTGAGCCGGCGGAAGATCGCCTCGGGGTCCGCCTTCGCCTGGACGGCCAGCCCGATCAGGATCTCCTGGTCGTCCCCGGCGAGACCGGCCACCGCCTGGCGGACCAGCTCCGGCACCGGCATCCCGCCCTGGGTGGAGTCGGGATCGTCGCGCAGCTCAGCGCCGATCGTCGTGTCCACTTTGGGGGGAAGCAGTTCGATGACGTCGATCCCCCGCTCGCGGAGCTGGTAGCGCATCGAGATCGACAGGGAGTGCAGGGCGGCCTTGGTCGCGCTGTACACGCCGATCTCGACGAGCGGGGTGAACGCCAGGGCCGAGGTCGTGTTGACGATAGCGGCCTTCGGCCGGGTGGCCAGATGATCGACCAGCAGCGAGGCCAGGTGCAACGGCGCGAGGAGGTTGATCTCCAGTTGCTGCTGCGCCTTGACCAGATCGATGGGCTGCGTGACGTCGAACCGGTACTGGACAGCGGCGTTGTTGTAGAGCACGTCGAAGTCCGGGTGCTCCTTGACCACCCATTCCGCGAGCTCCACACGCTGCGCGGCGTCCTCCAGGTCGCACCGCCGCGCATGGATGCGCGGAGAGAGCGAGCTGACCTCGGCGAGCCGGGCTTCGTCGCGCCCGAGGGCGATGACGGTGTTGCCCAGTTCGGCGAAGCGCTCCGCGAGCGCCCGCCCGATGCCGTTGGACCCGCCGGTGAGCAGGATGGTCCGGCCGTTCAGAATCATCGAAGCCTCACCGTACGGGCATGCTGAGCTGGGGGTTCTCCTCCTGGAGAATCTGGATCGCGTGCTCGACCGACTTGATGAGGACCTGCTTGGTCGACTCACGATGCCGGGCGTCGCATTCCAGGATCGGCACCCGGGCGGGAACCGCGAGCGCCTCGGCGATCTCGTCGACGGCGTACCGGCGGGTGCCGTCGAAGATGTTGAGCGCGACGATGTAGGGCAGCCCGCGGCTTTCGAAGAAGTCGATGGGCGCGAAGGAGTCGGCCAGCCGCCGGGTGTCCACCAGGACCACCGCGACCAGCGCACCCCGCATGAGTTCGTCCCACATGAACCAGAACCGGGTCTGCCCCGGCGTGCCGAAGAGGTAGAGGATCAGATCGGACGCGATGGTGATCCGGCCGAAGTCCATGGCCACGGTCGTGGACTCCTTGCCGGGCACCTTCGACGCGTCGTCGATCCCGACTCCGGCGGAGGTCATGATGGCCTCGGTCGTCAGCGGGGTGATCTCGGAGACGGTGCCGACCAAGGTGGTCTTTCCGACGCCGAAGCCTCCCGCGATGACGATCTTCGCGGACGTGATCTGCTGCGAGGGCCCCGTGGTGTCAAAGCCTGCGTAGTCCACTTAAGACCCTTTCCAAGACGTGCAAACGATCGTTGACGCTCTGTTCCCGAGCGATCTGGTGCAGGTCGAGCAGGCCTTCGGCGACCATGTCGGCGACCAGCACCCGGGCCACGCCGAACGGCATCTGAAGCAATGCGGCCACCTCCGCCAAAGAGCGGGGCGCCCCGTCACACAAGCTCGCTATCCGGTTCTTGTGCTGACCGGCGAACCGGCCCTCTTGCCGGCCCGCGGGAGTGGTGACGAGCACCGACTCGATCGCGATGTCCTGGCGCGGCTCCGTCCGGCCGCGTGTGACGGCGTACGGGCGCACGAGAGCGCCCCGCGGATCTCGGCGGAAGCCTTCCTCATCAGGCTGAGCCACGACTCGCCACCCCCACTCTCACGACCCTCGCCAAGCCCTACGACTGCCGGGCGAACTCGCGGCCGGCCGGCGTGAGCGCGCCACCCACCCGGTCCACCAGCAGCGCCATCTCATAGCCGACCTGGCCGACGTCGCAGGCCCGCGCCGCGAGCACCGCCAAGGCCGAGCCGTCGCTCACCGACATGAGGAACAGATAACCGCCGTCCATCTCGATGATGGTCTGCCGGATCGGCCCGCCCTCGAAGGCGCGGGAAGCCCCGTCGGTCAGGCTGATCACCCCGGCGGTGATCGCGGCGAGCTGGTCGGCCCGCTCCTCGGGCAGATCCTGCGTCGCGGCGAGCAACAGCCCGTCGGCGGAGACCGCCACGACGTGCGCCACGCCAGGGACCTGGTAGCTGAAGTTGTTCAGCAGCCAGCTGATGTTCTGCATCTTCGGGCCGGTCATCGACGATCCTCATTCTGTGCTCTGCTTTGCTGCGGACTGGCCAGGTCGTCGCGTCCGCGCTGGACTCCGCGCGTGTACGCCGACAGCAGACCCTGCACCTGTTCGGGAGTTCGCTTGACCCGGGTGGGAGCCGGCTCGCCGACGCTGCCGGGGACCAGGTTCGCCTGCGGCGTACGGATCGGCAGGCCTGACTTGGTCGTGGAGGAGACGTCCGGAGCCGCCGCCGCGGCCGCCGCCCGCCAGCCGGTGTCGGCCGTCGTCCGCCAGCTCTCCTGGCCGGGCTCCACCCAACTGTCCTGAGTGGATGACTGCCGGACGTCCCGGGTCGGCGACTCGAGCCGCGCGACCGGTTCAGGCCGGCCCGCCGAAGGTTCGGGCCTCGACGTCTCCTGCGGAAGGTCGTCATGCGTCGGCCGATACTGCGCGGGCGGCGCACCGGCGCTGGGCCAGTCGGATCGGGCCGTCTCCTGCCGGACCGCCGCACGGGCGGTCACCCGGGCCGGTTCGGGCTGCTGCCATGAGTCGGGCACGGTCGGCGAGGTGGTGGTCGAACCGAACCACGTGGCCTGCATCTGACGGAAGATCGGCAGTTCGGCGGTGTCGTCGGCGGCCCGCATCGGCGGCGTCATCGGCGCTGCCATGGGCGGGGACTGCGTCGCGGTCGCACTCGGCGCGGACACTGGAACCGCGGACACCGAGATCGGCGGCGGACCGGCCGAGTCGCCGGCGATCCGCTGCCCGGGTACGCGAGTCGGCAGCCCCGGCTCGCGGAAGCCGACCGGCTCGTGTGGCGCTTCGCGGGGAGCCGGCGGTGCTTCCCGAGGCGGGGACGGCAACGCGGCGTGCCGGCCCGGCTCCTCGATGGCGAGGTGGCGACGCTGCCGCAGAGCGTTGTCGGCCGACCTCGGCAGGACCAGGATGCTGCGCGGCAGCACCAGACCGGCAGTGATGCCGCTGTCGGCGTTGCGCCGCAGCTCGGCCTTGATGCCGTACCGGTGGGCGAGGCGGCTCACGACGCCCAGACCCATCATGCGGAACGACGAGACGTCGACCGATCCCGGCTGGTCGAGCCGCTCGTTGACCGATTGGAGCTGCTCGTCGGTCATGCCGAGCCCACGGTCTTCGACCTGGATCAGCACGTAGTCGCCGATCCGGCGGGCGTCGGCGACCACGACCGTCCCCGGCGGGGAGAACCGGGTGCCGTTGTCCATCAGCTCAGCCGTCATCCGGACGACGTCGTTGACCGCGTGCGCGGCGATCGCCGTGTCGGCGTCGACCGTGCTGAACTCGATGCGGTCGTAGAGCTCGACCTCGGACTGGGCGGCGCGGAGGACGTCTTCCAGACCCGCGTCCTCCCGCCGTGCCGGGCTCGCGTCGGCGCCCGCCAAGACGAGCAGGTTCTCGTCGTTACGACGCATCCGAGTCGCGAGGTGGTCCAGCCGGAACATTCGAGCCAGCCGCTTCGGGTCCTGCTCGTGCTGCTCGATCGAGTCCAGCTCGGCGATCATCCGGTCGACCAGGGTCTGGCTTCGGCGGGCGAGGCTGAGGAACATCGCCGACACCGTGCCGCGCAGGACGGCCTGGTCGGCGGCGATGCGTACGGCTTCGCGGTGCACGACGTTGAACGCCTGCGCCACCTGGCCGATCTCGTCCTTGCCGCGTACCTGGATCTCGTCGCGCACTTCCGAGGCGAGTTGATCCGCGCTGCGTTCGTCGAGCCCCCGCGCGTCGCGAAGCCGCTCGACCGTCTCGGGAAGGCTGCGCTGCGCCACGACCATCGCGCCGCCCCTCAGTCGTTCCAGCGAACGCACCATCATCCGGGCCACGTAGGCGGCCATCAGGATGGCGAGCAACAGTGCCGCGATGAGCAGCGAGGACTCGATGATCGCCTGCCGGGTCACCTGGCTGGCGAGAGCGTTGATCTGATCGCCCAGCTGCCACTCGAGGCGCTGCTGTGCGTACCGCATGAGGTCGACCTCGGCCCCGATGGCGCGCGACGCGTCGAGTGCGCCGATGCGGGCCTTGGTGCCCTGAGAGCGGCTGACGTCGTCGGCGGCCGAGTCGGCGAGCACGATGGCGTCACCGGTCACGAACGTCCGGGCGGTCGCCCACTGCTCCGCGCTGGCCTGCCGGAGGAAGTCCTGGAAGGCCTGCTGCTGGGTGGTGAGCGTGGCGAGGAAGGTCGACTGCTGTTCCTCGCTGATCGATCCGCTCTGACTCAGCGTCACGAACGCCACGGCCTGCTGTTCGGCCGCAGCGCCTTGGGCGGCGGCGAACGCGGCGACCGAACGGGCGCTCTCGGTCAGGTCACTGCCGACCCCGATCTCCTCGGCGGCCTCGGTGACGTAGCTGGTCATGTCGGCGAGGATGGCCGAGTACCGCAGCACGACCTGGGCGACCGTCGTGTCCTTGCGGTCCTGGGCCTCCTTGCGGATGTCGGCCAAGGCGTCGAGGTGGGTGTCGATGCGGTGCAGCGGCGCTTCCAGCGTGCTCGGCGGGTCGTCGAGCGCCTTGAGCGCCTCACGGTAGGAGCCGACCTGAGCGTCGGTCTCGGCCATCGGGGCACTGAGGGTGGCGGCGTCGACCGAGCTGTCGGCGACGAATTGGGCGAACGCCATCCGTTCGTGGTGGAGCGAGTAACTCAACGCGGTCACCCGCGAAGACAGCGTAGTGAGGTGGTTGGACAGTCGAGCGTCCGCCGCGCGCTGGCCGCTGTCGACCAGTCGCGCCGCGGCCAGGCCCACGGTACTGATTACCGGGACCAACAGCACGACCGCCAGCTTCGTCCGGATCCGCGCGTCGCGCAGGCTCACACGTGGCACGGCGCCGATTCCACCATGTCGGGTCCGATCGCGACAAGCCGAGCGGAGCAACTTCCCAGTATCATGGACCGATTTCCTCCGTCTCCCCGCGAAGATCATAAAGTGGACTGTCTGAAGTCGACAGACTAGGGCACCCCGACTTGACCCGCTATGGCAGGGCTGGCAAGGTGTGCTCGGTTGACCGAGAGGGAGTCCGATGGCACGCGTACGCGCCCGTCTGTCCACAGTGATTTCGCTGGCGGCGCTGCTGGCCGCGACAGCCTGCAGTTCCCCCCTCACGTCGAGTGAGCCGGACGAACTCGTCATCGGCGCCGACCTCGAATTGTCGGGGGCGTACGCCGAGATGGGCACCGCGTTCGAGCGGGCCCTCCGCCTGCGGGTGGAGCAGCTGAACGCGACCGGCGGGCGGCAGATCAAAGTCGTCTACCGCGACAATCGCAGTGACAAGAGCCTGTCCCAGTCGAACATCGCGGCCCTCGCCGCCGACTCGGAGATCAGCGCCATCATCACCGGCGCCTGCGGTGAATGCGCGCTCGCCTCGTCGGCAGCCGTGACGCAGAAGGCGATTCCGCTGCTGTCGCTGGCCGGCGCGAGCGAGCTCGCCGACACCGACAAGGCCGGCAAGTACGTGTTCAAAGTCGGCCCGAACGCCAAAGACGGCGCGGCCGCACTGGTCTCGCAGCTGAGTTCGGCCGACGTCAAGACGGTCGCCCTCGTCACCACGAACGACCAGTACGGCCAGGACGGCGAAGACGCCCTCAAGGACGCGCTGAAGAACGCCGACATCGAGCTGCAGACGACCCGGCAGGTCTCGGTCACGGCCACCGAGTTCAGCCAGACCGTCACCGCCGCGCTGAGCGACCACCCGGACGCGCTGATCGCGTGGACCGGCGCGTCGGTGGCCGGTGCGATCGCGGTCGACGCCCGAGCCACCGGCTACAAGGGCCGGCTGCTGTTCGACACCGGCGCGGGCGGCGACCTGTTCTTCGCCAAGGCGACCGCGCAGGCCGCCGAGGGCGCGATGATGGCGTTCCCGCAGACCATGGTCATCGACGAGGTCATCGCGACCAACCCCGCCAAGTCGTTCCGCCAGCAGTGGTTCCGGGACTACACCGCCTCTTACGGCGGCTACAGCGGGTACGCCTCCTACGCGGCCGACGCGCTGGAACTGCTCGTCGAAGCGGCCGATCGCGCCGGGAGCACCAGCCGGGCCGATCTGCGCGACACCCTCGACTTCCTGCAGATCGACGGCTTCACCGGGCCGCTGAGCTTCCGGCCGGACGACCACTCCGCCGTCATGCCCCAGACGCTGACGCTTCTGGTCGTCCGCGGTGGCCGGTGGCGGCTCGCCTCCTGAGCCCCTGCTTGCCTTAGGCGCTCGTCCGTTGGGGCTGGCGCCTTGGTGCTAGCGCTTTACGCGCTGGATCAGGATTCTGGGTCGAATCATGCGCCATGATTCGACCGCGAACCCTGATCCAGCGCCATCGTTTGGGTCGGCGGCGGGTTCAGGCGGTGACGCTGCGTACCCACGGCAGCAGCAGCCATTCGATCGCCTCGACGAGCAGATAGAGCGCGACGCTCAGCAGCGCGAGCAGAATCAGCGCGGCCCACATCAACTCCATGTCCGTCTGCCCACTGGCGGCGGTGATGACGTAGCCCAGGCCGCTGTCGCCGCCGATGAGCTCACCGATCGTCGAGCCGACCGCGGCCAGTGGCATGGCCACCTTCAGACCGGTGAACAGCTGAGGCAGGGCCCCCGGCAACCGGATCTTCACGAAGGTCTGCCAGCGGGAGGCCCGGATCGCCCGGGCGAGCTCGGCCAGTTCGGCCGGTGTGCTGCGCAGGCCGGCGGTCATGCCGAGAACGATCGGGAAGAAGCACAGCAGGACGACCATGGCCAGGCGGGCCTGGTAGGTCAGCCCGAGCCAGACCATCATCACCGGGGCTAGGGCGATTTTCGGTACCGCGTTCACCCCGACGAGCAGCGGCGAGAACGTCTTGTCCACCGTGCGGGAGGTGAACAGCAGCAGGCCGATCACCATGCCACCGATCGTGGCGATGGCGAAGCCGAGCAGAATCTCCCAGGTGCTGACCCAGGCCATCTGCCAGAGATATTCAGCTTTCTCGTTGTACGCCCGCAGGACGCCACCGGGTGGGGGAAGCACGATCACCTGCGGACGGAACACCCGTACGCCGGCCCACCACGCGAGTACGAGCAACGCCGATCCGAGCAGGGGATAGACGACCACGGCCAGCGAGCGGATCCTCGTCATGGGCTCTCCTTGCCATCATGCGGGGTCTCCGGCGCGCCCGATCGGCGGCCGGAGACCCCGTTTGCTTCAGCGCCGGGCCATGCCCGCCCGGCGCGGCTTTCTGGCTGATCAGGCCTTCGGCGTCATGTCGAAGGAGACGATCTGCTCGGGCTTGAGCGCGGTGGGGATGGTGCCCGAGCCGGAGAGGATCGCGAGCGCGCGGGCGACACGGTCCTGCTCCAGAGCGCCGATGACCGAGGACGAGCCCCGGACGAAGGACGCCATGATCTTCAGCTCCGCCGCGGCCACGGCCGCCTTCGCCGTCGGCACCTCGCCCGCCAGGATCTGGCCGGCCTCGTCCGGGTTGTCGATCGCGTACTTGAGGCCCTTCATCAGCCCGCTGTTGAAGCGCTTGACGAGGTCGGGCTTCTCCTTGGTCATCTTCTCGGTCGCGAGGACCGTGTTGCCGTACAGGTCGGTCAGGAAGTCGCTGTAGGACAGCGAAACCGCCGTCTTACCGCCCGACGCCGCCTCGATGGTCGGCTTACCCACGATGAACTGCCCGATCGCGTCGACGCTCTTGCTGGCGAGCGCGGCGGGCAGGTTCGGCGCGGGCAGGTTCACGAACTGGACCTTGCTCGCGTCGATCCCGGCGAGCTTGGCGTACGTCGGGAACAGGGTGCCGATGATCGAGCCGGAGGGGTCGCCGATCTTCTTGCCCTCGAGGTCCTTCGGGGCGCTGATGCCATAGCCGTCGAGCGACATGACACCCGCGAGCGAACGCTGGAGGACGGCGGAGATGCCGACCAGGCCGGACGCCTGGCCCTTGCCGACCGCGATCGCGAGCGCGGCGAAGTCCACGACGACGAAGTCGGCCTGGCCACCGGCCAGAAGCTTGATGTTGTCGCCGCTTCCGTTGCCGGGTTTGATCGAGACGTCCAGTCCGGCTTCCGTGAAGAAGCCCTTCTTCTTGGCCACGTACGCGTACGCTTCGCGGCCGAACGTCCCGAACGATGTTACGTAGTTAACTTTGTCGGTGCTTCCGGTGCCGGAGGACTGAGGAGCTGGATCGTCGGAGGAAGAGTCCGAGCAGGCGGCAGTCGCCGCGGCGATACCCGCGCCGAGCGCTGCCACCAGCGCGGATCGTCGAGTCAGCGTCGTCATGAGGGGGTTCCTTCCGGTGCTTTCGGATCTTGATAGATCCCGTCCAACCGCACAGCCTAGAACTCACCATCCTCGGTGGACAGCTCTGCCCACGTCTCGGAACGGCCACGAATAATCCCAGAAACGGTGGGAGCGCTAAACTCTGCGGGTCCGTCCAGCCTCGACCGGAAGGCGTACGCCGTGATCACAGTAGAAGGAGTGTCGCAGACATTCCGTAGCGGCAAAGGCGTCGTCGAGGCGCTCGCTGACGTCAATCTCACCGTCCATGATGGAGAGTGCGTGGCCGTCATCGGCCGCTCTGGCTGCGGAAAGTCCACTTTGCTGCGCCTGATCGCCGGACTTCTGCGGCCGTCCGCCGGCACGGTGGCCGTAGACGGCGACGGCGTCACCGAACCCCGGGCCGACGTCGCCATGATGTTCCAGCGCCCGGCCCTGCTGCCCTGGCGCAACGTGCTGCACAACGTCATGCTGCCGCTGGAGATCAGCAAGCAGCGTACCGACGAGGGACGCAAGCGCGCCCGGGATCTGCTGGAGCTGGCCGGGCTCAGCGGCTTCGAGAGCCGGCTGCCGCACGAGCTGTCCGGTGGAATGCAGCAGCGGGTGGCATTGTGCCGGGCCCTCGTCACCGAGCCCCGCGTACTGCTCATGGACGAGCCCTTCTCGGCACTCGACTCGCTGACCCGCATCGAACTCGGCGAGGAACTGCAGCGGGTGCACATGACCCGGAAGACCACGATCGTGCTGGTGACCCACTCGATCGAGGAGGCCGTGCTGCTCGCCGACCGAGTCGTCGTGCTCAGTTCCCGGCCCGGCCGCGTACGCGACGTCGTCGAGGTGAAGATCCCCCGCCCGCGTGAGCTCGGCCCGAGCGCGCACCTCACTGAGGTCGCCGAGGCCAGCGCACAACTGCACAGCCTGCTCAAAGCACCCACCCCCGCAAGGAGCGCATCGTGACCGACGTCCGCGAAATCCAGCTCGGGCCGGTCGGCCAGCAGGTCGTCTTCGAGAACGAGCACGTCCGGGTCTGGGAGATCACCCTGGCCCCCGGCGAGTCGCAGACGTGGCACCGGCACGAGAACCCGTACCTCGTCATGGCCTTGGAGGGCGCTCGCAACCGGATCGACCCGATCGACGGCGGCGAGCCCCGGCGGGTCTCCGAGGAATCCGGCAACGTGATCTTCCGCCCGGCCGGTGAGGTGCACATGCTCACCAACGAAGGGGACACGACTTACCGCAGCCGCCTCGTGGAGCTGTTGACTACCAGCCGGTAGCGCCCGGCATACTGTCGCGATGCTCGTCAAGCTCGCGCAGCGCCTCGGCCGTCATCGGTGGTTCGCCCGGTCGATGCGGGTGATCCTGCCGCCCCTGGACATCCGGGTCGCCCGCCTGACCAAGGGCAAGGTCATCGCGCTCGGCGTACTGCCGTCGCTCGTGCTCACCACGACCGGCCGTAAGTCCGGCGAGCTTCGGCGGCAGCCGCTCATCTACGTGCCGGACGGCGACGGCTATGTCGTCATCGGCTCCAACTGGGGTCAGCCGAATCATCCCGCCTGGTCGGGCAATCTCCTGGCCAACCCGGAGGCGAGCGTCCTACTCAAGGGCCGGGAGATCCCGGTACGCGCAGAGCTGGCCGAAGGGCCCGAACGAGAGCGCCTTTGGCAGTTGCTGCTGCTCACCTGGCCCGCATATTCGGCGTACGCCGAGCGCTCGGGGCGGCGACTGCGCATCTTCAAGCTGATTCCACGCGACTAGTCCAGTTATCGATCAGGGCGGTGGGGGATCGATCAGGGCGCTCCGGACACGACACGCCGGTTGATCACGCCCGATAGTTCATGATCGCGCGGAAAGCCGTCGATCAGAGGGCGGTGGTGGAGCCGTCGATCAGCTTGCCGATCGCGTACGTCGCCCCGGCGGCCAGCAGCCCCAGCAGAAGTTGCCGCGCCCCGGAAGTCCACCAGCTCCGGTGGGTGAACCGGGAGGTCAGCGCGCCCGCCACGAACAGGCCGACGCCGCCGACGGCCAGGGCCAGCCATAGCGAGTCGCTGCCGAACAGGTACGAGAGCAGCGGGATCAGCGCGCCGACGGAGAAGCAGAGGAACGAGCTGATCGCGGCGGTCCACGGGCTCGGCTGAGCATCGGGGACGACGCCGAGTTCCTCCTGGGCGTGCACCCGCAGGGCTTCCTCGGGGTTGTCTTTCAGGAAGTGCGCCACCTGCCGCGCCAGGTCCTCGGGCAGGCCGCGGTCCATCCAATTCAGCGCGAGCTCTTCGGCCTCGGCGTGCGGGTTGCGTTCGAGTTCCCGCCGCTCCTTGGCGAGTTCGGCCTCCAGCTGGTCGTTGGCCGTCGTGACGCTGGTGTACTCCCCCAACGCCATCGAGATCGCCCCGGCGACCAGGCCCGCCATGCCGGTGAGGATGATCGCGTCCCGGGAGAGCCCGCCGCCGCCGACGCCGGCGATGAGGCCGATGTTGGTGACGAGGCCGTCCATCGCGCCGAAGACGGCCGCGCGCAGCCAGCCGCCGGTGACATCCGCGTGATGGTGCTCGATGAGCGCCGCCGGAGCCTCGTCGGAGTCGCCCGGAAATGCGGAGCCGCTGGAAGAGGACGTCACGGCAGGGTCAGGATCTCGTGACCGTCCTCGGTGACGAGGATGGTGTGCTCGAACTGGGCGGTCCAGCGCCGGTCCTTCGTCGTCGCGGTCCAGCCGTCGGGCCACATGTCGAAGTCGGTCGTCCCGAGGGTGATCATCGGCTCGATGGTGAAGGTCATGCCCGGCACCATCTCGTCGGTCGCACTCGGCGAATCGAAATGCGGCACAAAGAGTCCACTGTGGAATGCGCGGCCGATGCCGTGGCCACCGAAATGGCGCACCACTCCGTAGCCGAACCTTTTCGCGTACGACTCGATGACCCGGCCGATCACGTTGATCTGCCGGCCGGGCGCCACGGTCTTGATGGCCCGCATGGTCGCCTCGTGCGTGCGCTCGACCAGCAGGCGGTGCTCCTCGGAGACCTCGCCGACGCAGAACGTGGCGTCGGTGTCGCCGTGGACCCCGTGGATGAAGGCGGTGACGTCGACGTTGATGATGTCGCCGTCTTCGATGACCGTGGTGTCGGGGATGCCGTGGCAGATGACCTCGTTGAGGCTGGTGCAGCAGCTCTTCGGGTAGCCCCGGTAGCCGAGCGTGGACGGGTAGGCGCCGTGATCGCAGAGGAACTCGTGGACCACCCGGTCGATCTCGTCGGTGGTCACGCCCGGCTTGCAGTGCTCACCGGCCAGGACGGTCGCCTGCGCCGCGAGCCGTCCCGCGATGCGCATCTTCTCGATGGTCTCGGCGTCCTGAACCTCGGTGCCGAGCCGCTTCGGCTCCTTGCGGCCGACATACTCCGGGCGCGGGATGCTCGCGGGCACCGGCCGCATCGGCGAGAGCTTCCCGGGCTTCAGCGGAGCGCGTACCGTCATGATCTCGACCCTACCAGCGGACCGGCACCCCATCGATGCTGGTGGCGTTCTTGCGCGCCCGGTATTCGGCCTGCTCCTCGGGCCCGCGCCGATCCCAGTATCGGCTCAGCAGGTCCCGATCTTCCCGGTACTCCATCAGCGGCACCGCGTACCCACACGAATCGCTCACCCGCGTGACGTCGACCACGTTGATGTTGCGCAGGCCCGGCGCCGGCTCCGGGAAGTTCGCCAGCAGCTCCGCGAAGCCCGGGTCCTGCGGCAACAGCACCTGACCGCGGCCGTACAGCCGGTAGATCTTCGGCGGCCCGCTGAACGCGCAGAACATCAAGGTAATGCGGCCTCCGCCATGCTGCGGGTCGTCGCGCAGGTGCGAGACCGTCTCGTTTCCGCTTCCGCCATATTCCAGATACGCACAACGGAGCGGTCCGAGCACGGCGAAGCTGCCGCTCATCCCCTTCGGGGAAAGGTTGACGTGGCCCGCCGGGTCGGCCGGTGCGGTCGCGACGAAGAACACCGGCTGTGCCAGCAGGAAGTCGCGGATGCGGTCGTCGATGTGCGGATAGACCTGGCCCATGAGGTCAGCCTGCCACGCCGTCGCACCCCTTGAGACGCATGATCCACATATTGGAAGGACCGATCTTCCCCATCGGGCCCGCCCGTCCGGTCAGCACCACCCATTCCACAGAGGGATGTGGACGAGCTTCTATCGGGATAGCTTCGCAATATCGTTGTCGGACTATTCACATGGGGCACTCGTGCGTCGGATCGGAACCTTCGCGGCGGTCTCCACTCTGCTCGCCTTCGCGGCCGGACTGCTGACCAATCTGATCACCTCCGGCTGGAGCTGGCCGCTCGGCATCGGCCTCGGCGTACTGGTCGTCGTCTGGGTGGTCTTCGAGATGTGGCGCGCCGGGCAGACCGCCGACGACAATCGCCCCGACCGGACGAAGCTCGGCGTCACCGCCGGTCAGCTGTCGGTGTGGCGGATGGAGCCGCGGAACCCCGAGTTCACCGGCCGGGAGGAGCTCCTGGCCGAGTTGCATCAGCGGCTGCACAGCGGTCAGCCCGCGGTGGTGCAGGCATTGCGGGGGCTGGGCGGGGTCGGCAAGACCCAGATCGCCATCGAATACGCCCACCGGTACGCCGACGAATACGACCTCGTGTGGTGGGTCAACGCCGAAGATCCGGACCTCATCGGCGAGCAGCTGGCGGCGCTGAGCGTACGCCTGCGCCTGGCCGACGTGTCCGCCGACACGGCCACCGCCGCCGCCATCGTCCTGGAGCACCTGCGCCGCCACGACCGGTGGCTCCTGATCTTCGACAACGCCGAGAACGCGTACGACCTGCGCCATTGGCTGCCGGGCGGGGGCGGGCACGTGCTGATCACCTCCCGGCGGGGCGGCTGGGAGACCATCGCGGCCGTCATCGACATCGACGTCATGGACCGCGCCGAGTCGGTGCGGCTGCTGCGTACGTGTCACGCCGGGCTGACCGAGGCGGAGGCCGCTCAGCTGGCGGAGGCGCTGGGCGATCTGCCGCTCGCCCTGGTCCAGGCCGGCAGTTTCCTCGCCGAGACGGCGACTTCGGTGGAGAAGTATCTCGAGTTGCTCGCCACCCAGGCCCCGGAGGTGCTGAACGAAGGCGGGCCACACGGCTATCCCCAGTCGCTCGTCGCAGTCATCGACCTCAGCACCGCGCGGCTGGCCGAGATCTCGCCGCCAGGACTGGCGATGTTCCAGCTGTGCGCCTTCCTTGCGGCGGAGACGATCCCCACCGAATGGCTCACCCGTGATCTCTCCGTCCCGGCAGCGGGCGAAGCCCGTCGCGGCATCCTGTGGATCGGCCGTTACGGACTGGCCACCGTCGCCGGGGGCGGCGTCCGGCTGCACCGGCTGACGCAGGCCATCCTCAGGTCCCGGTTGAGCTCGGCCGAGAGCGAGGCGATGCGCGAACGGGCCCGGGCGATCCTCGTCGGCAACACGCCCGGCGACCCCGAAGACCCGGCCACCTGGCCGAAATGGTCACGCATGGTCCCGCATCTGATCGCGGTGGACCCGGGTTCGTCGGCCGATCCGGGGCTCCGGACGCTGGCCTGCGACGCCTCGTGGTACCTCATCGAACGGGGCGACGTCGACGCCAGCGCCCGCCTCGCCGAGGATCTGCGCGAAAGCTGGCGGGCGGAATCGGGGCCGGACGCGTACCACGTGCTGCTGGTGACCCGCAGTCTCGCGCGGGCCTTGCGCGAGCAGGGCCATTACGACCAAGCGCTGGCGATCTACACGGACGCCTTGGAGCGGTGCCGCCGCGTCCTCGGCACCGATCATTCCCTGACCTTGCGCATCGCCCATGGCATGGCGATCGACTTGCATCTTCTCGGTCGCTATGAAGAGGCCAGGAATCTTCAGCGAGAGGCGTACGAGCGATATCGGGCGACTCTCGGCGAGGACCATCCGCACACTCTGCACTCGGCCAATCACCTCGCCGAAGATCTGCACGCACTGGACGAGTACGAGCAGGCGCGCCGCCTCCATGAGGACACATTGGAGAGATACCGGCGAGTGCTGGGCGACGATCATCCGGACACCTTGCGATCGGTGAACTATCTCGCCGCCGATCTGCGCTCGCTAGGTGATCTCGACCGGGCTCGGGAACTCCAGGCGGAAACGCTCGAACGCCGCCGCCGGGTCCTCGGCATCAACCATCCCAACACCCTGGAATCCGCTACGAGCCTGGCCGAGACCCTCCACCTGCTCGGCTTGAACGAGGACGCCAAAGAGCTGCAGGAGGACACCTATCAGCGGTACACGCGCGTCCTCGGCGCCAGCCATCCGGAGACCCTCCGGGCCGGCCGGAACCTGGCCGAGACGCTGCAATCGGTCGGGGACGTCGAACGAGCCCTCCGCCTTGCGGGTGAAACATTCGCGATCTATCAACGGGAACTCGGCGCGAATCATCCGGAGACGCTGCATTGCGCCGACTGCCTCGCCGACATTCTCCTGGTGGCAGGACGGGTGATGGAGGCTCGGCGACTGCGTGCCGAAACGTTGGCCAGGCGTACCGGACGCGCCGAGCACTGAGTACGGTTGCAGCCGACCCCTCGTTTCCCCCCGCCTCCAGGTGCGTTGAAGTAGGTCGCGGGCCACCGCTCTTCACCCGATTCCCCCGGAAGGACAATGGGCACCATGGTGCAGACCAAACCGAAGATCGCTTTGGTGACCGCGCGGGCACACCCGAACGTCAACGTGGACTACGACATGCCGCTTATCCTGCAGGCATTGCGAGACGCCGGCGTGGACGCGTCGGATCCGATCTGGAACGACCCCGAGGTCGACTGGTCGCAGTTCGACCTGGCCATTCTCCGGTCCACCTGGGACTATTCCTGGGACCCGGCCAAGTATCTGGCCTTCGTCGATCACTGTGCCGCGCAGACTCAGCTGCTCAATCCGCCGTCGGTGGTGCATTGGAACGCGGACAAGCACTACGTCCACGCGTTGAGCGCGCACGGCGTACCGGTGATGCCGACGACGTATGTCGCTCCCGGTGAGGCCATCACTCTGCCGGAGTACGCCCAGTTTGTCGTCAAGCCGACGGTCAGCGGTGGCGCCCGGTACGCCGCCCGCTATACCGCGAGCGAACGCGAGCAGGCGCTGGAGCACATCGCGTACCTCCACGACAACGGCACTGTCGCGATGATCCAGCCGTACAACCAGCACATCGACGAGCACGGGGAACGGGCACTGGTCTTCCTCCGGGGGAAGTTCCTGCATGCGATCAGGAAGAACGCGGTCCTGACGGAGGGCACTCGGTTCGACGAGAAGAAGGTGGCCCACCCCAACGTCCGCCCGTGGACCCCGTCGGAAGACGAGTTGTCGGTCGCGCAGCAGGCACTCGCGGTCGCACCGCAGGCGGAAGATCTGCTGTACGCCCGAGTCGACCTGGTGAGCGTCGACGGCCGCGATCCGGTGGTCATGGAGTTGGAGCTCATCGAGCCCAACCTCTTCCTCCGGTTCCACCCCGAGACGATGGCGGCGGTCGTGGACGCCTTCACCAGCGCCGCAGTCGGCCGCTGAACGCTTGTCACCAAGCCGCAGCCGCGAATCAGTAGGTCCACCGGACCCGGTCGAGGATCTCCTCGACCGGCAGGTCGGCGAACCGGGCGGCCTCGGCGCGCCGGACCGAGACGAAGGCTCCCAGCAGCGCGGGTCCCATCGCCTCGACGAGTTCGGCGCAGTCCAGCAGGTGATCCACCGCTGCTGAGACGGTGCCGGGCAGCAACGGGGGGCGAAGCTCTTCGGGCATGGTCTCGGGATCGCGGGTGACCTCGGGGGGCAGCCGCAGCCCCCGTTCGGCGTACGCCGCGGCCAGCGCGGTCACCGCACCGACCACGAGGTAGGGATTGGCCGCCGAATCACACGGCTTGAGCTCGATGTTGGCGGCGTCCCGCTGCTCTCCGGTCGCGCCGGTGATCAGCCGGAGGCCCGCTTCCCGGTTCTCCCGTCCCCAGCAATGCCGGGCACCCGCCCAGCGCCGGGGCACGAGCCGGAGCCGGCTGAGCACCCCCGGCGCGGTCAGCGCGCTCAAGGCTGGGAGACAGGCGAGCAACCCGGCGAGGATGGACTCACCGGCCGGCGTCACGCCATGGGGTCCGCTCCCACCGGCGAACAGATTCGTCTCGCCATTCCAGACCGAGACGTGCAGATGCAGCCCGTTGCCGGCCTGCCCGACCGTGTGCACCGGGGCGAACGAGACCGACAGCCCATGGCGCTGCGAGACGGCCCGGACGGTGTCCCGGACGAGGAGAATCCGGTCGGCCGCGGCGATCGGGTCGGTATGCCCCACAGCCAACTCCAGCTGGCCACTGGCCGACTCGGGATGGAACTGCTCGACCGGTACGCCTTGCGCCTCAAGGCATACGACCAGTTCACGTGCGTAGTCGGCGAGTTCGAGCACCCGTGCCATGGCGTACGCCGAACCAGGCCCGGCCGGGCGGCCGTCCGGTCCGGCCACGAACCACTCCAGTTCGAAGGCCATCTGCAGGGTCAGCCCTTGCTCGGCCGCTCGCCGTACCATGCGCCGGGCGAACAGACGCTGGTCGCCTGCGAAGGGCTCGCCCTCTTGGGTGAACCGGTCGACCGCCGCCCACGCCCAGCCGGACCGAGCCGCGAACGGCGTGACCGTCGCCAGGTCGGGATGGAGACGCACGTCGCCGACCGGCGCCTCGGCTCGCCGGTCCTCGGCGACGGTGTCGTCCACGCCGTAGTAGTCGCGGACGGCGGCGAAGCCGACGCCCCAAGCGGCCGCCTGAGGCAACCGCTGAACCGGAACGGTCTTGGCTCGGGTGACTCCGGCGTTGTCCACCCACGACAGCGCGACCATGTCGACACCGTCGGCCCGCAGACGCTCGGCGAGCCGACGACCGGCGTCCGCCGCTGAAGCCCGGCCCTCGTTGGCCACCACGAATCGATTCTCCCAGTGCGTGGGGTGACATGACGGCGTACATAAGTCCTACGGGCGACGGACGGGCGGGCGGAGTAGGACGGCCACACAGTCGAGCATTGTGATGTCCGTCAATAGTTGGCGGGTCGCCGGGATATCGTGGAAGGCGGTCCTACCAGGACACCTCCATCGATCACCCGAGCGGGGCCACCATGTCGCATCTCGAGGCCGAATCGACGCCTGAGCTGCTGGGCCCGGCCGTGCCCTTCCCGGCCGAGACGCTCTTCGGCGAGCCGGACGAACTGACCCGGCTGCGGGCAACCGATGGCCTGCCCGCCGTCCGGACCGCCACCGGCGACAGCGCCTGGCTCGTCTGCCGGTACGCCGACGTCAAGGCGCTCGCTCGGGACGACGTCGTCGGGCGGGGACATCCCGACCCGTCCTCGGCGGCCCGCCTGTGGGACTCCGCCCTGTTCGAGCCGGAACCAGGCGGGGCGGCCGAATCGGACGACCATGCGCGCTGGCGTCGAGCGGTCAGCCGCCCGTTGAGCATGCCGGCGCTGTCCGCCGGTTACCAGCATCGCATCGACCGAGTCCTCGACCGGCTCCTCGACGAGATCGTGGCCGACGGTCCGCCCGCTGATCTGTGCGTACGCCTCATCCGGCCGTTCGCAGTCGAGGTGATCTTCGACCTGCTCGGCGTGCCGGAGGCGTACCAGCCAGTCCTACTCGCGCTCGGCGACGAGATCCGCCGCCAAGGCGACCGCGGCCGCGCCGTCGAGGCGTACCAGCAGGTCCGGCAGCTGTTTCGCGAGCTCGTCGAGCAGACCGCGGACGATGCCGTCGGAATCATGGCGCACCTGCGGCGTCACCACGACGGCGACGGGCGGCTGACGCCGGACCAGGCCAGCCAGGCCGGCACCTTCCTCTTCCTCGGCGGATACGAGACCGTCGCCACCCGGCTCGCCCACATGCTGCTGTTCCTCCTCGTCCACCCCGGACAAGCCAAGCGCCTACGGGAGGCCCCGGAACAGATTCCCGCCGCGATCGAGGAGATGCTGCGGATGATCGTCCCGGGCGGCGGCTGGGTCCCCCGGTACGCACAACGCGACTTCGCGTACGCCGGATCGCACGTCCAGGCCGGGGACTTGATCGTCTTCGCCATCCAGTCCGCCAACCGCGACGAGCAGGTGTTCCCGGAGGCGGCCACGTTCCTCGCCGACCGTACGCCCAACGCCCACATCGCCTTCGGCTACGGCCCCCGGTTCTGCCTCGGCGCGGCGCTGGCGCGGCTGGAACTGCGAGCCGCGGTCCGGGAGTTCCTGCGGCGTCTTCCGGACGCGCGGCTGGCTGGTCCGGTCGAGGAGATCGAGTTCGAGACCGAGAAGTCGGCAGGCGGCATCCGTCGCCTGCCGATCATCTGGTGAACAGGTGGCAACGAATCAGACCAGGTGAGTGGCCCGGCGATCGCGTACCGCGGAGACCAACGCCTCGAACAGCCGACGATCGTCAGTCGCCTCGGGATGCCATTGGACACCGAGGGCGAACCGGCGGCTGCGATCCTCGGCCGCCTCGATCACGCCGTCGTCCGGGCACCAGCCCACGGGAGTCAGCGTCCCGGGATCGTCGATCGCCTGGTGGTGCAGCGACGGCACCGACAGCAGATCGTGTCCCAGCACCTCGGCGGTCAGCGAACCGGGCTCGAACTTGACGTCGTGCCAGCAGAATTCCTGCTGGATCAGCGGCGACACGCAGTGCCGGGTCGATCCCACGACGTCGGGCAGATGCTGATGGAGCATGCCGCCCGTGGCGACCGCCATGAGCTGCAGACCCCGGCAGACTCCCAGGATCGGCAGGTCACGGGCGAAGGCGCCCCGGGTCAGCAGGAGTTCTCCGGCGTCGCGTACCGGATTGCTGCGGGTCTGCTCGTGCGGCACGGCGCCGTAGTGCTCCGCGCCGACATCGCTGCCGCCGGTGAGCACAAGCGCGTCGAGCTGGTCGAGTACGCCGTCGTCGACGTCGTCCGGGGGCAGCAGGATGGGCCGGCCACCCGCGTCGCGGACCGAGTCGACGTACGCCATGTGCAGCAGCGCCGCCTCGGTCTCGAAGTAGGTCCAGGCCGCCGTGGCGACGTATGTGGTCAATCCGATCAGTGGTCTGCTCATCTGTCTCTCACAGCGGCGTCACGTACGCCCCGGTGATCCCTCCATCTACGATGAACTGCGAAGCGGTGATGAAGGATGCGTCGTCGCCGGCGAGGAAGGCCACCGCCGCCGCGATCTCCTCCGGCTGAGCGAATCTTCCCATCGGGACGTGCACCAAGCGCCGAGCGGCCCGTTCGGGATCCTTGGCGAACAGCTCCAGGAGAAGTGGGGTCGCCACCGGCCCGGGACACAGGGCGTTCACTCGGATGCCCTGCCGGGCGAACTGTACGCCCAGCTCCCTCGTCATCGCGAGGACACCGCCCTTGCTCGCGGTGTACGCGATCTGGCTGGTCGCCGCGCCCATCAGCGCCACGAAGCTGGCCGTGTTGACGATCGATCCCTTGCCCTGCTCCAGCATGATCGGCAACACGTACTTGCAGCCCAGATAGACGCTAGTCGTGTTCACCCGCAGTACGCGTTCCCACGCGGCCAGGCCGGTGTCGAGAATCGAGTCGTCATCCGGCGGGGAGATCCCGGCATTGTGGAAGGCGACGTCGACCCGACCGTGCCGCTCCTTGACCCCGGCGTACAGGGCTTCGACGGCCGCCTCGTCGGCGATGTCGGCCACGACCGCGTTCCCGCCGATCTCGGCGGCGAGCTCGGCCGTGTCGGTGAGGTCGACGGTGACGACGGTGGCTCCCTCGGCCGCCAGGCGACGGGAAGTGGCCAGGCCGATGCCGCTGGCCGCGCCGGTGACGACCGCCACGCGGCCTTCGAATCTGTTCACACACACTCCATCCGGTCGTTGATCATGAACTTTGGGGGCGCGACACACCGTCGACCAGGACCTTTAGTTCATGATCAACGGATCGACGGCGAGGAAGACGGTCTTGGTCTCCGTGAAGGCGAGCGGCGCGTCGGGGCCGAGTTCCCGGCCGAGCCCGGACTGCTTCATCCCGCCGAACGGAGTCCAGTACCGCACGCTGGAGTGCGAGTTCACACTCAGGTTGCCCGTCTGCACCCCGCGTGACACCCGCAGCGCCCGGCCGAGGTCCCGGGTCCAGATCGAACCGGAGAGCCCGTAGTCGGTGTCGTTGGCGAGCCGGATCGCGTCGGCCTCGTCGGCGAACGGCAGGACGCTCAGCACCGGCCCGAAGATCTCCTCCCGCCAGACGCGCGCGCCGGGGCACCCGGCCGCGAGCACCGTGGGGGCGTACCAAAATCCGTCGCCGTCGGGCGCGGAACCCCGGAACAGCACCTCGGCATCCTCCACATAGGAAGACACGCGGGCTCGGTGCGCGGCCGAGATCAGCGGGCCCATCTGGGTGTCCTCGCGATTCGGGTCGCCGACTCGCCAACCGGCGACGGCGGGTTCCAGCAACGCGAGGAATTCGTCGTAGACCTCCTGCTGGACCAGCAACCGCGAACGGGCGCAGCAGTCCTGCCCGGAGTTGTCGAAGACCGATTCGGGCGCGGTCGCGGCGGCTCGTTCGAGGTCGGCGTCGGCGAACACGATGTTGGCCGACTTGCCGCCCAGCTCCAGGGTCACCCGTTTCACCTGATGCGCACAGGTCGCCATGATCTGCTTGCCGACCGCGGTCGACCCGGTGAAGCTGATCTTCGCGACGTCCGGATGCTCGACCAGGCGCGCGCCGGCGACCGGTCCCTCGCCGGGCACCACCGTGAGGACGCCTTCCGGCAGCCCCGCGCGTACGGCCAGGTCAGCGAGGCGCAGCGCGGTGAGCGGGGTGGCTTCGGCCGGTTTGAGCAGCACCGTGTTGCCCGCTGCGAGCGCGGGCGCGAAACTCCACGCGGCGATCGGCATCGGGTAGTTCCACGGGACGATGACTCCGACGACGCCGAGCGGCTCGTGGAAGGTCACCGTCAGCCCGCCGGCCACCGGGATCTGCGCCCCGAGCAGCCGCTCCGGCGCGCCCGCGAAGTAGTTCAGCACGTCCCGGACGTGCTCGGCCTCCCAGCGGGCCAGCGAGATCGGGTGCCCGGCCTCGGCCACGCTCAGTTCGGCCAGCTCGGCTCGGTGCTCATCGACCACGGTCGCGAACCGGCGCAGGAGTTTCGCCCGGTCACCCGGCGACACCGCCGCCCACGCCGGGAACACCGCACGGGCGGCGGCCACGGCGTCGTCCACGCCCTCGATCGGCGTCGGCGTCACCTCGGCCACCGGCAACCCGGTCGCCGGATTCAGGATCTTCACAGTCGCTCGTACCCCCGTCGCAGCTCCCAGTCGGTCACGGCCGCGTCGAACGCCTCGATCTCGACCTCGGCCGCGCGGGCGTAGTGGTCGGCCACCGCCGAACCGAAGAACTCGGGCACCATCGCCGACTCCCGCCACGCCGACAGCGCCTCACGCAGGGTAGCGGGGACACGAGGCGCGCTGCTGTCCGCGTACGCGTTGGCGCTGAATTCGGGCTCGAGCTCAAGCTTGCCGGACAGTCCGTGCCGCGCGGCCGCCACCAGCGCGGCGATCGCGAGATAGGGATTCACGTCCGCGCCCGGCACGCGGTGCTCGACGCGCAGCGACGGACCGTGGCCCACCAGCCGCAACGCGCAGGTGCGGTTGTCGCGGCCCCAGCGCAACGCGGTCGGCGCGAACGAGCCGGGCTGGAATCGCTTGTAGGAGTTGATGTTCGGGGCCAAGAACAGCGACAGGTCGCGGGTGGCGGCCAGCATGCCCGCGAGAACGTGGGCCCCCAGCTGCGACAACGCGCCGTCCGCACCGCTCATCACCGGCTCTCCCCGACTTGTACGCAGAGAGAAGTGCACGTGACAGGAATTGCCCTCGCGCGCGTTCGGCTTGGCCATGAAGGTGATCGAGCAGCCCTCTTGCGCTGCGATCTCCTTCGCGCCGTTCTTGTAGACGGCATGGTTGTCCGCAGTAGTGAGTGCCCGGTCGTAGCGGAAGGCGATCTCGTGCTGCCCGAGATTGCACTCCCCCTTCGCGCTCTCCGGGTAGAGCCCGGCGCCGGCCATCTCCTGCCGGATGCGGCGCAACAGCGGCTCCACCCGGGCGGTGCCGAGCACGGAATAATCCACGTTGTAGCCGTTGGCCGGGGTCAACGCCTGGTAATGCTGCCGTTGGGCATCCTCATAGGACTCCTTGTGGACGACGAACTCCAACTCGGTTCCCACGTACGCGACCAGGCCGTGCTCGGCCTCCAGCAGGTCGAGCTGGCGGCGCAGGATCTGCCGGGGCGACTCGGCGACCGGCTTCCCGTCGAGCCAGGCGAGGTCGGCGAGGACGAGCGCGGTGCCCGGCTGCCACGGCACCCGCCGCAGCGTCTTGAGGTCGGGGACCATCGCGAAGTCGCCGTAGCCCTGCTCCCAGCCGGAGATGGCGTACCCGGAGACGGTGTTCATCTCGACGTCGACGGCGAGCAGATAATTGCAGGCCTCGCTGCCGTGGGCGAGCACTTCATCGAGGAAGAACGGCGCGTAGAGCCGCTTGCCTTGGAGTCGTCCCTGCATGTCGGTCAATGCGAGAAGCACCGTGTCGACGGTCTCGGCCGAGATCGCGACCCGCAACGCCTCGATACTCATCGGTGCCTCGGTCACACGTCAGATCTACCGGTCGGCTGTTCGATCGTCAACAGTCGCACCGCTCGACGTCTGGCGTGTCGGCGTACGCTTTGATAGATCTCTCTGGGTGACGATCGAGACCCGTGCCGTAGTGATCGGGGGCGGCATCGTCGGCTGCTCCGTCGCGTACCACCTGGCGAGTCTGGGGTGGACGGAGATCACCCTGCTCGAACAGCACCAGCTCACCGACGGAACGACGTGGCACTCGGCCGGCTTCGTCACGCCCCTGCGCGGCTCCGACGCGTCCCGCGCACTAGTCCGCTACCTCCCCGATCTCGCCGCCCGGCTCCGCGAAGAGACCGGCCTCGACCCCGGGTGGCGGCCGGTCGGCGGCTTGCGTCTGGCCTCCACCCCGGCCCGGGTCGCCGCCCTGACGGCGCTGGGCGTCGAGCTGCTACCGCCTTCGTCGCTGCCGCCGCCGTTGAACGACAAGGACGTCCAAGCCGTCGGCTGGGTGCCCGAGGAGGGCTTCGTCCGCCCGAAGGACCTCCCGGCCGCGCTCGCCGCTGCCGCGACCGCGCTCGGGGTGACCATCCGGACCGGCGTACGCGTCACCGGGTTGACCGTCGCCTCCCGGCGAATCGCCGGCGTGCGTACGTCGGACGGCGACTTCAAGACCGGCACGGTCGTGCTCGCGGCCGGGGCTGCGTCGGCGTACCTGGGTCATTCCGCCGGGGCGACCGTGCCCGTCGCGCCGGTCAACCACCAGTACGCCGTCACCGCCCCGTTCGATCCCCCGCTCGACCCGGACACCCTGCCGACCGTGCGCGACCCCGATCGCAACCTCTACCTGCGGGGTGCCGGGGGCGGACTGATTCTGGGGGCGTACCCGTCGGCTCCGGTTCCGGCGTGGCCGCTCAACGGAGCGCCGCCACTGGCCGAATCGCGTACGCAGGCCACGCCAGGGCCGCCCGACGAATTGGTGGCCGCCGCCGCCGGCCGCGTCCGCGATCTCCCCGAGATCATCAAGGTGATCTGCGGCCCCGAGGCGTTCACCCCGGACGGCGAACCGCTCGTCGGCCAGACCGACGTCCCCGGGCTCTGGACCGCCGCCGGGATGAGCCTGCACGGCATGGCCCTCGCCGGTGGCGTCGGCAAGGCGCTCGCCGAGCTCATCACGGCTGGCTCGTCCGAAGTGGACGTACGCGCCCTCGACCCGCAGCGGTTCGGCCCGTTCGCCCACAACCGCCACTGGACCACCACCCGCGCGGTGGACGCCTTCGCCCGCCTCCGCTCCTGACCCCGTCAGCGCCCCAGCTGCCTTTACGCGCGGCCTCTTTCCCGCGGCCCCTTCCCGCTAGATCAGGGTTCTGTGTCGAATCATGGACCAAGATTCGACCGCGATCCCTGATCTAGCTCTTTGCCTGTATATCTGCCAAGGGATGAGAGCAGCCGATATTTGGTTCCTGGCAAGGCGCACGCCACCGCCGTTGCCTCGGGGCAACAAGGGGGCAAGCAACGCAGCCAGGGGCCAAATAGCGGCCGCTCTCAGGGCCAAAACCTAATGGCCGGCGCTGTCGTAGCGGCGTAGACCGCGTCGGAAGAGCCAGACGGCGAAGATCCACCACAGCACCGCCACCACCGGCGTGAGGATGCCGAGCCAGGCGTACCCGCCGCGGTCGAGGAGCCACGCAGCCGGGAAGAACCCGGCGAACGCGAACGGAGCCGCCGCCCCGAGCAGGAATCGCAGGCCGAAGCCGTAGATGCCCAGCGGGTACCGGGCCAGTTCGCCCACCTGCCACGCGGTCATGGCGAACATCGGCATCGGCATCCGCAGCCAGAACGACACCGTGTTGGCCACGACGCACATCGCGAGCCGCAGCGCGATGCCGCTGATCATCAGTATCAGCAGGATCAGCACGTTCAGCGGGGTCCAGTGCACGTCGACGCGGGTGAGGGCCCAGGTCAGCATGGCGGCCGACGCCACGAGGTCGCCGACCCCGTTGAAGCCCACCCAGGCGCTCATGACCTGCATCAACGGCGGGGCCGGCCGGGTCAGCGCGTAGTCGAGCTGGCCATTGTGGATGAAAGAGGCGAGCTGCCAGATCCCGTCCGAGAGCACCGGAACGATCCCGGAGCTGACCCCGGCGAGCCCGTAGATCAGCACCATCTCCGGGTACGACCAGCCGTTGAGGTGTGGCACTCGGGACATGACGACGCTGAGGAAGACGAGCCCGAGGGACTGGGTGACGATCCCGGCCGCGATGAGGATCCAGAAGTCGGCGACGTACTCCAGCACCGCCCGGACGACCGCGCCCAGGCTACGGCGATAGAGCCGGGCGTTGCGGCGTACCGCGAAGAGGGTTTCAGCCACCATGAACGGTCACCTGCCGGGAGGCCGCGCGGAACGCCACGCGGGCGAGGAACCAGAGGGCCACCACCCAGAACGCCTGCACCCCGATCAGCAGGTACGCCGTCGGCGTCGACACCTTGCCGAGGTAGATCAGCGCGGGGGTGGAGGTGAGGCTCGCGAACGGCAGCACCGCCGCGGTCGTCTGCAACCAGGTCGGCATGAGCGACAGCGGGACCAGCGAACCGGAGAGCACCGCTCCGACGGCGTTGCGAGCCCAGGAGACACCGTGGAAGTTCTGCGTCCAGAAGACGAGCTGCGTCGTGAGGAACGCGATGCAGAAGCGGATCGGCATCACGAACACCAGGCTCAGCATCAGCAGCGGGATGTTGCTCGGGCCCGGCATCGGCCCGGCGACCAGCACGAACCCGGCACCTACCGTGACGATCATGATGAGCTCCATCGGCAGCCCGCCCAGGGTCTGCGCGAACATCATCTTCTGGGTCTCGATCGGCTTCACCAGGTCGAGCGCCACCTGGCCGTCGCGGATGCGGTTGGCCAGCACCCACTCGCCGATCGCGTTGCCGAGCCACCCGGTCACATACCCCATCAACAGGTACGCCTTCATCTCCGGCAGGGTGAACCCGCCGATGCTGCCACCGTTGGACAGCAGTGCGCTCCACAACGCGACGGTCGCGACAAGCTGGAAACACGCCGCGACGGCCGCCATCAGGAATGCCGTCCGGAAGGCGAACGTGCTCTGCATCGAGTTGCGGGCCATCGTCCGGTACGGCTTCACGGCGTACTCCCCTCGGCGAGCAGGAGTTCACCGGCGTACACCTTGCGGACGACGTCTTCGATCGCGGGCTCGTCAATCTTCACTTCGAGCACTTCGGCGATCTGGGCGACGCCGGCCAGGACGGCCCCTGCGGTGAGCTCGGCCTTGTCGAAGGCGATCGTGAACTCGCGGCGGCCTTCTGCCCCGGCGGTTACGGTGGCCTGCGGAAACCGGTCCGCCAGCTCGGTGACGGTCAGCTCCGAGCCCAATTGCAGATGCACCCGGCGCTCGCGGGCGTACCGGTCCTTCACCTGGGCCAGCGAGCCGTCGTAGATGACCCGGCCGCCGTCGATGATGACGATGCGTTCGCAGGTGTCCTCGATGTCGCCGAGGTCGTGCGTCGTCAGCATGATGGTGGTTCCCTCCGCCTTCAGCTGGCGGAGGAACTCGCGTACGCGGTCCTTGACGGCGATGTCGAGGCCGATGGTGGGTTCGTCGAGGAAGACGATCCGCGGATCGTGCAGCAGCGCACAGGCTAGATCGGCGCGCATCCGCTGGCCGAGGGACAGCTTGCGGGCCACCACCGGTAGCAACTCGTCCAGGCCGAGCACTTCGTCGAAACGCTTCAACTGAGCACGGAAACGATCCGGGCTGAGGTCGTACATGTCCCGGAGGAGAGCCAGCGATTCCCGGACGGGCAGGTCCCACCACAACTGCGTACGCTGGCCGAACAGCACGCCGATCTGCCGGGAGTTGGCGACCCGGTTGCGGTGCGGGACCAGGCCCCCGATGCGTACTTCGCCGCTGGTCGGCTCGACGATGCCGGTGAGCAGCTTGATCGTCGTGGACTTGCCGGCGCCGTTGGGCCCCACGTACGCGACGGCCTCACCGGCCTCAATGGACAGATCGACTCCGCCGACCGCCGTCTTGGTGCTGTACTTGCGCTGGAACAGATGCTTGAACGAACCGCGCAACCCGGGATCTTTCTCGGGCCGGCGGAAGGTCTTGGTCAGATCATGAGCTTCGAGCAGCGCCACCCGAGGATGTTCCCACCGGTTCCCGACCAGCCCAACCGGTTTTATGGGAGCGCTTCATCACAGCTACCCGTCGGTGGGGACGGCCTTCGCCGGGTCGGCCTTCGCAGGTTCGGCGGCTGGGCCCTTGGTCGCCACCGTCGTGCCCAGTTTCTCCCAGACCAGCCCGATCTGCCGGGCGATCGCGCAGACGACGGCGGGGACTACCGGCAGCAGCCAGTCGTAGAGCCAGCCCTCGGGACTCAGGTTGATGACGAGGACGGCGGCCGCGGCGCTGCCGACGCCCATCACGAGACCACGCCAGGCCGCCCGGCCGGTGTGCCCGATCGCCGCCCGGCGAGCGGCCTTGTCCACCATGCCGGGAAAGCCGGCGAGAGCCTTGGAGTCACGACGGCCGAAGTTGAAGCCGGCCATCGCCAGAGTGGCCGAGGTGCCGATGACGACTGCGGTCACGCTGTTGTGGGTCATCAGCATCAACAGGGCGGCTACGACAACGCCGACACCTAGCGACACTGCGGCGCGGATCCATTCCTGCTTCTCTCCGGGGTACCAGTAGTACTTTGTGGTGCTGTCGGAGAGCTTCTTCTCGATCCGCCCCATCGGGCCCACACACCTCTGCGCCAGTAACCTGCTTGCCCCTCTATCGTTGCGCAACGTAGTCGCTCATATGCGGAAAGTAACGAAATGCGCGGGCATCGGCGTGCCGCGATTCGATCCCGGCCGTCTCAGAACAGGACCGTCGCCAGCTCCGCGACCTGCTGAAACCCACAACTCTTGTACGCACGCCGGGCGGGCACGTTGTAATCGTTGACGTAGAGGCTCACGGTCGGGGCGACCCGGCGCAGCGCGTCGTTGACGACTGCCGCCATACCGGCGGTCGCGATGCCCCGCCCCCGCCACTTCGGATCCACCCAGACGCCCTGCACTTGAGCGGTATGCGGAGTGATGACCGCCAGGTCCGCCTTGAACACCACCCGGCCGTCGACGATCTTGGCGTACGCCCGGCCGGATTTGACGAGGTCGGCGACCCGCTGTCGGTAGCCCCGGCCACCGTCCAACGGAGAAACCCCGACCTCCTCTGTGTACATGGCGACCGCCGCTGGGAAGAGGACGTCTATCTCGTCCGCCCGCATAAGGCGTACCCCTGGATCGGCTGGAACCGGCGCGGGACCGGAAGCGACCAGCAGCGGCTGCACCGCGCGGACGTCGCGAGCCCGCCCCCACCGGGGCGTGAGCCGATCCCAGAGGTCGATGACCTGGTCGCGCTGGCCGACGATGCTGGTGCAGGTACGCCCGAAGCGCCCGAGCACGTCAGCGAACGCGACGATCGCGTCGCTCGTGGCGGCGACCGGCGTGAGTTGAGTGCCCAGCCAGCAGATCGATTCGAGCCGGCCGCGCGGACCGTAACCGTAGATGCGGCCGTCGGAGCGCCACCAGCCGAGCCCGCGCGCGGCGATCCGCTCCCAGACCTGAGCAGCGATGTAGGGGTCCGAGGTGAGCAGCCGCTCTATCTCCGGTCTCTCGGCTTCGCCGAGCTGCCGGACCGCCGACTTCGTGAGCACGCCCTCCAGCCTGCCAGAACACGAAGGTTCGCGCGACCACTTGCGGGCGATCAGTTTCCGATATATCGTTAACGCATCGGTGATAGAACTACGATAGGAGAACCGAGATGAGGAACCGCATCCCTCGAGAACTGCGCGAACGAC
The DNA here is from genome assembly GCF_013362815.1 of Hamadaea sp. Taxonomy (GTDB): domain Bacteria; phylum Actinomycetota; class Actinomycetes; order Mycobacteriales; family Micromonosporaceae; genus Hamadaea. Next base: position 63,964 of record NZ_JABFVK010000023.1, on the reverse strand, counting down.
TTCGCGAAGCGCATCACGCGCACCATGACCATGAGCACCGGCAGTTCGCCTTCGGCGGCCGGCCGGGCTTCCCGCCCATGCCGGGCTTCGGCCCCGGATTCGGGCCGGGACCGCACGGTCGCCGCGGCGGCGGTCGAGGCCGAGGACGCCGTGGCAACGTCCGCGCCGCGATCCTGGGCCTGCTCGCCGAGCGTCCCATGCACGGCTACGAGATGATCTCCGAGCTGGAGACCCGCACCGGCGGCGTCTGGCGGCCGTCACCGGGCTCGGTGTACCCGACCCTGCAGCTGCTGGAAGACGAAGGCCTGGTCGAGGTCACCGAATCGGGCGGCCGCAAGAGCTACGCCCTGACCGAGGCGGGCCGCACCGCGGCCGAGGCCGAGACCAACCGCGCCCCGTGGCAGGAGTTCACGGCCGACGAGGTCAGCGAGGCTCAGGACTTCCGTCAGGCCGGATTCGGGATCATGCAGGCCCTGCACCAGGTGGGTGCCACCGGTACGCCGGAGCAGCGCGCCCGCGCCCTGGAGATCCTCAACGAGACGCGCCGGAAGCTCTACGCGATCCTCGCGGAGGAGTAAGCCCGACGCGAAGAACCCCGCTCGAGTGGAGCGGGGTTCTTCGCTGAGTGTCATGATCATCGGAGTTTTCGCGGTGCTATGACCCCACGATCTCTCCGCTGATCATGGGACGTCAGTGGACGGAAACTACCGGTCCGGCGAGTTCGCGGAGCTCGTCGGGGAGCTCGACGCCCATCTGGACGGAGAGCTTCAGCGCCTCCTCCACCAGGGTCTCGACGATCTGCGACTCGGGCACGGTCTTGATGACCTCACCCTTGACGAAGATCTGGCCCTTGCCGTTGCCGGAGGCGACTCCGAGGTCGGCCTCGCGAGCCTCCCCCGGGCCGTTCACGACGCAGCCCATGACGGCGACGCGCAGCGGAGCCGGGAAGCCCTCGAGAGCTGCGGTGACCTGCTCGGCCAGGGTGTACACGTCGACCTGGGCGCGGCCGCAGGACGGGCAGGAGACGATCTCCAGACCGCGCTCCTTCAGCCCCAGCGACTCCAGGATGGCGTGGCCGACCTTGACTTCCTCGACCGGCGGGGCCGAGAGCGAGACCCGGATCGTGTCACCGACCCCTTCGGCGAGCAGCGCGCCGAAGGCGACCGCCGACTTGATCGTGCCCTGGAACGCCGGTCCGGCCTCGGTCACGCCGAGGTGCAGCGGATAGTCGCACTGCTCCGCCAGCTGCCGGTACGCCCGGATCATGACGACCGGGTCGTTGTGCTTCACACTGATCTTGATGTCCCGGAAGCCGTGCTCCTCGAACAGCGAGCACTCCCACAGCGCGCTTTCGACCAGGGCCTCGGCGGTGGCTTTGCCGTACTTCTCGAGCAGCCGCTTGTCGAGGGAGCCCGCGTTCACGCCGATCCGGATCGGCACGCCCGCGTCGGAGGCCGCCTTGGCGATCTCCTTCACCTTGTCGTCGAACTGACGGATGTTGCCCGGGTTCACGCGTACGGCGGCGCAGCCCGCGTCGATCGCGGCGAACACGTATTTGGGCTGGAAGTGGATGTCGGCGATGACCGGGATCTGCGACTTCTTGGCGATCGCGGGGAGCGCCTCGACGTCGTCCTGGCTGGGCACCGCGACCCGGACGATCTGGCAGCCGCTCGTCGTGAGCTGGGCGATCTGCTGCAGGGTGGCGTTGACGTCGGCGGTCAGCGTGGTCGTCATGGACTGCACGCTGACCGGCGCGCCACCGCCGACCGGCACCGAACCGACCATGATCTGACGGCTCTGGCGACGGGGAGCTAGGGCGGGCGGAGGAGTTGCCGGCATACCGAGGTTGATCGCGGTCACAGCTCTCTCACTTGAAGATCGTGATGGGATTGACGACGTCAGCGGTGACGGTCAGCAGGGTGAACGCACCGAACACCAAGATTACGGCGTACGTCAGGGGCATCAGCTTGTAGTAGTCCACGCGACCTGGGTCACGCTTGCCGAGCCGCGCGTACAGCCACGACCGCGCGCGCTCGAACCAGGCGATCGCGATGTGGCCGCCGTCCAGCGGGAGCAGCGGCAACAAGTTGAAGACGCCGACGAAGAAGTTCAGCCCCGCGATGATCAGCAGGGCGATCTCCCAGAACCCGCGTTCGATCGCTTCGCCGGTGAGCCGGCTCGCACCGACCACGCTGACCGGGCTGTCGGCGTCGCGCTGACCGCCCCCGATCGCGTCGATCAGGCCGGGGATCTTGTTGGGCAGGTTCTTGATCGAGGTCACGACGCCGGTCGCGGCGGCCTTCATCTGGTCGCCGGCCACCGGCAGGGCCTCGATGGCGTTGTACTCGACGGTCTTGGGCTTGCTGGGGTCGTAGCCGACTCCGACGCCGATCGCGGCGACCTTCTTGACTTCGCCGTTGTCGTCGTCGATCGGCGGCCGCTGGGCCTCGGCCGGGGTCACCGTGGTGGTGTGGGTCTGCCCGTCACGGACATAGGTGAACTGCGTCGGCGTACCCGGAGCGAGCGCCCGGATGGCCGTGACCAGATCGCCGTACTTGGTGATCGTCGTCGTGCCGACCTGGGTCACCAAGTCGCCGTCCTGCAGCCCGGCCGCCTTCGCCGGGCCGTCGGTCGTGGTGCACGGCGTGTTCAGATCCTTCTGCACGCACGGCGCCACCGTGAGGTACGCCGGCGAGGCGGTCTGGTCCGCCACGTTCGGCCCGGGGTTGTCGGGGTTGGCCAGGGCGAAGTTCGCCGCGACGAACCAGAAGATCAGGAACGCCAGGATGAAGTGCACCACTGAGCCGGCGACCATGACGATGGTCCGCTTCCAGACCGGGTAACGCCACATCGCCCGCGGGTCGTCGGCATCCTCCTCCTGCGGAGTCATTCCGGTGATCTTGACGAAGCCGCCCAGCGGGATGCCCTTGATCCCGTACTCGGTCTCGCCCTTCTTGAACGACCACAGGGTCGGGCCGAAGCCGATGAAGTAGCGGGTGACCTTCATCCCGAACATCTTGGCGGTCAACATGTGCCCGGCCTCGTGCAACGAGACCGAGACCAGGATGGCCAAGGCGCCGAGGGCGATCCCCAGAATCAGCATCAAGAACCCTTCCCGACGATCAGCTCGGTCGCCCGAGTGCGTGCCCACTCCTCGGCGGCGAGCACGTCCTCGACGGTACCCGGTTCGTCGAGTTCCGGTGCGTCGGCGAGGACCTCGGCGACCGTGTCCACGATCGCCAAGAATGGCAGTCGTCCCTGTGAGAAGGCTGCGACGCACTCCTCGTTCGCCGCGTTGAAGATCGCCGGCCGGCAGCGGCCGGTGCGGCCGGCCTGCTTGGCCAGCTCGATCGCGGGGAAGGCCTCGGTGTCGAGGGGCCGGAACTCCCAGTTGTGGGCCATCGTCCAGTCCACCGGCGCGGCCGCTCCAGCGACTCGACGCGGCCAGTCGAGGGCCAGCGCGATCGGCAGGTGCATGTCCGGCGGGCTCGCCTGGGCGATGGTCGAGCCGTCCGCGTACTCGACGAGGGAGTGGATCACCGACTGCGGGTGGACCGTGACCTCGATGTCGTCGTAGCTCACGTCGAACAACTCGTGCGCCTCGATCACTTCGAGCGCCTTGTTCACCAGGGTCGCCGAGTTGATCGTGACGACCGGTCCCATGTCCCAGGTGGGGTGCTTGAGCGCCTCTTCATAGGTGACGCCGGCCAGCTCGGTGCGCCGGCGGTCGCGGAACGCGCCCCCGCTCGCCGTGAGGATCAGCTTGCGGACCTCGGCCCGGTCACCCGCCAGCAGGCACTGGGCCAGCGCGGAATGCTCGCTGTCCACGGGCACGATCTGCCCCTTCGCGGCTACCGCACGCACGAGGGGCCCACCAGCTACGAGCGACTCCTTGTTAGCCAGCGCGAGTACGCGACCAGCCCGCAGAGCGGCCAGCGTCGGAGCGAGTCCCAGCGAACCCACGACCCCGTTGAGCACGACGTCGGCGGGCCATTCGGCCAGCTCGGCCATGGCCTGCGGACCGGCGAGGATCTTCGGGATCTTGAACTCACCGGTGGCGTACCCCCGGCGGGCGGCCTCGGCGTAGAAGGCGAGCTGCAGATCTTGAACGGCGCTGGCCTTGGCGACCCCGACGACGTCGACCTCGAGCGACAGCGCCTGCGCGGCCAGCAACTCCACGTTGCCGCCTCCTGCGCCGATCCCGACCACCCGGAACCGATCCGGGTTCGCCCGGACGATGTCGATCGCCTGCGTACCGATCGATCCGGTCGAGCCGAGCAGGACGATGGCGCGGGGTTCGCTCACAAGCACGAGTCTACCCGTTCAAGATCAATTCGATGCGGCCCGCTGCCTCGGCAGAGTGACGTAACACTGCGCTTCCCGGCCGTACCAGCGAGTAGTCAATCCTCGGGGGGACATGCCCAGCCGCTGCATGACGGCGATCGATCGCTCGTTCGTGGGGTACGCCACCGCGTACACCTCGGGCACCTCGTAGCGGCCGAACGCGAGTTCCAGTGCGCCGCGGGCGGCCTCGGTCGCGTACCCGTGCCCCCAGGAGTCGGGATGGAGGTGCCAGCCGACCTCGATCTCGCCCCGGCCCTCGCTCCCGTCGGACGGCTCCGGGAGCGGCCCGAGCAGCACCGTTCCGGCCACGATCCCGCTCGCCTTGATCTCCATCGCCCACGGGCCGTACTTGTGCTCGTTCTTCTCGTAGCGGGCCTGCCAACGAGTCATGACCGTACGCGCCTCGTCCGGGCTCTTGAGCGGTTCTTCCATCCCGATCCAGCGGGTGACCTCGTCGTGCCGGTAGATCTCGAAGACCCGGTCGAGATCGTCGGGGGTGTCGCGCCACTCACGGACGATCAGGCGCTCGGTCTCGAAAATCACCCGACAACGGTAACGCCCGTCCCCGCACCCCGTTGATCATGAACCCAGGGTCCCACCCGGCGGCGTGTCGGCGCACCCTCGGTCGTGATCAACGCGGCGCCGCCGCGTGGTTGATCACGGCCAAAGAGGGTGCGACACGCCATCAAAGGGGACCCTGGGTTCATGATCAACGGGTCAGGACGGTTTCGCGGGTGCCGGTGGGATCGGGGGTGGCCGCGGCGGCGTCGTGTTTGATGCCGAACCGCCGGTAGACCGCCCCCAGCGGACCGGGCGCCCACCAGTTGAACCGGCCGAGCAGCCGCATCGTCGCCGGTACCAGGATCATCCGGACCAGCGTCGCGTCGACGAGGATCGCGACGAGCATGCCGACGCCCATCATCTTCACGAAGGCCATCTCGCCGGTGGCGAACCCGCCGACCACGATCGCCAGCAGCAGCGCGGCCGCGGTGATGATCCCGCCCGTGTGCTGTACGCCCCGCGCCACCGCCCGAGTGTTGTCGCCGGTGGCGTCCCACTCCTCCCGGATGCGGGAGAGCAGGAACACCTCGTAGTCGGTGGCCAGCCCGAACAGGATGACCAGGATGAGCACGAGGTTGGTCGGATCGAGGAAGCCGGTGCTGGTGAAGCCCATGGCCCCGGCCAGGTGGCCCTCCTGGAAGCCCCAGACGATCACGCCGAAGCTCGCGCCGATGGAGATCAGGTTCATCACCACCGCCTTGATCGGCAGCACCACCGAGCCGAAGGCCAGGAACAGCAGCAGGAACGTCGCACCCGCCATGACCAACGCCGCCCAGGGCAGTCGCTCGCCGAGGCTGTCGAGCAGGTCGAGATCCATCGCGGCGCGCCCCGACACCTGGGTATGCGTACCGGCCGGGGGCGGGAGGTCGCGCAGATCCCGGACGATGTCCCGGGTGGCCGCCTCGGACGGGTCGCCGTCGTAGTCGACCGTGATCAAGGTGACCCCGTCCTTGGTCGCCACGACGTTCGCGCCGGTCACTCCGTCGACCGCCCGGATCTGGTCCACATAGGAGCTCGGTGCGTCGCCAGTCGCCAGGATCTGAATCGGGTAATCCGTGGTGGCGCCGGTGAAGCCCGAGTCGAGCCGGTCGTTCACCGTGCGTACGGTCGAATCCGGGGGCAGCAGCCGCTCGTCGAACCCGCCGAAGTTGATGCGCAGCGCCGGCAACGCGATGGTGATGAGGACCGCGGCCACGGCGACGGCGTACGCCACCGGCCGCTTCATCACACTGTGCGCCAACCGGCCCCAGGTTCCCCGTTCCTCACTCGCGGATTCGGTCGCTGCTTTACGCGTACCAAATCGGAGACGACCCGCGTTGATGCGCGGACCGAGGAGCGCGAGAAACGCGGGCAGGACGGTGAGGGACGCGAGCATGGCGACGCCCACGGCCGCCATCCCCCCGAAGCCCATGGACCGCAGGAAGACCTGGGGGAACACGAGCAGTGAGGAAAGCGCGAGCACGATGGTGAGGCCCGAGACCAGGACGGTGCGCCCAGCGGTCTGGAGGGTACGCGTGATCGCGGCGGGTGTGTCGAGCCCGGCGGCGAGCTCTTCACGGAAGCGGCTGACGATGAACAACGCGTAGTCGATCGCCATGCCGAGACCGAGGATGGTGATGATGTTGATCGCGAAGACCGAGACGTCGGTGGCGTAAGTGATGAGCCGGACCGCGGCGAATGCGCCGAGCGTGGCGATCACCCCGACGATCAGCGGCGTGACGGCGGCGACCAGCCCTCGGAAGATGAACAGCAGCAACAGCAACAGAATCGGCATCGAGATGGTCTCGGCGAAGGCGATGTCCTCACTGGTCTGCGCGTTGACCGACTTGAGGAACGCGATCGCACCGCCGACCTCGGTGGTCACCCCGGGCACGTCGAGCGACGGCCGCAGATCGTCGTAGATCTCGCGCTTGGCGTCCTGATCGTCGCCGTGCAGACGGATCGCGGCATAGGTGGAGTGGCCGTCGGTCGAGGTCATCCGGCTCGGGTCCCACATGACCTCGGACACCTCGGGATTCGCCTTCAGGTTGGTCAGCGTGCTCGTGACCGCGGCGGAGTAGTCCGAGATCTGCTTGCCGTCCGGCGCGGTGTAGAGCGCGATCAGATCGATGCTCTGGTCCCCGAAGACTTCTTTGATCTTGACGGTGGCCTGGTAGGACTCACTCGCCCGATTCTCGAAACCACTGCCGGTGAGCTTGCTGAAGACGCCGGTGCCCCAGACCGCGCTGACGATCACCACGCCGATTGCGACGAGCAGGACAGGCCAGCGGAATCGCTGGATGAACCTTCCCCACATCGCGTACCTCCCCCTTCGCTCCAGCTTGCGTTAAGCTGTGAGCGCTGCTTATTAGAGTTAACGCCGTTTACTTTGCCAACGCCGTTAACTCGTGTCAAGGGGAACGGGTGTCACATGGCGACGAACCGCCGGGAACGACAGCGGGAAGCCACGAAGACGGAGATCCGCGACGCGGCGCGGGCCCAGCTCACGGCGGGCGGACCGAACTCGATCTCACTGCGCGCGATCGCGCGTGACATGGGTCTCACCGCCGCCGCCCTCTACCGGTACTACGACAGCCTCGACGCGCTCGTCGAAGACCTCTGCGCCGACCGCTACGACGCGCTCACCACGGAGGTCCTAGCCGCCCGGGAGAACGGCGCCACTCCCCTCGACCAGCTCCGCGAGGCGTGCCGCGCCTACCGCCGTTGGGCCCTGCGCAATCCCCACGAGTACGCCCTGATCTGCGGTGAGCCGGTCATCGGCACGGTGCACGACCACGTCGAATCGAACCCCAAGGGCGACGCCGCCATGCGGTTCACCCTGGCCTTCCTCGAACCCTTCACCGCCGTCTGGCATGCCCGCACCACGCCACCGCAGCCGCTCGTCCCCGGGGTGGCCGAGGCCCTCAGCGGGCCGAACGTCGAGACGCTCCGGCAGGCGCTGCCGATCGAGGGCGTGGCCTTCTTCCTCATCGGCTGGACCCGGCTGTCCGGCGCGATCACGATGGAGATCTTCGGGCACCTTCGGTGGGCCACCGACGACACCGAGCCGCTGTTCGAGCAGAACCTCGAGGACATGCTTCGCCAGCTCACCCTGTGACGCTCGGCGGACTCGGCGACCGCCGACGCGGCAAGATCATCGCGTTATCCCGGGATAACGCGGCTTTGGCGCGCAGAATAGCGACGTTATCCCCGGATAACGCGCGGCCCCAGCGGGCAGCGGGACGCGGACCGTGAGTGGGACAAGCGCGGACCTGGCAGGCCGGGACGCCGCCAAGGCGGCCCGGCCGGTGCCCGACGGGAGCAGCGGTCCGCACCGACGCGGACCCGGGAAATGACTATTCCGCGCGTGAAGAGCGAATCTCGTGGCCCACGCTGGTGAGGCACTTGCCGCTGGCGAGGTTGAACTTCCAGCCGTGGAGCTGGCAGGTGAGCACGTCGCCTTCGACGATGCCGAAGCGGGTGAGATCGGCCTTGAGGTGGGGGCAACGGCGCTGGAACTGCCAGCCGCCCATCACGATGTCCTCGGCGTCCGGACGCTGGGACTCGTACCAGCCCTCCGCGTACTGCAGGCGCTCCTCGGACAGGCACTTGAAGAAGGCGTAGACGAACTCGTTGTACTGCCCGATCCGGGCGGCCGAGAAGCGGCAGGAGAGGAACAGCGAGTTCACCCAGTCGCCTTCATCGAGGTAGAGCAGGTGCTCGATGAGACGGCGCTCGGTCTTGAACCGGTAGCGGACCTTCTCGTCGGCGGCCGGGCGGACCTCTTTGCCCGGGAAGTCGACGACGATCGACTCGATGACTTCGCCGTGCGGGTCGGTGAGGTCGAAGCGGACCGGCCCGCCGACGCCCTTGGCCAGGTAGACCGACTCGTCGAGCAGTGGCTCGATGCGATCCTTCATCCCCGCCAGCACGTCGATCTCGGGATGCGACCAGCTCGCCTTCTCCCGATCGAGGACGATCTGCTGCCGGTCCCGGTACGCCTTGAGGTGCGCTTCCTTCTGCTCGAAGAACTCGTCCAGATCGTCGACGGGGTGCGTCGTCGCACACGAGTCGGTCGTCAGCTCGCTCACCGAACCGGGGAGTAGAACGACACCATTTGTTCCGCCTACCGCAGCATATTCGCGGATGAAGACGGACTGGTCCGGGAAGATGTTCCCCTCGTCCCCGAAGATGTCGTTGAACTGCCACAACTCGTCGTCGAGGAAGCACGGCGGGCCGGCGATCGGGAAGACCCAGTCGGCGTGGAGGTCGTTGATGTATCGCCAGGTGCGGTCGAACTGGCGATCACGCTTCTGCTTGCCGAACGCGGTCTTCGCCGCCTGGGGCAGCTCGTAGACCATGGGGTACCAGATCGCCCCGGAGAACTGGAGCATGTGCGCGTGCACGTGGCCCAATTCGGCGAACCGAGTGAGGTCGGTCGGACGCGCGTCGTTCTGGTTCAAGACGCGTACGCCGTCGTGCTCGACCCACAGCGAGGAGTCTCCGATCGGGCCGTCGGTCGGCGAGATCAGCGCCTGGATCATCACCTTGAGCCCGCCGTCGAGTTCGTGCACCTCGTCGGACTTGGTCTTCAGGAAGCTGGTGAAGCCGAGGTCGCGCAGCTCGTCCTCGAGCTGACTGGTCGGGTACTCCGGCAACAGCACGGTGGCGGTCTTCTTGACGAACCGCTTGAGGTGCGCCGCGTCGAAGTGGTCCCGGTGCAGGTGGGAGACGTAGAGGTAGTCGCAGTCGCCGAGGGACTCCCAGTCGAGCTGCGAATTGTCGGGGAACGGGAACCACGAGGCGAAGTACGCCGGATTCACCCACGGATCGCACAGGATGCTGCCGGCCGCCGTGTCGATCCGCATACTCGCGTGCCCCGTGCCCGTGATCCGCACCGGTCCCGTCTCCCTCAGCTCGTCGTCAGGGCCCGCCGACAGGCCCCTTTCCCCGCCCCGAGGCTACCGGACGCGCGGAGCATGCCAGACTAAGCACGTCAGCTTCGCTTGGAAGGACCGAACAGTGGCTGGAACCGAACCGGTGACCTCCCCCGATCAGCACAAGCCCACGCCGGTCAAGGCCGCGCGGATCGCGGGCGTGCTCTCGATCATCGTCTTGCTGCTGATGACCATCGGCAACCACGAAGGCCGCGTCGAGGACCTCTTCCTCGTCGCGACCGCCGGCATCATCGCGGCGCTGATCATCATCGACGCCGTGCTGCGGCGGAACGGCTTGCGCTGAGGGCTCACTTTCGCGCCGGATCAGGGTTCAGCGTCGAATCTTGGGCCATGATTCGGCCGAGAACCCTGATCTGGAGCCGAAAGCCCGCACAAACGAGGATCGCCGCGCCCCGAAAGGAGCGCGGCGATCGTGCGTATGCGCCGGCTAGTGCCGCCGGACGATGTCGCGTACTTCGCGCAAAGCGGCGTCGACCTCGGCCTCGTAATAGCCGCCCGGCACCAGGCTGAACTGGGCCGGATCGAGCTCGTTGTCGCCGATGGGCGCACCCGGCTGCCCGGCGAGCGCGCCGATGACGCCCTCGAAGAGCCGATCGACCTGGCTGGGGTCGTAGCCGCTGCCGAACCGGCGCAACTGGAACGTGCGCCGCATCTGGTCCACGCGCTGCACGTCGGCCGCACCCGGACCGGACATCCCGGCGGCCGGACCGTTCATCGCGGCGGGTCCGTTCATGCCGGCCGGTCCGTTCATGGCGGGCGCGGGCGGGCTGCTGAAGCCACCCTGCGGAGCGCCACCGTACGCAGGCGGCGGCGTAACCGGAGCTCCGTAGGTGTTGCCCGAAGGCGCCGGCCGCTCGAACTCCGGACCCGGCCCGTAGCTGTCCCGCGACGGCGGCGGCGGAGCCTGGAAGCCCTGAGGCGCCTGCGGCGGCCGGTCGAACCCGCTCGGCGGACCGGCCGGCGGACGCTCGAACGCACCCGGCGGCGGGGGCGGCGGCATCCGCATCTCGGTGGTCATGTCGGCCTTGCCGTGCTGCCCGGGGCCGGGACCGTAACCGGCGCCGACCGGGCCGTTGTCGTACCCGCCGAAGGCCGGTTCGGGCTCGAACCGCTGGGGCTGCGGAACCGGACGCGACGGCAGCGGCGGCTGGCCGCCGACCGGCGGAACCGGACCCGGTCGCTCGGACGCTCGCAGCGCCTCACCCCGGCCCGGGCCCTTGGAGCGCTCCTCCAGCTCGGCGAGCTGCCGTTCCACCCGGTCCAGATGCAGGTCGACCTGCCACTCGTCGTAGCCGCCGAAGCGTACGCGGAACACGACGTCGTGGACCTCCTGCGAGGTGACGTGCGCGCTCGGGACGCCGTTCAGCGTGGCCTCCACTCGGTCGAGGAAGGTGTCCACCTCGTCAACCTTGTAGCCACGGCGTACGGCCCGCCGCCTGAAACGCTGGCCACCCTGTCCGCTCATGCCGACTCCTCGCTAGCCGCCAACTGTCCACACGCTCCGTCGATCTCACGCCCCCGCGTATCACGCACAGTAGTCGGGACTCCGGCCGCGCGCAGCCGCCGGACGAACTCCCGTTCCACGGGCTTGGGGCTCGCGTCCCACTTGCTGCCCGGCGTGGGGTTGAGCGGGATCAGGTTGACATGGGCCAGCCGCCCCGCAAGCAGCTTGCCCAGCAGGTCCGCGCGCCACGGATGATCGTTGACGTCCCGGATCATGGCGTACTCGATGGAGACTCGACGCCCCGTTTTAGCTGCGTACGCCCATGCCGCATCGAGCACCTCGGCTACCTTCCAGCGCTGGTTGACGGGCACGAGTTCATCGCGAAGCTCATCATCGGGTGCGTGCAGCGACAGCGCAAGAGTGACGGAGAGGTCCTCGTCGGCCAACTTTCGCATGGCCGGGACGAGGCCGACCGTCGAGACGGTGATGTGCCGCTGGGACAGCCCGAGGCCCTCCGGAGCCGGGCTCGTGAGGCGGCGTACGGCGTCGATGACCCGCGGATAGTTGGCCAGCGGCTCGCCCATGCCCATGAACACGACGTGGCTGAGCCGGTTCGGGCTGCCCGGCACACCGCCCGAAGCGGCCACTCCGGCCAGGTAGACCACCTGGTCGACGATTTCGGCGGTGGACAGGTTCCGGGTCAGCCCGGCCTGGCCGGTCGCGCAGAACGGGCAGGCCATGCCGCAGCCCGCCTGGCTCGAGATGCATACCGTGACCCGGTCCGGATAGCCCATCAGGACGCTCTCGACCAGGGAACCGTCGTGCAGCTTCCACAACGCCTTGCGGGTCGCGCCGTCGTCGCACTGCAATTCGCGTACCGGGGTGAGCAGGGGCGGCAGCAGATCGCCCGCGAGCCGGTCGCGGGCGGTCAGCGGGATGTCGGTCATCCGGGCCGGATCCCGCTCGAGCCTCGCGAAGTAGTGCGTCGAGAGCTGGGTGGCGCGGAACTCCTTCTCCCCGAGCGCGGCGACGGCCGCCCGCCGGGCGGCGAGGTCGAGGTCGGCGAGATGGCGCGGCGGCAGCTTGGCGCGATGGCGCGCCGGGGCCGCCGGTTCGCTCACGCCTCGGCCCAGCACGATCGGGGTGCGGTCGACGGAGAGTAGCGGCAGTTCAGTCATGGTCGTTCCAGTGTCCCACGCCGGAACCAGCGGCTGTGGCCTCGGTGGCGTCCCTCACCGCAGACTCTCAGGGGACAGGAGCGATGACTGACAGCAACAGGTACGCCGCCGGCAGCGCGAACAAGATCGAGTCGAGGCGGTCCATCAGCCCACCGTGCCCGGGCAGCAGGTTGCTCATGTCCTTGATCCCGAGATCCCGCTTGAGCAGGGACTCCGCCAGGTCACCGAGCACGCAGGCGACCGCGACGACCGCGCCGAAGAGCGCGCCCCACCACGGCGCCGCGTCCAGGGTCAGCCAGACCAGGACGGCCGAGCCGGCGGCGGCCCAGACGATCGATCCGCCGAACCCCTCCCAGCTCTTCTTCGGGCTGATGGTCGGCGCCATCGGATGCCGCCCGAACAGAACGCCGCTCACGAAACCGCCGGTATCCGACAGGATCACCGCGGCCAGCGTGACCAGGATGCGCCATTGGCCGTCGTCGGCCGTGGTGAGCGGCACCGCGAAGCCGAGCAGGAACGGGACGTAGACCATGATCAGGGCGGATGCCCCGATGTCGCGCTGGTAGTTCTGCGGACCGTCGGCCAGCCGCCACACGAAGACCGCCAGCACCGTGATCAGCAGGCCCAGGCTCAGCGCCTCCAGACCGCGGAACCAGGTCAGGCTCAGCATGACCGCGCCGCCCACGATCAACGGGATCAGCGGCGGGTTCGCGCCGGTCGGGCGGATCGCCCGGACCAGCTCCCAGATGCCGATCGAGCTCGCGGCGACGAGAATCAGCAGGAACCACGGCTGCTTGGCGTAGAACAGCACGCCCAGCACCGTCCCGGCCAGGAGCACCCCGACCGCGATCGACACGGGCACGTTGCGGCCTGCGGAGCGGCGTCGGCGTCCGCGTCTGGGCTGGTTGGCCTCGGGCTCCGGCTTCGGTTCCGGCTCAGCCTCCACGGGGGTCGCTGCTTCGGCTTCACTTGTACGCACAACGCGGCGCTCGGGCGGAGGCGGTTGCGCGGCCGGGGCGTCGTCCGAGCGCTCGAAGAAGCCGCCCGAATCGTCGTCGTCGCCGAGGCCGCGCAGCCGGGCGTACGCGTTGGCGCCGGCACCCCAGCCGGGGTCCGTCCCGTCGTCGCTCATACCTCGAGCAGCTCTGCTTCCTTGTGCTTCAGCAGCTCGTCGACGACCGCCGTGTACTTGTGCGTGAGGTCGTCGAGCTCCTTCTCCGCCCGCCGGCCCTCGTCCTCGCCCGCCTCGCCGTCCTTGACGATCCGGTCGAGCTCTTCCTTGGCCTTGCGGCGGATGTTGCGGACGGCGACCTTCGCGTCTTCGCCCTTGCCCCGGGCGATCTTGATCATGTCGCGGCGGCGTTCCTCGGTCATCTGGGGGACGACGATCCGCAGGAGCGTGCCTTCGTTGGCCGGGTTGACCCCGAGGTCGGAATCGCGGATGGCCTTCTCCATCGCGCCGAGCTGCGACGAGTCGTACGGCTTGATGATGACCATGCGCGGCTCGGGCACCGAGACCGACGCCATCTGGGGCAGCGGCGTGGGCGTGCCGTAGTAGTCGATCGAGATCTTGGAGAACATCGAGGCGTTGGCACGTCCGGTGCGGATCGCCGCGAACTCCTCCTTGGCGTGCTCGACCGCCCGGTCCATCTTCTCCTCGGCCTCGAGGAGCGTGTCGTCGATCACGGGCTTCGTCGCCTCCTTAGGCTGCTGTGCTTCGCTGTCGCGCCGCGTGGCGCGGTGGCTCACGTCTAGTCGGTTCCATCATCCGCTACTCGGCGGTGATGAGCGTGCCGATCTTCTCGCCGCTGACCGCCTTCACGATGGTGTCGTCGCCTTCGGCGGCGAAGACCAGCATCGGCAGGCCGTTGTCCATGCAGAGGGAGAACGCCGCCTGGTCGGCGACGCGCAGGCCGCGGCGCAGCGCCTCGGCGAAGGTCAAGGTGTCCAGCTTGACGGCGTCGGGATCGGTCCGCGGGTCGGCGGTGTAGACGCCGTCGACGCCGTTCTTGCTCATCAGCACGATGTCGGCGTGGATCTCCAGGGCCCGCTGGGCGGAGACGGTGTCGGTGGAGAAGTACGGCATGCCCGCGCCGGCGCCGAAGATCACGACGCGGCCCTTCTCCAGGTGCCGGATGGCGCGCAGCGGGATGTACTGCTCGGCCACCTGGGCCATGCTGATCGCCGTCTGGACCCGGGTCTCGATGCCCTCCTTCTCCAGGAAGTCCTGGAGGGCCAGGCAGTTCATGACCGTGCCGAGCATGCCCATGTAGTCCGCGCGAGCCCGGTCCATACCGCGCTTCTGCAGCTCCGCGCCCCGGAAGAAGTTGCCGCCGCCGACCACCACGGCCACCTGTACGCCCTTGCGGACGACACTGGCGATCTGCCGGGCGACCCCGGCGACCACGTCGGGGTCGACGCCCACGGCGCCACCGCCGAAGACCTCGCCGGACAGCTTCAGCACTACCCGGCGCGCCCGGGTCATCACCTGCTCGGTCACTGCACCACCCCTTCGTTGCTGACCCCGCCCGCCCTGGCTGTCGCGCACGGCGGTCCGGGAAGACGATATGCCACGGGGAGGCCGTGGCTCACACCAACGACCTCCCCGCGCGTGCCCCGTCAGGCCTGGCCGACCTCGAACCGCGTGAACGCGGTGACGGTTACCCCGGCCTCGGTGAGCACCTGGGCCACCGTCTTCTTCGGGTCGGTCACCGAGGCCTGCTCGACCAGGACGAAGTCCTTGAAGAAGGAGTTCACCCGGCCCTCGATGATCTTCTGCAGGGCCGCCTCCGGCTTGCCCTCCTCGCGAGCGGTCTGCTCGGCGATCCGGCGCTCGGACTCGACGATCTCGGCCGGGACCTCGTCCCGCGAGACGTACTTCGGACGCATCGCGGCGATCTGCATGGCCACGCCCCGAGCGTCGTCCGCGCCCGCCTCGTCGTCCTTGCCGGCGTACTGGACGGCCACGCCGACCTGCGGCGGCAGGTCCGCGCTCTTGCGGTGCATGTAGACCGCGATGTTGCCGTCGAGCACGGCGAACCGGTTCACGACCAGCTTCTCGCCGATCGCGGCCGAGGACTCCTGCAGCAGGTCGGCGATGTTCTTGCCGTCCAGCTCGGTGGCGAGCAGAGCGTCGACGTCGGCCGGCTTGACCGCGTCCACGTGCTCGACCAGCTTCTGGGCCAGCACGATGAAGTCCGCGTTCTTGGCGACGAAGTCGGTCTCACAGTTCAGCTCGAGCAGGGCGGATCCGGCGTGCGCGACCAGGCCGTTGGCGGTGGTCCGCCCGGCCCGCTTGCCGACGTCCTTCGCGCCCTTGACGCGCAGGATCTCGACGGCCTTGTCGAAGTCGCCCTCCGACTCCTCCAGCGCCTTCTTGCAGTCCAACATGCCGGCGCCGGTGAGATCACGCAGGCGCTTGACATCCGCAGCGGTGAAAGACATCTGACTCTTCCTCAGTTCTCGGTCGGTCTTGCGACGGTCACTCGGCAGCGGGCTCGGCAGCAGCCGGAGCGGCCTCGGCGGCCGGAGCGGCCTCAGTGGCCGGAGCGGCGGCCTCGGCGGCCTTGGCCTTGTCACCCTCGAGCAGCTCGCGCTCCCACTCGGCCAGCGGCTCGTCGGCTGCCACGGCACCGGCGTCCGGCTTGGCCTCGGCGCCACGGGTCGACTTGCCCGAACGGGCGATCAGACCGTCGGCGACGGCGGCGGCCACGACCTTGGTCAGCAGCTCGGCCGAGCGGATCGCGTCGTCGTTGCCCGGGATCGGGTAGTCGACCTCGTCGGGGTCGCAGTTGGTGTCCAGCACCGCGATGACCGGGATGCCCAGCTTGCGGGCCTCGTCGACGGCGATGTGCTCCTTCTTGGTGTCGACGACCCAGATGGCCGCCGGGAGCTTCTGCATGTCGCGCAGACCGCCCAGGGTCTTGCTGAGCTTGTCCTTCTCGCGCTGGAGCTGAAGGGTCTCCTTCTTGGTGTAACCCTTCTCCGCGCCGAGCTGGTCGATCGCCTCGAGCTCCTTCATGCGCTGGAGCCGCTTGTAGACCGTCTGGAAGTTGGTGAGCATGCCGCCCAGCCAGCGGTGGTTCACGTAGGGCATGCCGACCCGGCTGGCCTGCTCGGCCACGGCCTCCTGCGCCTGCTTCTTGGTGCCGACGAAGAGCACCGAGCCGCCCTCGGCGACCGTGTTCTTGACGAAGTCGTACGCCTTCTCGATGTAGTCGAGCGTCTGGCGCAGGTCGATGATGTAGATGCCGTTGCGCTCGGTGAAGATGAAGCGCTTCATCTTCGGGTTCCAGCGACGCGTCTGGTGCCCGAAGTGAACGCCGCTCTCCAGCAGCTGGCGCATGGTGACGACGGCCATGTGGATGGCTCCTTGCCTAGTTCCCTGGTTGTCGCGCAGACCGGTCGGTCTGCGCCCTGGCGCCCACACCGCGACCCGGCGGGCCCACCATGCGGTGGGACCAGGGTGGCCGCGCGTGCCTGACCAGTGCCCTGGATGCAGGAGTTGGGCGCGCGAAGTTGACCGCACGGGGCGGTCACCGATTGACCAGTCTACGCCGCCGCCCTCGGGCCACCCCAGCCAGGGTGGCAAGCGCCTCGTCGGCGGCTCAGCCGAGCGTCACGCCGCGGCGCCGGCCGCGACCATCAGGATCAACGCGACCGGTAGGTACGCCAGCGGCGTCTTCAGGAACGCCCTCGGCCCGGCGTGGGCCGCCCCGGTGATCAGGGCGTAGAAGCCGAGCCCGAACAGCGGCAAGGCCATCATCATCAGGCCGCCCGCGACGATCCGGCTGACGTCGAGCTGGAACACACCCCGGACGAAGACCAGGAACATGATCAGCTCGAAGACGCCCAGCGACACCCCGATCAGGGCGGCGTGCAGGGGCTTCTTGCTTCGGTAGACACCGGAATCGGCGTCGCGTTCGGCCGAGCGGGAGCGAGGCTCTGGGCGTACCTCGGGCGCCATCTGCGTCGGCGGCGCGATCTGGGTCGGCGGCGGCTCCATCATCGGCGCGCGCTCCGGCGGCCGGGGGCCGAACGCGGGGCCGGGCCCGCCGGCCGGCGAACTCGGTCCGGGGCCGTAGCCGGGCTCGAACGGCGGCGGCGCGGGCGGCCCGAAGCGGTTCGGCTCGCCGTATCCCTGGTTCACTTCGACGGGGGCGTACCCACCGCGACCACGTTCGTCATATCCGCCGCCACCGCGCCGATCGCGCCAGTCGCCTTCGTACCCGCGATCTTCGCCGGGCCACCGCTCGTCCGCGTACCCACGGTCACCGTCGTATCCGCCCACGGCGGTAGACCGTAGGCGCTTTCTCGCCGGAATGCCAATCCACGTTGACTGGGCGGTGACATCGCCTCGGCCGTACGGCTGATGTCTGGGGCAGTTTTCCCCATCGTGTCGCAATCCACAGCAGCGCCACTTCCGCAGTGGCGCGGGGACCCGTCGGTCGGGGACGCTCCCGGCCCATGACGAGAACACGGCGCGCCCTGGGGGCGTGGGGCGAGCAGGTCGCCGAGCAATACCTGCGGGACCTCGGAATGGCAGTGGTCGACCGAAACTGGCGCTGCCCGGACGGCGAACTCGACCTCGTCGCCCTCGACGGCGACGCGATCGTCTTCTGCGAGGTCAAGACCCGGCGAAGCCTCCTGTTCGGCTCCGGCGTCGAGGCTGTGCTCGGCCGCAAGGCCCTGCGCGTACGCCGATTGGCGGCGATCTGGCTCGCCGAGCACGAGGCCGAGGGCCGGGAACTGCGCTTCGACGTGATCGCCGTACGCCCCGGCGAAGGCCACCGGCCGCGGATCGACCACGTGATGGGTGCGTTCTAGGTGAGCTACGCAAAGGTGCATGCGGCCGGGATCAGCGGAGTCACCGGAGTCCTCGTCGAGGTCGAGGCGGACGTGGCGATGGGTATGCCGCAGCTGGTCGTGTCGGGGTTGCCGGACGCGGCATTGCACGAGGCCCGAGACCGCGTACGCGCGGCGGTCGTCAACGCCGGGGAGGAGTGGCCGCAGCGCCGGATGACGGTCAACCTCCGGCCGGCCACCGTACGCAAGCAGGGGTCGAGCTTCGACCTCGGCATCGCGGTCGCGATCCTCGGCGGGGCCGGGCGGCTGCCGCTGGCCGCCCTAGACGGCGTGGCGCTCATCGGCGAGCTAGGCCTCGACGGCATGATCCGCCCGGTACGCGGAGTGCTGCCGATGGTGATGGCGGCCGCCCGGGCCGGGCTGACCCGGGCGATCGTGCCCGAGGCGAACGCCGCCGAAGCCGCCCTGGTCCCCGGCGTACGCGTGAAGGCAGCCGCCTCGCTCAACGCCGTCATGAACTACGTCCGCGACGGCGTGGAGCTGCCCGCCGCCCTCCCCGCCGGTACGCCGGACGCCCGTCCCCGCCTCGACCTGGCCGACGTCGTGGGACAAGAGCACGCGAAGGTCGCGTTGGAGGTGGCCGCCGCCGGTGGCCACCACTTGAGCCTGCTGGGACCGCCGGGAGCGGGCAAGACGATGCTCGCCGCCCGGCTGCCCGGTCTGCTGCCGCCGCTGGACGACACGGCCGCGCTGGAGGTCACTTCGCTGTACTCGATCGCCGGGCGTCTCGCCCCAGGCGCCGGGCTCATCCGGCAGCCGCCCTTCCAGGCTCCGCACCACACGACGAGCACTGCCGCGCTGCTGGGCGGCGGTACCGGACTGGCCCGGCCGGGCGCGATCTCCCTCGCCCACCGCGGCGTTCTGTTCCTGGACGAACTGCCCGAGTTCAGCCGGAGCGCGCTGGAGGCGCTACGTCAGCCGCTGGAGGAGGGCTCGGTCCGCATCGGCCGATCGAAAGACCTGGTCAGCTACCCGTCGCGGGTCCAGCTGGTCACCGCGGCCAACCCCTGCCCCTGCGCGAAACCGGGCGGCGACTCGTACTGCGAGTGCTCCCCGACCGTCCGGCGGCGGTATCTCGGGCGGTTGTCCGGGCCGCTCATGGACCGGATCGACCTGCGCGTCGAGCTGTTCCCGGTCACCTCGGCCGGGCTGTTCGCCGTCGACGAGCCGCTGGAGACCACCGAGACCGTCGGCAAGCGCGTGGTCGAGGCCCGGAACGCGGCGGCCGAGCGCTGGCGGGCGTACGGGTGGCGGCTGAACGCCGAGGCTTCCCGGTCCGCCCTCCGGCTCGCCCCGGCCGCCACCGCCGACCTGCGCCACCGCATCGACACCGGGCTGCTGTCGGCCCGGGGCTACATCCGAGTGCTGCGAGTCGCCTGGACCCTGGCCGACCTCGCCGGTCGCGACCGGCCGGTCCGCGAGGACGTGGCGACCGCGCTGACCCTGCGATTGGGAGACATTCGATGAACGAGCACCGCGTACGCCTGGCCCGAGTCGCCCTCGGTTGCCTGGTGGAGCCGGGCCGGAGGGACCTGTTCGAACTGGTCTCGACCGAGGGCCCGGAAGGAGCGCTCACCCGGCTCTGCGCCGGTGACGCCGCCGCTGCCGAAGTCGTCCGCAGCCGCCTCGCCGGTGGCGACCCCAGGGAACTCGCCCGGCGGCAGCTGGCCGCGGCTGACCGGGCGGGAGTCCGGGTGCTCACACCGGAAGACCTGGAATGGCCGGGTACGCGCCTGGCCGACCTGGCGCGGATCTCCCGCCCGACGCTGTCCGGCGGAACGGCAGTCGACCGGGACACCTTCCCGCCCCAATGCCTCTGGGTACGCGGAACGCTGCCCCTGGCCGCGACGGTGGCCCGGTCGGTGGCCGTCGTGGGAGCGCGCGCGAGCACCCCGTACGGCGATCACGTGGCCGCCGAGTTGAGCTACAACCTCGTCCGCAAGGGGTACGCCGTGGTCTCCGGAGGCGCGTTCGGCATCGACGCCGCCGCCCATCGAGGCGCCCTCGCGGCGGGTGGCCCGACGATCGCCGTCCTCGCCTGTGGGGTCGATCGCGCGTACCCGATGGGGCATGCCGGACTGCTCGAGCAGATCTCGGAAGCCGGACTCGTGCTGAGCGAGTGGCCACTCGGCAGTGAGCCGTTACGGTTCCGGTTCTTGATCCGCAACCGGGTGATCGCGGCGCTCACCCAGGGCACCGTGATGGTCGAGGCGGCCGCTCGCAGCGGCAGTCGGCAGACCCTGCACCGGGCGCTTCAACTCGGCCGGGCGGCCATGGCGGTGCCCGGCCAGGTGACCTCGGCGACCTCGGTCGGCTGCCACGAGGAGCTGCGCAAACCTGAGGTGCTCGCGGTGGCGAACGTCGCACACGTGCTGGAGGAGATCGGCCGGATCGGGGCCGACCTGGCCCCGCCGGTGCTCGGGCCGGAACGCCCGGAAGATCAGCTGGACGAGGTGGAGAGCCGCTTGATGGACGCCGTCCCGACGCATCGCCCGATGCTGTCCGGCGAGATCGCCCGGATCGCCGGCATCCCCGTACGCGTCGCGCTGGCGAAGCTGCCGGCCCTGGTCACGAAGGGTCTCCTAGAAGAGCGCGGAGGTGCTTATCGCCTGCCCGCAAACCGCGCGGACAGGCGATAAGCACCTCGAACAGTGCTGTGACTCCAAAGAACAGTCGCCTGCCCGCAAACCGCACGGACAGGCGATAAGCACCTCGAACAGTGCTGTAATTCCAAAGAACAGTCGCCTGCCCGCAAACCGCGCGGACAGGCGATAAGCACCGTCGAATGAGTGCTGTGAGGAGCCGATCAGATGTCGCTGGGCAGCGACAGATCCGGCTTCTCCAGTTCCTCGACGTTGACATCCTTGAAGGTCATCACGCGAACGTTCTTCACGAACCGGGCCGGGCGGTACATATCCCAGACCCAGGCGTCGTGCATCTCGACCTCGAAGAAGACCTCGCCGTCGGAGTTCCGCACGTGCAGGTCGACCTGGTTGGCGAGATAGAACCGCCGTTCCGTCTCCACGACGTACGAGAACTGGCGGACGATGTCGCGGTACTCCTTGTAGAGCTGAAGCTCCATCTCGGTCTCGTACTTCTCGAGATCCTCAGCGCTCATCGCACGCCCTCCATGCTGACATCTTCCCCCACCCGGCGCCGGCGGCGAGCCGGGTCACCGGACGCCACGCCGACCGTACCCCGGCCGTGGTCTTCGCGCCCATCGAGCGCTCGTTCCGACTCGGCCACGTTCTGATAGGAGAACCGGTGCTCGGGGCACGGCCCGTGCTCGCGCAGCGCTGCCGAGTGCTCCGGGGTGGTATATCCCTTATGCAGCTCAAAGCCATATTCAGGATACTTTTCCGCCATTTGCACCATGATCCGGTCCCGGGTGACCTTGGCCAAAATGCTGGCCGCTGCGACGCACGCCGCCACCTGGTCGCCCTTCCAGACCGCCAGCCCCGGTACGCCCGCGCCGTCCACCGGGAACCCGTCGGTCAGCACGTACTCCGGGCGCACCGCCAACGCGGCCAGCGACCGCCGCAGCGCCGACAGGTTGCAGAACTGCAGCCCGAGCCGGTCCACCTCGGCCGCCTCGATCACGACGACGTGGTAGGCGAGCGCCCGCTTGACGACCTGGTCGTAGATCCGGTCCCGGGCCAGTGGCGTGAGCAGCTTCGAATCGGTCAGCCCCGAAATCTCGCCGGCCTTTCCGTCGGGCAGCACCGCGGCCGCAGCGACCAGCGGCCCCGCGCACGCGCCCCGGCCCGCCTCGTCCGCCCCCGCGACATACGCGAATCCCCGCCGGCGCAGCGAGCGCTCCAGCGCGTAGATCCCGCCCTCGCGGCGGGTGACCGTCTTCGGCGGCATCAACATGCGGCCAGCGCCCTCCCCCTGATCCGGATCATCCATCCACCGTTCTCCAGACTCGACGTTACGTCACCGGGGTGACACCCGGGAGGCGGGACCCGCCCGGTTGTCCACATCCGCCCGTCGTCCACAGAATCGACGAACGCCACTTCGGCGTACGCCGGTCGGCGGGCCGACGATGCCGGGATGCGACTGCTTCCGGCGATTCTGCTGATCTTGTCGAGTGTTCTGCCGCCGGTGCCGTCGGCGCAGTTCGGCTGGCCCTTGCCCGGTACGCCGACGGTGACCCGCCGGTTCGATCCCCCGCCGGAACCGTGGCTCCCCGGGCACCGCGGAGTCGACCTGGCCGGCTCGGCGGGGGAGGTCGTCCGCACCGCCGGAGCGGGCCGCGTGACCTTCGCCGGGATGGTCGCCGGGCGAGGCGTCGTCAGCGTGGCTCACGCCGACGGCGTACGCACGACCTACGAACCGGTGACGCCGACGACGACCGCCGGAGCCGTCCTGAACCGGGGTGACTCGATCGGCCGGCTCGACGCCGGGCATCCAGGGTGCCCGATCACCTGGTGCCTGCATTGGGGAGCCCGCCGGGGCGAGACCTACCTGGATCCGTTGTCGCTGCTCGGGTTGGGCCGCATCCGGCTCAAGCCGCTGCACCTCGGAGCAGCCCCGGCAGTCCGGCCGCCAGCCGCTGCGCGTCCGCGTCGGTCACGTAGACGTGCCCTGAGACGCGGAGCAGCCCACCGTCTTCCCAGGGATTGACGTTGACCTCGACGCCCAGCTCGTCGCCTAGGCGTGCCCGCAGCTCCGGCCAGAAGGCAGCGGCCGACCCGGGCGGTCCGGTCAACGGGATGACCCGCATGCTCACGCCGTCGCCCGGGTACGGCCGGTCGGCGCCGACCGCGTCAGCGACTACGGCTTGGGTGTACTCCGCCATGCGCACGGCGTACGCCCGGACGCGGTCCGGGCCGAGCGAGGCGAGCAGGTCGAGTCCGGCCGGGGCGGCCAGCCAGGCGGTCACATCCCGGGTGCCCTGATGCTCGATCGCCCAGGGGAAGCCCTCCGGATCACCGTGCGACACAACGAGCGGCTCGATGCGGTCCACCCACTCCGGCCCGACGGTCAGCAGCGCGGTTCCCCGGGGCGCGAAAGCCCACTTGTGGAAGTTGCCCGTCCAGAAGTCCGCCCCGATGGCCTCGACATCCGTGTCCAGCATTCCCGGCACGTGCGCGGCGTCGACCAGCAGCGGTACGCGCTCCGCCCGCAGGGCAGCGGCGATGCGTTCGATCGGGAACAACTTCGCGGTCGCGGCGGCGATGTGGTCCACAATGGCTAGTTGCGTGACGCCCGGGCGGACTTCGGCCATCAGCCGCGCCAGCACCTCGTCGTCGTCGGCCGCCAACGGGATGTGCGCGATCCGCACCCGCACTCCGGTCCGCCGGGAGAACCGGTCCAGCGCCGTCAGCACCGCGTCGTACGCGTGATCGGTGGTCAGGATCTCGTGCTCTGGGCGTACAAGTGGAGCAAGAGTGTGGAGCACGGTCGCCGTGGCCGTCGTCGCGTTGACGACCAGCGCGGACCTCGTGGGGTCGGCGCCGACGTAGCCCGCCAGCCGGGCGCGGACCTCGGCCAACCGGCCAGGCAGCCGCCGCGCGAACCGCATGGGATTGCGATCGACCTCATCAAGAAGGTCCCGGTGCGTCTGCCGCACCGGGACCGCAACCGCGCCGAACGAACCGTGGTTGAGGTAACCAACCGACGGGTCGAAGGAGAAGAGCTCGCGGCCGCCCTCGAAGTTCATCGGCCCAATCTAGCCAGTGGGCGCGGGAACGCTGTCATAGCTGTCCGGGACGCTGAGCCAGCGCATTCGATCGAACGGCCAGAAAAGCACGAAGGCTCGCCCCACGACCGAGTCGATCGGGATCGTCGCCTGGTTGATGTCGCTGTTGTTGTGGGCGCGCCAGTTCTGCAGCGAGTCGCCGGAGGAGTACCGGTTGTCGCCCATCACCCAGAGCCGACCAGCGGGGACGATGATGTCGAAGTCCTGCGGCGCCGCGTTCTGCCCGGTGTGATCGGTGTTGGGCAGGATGTAGGGCTCGTCGAGCGGGTGCCCGTTGATCTGGATGCGGCCCTGCGGGTCGCAGCAGGTGATGTGATCGCCCGGTACGCCGATCACCCGCTTGATGAAGTCCTTCTCGTTCGGGTCCGACCGCCAGGACTCGGGCGACACGAAGACGATGACCTCGCCTCGGTGCGGATCCCGGAAGTCGTAGACCAGCTTGTTGACGAGCACCCGGTCGTCGATGTTGAGCGTGTGCTCCATCGACTGCGACGGAATGAAGAACGTCTGGACCACGAACGCCCGCACCAGGAACGCGACCACGAGGGCCACGACAAGAAGAATGGGCAGTTCGCGCCAGAACGATCCGCTGCTACCGCTGCTCTTGCTCTTGGTCTGCTCGTCAATCACGCAGGGAGCCTACGCGACCGCGCTGTGTTCCTGCGGGTGAGCCACACCGGCACTACGGTCCAGACTGCGGCGGGATCGACCGGCAGCACCGGCATCCCGCCGAGTGCCTGGGTCTGACCAGCGGGAACATCCTTGAACGAGTCCGGGGAGGAGATCGAATCCCAGCGACTGATCGGCCACACGACACTGCCTGCGCGCCCGATCACGTTCTCGATCGGGACGAGGCCCCGGCAGCGCGAGTCCTGGGACACGAAACGGTTGTCCCCCATGACGAAGAGCATGCCGGGCTCGACCACGACCTCGTCGAACTGTCGTGGCCCGCACTGCCCCGGCGTCTTGGGGCTGTCCTTGTTGGCGTTCTTGGTGACGTAGGGCTCGTCGATCGGCGTACCGTTGACGAAGATCCGGCCCTTGACGTCGCAACAGGAGACCCGGTCCCCCGGTACGCCGATCACCCGCTTGATGAAGTCCTTCTCCCCCGGCTTGCCCAGGCCGACGAGGTCGCTGAGCCCGCTGCCGACCTTGGAGAAGAAGCTGGCGTTGGGGTCCTCGGAGAACTCGGGAGCCCAGTTCGGCGGGCCCTTGAAGACGACGACGTCGCCGCGTTCCGGGTCGCCGAAGTGGTAGACGACCTTGTTCACCAGTACGCGGTCCCCGCGCACCAGGGTGTCCTCCATCGAACTGGAGGGGATGTAGTACGCCCGGAACAGGAAGGTCTGCACCAGGAAGGCGACGCCGAGGGCGATCACGAGGAGCAGCGGGATCTCCTGCCACAGCTTGAGCCGCCGCCGCTGACGGCGCTGCGGGCCGGCCGGAGCGGGGCGGTTGACCGGCTCCAGCGATCGCGACGCCGGCACGGCGGGTACGCCGGTGCCCCAGCGCTCCTCGTAGCCGGACCGATCCGGCGGCTCCTGATACCGCGGCTCCTGATACTGCGGCTCCTGATAGCGAGGTTCCGCGTAGCGGGGCTCGCTCTCCCAGCGGGGATCATGCGGGTCCACCCACGACCGCCGGGGTTCGTCCTGGTCCGCCCATGACCGCTGGGCATCGCTCTGGTCCGCCCACGACCGCTGCGGAGGATACGGCTCGGCGGGCTCACCCGTCGATCGGCGATCCCGCGAGGCGTCCCCGTCGGGTTCGCGCGAATCCTCCCACCGAGGCTGCTCCGGCCATCGGTCGTATGTGCGGTCGGTCACCGGAGGCACTCTAGAGGGTGCCGGACTGTTTGGGGAGGGCCGATTATGTCCGAACGGTTAAGTTCCGGGACATCGGTGCTGTCCGGAGCCTTGACGGCCCGATAACGCGACAAGACCCCGTCCATCTGGACGAGGTCTTGTCGTACGTTCGACCGATAAGAAACCGCGTCAGGCCGCCTTGGCCTCGCGCAGCTCCTTGATCTTGGCCTTCTTGCCCCGCAGATCGCGGAGGTAGTACAGCTTGGCCCGGCGGACGTCACCACGGGTCACAACCTCGAGCCGGTCGACGGCCGGGCTGTGAATCGGGTAGGTGCGCTCGACGCCGACGCCGTAGCTCTCCTTGCGGACCGTGAAGGTCTCGCGCAGGCCCGAACCCTGGCGGCGGATCACGACGCCCTGGAAGATCTGCACCCGGGACCGGTTGCCCTCGACGACTCGGGCATAGACCTTGACGGTGTCACCGGCGCGGAAGGGCGGCGTGTCAGTACGGATGGACGCTTCGTCCAGCTTGTCCAGCGTGTTCATCGCTGTTCCTCAGTGTCGCGCGCGCCGCTCCCGGCGCGCGTGCGGACATTTCTGACCTCGCTCGCCGCCGTCACCGGCTGCTCCGACCCGCGAGTGCGGGTGCGTGGTCCTCGTTCTGCGGGCGTGCGAGAGCCCCGCGAGAACGGCAACCTCTCTACTTTGCCACATCTGGTACGCGGGGCGGAAACCGGCCCGGTCAGATCACACCGCCGAGGCTGGTCCCGGCTCTCGAGAGGCGAGCGCCGCCCGGTCCTTCTTGTCGAGCGATTCGGGATCGAGCGCCTCGATCAAGTCGGGGCGGCGGTCGGCCGTACGCAGAAGGGCCTGGTCACGCCGCCAACGGGCGATCTTGCCGTGGTCACCCGAGCGCAGGATCTCGGGCACCTCCAGCCCCCGCCAGACGGCCGGCTTGGTGTACATCGGCGCTTCGAGCAGCCCGTTCGCGTGCGACTCCTCGTCGAGCGAGGCGGCATTGCCGAGTACGCCGGGCAGCAGCCGGGTGATCGCCTCCAGCATCACCAGCACGGCGACCTCACCGCCGAAGAGCACGTAGTCGCCGAGCGAAACCTCGGTCACCGGCATCCGACCGGCCGCGTGATCGAGTACGCGTTGATCGATGCCCTCGTACCGCCCGCACGCGAAGAGCAGGTGCTCCTCGGCGGCCAGTTCGTGCGCCAGTTCCTGGGTGAACAGCCGTCCGGTCGGCGCGGGGACGACCAATCGCGTACGCCCGTCGGCCAGGGCGTCCAGCGCCTCGCCCCACGGTTCGGGACGCATGACCATGCCGGCGCCGCCGCCGTACGGAGAGTCGTCGACCGTCCGGTGCACATCGTGCGTCCACGTACGCAGATCATGTACCGCCAGCTCCAGCCGCCCCTCCGTGCGGGCCTTGCCGAGCAGGGAGAGGTCGAGCGGGGCGAAGTACTCGGGGAAGATGGAGACGACGTCGACGCGCATCACGCCGCCTAGAGATCCAGCAGTCCGCCGGGCGGGTCGATCACGACTCGGCCCCCCGCGACGTCGACCGTCGGGACGATGGCCCGCACGAACGGGACCAACGCGGTCGTCCGGTCCTCTTTGCGTACGACCAGCATGTCCGAAGCCGGCGCGTGATCGATGCGATCGACCACCCCGACCTTGTCCCCCGCGACCGTGACCACGTCGAGCCCGACCAGCTGGTGGTCGTGGAACTCGTCCGGGTCCGCCGGAGCGGCTATGCCGGCGGAATCGACCCACAGGTAGAGGCCGCGCAGCTCTTCGGCCACGTGGCGGTCCGGAACCTCCGCGAAGAAGATCAGCGGACGGCCCTGGTGCCAACGGATCGATTCGATGGTGAGCCTGGTGTCCCGCTTCTGCTCGGTGGGGCCGGCGTCGAACGCCGACCCCACCGCGAAGCGGTCTTCAGGCTCGTCCGTGCGGACCTCCACGACGAGTTCGCCGCGGATACCGTGCGGACGGAGGATCTTGCCTACGACCAGCAGCATGACGACGGTCAGTACGCGTCGACGATGTCGACGCGCATCCCCTTGCCGCCCACCGACCCGATCACCTGGCGCAGCGCCCGGGCGGTACGCCCGCCGCGGCCGATCACCGTGCCCAGATCGTCGGGGTGCACCCGCACCTCGAGCCGCGCGCCGCGGCGCGCGTCGACGAACCGCACCCGGACCTCATCCGGGTGTTCCACGATGCCCTTGACCAGGTGTTCGAGCGCCGGACGCAGGGTGCTGTCGGTCCGGCCCGACGAGCCGCCGCGCAAGGTCAGGCCCCCTCGGCCGGAGCCTCAGCCGGCTCGGCGGGCGTCTCAGCCTTGGCTTCGGCCTTCTTCTCGGCCTTCTTCGGCTCCGCCTTCTTGGTCTCCGTGACGCCGACGGCGGCCTGCGCCTCGGCCTCGTAGATCGCCTTGCGGTCGGCCTTGGCGGCAGCGACCTTCAGCGGCTCGGCCGGAGCGGGCAGACCCTTGAACTTCTGCCAGTCACCGGTCTTGCTGAGGATGGCGATGACCGGCTCGCTCGGCTGCGCGCCGACCGACAGCCAGTACTGCACCCGGTCGGACTTGACCTCGATCAGCGAGGGCTCCTCCTTGGGGTGGTACACGCCGATGAACTCGATCGCCTTGCCGTCGCGCTTGGTACGCGAGTCGGCGACGACGATGCGGTACTGCGGGTTGCGGATCTTGCCCATCCGCAGAAGCCGGATCTTGACGGCCACGTTTGTTCGCTCCTGTTGCGATAGGTTTCGAGCGCTCGCCATCCCACGTGGGGTTGTGAGCGGTGCGAGCGTTCATGGACACGACGGGCGTCGGAAGTTAGAGGGCTGCCGTGCGCGCATCGAATACCAATCGTCAATTGTGCCAGACGTCCGGGAACCCGCGGACCCACCCCGCCGGGCGTACGGGACGCAGATCACATCCACTCGCCTATCAGCAGCGGCGGGGGGCGTCCCAGCCGGGCGGCGGCTCGGTCGACGCGATCGGACTCCAGTCCGGATCTGGCCGGAAATCGGTCCAGGTCCCGTCGAAGGGAAACTTCCCCGCCTCCACGAGTTCGATCACTGCCCGGCCGGCTTCGCGTACGCGCTGCTCGTCGTCGACCCAGTAATAGTCGGGCTGGCTCAGCCGCTCGACGAACTCCTCCTCGTCCTTCCAGCGCCAAGTCCGACCCGGTTCGATCCACACGTCCAGGTCCCAGTCGACGGTGTCCAGCCCGGCGAGGTCGGCCGACCGCCAGGCGACCGCGGGCAGCTCAAGGTTGGCGTACCAGGCGTAGAACTCGCCGCCGGGGCGGAAGAAGAATCGGATGGAGTAGTCGGCACCGGCCGGATGCCAGCACAGCACGGAGTGCACCGCTTCGAAGTCGATCAGCCGCTTCGGACTGCGTACCCACTCCGGCAGCGGGACCTCCCGGAGCATACGGCCGTCAGTCAGGGAGGTGACGAAATGCCGATTTCCCGTATGGCCCCACAGCAACGCGCCACGGTCGTCGTGGCGTACGGCCCGAAGCGGGTACAGGCCCGCGATCGTGTCGCGCTGGAAGTGTCGCAAGTAGACGATCTCGCCCCGCTCGAAGACCATGGGCCCCAAGGTAATCGAGTCGCTTCCGGCGCGCGGCCCCTCACCGGGCTCGTGGTCGGTCCCAGCCTGCGGGCACGTGCTGCGATCCGGTCCATTCCGCTTCGCCCGTGAGGGTACGCAGAGAGCCGTCGAACGGGAACTCGGCGGCTTCGATGCGCTTGATCACGCGCTCGCCCACTTGGCGTACGGCGTCGCCGTCGGCCACCCAGTAATCGGAGGAGTACGCCAGCCGCTCGGCGAACTCCTCCTCGTCCTTCCACGACCAGGAGCGATCCGGTTCGACCCAGATGTCGAGGTCCTGGTCGACGATGTCGACTCCGGCCACCGAGCCGTCGTCCCACCGGACGCCGTGCTCTTCCAGGTTGACGTACCAGCCCCTGAACGCGCCGTCTTCGGTGCGAAAGAGCCACACGGAGTAGTCCTCACCGGGCGGCAGCACCTTGAGGATGGCCGGACCGCGCCAGGTCATCTCCCAGAGCTTGGTCTCGGTGACGAGCCACTCCGCGAACGGCATCGCCCGCAGACCCCGGCCGTCGACCGCCTTCCGGTCGAGCATCGGCGCACCCCGGGGCACCCAGAGCAGCAGGCCGCGATCGTCGTCGGCGAGCACGACCGCGGTCTTCAGCAGACCCAGCCGGGGACCCTGGAAATGGCGGTGCAGGACCACCCGGCCGGGTTCGAACCGCATCTCGCGTTGGCGCTCAGTAGGAACGGCCGAGGATCGCGGTCAGGTTCGGCTCGTCCTGCGCGGCCGGAGCCGAGCCGTCCTCGCGGAACAGGCAGCGCACGGTGATCGCGCTTTCGTTCGCCTTCGCCTCGCCGTCGACGCCGACCGCCGACCACGGCACCCGGGCCCAGCCGGTCTGCGAGGCCTCGATCGCCTCGTCCAGCGTCTTGACCTCGACCGTGTTCGCCTCGCGCCGGGCCAGAGCCTCCTCGTAGAGAGCCTTCTGGTCGGCGACCAGCGCCGCGGTCACCTCGGCGACCACTCCGCCCAGCGGCAACGGGGTCTTCGAGCCGTCGATCCGGCGGGCCAACGTCACGTTGCCGGCGGCCAGGTCGCGCGGGCCGACCTCGATCCGCAGCGGCACGCCCTTCAGCTCCGCGTCCACGGCGCGGCGGCCGAACGGCGTGTCCACCCGATCATCAAGCTTCACGCGTACGCCCGCAGCGGCGAGCTCGCCGACGAGGCCCTCGGCAGCGGCCGTCACCGAACCGTCGCTCTCCTTCACCACCATGACCAGCGCCTGCGTCGGGGCCAGCAGCGGCGGCAGGCGCAGACCGTTGTCGTCACCGTGACACATGATCAGGCCGCCCAGCATCCGGGTCGACGAGCCCCACGAGGTCGTCCAGGCGTACTCACGGGAGCCGGAGGCGCTCGAGTACTGGATGTCGAAGGCGCGGGCGAAGTTCTGGCCGAGCTCGTGGGAGGTGCCCATCTGCAGCGCCTTGCCGTCGCCCATCATGCCTTCGAGCGTGTAGGTGCTCGTGGCGCCGGCGAACCGCTCGCGGTCGGTCTTCCGGCCGGGCACGACAGGGATGGCGAGGAGCTCACGCATGTGCTTCTCGTAGACCTCGTGGTGGATGCGCAGGGTGTAATCCTTGGCGTCCTGCTCGGTCGCGTGCGCGGTGTGCCCCTCCTGCCACAGGAATTCACTGGTACGCAGGAAGATCCGCGGGCGCATCTCCCACCGGACGACATTCGCCCACTGGTTGAGCAGCAGCGGCAGATCCCGGTAGGAGTCGACCCACTTCGCCATGAACTCGCCGATGACAGTCTCACTCGTAGGCCGGACCACGACCGGCTCGGCGAGCTGCTTACCACCGCCGTGGGTGACGACGGCCAGCTCCGGGGAGAACCCCTCGACGTGCTGCGCCTCCCGGTGCAGGTAGCTCTCGGGGATGAACAGCGGGAAGTACGCGTTCTCCGCCCCGGTCGATTTGATCCGGCCGTCCATGTCGGCCTGCATGCGCTCCCAGATCGCGTACGCCGTCGGCCGGATCACCATCGTGCCCCGGACCGGGCCGTTGTCAGCCAGCTCGGCCTTCGCGATCACGTCTTGGTACCAGCGGGGGAAGTCTTCCGCCCGGGGAGTCAGCACACGCGCCATGGGCACTCATCCTACTGGCCGCCTTCGGCTCGCCTTCGCTGGCCACCGCCCGCCCCACGCCGACACCGTGAGCACCAGATCACGGATCTGCATGCGATCTTGGGCACGGGAAGCATGCGTATCCGTGATCTGCTTGCCTACCGCCGAGGTCAGGCGGAGACGATTCGGCCACGCAGGATGATCAGGCTCGGTTCACGCAAGACCGTGAGGTCCTGACGCGGATCTCGTGGATAGACGACGAGGTCGGCCCACCCGCCTTCGGCGAGTCCGGGGAAGCCCAGCCATTCCCGCGCGCGCCACGAACCGGCGGCCAGCACTTCGTCGGCCGACAACCCGGCCGAGTGCAGGAGCAGCATCTCCTCGGCGGCCAGCCCGTGGGCGATGCCGCCACCGGCGTCGGACCCGACGTAGATCGGCACCCCCGCCTCATGGGCCGCCGCGACCACCGCCGGGAAGCCGTCTCGCAGCGCGAGCATGTGCTTGGCGTACCCCGGGAACTTGGCTTCGGCCCGCTGCGCGATCGATCCGAACGTAGCGATGTTGATCATCGTCGGAACGAGCGCCGTCCCGCGGCGCCCCATCTCAGCGATGATCTCCGGGGACAATCCGGTGCCGTGCTCGACGCAATCGATCCCGGCCTGGACCAGCGTCGCGACGCTCTGCTCCTCGAAGCAGTGTGCGGTGATCCGCGCGCCGGCGGCGTGCGCTGCCTCGACCGCAGCCGCCAAGGTCGCATCGTCCCAAGCGGGAGCGAGATCGCCCCGGTCTCGATCGATCCAGTCGCCGACCAGCTTCACCCAGCCCGTGCCGGCCGCCGCTTGCCGGGTGACTTCTTCCGCCACGAGTTCGGCGGGGACCTCGACGCCGATCTCGGGCAGATACCGGCGTGGTGGTGCGACATGCCGCCCGGCTCGGGCCAGCCGGGGCAACTCCGGTTCGTCGTCCAGCTCCGGGTACGCATACGGCGAACCGGCGTCGCGGATCGCGAGAACTCCGGCGGCCCGGTCGATCAGGGCGAGCTCCCGGGCCTGGTCGAGGCTCTCGATTGGACGGCCGCCTGGGGCGATCCCGATGTGGCAGTGGGCGTCGACCAGCCCCGGAAGGATGAACCCGCCGTCGTTGACCGTGGTGGCGCCAGGTATCGGTGTACGCGACACCCGGTCGCCGTCGAGCCACAGATCGCCGGTCTCATCGTCGGGAAGGAGCACTCCGCGTACGTGCAACGCCATGCGCTCCACTAGACCACAAGGATGTCCAGCTTCTTCCCCAGGGCGGCGGCGATCTTCCGGAGGTCACTGGGATCGCTGGAGACCACTGCCGATCCGTGAGCGAGCGCGGTGACGACCACGATCGCGTCCACCACGTCACTCGTGCCGGACCTTGCGCAGGCCTCCCCGGCCGCCCTGCCGATGCGTTCAGTGTCAGGGGTGATTTCGCAGTCCTTGAGAACCTCGATCAGGCCATGCTGCTTGCCGTCCCGCCAAGCCTGGGCGAGGACGACGACTGGTACGAATAGCGGGACCTGCGACGTCGTTCGGTTCCGGTGCATCCGGACGAAGCGGAAGTCGCGACGTTCCGCCGCCAACAAGGCGCCAGTGTCATAAACAATCGACGTCATCGGCGGTCCTTCGGATCCATCAGACCCAGCCGGATCATCTCCTCGTCGACTTCACGGGCGATGTCCTCGGGCACTGGCCCGAAGAACTCATCCAGCTCACGGAGACGCTGCTGGATCCTGGCATCCTCCTCGAGATCGGCCTTCAGCCGATCCAGGCGCTCTTCGATGGCCTGGGACACCCAGGCCGACATCGTGACACCCGACGCGGCTACGGCCTCCCGCAGGCGAGTGTCCAACTGACTATCCAGCGATAGCGACAACCTGACCACCTTTCCGCTGCCAGGCTTTGCGCCCGGCTCGATCGGTTTCCTGTTGCGCGACTTCTCGCTCCCCGGCTCAGTCACCCGTTGATTTTATTACCGCGTAATACGGAAGGGCAAGGGCGTTCCTCGACGCCCTTGCCCTTGTGGCGACCCATCCGGTCAGGTCAGACCTCCGCCTGGTACGCGTCTGCGAGGACGGCGTACCCGATGGTGTTCGCGTGGATGTCGGTCTTCGCGCACATCCACGTCCATGCGCAGATCCGCGCGACGGCGAGCGGCACCGTGCCGACGCCGGGGAGCGGGACCTGAGTCGTGAGATCCGTCGAGGCGAACGCGCCCGCGACGTCGGCGACCCGGGCGTCCGCGGCGTGGTAGAGCGCCGTCAGAATGTTGTTGAAGAGGCCACTGACCTGAATGGACTGAAGCGCCAGCGCCCGACCGGCCGGCCCGGCCAGCCAGGCCGCGAGGTAGGGGTTGTAGTAGGTCATCCCGATGATCGGCGTATGCGGAGCGACCGCCCGCAGCCGGGCGAGGATCTGCCCGAGATTCACGGTCAACGCCGCCAGCGCGCTCTGTACGCACCCCGGATCGATCGTGCCGCCCTTGGCGCAGTGGTTGAGGTCGTTGCCGCCGATGTCGATCGTGACCAGCGAGACCTTGTCCTTGTGCGCGTGCAGGAAGCGTTCGGCCGCCTCGAGTTGAGAGGCGCGACCGGGGTACTCGCAGATCCCGCCGTCGAGCAGGGTGCCCGAGGTCTCGCCGCCGCAGCCCAGATTCTCCAGGCTCAGCTTCGGTTGGGTGGCCTGCAGCTGACGGTGCAGCTGCCAGACGTAGCCCTCGGTGCGGTCCAACGGCGTGACCGGCTGGTAGCCGGCCGCCAGCGAATCGCCGAGCGCCAGATAGTACGTGGTGGATCTGTCCGGCGAGGCCGACGCGGGAGCGCCCACGAGTCCCAGGGTGAGCGCGGCAACGGCGGCGACGGAGGTGATGCGTCGCAACATGGACGCAACGTACTCGCGAGTAGCGTCGCGCGCAGCCCCTGCTTCGCCGCCCCCGCTCGTATCAGCTCGCTCGCGTTGTCCGGCGGCCTCCGCCCGCTCGCTGGCGGCGGCGCGCTCGCGCGTCGCCCCGAACGAACGCTAGTTGTCCCGCTTGAAGAGCTTGTTGAAGTCCAGCTTCGGCACCTTGAAGTCGTCGCCGCCGCCAAGCTGCGTCGGGTCCAGACCCGGCGGAAGCTGAGGCATCCCACCGGGCAGGCCGGCCGGGAAGCCGCCGCCGGAGCGGCCGCCGCCCTTGGTGCCCTTGCGCTTGTTCTTCGGGCTCTTGGTCGCCTTGCGCCGGCCGCCGCCGGGCAGGCCCATCATGCCGCCCATCTGCTTCATCATCTTCTGCGCGTCGGTGAAACGGTTGAGCAGCTGATTGACGTCCATGACGGTGACGCCGGAACCGTTGGCGATGCGGGCGCGGCGCGACCCGTTGATGATCTTCGGGTTGGCGCGCTCGTGCGGGGTCATCGACCGGATGATCGCGGTTACCCGGTCGAAGTGCTTGTCGTCCAGGTCGTCGAGCTGACCCTTCATCTGGTTCATGCCCGGCATCATCTTGAGCATGTTGGCGATCGGGCCCATCCGGCGGATCGCGATCAGCTGGTCGAGGAAGTCTTCCAGCGTGAACTGCTCGCCGCCCATGAGCTTGGCGGCCATCTTCTCCTTCTGATCGGCGTCGAAGGCCGCCTCGGCCTGCTCGATCAGCGTGAGGACGTCGCCCATACCCAGGATGCGGCTGGCCATCCGGTCGGGGTGGAAGACGTCGAAGTCCTCCAGCTTCTCGCCGGTGGACGCGAAGAGGATGGGCTGCCCGGTGACATGGCGTACGCTCAGCGCCGCGCCACCCCGGGCGTCACCGTCCAGCTTGGACAACACGACACCGGTGATGCCGACTCCGTCGCGGAATGCCTCGGCCGTGGCGACCGCGTCCTGACCCACCATCGCGTCGATGACGAAGATGACCTCGTCGGGGGTGACCGCGTCGCGGATCGAGGCGGCCTGCGCCATCATCTCCTGGTCGATGCCCAGCCGACCGGCGGTGTCGACGATGACGATGTCGCGCATGTGGCGGCGGGCGTACTCGATCGACTCCTTGGCGACCGCGACCGGGTCGCCGACGCCGTTGCCCGGCTCGGGGGCGAAGACTTCGACGCCCGCCCGCTCGCCTAGCACCTGCAGCTGGTTGACGGCGTTCGGGCGCTGCAGGTCGGCCGCGACCAGCATCGGCTGGTGGCCCTGACCCTTGAGCCACTTGGCGAGCTTTCCGGCCAGGGTGGTCTTACCGGAACCCTGGAGACCCGCCAGCATGATCACGGTCGGCGGCTGCTTGGCGAACTGGAGCCGCCGAGCCTCGCCGCCGAGGACGTTGATCAGCTCCTCGTGGACGATCTTGATGATCTGCTGGGCCGGGTTGAGCGCCTGCGACACCTCGGAGCCGCGCGCCCGCTCCTTGAGCGCGGCGATGAACGCGCGCACGACCGGCAGCGCGACATCCGCCTCGAGCAGGGCGAGCCGGATCTCGCGGGCGGTGGCGTCGATGTCGGCCTCGGTGAGCCGCCCCTTGCCGCGCAGCTTCGTGAAGATCCCCGAAAGCCGGTCGCTCAGTGTGTCAAACACAGCGCAATCATCCCGTTGGTGAGGTTTGTCCGATCAAGGGCGGCTCGCCGCCGCCCCCGAAAGACTACCCGCCGCCCAGGGCGCTCGGCGCGCCGAGCTTCGTGGGCCGCAGGAAGCCGCCGGATCAGGGATGTGGGTCGAATCATGGGGCAAGATTCGACCGAGAACCCTGATCCGGTGCCCAAAGACCAGCACAGCGCGCGAGCGTGCGACGAGCGGGCGGGGGCGGGCAGCTAACCCAGCATGGGGAGAAGAGCGGCCTCAATCGCGACCCGGTCGACCGGCCCGATCAGATAGAAGGCGTCGACGACGTCAGCGCCCAGCGTGGAGACCCGGGCGGCCCGGAGGTTCACGCCGAGCTCGGCGAGCGTCGAGGTGATCCGGTAGAGCAGGCCAGGCTCGTCGGTCGCGCGTACTTCGAGCAGGTCGTCGGCGGGCCAGAGCACCCGGGGACGGGGACGGGCGGCGTTCGGCGTACGCGAGCGCCGGGCCAGCCGAGCCGGCAGGGCAAGTTGGTCGAGAGCCGCCCGGCGGAGATCCGCCGCCAGCAGATCCCGGTCGGGCGAGGTGCCATAACGGGGCTGCACAGCGCACTGCAGAACCGCCCGCTCCGCGACCGTGATCGAGTTGACCGCGACCACTTCGAGCTGGTGCATGGCCAGGCAGCCGGCGACCGTCGCGAGCAGTCCGCGGCGGTCCTTGGCCGCGAGCGCGACCCAATCCGGCGCCACCTGCACTACCGGCAGGTCGGCTCGCAACAGTGTCGGGTCCGGCGCCATCGGCACCGGCAGCGGGGCTCCGGCCAGGCTCGCCCGGACGGCGGCGACTAGCTGGTCGATCAGCCGCGACTTCCAAGTGGTCCAGGCTGCGGGTCCGGTCGCGACCGCGTCCGACCGCGCGAGCATGTGGAGCAGCTCCAGGGTCTCGGTGTCCCCCACGATCTCCGCGACCGCGGTCACCGTCGCGGGATCGCCGATGTCGCGCCGGGTCGCGATCTCCGGCAGCACGAGGTGG
This sequence comes from Hamadaea sp., assembly GCF_013362815.1. Taxonomy (GTDB): domain Bacteria; phylum Actinomycetota; class Actinomycetes; order Mycobacteriales; family Micromonosporaceae; genus Hamadaea. The sequence continues at coordinate 26,841 of NZ_JABFVK010000023.1, read as the reverse complement.
TGCCGGACCAGGCGCTCGATCAACGCGACGTCCGCCTCCGGCAGCCCGACGCGGCGCGCGATTCCGGCCGCGATCGGCGCGCCGACCTCACTGTGGTCGCCCGGCAAGCCCTTGCCCACGTCGTGCACGAGCGCGCCGAGCAAGAGCAGGTCGGGCCGGGCGACCTCGCGTGCGTACCCGGCTGCCTCGGCCGCCGCCGAGATCAGGTGACGGTCCAATGTGAACTGATGCACCGGGTTGTGCTGCGGCGCGCCGCGCAACCGGCTCCACTCCGGCAGCCAGGCCGTGATCAGCCCGAAGCGGTCACACGCAGTCCAGGTCGGGATCAGCGCCGGGCCCGAGCCCAGCAAGCTCATCAGAGTGGTACGCGCAGCGGCGGGCCACGGATTGGGCAACGGCGGAACGTAGCGACTCAGCCACTCCAAAGTGGACCGGGCGATGGGGAGCTTCGCGGTGGCGGCCGCCGCGGCGACGCGAAGCGACAGGCTGGGGTCGGGATGCGGGGTGACCGCCGACCGGGCGAGCACGACTTCGCCGTCGCTCTCGACGACGTCGGTCGCCAACGGCAGGCGCTGCGCCCGGTGCGGTACGCCGCCCCGCCCCAACGAGGCACGCCAGCGATGAACGGACCGCCAGGCGTCGTCCAGCGCCCATTCGATCGTCGCCGCGTCGTTGGCCACTCGTCGCAGCAGCGCATCGCCGTCGGGCAGATCGAGCGCCTCGGCGACGGCGGTACGCTCGTGCGCCACCAGGCGGTCCAGGTTCCGCCCGGCCGACAGGTGGAGGGCGTCCCGAACGTCCAGAAGGCGGATCTGCGCTGCGCGTATCACTGGAGGAGTTGCGTCGGCGATGCCGGCGCGACCGATCCCGCGCAGAATGCCCACGTCCCGCAGACCGCCCGCGGCCTCCTTGAGGTCGCCCTCGAGCAGTTGGGCCAGCGTGCCGTGCGTGGCGTGCCGGGCCGCCGTGACCTCGCGCAGCCGGCTGAGCTGCACCGGAGCGGTACGCCGCCAGAGGTCGGCCGCACTCCGCGCTAGCCGGGCGGTGAGGCCGGCGTCGCCCGTGACGTGCCGCGCGTCGAGCAGGCCGAGCGCGACCTTGGCGTCGGACTCGGCCGCGGCCAGGGACTCCGCCACGGTCCGGACCGAGTGGTCGAGGCCGACCCGGCTGTCCCAGACGGGGTACCAGATGCGCGCCGCCAGCTCCTCGATCCCGGCCACTCCCGTATGCAGCAGCACCAGGTCGAGGTCGCCCTTGGGGGCGCATTCGCGACGGCCGAGACCGCCCACGGCGACGAGGCTGACACCCGGCGGCAACCCCGAGTCTGCCGCCAACTTGGTCAGCCAGACGTCGAACGCCGCCGCACGCTCAGAGCGTGCGGCGGCGCCGATGTGCTGTGCGTCGATCACAGTGCGTCGAGGCCGCGTTCGCCGGTACGCACCCGGATCACCTCGGAGACCTCCGTGACCCAGACCTTGCCGTCGCCGATCTTCCCGGTCCGTGCGGCGGTGACGATGTTGTCGACCACCTTGTCCACGTCCAGTTCGTCGGTGAGCACCTCGATACGGATCTTCGGCAGGAACTCCACCGTGTACTCGGCGCCCCGGTACACCTCGGTGTGTCCCTTCTGCCGGCCGTATCCCTGGACCTCGCTGACCGTCATGCCCGCCACGCCCAGCGTCTGCAACGCCGCCTTCACGGCGTCCAGCTGATATGGCTTGATGACCGCGGTGACCAGCTTCATGCTCAATCCCTCCATCGTTGGACCTTAACCGGCCACCTTCTCGGTGGACGGGGCCGACTCTTCGGCCTCCGCGGCCTTGCCCGGCGCCGACGCGAGGCCGGCCAGGGCGAACGCACCGGCAGCGCCGCCGGTGGGAGCGAAGTCGTACGCCGACTCGGCGTGCTCGGCGACGTCGATGCCCTCGACCTCGGTCTCCGGCGACGTCCGCAGCCCGATGGTGTACTTGATCGCCAGGGCGATCAGGGCCGCCACGCCGAACGAGAAGATCGAGACCGAGCCGCTGGCCAGCGCCTGTCGGCCGAGCTGAGTCAGGCCGCCCCCGTAGAACAGGCCGTTGTCGGCGCCGAGGATCTTGTCGTCGGTGATCCAGGAGTTCACGTAGTCGTTGGCGAAGAAGCCGATCGACAGCGAGCCGATCCATCCGCCGACGAAGTGAACGCCGAAGACGTCGAGCGAGTCGTCGAAGCCGAAGCGGTACTTCAAGCTCACCGCGAGGGCACAAACCGCACCGGCGATGATGCCGAGGACGACCGCGGCCCATGGGGAGATGAAGCCACAGGCCGGGGTGATGGCGACCAGACCGGCCACCGCGCCCGAGGACGCGCCGACGAGGGTCGGCTTGCCCGACTTGATCCACTCGACCGCGACCCAGCCCAGGACGGCGGCCGCCGTGGCGACCTGGGTGTTGACGAACGCGATCGCGGCGGTGCCGTCGGCGGTCAGCTCCGAACCGGCGTTGAATCCGAACCAGCCGAACCACAGCAGGCCGGCGCCGAGCGCCACGAACGGCACGTTGTGCGGCTTGAACGCCTCCTTCGGCCAGCCGACCCGTTTGCCCAGCACCAGCGCGACGGCCAAGGCAGCCGCACCGGCGTTGATGTGGACCGCGGTACCACCGGCGAAGTCGAGCGCGTGCAGCTTCGTGGCGATCCAGCCGCCACCCCAGATCCAGTGCGCCACCGGAACGTACACGAGGGTGAACCAGCCGAAGGCGAAGACCAGCCAGCCCGCGAACTTCAGGCGGTCCGACAGGGCGCCGCTGATCAGGGCGACGGTGATGATGGCGAACATCATCTGGAAGGCCATCACCACGAACGTGGGAATGCCCGTCGACGCGCCGCCCGCCATCCAGAACTCGCTGAACGTCGTCCCGGTCTTGCCGCCCAGATACTGGCTGAAGCTACCGATGACGGTGTTCACGTCCGCGTTGTCGTTGGTGCCGAACGCGAGCGAGAAGCCGTACATGAGCCACAGGACCGAGACGAGCCCGATCGTCACGAAGCTCATCATCATCATGTTCAGTACGCTCTTGGCCCGGTTGAGACCGCCGTAGAAGAAGGCGAGACCCGGCGTCATGAGCAACACAAGTGCGCTGGAGACGAGCAACCAGGTCGTGTTCCCGGTGTCGATCGTCGGCGCGTCCTCCAGGAGCAGCACGTGCCCTCCTCAGTGAGTGGAATTCTCCCTCCCGGCTGGGCCGCATCGCCGCTGCGCCGGTTGTTGGGGGAGCTTTCCGGGCGCGTGTTTCACGCATTCACGTTGCGCGGTTTCGTGTGTGTGACGAAGTGTTTCCGGCGTGTGAAGAAATCCTCACGAGGCTCTTCGGCCGTCCGTTTTAGCGCTGGATCAGGGTTCTCGGTCGAATTCCCAACTGACCGCACTCCTGGCGGCTCGCCCGAGAGGCTCCCCGGCGTGATTCGACCCAGATCCGTGATCCAGCGCCCCGGAAGCCGGGCGCGCTCAACGCAGGGCGTGTTCCAACGTGTAGCGCTCGTAATCAAGCAGCCGCAGATCGCGCATCGGCCGCCGGAGATGACCCTTGTTGACGATCCGGACGAACGCAGGATCACCCGCGGCCGCCATCCGGCGGATGCCTTCGACGTGGTCGACGATGCGCTTGCGGATCGTGCGTACGAGGCGGTGGCGGTCGCGCGGGATCAGCCCGTAGGCGTCGGCGAACAGCCGCAGGCGGCGCGGCCGGTCGGGCCGGTGCCACCCGAGCGTCACCGAGTCCCGGTCGCTGAACAGCGGCACCCAGGTCCAGGCGGCGTACGCGACGTCGTAGATGCGCGCACCGGGCGACGCCAGGTCGAAGTCGATCATCGCCAGGGTGCCGTCCGGACGCCAGATGACGTTGTGCGGAGCGGCGTCGTGGTGGCAGATGACCTCGGCGTCCGGCGGCGGCGGGCCGAACGAGCGCCACACCGCGCCGGGCGGCGGGCGGAAACCGGCCTGGGCGTCGTGGAACATGCGCAGCATGGTGGCGACGGTGACGAGCGCCTCATCGGTCACCCAGTAGGGCTTGAGCGGGTACTCGCCGCACTCCCCGGCCAGGTAGGAGAGGACCTCACGGCCCTGCGTGTCCATGCCGAGCGCCCGGGGCGAGCCGGTGAACCCGGCGTGCTCCAAATGGCGCAACAGAGCGTGGACTGACGGGGTCCAGGGCCCGGCGTTCCGGCGTACGGTGTCTCCCACCCGCACTACGGTTGAGACGTTGCCTCCGCGCAGCGGGATCTCATAGTCCACAGTCACACGGCGTCCGGGTGTTCGGTGCCCAGCAGAGCGCTGACGAAGACGGCGGGTTCGAACGGGGCCAGGTCGTCCGGGCCCTCGCCGAGTCCCACCAGTTTGACCGGGATCCCGAGCTTGCGCTGCACAGCGATGACGATACCGCCCTTGGCGGTTCCGTCCAGCTTCGTGAGCGCGACACCCGAGACGTCGCACACCTCCATGAAGACGCGGGCCTGCTCCAAGCCGTTCTGTCCGGTTGTGGCGTCCAGGATGAGCAGGGTCTCGTCGACCGGGCCGTGCTTTTCCACCACCCGCTTGACCTTGCCGAGCTCGTCCATGAGGCCGATCTTGTTCTGCAGCCGACCCGCGGTGTCGATGAGCACCGTGTCCACGCCGGTGTCGATGCCCTGCTTGACCGCGTCGAAGGCCACGGCGGCCGGGTCGCCGCCCTCAGGGCCGCGGACGACGGTCGCGCCGACCCGGCCACCCCAGGTGGCGAGCTGGTCGGCGGCGGCGGCCCGGAACGTGTCGGCCGCGCCGAGGACGACGCTGTGGCCGTCAGCGACCAGTACGCGGGCGATCTTCCCGCAGGTGGTGGTCTTGCCGGCGCCGTTGACCCCCACGACCAGGATCACCGCCGGGCGGCCGTCGTGCGGGCTCGCCTTCAGCGACCGGTCGAGCTTCGGGTCCAGTGCCTCGGTGAGCTCCTCGGCGAGCAGCGTCTTGACGTCGGACACGGTACGCGTACCGAGGATACGGGTGCGCTCGCGCAGCTTGGCGACGATCTGACCGGTGGCCTCGACCCCGACGTCCGCCGTGATCAGGCTCTCCTCGATCTCCTCCCAGGCGTCCTCGTCCAGCCGGTCCCGGGACAGCACCGCCAGCAGACCCCGGCCGAAGGCGTTCTGGCTGCGGGCGAGCCGGCTCCGGAGGCGGACGAGCCGACCGGCGGTGGGCTCGGGCACCTCGACTTGCGGCTCCGGCACAGCCTCCGGCTCCCGGATGACCGGTGTCGGCGGGGCGGGCGCGACCTCAGCGGGAGCGGGTGCCTTGGTGGGAGCGGTGACCTCGCCGGGTGCCGCCTCGACGCTCGGCGCGGACGGCTGCGGCGGAACGCTGCGGCGCGTACGGCGTACTGCGAAGACGGCGAGCGCGATGCCGATCACAACGATCAGCACCACCAGAGGGATGACGAGGTTTTCCATCCGGCCATCCTCTCAGACTCGGGCCGCCCGGCGTCGGCACGCCCGGCGTCGGCCCAGCCGAAATCCGTTGATCGATGCGGGGCACCGGCCCGATCATGTTCAGGTGTCTTTCCCGCACACCTTCTACCTGGACGACGGCGACTCTCCGGTCGACGTCATCGACGCCATGGCGCTCGCCGAGTTCGCGACGGGCGCTCAGCCCTTCGCGCGTACGAAGCGCCTGGAACGGGTGCGGTCGGACGCGCTGCTGCTGCCCGCCGGCGCCCAGATCCAGCGCGCCGCCAAAGACGACGGCACCAGCTCCCACCTCGCCACCGGCGACGGCTGGACCCTCCGGGCCGTACGCTGGCGCGGCGGCTCCGCCATGGTCACCGTCACCGCCGACTCCGCCGAGCTGGCCCGGACGGTGCTCGAGGAGAGCATCAAGGACGTCCAGGAGCCGGAGCCGACCGACACCGAGACGGTCGAGGTCGGTTTCGCCCACTTCACCGGGAACGGACCCCGGCGCGCGGTACGCAAGATCGCCACCACGCCGTGGCGGGAGCTGCGGCGGAATTACGCGAACACGGTCGCCGAGCAGTTCGACCGGCTCATGGCGCTCACCCCGGACACGATCGACGGACGCCTGCTGCTCCTGCACGGCCCGCCCGGCACCGGCAAGACCAACGTGCTGCGCAGCCTCGCCCGCGAATGGCGGTCCTGGTGCCGGATCGACGCCGTCATCGACCCCGAGTCGCTGTTCGGCTCGCCGTCCTACCTCATGAGCATGGCGGTCGGGATGGACGACGACGAGGACGGTCCGAGCTGGCGGATGCTGCTGCTGGAGGACTGCGACGAGCTGATCCGGGCCGAGGCGAAGCAGGCGACCGGCCAGGCGCTGTCGCGGCTGCTCAACCTCACCGACGGACTCCTGGGCCAGGGGCGGAACGTGCTGGTCGCGATCACCACGAACGAGGACCTGTCCCGGCTGCACCCGGCAGTCCTGCGCCCGGGACGCTGCCTGGCGCGCATCGAGGTGACGGCTCTCCCGTACGCCGAGGCCGCCACGTGGCTCGGTACGCCGTCCGGCATCCCTACCGGTGGCGCGACCCTCGCCGAGCTGTACGCGCTCCGCTCCGGTACGCCGTCCGCCCGGGCCGTCGACGCGGACGAGCGGGTCGGTCAGTACCTCTGACGATCGCTGCAGATCACGGTTACGCATGCTTCGAACGACCCCGGGAGGCCTGCGTAACCGTGATCTGCAGCTGAGAGCTAAAGACCCAGCGCGGCTTTCAGATAAGGGATGTCCCCGTGGCCGCTCCACCGGAAAGCGGCGATGCCGACCCGGCGAGCGCCTTCGACGTTGCGCATCGAGTCATCGACGAACAGGCAATACCGCGGAACCGTCCGCACCAGTACGCACGCCGCCCGGTAGTACTCGGGCTGTGGTTTGGCGTACCTGACGTCGGAGGAGTTGGCGACGGCGTCGAAGTCCTCGGCGATGCCGAGCTGGGCGAGATCGTCCGCCAGATCCCGGGGCGCGTTGGTGCACAACCCGACCGGTACGCCGGCCGCGCGTACCTCCCGGACGAACTCGAGCACCTCACGGTCCACATAACCCCGGTACGCAGCCAGCTCGTCGACCTCCGCGGAAGTCAGCCCGAGAGTCGCACCGACGTCGGCCAACCACTCGGCCCGAGTCCACCCGCCGGTGACCAGCGTCTTGTAGCGCGCGGGTTCCATCGCCGTCCGGAAGATCGCGCCGGGTTCGAGGAAGTGCCGGTCCTCGATCACGGCGTCGATCGCCCCGTCGTAGTGGCGAAGTACTCCGTCCAGGTCGAGCAGAAGGGCTTTCGCGGGCTCGCGTACGCCGGTCATCAATCGTCCTCACGCGACAGTCGCTGGCTGATCACCTCGGTCACACCGGCACGCATGGTGACGCCGTACAACGCGTCGGCGACCTCCATCGTGCGCTTCTGGTGCGTGATGATGATCAGCTGGCTCTTCTCGCGGAGCTGCTCGAAGAGGGTGATCAGGCGGCCGAGGTTGACGTCGTCGAGCGCCGCCTCCACCTCGTCCATGATGTAGAACGGGCTGGGGCGCGCCCGGAAGATCGCGCAGAGCAACGCGACCGCCGTCAGCGACCGCTCGCCGCCGGACAGCAGCGACAGCCGCTTGATCTTCTTGCCCGGCGGGCGTGCCTCGACCTCGACCCCGGTGGTCAGCATGTCGTCGGGATCGGTGAGGATCAGCCGGCCCTCGCCGCCCGGGAACAGGACCCGGAAGACCTCTTCGAACTCCCGCGCCGTGTCGTGGAACGCGTCGGCGAAGACCTGGAGGATGCGGTCGTCGACGTCCTTGACCACGGTGAGCAGGTCCTTGCGGGTGGCCTTGAGGTCTTCGAGCTGGTCGGAGAGGAACTTGTAGCGCTCCTCCAGCGCCGCGAACTCCTCCAGCGCCAGCGGGTTGACCTTGCCGAGCAGGGCCAGCTCGCGTTCCGCCTTCGAGGCGCGCTTCTCCTGGATCGCCCGGTCGTAAGGAATGGCGTCGGCCTCTTCGTCGCCATCGGAGTCGAGCACGACCGGCACGGGAACGTGCGGGCCATACTCGCCGAGCAGGGTGTCGACGTCGATCGAGTACTCCTCGGCCGCCTTCGCCTCCAGCTGCTCGATGCGCAGCCGCTGCTCCGCCCGGGCCACCTCGTCGCGGTGCACCTCGCTCGTGAGCCGCTCCAGGTCGCCGCCGAGCCGCTTGGCGTCCGCGCGTACCTCGGCCAGTTCGGCTTCCCGCGCAGTCCGCGCCTCGGCCAGCTCGTCCCGGCGGCTCGCGGCTGCGATCAACGCGCCGGACAGCTGTTCGAGGGCCAGTCGCGCGCCGCTCTCGACGGACCGGGCGATACCCGCGCCACGCTCCCGGGCCGCGCGGCGGGCGGCTGCCCGTTCTCTCGCGGCCCGTTCGGCCTGCGCCTGGCGCAACAGGGAATCCGCGCGGCCCGCGATGCTCGATACCCGTTCCTCACTGGTACGCACAGCGAGGCGGACTTCCATCTCATTCTGTCGAGCCTGCGGCACCAACGCTGCGAGCCGGTCCCGTTCCGCCGACGAGGGATCCTCCTCGATCGGGCTGTCCTGGGCCAGTTCGAGGCGCTCCTCCAGCTCGGCGAGGCGTTCGAGGTCCTCCTCGCGGCTGGCCACCGCCTTGTCCCGGGCGAGGGCGAGCCGGTCGGCCTCGGCTCGCGCCGAGCGGGCGGCCGCACCGAGTTCGGCCAGGTGACGGGCGACGGCGTTGCGCTCGCCCTCGGCCGCTCGCTTGGCCGCCGCGGCGTCGTCGACGGACTTCTTCCGGACCGCGATGACTTCCCGCGACGCGGTGATCTGATGGCGCAACCGGGACAACTCCGCCTCGGCGGCGGCCCGCTTCTGGTCGGCCTCGTCGACGGCGGCCTGGGTCTCGATGTAGCTGGGTTCCTTGGCTGATCCACCGGCAGCGGCGTACGCCCCGATGACGTCGCCTTCCGGAGTCACCGCCTTCACCTGCGGGTACGCCGTCACCAGCTCGGTCGCCTGGCGCAGATCGGTGACGATCGCGACCTCGGCGAGTGCCTTGTCGACGGCCGGCCGCAGTTCCTCGGCGCACCGCACCAGGTCGCTGGCCCATCGGGCGCCGTCCGGCAGCGCCACCGCGGGCGGCCGGCTCACCCCGCGCCCGCCGATCAGCATCGCGGCCCGGCCGGCGTCGGAGATCTTGAGCAGGCGCATCGCCTCGGCGGCCTCGTCGACCCCGGCGACGACCACGGCGTCGGCCAGCCCACCGAGCGCGGCGGCGATCGCACCCTGATAACCCGCCTCGACGGTGAGCAGCGACGCGACGCTGCCCAGCAGCCCGGGTACGTCGTCGGACCGGGCGAGCAGCGCACCGGCCCCGTCCTTGCGGCGTAGGCCGAGCGACAGGGCTTCGGCCCGGGCCCGCCAGCTCGCCGCGTCCTTCTCCGTCGTCCGTTCGGCGTCGGAGAGCAGTTTCAGCTGTTCGTTGGCCTCGGTCAGGGCAGCAGTCGCCTCGGCGAGCGCCTCGTCGAGAGCCACGTTGTCCCGGTCGGCCTCGGTCGACTCGGCGTTGGCGACGTCCACTTCCTCCTGCGCCTGACCGGCGCGCGCGGCGGCGTCGGCGTACGCGGCGCTCAGCCGGGAGATCTCCTCGGCGGCGGTGGTCGTCCGGGTTCGGGCGCTGGCGACCTGACCGGCCAGTTTGGCCAGCCCTTCGCGCCGGTCCGCGATCGCCTTGACCGCGGCGACGAGCGCCTTCTCGGCCGCGGCGAGCTCGTGCTCCAGCCGTTGGCGGGCGGCGATCGCCTCGGCCAGCCGGTCCTTGTCGATCTCCAGAGCCTCGCGGAGGGCGATCTCCTCGTCCCGGACCGCCTCGGCCTCTTCGACGAGCAGGTCCGGGTCACGGCCACGCTGCTCGTCCTCGGCGGGGGCGGACAGGTGCCGCAGGCGCTCCGCCGCGAGCTGTGCAGTCGAGCGGAACCGCTCCTGCAAGGCGGAGAGCTGGTACCAAGTGTCCTGAGCAGCCTGCAGGGCCGGCGCGTCCGCGGCGTGCGCCGTCTCCAGTTCGTTCAGCAGGCGCTGGGCCTGGGCGTACTCGGCCTCGACGGTGCGCCGGCGGTCGCGCAGCGCGGCTTCGTCGGCGATCTCCCGATCGAGGGTGCTGCGCAGCGTGTTGAGGTCGTCGGCGAGCAGCCGCAGCCGGGCGTCACGTAGATCGGCCTGGATGCCGGCGGCCCGCCGGGCGATCTCGGCCTGCCGGCCGAGCGGCTTGAGCTGCCGCCGGAGCTCCGTCGTGAGGTCGTTGAGCCGGTTGAGGTTGGCCTGCATCGCGTCGAGCTTCCGCAGCGCCTTCTCCTTGCGCTTGCGGTGCTTCAGTACGCCGGCCGCCTCCTCGATGAACGCGCGGCGGTCCTCCGGCTTGGCGTGCAGAACCGCGTCGAGCTGACCCTGCCCCACGATGACGTGCATCTCCCGGCCGATGCCGGAGTCGGAGAGCAGCTCCTGGATGTCGATCAAGCGGCAGCGGTCGCCGTTGATCTCGTACTCGCTCTCGCCCGAGCGGAACATCCGCCGCGTGATCGACACCTCGGTGTAGTCGATCGGCAGCGCGCCGTCACCGTTGTCGATCGTCAGGGTGACCTCGGCGCGGCCCAGGGGCGGGCGACCGGCGGTCCCGGCGAAGATGACGTCTTCCATCTTGCCGCCGCGCAGCGCCTTGGCGCCCTGCTCGCCGAGAACCCAGGAGATGGCGTCGACCACGTTCGACTTGCCGGAGCCGTTCGGGCCCACCACGCAGGTGATTCCCGGCTCCAGCTGCAACTTGGTCGTGGAGGCGAAGGACTTGAACCCCTTCGCCGTCAGGGTCTTGAGGTGCACGGGTCTCCGCTGTCTCGTGAAGGTGCAGAGGTGGAGCCTACCCGCTCGGGGTCCGACGTCGGCGGCGGCGCGGCGGGACGCGGTGCCGGGCGCACCTACCCACTATCGGACAGCGCTACACAAGCGCAGGTCGCGGCCGGGCCATAGACAGACAACAGCGCGCCGCCACCATCGTGGCAGGCGCGCTATCAGGTTCTTCCGACCAGGCCGATCAGGCCATGGCCGTCTCGGCGAGACGGAGGAACTCGTCGTTCTCGCTCCCGGCGACCGCAGCGGCCAGCCGATCGTTCTCCGCCCGCAGGCGGGTGTTCTCGAACTCCAACGAGTTCACCCGGGCACGCAACTTCGTGACCTCGTCGAGAAGGCGCCGGTCTGGTGCCATCGTGACGTGGCCAAAGAGGGCCTTCGCCATTTCATCTCCTTGTTCTGCGCCACCGGTATGCCGGTCGACACGCGCCCATTTGTCTCGCGGCAGCCAGCCCACGGCGCATGTGGGTGGACACGGTTAGGGCGCGATACGGCGTCGGATTCCATACTCCGCCGATCGGGAGTCGGAGTCAAGCTGCGCCACCGAGTGACACCCGTTACCGCCTGTTCCCGGTCTGTCGTGATCTGACACATCGTCTGGGTTGCCCATGCCCGGTCGTCCCGATAGCTTCGGCGGGTGCGCCCCTCCCCCGATCGGCCGATGCACCGGGCTCCGCGCAGGTCACCCCTGCCCTTGGCGCTCGCCCTCCTGCTTGCGGTGACCTTGATCGTCGGGCTTTTCGCCGCTGTTGCGCTGTTCGCCCCGAATTTCGCGCCGTCGCTGGCGGCCGGCAACCCGGGGGCGACCGCCTCGGCCTCCCTCTCCGGGGCGACAGACGGACCGACCGGTTCACCCGTCCCGGCGTCGCCTTCGAGCAGTACGCCGTCGGCCTCGGCGACGCCGTCGCCCACCAAGGCCTCCCCGACCGCGGTCGACAAGATCACGGCGATCGAGAACAAAGTATTCGATCTGGTGAACTCCGAACGGGTGAAAGCCGGCTGCGGCAAGCTGCGTAACGACTCGCGCCTGCACAGAGCGGCCCGGTCCTACAGCGCCCTGATGGCCGAGAAGAACTTCTTCAGCCATACGGGGCCGGACGGGTCCTCCTTCGTCGACCGGGTCGTAGCGGCCGGCTATCCCCGCAGCGCGGCCGCGGCGGAGAACATCGCGTACGGGTATGCCGACGCGGCGGCGGTGATGAAGGGCTGGATGAACAGCCCCGGTCATCGGGCCAACATCCTCAACTGCGATCTGAAGGCGATCGGCGTCGGGTTGGCGTACCGAAAGTCGTCACCGTACTGGACCCAGGACTTCGGACGGCAGTAACACCGCCGGGCCAGCCGTCAAACTGACTGCACTTCTGGCGGCTCGCGCAAGCACTCCCCGGCGCCTGTCAATTCAGCGACAGTCGCGGGTCAAACGGGCAAATCGTTGACGTCGGTGTGGGCAGACACCTGACGATCTACGCGCATCCGGTCGCCGGTCCCGTCAACGCCGGCGTCCCCCTGGGCTACCTCGACCTCGCCTTCGGCTCGCGCCCGGTCGAGTCGGTCAAGGCCGAACTCGACGAATGGGCCGCGCAGGCGGTCGGCGGCCTCTTCTTCGACCAGGTCCCGACCAGTCCGTTCTCGATCGGCCCGGTCGCGATGGCGGTACGCTCGGCGCGTCGGCTGGGCTTCGACACCATCCTGATCAACCCGGGCCGGCCGACCGACAGTCTCTATCGAGGGCTGGGTGCAATCATCTGCACCTTCGAAGGCGACTGGATCGACTACCAGGCCGGCACCGAGGACGGCGTACGCCCCGGTGACGGGCACGTCGTGCACGGAGTGCCCGGCGATCGCCTGGAGCACTGCCTGGAACTGATGCGGGGCCGGGGCGCCACCTGGGGCGTCGCGACCTCGGCGGGCTGCCTCGCTCCGGCGATGGCCACGGCGTAAAGCCGCCCGGCGGTGAAGCTCGTCAAGATCCTGCTGCTCGGCGCGGCCGTCGTCATCACGCTGATGGTGATCGGCCGCGCCCAGCCCGACCTGCGCGAGCTCGACCCCGGCGACTACACCCCGGACGAGGTCGCCGTGTTCGACGCGTTCGGGGCCAGTCCCGAAGTGGTGAAAGACGTCCGCGCCGCTGGGCGTACCCCGGTGTGCTATGTGGCGGGACCGGACGTGGACCGCGCGATGAAAGCGTGCCGGGACAAGGGTTTCGAGCTGTACGTCACCGAGCGCTGAGCCGCGGCTTAGGCTGGCAGCGCGGGCAGCTGAACGAGCTGCGGTTCATGAAGGACTCGCGCCGGATCGCGGACCCGCACCGCGAGCACGGTTCCCCTTCCCGCCCGTACGCGTTGAGTGACCGGTCGAAGTAGCCGCTCTCGCCGTTGACGTTGACGTAGAGGGCGTCGAAGCTGGTGCCGCCCGCGATCATGGCCTCGGCCATGACGTCGCGGCAGTGACCGAGGAGCGTGAGCGCGACGGCCTGGCTGAGCCGGTCGGTGGGCCGCGCGCCGTGGAGCTTGGCCCGCCAGAGCGCCTCGTCCGCGTAGATGTTGCCGACGCCGGAGATCAAAGTCTGGTCGAGGAGGGCCCGCTTGACCTCGGTCTTCTTGGCCCGGAGCGCGGTGGCGACGAGCGCCTCGCGATAGTCGGCGTCGAACGGGTCGAGCGCGATGTGCGCGATCTCGGCCGGCAGCTCGGCCCCGCCCCGGGACAGCGCGAGCCCACCGAACGTGCGCTGGTCGACGAAGCGCAGCTCGGAGTCGCCGTCTTCGAAGCGGAACCGGATGCGCAGGTGCTTCTCGTCTTCCGTGTCCGGTGGCTGGACCAGCAGCTGACCCGACATGCCGAGATGGCCGACGACGGCGTCCCCACTGTCCAACGGCAGCCACAGGTACTTGCCCCGCCGCCGCGCCCCCAGCACCTTGACGCCGCGCAGGGCCGCCACGAAGTCGCCGGCCCCGGCGACGTGCCGCCGGACCGCGCGCGGGTGCAGCACCTCGGCCGCGGCGATCGTCCGGCCGGTGATCCAGCGTTCGACCCCCTGCCGGACCGTCTCGACCTCAGGCAGTTCCGGCATCGGATCCCTCCGCCTCGGGATGGCTTTCGTCCACCGCGCGATTGCTCAGCACGAGGAACGCCTCCTCGGCCGAGCGCTGCTCGGCCTCCTTCTTCGTCCGGCCGCGCGAGCCGCCGAAGCGTTCCCCACCGACGACCGCCCAGGCGGTGAACGCCTTGGCGTGGTCCGGGCCCTCCTCGGTGACCTCGTACTCCGGCACGCCCCAGCTGTTCATCGCGGTCAGCTCCTGGAGGCTGGTCTTCCAGTCCAGACCGACGCCCTTGCGGGCGGACTCGCTCATCAGCGGGTCGAAAAGCTTCAGGATGACGGTGGTGGCGGTCTCGATGCCGTGCTCGATGTAGATCGCGCCCAGCACCGCCTCCAGGGCGTCGGCCAGGATCGAGTCCTTCTCCCGGCCGCCGGTGCCCTCTTCGCCCTTGCCCAGCAACAGGTACGCGCCCAGACCGTACGGGCCGAGCGTACGGGAGACGCTGGCGAGCGCCCGGGAGTTCACGACGCTGGCGCGGAGCTTGGCCAGCCGCCCCTCGGCCAGCTCCGGATGATCGCGGAACAACGCATCGGTGACGACCACGCCCAGCACGGCGTCACCGAGGAACTCCAGTCGTTCGTTCGTCGGGATGCCGCCGTTCTCGTACGCATACGACCGGTGCGTGAGGGCGAGCTCCAGCAGCGTCTCCTCGAGCTTGACGCCGAGGGCTTCCTCCAGATGCGACAGTGGCGGACGCTTCTTCACCGCTGATCCTCCCGCTCTCCGTCTCGGCCGGCACGGACCAGGCGCGCCGCCTCCAGCAGCCCCGACGCCAGGTCGCCGGCATCGGCCGCGCCGTGGCAGACCACGACCACGCCCGGCACTCCCAGCAGCACGGCCGCCCGGGCCATCCCGTGCGACGCACCCGCGATCCCCGCCGTCGCCAGCCGGTACGCACCTTCGATCCCTTTGAGCAGCACATTACCGGTGAAGCCATCGGTGACCACCACATCGGCCCGGTCACCGGTCAGCACGTCGTCGCCTTCGACCAGGCCGACGAAGCCGTCGGTGGTGGCCAGCGCCGCTTCGGCCGCCCGGCGTACGCGGTCGCCCTTGCCGGGTTCCCGGCCGACCGAGAGCAGCCCGATCCGCGGCTGATCGTGTCCGGTGTGCTGAGACCAGTACGCCGTCCCCAGCCCAGCGTGGGACAGCAGGACGGCGACGGTGGATTCCATCGAGCCGCCGACGTCGAGGAGCAGGGTTTCCCGGTCCGGCCGCATCGTCGGCAGCCACGCCGCCAGCGGCGGTTTGCGTACACCTTGGGAACGGCCGAGGGCGAGAACCGCGGCGGTGACCGTCGCGCCGGAGGAACCCGCGGAGACCAGCGCGTCGGCGGCGCCACTGGCCACAGCGTGCGCGGCGACCCGGATGCTGGTCTCGCCGGAGGCGGCCCGCGTCGGCGGATCGGCCATGGCGACGCCGCCGGAGACCGCCCGGACCTCGACCCGCACGCGATCGGCGGGCGGCAGGGTACGCAGAACCGCGTCGGCCGCATCGTGCGGGCCGACGAGTAGCAAGCACAACCTCGGATCGACGGACAGCGCCTGAAGAGCGCCGCCCACCACGACGGCGGGAGCATCGTCCCCGCCGAGGAGGTCGACGGCGATCTTCACCGGCCCTGACGACGCGTCACCGGTCGGCCCGTGTGTCACGGACCGACCGGCGCGAAGATCGTCTTTCCGAGTGACTTCGAGCGTCACCGGTGACCGGGTCAGACCGAGAGGACCTGACGGCCGTTGTAGGTGCCACAGACGGTGCAGGCGCCGTGCGGGAGCTTCGGCGACTTGCACTGCGGGCAGGCGACCGTCGCGACAGCGGAGACCTTCCACTGCGCCCGGCGGTGACGGGTGTTGCTGCGCGACATCTTCCGCTTCGGGACAGCCACGGTAGTTACTCCTCAGTGCTCACGGTCAGGTTGCTCAGGGCCGCCCAGCGCGGGTCGACCTGCTCGTGGGTATGCCCCTCGGGCAGCTCGTCCCAGTGCACCCCGCAGTCGGGGCACAATCCCGGGCAGTCTTGCTGGCAAAGCGGGTTGACCGGTAGTGCGAGCACCACCGCATCCCGCAGCGCCGGTTCCAGGTCGAACATGTCGTCCTGAAGTCGGCCGACTTCGTCCTCATCCGTCGTCTCGTCCGTCGCGGAGTCCGGGTACGCGTAAAGCTCCTGGATCCGCACGGTGAGCTCGTCGGAGATCGGGCGCAGGCAGCGACCGCACTCACCTTCCAGCGCACCGTGAACGGTGCCGGAGACGAGCACGCCCTCAGTGACCGACTCCATCCTCAGATCGAGGGTGAGGTCGGCGCCTTCCGGCACGCCGATCAGCTCCAAACCGAGGTCCGCCGGTGCGGGAACGACCAGTTTCAGGGCACGCATCGCCCCCGGGCGGCGCGGCAGCTCCCTCGTATCGAGGACAAGCGGTGCCCGGGCATCGAGGTGCTTCGGCTGATGATCACGCATAGTAAGACTCCGGCCGTAGTGAGGCCGACGTAGAAGATTACCTGGAAGCGCGGGCGGACGTCCAACCGGGGGTTGGACCTCACACGGTCTACAGGGACGGCAGGGGACGTTCGTCCTCGCCGGGGACGAACTGGCCGATCTCGCGCAGCGCGTGCATCTTGTCGCGGCCGCGTTCGATCGAGGCCAACGCCCGCGTCAGGAACTGCTCGAAGTTGGCCAGCGCGGTGTCGACGTAGTCGTCGACCTCTTCCCGGAGCCGCTGAGCCTCGGCCCGAGCCTCGGAGATGATGCGATTGCCCTCGTGCTCGGCCGAGACCGTGATCTCGTGCATGGAGACGAGCCGGGAGTGCTCTCGCTCACCCTCGTTGATGATCCGGTCCGCCTCGCGCTGACCGGCGTCCAGGATGTTGTCGCGTTCTTCCAGGAGCGCCGCTGCCTTACGCAGCTCGGCCGGGAGATCCGCGCGCAGCTCGTCGAGCACGCCGATCATCTCGCCGCGGTCGACCATGCAGTTGCGCGACATGGGCACCGACCGAGCGCTCTCCACCATGGCGATGATCTCATCGATGCGGTCGAGCGGGTCCACCGAACACTCCTCGTTAGTTGCAGTCGTAGCTGATCCATCATGCGTCGTCTCCGCCATGGATGGGCCGACCGGACGTCCGGCCGCGTGTCGCACGAACGGACGGGGCGTGTCACGTCCCGTTTCGTCCTTGATGCACGGTTCCCTTAGCCGACGTTGCGCTTACTGGACCGTGCGGAGCTTGGCCACGAGCCGCTCCTCGACCGCCTTCGGCACGTACTGGGCGACGTCGCCGCCGAGCTTGCAGACCTGCTTCACCAGGCTCGACGCGATGAACGAATACAGGGGGTTGGTCGGCATGAACAAGGTCTCGACACCCGACAGCCCAACGTTCATCTGAGCCATCTGCAGTTCGTAGTCGAAGTCGCTGACCGCCCGCAGTCCCTTGACCACGACCTGCGCGCCTTGTTCCCGGCAGAAGTCCACCAGCAAGCCGTGGAACCCGACGATACGCAGGTTCGGCGTACCGGCGGTCGCGTCCCGCAACATCGCGATCCGCTCGTCGACGGTGAACACCGCCGACTTCGACGCGTTGATCAACACTCCGACGATGACCTCGTCGAAGAGCCGGGCCGACCGGACGATGATGTCCAGATGCCCGTTCGTCACCGGGTCGAACGAGCCGGGACAGACTGCACGCCTCATTGCGCCATTCCTTCTGCTGCCGGGTTTACCCCTCGGTCGGCGCGACCGTACCAAAGAGTCGTCTCACCGTAACGGCGTGACCGCTCTCCGGTGATGTGATGCACCCACGGCGGCTCCGGCGACCGGCGTGCCCGCTCGATGACGACCAGCGCATCCTCGGCCAGCCAGCCCTGGACCGCCAATCCGTCGAGGACGGACTTCAGCTCGTCCTCGCCCAGGGCGTACGGCGGATCGGCGAAGACGATGTCGAACGGACCGCCCGGGGGCGGACCCGCGACGGCCGCCGCCACCTTCGTCGTCAGCAGCTCGGCATTTGCCTGCAGGGTTGTGATGTTCGCCCGGATCACCCGGGCGGCCTTCGGATCCGACTCGACCAGCAACGCGTACGCCGCGCCCCGGGACAACGCCTCCAGGCCGATCGCGCCGGATCCGGCGTACAGGTCGGCGAATCGCAGGCCGTGCAGGTCACCGCCGTGCTCACTGGCCAATGAGGAGAACAGCGCCTCGCGTACGCGGTCGGCGGTGGGCCGGGTGTGCGGTCCGGCCAAGGTGGTCAGCCGTCGTCCGCCGTAGACCCCCGCCACGATTCTGGTCACCCTCTGACGCTACGCGATAGCCGAAAGTATGAGGTGACGTGACGGCCTTATGTCGATACTGTAGGCCGACTTTTGTCGTGGATCTCCGGCGCTGGCACCCGAACAGGGGAAGCCGTGCCCAACCCCTGGAGAACGAATGACCACCCACACCTCCGTCCGGCGTGCCCTCGTGGCCGTGGCGGGCGTGGCTTTCGCGCTGCTCAGCGCAGGCCACGCGCTTGCCTCGGGTCCGGTGCAGACCGGCGACGATCACCACAAGAACCAGTTCAGCCTGACCGAGTCCGCCACCCAGTGCGACACCAGCACCGGCAAGTGGCGAGTCACCTGGACGCTCGAGAACGAGTGGAACCGCGACGCGACCATCACCGAGGTGGAGTCGCAGCCGGCGGGCGACGTGACGGTGGGTGACCCCGCCGTTCCGCTCGCGGGAGCGGTCGTGCCGCAGAAGGACCGCAACATCGACGGTCAGCTGACCGCGACGCAGGTTCTTCCGGGCGACGCGAAGTCGGCGCAGCTCTCCTTCACCGTCGTGTGGTCCAAGGAGCAGGGCAAGCCCAACGACGGCGCCACCAAGAAGGTCAGCGAGACCGTACGCCTCAAGGGCACGTGCCAGCCGACCGAGAAGTGCGTCACGGCGGACGCCGCCAAGTACGCGCACACGTTCGCGGTGTCCGGATCGTCGGCGACCTCGACCATCAAGCTCGCGGGCGACCTGCCGCTGTGCGCCGGTCAGTCGCAGTCCTTCCTGCTCGTCTCGTACTACGCGCCGTCCGCCTCGGCGACGTGGCCGCAGTACAAGTACGACTCGGTCGTCGGCGTCATCGACGCCGATCACCCCACTGTGGACCTGGGCGTCGACATTCCGGCCTGCTTCACGCAGGTCGACCTGGTCTGGGGCGACAAGCTGATCAACCCGATGGTCGCCAACGGCGAGCGGTACAACGACCGCAAGCTCGGCTCCGGCGGCGCGCCCGGCAACCGGTCGAAGGGCCCGCAGGCCTGGTACAACGGCGGCTCGAAGGCCTGTGTCACGCCGGACGCGACGATGGTCTCGGCCTGCGACGGAACCGTGACGGTCCACCTCACCAACGCGGGCGCCGACGCCAAGTACGACGCGCCGTTCAAGGTGGTCGCCGGACTCGACGGCTCCTTCGTCAAGGAGGTCACCGTCCAGCCCGGCAAGTCCGTCGACGTGCTGGTCCCGGCCGAAAAGGGGGGCAAGGTCACCGTCTCCTCGGGCAAGGACTTCGTCGCCGAAGGAATGTGGCAGCCGGGGCACTGCGCCCTGCCCACCGTCACCAGTGAGTCCACCTGCGACTCGTTCACCGTGTCGGTGACCAACCCGGAGGGCAACCTGCCGGCCGACGCCACCGTCCGGTACGGCGACCAGTCGAAGAACCTGACGGTCCAGCCGGGCAGGACGGAGAAGGTCACCTTCGCCGCGGGCGACGCGACCGAGGCAACGGTCTCCTTCCCCGACTTCGACAAGGAAGTGACCCTCGTCTACACCAAGCCGTCCGACTGCGCCTCCGGGACGCCGTCGCCGCGGCCGACCGACTCGCCCGGCGTACCGGGGTCGGAGACCCCGTCGCCGAGCACCTCGACCGGCACCCCGGGGCTGCCGGTCACGGGTGTGCAGGTCGGCTTGATCGCCGGTGTCGCGGCGCTGCTGCTCGGCGGGGGCGCGGTGCTCCTCATCGGGGCGCGGCGGCGGAAGCTGACGGACGTCGAGTAATCCGCTCCACGGATGATTGAAGGCGCTGTGGTCCCTCGGGACCACAGCGCCTTCGCCGTTGCGGGCTCAGCCCTTCTCGAGGTATTCGGCCCGGTCGTCGGAGACGAGCGCGCTGATCGACGCGGCCAGTTTGGGGTACGCGGAAAGCTCGGGATCGCCCGCGAGCATCCGTTCGGCGGTCGCGCGGGCCTCACCGATCATCTTGGCGTCCCGCAACAGCGACAGCACCTTCAGATGCGAGCGGCGGCCGGACTGGGCCGCGCCGAGCACGTCACCCTCACGCCGCTGTTCGAGGTCGATCTCGGCCAGCCGGAAGCCGTCGGTGGTGGACGCCACGGCGTCGAGTCGTTCCCGAGCCGGACTGCCTTCGATCGCTTCGGTCACCAGTAGGCACAACCCCGGCGCCGAGCCCCGGCCGACGCGGCCCCGCAACTGATGCAGCTGCGAGACGCCGAACCGGTCGGCGTCCAGGATCATCATCATGGTGGCGTTGGGGACGTCGACGCCGACCTCGATGACGGTCGTCGCGATCAGCACGTCGAGGTCACCGGCCGAGAATGCGCGCATCACCGCGTCCTTGTCGTCGGGGGCCAGCCGTCCGTGCAGGACTCCGATCCGCAAACCCTTCAGCGGCCCTTCGGCCAGCAGCGGGGCGACGTCGGTGACGGCGATCGGCGGGCGGCGGCCGTCGTCCTCCGCACCCGACGGCTCGGTATCTTCCTCTGCGGCTGACTCGCCGATCCGCGGGCACACCACATAGGCCTGATGTCCCTTGCCGACCTCCTCGACCATCCGCCGCCAGGCGCGATCGAGGTACGCGGGCTTCTCCGCGGCCGGCACGACGTGCGACGCGATCGGCGACCGTCCGCCCGGCAACTGGGCGAGGGTGGAGACTTCGAGATCGCCGAAGACGGTCATCGCGACCGTTCGCGGAATCGGCGTCGCCGTCATGACCAGCACATGCGGGGGCTGACCGGCCTTGGCGCGCAACGCATCGCGCTGCTCGACGCCGAACCGGTGCTGCTCGTCCACCACGACCAGGCCCAGATCGGCGAAGTCGATGCCGCCGTAGAGCAACGCGTGCGTCCCGACGACCAGCCCGGCCCGGCCGTCGGCGATCTCGGCGAGCGCCTGCCGCCGGGCGGCGGCCGGTAGCGAGCCGGTGAGCAGCACGATCCGGGTGCCGTCGGGGTCGCCGTCCAGCTCACCGGCCCGGCCCATCGGGCCGAGCAACTTGTGCATCGAACGGTGATGCTGAGCGGCGAGGACTTCCGTCGGGGCCAGCAGCACCGCCTGACCACCCGCGTCGACGACCTGCAACATCGCGCGCAACGCGACCATGGTCTTGCCCGCGCCGACCTCTCCCTGGAGGAGGCGGTGCATCGGATGAGCCGCCGACAGGCCGGCCGACAATTCCTCGCCGACCGCCTGCTGCCCCTCGGTCAACGTGAACGGCAGCTGCGCGTCGAACCGCTCCAGCAAGCCACCCGGCCGGGGCGGGCGAGGCACGGCGGGCGACTGCTCAGCGCGTACGCGGCGTTGCACGAGCGTCAGCTGGACGGCGAACGCCTCATCCCAGGCCAGCCGCTTCTTCGCCGCCGCCAGTGAACCCTGCGACTCGGGGCGGTGAATCTGCCGGAGCGCGGTGGGGAGATCCACGAGCTGGCGGTCGGCCCGGATCTCGCTGGGCAACGGGTCCTCGGTGAGCCGCACCGTGTCCAGCACGACGCGTACGCACTTCGCAATGACCCAGGTAGGCAGGGCTTTCGCCGCCGGATAGATCGGGATGAACGCCCCGGCGAACTCCTCAACCTCGGCCTCGGCCGCCAGCGCTACCTCGCCGGGATCGGCGCCGTCATCGCCGAGCAGCACGTACTCGGGGTGGGCGAGCTGGCGCTCCCCCCGGAATTCGCTGACCTTCCCGGCGAACAGACCCCAGCGCCCGGGCCGCAGGTCCTTCTCCCGCCAGGCTTGGTTGAAGAAGGTCAGCTTGATCCGGCCGCCCGCGTCGTCGCCGACGACCACGTCGAGGATGTTGCCCCGGCGGTCACGCATCCGGCGCTGGTTGGTCGTCAGCACCTGGCCGAGGATCGTCACCTCCTCGCCCACCTCCAGCGAGCGGATCGCAGTGTGCTCGCCGCGCTGGTCGTATCGGCGGGGCAGGTGGTAGAGCAGGTCGCCCGCGGTCTCCAGACCGAGGTGGCTGGACAGTGCCTTCGCGGTCTTCTCCCCCACGAGCTTCTTCAGAGGCGTCGCCAGTTCCGGCGCAGTCACCGTAGTCATGCGATCACCGACCTGCGGCCGGCGCTCGCACGACTAGGGCTGAGCCTGCCGATGCCCGTCCTACGGCCGGTCATGCGATCACCGACCTGCGGCCGGCGCTCGCACGACTAGGGCTGAGCCTGCCGATGCCCGTCCTACGGCCGGTCATTCGACCCCCACGATCAGCGGGTAATGCGGTTGGCCACCGGACAGGCACTGCACCTCGGCGAACGGCCACGCCGACGCGAGATGCTCGACGAGCACCTGCTCCAGTTCGGCCGGAGCATCCGCGCCCAGCAACAGCGTGACGAGCTCGCCGCCGCCGCCGAGCAGGCGATCCAGCAGATCCCGGCCGACCTGGACCAGGTCACTGCCGATCAGGTGCACCTCGCCTTCGACCAACGCGATCACGTCACCCGGGCGGCACGGCCCGGCGACCGTCAGCGCCTCCCGGGCGGCCCGGGTGACCTCGGCGTACCGGCATTTTCCGGCGGCTTCGGCCATCGCGATGACGTCGTCTTCGAACCGGCGGGCGGGGTCGCGCACGGCCAACGCCGCGATCGCCTGCACGGGCGACTTCGTCGGCACGACTCGCACCTTGATGCCCTCGTGGTACGCCTCCCCCGCCGCCATCGTGGCCACGGCCTGCGTATCGGGGTCGTTGGGCAGCACCACGACCCGGCCGGCCGCCGCGCGCCGGATCGCCTCCAGCAACTCCGCCGTCGACGGGTTCGCCCCGACCGTCACCGTGTGCTCGGCCTGGAACAGGTCGTCCAGCCCGTCACCGGCGGAGACGACGACCACGCCGCGCGCCTCCGGGTCCAGGCACTGCCGCCCGGCGACCTGTTTCGTGAGGTCGGTCACGCCGATCTGATACGGCCGGCCGGCCCGAACGCCTGCTTCGATGGCGGCGCCCACGTCGGCGACGTGGACATGGACTCGCCAGGTCTCCGGTCCGCCCACGACGACGAGCGAGTCGCCGAGCCGGTCGAGGGTCCCGCGCAGCCGCTCGACGGCGGCCTCGGGAGCGTCGAGGAGGTATTGCACCTCATAGCCGAACTGACCGACCGCCTCGTCGGCGGCCGCAGCCGCGTCGACGCCGATCACGGCGGCCCCGGTCACCTCGGGCAGCTCGCTCTCCTCGCCGGTCACCTCGCCGCGAAGGGCGTCGAGGATCACCACCAGGCCCCGGCCCCCCGCGTCGACGACTCCGGCCGCGGTGAGCGCCGGCAACTGCTCGGTGGTCAGCGCCAGCGCCTTGACCGCCTTGCCCAGGGCCGCCCCCACGACGTCGGCCAGCGAGCCCGCCCGCAGCGCGACGTCACGCGCAGCCTGAGCCGCCGCGTCGGCGACGCTGAGGATCGTCCCCTCCACCGGACGGGCGACCGCGGCCCGCGCTGCCTTCGCGCCCTCTCCGAGGCCCGCGGCGACCGCGCTCGGGGAGCCGTCGGCGATCAGATCGGCGACGCCGCGCAACAGCTGCGCCAAGATGACCCCTGAGTTGCCCCGCGCGCCCATCAACGCGCCGCGCGCCAGTAACCCGGCGGCCTCCGACGGCTCTGTCGTCGCCTCGCCGGAGTGCACCGCCAGCTCATCCCGGGCGGCGACCATCGTCAGGTGCATGTTGGTGCCGGTGTCGCCGTCGGGCACGGGATAGACGTTTAGCTGGTCGATCTCCGCCCGATGCCGACCGAGTGCGGTCACCGCCCGCTCGGCGAAGCGCCGCACCGCCGCCGCGTCCAAAACCTCCAGCACGCCGCCCAGCCTAGTCGTGACTCCCGACACCCACCTGGCTGCGCGCGCGGCGTACTGCGCTAAGCTCCACCGGTTGCCGAGGCGGCCCGATTGGGTACGCACCGGTCCGGTCAGGTATCCTGGCCAGGTTGCCCGCGACGCGGGTCCAGATCCGTCCCCGCAGCGGCGGGGTTTATCCACCTCAGGAGTATCCCGTGGCAAGCGTGTGCGACGTCTGTGGCAAGGGGCCGGGCTTCGGCCACAACGTGTCCTTCTCGCACCGGCGGACCAACCGTCGTTGGAACCCCAACATCCAGACGGTTCGCACCCCGGCCGGTGGCGGCACGACCCGCAAGCTGAACGTGTGCACCTCGTGCATCAAGGCCGGCAAGGTCGCCCGCAGCTGATTCAGCCTGAACTTCGGCCAAGGCCGCTCGTCGTCGACGGGCGGCCTTTCCGCGTATGCGGATTCGGGCGTGGGTCTACAGGTCGCGGCCTAGGCTGACGACGCCGTCTTCGTCCTTGTAGAAGCCGTAGTGCTCGATCGGGGCGTACCCGAGCTTGGTGTAGAGCGCGATCGCCTCCGGCTGCCGGTCGCCGGTCTCCAGGATCATCCGCTTGCGCCCGTGCTCGCGCGCGTTCTCCTCGACCGCCGCGACCAGCGCCGACGCGATGCCCCGATTGCGGGCCTCCGGCGCGCAGTAGAGCCGCTTCAGCTCGGCGACCTCCTCGCTCTCGTCGAAGCTGCGCCAGCCCCCGCAGCCCACCGGCTCCCCCGCCAGGTACGCGACCAGGAAAGCGCCTTCGGGCGGGTCGAACTCCATCGCCTCGACCGGGGCGCCGTCGCTGCCGCCGTAGCGCGCCTCTTGATCGGCGAAGATCGCCTGGACCAGGCGCTGGGCGACGGGCGAGCCGTAGCGTACGGGGCGGATCTGGAGATCACTCACGAGCGTGAGAGTAGATCAAGACCCGCTGCGGGTGAAGTGGTCCCAGCCTCGCGGTCCGACCCAGTCGCGGCCGTCGACGGTGACGCCCTCGCCCCGGCCCACCTTCCCGATCACCATCCAGCCGGGCGGCAACGACGCGTGCGCGGGGAACGTCGCGGCCAACGCGTGGTCCTCACCACCCGCAAGAATCCACTGGTACGGGTCGACGCCGAGGGCTCGGGCGGCATCGCGCAACTGCTGCGGCAGACCGAACGCGTCCTTCGTCACGTCGATGTGCACCTCGCTGGCCTTGGCGATGTGACCGAGATCGGCCAGCAGCCCGTCGGAGACGTCGATCATGCTGGTCGCGCCCGCGATGGCGGCGGCCGGACCGGCCCGATAGTCGACCTCCGGCCGCCGGTACGCGTCCACCAGCACCTTCGGCGTCCGGAACCCCCGCGACAGGACCGTGTACCCGGCAGCGGCGCAGCCGACCCGCCCCGCCAAGGCCACGACGTCACCCGGTCGCGCCCCCGCGCGTACCACCGGATCTCGTCCTTGCAAGTCGCCGAGTGCCGTGACCACGATCGTGAGCAGCGCGGACGAGGTCGTGTCCCCGCCCACCACGCTGGCCCCCACGAGCCCGGCCTCGTCGGCGACACCCTCCGCGAACTCCTCCGCCCACTGAACCGGGAGGTCGCCCGGCGCGCACAGCGCGACGAGCAGAGCGGTCGGGACGGCGCCCATCGCCGCCACGTCGGCCAGATTGGCGGCCGCGGCCCGATGCCCCACGTCGGCGGCCTCGCACCAGTCCCGGCGGAAATGCCGGCCCTCGACGAGCGCGTCCGTGCAGGCCACAACCCGTCCGTCGGGCGCGGCCACAATCGCCGCGTCGTCGCCCGGGCCGAGCAGACTGATCTCGCCTTGCGGCAGGCGAGCCGTCATTCGATCGATGAGACCGAACTCTCCTGTGCCACTCAACCGGACACCCGAAGAAACACGCCTGTCACGTGCGGTAGCTTCAACGTCGTGGTCCACGCCTACATCCTGATTCAGACCGAGGTCGGTCGGGCTCGCGACGTGGCCGCCGAGATCGAGAAGATCCCGGGTGTGGTCCGCGTCGACGCGGTCACCGGCCCGTACGACGTCGTCGTGCTCACGGAGAGCCCGAACGTCGACGAACTCGGCCGGTCGATTATCAGTAAAGTGCAAGCCGTGCCCGGCATCACCCGAACCCTGACCTGCTCGGTGGTCAAGCTTTGAGCCCACGCCTCCTCGCGGCCCTCATCGCCTTGCCGGTCGCCCTCCTGACCGGTGTCGTGGTTTACAACCTCGGCATGCCCGGCGACACCTCCGCACAGCCCAACGCTACGGCGACCGGTCCGGTGACCGTCGACGCCCAGCCGTTGAACGAACGCGCCGCCGTCGTCTGCCGGGCTCTCGTCGCCAAGCTGCCTGATCGCGTACGCGACATGCCCCGCCGGCCGGTCACCGCCGGCACCGAGCAGAACGCGGCGTACGGCGATCCCGCGATGGTGGTGTCGTGCGGCGTTCCCCCGGCGAGCTTCCCGGAGACCGACGACGTCTGGCTGCTGAACGGAGTGTGCTGGCACACCACCGACGCCTCCGGCTCCACCGTCTGGCAGACCGTCGACCGGGAGATCCCGGTGAAGGTCAACGTTCCCGGGGCGAAGGCCGGCTCGTCGCAGTGGGTGATCGGGTTGACCAGCGCCATCGGGTCCACCGTGCCGAGCGCTTCCACTGCTCCCAGCGGGTGTACCACCGCGGCCGTTCCGACTGCTTCCATCGCCGCTGTCGGCTGACCCTTTCCGCGCTCGGGCGGCTCCGCCGTCCTCGCTCACGGGTGCGCTCCGCTTGGCGGGCGCGGCGGGCTCCGCTTGGCGGGCGGGCGCGGGCCG
>NZ_JABFVK010000107.1 GCF_013362815.1 Hamadaea sp. | reverse complement strand
GTCGCGTTGCGGCAGTCGCCGAAGACCGCGTCGGGCGTGCTGCTGACGACGGTGCCACCGACGCCGGCCACCACGTTGGAGGCGCAGATCTGCCAGCTGGCGGCCTGAACCGCCGAGCCGTCGCCGACGGTCGCGAGCGACTGGGGCTCGACGTCCCACGGCGCGCCCCAGCCCATGCCGGCCTTGGGCGACGCCGCCGCCGTCCGGACGACGTGCATCTTCTTGTTCAGCAGGGCGTCCTTGCGGGCGGTGAAGGCGGCGCGGACCACGTCCGTCTGGTCGCCACCGACGTGCGCCAGCTTGGCGGCGAGCTGCTGCCGCTTCGCCGCGATGCGCTGCTGCTTGGCCTGCTGCTTCGCGGCCTTGAAGGCCGCCTTCTGCTGCGCGGTCGGCTTGGTGCGCGCGGTCGCGACCGTGCCGGCCTCGGTGTAGTTGCCGTCCGGGCCACCGATCACGATGTTCGAGTTGTCGCAGCCACCCAGCACGGTCGCCGGGGTCTGCAGCGCAACCGTGCCACCGACGCCGGCGACGGCGTTCGAGCCGCAGAGCTGCCAAGACGCCGCCGCGATGGCGGTGTCGTTCAGCGCGCCGATGACCGGCGGAACGGTGTCCTGCTTGAGCCAGATGTTGGCGTTCGTGCAGCCGTCCAGAACCGTGGTCGGGCTGCTGGAGTTGATGACCCCACCAACACCGGCCATCACGTTCGAGCCACAGATCTGCCACGCGGCGCCGTTCACGACGGAACCGGTGCCGGCGGAGACCAGGGACTGCTGCGGGCCATCCCACGGGGCCTGCCACATGTCACGGGCAGCGCCGAGGAAGGGCGAGGCGACCTCACGCATCGACTGCGTCTTGGCCTCGGTGGTGTGGGCGGAAGCGGCGGCGGGAGCACCGATCACCGCAACGGTCGCGAGCGCGCCAAAGGCAACAGCTCCGGCCTTCTTCATCTGCATTGTCACTCCTTGTGCACATAGGTCCGCTTCAGCCCCGGCAATTCGGGCGAAAGCGGCAAACACTGCACTTGAGGTAACGATGGGTTGAGAAGGACGTTACTCAGCGAACTGATCTTTTCTACAAAGGATCTGGACGGCGTCTGTGAGCGCGCGGTCCATCGTGCCGAACGCCATGGCCGGCGGCGTGACCAGCGGAAACCACGCCATTTCCGATGATTCCTCGGGGTCGAGGGTGAGTTCGCCGGCGGGCAGCCGAGCCAGCCAGAAGCAGTCCAGCACCGGCAGCAGCTCGTCCTGGAACAGGTAACTGCCCACATACATGCCCACGAAATCGCCCAGAACCACGTCCACGCCGAGTTCCTCGCGACCCTCGCGGACCGCGGCCTCCGCCGGATGCTCCCAGCCGTCGCAAAACCCGCCCGGCGTCTCCCACAGCCCCGCCTGCGGCTCGCGGGCCCGTTTCAGGGCCAGGAATCGCCCCGCGTCGTCGAGCACGATCAGGCTCGCGGTGGGTCTCGCATTCACATACTGCTGATACGCACAACGCCCGCACTGACTGGGTGGGGCCACCGTCATGGCGGCCCCACAGCGCGGACAGAACATCATTTGCGCCCGGTCTTGCCCGAAGACTCGCCACTGTCCGACGTCGACAGCGCGGCGATGAAGGCCTCCTGCGGCACCTCGACGCGGCCGACCATCTTCATGCGCTTCTTGCCTTCCTTCTGCTTCTCCAGCAGCTTGCGCTTCCGGGTGATGTCACCGCCGTAGCACTTGGCCAGCACGTCCTTGCGGATGGCGCGGATCGTCTCGCGGGCGATGATCCGGGAGCCGATGGCCGCCTGGATCGGCACCTCGAACTGCTGCCGCGGGATCAGTTCGCGCAGCTTCGCGGCGATCGTCGTGCCATACGTGTACGCCTTGTCCTTGTGGACGATCGCGGAGAAGGCGTCGACCGTCTCCCCCTGCAACAGGATGTCCACCTTGACCAGTTCGGCCGACTGCTCGCCCGAGGGCTCGTAGTCGAGGCTGGCGTACCCCTTGGTCCTTGATTTGAGCTGGTCGAAGAAGTCGAAGATGATCTCGCCGAGCGGCAGCACGTAGCGCAGCTCGACGCGATCGGCGGACAGATAGTCCATGCCCTGCAAGGTGCCGCGGCGGCCCTGGCAGAGTTCCATGATCGCGCCGACGTAATCGTTGGGCGCGAGGACCGTGACCCGGGCGACCGGCTCGTAGACCTCGGCGACCTTGCCGATCGGATACTCGCTGGGGTTGGTGACGACGACCTCTTTGCCGTCCTCGAGCACGACGCGGTAGACCACGTTGGGCGCGGTGGCGATGAGGTCGAGACCGAACTCCCGCTCCAGCCGCTGCTGGATGATCTCCAGGTGCAGCAGGCCGAGGAAGCCGACGCGGAAGCCGAAGCCGAGCGCGGCCGACGACTCCGGCTCGTAGACGAGGGCGGCGTCGTTCAGCTTCAGCTTGTCCAGCGCCTCCCGCAGGGCCGGATAGTCCGAGCCGTCGATCGGGTAGAGCCCCGAGTACACCATCGGCTTGGGGTCCTTGTAGCCGCCGAGCGATTCCTTCGCGGGCTTGGCGTTGATCGTGACCGTGTCACCGACCCGCGACTGGCGCACGTCCTTCACGCCGGTGATGAGGTAACCCACCTCGCCGACACCGAGCGCACCCGACTTCACCGGCTCCGGCGAGATGACGCCCAGCTCCAGCAGCTCGTGCACGGCGCCGGTCGACATCATGCGAATGCGGTCGCGCGCCTCGATCCGGCCGTCGACGACCCGTACGTAGGTCACGACGCCCCGATAGATGTCGTAGACGGAGTCGAAGATCATGGCGCGGGCCGGCGCGGCGGCATCGCCGACGGGCGTGGGCAGCCGCCGCACGATCTCGTCCAGCAGGTGCGGTACGCCGACCCCGGTCTTCCCCGAGACCTTGAGGACGTCCTCGGGCAGGCAGCCGACCAGATTCGCCAGTTCTTCGGCGTACTTCTCCGGCTGGGCGGCCGGCAGGTCGATCTTGTTCAGCACCGGGATGATCGTGAGATCGTTCTCCATGGCCAGATACAGGTTGGCCAGCGTCTGCGCCTCGATGCCCTGGGCCGCGTCCACCAGCAGGACCGCGCCCTCACAAGCGGCGAGGCTGCGCGAGACCTCATAGGTGAAGTCGACGTGCCCCGGGGTGTCGATCATGTTGAGAACGGCCGTCTCGCCGGTCCGGTCCCCCTCGCGAACGGTCCACGGCATCCGGACCGCCTGCGACTTGATGGTGATGCCGCGCTCGCGCTCGATGTCCATGCGGTCGAGGTACTGCGCCCGCATCTGCCGTGGATCGACCACCTCGGTCAGCTGCAACATCCGGTCGGCCAGCGTAGATTTGCCATGGTCGATGTGTGCGATGATGCAGAAGTTCCGGATGGCACCGGGGTCGGTGGTACCGGGCTGGTTCACACCGGGCGTCGGAGGCACGGATCGTCCGTTTCGTCGTCAAATGGGATGGCGCTGCGGGTGCAGCTCCTCCCTATGATCCCATGCTCCCGGGCCTCGTCCCACGGGCCGCCGTCTTTGCCGCTGGATCCGGGTTCGCGGGCCGTCTTTCCCGCTGGATCACGGTTCTGGGTCGAATCTTCGGTCAAGATTCGACCCAGAACCGTGATCCAGCGCTGAGCGGTGCGCCGCCGGTGCGGGTGCGCTAGCAGCGGCAACCCTCGTTCGCGGGCCAGCCCAGGAACAACGCGGCCAGCCGCGGCAGTCGCCCCCGCATGACCAGGTCGTCGTCGACGTCGAATTGTTCGCCGACCGGCTCACTCTGGTTTCGCAGCTCCACGCCGCACGCGTCGGCGACGGCGTCACCGACCAGCTCGGCGAAGATCGCGCTGTCGTCGTCCCAGTCCGCCGCCTCGGCCACGACCGGCTGCCCGGCGAGCGAGTCCGGATCGGCCAGTGCCTTGGCGTACCAGTCTTTCCCGGTCACGATCAGACCGAAGCGGAAGTCCTCGAAGCCGCCGAGATCGCAGCCACCCCCGATCAGGTACGCCGCGGCGTACAGGTCCCAGCGGGAAGCATCGGCACTCAACCGGGCGAACGTCTGCCCGAACGCGGTACGCCGCTCCGCCGCCAGGTTCCCGAGCCGCCCGGTCAGCGCCTTGGCCAACGCCTCACCGTCCTGGCCGGCCTCTCCGCCGACATCGGATCGTGCGGCGTCGATCACGCCCCAGAACTCGTCCAGCTCCACGGTCGCCTCCTCGGTCTCCTTCGATCAACGACTCGCGCCCGATCGCGGCTCTGCGAGACCAGTGTCACGCAAGGCTCCATTCCCGCAAGGCTCCGCGAAAATGCTGTGATGGACGGCACCCCGGCCCTAGGCGTACCCACCAGAGGGAGTGCGGACGGCTGGCGATAGAATGGCTGGCACGTCGTCAGGACTGGCACTGAGCCCTTCTACCCGCTTTGGTCGGGTAGGGCCCCGCCTGGTAGCCTGGCACGTCGAACTTTTGTGTCCCCGCTTCAGCGGGGTTGACGCCCCGAAGTAGGAGAGGCTGACACGTGGCGAACATCAAGTCGCAGATCAAGCGCAACCGCCAGAACGAGAAGGCGCGGCTGCGGAACAAGGCGGTCAAGTCTTCGCTGAAGACTGCGATCCGCAAGTTCAACGAGGCGTCCGAGGCCGGCGACTCCGCCAAGGCCGCGGAGCTCATGCAGGTCGCTTCCCGCCAGCTCGACAAGGCGGTCAGCAAGGGCGTGATCCACAAGAACCAGGCGGCGAACCGCAAGTCGTCGATCGCCAAGCGGCTGAACACCGTCGCCGCGGCCTGACGCCCAGTACGCGAAAAAAGGCCCGCTCCCCCGTTCGGGGTGGCGGGCCTTTCGTTGCGTACGCCGAGATCAGTCGTAGCGATGGGCGGCGGACTGGCGTCGGCGGGCTTGGCTGGAGCGCACCTCGTCCGGCGCAGCGAGTCCGGCGTACGGCTGGGGCACGGAGGCTCGGCCGACGGCGGGTGCCTCGGTCCCGAAGTCCTCATCCGGACCGGCCGTGCTGACGAGCTCGGCGACGGCCTCCTCCTCGCGGGCCGCCTGTCGTCGAGCCGCCTTCGCCTCTCGTTTGGCCGCTCGCCGGGTGGCGGTACGCACCGCCGCCCGGGCCTGGGCCCGAGCCGCTGAGCGTACGCCGAAGCCGGCGATCAAGTCGTTGATCTTCACCATGACGGCGATCGCGCCGGGCAGCACCACGACGGCCCACCAGGTCACCAGTTCGGCCAGGGCGAGCAGGGTGGCCAGGGCGATCGCGCCCTCGAAGAAGAAGAAACAGAGCAGGCCGCTGGGCCGGATGTAGTGCAGTCCCAGCACCCGGGCGTAGAACGGGCGGTCCTTGGCGCGCAGGTCGGCGATCATCGGCCGCTCCGGGCGGCCGCCATCGCCATGATCGCCCGTTCGAGGGCGTACCCGCGATCGTCGGAGCCGCCTTTGACCTCGGCGTTGCACACCGCGGCGGCGGCCATCGCGTCGACGAGGCCCTCCGGCGTCCAGCCCCGGGCCATCCGCTGGGCCTTCTCGATCTTCCACGCGGGCATGCCGAGCTTGCTCGCCAACTGGTACGCGTTCCCGCCGCGCCCGGCCGACGCCACCCGGGCGATCGTGCGTACGCCGTCGGCCAGCGCGTCGGCGATCGGGACCGGGTCGACTCCGGTGGCCAGCGCCCAGCGCAACGCCTCCAACGCGGCCGGGACGTCGCCCGCGACCGCAGCATCGGCCACGGCGAACCCGCTGACCTCCGCCCGGCCCTTGTAGTACCGCTGCACGACGTCGAGTTCGATGCGGCCGTTGGTGTCGGCCATCAGCTGGTTGCAGGCGGCGGCCAGTTCCCGCAGGTCGTTGCCGACCGCGTCGAGCAGCGCCTCGGCCGCCTCACCACTGCATTTGCCGCCCAGCCGCCGGATCTCCGAGCGGATGAAGTCGACCTTGTCGGCATGCCGGGTGAGCTTGGCCGCCAACGCGACCTCGGCCCCGGCCTGCTTCAGACCGTCGGCGAGCGCCTTGCCCTTGGCTCCCCCGGCGTGGCAGACCACCAGGGTCGCCCCGGGATCCGGATCGGCCGCGTACGCGAGCAGCGTCGCCGTCAGGTCCTTCTTCGCGTCCTGTCCGTTGTAGACGATCACGACCGGGCGGCCGCCGAACAGCGACGGGCTCAGCGCACCGGCCAGTTCGCCCGCCACCAGGTCGCCACCGGAGAACTCGCTCACCGAGGCGACCGGGTCGTCCCGCCGGACCGCTTCCACTACTTGGTTGACGGCCCGGGTGGCCAACAACTCTTCGTCACCGAGAACCAACAGCAGCGCGGGAGCACTCACACCGCAATACTCGCATGCCGACGGCCATGATCCGCTCACTCGTCGGGGTGGGCGGCCCAACCGGACTCACGACCGCACTGTCACGGTGAGTTCACCAGCGTCGATGGCCACTGCGATGTCGCCAACCTGATCCGTACGCATCACCCGCGCGCCGCCCCGGGTCAGGCTCGCCAGGACCGCTGCGTTCGGATGCCCGTAATCGTTGCCGGCACCCACGCTGACCAGGGCAATCGTCGGTGCCACCGCGGTGAGGAAGGCCGGGTCCTGGAACGCCGAACCGTGGTGCGCGACCTTGAGGACGTCGACCCGGCCGACCCCGGTGGCGACGAGTTCCCGCTGCTCCTCGACCTCGGCATCGCCGGTGAGCAGCACCGACGTTCCCCCGAACGAGACGCTCAGCACAATCGAGTTGTTGTTCGGATCCGACCTCGTGCCGTGTAATGGCGAGACCGGGCCGATCACCGTCATCGCCAGCGGGCCGATGAGGCGTACCTCGCCGGGGGTGGCCACCGTCACCGGCGAGCGGGCGGCGGCAGCCGCCGCGAGCACCCCCGTACGCCCCTCGACCGGTTCGGGCCAGGCCGGAACGAGGACGGCGGCGACCCGGCGACCCCGGAAGACGCCGACGATCCCGCCGACGTGGTCGACGTGGAAATGGCTGACGATCAGCAATTCCACCGTCGTGACACCTAGCCGGTCCAGACAGCCCGCCACCGCCGACGGCTCCGGACCGGCGTCCACGACGACGGCTGCCCCTTTCCGCGTACGCAGAACGGTCGCGTCGCCCTGACCGACGTCGCAGGCCACCACGAACCAGCCCGGCGGTGGCCACCCCGGCGCGAGTACGCGCACCGGTGCCGCACCCAGCACCGCCGCCATCCCCACGATCAGGACGACGCGCCGCACCCGGGCGCTGCGGAACCCCACCAGGACCAGGACGGTCAACCCGGCCAGGAGCAGTGCGCCCGGCGTATCACTTGGCCATGGGAGAGCAGCGCCCGGAAATCCGGAAGCAACCCGCGCAACCGTGACCAACCACGCGGCCGGATAGCTCGCCAGCCAGGCGGCGAATCGGGCACCCGCAGGCCAGATGGGCGAGATCGCCGCCGCGAGTACGCTGAGCACGGTCGCCGGCGCCACCGCGATCGTGGCCACCAGATTGGCGGGAATCGCGACCAGGCTGATCGATCCGGACAGCCCGGCGACTACCGGACCGCAGGTGACCTGGGCGGCGGCCGGAACCGCGAGCGCCTCCGCCGCGAACCGGGGCAGGCGGCGCTGCAACGCGTCGCGCCAGCCGGGCGCGAGCAGCAGCAGGCCACCGGTCGCGCAGACGCTCAGCGTGAACCCGGCGTCGGCGGCCAGTTCCGGATCGACGACGACCAGGATCGCGACGGTCGCGGACAGCGCGGGCAACGCCGCCCGGCCTCGACCGGTCGCGAGCGCCGCCAGCGCGAGACTGCCCATGACGGCCGCGCGCAGCACACTCGGCGACGGCCGCGCCAGGATGACGAATCCGGCGACGCCGACGACGCACACCGCCGCGCACACCGCCGGACTGGCTCGCAGCGCTTTGAGCAGCAGCAACAGACAGCCGATCACGATCGCCACGTTGGAGCCCGAAACCGCCGTCAAATGCGTCATGCCCGCCGTTTTGAAGTCGTCCTGCACTTCCGGCGGCAGGCGGGAAGTATCCCCGACAACCAGCCCAGGCAGCAGGCCGCCGCGACGCGGTTCCAGCCCCGCGCAAGCCTTCTGCAGCCCGGCGCGCAGACTCCCGGCCGCGCGTTGCACCCACGGCGCGCGCCCGATCAGCGTCGGCGGCCGATTGACCGCCAGCACGGCGGCCTTGAGGTCGCCACCGCGGGTCGGTCCGAGCCGCCCGGTGACAGCCAGCCGTTGTCCTGGCAGCAGCGACCGCCAATCACCGTCGCCACTTGCGATCATCAGCACTGGTACGCCGAGAGCAAGTTCGTCCGCCCGAGTCAGTTCGGCGTCGATCAGATACGAAGGCGTACGCCCGGGGAGGAGCCGGGGATCGTCGCGCACCACCACTTGCGCAGTTATCGTCGCCTTGTCCCGGACCAACTGGGTGATCGTGGGATCGTCCCGGATCGCCAGGCGCGCACCGGTCGCGCCCGCGCCCAACGCCACTCCGATCAAGGCCAGGCAGACGATCCTCTTCTGCCTGAAGATGACGGCGGCGAGGCCGGCGCTTGTTGCGAGGATGGCCGCCGTACGCAGGCTGCTCGCCGTGAGCGCGGCGTACGCCGCCAGCCAGCAGCCGAGGGCGAGCGGGGCCAGCCGCAGATCCCGGCCGGTCACACCGTCACCAGATCCTTGATCTGCTCGAACTTGGCGTCCCCGATGCCCTCGACTTGCCGCAGTTCACCGACGTTCCGGAAGCCACCCTTCCGCTCCCGGTACGCGACGATCCGCTCCGCGAGGACGGGACCGACCCCGGGCAGGGCGTCGAGCTGGGCGGCGGTCGCGGTGTTGAGGTTGACCTTGCCGTCGGCGGCCGTCCCCGGCGCGACGGTGTTCGCCGTCGTCCCGACCGTGATGAGTTCGCCGTCGGCGACCTTGCGGGCGAGGTTCACCGTGGACAGATCCGTGCCGGGCAGTACGCCGCCCGCTGCTTCGATCGCGTCCGCGACCCGCGCCCCGGCCGGCAGCCGGACGAGTCCGGGGAACCGGACCTTCCCCGCCACGGCGACGACCACCCCTGTCACCGGCGCGCTCGCCGACGACTCCGAGGCGGGAGCGACCGTCTCCGCGTGCGGACGCGAGAACCACGCGTACGCCGCCGCCGCCAAGACGACCACCGCCGCTACCGCGGCGATCGCCTTCAACCCTGGGCGGCCGGGGTCGAACGCCTTTGTGAGGCTGGTGGTCGTCGGCTCCTCGGGTGGACTCAGGGGCTTGCCGACTAAGGCGGCCAACCGGCCTCGGGCGTCTGGTTCCTCGGTCACCGGCCGACGCTATGCTCCCGTCCCTCGCTGCATCGCATCGATGCAGGTCGACTCTGTGGACAGCGGCGCGATGTGGATAACTCGGCGGGGCCGCGCACGGCGGGCCGCGCACGGCGGGCCGCGCTCGGCGGTACGCCATGCACGTATCGCCGCCATGATCACGTCCGTGGCGTACCACCCGCGTAGTCAGCGCTCACGATCCGCGGCGTTCCAGCCGCGCGCGGCGGCGTCTAGTGCGCGTTTTGCGTGGCTGCCCAGCGGGCGGCGTCACGCGGGACCCCGCGGCGATCGCGGCGGCGGCTCAGCGGTGGACGATGACTCCGACGACGCCCGGCCCGACGTGCGCGCCGATCACGGCGCTGACCTCGGTCGTGTAGAGCGCCCGGAGGCGACTGCCCAGCCGGTCGCGTACGGTCGCGGCGATCTGCTCGGCGCGTTCCGGGGTGTCGAGGTGCTGGACGGCGACGTCCACTTCGGACTGTTCACCGGCCGCAGCGACGGCCAACTCCACCATGCGGTCCAGTGCCCGGGAAGTCGTGCGTACGCGATCC
>NZ_JABFVK010000102.1 GCF_013362815.1 Hamadaea sp. | reverse complement strand
GTGCCGCTGATGGCTGCGACGAGGGTGCCGCCTGCGGTGCTGCCGGTGAAGCTGATGTCGGCGGCGTCGAAGCCGGTGACCGCCTCGCTGAAGGTGACCGCGAACGTGATCGGCCCGCTCGCCACCGGATCGGCCTGTGCCGGGCCCTGGTCGATCGTGACGGTGGGCGAGGCCGCGTACGCGGGGGTCGTCAACATCGGGCTCGACGCCAGCACCAGACCGAGCAGGACCGCGGAAGCCACACGAGCGGACATGCGCGCACCCTTCGATGAACCGGCAACCGGTGTGCAAGGTAACACGGCTCGTCTATCTCGCATGGCCGGCCACAGTCCGCGCCGCTGGGCGTACCAGTCAGTGGGCGAAGGAGCGAGTGCTCTCCCGAGTGATCAGCGTGAAGGGCGTGACCACGTCCTGCGGCTGCCCGGCACCGTCCTGAAGCGCCGCGCGGACCAGGCCCACGGCGGCCTCCGCGATCGCGGCCTTGTCGGGCGCGATCGTGGTGAGCCGAGGCGCGCTGTAGTTGCCCTCGTCGACGCCGTCGAAGCCGACCACCGCCACATCCTCCGGTACGCGTAGACCGCGATCCCGGGCAGCGCTGAGCGCACCGACGGCGAGCATGTCGTTGAAGCAGAACACCGCGTCCGGCGGGTCGGCCAGCGAGAGCAGGCGCCGCATGGCGGCCGTGCCTTCGGCCCGGCTGTAGGCGGCGGCGGGCACGATGAGCGCCGGATCGACGGAGAGCCCGGCCGCTTGCAGCGCCGATTGATAGCCGCGCAGCCGGAGGGCGGCGGTCCCGTGCGGGCCGGGCTGGTCGCCGAGGGCGGCGATGCGCCGGTGGCCGAGGTCCAGCAGATGGCGGGTCGCGGCGCTGGCGGCGGCCACGTTGTCGATGGCCACGTGATGCACCGGCGCGCTGAGCGCTCGTTCGCCGAGGAGCACCAGGGGAGTGCCGGGCGCGGCTTCGGCGAGGTCGGTGGGCTGCAGTCCGATCGGGCTGAGGATGATCGCGTCCACCAGGGAACGGTGCGCCGCGTTGATCACGGTCAGCTCCCGTTCGCGTACGCCGCCCGTCTGTTCGATCAGGACGGTCCAGTCGTGTTCGGCGGCAGCGTTCATGACCAGTCCGCACAGCTCGGCGAAGTAGGGGTTGGCCAGCTCCGGCACCGCGAGGGTCAGGAATCCGGTGCGGCCCTTGCGAAGGTTGCGTGCGCCGATGTTCGGCACGTACCCCAGGAGGTCGATCGCCTCCTGTACGCGCCGACGGTTGTCCTCGGTGACGAACGAGTATCCGTTGACCACGTTGGACACCGTCTTGACCGACACGCCCGCACGGGCGGCGACGTCCTTGAGGGTGGCAACCATCGATCAACCTCACTCATGATCGGAAGGAGCGGCGGTCCGGGGAGTTCAAGGTACAACGTTGTAACGATTCTCGCCAAGACCTCTTTACAACGTCGTTCCAACGATGGAACATGTCTGCAATCTCCCCCGAGCTGGGACGGAAGGTCGACCCCCAATGAGATCACCTTTGCGAGCACCTTGGAAGATTGCCGCAGTCCTCACCGCCGGCCTGCTGGCCGTCGCGGGCTGCGGTTCCGGCGGCGACGACGGCTCCGCCGACGGCGTCGTGCAGCTGAGCCTGTGGACCGGGTTCACCGGTCCCGACCGGCCGGCGTACGAGTCGCTGGTCAAGCAGTTCAACGACACGCACCCCAAGATCAAGGTCACCATGGACGTGCAGCCGTGGGACGCCATCGGGCAGAAGCTGCCCGGTGCCTGGGCCACCGGCCAGGGACCCGATCTGGCCACGCCGAACTTCGACCCCGGTGTGCTGTTCACCTACGCCAAGACGAACTCGCTGCTGCCGCTGGACGAGGCGGCCGGTGACGGCGACGGCAAGCTCAACGCGTCGCTGTTCCCGAAGGCGGTGACCACCGCCTTCACGATCGACGGCAAGCTGTACGCCGCCCCGGCCAACATGGCGACGCTGGTCCTCTACTACAACAAGGCGATGCTGACCGAAGCCGGCGTCAGCGAGCCGAAGACGGGCGACGATCTGGTCGCCGCGGCGAAGAAGCTCACCAAGATGAACGGCGGCAAGGTCACGCAGTACGGCATCTCGCTGGCCGATCACGCGACCATCCAGATGTGGCCGATCCTCCAGTGGATGAACGGCGGCGACATCGTCGACGCCAAGGGCTGCGCCACCGTCGCCGAACCGGCGAGCGTCCAGGCCCTCCAGACCTGGGCCGACCTGGTCGCCAAGGACAAGGTCAGCCCGGTCGGGCAGACCGGCGCCGACGCCGACACGCTGTTCTCCGCGAAGAAGGCGGCGATGGAGATCAACGGCCCCTGGGCTGCGGCCGGATTCAAGTCCGCCGGGATCGATCTCGGCATCGCCGCCGTGCCGGTCGGCGCGGGCGGGCCGGTGACCCTCGCCTCGACAGTGCCGCTGGCCATCGGCAAGTCCACCAAGCACAAGGCGCAGGCGCTGGAGTTCCTCGCCTGGTGGACGGGCAAGACGGCGCAGGCCGCGTTCAGCGACGCCTCCGGGTTCCCGCCCGTACGCACCGACGTGACGCCCACCAACCCGATCGTGGCCCCGTTCGCCGCGCAGCTGCCCACCGCGCGGCTCTACCTGCCCGGGCTGCCGACGTCGGCAAAGATCGATACGGATGTCTACGTCCCGCTGATCGGCAAGATCACTCGGGGTGAGCCGGTCGGCCCGGCGGCGCAGTCGGCCGCCGAAGCCATCAACAAGATCACCGGCTGCAAGCCCTGACCCGATCGGGTCCGGCCCACCGGCGTACCCGGTGGGCCGGACCCGCCGACCACTCAGCCCGGAAGGCACGCATGACCACCGCGACCATCCCCCCGGCGACGACGAGACGCCGACAGCGGTTCAACTCGGCGTACTTGTATGTCGCGCCCAGCCTGCTGCTCATCGGAGTGTTCATCGCCGAACCGATCCTGCGGTCGGGCTGGATGAGCCTGCACGATTGGACGGTCGGCGAGGACACCCATGCCTGGGTCGGCCTCGGCAACTACACCGAGCTGTTCGGCGACGAACGGTTCCGCAACGCCCTCGGCGTCACCGGTCTGTACACAGTGGTCGTCACCGCCGGGCAGGTCCTGGGCGGGCTCGCGCTCGCCTTGTGGCTGCGGCGAACAACCTGGCTCACCGCACTCCTGCGGTCGGCGTTCTTCTTCCCGACCGTCGCCTCGTTCGCCGTGGTCGGGGTGGTCTGGAAGTTCCTGCTCGATCCGCAGGTCGGCTTGATCAACGGCTGGCTCGGCGAGGTCGGCGTCACCGGCCCCAGCTGGCTCGCCGACACCGGGCTCGCCCTGCCCACCGTCATGGCCGTCGGCATCTGGAAAGGCGTCGGCTTCTCGATGATCGTGCTGCTGGCGGCGCTGCAAGGCGTACCGGTCCCGCTCATGGAAGCGGCCACATTGGATGGTGCGAATCGCTGGCAACGGCTGCGCGCGGTGACGCTGCCGGAGATCCGGCCGGCACTGCTGTTCACCACGGTCATCTCGACGGTGACCTCCCTGCAGCTGTTCGACCTGGTCTACGTCATGACCGGCGGCGGGCCGCTGTTCCACACCGAATCGATCGTCACCTACCTGTATCAGCGCGGCTTCGTCGAGTTCCGGCTCGGCTACGCCAGCGCCATCGCCTGGGTGCTGTTCCTGCTCATCCTGGCGGTCTCGCTGATCCAGCTGCGCATCGCGAGGAGCGACGATGACCAGTGAGACGCTCGCGCGGGTCGAGGCGCCCGCCTGGCTGCCGGGCACGCTGAAGATCTTCAAGAACATCATCCGGTACGCCTCATGGGGCGTGCTGATTCTGGCGGCTGCGGCCACCGTCCTGCCGTTCGTCTGGATGATCGGGGTCTCCCTGCGTACGCCGGCCGACCTCTACGCCGATCCGGCCCGGCTCTGGCCGGGGGAGTGGAGTGTGGCCGGTTTCCACGCCGTGCTGACTCAGCTGCCGTTCGCCCGGCTGGCCTTCAACACCTTCGTGTTCGCGGGCGGCACGACGATCCTGCTGGTGTTCCTCGACTCCCTTGCGGGGTACGCCCTGGCCCGCTTGAAGTTCCGGGGACGGCAGGCGATCTTCATCGTCATCCTGGCCACCCTGATGGTTCCGTTCCAGGTCACGATCATCCCGGTATTCCTGACCCTGTTCGATCTGGGCTGGCTCAACACGTTCCAGGGCCTGATCATCCCCCGGGCCACCAGTGCGCTCGGCATCTTCATGCTCCGCCAGTTCTTCCGTACGCTGCCCGCCGAGCTCGACGACGCCGCGCACATCGACGGGGCGAACAGCTTCCAGATCTACTGGCGCATCGTTCTGCCCTTGGCGAAGCCGGCTTTGGCGTCGCTGTTCGTCATCCAGTTCATGGCCCTGTGGAACGACTTCCTATGGCCACTGGTCGTCTCCAGCACCCTCGACATGCGGACACTGCCGTCCGCGCTGACCTTGTTCTCCAGCCAGTCCGGCGTGGACCACGCCGCGTTGATGGCCGGGGCCGCGATCTCGCTCGCCCCGCTCGCCGTCGCGTTCCTCGTCGCCCAGCGCTTCTTCGTCCAGGGCATCGCCACCACGGGACTGAAGTGACCGGGACTGAAGTGATGACAACCCGCAATCAGATGGGAAGTACCGCCGTGCTCACCTGCACCGTCACCCTCGATCCCGCCTTCGGCATCGCGCCGGTCGACCCGCGCCTGTTCGGCTCGTTCGTCGAGCACATGGGCCGGTGCGTCTACGGCGGCGTGTTCGAACCCGGTCACGCCGAGGCGGACACCGACGGGCTGCGAGCCGACGTCCTCAAGCTCGTCCGCGAATTGGGCATCACGGTCGCGCGCTATCCCGGCGGCAACTTCGTCTCCGGCTATCGCTGGGAGGACGGCGTCGGCCCGGTCGCCGACCGGCCGCGCCGGTTGGACTTGGCGTGGCGGTCGGTCGAGACGAATGCGTTCGGGCTCAACGAGTTCATGACGTGGGCCCAGCGGGCGGCCGTCGAGCCGATGATGGCGGTGAACCTCGGCACCCGGGGCATTCAGGAAGCCTGCGACCTGCTCGAGTACGCCAACCACCCGGGCGGCACCTACTGGTCGGATCTACGGCGCAGTCACGGTGTCGCCGACCCCTACGGCATCAAACTCTGGTGCCTCGGCAACGAGATGGACGGCCCGTGGCAGGTGGGCCACAAGAGCGCCGACGCGTACGGGGCGTTGGCCGCCGAGACCGCCAAAGCCATGCGGCAGGTCGATCCCAGCATCAAGTTGGTCGCCTGTGGCAGCTCGAACGACCGGATGCCGACCTTCGGCGCGTGGGAGGCGACCGTCCTCGACCACACCTTCGATCACGTCGACTACATCTCACTCCATGCGTACTTCGAGAAGCACGAGGACGACCGCGCCTCGTTCCTCGCTTCGGGACTGGCGATGGACCGGTTCATCGACGGCGTGGTGGCCACCGCCGATCACGTCGCCGCCAAGAAGCGCTCTCGCAAGAAGCTGCAGCTGTCGTTCGACGAGTGGAACATCTGGTACGAGAGCCGGTTCGCCGGTTACACCAACCTCGAGTGGGCGGAAGCTCCCCGGCTGATCGAGGACGAGTACACCGTCGAGGACGCCGTCGTGGTCGGCTCGCTGCTGATGAGCCTGCTGCGGCACGCCGACCGGGTCGGGGTCGCCTGCCTCGCCCAGCTGGTCAACATCATCGCCCCGATCCGGGCCGAGTCCGACCGCCCGGCCTGGCGACAGACGATCTTCCACCCGTTCGCACTGACCGCCCGGTACGCACGCGGCACCGTCCTGCGGGCCGAACCGCGTACGCCGAGCTATGACACCGCCCGTCACGGCGATGTGCCCGTCGCCGACGTCGTCGCGACGCACGATCCCGAAACCGGCCAGCTCACCGTGCTGGCCCTCAACCGCAGCGAGACCGAGCCGGTGAACCTCACCGCGCAGCTACGGGCGCTTCCGGGCCTGCGCGTCGTCGAACACGTCGTGCTCGGCGGCGACTCCGCCGAACTGCTGCACACCAACAACGCCGAGGACCCCGACCGGGTCCAGCCGCGTACGAGCACCGAACACACGCTGACCGACGGCGAGCTCACCGCCGCGCTCCCGCCCGTCTCCTGGACCATGCTGCGCCTCGCCCCCACCGCCTGACCGTCAGGCGTACCCCAGCGAAGGAGTCGCAATGAACCGTCCCCTTCTGCGCATCCTCTCCGTCATCGGCCTCGTCGCCGCGGTCGCGGCCGTTCCCCAGCCCGCGGCCGCAGTCGGAGCCAATGTCATCTCCGTCGACGCGAGCGCTCCGGTCGGCGTCGTCCAGCCCGGCGTCACCGGCCAGATGATGGAATGGGCGTCCGACGACATGAACGGCGCGTGGGCCGAACGCGTCACCGACCGCTCGTTCGAGCGGGACCAGGTGACCGCGGAGCGGTCCACCCTCTACGACGGCTTCGGCGGGTCCGCTTTGGACAGATCGAAGTGGACGCCGATGAGCCTCGACACCGCGCCGGCCGGCACCGTCACCGTGTCCGGCGGCTCGGTCGCGGTCACCGGCTCGACCGGGGGCCGGTTCGGCATCATGAGCAACCCGATCCCGGACAACCGGTACGCCACCTGGAGCGTCGAGACGAAGATCGTCTCCTACACCGGGACCAACGCCATCCTCGACATCTACGGCGGAGCCGGAGCCGGCGACTTCACCCACTTCGCCGAGTTCGCCATCGAAGGCGGCGTCCTCAAGGTCTTCGCCGACGGCCAGCCCGCCTGGACCGGAGGAGCCGCCACGACGCCTGCCACCCTGCGAGTCGACGTCTCCGGGCTCGGCGGGAGCGCGCGTACGCTCAACTTCTACTACAACGGCACGCTTGTGCGGACGATGACCGGCTTCACCGGGTTGCCCGGCGGCTATCGAGCCTTCCTCTACGGGTGGTCCGGGACGGTCACCGCCGACTACCTCACGATGACACCGGACGGCACCTACGACGGATTCGACGGCAGCACCCTCTCGCCGCGCTGGACCACCACCCGGCTCGAGGGCGCGACCAACGGATCGGTGGCGGTCGGCAGCGGCGCGCTGACCATCACCGGCGGCGCGAACTCCCGGTACGGCGTGCTGTCGGACTACATCCGCAACAGCTCGACCGACTGGACCACGATCGACGCCCGGCTCACCGGCATCGCCGGCACCAACGGCCTGCTCAACATCTACGGCGGTGCCGGGGCGAACGACTTCACGAAGTTCATGGAGTTCGGGATCGACGGCGGTGTCGCCAAGGTCTTCACCAGCGACGGCACCGGCAACTTCACCGGCTCGGCCGTCAGCCTGCCCGCCACCTTGTCCGTCCAGGTCAGCCCGTACTGGTCGAACGGGCGGCTGTTCCGCTTCTTCGTGAACGGCACTCGGGTCCACGAGCTGTGGACGCGCTTCGACGTGCCCGCGCCCGACTTCCGGCTGTTCCTCTACGGCTGGGGCACCTCGACGACCACCTGGGACTCGATCGGCGTACGCCAAGTGCACATGAACGACCGCTGGGACAACCACTTCGAGGGTGGACCCGGGATCAGCGGCGCGTGGACGAACTCCACGCTGGCCGGCGGCTGGGGCACGTCGAGCATGTCCAACAGCCAGATGGTGATCAACGGCGCGGCCAACAGCCGATACGGGATCATGTCGCAGCCGGTCTCCGAAGGCGACGTCTACGACTACACGGTCGAGGCCAAGCTGGACTCGATGACCGGCACCAACGGGTTGCTCAACATCTACGGCGGCAGCGGCCGCGGCGACTTCACCAAGTACATCGAGTTCGGCGTGGAAGCGGGCACCCTGCGGGTCTTCGGCGACGGAGTCACTCCGTGGACCGGTCCGGCCGTCAGCCTCCCGGTCGTC
This sequence comes from Hamadaea sp., assembly GCF_013362815.1. GTDB lineage: Bacteria > Actinomycetota > Actinomycetes > Mycobacteriales > Micromonosporaceae > Hamadaea. Next base: position 29,714 of record NZ_JABFVK010000102.1, on the reverse strand, counting down.
CTGCGAGTCGAGGTCGGCAAGTGGACCGGCGGCTCGCGTACGGTGAACTTCTTCGCCAACGGGCGGCTCGCGTACAGCATCACGACGACAGCGGTGCCGAACGGGGACTACTCGGCCTTCCTCTACGGCTGGGGCACCTCGGTCACCAAGTGGGACTACCTCACCTGGTGGCGTACCGACGGCTGGGCCGAAGACGGGTACGCCGATCAGGCCGTCTACAGCCAGGACCGAGCCGGCTTCAACGGCACGTACGCCCAGCGTATCGACGTCACGCAGCACACCACCGGCCGCAAGGGCATCAGCCAGGGCGCCATCGCCGTGACCGGCGGTCGTGCGTATCAGATCAGTGCCTATCTGAAGCAGACGGCCTTGAGCAGCCCGGTGACCGTGACCCTGGGACCGGATGTGGGGGACAGCGCGAGTTATCCCGCGTACGCGACCACGACGTTTTCTTCAGTGACCGGCGCGTGGACGAAGTTCACCGCGACCGTGACCCCCACGACCACCGACCCGTACGCCAAGCTGTTCCTCGGCACGGCCGGGACAGGTACATTGTGGATAGACATGGTGAGTGTCATGCCGCTGAACGCGGCGGAGGTGACGCTCGGCGGCTGGCGCAAGGACTTCGTCGACGCCTTGACCGCGTTGAAGCCCGGCGCGATCCGCTGGCCCGGCGGCATCATCGCCGACAGCTACACCTTCACCGACGGCATCGGTCCTCGGGACAGCCGTCCGCCGATGCATTACAACCAATGGGATGCGCTGTGGCTGACGAACGATGTCGGCACGGACGAGATCCTGGCGTTGGGTGAGGCGCTCGGCATCCCGGTGTATCTCAACGTGAACTGGGGCCGTGGCACTCCAACGCTGGCGGCCAACTGGGTCGAGTACGCCAATGGCAGCACGGCAACGACCTATGGTGCGCAGCGGGCCGCCAACGGCCGCAGCACCCCGTGGAACGTACGCACCTGGGAGATCGGCAACGAGGTGTGGGGTTCCTGGACGCCGGGCTGGACGACCGCAGCGAACTACGCGGCCAGTTACAACACCTACCGCGATGCCATGGCGGCCAAGGATTCCACGATCGCGTTCATCGCCGAAGGCGGCGACGGAACCAACAACGATCAGACCTGGAACACGACAGTGCTCGGCACCTCAGGCAGCCGGACGGACCACCTGTCGGTGCATTACTACAGCCCGCAACCGTTGCCGGCGAACTACGACAACCTCACCGTCTACCAGGCGTCGGTCGGCGCGCCGGCGGTCATCGGCGACCGCATGGCCACCGCGACCGACACCCTGCTGGCCAGCGGCGGCGGACGGGACATCAAACTCGCCGTCACCGAACACAACGCGATGTATTTCAATGAAGAGCACCGCCGAACCCGTACGCTCGAAGGCGCGCTCCAAGAAGCCGGGCTGCTGAACCTCTTCATGCGCCGCTCGGACGCCAACGAACTCAACGGCGCATCCGCTCTCGTCAACTTCTGGGACGGCTCCGCGATCCGGCTGGCCAACCGCGGCACCTTCGTCACGCCGGGCTACCTCGCGCAGCAACTCGCCGCCACGCAACACGGGCCGCTGCTGCTCAGCACCACCCTCACCGGCCCGACCTACAACACGCCGGCGCTCGGCAACCTGCCCGCTCGCAGCGGCGTACCGATGCTCGACATCACCACGACCCGCTCGGCCGACGGCACCAAGCTCTACCTCTCGGTGATCAACCGCGATCCCTCGGCTGCGCAGACCTCGACCGTCAACCTCACCGGCGCAGGCACGATCGCCTCCACCGCGAGCGTCGCCACCGTCGACTCGGCCGGCTACCTCGATCAGAACACCTGGCAGTCGCCGACTCAAATCCAGACCGCCACCAGCACCATCACCGGTGTCGGGTCCACTTTCGACTACACCTTCCCGGCCCATTCCTACACCGTCATCACCGTCACCACCGGTGCCGCGGCCATCACCGGCCCGTCGATCATCGGCCGGGTCACGACCACCACCGGCACGCCGATCGCCGGAGCCACGGTCGACGCAGGCGGCGGGCTCACCGCGACGACCAACGCCGCGGGCTACTACCGCATCACAGCGCCCGTGGGCACCTACACGCTCACGGTGTCCAAGGCCGGTTTCACCACGAAGGTACGCACAGCGGTGGAAGCGTCGTCCGTCGGTGCGTCGCCCCTCCCGATCCGGTTGTAATACGGCTGCGTGATCCACAGCCCGATCCGTGTCATTTCGCCTCCCGACTTTGACACGGATCGGGCTGTGGATGGCGTACGTTCTGGGGTCATGGACGGGGAGTACGCCGCGCGCCGCGCATTCGATTGGATTCGGGCCCAGGCCACCGATGCGGACGGCGGAAAGGCCTGGTGCGAGGGGAACGAGCCGGTCGACTACCTCTACAAGGGCACTGCGGGCGTACTGCTCGCTGCGGCTGAGGCGACCCTGGCGGGGCTCGACGTCGGCGACATCGCGGACGCGGCCCGGGGGCGGCTCGTTCATCTCGCCCATCACGGCCGGATGAGCAACGACGGACTGTTCACCGGCTGGGCCGGCGTCGCCTCGGCTTTGCAGGCGTGGGCGGGTGTTTCCGGTGATGCGGCCAGCCACGCGGCGGCCGCTCACGTTCGGGCTCAGATCGCCGGGCGGATCCTGAACGACGAGCCGGACCCGCAGCGGTACACCGACATCATTTTCGGCGATGCGGGCACGCTGCTGACCCTGCTGGAATCGGCGGACGAGGCTGTGACGGTGGCGGCGAACGTCTTGGCCGACCGGCTGGCGGCGTCGGCTGAGTCCACTGCGGACGGACTGCAATGGCGGGCCGTCGCGGGTCGGGAGCGGCTGACACCGAACTTCTCCCACGGCACCGCCGGCGTGGCGTACGCGTTGGGCATGGCCGGCCGGGCGAGCGATCGTCCGGAACTGATCGACGCGGCGGTAGCCGGTGCCCGGACGATCGTGAAGCTGGGTGACCACGAGACCGGATGGGCTGTTCCGGTGGTGATCCCGCCGCAGCCGGAACGGCAGCGCGTGGCGTTCGGCTGGTGCCACGGACCGACCGGCACGATCCGGCTGTTTCTGCTGCTCAACGAGATCGCGCCGCACCCACAATGGCAGTACGCCATCGACGCGTGTCTCCAGGCGATCGAGGATAGTCGACTTCCTGAGCGGCTCTACCCGGGTTATTGGGACAACGTGGCCCGCTGTTGCGGCACCGCCAGCGTGGGCCAGCTGTTGCTGAATCGCCACGAGGCGACCGGCGACGAGAAGTATCTGACCTGGTGCGATCGGCTAGCCGCCGACGTGCTCGACCGCGCGCTGACCACGCCGGACGGGGTGACCTGGTCGAACTTCGAGCACACCGCGACACCGCCCGACCTGCCGCCGGAGCCCGGATTCATGCAGGGATCGGTCGGCGTCGCCAGCTGGCTCGCACGCCTCGCCGCCGCCCACCAGGGCCGCATCGTGCCACCCCTCGTCCCCTGGGTCTGACCCCCACCCGACCTCCGCGTTGATCATGAACCTATGGTCCCGCCAGTCCGGCGTGTCGCGCACCCACCTTCATGATCAACGCCCGGTGTGACCAAACGGTGATCGGGCTGTGAACCCGGTCGCCGACTCTCGGTCCGGGCCGACAGATCGGCCCCTCGACGGACCGAGGAGGTGCATCCCGCATGACGATCACCATCGTGAAGGCCGAGCGCATCGAGCCGACCTACATCCACTATCGCGACGACCAGCTCGCGTAGCGGTCGTGGGTGACCCGGTGCCAGCCGGGTCACCCACCGCACCCATGCCGCAGCCACGCAGGCACCGGGAAGACCTCGGCGAAAGGACGCGCAGGTGGAACGGCCCCGATTGAAGTCGATCATCGTGCAACGCGCCGGATCGCAGGTGATCATCTGCCGGCGGGCGCTGGAACGTGTGTATCTCGACGACCCGACCGGTTCGGTCGCGACCTTGCTGCAGGTCCTGGCCGAGGGCAGGCATACGGTCGGGGAGCTGCCCGGTGCGTTGTCGGAGCGCGGCGTCTCGGTGAGCGACGCCGAGGTCTCAGCCGCGCTGGCTCACCTCGACGGCCTGGAGGTCTTGGCGGACGCCGACGGCGACGACCGGCTCGACGAGGACGTCCGCCGACGCCACCAGAGCAACCTGCGGTTCTACGACCTCTTCGCGAGCCTGCAGCGCAGCAGCGCCGACATCCACACCGCCGTGGCCCGCGCCCGGGTGCTGTTGGTGGGCGCGGGCGGGTTGGGCAGCGGCGTACTGCAGGCTCTGGCCGGGTTGGGTGTCGGGGAGATCGTCCTCGTCGACGACGACATCGTCGAGGTCAAGAACCTCGCCCGCCAGTTCGTCTACGGGCTGTCGGCGTTGGGCCGGCCCAAGGTGCTGGCGGCGTCGGACTGGGTGGCGGGCTACTCGCCGGGGACGCGCGTGACGCCGGTCAACCGCCGCGTCACCGACGTGCAGTCCATTCAGGACCTTGCGACCGGCTGTGACGTCGTCGTCTGCGCCGCCGACTCGCCACCCGATCTGCATCTGATGATCAACGAGGTCTGCTTCGCCGTGGGCATACCGTTCGTCGCGGGCGGGCTCGCGTACTCGACATTGTCTTACTGGTCGGTGTGGCCGGGGCGTACGCCGTGCCGTCAGTGCCTGGAGTTGAACCGCGCGGACGAGGCCGCCGAGCTGCCGGTCGAACTGCGGGACGGCGTCTTCATCGATCCGCCCCGCGTCAACCGGGCGACCGGTCCGGTCGCGCAGATCCTCTCGGGGCTCATGGCGATGGAGGCCATGCGATACGTCACGCATACCGATCCGCCCGTCGCCGCGGCTGCGTACAACGTGATCGAACTGGCCGACGGCATGACCACCTCCCGGTCGTCCTGGTCTCGTCATCCGAAGTGCCTGCTGTGCGACGGTGCCGGATGACCACCCTGGACGACCGGCAGGCGGCCCGGTTCACCGGTGTCAGCATCGTTCGCGACGGCGACGGATACGTGCTCGGCAACGCGCGCACCGGCGAGTACGTGATCGTGCCGGAGATCGGCGGCCAGGTCATGCGATGGCTGCAGGAGGGCACCGACGTCGAGGAGTGCACGGCCCGAGCCGAGCAGTTCGCCGGTCAACCGGTGGACGTCGCAGGCTTCCTCGATGGGCTGGCCGCGGCAGGAGTCCTGACCTCTGCCGATGTCTCGGAACCCAAGCCCGCTCGCTGGCAGGTGATCGCCGGCCGCCTCCTGTTCGGCAAGGTCGGACTCACCGTGCAGTCGTCCCTCGCGATCACTGCCGTCGTCGCGATGGTGATCACGCCGTCGCTGCGGCTCGCGTACACGGATCTGATCGTGAGCTCCGTGCCTCTCGTGAGCCTGGTCGCCGTGACGTTCCTGGGGTTGGCGTCGGGTCTGGTGCACGAGGTGGCACATCTTCTCGCGGCTGCGGCCAAAGGCGTCCGCGGCCGGGTGACCATCAGCCGCCGGTTGCTGAATCTCGCGTACCAGACGGATTTGACGACGCTGTGGGGCCTGCCTCGCCGGGACAGAATTGTGCCGCTGCTCGCGGGGATGCTGTCGGACGCTGCGACGGTCGGCGTCCTCGCGGTGGTGCAGTTGTCGTGGCCGTCGGACCCCTCGTCGCCGATCGCCCATCTGCTGAAAGCGCTGTTGTTCCTCAAGGCCACCGGGATCGTCGTCCAGCTTCAGGTCTACATGCGTACCGACGTCTATGCCTTGTTCGTGGCCGTGACCGGCTGCCGGAACCTGTGGGACACCAAGGGCGCGCTGGCCCGGCGCGCGATCCGCCGCGCAACCCCGGAAGACCTGGCGCTGCTGTCGTCCGTCGGCCGCCGCGACCTCGTTTGCGCGCGGATCTACCTACTGCTGTACTTCCCGGGCGTGACCTGGACGGTCTGGTACTTCGCGGCGTACGGCGTGCCCTCGATGTACCGGATCGCCACGATGGCCGTCGACGCTGTACGCGACGCCGGGGTGCTCAGTGCTCCGGGAGTTGCCGGCGTGGCGGCTCTTGTTTTGATGGCCGCGACGACGACGTTCCTGCTACGCGGCCTCGTACGCACAGGGCTCCGGCTGCTCCGCCTGCTCACATGATCACGTGCGCGATCTGCTCTGACGGACCGCACCATCCATGCAGATCACGATTACGCATGCCTCCCGAGCCTCCGGAAGCATGCGTAACCGTGATCTGCATCAGGGCCCTCCATAGGCTCCTGTGTCTGACGACCACTTGTTCCGGGCTTCAATCAATCCGTGGTACGCCTGATCCGCCTTCCGGTCGGTTCGACAAGGGAGGCCGTATCCGCCAACCTCGTTCAATGTGACCGTCTCGTCTGCCTTGCCACGAGCGCCAGGTGCGCCTGATTGACATACTGGCATCCGATCAGGCGACTGCCTGGATGGTCGATATGGCGGTGAGCATCAGAACCAAGCCAGCCAAAGCAAAGGCGAAGTAGGCCTGAGCCACAGCGAACCATGGATGTCTCAGGCTGAACCCGACAGCGCTGACGCCGAGGATGCCTTCGTTTCGTGGATTACTCCGCCGTTCTTCCGGGCTCATCTGCCGGATCTTCTTTGCCCACTGCAGGAACGCGACGCCAATGCTTATGAAGAAGGCCGACGCGAGAACTCCGAGTATCGCGCCGGCCAGCGGGCTGCTGAACACGGCCGGGTGCCCGTCTCCGAGAAGCCGAGCAATGGTCGGTGATGAGCCAATAATCATCTCTCCGGGTTATCCGTTCGCCGTCGATGCAGCGCCAAGGCGGTCAGTTGCAGGATCAGGGGAGACAGGATCATCCCGCCGCACAGCGCCCGGTTGACCTCTGTCAAGAAGACAAGACCGATGCCACCGATTACGAACGGCACTAGTGCTATCCAATTCAACGTCGCCGCCACCGTGTACCTGCTTTGACGGTGGATCACGCGACAAATCCTCTCACTGACTGAGCAACGGCATAACGAAGGCTGCCAAGAATCCTAATCCAAGGAAAATTCCGATGATCGCAAAAATTACTGGAGCAATGCTCTCTGCTGACTCCCGAACGGCAGCAGGGAGGATCCCAATGGACCTATTTCTCATCCAGGACCGGACTCCGTCTGGATTGCGAATCGACACGAATGCTACGACAAACATGATGGCCGATGCAATGAGTGGTATCGGATTCATTAGCACCTCATCCTCGGCACATATCTTGAGCTCGCAGCCAGTCGCCGATATGTGTTCATGCTCCCTCAGACTGTTACCGTCGGCAACATCCAGGTCACGGTCATGCGTTCCTCGCTACGTAAGTTTGCAACCGTAACCGTGTCTGCGTTACCTTCCGCGCCATCCAATAGCCGCGGTATCAGACGACCACTTGTTCCAACCTTCGATCAATCCGTCGTACGCCCGATCTGCCTTCCGATTAGTTCGATGAAAGAGGCCATAGCCGCCAACCTCGTTCAATGCAACGATCTCGTCTGCCTTTGCCGGACCGCCGACGGACAATCGTGGGCGCAGATACAGTCAACGCTACCGGTGGCCCTGGTGGGCGTATATCGACGACCTGGCTCCACGAAATGCGAGTCGTTCTACTAAGGCCGCGAATACGACGGACTTCTACCGTCAGTGTTGGTCCCCCGCTATTTGACAAGTAGCTCCGCCAATGGAATCCCGATCAAGATCATGATGCCGAAACAAATGATGACGATCCCCTGGACGGTTGCCATATAGGGCTTCTTCATGCTGAGACCGACGCCTGAAAAGCCCATGAATCCTTCGTTGTAGGGATGATTAGCCCGCTCCTCAGGCGTCATAGACTCAATGGATCTTCTGAGTCGCAGAAACCATATCCCCAAGGCGATCGACGCGCCGCCGGCTAGTACTGCAAGCACGATAGAGCCAACCGGGCCGGAGACTAGCGAATCGCCACCTGACGCTAATGTCGATGCCGACATGACGGCAGTTGATATCATCACCAAAGACTCCAATTCGTGTGCCAGAGAGAGACGCCGCCGCCACCGCCGTAAGCGGCACTGAGTCGCCAGCCCATTTGAGCCTCAAGGCCATGGTAGACGCCGCCCTCGGAGCGCGGGCCTCCTAGGTAGCACAGCCCAACGCCGGGTGTGACACATGTCCCGTAACTTCCAGTTCCCATCTCCGATGGCGTTGCGCTGGTGAATCCGACGCCTCCGGCCGGGCCGGGTGACCCCAGCATGGTTAGATTCAGATCGACGCGGCCGTGGCTCATCACGCCCTGTAGGCAGAAAATTGCGCAGACTGAGCCCTCGACAAAGGCATGGTCCTTGAATTGACCCCAGTCGTCGAGCCAGCACAGGTCATTCCCGAAGGTGCAATTCCATCCGAGTTTGTCCTGGGCGATCAGAGACCAGGTCGGGGTCGTCAAGAAGTCGGTCCAGCTGTGGTGAGTTTGCTTAGCGGCCGCGTTCTGCGCGGCGATCTGCTGCTGCCTCGCTTGGGTGGCGTGGAGCGCGGCGAGGTAATCACGATGGTTCTTCCGTGCGTAATAGAGCTGCTCGTCCTCGTCTTGCTGTTGCTGAGTCTTGCGACCGCCACCTGCCTTGCCGCCGCTTGGCTTCAGATACGAGTTGCTGGCGGCGGTGGTGTCGTTGTTGTTGCCGTACGCGTCGCAGTCTGCGAAGTCGCAGTCACGCAGTCCGCTCGGGTCCGATGCGGTGACCGGCGTGTTGTGCGAGTACGCGTACCCGTTGATCTGCTGAGGATCGTTGGGGTCGCTGATCGGGTCGTCGCTGATGAAGCGGCCGATGGCCGGGTCGTACTCGCGGGCGCCGAGATGTGTCAGACCTGTGTTGTCGTTGGTGCCGCCGACGAATCCCTTGTCGTTGGCCCAGGCTGCGTTGGTTCCGCGGACCGTGCCGTAGGGGGTCTGGCGGCGCTGGACCGACGCCTGGGTCGAGACGTTGACGGTGATCTGCTGACTGTTCTGGCGGTCGGTGATCACCCACGTCAGTCCCGCGTTCGTCCGCTGGGCGATCAGGGTTCCGGTGTGGCTGTAGTAACGGATGCCGGTGACGGTTCCAGCGGTGGTGCGGCGGACCTCCTGCCCGTCGAGGTAGAGGGTCGTGCCTGCCGGGTCCTTGCGCAGCAGTCGGTTGCCGTCGGCGTCGTACACGTAGCTGGTTGCCCCGGCGGCGTCGGTACTGGTCGCGAGGTGGCCTTCGGCATCCCAGGTGAGTGTCTGGTCGCCGCCGCCGGTCGCCGGGCGCTTGGTGGTGTTGCCCGCCGGGTCGTAGGAGTACGCCGCGGTCTTCGTGCCTGCGGAGTCGGTGGTGGACGTGCCGAGCAGCGTGTGGGGCTGGGACGCTCCTGCGGTCGGGTACGTGTAGGTCGTCGTCGCCGCACCGTTGGCGCCCGTGTGGTCGACCTGCGTCGCGCGGTTGCCCGTGGCGTCGAACGTCCAGGTCAGCCAGTACGGTGCCGGACCGCCGAGGACGCTCGCCGACGACGCGGTGGCGCAGTTGCCGTCAGCCGGAGTCCAGGCATCGTTGAGCCGACGCAGGTAGTCGTAGCTGAAGCATTGGTAGTCGTCGGGACCACTGCTGGCGACATCGCGAATCTTGGTCATGTTGCCGGTCGCGTCATAGGTGTAGAACGCGTCGGTCAGGTTGGTCGGACTCGTTTCGCGGATCGAGTGGCTCTCGATCAGGCGACGCGTACCGGTCTCGTAGTAGAGGCCGGTCTGGACGACCTTTCCGGTTCCGTTGCGGCGGCTGATGAGGGTCGGCTCGCCGTAGCGAGTGTAGGTGGTGCCGTTGACGTAGGTGGTGGCACCGATGGACGTCTGCAACTGCGCGGCGGCGCCCTGATCGTTGTACGTCGTCGTCAGGGTTTCGGCGGCGATGCCGCCGGCCAGCGGCGTACGCGTCGTCGCCGGGCTGCCGTCTACGCGGTAGGTGTACGTGTAGGCGTACGTGCCGGTGATGCCGCTGGGCTCGGACGACGGAATCGAGATCGTCTTGCCCGTGGGCTGGCTGTTGACGTTGTAGCCGTTGACAGTGGTCTTGTACTCGTTCGTTCCGACCCATCGCGACGATGAGGCGAGCTGGCCCTTGCCGCCGGTCGCGGTGTCGTAGGTCCATTCCGCACGCTTGCTCGTGCTCGTAGGACTGTCGTCGCGCAGGCTGGTCTTGCGGCCCAGGACATCGTAGGTGTAGGCGACCACTTCACCGTTGGCGTCCTTGACCGTCTCGACTCGATCGCCGTCGTCGTAGGTCGTGGTCGTCGTGCCCTTGTCCGGGTCGGTTGCGCTTGTCTGGCGACCGAGCAGGTCGTAACCGAAGTCCCAGTGATTCCCAGCCTGGTCGGTGACCTTGGTGAGCTGGTTCTTACGGTTGTAGGTGTAGGCCGTCTCGTCGTACGCGCCGGTCGGCGCCGGACCGTGGTACTGCCGCAGCGCGGCCGTGTTGCCCCGCGCATCGGTGATCGTCGTGGTAGCGGTGCCGCCCGCCGGAGGGGTCACGTTCGTCCGGTCGCCCTCGTACGTGGTCGTGGTACGCCATTGCTCGGTTCCGGCCTTGGAGTAGATGGACGCGATGGTGCGTCCGGCCGGGTCGTACTTGGTGATGTTGATCGTGTCGATGAGGGCGTCGGTCAGCCCGTTGCCGACGAGCGTGCCCGACGGAGCACCGTCGGCAGCCTGGGGACCCCAGGTCTTCGCGACTCGGCCGGCGGTGTCGTAGAACGTGTCGGTGATGATTCGGCCGCCGGTGGTGTATCCCTCCGGCTTCTGCTCCTGTCGCGTACGCAGCATCGAGTCGAGCAACGAGTAGGTGGTCAGAGTGCCACCGTTCGGAGTCAGTTTCGTCGTGGCGACGACAGACGGTGCGGTGTTCGAGACGGTGTAGGTGAACGCCGAGTTCGCGATGTCGGTGCCCTTGACCCGGCCTGGCAGCCAGACACCGGTCAGCCGCCCGAGCGGGTCGTACGCCTGGTCGGTCTTGTTCCCATTCGCATCGGTCGTTGAGGTCGGCGACCCGTACGCGGGGTCCAGATCGGTGGTGATCGGGTGCCCCGCAGCGTTGGTCGTAACCGTCTTGGTCAGAGGCCCACCGGTAGTGGGTGTGTACGCGGTGGAGCTGTGGTTGCCGAAGACGTCCCAGGTGTCGATCACCCGCCCTTGGGCGTCGTACGCCGACTTGGTGTCGGTGATGAACGCTTTGACCCCGGCGTTGTAGGACTTCAGCCGCTCGGTGAGCGTGGCGGCGCCTTGGCTCGGGGCGACGCCGTACGCGTGGTTGTCGTAGCTGGTCCGGGTGTCGGAGACGATGTCGTTCTCGGTCAGGGTCGCCGGGTCGCTTGTCTGGCCACAGCGCAAGGCAAACGTCTGCTGCTCCTGGGGAGCGTCGACGATCCAGGCGGTGGTGTTACGCGGTTCGAACGTCGTCTTCTCGCAGGTCTCGTCGCCGGTGACGGCCACGTCGCCCTCGTCGTCGACCTGCGTGACCATGCCGTAGCCGTCGTAGCTGGTGTGAGTCCGGGTGGTCCGCTCGCCGCCGGCGGCAAGCGTGGTTCGAGCGACCGTGTCGCTGATCCCGCTCAGGTACGCGGAGCTGCTGACGCCGTTCACCGTCCGGGTGGCCGTCGCCGACGACTTCCAGGGGGTGTTGATCGTCCCGTCGACTTCAGCGGTGCCGCCGGTGTTGGCGTAGGTGATCTCTTCGTGGGTCATGCCCGCGAACACGTCGTCGTCGACGACACTGCCACCCTTCGAGTCGCTGACGGAGACTGCGCGCGTTCCCGACGACAGGTGGTCGCCGTTCATGCCGCGGAAGTACCGGGTCTCGCTCATGCTCTGCTCGCCGGGCTCGCCGACCAGGGTCCGGACCCGCTCGTAACCGCGATAGTCGGACCACGTGAGGTACTTGGCTTTCGTGAGCCCGTCGTTGTCCGTGTAGTGCCACGCGGGCGTGCCGAGGTACTGGTAGCGCTTGATCGTGTACGCCGCGTACGTGTCGGTGTCACCGGTGGTGTCGGTGACGGTGACCGTGTCGACTAGGTATTTGTGGAACCAGTCGAGCACCGGGTTGGTCTGCCCGGTCGGCGTCCAATAGCCGGGGAAGCATCGGTAGGTGTTCGTCTCAGGCGAAGCCGGGATCCGGGAACCCGCCACGCAATCAGCACCGGTGTAGCTGACGGTGGTCAGCGCACCGGTCTCGGACTGGATCTGCTGCACGCGAGACCAGTTCATCGCCGGGCGGTTGTCGGTGCCGTCCACCCGGTTGGGCAGCTGAATGGGAGTGATCACGATGTCGGGAACGGTGGCGGTTCCGTTTCGCAGACCGCTGTGCGAGATGCGCGACAGGAACAGGCCCGCTCGCGTGGTGTCTCCCGGATCGGGGAACGAGTGGGTGAACGTCCATGACTCGACGTCCTTGAACCCCGCCGCCGCGGAGTCCCAGACCTGTGTCTTGACGCCGGTCAGCCGACGTTTCGTGTAGAAGCTCGGCGTCGTGATCGAGCAGGAGCTGCCGGTGCAGTCCAAGTCGGTCGGCGTGTCCGGCCAGTGCGTGGCGTCGAACGTGGCGCATCCCGACAGGCAACGGTCACCGTCGGTGAGCAGCACCTTCGCCGCCGGAGTGCCGAACGGGTTGGACGAGCGCAGGCCGTACTCGATGCGCTGCAGGAACCCGCCGCGGACGTAGTCGGCCGTGTCGCTCGCCGTGTTGTTCTTGCCGTATTTGTTGGCCTCGGTGGCGTACCAGTAGGTCATCGCGTTGCCGAAGGTGTCGACGACGTAGTCGAGGTTCCAACGCCATGCCTGCGTGCAGGACGACGAGGCGAAGCTGCTCGCGTTGCAGGGCTCGTCGGTGTTGTTGCCGAAGACCGGCACGGTCCAGGCCGAGTTGGTCACGCCCTTACCGGAACTCCAGCCCGGCAGCTGGTGCGCGCCGAACCAGTACTGAGTTCCGTCGGTCGTCGTGACGACCCAGTATTCGCCGTTGTCGTCGCCGTTGGCCGCGCCCGTCTTGCGTTCGACCCGGGTCCCGTCGTCTTGGCGCAGATGCCAGCGACCCTCGGACGACTTGTAGATCAGCTCACCGGAGTGGCCCGGCAGGTTGAGGAAGGCGTTGTCGGTTCCCCAACACAGATCACCGGTCTTGGTGCTGTTGTTCGCGGTACCGCCCATGTCGTCGCCGCACGACTTGTATTTGCGCTCGACGAAGCCACCCGCGGACAGGTCGAAGCCTTCGCCGATCCACGACGGCTGGTTGTTCGAGGCGGCAGTACGCCCGTCCACGCTCTGCGAGGAGTAGGTCAGCGCGAGCTGCGGACTCGGGCCGCCCGCGGCCGGCGGCGTACGCATCGGATAGTTCCAGGTGAACGCGCCCGAGGAGCCACCCGCCGTCCACGTCGACGAGTCCGTCAGGGAGGTCGCCGAGTAGTCGCCGCTCGCGCCGTCGGTTCCGGCGGTCAGCGCCAGGAGCATCGTCGAGGTGGCGGCCACCCCGGCAGTCGACTCCTGCGGCGTGACGTCGGCAGACACGGTGCGCGTGGTGGTGTCGTTCACGCTGGACAGCGGCGTGCCCTGACATTCGGCCGCCGTCGGCGTGCTCAGCGCGCATTCCGGCAGGTTCACCAGGCGCAGTCGGTTGGCCCAATCGCCGCCGACTGCGTACTGGAAGGACGAGTAGTCGACGCTGATACGCAGACGCTCCGCCTTCGCCGGGGCGTCGACCGTCATTCGCATCGTCACGGGACGATGGGTTCGCCCGACGGCGGACAGGTCCAGGATCTCGACCTGGGCAGCGGTCGCCGCCGACGTCGCGTCATCGGCATGCCGCAGCGTGATCGGCAGGCTACCGGCCTGAGCTGCGGCGGGGCGTCCGTCTTTGCCGCGCGATCCGGCCGCGGGCAACTCGACGTGGGCAGTTCCCGCGGACGGCCACTTCGGAGTCTTGGCCGGATCGGCGGTCACCCGGGCGACCTTGTCCGAGGCACGCTTGGCGACCGCCGGGACATCCTCGGTTTGAATCTGCCGGTCGACCTGCGGCTTCAGCGGAACGAACGCCGCCGCGGCCGCTTGTTGCGGCACGAGGACAGCAGCGATGAGAGTCGCAGTCACACCGGCCGACAGGCCGGGCAGCAGTACACGTCGCGTCCTGCGCAGGGCGCGTCGAACCGCGGAGGCGTTGGTGCTCACGATGCTCCAGAAGAGGGGTTGAAGAATGAACTCAGACGAAGATGGGGCTCGCCGCCAGGGATGTGGCGGCGAGCCCGGGGAATTACAGCGCGCTGTTGTAGACGCGCGTGACCTGGTCGGCGGTCAGCGCGGACTGCCATGCCCGCAGATCGTCGATGGCCCCGCAGAAGTACGTGTTGATGTTGCCTCGGTATTTCATCCGGCCGATGGCGAAGACGTCGCCGCCATCCCACGTCATCGTGTAGGTCGCCGTGTTGGTCGAACCGCCGAGGACACCGTTGACGTAGAGCTTCATCTGCCCGGCGGTGGCGTCGTACACGCCGGTCAGATGGGTCCACGTGCCGATCGCGACGGTCTGCTGGTAGGCGGCGACCTGGACACCGGTGGAGTCGGCCGCGTTCGTCATGCCGAAGACCCAGATGCCGTTGGTGTAGTTGTCTTGATAACGCATGTACGCGGCGGAGTTGAGCCCGCCGTCCTGACTCCAGACGGCTTGGAACCCGGTCTTACGATCCAGCCTGACCCAGGCCGATACCGTGAAGGACTGGTTCGTGCGGACGACAGCGCTGGTGGTCTGCGCTGAACCGGTGACACCGTCGGTCTGCAAAGCCGTCGCGCCGGACTTGTCGGCCGTCCAGCTCGCACCCGTCCCGGACAAGCTGACGGTCATGTCCCGAGAGGACATCCAGCTGCCGTAGCCGGCACCGTCGTAGGCGTACAGGTCGGAACCCTCGTCCATGCGCCACCGGCCGACGGCGGCGAGCGCGACAGCCTCCACCTCGGCGGGGCTCATGATGCGGTTATGAGCCTGAACGTCGTCGATGTCGCCGTTCCAGAAGTAGGTGTCGGCGTTGGCGTACCGGCCGTGACCGATCGTGAAGCTGCCGTCCGCGGTGAGGACCGATCCGGCGGGCAGCGCCGCGGTGCCGACCTTGACGCCGTTGACGTATAGCGTGATCTGGTTGGCGACCGCGTCGTAGGTACCGGCCAAGTGAGTCCAGACATTCGGCTTCACGGTCGCGGCGGTGGAGACCACCGTCGCCGTCGACCCGTCCAGGGTCGGATGCCACCAGAACGCCCATTTGCCGCCGCTCGACATACCGAGACCGAACAGGCTGGTCTGCGGACCGGACTGAGCCAGGACGTTGCGGTAAGTGCCGTCGGCTCCAGTGGTTCGGGCCCACGCTGTGACGGTGAAGCTCTGCGACGGGGTCACCACCGGGGCGCTCGTCGCGGCCTTGCTGCTGGTGCCGTTGAAGCTCATCGACGCATCGCCCGGAACGTGCTGGTTCGCCGTGGCACTCCAGGCGGTGTTGGTGCTGATGGCGTCCTTGCCGCCGCCGGTGGCGTCGGTGAGGTTAGCCGTGGAGCCGTCGTCCCAGGAGCTCAGCCACGTCGCCGCAGGCCCGGCGGACCCGACCATGAATCGGTAGCTGTACACGGGGCCGCGGTTGCCGGCACCGTCCACGCTGCGTACCCGCAGCCGCAATTCGCCGCCGGAGGTGGGGTCGTCCGCGAGGGGGGACGGCATGGTCAGCTTGACGGTCGTGGTCTGTCCCTGGGTGAAGCCGACCCGAGTGGTGGGTGTGTCGGTCCAGCCCCACTCGTACGCGACGATGTCGCTGACGTCGGCCGGGTCGGCCGGGTCCTTCGGCGCGAACGTGAACGAGGCGGTCTGCCCGGGCATCCCCGATCCTGGGCAATCCTGCGAGCCTTCCGGGCACTCCTGGACCAGACCGTCCGTCGACGTGATCTTAGGCGTGACCGTGGGCGCCGAAGTGTCCACCGTGAATTCGCACCAGGCTGACCAAGCGCTGGACAGACCGCTGGAATCGGACGCCATCACCTGCCAGGCATATGAGTTTCCACCGGATAACCCGGTCAGCTGCTTCGTTGCCGCCGTACCGGACGCCTTCGTGACCGTGCCAAGCGGTGTGATCGTCTCGTAGGTACCGTCGGCCTTGATGTGAGCCCGCTGGAACGTCATCGTCACGTTGCCGTTCTCGGCGTCGACGCCGATCGCCGAAGCCGTGGGGTCGACGCCCAGCCGAGGCCGGCTCACGCCCGTGACACAGGCGTACCCGTTGGTCTTCAACGAGCTGGACTGCACCGTCGGGTAAGAGTTGTAGGTCACGACCAGCTTGGTGTCGGCCACGATGAACTTCTTCCATCGATCGGTGGTCGACTCGCCCGTGCCGTCCGCCTTGCGAGCGGTCAAACCCACAACGTAGGTGGTCCAGCCGGAATTCGCGGCCGCCTGCAGATCGGACAGCAGGTTCCCGCCGAACTCCATCGGCATGTCCGGCTCGTTCGCTCCGCAGCCGCCGGACTTGTTCGCATGACCGGACCGCGTGTCCAGATACTTCGACAGGGTCATGGACGACCAGCTCACGCGGGGGGTCGCGGAGATGCCGTTGGTGCGATACAACGACGCGGGCGTCGAGGTGCACGACCACGAGTGCCACAAGGTCGTGGCCAGGTTGGCGGCGGTGATCTTCTTCCCGGTCAGCGAACTGATCGAGTACTGGAAGAACGAGCGGTAGATATTGCCGTTGACCGGGTCCTTGCCGACCCACGCCTTGCCGTCGCTGTTCGTCATGTTGGTGTTGTTCGCGTACGCCCACTTGGAGTAGCTGAACACGGGGTCCACATAGACGGGATAGACGGTGTGCGCGCCGGTCAGCAGCCGAGCATCCGGGGCGAGCTTCAATTCGCCGCTCGCCACGCTCATGTGCGCTTGCGAACGTGCTGCCAGGTCGCCGGGAGCACGATGCGACGACTTGTCCGCCACGGCACCCTTGCCTGCGTCGGCGACGGTCCGGCCGCCCGGCGCGTCGCTAGTGTTGGAATCCCACATGAGTGCGCCGCCCGACTGGATCAGCGGTGCGCCGCCCTTGCCTTTGACGGACAGGCCGCCCTCCGCGGTCGGGGCGATCTGCACGCCGGTGCCGCCAAGCCGGTACTTCAATTCGGCCAGACCGGGCTGGGTGGCGGCTTCGGCGCTCTTGACCACCAGAACGTGCGTGAAGCCGTCTGCCAGCGCGCGTACGGTCAGGTCCACTCCGGGCAGGACTTCCGAGTAGGTGGCCGTGTCTCCGGCGAGGCTCGGCTTCGGCAGCGCCGTCGGCCAAGCGAGCGTGAAAGTCGATCTGTCACGGGTGAAGGTGACAAGAGGGCTGTTTCCGCCGTCGGAGAGTCGAAGATCGGCCGTGGTCGCCTTCGGCGCGACGACGCCGTCAGGGCGCCGGGCCAGATCGGTGTCCACGGACGCCCACGAACCGTCCGCGCGATGGACGAACTGCGGCACGGTCGCCTGCTCCTGCGTGAAGCTGCCGTCGGGGTTCGCGAACGTCTGCGATGTCTCCGTCCGAAGCTTCATCGTCTCGACCCGATGACCCGAGCTGCGGGCGGCCGCGCTCGCCTGCTGCGGGTCGTCGACCGCTGTGATCGAGGCGGCAGCCGACGAGGCAGTGGCCGGAAGAAGGGCCGCTACAAGGCCTGCAGCGAGAGCCGCCGCAAGAAGCCGGCGACGGCGGCGCGCGAAGAGCGCACGGGGGTATGACAGGTCCATGAAGGATCTCCGAGGGGAACCGTAAAGATTGCTGGCAGAAGATAACCGCAGGTCAGAGGCGGCTACAAGCTGTCTCGAAGCTGGATCGGAAAACTGCGGAATTCATCACAGGCACCAACGGCGACCGATGCCCAGATGTCTGATTGAATATCGGCCGGACACGACAAAATGGTGAAATACCCCGTGAAACGGGCGACGATTCGTGCCTAGGGACGGGAGCGAAGCGCAACCGCGAGGACCAGGGCGCTCAACGCCAGCTGCGCGAATAGCGCGAAAGCGGTCACCCGCGCGGTGGCGAGCGCCAGCAGCGCCGGAAGAGTGCCGAGAACTGCGACGTCGAGTCCCTTGAACGACCACAACAGCCATCCGGTGGGCAACTGCGATCCGGTCATCGGCATGACGATCAGCGTCGAGGTGTGGTCGATCGGACCCCGGCGCGCCAAGCGGCGGGCGGCGACGGCGATGACCGGTGCCGCGAGCGGCCCGAACGCCCACCACGGTCCGGGCGGGAGGATGCCCATGACGGTGCCGCAGATCAGGGCGGCGGTGAGCCAGCCGCCGCCGAGCAGGCCCGGCAGGGCCAGGCGGGCGGCGTCGGCGGCCGCCGGGTCGACGCCGAGCATACGGCGTAACGAGGGGTCGGCGACGTCTCGGCGTAGGGTCGCCAGGCCTGCGGCGGCAGCGGAAAGCGTACCCGCCCCGAGGAGGAGGATCACCGCGATGTGTTGGCCGGAAGTCATGAGTGCCAACAACGTTGGCCAGGCGACGGCTGCGGCGAGGACGGCCAGTCGCCCCGGTCGGCGGGCGAGAGTGCGGGCGTCGGCGAGCGCTGCCAACCACTGCGGGCGCAGTCGGGGCCAGCCCCGCGAGCGCATCCTCCTGGATGTCCAGTAGCGGTCCTCGGCGACGAGCGAGAGGTGGAACGGATCTAGGCCGATCGTCGCATCCGCGGCGGACCCGAGGCGCTGCGACGCTTGGACCACCGCGGCCGCCGGGAAATCGCGCAAGCTGCGCCACGCGTACCAGATGAGCATTGTGACGAGAATGAGCAGCGCGCCGGTCGCCATGACGACGGTGCTGGTCGCGGGCATTGCCGGCGTCATGCGCAGGCCGAGTGCCCACGCGATGGCGAATCCCTCGCCCACGACGAAGGCCGCGCTGAGCACGATGCGCGGCCACTTGGCGCGCGAGGCCTGCCAGCGGACGGTGGCGACGGTGAGGGTGAGCATGGTCGCTGCGCCGGCTGTCGCGGCGGCCCCGGTGACCAGCGCGTTCGGCGTGCCCACGGCGGCGAGAGTCGCGACGCCGAGGAGGCTTCCGAGTACCGCGGCCGTCAGTGCCAGTAGGAGCGCGACTCGCGTGAGGACAGCCCTGCGCGGTAGTGGCGTCAGTAGTAGCCAATGTGCATCTGATGGCGGCAGGAATAGTGGGCCGATGACGCGAGCCACCTGTGCAACGCCGGTGACGGCCAGGAGCAGCATGGACGCGGCCAGCACCGCTCGCTCTGGATGCGTCTGGCCGGAGCTCAGGCCCCGGACCACGGGCAGCAGCGGGGCGGCGATCAGGCCGAGCGCCACGGCGAGGCCGAAGAACAGCGTGTAACGGTCGGTCAGGGTGCCGGCCGGACGGTGCGCGCGGGTCAGCCGCCGCGCTTGGGCGAGGGCGGTCATTCGGCGGTGAGGGCGTGATCGGCGATGATCAGGCGCCGCGCGCCACAGGCTGCGACGAACTCCAGATCGTGGGCCGCCAGCAGCACCGCGCCGCCGCCTTGGGCGTACGCGACCAGGCGGCGCGCCAGGGCTCCCCGGAATCCACTGTCGAGGGTCTGCTCGGGTTCATCGAGCAGGAGCAGTCGGCTGGGCCGCAGCAGCGCCGCAGCGAGCATGACCCGCCGCCGCTGACCGGAGGAGAGAGCCAACGGTGTGGCGTCGGCCCGGCCGGTCAGCCCGAATTCGTCGACGGCCGCGTCGAGATCGGCCTCCGATCCGTGCGTGACGCGTACCAGGTCGAGGTGTTCGCGCACGGTCAATCCGGGATACCAGGACGGCTCCTCCGCCACGTACGCGACGTCTCGCCAGTACTCGGGATCGGCGGTGGGCGGCTTGCCGAGGACTTCGAGCTCGCCGGCGGTCGGCGACAGCAGTCCGGTGAGGCAGCGCAAGATGGTGGACTTGCCCGCGCCGTTCACTCCGAGCAAGGCGACGACTTCGCCCGGCGCTACGCCGAAGCTGACATCCTTCACGACCAGGTTGCCACCGCGTTCGACGCACAGTCCGCGTACCGCAACGATCACCGCTTCAGCGTACCGTCTTATCTTAATCACATTATTCATGTCAATATGACGATGGTCACGGAAATAGCTTCTGTTCGATGGAACCATTGTGACGGTGGGAGCGTTCCCATTCTTTATGAACTCACGGCAATCGATGGAGCAGTTCCGTCCCTACGGCATCGGGCTGTTCCGCATCGTGGTCAGCCTGCTGTTCGCGATGCACGGAGCGGCGTCCATCTTCGGCATCCTGGGTGGGGCCCGCGGCACTGCCGCCGCGATCCCGTTCGGACAGTGGCCTGGTTGGTGGGCGGCGGCGATCCAGCTGGTCGGCGGGGTGCTCGTGCTCCTCGGACTCGGTACGCGGTGGGCCGCCCTGCTGTGCTCCGGCTCGATGGCGTACGCGTACTTCGTCGTGCATCAGCCGACGGCGCTCATCCCGCTCAAGAACGGCGGTGAACTGGCCGCCCTGTTCTGCTGGTCGTTCTTCC
Organism: Hamadaea sp.; assembly: GCF_013362815.1. GTDB lineage: Bacteria > Actinomycetota > Actinomycetes > Mycobacteriales > Micromonosporaceae > Hamadaea. The sequence goes on along the minus strand of NZ_JABFVK010000102.1, from coordinate 9,204 downwards.
TCGTGGCGATCCTCGGTCCCGGCAAGTTGGCGCTCGACGCCGTCGTCGGGGCGTACCGCCACAAGAGCCGGCCGCTGACGGCGTAGTCGCCTGAGCCGGCCGGGTGCGAGGACAACGAGGCCGTCGCATCCGGCCGGCGACTCATGTGGCGTGGTACGCCGCGAGATTCCCGGCTCGGCCGGGACATCCGCCCTATGCGCCCGGGACGCTCCAGTGCCGACGATGTCGGCCATGCGTAGGTTGTACAGCGTTGCCATCGCCCTTTCCCTCGTGCTGACCGGCTGCGGATCGAGTGGTCCGTCCACCTCCCAGCCGACGGCCTCCCGGGGACGGAGCACTGTCGCGTTCACTGAGTCGACTGTGGACCAGTACGCCGAGAGCCTGGCCGCAGCCGGGATCGGCGTCTATCGTCCCGGTGAGTCCAAGCCCCTGTCGGAGGTCAAGCGACCGGCAGCGCCGATGCGGCTCCTGCGGGAGCAGGTGGCTAATGCGGCGCTCGGTGTGTGGGCGTACGCGGGACTGCGTGGCCGTGACGTCGACAGTCTGGTCAGCACACCGAGGATGGTCGACGGTGCGAAACCCATTCCCGCCTCGCTGCTGATCATCGCCTGGGCGCAGACCGCCCCGGGTGCGAAGGCGGAGCTGGCCAAGCAGGCGCTGGGCACCCAGAACTGGGCGCACTACCAAGACGTCACGTTCCCGACGATCGTCCTGGCGCTGTTCGCCGCGGACGTCGCCCCGGCGGTGGAGTCCACCGGTGGTAGCGGCGGCGGTGCGCAGGCCGTGAGCGGATGCGAAGCCGTGACCGGCTTCATCCATACGACCATCGAGAAGGTGTTCGCCGCCATCGGCCACATCAAGATCGTGACGTCGTCGGGCGGATGGTTCATGGACGCGCTGACGTTCATCCGCAATCTCGGCGCAGCAGTCGTCAACTTCGGCATCGACAAGATCAAGGCGATCGTCATCGGCGGGGTAGATCTCGCGCTGCGTCCGGTGATCAGCGCGATCGCGACGGTGGCGAGCGTCGTGGCGGTCGCCTCCCAGATCCTGTTGTTCCTGCAGCCGTGGACCGGCGACATCCGGCCCGATCCGGGGATCGCGCGCCGGGATGCGAGCGCCCACGACGGCACCATGACGTTGCGCGTACGCGCAGGGTCGAACCAGCCGCAGCAGTGGCCGCCGGAGATCGAGGGCTGCGCCCGGGTGGCCGGCGTGACGCTGCCGTCCCTGACGCCGAAGGACGCGGACGTCACGTGGACGGTGTTCGAGCAGGCGCCCGGGCCGATGGTCGTGAAGGTCTCCGACAGCGGCCCACTGGCCGCCGACTCGACGGCGACGTGGCGCTACCAGACGCTGCCGGAGCCGCCCGACGTCGCTGAAGGCAAGCTGATGCAGGACGGCATCGTCCAGCTGTCGGCCAAGGTGCACCGCAAAGACCTCGACGACCTGCACGAACGAGTCACGAGCCTGCTGTTCCAGGGCGTTCCGACGCTGATCCAGCAGGTGACCGAGCCGTTCATCCGCAGCGTAGTCGGCCCGGCCATCCAGCGTCTGCTCTCGCCGTTGACCGCGCTGCGCGACGTCACCATCCTCGGCGTACTGCCCGTCGACTATCACGTGCCCGACGACGAGAAGACCGCTGCTCCGGGCACCAGCGTCCGGCCCGGCGGCAAGGTGGCCGTGCTGCCCCAGGGCTGCCCGGACGCCGCAGCCGCCGCCTTCGGCTACGGCCAGCGCGAAGTGTTCAACCACAGCGGCGTCCAGGCGTGCTCCTACATCGGACCGAGCAAGGTCCAGCTCGTCATCGGCGTCTCGAAGACGGTCTCCACGAGCCCACGGCCGGATGTCGAGAACCTCGAGCCGGTCGACATCCCCGGCGCGGACGCCGCCTGGTCGTTCGGCGGTCCGACCGGTCCGCTCGGCCCGGAGTACTTCGTCGACGTCATCATGGGCGACAAGACGCTGACCGTCGCCGGCGGCGAGAGCCGGGAACGGATCATCGCCATCACCCGCAAGGTGCTCGGCCTCGAGTGACGGTGCCGTGCGCAGCCGCAGGGCAAGATGGCTGCGTGCGCATCGAGGAGACGTGGCGGCCGGTACCGGCGCTGGCACCGCCGATCGAAGTGGCGGCCGCCGGCGCCCCGTCCGTGCCGGTGGGCCAGCCCGTGCAGGCCGCGGCCTTCGTCTCGGCGACGACCGGGTGGGTGGCGATCGGTGGCGCGGGGACATCGTCGCTGCTGCGTACGGTGGACGGCGGCGCGACGTGGACCTGCCAACTGGGCTGGCCCGGCGTCCTGCTCGGTCCGCTGCGCGCCTTCGACGCCGACCAGGCCGCGGGTCTGCTCGGCCTCTGGCCGGCCCATCGCAACCAGATCAACGGACGGCCGGTCGCGCCAGGGGAGTCCTTCGCTCAAATTCTCGCTGGTACGCACAACGCCGGAACGTCGTGGACGCTCGGTTCGCCACCGGATCGGCAAGGCGCGGGAGCCTTCTTACTCAGTACGCGGCAGGCCTGGCTGCGGCTGCACGTTCCCGGCGGCTCTTCGGGCCTTGTGCGTACCGGGGACGGCGGTGCGACGTGGGAACGGCTTGCTGCCGACGATAGTACGCCGATCGTCGACTTCGCCTTCGCGGATGCCGCGCATGGTATGCGTGTCGCCCAGGAGGGCCACCGCGCCGATCTGCTCGACGTCACCGAGGACGGTGGTAGAAGCTGGACACGGCTGGCACTGCCACTCCCGCCGGGCCTGCCAGCCACCGCCGAGACCTGGCTGTTTCCCGTGCTCCGGCCGAACCCCGGCGAACTGCTGACTCTGCGGACCGTGGCGCGATCACGCCGCAACCCCGGTCCGACATGGCAAGGCGTTTGGGCGTACGCCCGAGACGGTGACGAGTGGAGTGGCCCGCATCGTCTGCCGACCTCTCCGGCTGCGGTCGATCGCGACATCCTCGTGCGGGCTGTCGACGGCCGTCTCTGGAGCGCGTCGGGCCACGACGTGTGGGTCGCCGGCCAGGTGACCGGACCCTGGCGGCGGCTCGGCGTACCGCTGCCGGACGAGGAGTCCATCACAGACCTGTTTCCGATGGGGGACGGTGTGGTGTGGCTGACGACCGGAGTCGGTGTCGGCGGTGGCAGGCTGTATCGCAGTGCGGACGACGGCCGGACCTGGCGGCCGATCGCGGTGGAAGGTGGGATCGATGGCTGACGCCGACGACGTACGGCGGCTCGCGTCGTCGTTGCCGCATGTCGTGGAGATCGACAGCGACGGCTTCGACTTCCGCGTCGGCAACAAGGGGTTCGTGTGGTCCTATCCGGAGCGCGAACCGGGCAAGCGCCGGGTCATCCGGACCGACATCGCGGTGTTGTATGTCGGTGACGAGCTTGAGAAACAGGCGCTATTACTCGGCGAACCGGACCTGTTCTTCACCACACCGTCCTACGACGGGATGCCCTTGGTCATGGTGCGGCTGGCCCAGGTCGGCGTCGACCGGCTGACCGAACTCGTCGTCGACGCGTGGCGCATGCGGGCCCCGGCAGACCTCGCGGTTGACTTCGACGAGAGTAAATATCACTGAGGGTCGGCGACCGGGCGCGTGCGAGCGCGGAGAAACCAATGCACTGCGACCAGCGGCAGCACGCCAACCGGATACCACAGGACATCGACGAGGTCGAACTGGGCGCCGAGCAGCTGCCGGGCGAACCAGCTGCGCTCGGAGATCGCCGCAGGCACCGGGGTGAGCTGCGCGAACTCGATGAACCAGCAGTACGCGATCGCAGCGAAGCCGGCGACCGGTGCGGAGATCGTCGGCCGGATGAAGAGCACGATCGTGTAGACGATGGCCCCCGACAACGCAGCGCCGGAGTACTGCCCGATCGGCCCGTCCGTCACGGCGCGGATCGCGTACGCGGCGGCCGCGAAACCGGCGGCCGAGACGACCATCAGCAATCGAGTCCAGCGCGGGGCGAACGGCATCGCGCAAGCATAGGTCGACCTCGTGGGTGGAACGTTTGCGGGGAGCTGGCCGATCCGGCAGGCCCCCAAACGTTCCACTCAGGAGATCGACCCGCTCTCGCTCGGCCCGGCGGAAGGCGGCCGGGCGGAAGGCGGCGCCCCGAGATGGCGTACGCGTAACTCGTCCATGAGCTCGTCGAGGAACGCCAGACCCCCGTCGCGCAGGATCTCCTGGCGTCGGCGGAGCCCGTCGTCCCCCGTACGCCAGTCGAGGCCCCAATTGCCGAGGGCGTAGATGATCGGGAGAGTCTGAATTCCGGCTTCGGTCAGGCTGTAGCGGGCGCGTTGGCCCCGGGCGGCGGTGCCACGGGTGAGGATGCCCGCCTCGACGAGGCGTACGAGGCGGTCGGCGAGGATGTTCGACGCGATCCCCTCCGCCGACCCGGTCAGCAGGGCACGGAAGTAGCGGCGGTCGCTGAAGATGACGTCGCGGAGGACCAGCAGCGACCAGCGATCGCCCAGCACTTCGACGGCGGCGTTGATCGGACAGCCGGATCGTGGTTCCACGAGTCCTCCTTGACAGGTAGGTCGTCCCCAATATAGTGGTTGCAGAACGCAATCACTATGGAGGTGGGCATGGGCCGCTTCGTCTACTCGATGAACGTGTCCGTCGACTTGCGGATCGAGCAGGTCCCCGGCGACAACGGGGCCGGCGAGTGGTTGCGTATCGACGAGGAGTTGCACCGCGACGCGAATGCGCAGGCGCGGGAGGTTGCCGTCATGGTCCACGGCCGCGTGTTCTACGAAGTGATGGAGGAGTACTGGCCGCGGTCGGGCGACGACGCCTCTCTCCCGGATTACCTGCGGGAGTTCGGGGAGATCTGGACGGCCAAGCCGAAGGTGCTCGTCTCGCGTACGCGTAACGAGGCCGGCTACAACACCCGGATCATCGGCGGGGACGACGCGATCGGCCGGCTCGCCGAGCTGCGGGCGCAGACGGACGGTCTCCTCAGCGTGGGCGGCGCGACGCTGGCGACCCAGCTGCTGCGGGCCGGACTGCTCGACGAGCTTCGGCTCTGGACCCATCCCGCGATCCTCGGCTTCGGCCGGCCGCTGTTCGACGACTATGACCGCCCGATCGATCTCGAGCTGATCGAGCAGCGACGGTTCACCTCCGGCGTGACCCTGCACCGGTACGCCGTTCAGGACGCGAAGGAGACGAGGTAATGCTGAAGCAGATCGCGGACGGCGTACTGGTCCACGAGAGCGAGTTCGTGCAGAGCAACGCCGTCGTCGTCCAGGGCGGCTCCGGCGTACTGCTCGTCGACGCCGGACTGCTGGACTCGGAGCTGACCTGCCTCGCGCACGACCTCGGCGACCTAGGTCAGACCGTCGTGGCGGGCTTCTCCACCCATCCCGACTGGGATCATCTGATCTGGCACGCCGAACTCGGTACCGCCCCGCGCTACGGCACCGCGCGTTGCGCCGCCGCCGTGGCGGAGCAGCTCGCCGACCCGGACATAAAGACGAAGATCATCGATCACCTCGAGTCGACCGGGATCGCCGACCAGGTGCCGCTGGACCTGTATGGCCTGATCACCGGTCTGCCCGCCGACGCGGCGCGGGTTCCCTGGGACGGTCCGGATGCCCGGATCATCGAACATCGGGCGCACGCGCCGGGTCACGCGGCGCTGCTGATCGGGGTGCGACGCGTACTGGTCGCCGGGGACATGCTCTCCGACGTGCTGGTCCCGATGCTCGACCTCGAATCCGCCGATCCGATCGGGGACTACCTCACCGCTCTGGACCTGTTCGAGGAAGTCGCGGACGACGTCGACGTCGTGGTACCGGGGCACGGCTCGGTCGGTGTCGGTGAGGTGCGCGAACGCATCGCGCTGGACCGTGCGTACGTGCTCGCGCTGCGGGCGGGGGACCTCCCCGGCGATCCCCGGGTCTCGTCCCCGCAGCCCGGCTGGGAGTGGGTCGGTGATATCCATGATGGACAGTTCGAGCGGCTCAAGGACAGGCGCTAGCGCGACGGCTCGCCGCGCTAGCGCCTGCGGCCCGCCTCAGCAGCCGATCCGGCTCGCGCCCAGGGCCACCTCGTCGAACCACAACGTGTCCGCGCCGCTTCCGTAGCTCTCCCAGCCCAGCCGGAAGTCGGTCAGGCTCGGCCGCCAGTTGGTGCGGCTCAGCCATTGCTGATCGATGTCATGCGTCGGTACGCCGTCCTCGTGCAAACCGGCGACCTCGGTTCCGTTGAGCCAGGTCTGCATGGTTCCGTCAGCGCCACTGACCTTGAACTCGACGCAGTTCCACGAGTTGACCGGCAGCACTGCGGACAACGCGACTCCGGCCGGGCTCTGCTCGGGCAGCGTCGCGTCGTCGGACTGGCGGTTCCATTGCAGCGCCCCGTTCTGGCCGCCCATCCGCAGATCGCGGTTGCCGTCGGCGGCGTCCTTCAATGCCGCGAAGGTCACGTGCGAAGCCGGGAGCGCGGTCGTGTGGCGTACGTAGAAGCGGGCGTACCACACCGAACCGGTGAGCGTCGCCGTCGACTTGACGAAGACGTGGTTGCAGTAGCCCTCCGTGCCGCTGATCTTCAGCGACTTGCCCCCGCGGTACGCCGTCGTCGGGTCAACCGTTGCGGTGCCGGTTCCCTGGCAATCCGGGTAACTGACGACCCATGCCCCGCTGGGCGTACCAGTGGATTGGCTCTCGAAGCCCTCACACAGCGTGAGTGATCCGCAGGAGCTGGACGTCGGCGAGGTCGACGGCGACGCGGACGGGGAGATCGATGCGGACGGTGAGGCCGATGGGCTGGTCGGGACCGTGCCGCAGGGAGCGCCGTTGAGCAGCAGCGATGTGGGCGTGGGATCGGCGGTGGCCCAGGTGCCCTGTACGCCGAACTCGACGGTGGCGCCGGGGTTGATGTCGCCGTTGTACGCGACATTGGTGGCGGTCACCGCAGTGCCGGACTGCGCCACGGTCGCGCCCCAGGACGACGTGATCTTCTGATCCCCGCCGTAGACCCAGGTCACGGTCCAGCCGTGAATGGCGGTGGCACCGGCGGTGATGTCGACGTAGCCGACGAACCCGCCGGGCCATTCGTTGACGCGGTAGGTGACCTGGCAGGCGGTCGCGGCGCTGGCCTGTGGCGCGGTGGCGACGAACGTGCCCGCCAGGCCGACGGTGGCCAGGACGGACACGACGAGCGCGCCGATGGATGTTCTGGTGGTACGCATGGGCGATCCTTTCGGTGGTGGTGGAGACACCACAGTGGACCTTACGTCGTGACAAACATCGATGTTTGGTCATCCCGGTGAGTGGACTCGAAGTCGCTACGCAGAGCTTCTCGCCTTAACTGAGAGTCACCGAGTTTGCGAGGTAGCCGACCTTCCGGCCTTCGCACGTCCCGGATGCCCGAATTGCGCTATAGGCCGGATAGACGATGTTTACCGAGTGTGACCGGCGGCACGATGGAACAAGCGACGAGAACGCGGACGAGAACCCGGAGGATGAGCGATGTTCCACCTGAACCTGGACACCATGTGCGAGGCGCTGTTCGCCTCCCACGTGCAAGCTTCGGACCGCCCCGACACACGGGAGGTCACTGCGGCGATCACGGGCGTCCTCGAGCAGTTCGGCCCGCAGTACTGCGCCGGCCAGGTCGCCCAGGAGTTCGGCGACCACCCCGAATCGGCCGCCGCCCGGATGCGCTGGGTACGCCAGACCATGGCGGCCGGCCTGAACTTCGAATCCGCCCCCCTCGTCCGGTACGCCGCTTCCGCGTAGTCGCGGCGTACCGGACGCTCGGCTGCGTTGCGCAGCGCGTCAGCTGCAGGCGACGCCGTTGAGCGCGAAGCCGGTCGGCGCGCCGGTGTTGCCGGTATGCGTGGCCTGGTAGCCGATGCCCACCGAGCCACCGGCGGCGATGGTCGAGTTGTAGCCCGCGTTGGTCGCCGTCACCGCGCCGCTGGCCGGGCTGTAGGTGGCGTTCCAGCCCGAGGTGATGGTCTGTCCACCCGGGAGGGTGAAGGTCAGCCGCCAGTTGGAGACGGCCGAGCCGCTGGTGTTCGTGATGGTGAGATTGTTGGTCAGGCCGTTGTTCCAGGCGTTGATCGCCGAGGTCACCCGGCAGCCGCCGCCACCGGTGGGCGGCGGGCTCGACGTGGTGGCCGACGCCGACGGTGAGGTCGGCGGCTGAGAACCGTCGGGAGCGACCGCCCGCCCGGTCGCCGGCGAGATCATTCCAGCGCACAGGTTGCGGCTGGCCAGACCGGCCGCGATCTGCGGGATGGCGGCGACCGTGTTGGCCGGCCAGTCGTGCATCAGGATGACCTGCCCGTTGGTGAGCCGGGCGTTGGCCGCCACGATCGACGAGACGCTGGCGTTGTTCCAGTCCTGCGAGTCGACGTCCCAGATGATCTCGGTGAGGCCGTACTGCGCCTCGACTGACTTCAGCGTGCTGTTGGTCTCCCCGTACGGCGGCCGGAACAGCTTCGGCGCGGTGCCGGTGACCTGCTGGATCGCCGACTGCGTATTGGCGATCTGGGTCGTCATCTGAGATGTGCTCAGCTGCGTCATGTGCGGGTGGTCCCAGCTGTGGTTGCCGATCCACATGCCGGCGTTCTTGGTCGCCTGGACGAGCGACGGGTTCGCCTGCACGTTCTTGCCCTCGTCGAAGAACGTCGCCCGGAGGCCGTTCGAGGTGAGTGCGTTGATCAGGTTCTGGGTGTTGCCGGGCGTCGGGCCGTCATCGAAGGTGAGCCCGACGTAGCCGTTGCAGGTCGCCGCCTGGGACGGGGTGGCGGCGAGCGTGAGAGCGGCGACGGTGCCGACGGCGGCCGCGGCGACTGCGGCGGCGACGGCGAGGAATCTGCGGGCCGGGCGAGGTGTGGAAACCATGGCCTCTCCTTGCGTACGGCCGCCGGGTGGAGACCGGCGGCCAGGACGATGAGAAGTCATTGAAACATTGCCATCGATATTCCGCAAGTTTCGGAGATTCAACGGCTTTCATCGGCTCCGATGTGGAGCTGAACAGCAGGTCACAATGGATCTGAGGGGACCGAAACTTCCGGAGTGTGGAAGATGATCGTCAACGGCCTGCGGTCGAAACAGTCCCACGTCTCAAGGTCCTCGACCGACTCCAGGCGGGGGAAGCGGCGTACCAGCGCCAGCAGGGTTTGATCCAGCACAAGGCGGGACAGGAACGCCGCCGGGCAATAGTGCCGTCCATGGCCGAAGG
>NZ_JABFVK010000119.1 GCF_013362815.1 Hamadaea sp. | reverse complement strand
GTACCTCGGGCCGAAGGCCGGTGACATCAACACCGCCATCCAGAACGGCCTGACCCGTGTGGAGCAGGGCAAGCAGACGCCCGACGCGGCCTGGAAGCAGGCGCTCGAGGAGATCAAGAAGATCGTCTGACGCCACCCCTGAACTGATCGGCCTCGGTCCCGACGCCCGGACCGGGGCCGGTCATCCACCTGGTGTCCACAGTGAAAGACCCGAGGAGCACGTCGTGAAATCGTGGCTGCACCGGGCGGATGTGAAGGCGTCGCCCTACCTCTACATCTCGCCCTTCTTCCTCCTGTTCGGACTGCTCGGCGCGTTCCCGCTGGTCTACACGGCGTGGGTGTCGTTGCACGACTGGAGCCTGCTGGAGGATCAACACACCTTCATCGGGCTGCAGAACTACCGGGATCTGTTCGCCGACTCGGCGTTCTGGAACGCGCTGGGCAACACCGCGTCGATCTGGGTGATCTCGACCGTCCCGCAGCTCGTGTTCGCGCTGCTGCTGGCGCACATCCTCAACAACCGGCTCCGCGGCCAGACGTTGTGGCGTACCGGGTTGCTGCTGCCCAACGTGACCAGCGTCGTCGCCGTCGCGATCATCTTCGGCCAGCTCTTCGGCCGCGACTACGGAATGATCAACTGGGTGCTGGGGCTGTTCGGCTTCGGCCACGTCGACTGGCAGGCCGGCACCGCGACCTCGCACATCGCGATCTCGGTGATGATCATCTGGCGCTGGACCGGCTACAACGCGCTCATCTACCTGGCCGCAATGCAGGCCGTGCCGGACTCGCTGCACGAGGCGGCCATCCTCGACGGCGCGACGTCGATGCAGCGGTTGCGCCGCATCACCATCCCGTCGATCCGGCCGACCATCATCTTCACGGTCATCGTGTCGACCATCGGCGGCCTGCAGGTCTTCGCCGAGCCGCTCGTCTTCGGCGGCGGCGGGCTCACCGGCGGCTCGGACGGCCAGTTCCAGACCTTGGCGCTCTACCTCTACCAGGCGGGCTTCGGCCGCTTCGACTTCGGCTACGCCTCCGCGACCGCCTGGCTCATGTTCCTCATCATCGTCCTCGCCGCGATGCTGAACTTCCTGCTCATCCGACGCATCCGGAGGGCCTGATGTCGACCACGACACCCACCGTCCCGCCCCGGACTCGCCGTCCGGTGAGCGAGGTCTACAAGCAGAAGACCCGAGTACGCCCGATCGGGTTCATCCGGCGGGCCCATCCGCTGACGTACCTGACCCTGATCGCGTTCCTCTTCTTCTCGGCGTTCCCGCTGTACTACAGCGTGATCGTCGCGTCGATGGACAACTCGGCGCTCGGCCAGGTGCCGCCGCCGTTGTTCCCCGGTACGCATCTCGTCGAGAACGTCCGCCGGGTCTTCGACACCGTCGCCTTCGGCAAGGCACTGCTGAACTCGGTGATCGTCTCGTCGGTCATCACCTTCAGCGTGGTGCTGTTCTCGTCGCTGGCCGGATTCGCCTTCGCCAAGCTGCGCTTCCGTGGACGGCCGGGGCTCTACGTCGCGGTCATCGCCACCATGATGGTGCCCAGCCAGCTCGGCGTGATCCCGCTCTACATGCTGATGGCCAAGTGGCAGCTCATCGACACGCTCTATGCCGTCATCGCGCCCAGTCTCGTCAGCGCATTCGGCGTCTTCTTCATGTCGCAGTTCCTATCCTCGGCCGTGCCGACTGAACTGCTCGAGGCGGGCCGGGTCGACGGCTGCACCACCATGGGCCTGTTCTGGCACGTCGTCCTGCCGATCGCCCGGCCGGCTGCGGCGGTGCTGGGCATGCTGACCTTCATGAACGCCTGGAACGACTTCTTCTGGCCACTGGTCGTCCTCACTCCGGAGAACCCCACCGTCCAGGTCTCCCTGTCCACCGTCGCGAGTGGATACATCACCGACTACTCGCTGACTCTGACCGGCGCCGCCCTCGCGACGATGCCCCTGATCGTCGTGTTCGCGCTGCTGGGCAAGCAGATCATCCACGGAATCATGCAAGGAGCCCTCAAGGGATGACTACGACTCAGGACCGCACCGAGGCCAGCGCCTCCGTCACCTTCCCGGCGGGCTTCCGCTGGGGCGTCGCGACGGCGGCGTACCAGATCGAGGGTGCTTCTGCCGAAGACGGGCGCACTCCCTCCATCTGGGACACGTTCTCGCGTACGCCGGGAATCGTGGACGGCGGGCACACGGGCGACGTCGCGTGCGACCACTACCACCGGTACGCCGATGACGTGGCGATCATGCGGGAGCTGGGGATGGGTACCTACCGGTTCTCCATCGCCTGGCCCCGGGTGGTGCCAGACGGCACCGGCCCGATGAACCCGCGAGGACTCGACTTCTACGACCGCCTCGTCGACGAGCTGCTGCGGGCCGGCATCACTCCGATGGCCACCCTCTACCACTGGGATCTGCCGCAGATCCTGGAGGACCGGGGCGGCTGGACGAACCGGGCGACCGCGGAAGCCTTCGCCGACTACGCCATCGCGGCGTTCCGGCGGCTCGGCGACCGGGTGCCGACGTGGACCACGCTCAACGAACCGTGGTGCTCTGCCTTCCTCGGGTACGCCTCCGGCAACCATGCTCCGGGGCGTACCGAACCGGATGCCGCGTTCCGGGCGGCCCACCACCTGATGCTGGGCCACGGTCTGGCAGCGCGGCGGTTGCGCGAAGCCGGCGCCCGCGAGGTGTCGGTGACGGTGAACCTCAGCCCGGTGTTTCCGCGCGACACCACCGATCGGCACGACGTCGAGGCGGCGGCGCGGGTCGACGGCCTGCACAACCGGATCTTCCTCGATCCGCTGCTGGTCGGCCGCTACCCGGCCGACATGCTCGAGGTCATCGAGCGATTCACCGGCGGTACGCACATCCAGGAGGGCGACCTCGCGACGATCAACGCCCCGATCGACTTCCTCGGCGTGAACTACTACATGCCGACGCTTGTGGCTGCGAAGGTCGGCTCGCCGGGGTCGGTTCAGTTCCCGGGGACCGAGGGGGTGGAGTTCCTCGACCCGGACCTGCCGCGCACCGGGATGGACTGGCCGATCGACCCGGACGGCCTGCACGTGCTGCTCAAGCGGCTCGGCGGGGATTACACGAAGACGCCGCTCATCATCACGGAGAACGGGGCGTCCTTCCCCGACGTCGTGGTCGGCGACGAGATCGAGGACACCGAGCGGATCGGCTTCCTCGCCTCGCATCTGCGGGCCGCGCATCGGGCCGTCGCCGACGGCGTCGACCTACGGGGCTACCTCGCCTGGTCGCTGCTCGACAACTTCGAGTGGGCGTACGGCTATGACAAGCGGTTCGGGCTGGTGCACGTCGACTACGCCACGCAGGAGCGGCGGCTCAAGGAGAGCGCGCGCTGGTTCTCCCGGGTAGTCACGACCAACTCCCTCTGACGACGGCTCGCTCTGACCGCGGCATTCGCCGGCGCCGGATCAGGGTTCTGGGTCGAATCTTGAGCCAAGATTCGACCCAGAACCCTGATCCGGCGCTTTTTGCGGCGTGCCAGCGGCCCGGGACGGTCGGTGCCGACCGCGATCAGGTCAGGAGGTCTCGCCCGCGACGCTGAACGAGCGCAGACGGTCGATCGCGAGCCACGTCCCGCCGACGGCGAAGACGACGACCGCGCCGACCGCGAACGGGGTCGAGATCGTGCTCTTGACCAGATCCGATCCGGAGATCGCGTCGGCCAGCGCGACGACGTTCTGCTGAATCGACAGCAGCCGGGTGCCCTTCAGCAGGTTGCCCAGCAAGCCCTCCCAGAGCAGCACGTACGCCAGCCCGACGAGCACGGGCCGCCGGGTGAGCAGGCTCAGCGCCAGGAACAAGGCGCAGTACGCCAAGGAACCGGCCACGGCGGCGACGAACAACCCCAGCCCGAGGCGTACGCCCTCGGCGAGCAGCCCGACGAGGAACAGCGGAATTCCGGCGACCAGCGCCGTGACTCCGGTGGCGACGGCCAGCTTGGCGAGGATGATCTCCCGGCGTGGCAACGGTTTGGTGAGGATGTGCACGACGGTTCCGTCGTCGATCTCCGACCCCAGTACGCCGGTCCCGACGATCAGGGCCATCACCGGGAGCACGACGGCGACGCCGAGCCCGCCGACGATCGGGCCGACCCAGTCCGCCGGAGCCGCCCCGAGAGAGTCGGCCAGCCAGGCCAGTCCCAGCATGATGACCGGCAGCGGCAGCAGGAAGAGGAACCGGGCGCGACCGAGAAGACCACGCAAGGTAATCGATGCGATGGTGAGATTCATGGCGTACTCCGCAATCAGGCCGCGAGAAGGTAGGAGAAGACGCTCTCCAGGGACTCGTCGGCGGGGATCAGCCGGTGCACCCGGATGCCCGTCGACAGGGCGATCTTCGGCAGGGCGCGGGTGAACGTGCCGTAGTCGGCTGCGCGTACCGTCAGGCCGAGTTTCGCGTCGACGTCCACGCCCGCCACCGACGTCTCGCCCATCAATGCCACCGCGAGCCGGCGGTCGTCGCTGGACTGGACGGTGAACACGTGCGGCCGGTTCGTCATCAGCCGCCGGATGCTGCGATAGTCGCCCGACGCGGCGAGCCTTCCGGAGACGATGACCTGGACCGTGCCGGAGACCTGCTCGACCTCTTCCAGGATGTGCGAGCTGAACAGCACCACCCGGCCCTGTTCACCCATCCGGTGCAGCAGTTCCATCATGTGCAGGCGCTGCCGGGGGTCCATGCCGTTGAACGGCTCGTCCAGCAACAACACCTTTGGATCGTGCACCAGCGCCGCCGCGACCCGGGTCCGTTGCCGCATGCCTTTGGAGTAGGTCTCGATCCGCCGGTCCTGCGCCGAGGTCATCTCGACCAGGTCCAGCGCCCGGCGAGTGGCCGCCACCGGATCGGCCAGGCGTTGCATCTTGGCGCTGGCCAGCACGAACTCGTACGCCGTGAGGAAGCCGTGCACCGCCTCGCGCTCGCTGACGAGCCCGAGTTTGGCGTACACCGGCGGGTTGCGCCAGGACGGTTCGCCGTCGACCAGCACCTGACCCCGCGACGGGGCGAGGAAACCGGCCATCATGTGCAGCACGGTCGTCTTGCCCGCGCCGTTCGGCCCGAGCAGGCCGGTCACCCCGGGCGCCAGAACCATCGAGATGTCGTTGACGGCGACGAGGTTGCCGTACCACTTGGAGACGCCGTCGAGTTCGACCTTCATCGGGCGACCTTCCGGTAGCGGGCCAGCAGGAGCAGGGTGCACAGCGCGACCACGCCGGCGAAGACCAGCCCGTAGACCGGGCCGAGGCCGCCGACCGGGATCGTCTCCAGATCGCCGGGCTGTTCGGCGAACGCCCAGGCGTGGACGCCTTGCAGCAGAGTCGCCGGGCTGAGCAGGCCGAACGTGTGCTGCAACGCGGTGCTGTCGGTGGCGAAGGCGATGCCCGACACCACACCGGAGACCGCGGTCGCCATGAGGAAGAAGCCCGCGATGATCGCCGCGGCCACCGCCCGGCGGCTGGCCAGCGACCCGACCAGCGTCGAGATCGCCCCGAAGAGCAGCGCGAACAGCGCGGCGTAGCCCAGGCCCGCGGCGTACCGGCCGACCTCGGTCCAGATCTCCTTCGCGCCGCCCGCCCCGAACGCTCCGCCCAGGAACATGATCGTCAGCGGCATCGCCAGCAACAGCCACGCCGCGGACACCGTCGCGGCCAGCTTCGCCAGCGCATAGTCCGCGCGGGTCAGTGGTCGCGAGAAATACAGCGGCAGTACGCCGGAACGCAGATCCCGGGAGACCAACTCGGGGCCGATGACCGCACAGAACAGCACGACGAGAATCGAGATGGCGTCGGCGTACGAGGTGTAGGAGAGTACCGGCTTGCCCATCTGTGCGCGTACCGCCGTGACGATCACGGCGACGAGCAGCGCGATGCCGGCGGCGAACCACGGGAAGATCTTGGATTTGCCGCTGCGGCCGAGACCGAACGCGGTCCGCAGGCTGTGCGCGTAGAGCGAGCGGACGGCATACCCGCGGCCGAGCCGGGGCCCGGAGTACCGCTGGTAGCCGATGTCATGGATGACGCCCGACTCAGACATCGGCGGCCTCCTGTCCGGTCGGGGCCGCGGTGGCGAACAGCTCCGCGATGCGGTGGCGGCGCAGGTCGAGCCGGTGCAACGGCAGATCCAGCCGGGCGACCTCGCCGATGATCTGGTCGTAGGTGCCGTCGCCGGTCAGCGGCACGAGAATGAGATGCGACTCCTCGCGGACCGGCAGGCCCTGGGCCCGCAACGCCGCGGCGAGTTCCGGCTGCCCCTCGGAGACCTCGACCGCGAGCACATCGCTGACGGTCGTCATGGTCGCGACGCTGTCGGCGCGCAACAACCGGCCGCCGTCGATCGCCACGAGCGAGTCGCAGATCCGCTCGACCTCGCCGAGCAAGTGCGAGCAGACGACGAGCGAAATGCCGAACTCGCTGCCGATCCGGTGGATCAACCCGAGCATGGCGTCCCGCCCGGCCGGGTCGAGCCCGTTCGTCGGCTCGTCCAGCAGCAGCAGATCAGGGTCGTGCACGAGCGCCTGGGCCAGCTTGACCCGCTGCTTCATGCCGGTGGAGTAGCCGCCGATCTGGCGGAACCGCTCCTCGTAGAGGCCGACGTGCCGCAACGCCTCCGAGGCCCGCTCCCGCGCGGCCACCTTCGGCAGCCCGCTCATGCGAGCCATGTGCGTCACGAACTCGGCCGCGGCCAGATCCGGGGGCAGGCTGTCGTGCTCCGGCATGTAGCCGACCCGGGCCCGGATCTTCTCCGCTTCCGTCCTCGGGTCCAGACCCAGCACGCGTACGCTGCCGGCGGTCGGCTCGACGAGACCCAGGAGGATCTTGATGAGCGTCGACTTGCCGGCTCCGTTGGCGCCGACGAGACCGACGACGCCGGGCTGCACCTGGACCGTGAATTCGCTGAGCGCCAGTACGCCGTTCGCGTAGCGCTTGGTGAGCGACTCGGTCGCGATCAGTGTCACGGTCGTCAACCTAGACGCATCCTGGAAGTTCTGTGATCCGGCGAGTTACCGATTTCCGCCCCTAGGGGTGAGGTCATGATCCCGGCGGGAGGGCGGGAGCAGCGGCCGGGCTAGGATCGTCGGGTGCTGCGCGACGCGACCGATTCCGACCGGGACATCGTCTTGACCTGGCGCAATCACCCCGAAGTACGCAAGGTGAGCTTCACGACGCATGAGATCCGCCCGGAGGAGCACGCCGCCTGGTGGGCCGCCGTCGCGGCGGACGAGAAAAGGCGCGTCTTGATCTTCGAGTGGCGGGGAGAGCCGGCCGGGGTGGTCAGCTTCGACGCCCGGGAGGCCGCCGAGCACGGCGTCGTCTGGGGGTTCTACCTCGACAACGAGACGCTCCAGGCGAAGGGTGAGCTGTTGCCCGCCTGGGTGCAGCTGGAGAAGGACGCCGTGGCGTACGCCTTCGACGTGCTCGGCGCCGAGCTGATCGGGGGCGAGACGCTCGCCTGGAACACCCCGGTGTTGCAGTTGCACAAGCGGATGGGATTCACCGAGACCCGGCGCTACGAGCGCGAGGTCGACGGGGTGCCGCAGGAAGTCGTCTGGACCGAGCTCAGCGCGGCCGACCGGAAGGGGAGAACGAAGTGACCGAGATCAAGATCGGTGGTCATCTGATCGGGCCGGGGCATCGGCCGTTCGTCATCGCCGAGATGTCGGGTAACCACAACGGTTCCCTGGAGCGGGCGTTGCAGATCGTCGACGCGGTCGCCGAGTCCGGTGCGCATGCGTTGAAGTTGCAGACCTACACCCCGGACACGATCACGATCGACGTGGACACCCCGGAGTTCCGGATCTCGGCCGGGCACGACCTGTGGGGCGGCGAGTCGCTGTATCAGCTGTTCCAGAAGGCGCACACGCCGTTCGAGTGGCACCAGCCGATCTTCCAGCGGGCCGCGTCGCACGGGCTGACCGTGTTCTCGGCCCCGTTCGACCCGACCGCGATCGAGCTGCTGGAGTCGTTGGGCGCACCGGCGTACAAGATCGCTTCGTCGGAGCTGGTGGACCTGCCGCTGATCCGGCTCGCCGCGCAGACCGGCAAACCGTTGATCATCTCCACTGGGATGGCCAGCGTCGCCGACATCGCCGCCGCGCTGGACACCGCCCGTGGTGCGGGTGCGACCCAGATCGTGCTGCTGGCCTGCACCGCGTCGTATCCGTCGCCGCCGCAAGACTCCAACCTGCGGCGCATCCCGATCCTGGCCGAGGCCTTCGGCGTACAGGTCGGTCTGTCGGATCACACGCTCAGCATCGGGGTGCCGATCGCCAGTGTGGCGTTCGGGGCGACCGTGATCGAAAAGCACATCACCCTGGCCCGGGAGGACGGCGGGGTCGACTCGGCGTTCTCGATGACCCCGGCCGAGATGCGTGCCCTGGTCGACGAGTCCGAACGTGCCTGGCTCGCCCTGGGCAGTACGCACATCGGCCCGACCGAGTCGGAGAAGGAAGGCCTGCGGTTCCGCCGTTCGCTGTACGTGGTCGAAGACGTCCAGGCCGGTGACCCGGTCACCCCGGCCAACGTGCGCTCGATCCGGCCCGCCAACGGCCTGCCCCCGATCGAGATCGACAAAGTCCTCGGCCGCACCTTCACCCGCGACGCCGCCAAGGGCACCCCACTGAGCTGGGACCTCATCTGAGCACCCCGTTGCCCGTACGCGACCAGGGCGGCTTTCGCCAGTCCGCCCTGGTTCTCGGTGCGGCCCAACTGGGGATGGCGTACGGGATCGCCAACACGACCGGGGATCTCGATCAGACGGCGGTCGACGCCTTGCTGGCGAAGGCCGCCGAGCTCGGGGTGACCCATGTGGACACCGCGCGGGCGTACGGCGAAAGCGAAGCGCGCATCGGCGCAGCTCCGGTGAAGCCGAAGGTGATCACCAAGGTCGCACCGGGCGAGACGGACGTCGAGGCGAGCGTGACCGCCAGCCTCACCGCGCTCCATGAGAAGAGCGCCACGTTCCTCCTGCATCGGGCGGCCGACGTGCCGATCGCGTGGGATGCGCTTCGAAGAGTCAAGGACGAAGGAAGAGCCGACCGGATCGGCGTGTCCGTGCAGAATCCGGCGGAGCTGTTCGAGGTCGCCAAGCTCCCCGATCTCGGGTACGTCCAGCTGCCCTGCAACGTGGTCGACCGGCGCTGGACCTCCGCTGGGGTCGCGGACGTCCTCGCCGACGACGTGGTCGTCACGGTTCGCAGTGTTTACCTGCAAGGGCTGCTGACCGCCGGGAGCGCCGTCCGCTGGCCGCACGTCCCCGACGAGGACCGGGACGCCGCGGTGCGCGTGCTTGACGAGGTCGCGGCGGAACTCGGTTTTCCGAACCGAGCCGGCCTCCTGGTCGCGTACCCCTTAGGTTTGAGCTGGGTGACCTCGGTCGTGATCGGGGCCGAGACGCTGGACCAGCTCGGCGAGAACGTCCGGCTCGCGAGCCGGACGGGGCTCACAGCGGTCGAGCGTGAAATGATCTTGGATCGGTTGCCGCCGCTGCCCGTGCAGCTGGTGGATCCGAGCACGTGGGGGAGCGCGCGATGAACCTGACGCCCGAGGCGCTGTTCGGTTTGAGCGGCAAGATCGCGGTGGTGACGGGTGCGACCGGTCGGCTCGGCCGCGTCATGGCCCGGACGCTTGCCACGGCGGGTGCGCAGGTCTGGCTGGTCGGGCGAGATTCCTCCACATTGGATGCTTTGACGGAAGAGTTGCTGGCCGACGGCCTGTCCGCGGTGAGCGCCCGATGCGACGTCACGAATCCCGACGATGTCCAGGCGCTCGGCCTGGCACTGAGCGTCGGTCCGGGGCGCGTGGACGTCCTGGTGCACAATGCGCATGTCGGGCGCGGCGGAACGCTGGCCACCGCTCGCACGGAAGACTTCGCCCAGGCCGCCGACCTCGCGCTCGCCGCCTTCCAACGCCTGCTCGCCGCCACCCGCGACCTCCTGGTCCGCGCCGCCGCCGACTCGTCGCCCGCGGTCATCACCGTGTCGTCGATGTACGGCCTGGTCAGCCCCCGGCCCTCGCTCTACGCGAGTCCCGAGCAGGTCAACCCGCCCTACTACGGCGCCGTCAAAGCAGGCTTGCTGCAGCTCACGCGCTACGCGGCGGTCGAGCTTGCCCCCCAAGGTGTACGCGTGAACGCGCTGACGCCAGGGGCATTTCCCGGTGGGGGCGACCCGGAATTCCTTCAGGCGCTCGGCGAACACTCCCCGTTGGGGCGGGTCGGATCTCCTGAAGAGATCGCTACTGCGCTGCTTTTTCTCGCGTCTCCGCGGTCGAGTTACACCACCGGGGCGAACGTCGTCGTCGACGGTGGATGGACTGCCTGGTAGCGCCCCGCTCCGTTGATCATGAACCTAGGGTCCCGGTTGACGGCGGGTCGCCGCCCCCTTCGCCGTGATCAACGGTCAGGCGGTGACGGTCACGAGGCGGCCGAACTCACGGATGAGGTCGTAGCCGTCCCATACTCCCGCGAAGTTCAGCGCCTGTCCGAACGGGACGATCCGATCGACGCCGCGTCCGCCCAACTGATGGGCGAAGGCGATAAGTTCGTCCCGGGTGAATCCGAAGTGGCTGAAGGTCTGGTCCTTGCGGGTGATCAGCGGCGCGATCTCGGCCAGCGACCCGACCGTGGTGAACGGGAAGACGCCCGCACCCAGCCAGTCGTGCGGCACGGCGTCCGGGCTGGTCAGCGTAACGCCCGTGACGGTGTTGTCGGCCAGGTCCAACGCGGTGGCTCTGCCTTCCGCAGCCAGGCCGTACGTCGAGACGCGTTTCTCCACCGCCATCGCGGCGTCGACGGCGAATCCCTGCGCCCGAGCGCCCTGCGCGACGAGGCTCAGAAGCTCCTCTTTCACGGCGGGTGCCTGACCGGCGTCGCCGACGAGGTAGATCGCCATCGGCGAGGAACAGGCCGCCTGGTCGAACCAGTAGACGTCGTTGACCAGCCCTTCGGCGGCCCGCTTGCGGCCCTCGGCGTCGGTCGCCTGCCAGCCCGCGAGGGAGATCGCGGCGTACGAGGAGCGGTCGGGGAACGTGACGTCCCGGGCGTGCGGCGCGAGCGGGTGCCGCCGGATGTCGCGTACGGTGCGATCACCGCCCCAGATGACCCGGAGATCGCAGGCAGCGCTCAGCGCCGCGGTGACCTCGTCCTGGTGGCCGTAGGTGATCATCCGCTGAGTCTGGCCGATGGCGGGGTGCGCATCGGCCAGGCACTCGTTCAGCGTCTCCAGAATCGTCAGCGCCGCGCCGGCGGCCCGCGACGAGATCCGGATGATGTTGGGGTTGCCCGCCAGCGCCGACAGCGCCCAGGAGTAGACGAAGATGGTGTCCACATTGGCCGGCGGGACGTGGAAGACGAGACCGCGCGGGAAGACCAGCGCGTCGTCGCCCTCGCGGCGCAGATGCTCCAGTGTCTTGCGGATCTCGGTCTTGCGCAGGAAGAAGCCGAGCGAGCCCAGTTCGGGATGACGGCGGGCGATCGAGGGAGCCAGCAGCCGCCGGGCCAGCGCGGTGAGGAAGTCGACGACCCGGGGGTCGCCGGGGACGAGCCGACCGCCCTCGGGCTCGGCGGTCACTCCCGCGATGACGTCGTCGATCTCGGCCTGCGGACCGGCCGGGAAGCGTACCTCGATCTTCATCGGTCGCCTCCGGTGAAGGTGTCGCTGCATCCGCGGGCTTCGGCGCGGGGGAGCCGGCCCAGGACGCTGAACCGCTTGCCCGGCCAGGCTCCGTCGTCGACGCCATGCACCACACCGAGATCCTCGGTCAGCAGCACGTGTCCGGGGTACGACGTCGGCAGCGTACTGGTGACTTCGATGAGCCCAGGCGTGCCGATCGGCGCGACTTCCCAGGTCTCGGGGTCCCGGATGATGACGTCGGCGAAGTCGGGGCAGTACAGCCCGCCGCCGTCCGGCCCTTCCAGGTAGATCGTGCCGATCTGCTCGACCATGCCGTAGAAGTTGTGGATCTTGGTGAGGCCGATGTCCTCGGCGAGCCGACGGCGGAACTCCGCGTTGTCCACGGCCCGGTCGATGAGCTTCTTCCAGCCGCCGGAGTGGATCAGGATGCCGTTGGACAGGTCCAGCCCGGCGTCGCGGGCGGCCTCGTAGAGGTAGAGCCACACCATGAAGGTGAAGCCGAAGATGAGGAACGGCTGGTCGCCATGTTTGGCGAGGAACTGCTTGAGCACCTCGACGTCCGGCTCGCCGTTCTCGTCGAGCACCCAGACGTGGTCGCGGCCGAAGTTCATCAGGCCGAGCATGCCCGCGCCCCGGGCGCTGAAGCTGCGCCGGTCGGCGACGACACCGCGGCTGTCGACGATGAGCATGGGCAGCCGCTTCGGGCCGAGCACGGTTTGCAACGTCCGGGACAGCATCCGGGTCTGCGCAGCGGCGGCGTCGCGGTCGAGATAGATCCGGCTGACGTCGCCGGTGGTGCCGCTGGAGGTGAGGACCTTGACGATCTCGTCGTCCGGGATGCTCTTGAGGTGGTGGTTCTTGAACATCCGGACCGGGAGCCAGGGCAGGTCGTAGACGCTGGCGTAGGAGTCCTGGGCCTGGCCGCTGGCCAGCAGGATACGGTCGTACTCCGGGCTGCGTTCGCGATGGTGCCGGGTGAGCGCGCTCAGCTGCTCGAGCAGGCGCTCGTCCTTCTCCGGCTGCTTCAGCGTGAAGACTTCCTCGCTCACGCGCCCTCCTCCGCCAGCTTCCGATAATCGACCTTACCGTTGGCCAGGAGCGGCAGAGCGGTGATGCTGCGCACGTCGAAACCGCTGGAGTGGATGCCGAGTGCCTCGGCCAGCCGAGCCTTGATCTTGGCCGGCCACTGCTCCTCGCCGGACTCCACGAAGACGGTCAGCCGGTCGTCACCGGGGACGGCTGCGACCGGCGGAGTGTCGGTGAGCAGCCGTTCTACGTCGTCCAGGTTGACCCGGATGCCGAAGATCTTGCCCATCCGCTTGAGCCGTCCGGTGATCCACAAGTGCCCGTCGGCGTCGAGCTTCCCGAGGTCTTCGGTCGACAGCCGGCCGCCCAGCTCGTCGCCGGTCGCGAAGTCGGCCGCGGCGGTGGCGTACCCCATCATGACGTTGGGGCCGCGGAAGATGACCTCCCCCTCGACATCGGGTTCGGTGGTCTCGGCACCGTTTTCGGTCCGGATGAACAATTCGGTGCCGGGCAGGGCCGGGCCGACCGAGCCGACCTTCGCCGGCAGGTACGCCGAAGGCAGCGTCGTCATCCGGGGACCGGCCTCGGTCTGGCCGTACATCACGAACATCCGGCCGTCGACGGCCGACATGCGCCCGTGGAAGTCGACGATCAGCTCGGCCTTCAGCCGTCCGCCCGCCTGCGTGAGCGTACGCAGAGTCGGATAGCGCGAAGGGTCGAAACGCAGCCGCTTGAGCATCTCGTACTGATATGGCACCGCAGCAAGGCTGGTGACGCCATAGGTGTTCACGTCGTTCCAGAACTCCCGCTCCAGGAACGTACGCGGCGACACCACCACCGTCGCACCGCTGATCAGATGCGAATTCAGCACCGACATCCCGTACGAGTAGAAAAGCGGAAGGCTGGTGATCGCGACCTCGCCGCCGTCGATGCCGAGGGCCGCCGCGATCGCCCGGGCGTTGGACTCGACCGCGGTCGGGGTCAGCCGGACGAGCTTGGGGTCGCCGGTCGAGCCGGAGGTCGTCAGCAGCAGGGCAAGGTCGGGATGCGGAGTGACTGCCGACGGCTCGTCCCGTAGCCAGACGCCGCCCTCGTCGTGATAGCCGGGCGGCAGGTCGCCCTTGCCGCCGGTGATCGCGCCGGGCTCGAACCGGGCCACGAGGCGATCCCGCAGATCGGTATGCAGATCGGGGTCGAGCAGGCAGATCGGCCGGCCGGCTTGCAGCGCGCCCAGGTAGCCGACGACGGCGTCGATCGTGGCCGGGAAGTGTGCGAACAGCACGCCGGGCCAGGTCGCCGCCTGCTCGGCCGTTGCCGCGACCCGGTCCGCCAATTCCTCGCCGGCCAGGACGTCACCGGTGGCGGCGTCGACCAGCCGGGCCCCCGGCCCGACCAAGCTGATCATCGAATTACGCCTCCGTCGACGCCGAGGACCTGTCCGGTGACGAACGAGGCCTGCGGGGAGAGCAGGAACGCGACTGCGTCGGCCACATCCTGCGGGCGGCCCAGCCGGTGCAGCGGAGTGGCCGCGACGACCTCGGTCCGGCCGGCCTCGTCCAGCGTGCTGAGCATGTCGGTCTCGATGAAGCCGGGCGCGACGGCGTTGACCCGGATGCCGGCCGGGCCCAGCTCCTTGGCGGCGGCCAGGGTCAGGCCGATGACGGCAGCCTTGGTCGCCGAGTAGACGGCCTGACCGGCCCCGCCGACCCGGCCCATCACCGAGGCGACGAGCACGACGGCGGGGGAGTCGCCCCGGCGGAGCAGCCGGGCGGCGTGCTGAAGGGTGTGCGCCGCGCCGACCGCGTTCACGTCGAACAGCCGCTGGATGCTGGCGTCGGACTGCATCCCGAGCATGCCGGCCTCGTGCGTACCGGCTCCGACGACGAGCGCGTCCAGCCGCCGGAACTGCTCGAACACCCTCCGGACGGCAGTCTTCACCGCAGCCGGGTCGCTCACGTCACCGGCCACCGCCAGCGTCGGTACGCCGTACTTGCCGGCCAGCTCCGCGGCGACCGGTTCGGCGTTGGCCAGGGTGCTCGCGTGGACCGCTACGGCGTACCCGTCGGTGGCCAGCCGCTCGGCGACGGCCCGGCCGATGCCGCGCGACCCGCCGGTGACGAGCGCCACACGCGTGGGGCTGTCCGGCGAGTGAACTTCAGGAGAACTAACTTCAGGCAAACTCGACACCGTGCTTGCCCAGAATCTCGCGGGCCTTGCCGAAAGAGCTCATGTCGATCACGTCGTCGGTGTCGATCATGACGTCGAACTCGTCCTCGATCGCCGCGACGAGGGACATGTGGGCCAGCGAGTCCCACTTCTCGATCCCGCGGTACTCGAGGCCGTCGACGTCGTAGTCCTCGGGCAGCTCGAGCGAGGAGCGGAAGACCTTGCGCAGCCGGTCGATCTCGATCACTTACGTCCTCCAAGAAAGCCGCAGCAGTGCCCGCCAGAAGCGGCGATGGCGCCCGGCGAGTCTAGCCCAGCGGGGTGCGCGGCCTTCCGGACGCTGTTTCCCCGACCTGGGGGTACGCCGTGTATGTTGGCACGGGCCGCAGCCGGGCCGAGCGCGCCGCGCGCGAGCCACGCGGCCGCCTTCGGTGGACCAAACCGGGTTGAGCTCGGATAATGCGGCTTGGGTAAGTGAAGACGGCAAGGAGCGTAATGTGAGCGTGCTGCAGGGTTCGTCCATTCTTGTCACTGGTGGGACGGGTTCGTTCGGCAAGGCATTCCTGCGCTACGCGCTGGACAACCTCGACCCTGCCCGGCTGGTGATCCTCTCGCGGGATGAGCTGAAGCAGTACGAGGTCCGCCAGATGTTCGGCAACGACGAGCGGCTGCGCTGGTTCATCGGCGACGTCCGGGACCGCGAGCGGCTGACCCGGGCCATGCACAAGGTCGACTATGTCGTGCATGCGGCGGCTCTCAAGCAGGTCGACACTGCCGAGTACAACCCGTTCGAGTTCGTCCGCACGAACGTCGCCGGCTCGCAGAACGTCATCGAGGCCGCGATCGACAACGGGGTGAAGAAGGTCGTCGCGCTCTCCACCGACAAGGCGTCGAGCCCGATCAACCTCTACGGCGCGACCAAGCTCGTCGCCGACAAGCTCTTCGTCTCGGCCAACCACTACGCGGCCGCGTACCCGACCCGGTTCTCCGTGGTCCGCTACGGCAACGTGATGGGCAGCCGCGGCTCGGTCGTCCCGCTGTTCCGCAAGCTCGCCGCCGAGGGCGAGAGCCTGCCGATCACCGACAAGCGGATGACCCGATTCTGGATCACCCTGGAGCAGGCCGTCCAGTTCGTCGTCGACTCGTTCGACCTGATGAACGGCGGCGAGCTCTACGTGCCGCGCATCCCGAGCATGCGGATCGGCGACCTGGTCGAGGCGGTGGCCCCGGGCAGCGCCACGCACGAGATCGGCATCCGACCGGGCGAGAAGCTGCACGAGGAGATGATCGCGATCGACGACGCGCACCGCACGGTACGCCTCACCGACCGCTACGTCGTGCAGCCCACCATCGCCGAGTGGGGCTACATCCCCCCGGCCGACGCCGAGCCCGTCGCGGAAGACTTCAACTACCGCTCGGACAACAACGACATGTGGCTTTCGGCCGAGCAGTTGCGCGAGATCCTCGGGATGCAAGCCTGACCGGATCGTTCCAGCAGCTCGAAGCCAGCTGACGCATGTTCTAGGCCCAGGAGGCGCGATGCTCCCGTACGGCAAGCAGACGATCGAGGACTCCGACATCGCAGCCGTCACCGAGGCGCTGCGAAGTGACTGGCTCACCACCGGGCCTCAGGTCGACGCCTTCGAGCGGGATCTCGCCGAGTGGACCGGTGGCGTACCGGTCACGGTGGTCAGCAACGGCACCGCCGCGCTGCACGTGGCGTACGCCGCCGCCGGGATCAAGGCCGGCGACGAGGTGGTCACCACGCCGATGACCTTCGTGGCGACCGCCTCCTGCGCGACGATCCTCGGGGCCGAGGTCGTCTTCGCCGACGTCGAGGAGGACACCGCCAACCTCGATCCGGCCGCCGCCGCGGCGGTGACGACCGAGCGGACGAAGGTGATCGCCGCCGTCGACTACGCCGGCCACCCGGCGGAGTACGACGAGCTCCGCAAGGTCGCCGACGAGGTGGGGGCGCTGGTCCTGGCCGATGCGGCGCACGCGATCGGCGGCACCTACAAGGGCCGGTTCGTCGGGTCGCTGGCCGACCTCACGACGTTCTCGTTCTTCCCGACCAAGAACCTGACCACCGCCGAGGGCGGTGGCGTGGCCTCCCCCGATTCGGAGCTGATGAAGCGGGCGCGCCGGTTCAAGGGCATCGGGATGATCCGCGAGGAGGCCGACTTCGCGAACCCGACCGACGGCGGTTGGTATTACGAGGTCCAGGAGTTCGGCGTCAACTACCGGCTGCCGGACGTCCTCTGCGCGCTCGGCCGGGCTCAGCTGACCCGGCTCGGCGCGTTCAAGGCCCGCCGGACGGCGCTGCGCGCCCGGTACAACGAGCTGCTCGCCGACGTGCCGGGCCTGCGGCTGCCGGTCGAACGCGACTGGGTCGACCCGGCGTACCACCTGTATCCCGTGCGCGTGCTGGACGGCCGCCGCCGGGAGGTCTACGACAAGCTTCGGGCTGCCGGGATCGGGGTGCAGGTCAACTACATCCCGGTCTACTGGCACCCGGCGTACGCGGAATTGGGCTACCGACGGGGGATGTGCCCTAACGCGGAGAAGTTCTACGCCGAGGAGTTGTCGCTGCCACTGTTCCCGACGTTGACAGAAAACGATCAGGATAGGGTGGTAGAAGCTCTCCGTACGATTCTCGGCTGACCCCCCACCCGAGCGTAACTACCGGAAGTCTTTCTCATGCACCACGCGAACGTCTTTTACGGCCACGCGGACGTGATGGCCCGATATTGCGGGATCGACCTCGACCCCGCGCCGCGCATCCAGGGCTACCTCCAGCATGGCTGGAACATCGGCGACGGCCTCGCCCCCGGTACGCCTTACGTCGCCGGGTCGCCGCTGTTCGTCTGGTCGGAGAAGCAGCGCCGGAGGTCCTGGTCGCTCGGCTACCGCAATGTCGTCGTGGTGGGTGCGCCCTGGGCGTACCTGCTGACGATGGAGCCCGAGCCGGCCGATCTGCCGGAGCGGGAGGGCACGATCTACTACCCGTTCCACGGGTGGGAGGGCCAGCACGTCCACGGCGACCACAAGCGGCTGATCCGGCAGATCCGCGAGGTCGAGGACGGGCCGGTGACGATCTGCCTGTACTGGAACGAGTACCGGATGCGCCGAGTCCGCCGGATCTACGAAGATGCGGGCTTCCGTATCGTGACGCACGGTTACCGGGGCTTCTGGTGGCGGCATACCGACCGGTTCTTCCTGAGCCGGCAGCTCGCCGAGCTGCGCCGGCACAAGCGGGTCGCGTCCAATCGGCTGAGCAGCGCGGTCTTCTACGGCGCGCTGGCCGGGTGCGAACCGGCCGTCTACGGCGACACGATGACCTTGCAGGACGAGGATCCGACCTTCGGCGGGGTGGCCCGCCAACGCCGGCTGTGGCCGGAGATGCACGGGGCGAAGCTGGACCTGGCGGCGGCACACCAGACCGCCCGCGACGAGATGGGCGCTGACCGCATCCTTCCGCCCGAGGCCGTACGCCGGCTGTTCGGGTGGACCGAGGAGCAGGTGGCCTTCCGTCGATCCCTCGAAATCGACCCAGCGGTCGAGGCAGCGACAGAATCCCCGATGGCAGGAGTAATGGCGTGACAGTGGCAAGCGGCGGGGTCCCCGGCAACTTGCGGCTGATCGGCAGTGAAATGCTGGTCTGGAGCGATGACGAGCCGCAGCAGCAGCGTACGCCGGCCGGCGGCGCGGTCCTGGTCGAGCTGCTCACCGAACTGGTACGCCCCGGCGGCCGGGCGTTCGTGGCCGGGCTGCACGACGACGCCGTGCTGTCGGTGCTGGAAGCCGAGAGCATGCAGGTCACCTGCCTGCTCCGCAGCTACCCGGACGCCGCGAAGGCGGCCAAGGCCCACCCCGGCGTCGAGGTGCTCTGCGGCGATCTGACGAAGGTCGACTCGGCGGAACCGTTCGACCTGGTTCTCGTGGGCGGCGGCGTCGAGCGGCTCAGCTCGGCCGACGGCCCCCAGCTGAGCTGGCAGGAACGGGCGGAGCTGGTCGCCGGGCTGGTCGGCGTCGGCGGCACGCTCGCCCTCGTGCACGAGAACCTGCTGGGCATCCATCGGCTGGCCGCGCTGACCCCCCCGCGCGGTACGCGTACCGACGCCGACTGGACGCCGTCGGACGGCTTCGACGCGACCCGGCCGGCCTCGGCTCGGGAGCTCGCCGCGACCGTCGCCGGGTTCGGCCTCGAGCCGTCGACCACCGTGCTGGCGTTCCCACATCCGCAGCGTCCGACCGCGTTGGTTCCGCTCGATCTCGCGGTAGATCCGCAGCTCAAAGTGCACCTGCAGGCGGTCGTGACGACCGCGTTCGACCAGGCCTTCGACGGCCAGACGATGCTCATGGACCCGCGTCCGCTGGCGTCCGGCGCGATGCGAGCCGAGGCCGGGAGCGCGCTCGCGTCCGCCTGGCTGGTGGTGGCGACCCGGGAGGGGCAGCAGACCCTGACGCCCCGGGCGCTGGTCAGCGACGAGCGCACTGCGCCGTGGCCGATCCGCTACGAACTGATGCACCTCGACGGCTGGAACCGCCGGGTGCTCGGCCCCCGGGCGCTGGTCACTCGCAACGTGCTGGTCCGGGACCCGCAGGCGCTCGACGGCCCGGTTCCCGACGGCGTTCCGCTACTCGATCACCTCATCGCGCTCGGTATGCACCGTGACGTCCCGGGTCTGCAGATGGCGTTGGCCCAGTTCGCGGCGTGGGCGTCGACCCGGGCGGACGCCAACGGCCGGGTCTCCGGCGCGGATGTGCTGATCCTGCCGAGCGAGCTGCTGGTCGTGGACGACACCTTCGTACGCTGGGACCCGAGTTGGTCGACCGAGCTGACCGTGCCGGTCGAGGTGGCCGTCGCCCGATCGCTGCGGTACTTCGCGACCGTGCTGATCGGCGCCGGATATTCGCACCCGTGGCCGCAGCTCGACAGCGTCGACGAGTTGACCCGGGTACTGGGCGGGCTCGCCGGCTACGACTGGGGCGGCGACGACGTCCTGCGTCAGGCGGTGGACCTGCAGGCCAAGCTCACGGGGGCCGAACTCGGCCTCACCGACGCCGAGATCGCCGAGCTGCGCGTCAAGCTCACCGGCCTCGACCAGGGCATCACCGCGCCGGGCGCGGAGAGCGTCCAGGATCTGCGGGCCGCAGTGGAGCGCCTGCGCGCGGAGCTCGATCATGAGAAGGCCACCAACAAGTGGAACGAGAAGCTGCTCCTCGGCCGGGAGAAAGCCCTGCGTAAGGCGGAAGGGCGAGTCGAACTCCTGAGCGGAACCTTCACCGCTCGGATGGGTAAGCTCGGCCTCGCGCTGGCTCGTCGCGTTCTGGACGTGGCCAGACGGGTACTCCGTCGGAACGGCGAGGAGCAGGAGGAGGCGTGAGAGCAGGTCACGTCAGCGTCGTCGGCATCATTCAGGCGCGGATGGGTTCTACTCGGCTGCCCAGCAAGGTCCTCAAGACGCTGGCCGGGCGCACGGTGCTCGGCCGGGTCGTGCGCGCCGCCCACGAGAGCGGCGCGCTGGACAAGGTGGTCGTCGCGACCACCGTCGAGGACATCGACGACGAGATCGTCGCGGAGTGTGAGCGGCTCGGCGTGCCGGCGTACCGGGGTCCGGTCGACGACGTGCTGACCCGGTTCACCGGCGCGCTCGACGAGCACCCGGCCGACGCCGTCATGCGGTTCTCCGCCGACAACCCGCTGATCGACCCCGAGATCGTGGCGCTGGCCTGCCGGGTCTTCCGCAGCGTGCCGGGGCTGGACTACCTCAGCACCTCGATCAAGCGGATGCTGCCGCTCGGGATGGACGTCGAGATCATCGACGCCGCCACGTTGCGCCGCATCGGGCAGATCGCCGAGGGCTTCCATCGCATCCACGTCACCTCGTACGCGTACTCGAATCCGGACCAGTTCCGCGTCATGGGCCTGACCCTGCCGCCGGATCGGTCGCAGCTGCGGCTGACCGTCGACACCGAGGACGACTGGCGGCTCGTCGAGGAGGCGGTGGCGCACTTCGGCGACACCAGCGTCTCGCTGCAGAAGATGGTGGAGTGGCTGGCCGCCAATCCGGAGATCGCCGCGATCAACGCCCATGTCGAGCAGAAATCCCTGAATCAGGGGTGAGCGACAGCCGGATCGGGATCCGCTGCGACGCGGGTCCCACCACGGGCGTCGGCCACCTGGTCCGGGGCATCGCGCTCGCCGAGGAACTCACTGCGCGCGGCGTACAGGTCGT
This sequence comes from Hamadaea sp., assembly GCF_013362815.1. GTDB lineage: Bacteria > Actinomycetota > Actinomycetes > Mycobacteriales > Micromonosporaceae > Hamadaea. Next base: position 16,883 of record NZ_JABFVK010000119.1, on the reverse strand, counting down.
GTTCCTGGGCGACGTCGGCGGGGTGGGCTGGGCCGAACGCGAACTGCGAGACCGTGACCTGCCACTCCTGCCCGGTCCGGACACGCCCGCCGATCTCGTGGCGGCCGCACGAGAACTCCGGCTTAGCGGACTCGTGGTGGATTCATACACATTGGATCCACACTGTGCGGGCGCCGTCCGGGCTTTCGGCGTACCAGTGCTGGCTATTGTGGACGGTGACACTCGCGGTCAGGAACCGGATCTGTTCCTGGACCAGAATCTGGACGCGGAGCTGGCCGATGTGCCGACCAGCGTGCCGCGTCTCGCCGGCCTGAAGTACGTGCTGTTGCGCGATTCCGTGCGCCGGCTGCGGCCCGAGCATCCGAAGACCGTCCATGAAGGACGACCGAAGCTGCTCGCGTTCTTCGGCGGCACGGACGCGTTCGGCGCGGGGCCGGTGATCACGCGGCTCGTGCTCGCGACGGGCGAGCCGGTCGACGCGACCGTGGTCGCGGGCTCGGAGCAGCTGCGCAAGGAGCTGGAGCAGCTGCGCCCGGGGCCGGGTCAGGAGTTGCGGGTCATCGATCCGACCGACCGGCTGCCCGAGCACATCGCCGCCGCCGACGTCGTGGTCAGCGCGTCGGGTACGTCCACATGGGAATTGCTGTGCCTGGGCGCGGCGGCTGCGATGGTCTGGGTCGTCGACAATCAATGGCTCGGCTACGAGCGGGTCATGGCGCGCGGCCTCACCGCCGGCATCGGCCTGCTCGGCGACCTCGCCGACGCGTCGTCGCCGGCCGCCGAGTCCGCGGTGGTCACTCTCCGTGAACTTCTTTCCAATCCACTTGTACGCACAGAGCTGTCTACGCGTGCGATGGCTGTCGTGGACGGGCGGGGCCGGGAGCGGGTCGCCGACGCCTTCCTCGCCTTGCTCTGACTCCTGCAGATCACGGTTACGCATGCCTTAGCGGGCTGTTTTAGGGTGCGTTTCCCTGATCTGCAGCTGACGGGGTCGAGCGCAAGAGACCGGCGAAGGCGTGGAACACCGCGGCCATGTCGACCTCGCCCGGATCGAGCAGCCACTGGAGTTGCAGCCCGTCCATGACCGCGACGAGCAGGGCGGTCGCCTGCTCGGGAGTGAGCCCGCCGGGGAGGTTCTCGCCGAACTCGCGGCGGATCGACTCGCCGAGCGTTTCGCGCGTACGCCGATAGCGCTCGATGAAGAACTCCTTGGCGGGGTGGTTGTCGGTGACACTGTCGGCCGACAGCACGGTGAACGACTGCACCAGCCCGGGCAGCGTCGCGTTGTGCGCCACCAGCTTCTCCATCGTCTCCAGCCCGTTGCCGGACGGTTCGTACGCACCCGCGTCGATCTCGTCGCGTCGCCGGAGCACCTCGATCAGCAGCGCGTCCTTGCTGGGGAAGTAGTGCAGCAACCCTTGCTGGGTCAGGCCGACCTTGTCGGCCACGGCGGCGAGGGTGGCGCCGCGATAGCCGCGTTCGGCGAAGACCTCCAGCGCCGCCTCCAGGATCTCGGTACGCCGTTGCTCGGGTCTCAGCCTGCGCCGAGGGTGTGTCATGGACGCAGGATAGCCGCCGCGATTATCTCGAAACAATAACGTTACCTACTGATCACTCGGTAGTTAGTGCACGATGGCTCCAACCCAAGGGAGGCCGTATGTCAGCGCTGCGTACCGATCGTGAGGTCGCCGTCGAGGAGGCGCTCAGCCGCCTCGACCTCGAAACGAAAGTCAAGATCCTCTCCGGGCAGGATTCCTGGACCGTGCCCGGTGTCCCCGAGATCGGCCTCGCCTCACTGGTCGTCAGCGACGGCCCCATCGGCGTACGCGGAACGCGGTGGACGGCGGAGGACCCCTCGATCGCCCTCCCGAGCCCGACTGCCCTGGCCGCCACCTGGGATCCCGAGCTGGCCCGCCGAGCCGGTCACCTCCTGGGGCAGGAGGCCCGCCGCAAGGGGGTGCACGTCCTGCTCGCCCCGACGGTGAACCTGCATCGGAGTCCGCTGGGCGGCCGCCACTTCGAGGCGTACTCGGAGGATCCGCTGCTCACCGGTGCGATCGGAGCGGCGTACGTGCAAGGGGTGCAAGCGCACAGCGTCGGCACCACCGTCAAGCACTTTGTCGCCAACGACGCCGAGACCGACCGGTTCACGGTGGACAACAAGATCTCCGACCGGGCGCTGCGGGAGCTCTATCTCGCCCCGTTCGAGACCATCGTCGACGCCGGGGCGTGGGGCGTCATGGCGGCGTACAACCAGGTCAACGGCGTGAGCATGACCGAGCACGACGAGTTGCAGAACGGCGTGCTGAAGGGTGAGTGGGGCTTCGACGGCTTCATCGTCTCCGACTGGTTCGCGGCCCGGGACACCGAGGCGACCGCGCGCGGCGGCCTGGACCTGGCGATGCCCGGCGCCGGTAGTCCTTGGGGCGAACGCCTGGTGGCGGCCGTGCGTTCCGGCGCGGTCGCCGAGGAGCTGATCGACGACCACGTATGCCGAGTCCTGCGCCTGGCGGCCCGGGTCGGCGCGCTCGACGGCGTCGCCCCGGCGGTGGCGGTCGAGGATCGCCCCGCCCCGGTCGACGGCGAAGCGCTCGCCCGGGAGATCGCGGGCCGGTCCTTCGTACTGGCCGCCAACGACGGCATCCTGCCGCTGGCCTCGCCGTCCAGCGTCGCCCTGATCGGCGTGCTGGCGAAGGATGCGCGCATTCTCGGCGGCGGCAGCGCCCAGGTCTTCCCGGCGCACATCGTCTCCCCGCTCGACGGCCTGACCGCGGCGCTGCCGGAGTCCACCAAGCTCACGTACGCCATCGGCGCGGACCCGCGCGAGAAGATCCCCGCGGCTGCCGGTCCGCAGTGGACGGAGCTGACGGCGACGTTCCGGGACGCCGAGGGACAGACGATGTACGTGGAGCGCCTGCCCGCCGCGGTCGGCATGTGGATGGAGATGCCCGAGGGAGTCGACCCGGCAAAGCTCGCCACGGTGGAACTCAGCGGCCGGCTCACCCCCGGCGCCACCGGTACGCACCACCTCGCGATCCGGGGCATCGGCCAGTTCACCCTGTCGGTCGACGGCAAGACCCGCTTCGACGACGCCCTCGTGCCGGAGAACATGGACCCGGCCGCGTTGTTCCTGGCTCCGCCGGAGGGGCGGCTCCCGATCGACCTGGTAGCGGGGGAGACGGTCGAGGTCAGCCTCCTGCATCAGGTCGCCTTCCCCGAGAACTTCGCGGTCGTCGCGTTGCTCCTCGGCCATGCCGAGCCGGTCGCGACCGCCGACGAGCTGCTCGCCGAAGCCGAACGAGTGGCGGCGGAATCCGACGTCGCGATCGTCGTCGTCGGCACCACCGAGGAGGTCGAGTCCGAGGGCTTCGACCGGACCGGCCTCGCCCTTCCAGGACGCCAGGACGAGCTGGTACGCCGAGTGGTCGCGGCCAATCCGCGTACCGTCGTGGTGGTCAACGCCGGATCGCCGGTCGAACTGCCCTGGGCCGACGAGGTGGCGGCCGTGCTGCTCACCTGGTTCCCCGGGCAGGAAGCCGGGCACGCCCTGGCCGACGTGCTGTCCGGCCGAACCGAGCCGGGCGGGCGGCTGCCCACCACCTGGCCCGTCCGGGCCGAGGACTGCCCGGTGCTGTCGACCACCCCGGCCGACGGAGTGCTCGACTACGCCGAGGACATCTACATCGGCTACCGCGCCTGGCACCGCTCGGGGCGTACGCCTCGGTATCCGTTCGGCCACGGCTCCGGGTACACGACGTGGGCGTACGAGTCTCTGTCCATCGAGGATGGTGCTGTGACGGTCTCCTTGCGTAACACCGGTTCCCGGGCCGGGCGTGAGGTCGTCCAGGTGTACCTCGCACCGTCCACACCGGACGACACCCGCCCGGTGCGCTGGCTCGCTGGCTTCGCCCCGGTGACCGCCGAACCGGGGAGGACCGCGACCGTCACGATCCCGCTGCCCGAGCGGGCGTTCCAGATCTGGGACGGCGAGTGGCGTACGCCGCCCGGCGGCTATCGGGTGGAGGTCGGTCCGAGCAGCGCCGTCCGGCCGCTCTCGGCAGCCGTCTAGGTATACCTAGACGGGTTCCGCAGGGGGTAGGTACGCCGGTCCGGGCAAGATACGTCATCGCTCCTGATGGCTTCGACTCCTTACCAGCGGAACATAGGTGGTGACGAAAGAACAGACACCACCAAGGAGCCGAAGATGTTCACCTCGCCCGACACCCTGTTCGACATGGCCAAGCTCCACCAGCAGGAACTGATCGCGGAGGCCGACCGCAGCCGCGTCCTCGCCCGGGCCCGCAAAAGCCGGACGAAGCGCGCGGAACGATCACACAAGTGATCGCGCCGGAAACCGTGTGCTGTGAGCCGCTCCTCCACCGAGGGGCGGCTCACAACGCTCTAGGGCGTGTCCCACCTCGCCGGTATCTTGGTGGCGTGCGTTTCCTGCGCGACGGTGCCAGCCAGAGCATGATCGGCCGAGATCACGAGCTGCGTCAATTGACGCGGCTCGTCGCGTCCGGCCGTCCGCAGGTCGCGATCGTCGGCGGTGAGCCCGGCATCGGCAAGACCCGGCTCATCCAGGAATTCCTGCCCACCCTGCCCGAAGGCGCCGTCGTGCTGGTCGGCCACGCCGAGCCCGGCTCGCTGGCCCGCCCTTACGAGCTGCTGCTGGACGCGATCGACGGAGCGGGCCGGCTGGCCTCGCGCGGGATGCTCGGCGTGGACGCCGAGGTGGCCGCGCTGGTCGATCCCGGCCGCAGCCCGGTCGAGCGGCTGCACGCCGGGCTGGACATCGTCTCCCGGCTCGTCGGGGACGCGCCTTCCGTCCTCGTCTTCGAGGATCTGCACTGGGCCGACTCCGAGAGCGCCGCTCTCTTCGAGCGCCTCGCCGACCGCCCCGGCGCTCACCTGCTCATCGGGACCTACCGCCCCGGCGAGGTCACCAGCCGGCATCCCGTGTCGGCGCTGCTGGAGCGGATGGAGCGGCGGCACGCCGTGACGCACCTGCGACTGGAGCGGCTGACCACGGCCGAGACCGCAGCGATGCTGGCGATCGCGGGTGGCCGGCCGGTCTCCTACCGGACCGCGGTGACGCTGCACAACCGCACCGGCGGCAATCCCTTCTTCCTGGAAGAGCTGCTGCGGGCGTACGCCGGGCAGGATCTCGAGGCGGTCAGCGAGCAGCCCCTGCCGTGGAGCCTCGCCGAGGTGCTCCGCCGTCAGGCCACCGGCCTCGACCCGGCCGGGCAGCGCATCCTCGAGGCGGCCGCCCTCCTCGGTCACCGCATCCCGTTCGACCTGCTCGCGGCGGTCACCAGGGCCGGCGAGGACGAGCTGATCGACGTCCTGCGGGAACTCGTCCAGCGCGGTGTGCTGGTGGAGTCGGGCGAAGACGAGTTCACCTTCCGGCACGCGCTGCTTCGCGAGGCGATCACCGGCCAGATGCTCGGCCGCCAGCGTCGCCGCCTGCACGAGGCCGCGCTGGAAGCGTTGCTCGCGGCGGACGAGGTCGACCCGGCGCTGGTCGCACATCACGCCGAGGCGGCCGGACGTTACGACGACATGGTGGCGGCGGCCCGCCGCGGGGCCGCCCTCTACCTGTCCATCGGGTCGGCGTACCAGGCGTTGCAGCTGGCCGAGATGGGCCTGGAGGAAGAGGGCGACGACCTCGAACTGCTCAGTGCGGCCGCCCGCGCCGCCTGGCTCGCCGGGCTCCTCGACGACGCCGCCGAGTACGCGCGGAAGTGGCGGGATCTGGCCACCACGTCGACCGATCGGGCCGACGCGCTCTACCTGCTCATCCGGCTCGCCTGGGAGTCCGACGACACCGCCGGCATGGAGGCTTGGACGACCGAGATCGAGCAGCTCATCGCGACCCTGCCACCGGGTGCCGACCAAGCGCGGGCGATGACGGCGGTGGCCCAGTCGGCCATGCTCCGCGACCGGGTCGACGAAGCGCTGCTGTGGTCCGACCGGGCGCTGGCGCTGGCGGCCGAGTTCGACCTGCCCGCCGTACGCCTGGCCGCCTTGGTGGAGAAGGGATCCACGCTCGCTGAGCAGCCCGCGACGGCCGAACAGGGGCGGGCGATCCTGGCCGGATTGATCGACGAGACGGAGAAGCTGGGGGAGTGGGTGCTGGCCGCCCGCGCCCTCTACAACCTCGTCCAGATGCCGCCGTCGGAGTCCCTCGCCGACCAGGCCGAAGTGCTCGAACGCATGCGCGTCGACGCCGAGCGGGCCGGCTTCGAGTCGCTCGCCGTCGCGGCGTACTTCCAGGGGCGGGCGCGTATCGCGATGCGGGAGGGCGACCTCGCCGCCGGGATCGCCGCCCTCGACGAGGGGCGGACGCGGGACCGTGGTTACGCCTTCCGTGGTCGCCGGGCCGACTACCACTCCGTCTTCCTCGCCGGGCTCAGTCTGGAGGCCGGTGAACTCCGCCGGGTCACGGCGATCCTGGCCGAACTGCGATCGCAGCCGGGCTTGTCCCCGCTGGTGCTGCCGGGCCTGGACTTCCACCTCGCCTGCCGATCCGGCGACGATCGCGCGATCGAATTGCTCGACACCGTGCTGGAGGCGTTGGCCCAGCAGCCCTGGCGTAGTGGTGAGCAGGCGCACGACCTGATCACGGCGGCCCTGTACGCCGGGTTGCCCCGCGATCGCGTACGCCATCTCGGCGAGGTGATGCTGGACGGCCAGCTCTGGGACGACTGGCGGGAATTGGTGACGGCGCAACTGGCCGAACTGGCCGGTGACGACGACCGCGCCCTGCGCGGCTACCGGGCGGTGTTCGACTCCGCGATCCTGCCTCCGAGCGTACGCGGAACGGCGCACACACTCGCCGCCCGGCGGCTGCTCGCCGCCAGCCAGACCACCCAGGCGACGAAGCTCGCCGACCAAGCCGCCGACCTGCTGAGCCGGTGGGGTGGCTGGCGCGTCGCTCAGCTCGACCAGGTCCGGGCCCAGCTCGGCCTGGCCCCGGCGCACAGCCGCGCGGCCGAGAACGGCGTCGTGCCGCTGACTCCCCGGGAACGCGAAGTCGCCCTGCTCGTCGCGGAAGGGCTGACCAACGCCGAGCTCGCTCGGCGGCTCTATATCTCACCGAAGACCGCGGCCGTCCACGTTTCGAGCATTCTGCACAAGCTCGGGGTCTCCTCGCGGACTGAGGTCGCTGGGGCGCTCACCCGCTGACGCCTGCGCCATCTCCGGGGCCTGATCGCGTTATCCCGGCGGCTGTTGCGCCCGGGCGGCCGATCGCGCTATCCCGGGATAACGCGGCTTCGCGAGCGAAAATAACCGCGTTATCCCGGATAACGTGCAGCCGCCCGAACGTGCAGCCGCCCGAACGTGCAGCCGCCCGAACGTGCAGCCGCCCGAACGTGCAGCAGAGCTGCCCGAAGCTATTCGGTCCGGATGATCGTGTACGCCTCAGCGACCTGCCCCTCAGGCATACCAGCAGCTTGAGCAGTGGTGCCCATCCACCCGCGGAGCATCCCCTCGAGGTCTTCCATGTGCCGGGTCTGGGACGCGTGCGCGTTCAGCGCCGCGAGTTTGCGGTCGAAGTAGTCGGTGGCGTCGACGGCGTGGTCCGGGTTGGGCCCGCCCGAGTACCAGATCTCGCGGACGACCCACGGCTCCAGCCCGGCCGCCAGCAGCTCCGGCAGCGCGAACTCGTTGCGAGCGTCGGGATAGACCGCGCAGGTGAGGGCCTCGCCGACCGCGAGGTGGTCGGGGTGGCTGGGCCCGGAGATCCGCTCCCACCGGCGCAGCGGTGAGCTGGTGAGGATACGGTCGGGGCGGTGGCGGCGGATCGCCGCGACCAGGTCTCGGCGCAGTTCCAGGGACGGCGTGACCTTGCCGTCGAAGTAACCTTCGAGGAACTCGACCTGGGTGACGCCTAGCGCCGCCGCCGCGGCCCGCTGTTCGGCCTCGCGGAGGCCCGGCATCTCGCCGCGCGGCGTGTTGTCGAAGCCGCCGGCGTCACCCCGGGTCACCAGGACGTAGGCCACCTCGATCCCCTCGGCGACCCAGCGCGCCACGGTGGCGGCGCTGCCGAAGTCGACGTCGTCGGGGTGCGCGAACACGCAGAGGACCTTCTTGACGTCCTCGATCGGCGGTGCTGACGGTGGGAAACTCATGGTCGCCAGCATATTCCGCGCGATCATGAGCGCATGCGCCTGTAAGCGATCGCGGTGCCGACCGCCAGAACGAGACAAGCGCCCAACGCCACCAGCTGGCTCGTCGCGAACAGCAGCGAGCCGAGAAGCGAGGCGCCGAGCGCGAGCCCGAGCTGCATCGCCGTCGACAGCACGCCACCGGCCAGTCCGGCGCGGTCGGCCGGCAGGCCCGCCAGCACGAATCCGATCGCCGGGGACAGCACCATCGCCCAGCCGACCCCGACGACGACCAACGGCATCGCCGCTTCGACGACATTCAGGTGGTCGGCGTACTTGACGACGGCGGCGAAGCCCACGATCCCCAGGCCGAAGATCAGCGCGCCGCCGATGAGCACCCGGACGCCGTATCGGCTGACCCAGCGGCCGACGCGCAGCGAGACATAGAGGAACGTAACCGCACACGGTCCCATCGCCAGCCCGGCGGCCATCGGCCCGAACCCGTGCCCGATCTGCAGCGTGACCGCCACGGTGAACAGGAAACCGCCGATGAGCGTGGCGAACAGCAGGATCGCGAGCAGCGCGCGCCGGGCCAGACGCAGGGTCAGCAGGCTCGGCGGCAACAGCGGGTTACCGCCGCGCCGCTCCTGCCGGCTCTGGGTCACAAAGAAGGCCACCGCGGCGGGCACGACCGCGGCCAGGCTCAACCACGTCCACAATGGCCATTTCTCGGTACGCCCAAGGGTGATCGGTAGTAGGAGAAGTGCGATGGTGGCGGCCAGCAGGAGCGCGCCCCACACGTCGATCCGAGCGGCGCGGGGAGCCCGGGTCTCGGGCACGAACCGCCGCCCGAGCACCACGGCGGCGATCCCGACGGGCACGTTGATCAGGAACAACGGCCGCCAGCTGAGCCCGGCGACATCCCAGGCGAGCAGCGCGCCGCCGAGGATCTGGCCGACCGCGCCGGCCAGCCCGGCCATCGATCCGAACAGGCCGAGGGCCTTCTGCCGGTCGGCTCCTTCGAAGCCGGCCTGGATCGAGGCCAGTACCTGGGGGAAGAGCAGAGCCGCGCCCAGCCCTTGAAGGATGCGGAAGGCGATGAGCGCACCAGCGGTGGGGGCCAGCCCGCAGGCGGCCGAGGCGACGGTGAACGCGGTCATGCCGACGAGCAGCATCCGCTTGCGGCCGAAGCGGTCGCCGAGGCGACCTCCGGCCACCAGCGTGCAGGCGTACGCGACGCCGTAGCCGGACACGGTCAGCTCCAGTGCTGCCGGACCGGCGTTGAGCGTACGCCCGATGGTCGGGAGGGCGACGTTGACGATGAAGGCGTCGAGGATGGGCAGGAAAGCGCCGAGCAACAGGATCGGCAGCGCCCGCCACGGTGCCGCCGGCCGGGTGGCGGCGGTGGCGGCGGGAAGCGTCGCAGTGGTCATACGATCACCCTGGTACGCGCTCAAGCCTGGTACCTAGAGCCCGGTGATACTGTTACTGGGTGAACCAGGGTAGGGAAGAGCAGCGCAGACAAGCCCTCGGTGACTTCATTCGATCCCGCCGGGAGCGGACCACCCCCGAAATGGTGGGTCTCCCCGACGGCCTGCGGCGGCGTACGCCCGGCCTGCGGCGTGAAGAGGTCGCGATGCTCTCCGGCATCGGTGTGACCTGGTACACCTGGCTGGAGCAGGGCCGCTCGATCAACGTCTCGACGCAGGTGCTCGGCGCGGTCGCCCGGGTGCTGCGGATGGACGACGCCGAACGCCAGCACCTGTTCACCCTGGCCGAGCTGAACGAGCCACACCCGGCCACCCGGGAGCCGAAGGTCGGCCGGGCCGTCGAACTCATGCTGAACCAGGTCGGACCGTATCCCGCAGTGGTCGTCGGTCCCCGCTGGGAGATCCTCGCGTCGAACCATTCCTACATGGCGATGTTCGGCGACTACCGCGAGCTGCCCGACGAGTATCAGAACTCCTTGCTGCTCTTCTTCGCCAACCCGCGGATGCGCACGATCATCGGCGGCTGGACGGAGACCGCGCCCCGGTTGGTCGCGAAGATGCGGGTCGCCATGGCGGCCGACGTCGCCGACCCGGGATGGCAGCGGCTGGTCAAACTCGTCGAGGCGCACTCACCGGAGTTCGCCGAGATCTGGCGGCGGCAGGAGGTCGCCAGCCTCGACGGCGTCCTCAAGACACTGCACCACGACGTGGTCGGCACGATCCACGCGGAGGTCGTCCACGCGTACCTCGGCGATCAGCGCAAGGTCCGGTTCAGCGTCTACACCCCGATGGACGCGCCGGCCCAGGCCGGGATGGAGAAGCTTGCCTCGGTGACACCCGACGAGATCGTGCTGCCGAAGTCCCAAGAGCTCGTCTTCGTGTAGCGATCGCCGGTTTCGGGTACTCCATCGTCGACTTCGAAGGAGGATCCGATGCTTATCGCTGGTGTGGTGCTGCTTCTCCTGGGCTGGCTGCTGCACGTGGGCATCCTGCAGACACTCGGCATCATTCTGCTGATCGTGGGCGCGGTGCTGTACCTGCTCGGTGCCGTCGGCCGGCCGGTCATGGGCCGTCGCCACTATTGGTAACCCCCACCGACAAATGCGGGCGGCGTCCTCCACGGGACGCCGCCCGCTCACTATCGGAGGAGGGCGAGGCCGGTTTCCGGGTCGTAGAAGCGCAGCGACGTGGGATCGAATCGGAGCCAGATCTGCTGCTCCGGCGTGGCCGTGAAGGTCGGCGGCGCGGAGACCTTGAGGCGGTGACCGTCGATCAGGACGGTGAGTAGCATCGACGCCCCAGTCGGTTCGACGACTTCCACCGTTGCCGGGCGGGCGTCGTCGGCTCGCTCGGTGCCGACCGCGACCTTCTCTGCGCGTACGCCGATCAGGACGTCCGAGGCGTGGCCGAGGGCCGGGCCGGGGACGAAGTTCATGGGTGGCGAGCCGAGGAAACCGCCCACGAACTGGTCGGACGGGGCGTCGTAGACCTCCAGTGGTGGGCCGAGCTGGGCGATCCGGCCGTCGCGCATGACCGCCACCCGGTCGCCGAGCGACATCGCCTCCGCCTGGTCGTGCGTGACGTAAAGAGTGGTTGTGCCGATCTCGCGGACGATCTTCTTGAGTTCCGCCCGGAACTGCAATCGCAGCAGCGCGTCCAGATTGGACAGCGGCTCGTCCATCAGCAGTACGCCCGAGTCGACGACGACGGCACGAGCCACCGCGACGCGCTGCCGTTGGCCGCCCGACAGCTGGGCGGGGTGGCGATCGAGCACCTCGGTCAGCTGCAACAGCTCCGCCGCCTGGTCGACGCGGCGGCGGATCTCGGCCGGGTCCACCTTGCGCATGGCCAGGCCGAAGCCGATGTTGTCGCGTACCTTCATGTGCGGGAAGATCGCGTACGACTGGAAGACCATGGAGATGCCCCGGTGGCGGGCGGCCACTCCGGTGACGTCGCGGTCTCCGATGTGGATGGTGCCGGAGTCGGGTGTCTCCAGCCCTGCGACCATTCGCAGCAGGGTGGTCTTGCCACAGCCGCTCGGGCCGACAAGCACGAGGAATTCGCCGTCGGCGATCTCCAATGACACGTCGTCGGTGGCCCGCCGAGCTTGGCCCGGATAGGTCTTCACGAGATCGCTGATCGTGATCTTCATCGGAGCGTAGTCCCCCACATGTTGAGCAGGTAGCGGCGCATCACCGCGACGAAGACGATCGCGGGCAGGATCAGCGCCAGGCCACCGGCGAAGCGGTACGCCAGCGGCGAGTCCGACAGCGTGGTCAGCACGTGCGCGGGCAGCGTCCGTTGGTTGAGGGTCAGGATCGTCGCGCCCAGAACCTCGTTCCAGGACAAGACGAAGGTGAACATCGCGACCGCCGCGATACCGGGGAGCGCCTGGGGCAGGACCACCCGGGCGAAGGCGCGCGCCGGCGACGCTCCGAAGACCTGAGCCGCCTCTTCGTGCTCCCGGGGTACGCCGACGAAGACCGCCGAGGTGATGAGGACGGTCGTCGGCAACGCCAACGCGGTGTGGAGCAGCGTCACGGCGTACGTCGTGTCGTAGAGGCCGGTCTGCAGGAAGATCCGGGCCAGCGGCACCGACAGGACGACGATCGGCAGCGCCCGGGTCAGCAGCAGGAACAGCTGATACGGGTCGCGTCCCCGGAACGCGTGGCGGGCCAGGGCGTACCCGGCGGGCACGCCGATGACGAGGGCCAGGACGACGGTGCTGAGTCCGACCATCAGTGAGTTGAGGTAGCCGCCGACGACTCCGGTCGAGCCGAGGAACGTCGTGATGGTCTCGGCTGAGAGGTCCGTCGGGAGCAGCGGCAACGGGAAGCGGTCGAGCGATTCGCGGCTCGAGAAGGCGGCCAGGGCGATCAGATACAGCGGTACGCCGAAGAACAGCGTGATGGCGACGCAGGCCAGCTGCAGCCCGAACCGATGCCGCCTCATGAGCGCAACGCCCGCAGATAGCCGAAAGCGGCGAGCAGCGACACCGCGAGGATGACGAGCGCGATCGCGGTCGCCACGTTGGGGTTCTGCAACACGGCATACCACTGATACGTCTCCCCGACGAGCAGTGGCATGTTGCGCCCGGTCAACGCCTGCGCGACGGCGAACGTCTCGAGCGCCAGGATCGTCCGGAGAATCAGGGCGACCTGCAGACTCGGCCGCAGCTGCGGCAGGATCACCTTGCGCAGCCGCTGCCAATAGTTCGCCCCGAAGACCGCGGCGGCCTCGTCGTAGTCGCGCGGAATGCTCTGCATCCCGGCCACCACGATGACGAAGACGAGTGAGGTCGATCGCCAGAGTTCGGCCACCACCACCGCCAAGAACATCGTCACCGGATGCTGGTAACTGAGCCAGGCGTATCCCTCGATGTGAAGCTGGCTCAGCGCGGAGTTGAGGTAGCCCCGATCCGTGAACACGGCGAGCCAGACGAGGCCCGCGGCCAGATCGCTGATCGCGAGCGGGATGACCCAGATGTAGAAATAGACGCCCGCGAACCGCGGGCGGGCGCGGAGCAGGAGCGCCATGGCGATCGCGAGCGCGAACTGCAGTGGGATCAGCACCACGATGAGCAGCGCGGTGTTGCGCGCGGCCGGCCAGAAGTACGCGTCGTCCAGCATGCGCCGGATGTCGGCGCCGTTCGCCTGGCTGAGGCCCGCGACCAGCGGCCAGGCGAACAGCGCCGTGAGGAAGATCAGCGAGGGCGCGATGAGCAGGAGCGGCCCGCGCAGCTTCACGCGGCCCGGCACGGCGACCCGGCGGGATCGGGCTTCCAGCAGGCGACCTTGGCTTCGTCCAGGATCGCGTTGAGCTTGGTCGCCTGGGCGTCGAGCGTCGCCTTCACCGCCTTGCCGTCGAGGCAGATCGCCTTGAACGTGTCCTTGAAGATCTGGCTGACCTCGCCGTCCTTCGACCCGAGCCCGACGGGCGGCAGCGACACGATCGCGTTCGAGGCCGACTGCTGAGCGGCGACCGCCTTGGCCTCCAGCCCGATCGCGGCCGGCAGGTCGCCCGGCAGATCACCCTTGACGACGGGGAAGAACGCGTTCTGCCGCAACACTTCCGTCTGGACCGGCGGAGTGGTCAGCGTGCGGATGACCTCCTTGGCCTTGTCGGCGTCGGGCGCACCCTTCGGTATGCCCAACCCGGCGATGACCAGCATGTAGCCCAGCCCTTTCGGCCCGCTCGGCGCGGGCACCATGAGCCATTCGTCGGGCTTGTCCTTCGGCGCGGTCGCCAGCCGGGCGACATGGTCGAAGCCGACCAGCACCTCGCCCCGCTGCAACGGCTCCTGAACGAAGTCGTAGTTGGTGGACGCGGGAGCGGTCTGCGCCCACAGTTCCTTCATGTACTCCCACGCCGTCACCGCGTCGGCGCTGCGGAACGTCGTGATCTGCCCGCCGGTGAAGCTCGGCAGCAGGAAACCCTGGAAGAACCGGTGGTAAAGCCCCTTCGGCCCGGCGCCGAGTCCGAACACCGGCTTGCCGCCGTTGCCCGCCTTCGCCGCCGTCATCCAGCTGAGAAACTGGTCGTACGTCAGCTTCTGCACGTCCGCCCCGGAGGGCAGCCACTGCAACGCCTTCTTGTTCACGGCCATCATGTAGGTGGCCTGCATCCAGGGGATGTATTTCGCGGTGGTCCCGCCGAGCTTGCCCAGCTCGATCAGGTCCGCGGCAAACCCGCGGTCCGTGAGCGAGCCGGCCAGGTCGTCGAGGTCCATCAGCTTGTCACCCAGCGGCGCCAGGTCACCGTGCAAACCGCCGACCAGGTTCACCTGCACCTTTCCGGCTTCCACCTGGGTACGCAGAGTGGTGGCGAAGGTGGCGTTGTCGACCGGGTTGTAGCCCACCTTGGCGCTGGTCACCTTGTCGGCGAGGATCTTTTCGAAGCGTTGGCGCTCCTCGACCGGCGTGAACTGGGTCGAGAGGAAGTTCACCGAACCCGCGCCGCCGGTGCCGCTAGTGGACACCCCACCGCACGCGGCCAATACCGGCGCCGCCAGCGCGGCTTGAAGCAGCGCGCGACGGGTAGCTCTTGCCTCGTTGGTCATTGGACTCCCTAGGTCGTTCCGGCGGTCGCCGGTACCCTGTTGGGGGTTTTGTCAAACGGGCTGACGCAAGTGTCCAAATCGTTTACATAGCTGTCAACTGCCGGAGATCAACGACCTCATTGGATGTACGGCGCTAGCAGGCAGTATCGCCCGTCATCGTTTCCTGATGTCCGCCTGTGTCCGGCCCGGTTGTCACCCAGTTAGACACTCGGGGCCTCACCGCGCTCCTCCGACTGCACGGTTTCTCGCAGGGACGCCTGAAGGGCGGACAGCGTAGATCTCAGCTGTGTGAGGGCCGGTCCATCCCACTTGAGATAGGGCTGCCCGTACGGGTCTATTCCGTCGGGATGTTCCAGGCCCTCCCACTGCACGCGCTTATCGGCCGTGCGAAAAGCGGTCCATGCGTCCACCAGTCCCGGTGGGGCGATCACCTGTACGCGGGCGTCAAGTCGGAACTCATTGACGAGACCTTCTGGAGGCCCGGGTGTCGATTCGACCCCCATCTCGTCCGCCATGTATGGAAGACGCGCTTCGAGGTCTCGCGCATACTCGGCCATATCGATGTAGAGCGTCATTCGCCGACCCGTAAGGCGCTGCTGACGTTCGTGGTTGTGGCGGTCTCGCTGCAACCGAAGGCTGCCGCGATGGGTGAAGATGATGCTGAGCGCCGCCGTGACCGGCGTGGCGATGACTGCGCCGAGGGTGATCCAGTCGGAGGCGTCCACGGGCGACACCGTAGTTCACTCTCACCATCAGAGGCTGCGGGGTGGCACCGCCAATTCAGAAGAACTCGATCAAGCGACCGAGATGCCCGCAAACGCCCGCTCAGGCGTAACACCCAGGTCCCCGATCAATGATCATTCGCGATCTTCAGCGGAGCCGTCTAACGACCCGCTAATGGCGTACAGGCGTGATCCAACGTGACGACACCCCGCACGCATTGAGGCAAATCAGTTTAAAATGTGGCACTTAGTCGATGTGGTTGGTATCCTGAATGCGTGCGTAGCTCTGAATCGCGGCCGGTACAGCGTCCGCCTGCCCATGACGCGGTACCGGCTGGTGGCGGGCTTGTGGTCGGTACTACGGACGAGGCTGATAGTGACGATGCTTCGGATGTCAGGCCCGCAAGGCTGACCTTGGCTGAGGCCTTCCTGGAGACTAATTCTGACCTCGGAGATAGGTTCCTTGGCCAGCATAAGAAATCTGTCCGCGAATTCAGCCAGCTGCTTGGCGCGAAGTCGGCGACGGCGGGCCTTGCCGCCCAGTTCGCCAAGATGTCGGGCGTGGCTAACGCCGTCGGTATGTTCAAACCGGCCATCGACTACGCGAAAGCCGCTGGCCTTCCTGGCGTGGTCGGTCTCCTCGGTCCCGCGATCGAGGACGCGAAGGCTTCGGGTCTACTCGATGCGTATCGCCGCTTCGCCCCGGCCGTCGACGGTGCGAAGGCCGCTGGCCTTCCTGGCGTGGTCGGTCTCCTCGGTCCCGCGATCGAGGACGCGAAGGCTTCGGGTCTACTCGATGCGTATCGCCGCTTCGCCCCGGCCGTCGACTACGCCGGGATCTCGGGCCTTGCCACGACCATCGGCCGCTTCAGGCCCGCGATCGACTACGCGAAAGCCGCCGGCCTCCCGAACGCCATCGGCCTACTTGACGCCTACCGCCGCTTTGCTCCTGCGATCGACGACGCCCAGATCGCCCGCCATGGGCTCGGCGGCACGCTTGAGCGGCTGCCTACCAGTGACAAGACCGGCGCGATGGTGTTAGCTGCCGAGCACACAAGATTTGCCGAATTCGTTGATGCGCTCTCCGCGTTCGATCGGACGTCCAGCTCGGAGGATCTGGCCTACAAGCCACCGCCGGACAGCCAAGTTGAGCGCAATTCCGGGTTGACGGTAGTCGACAGCGAAACGCTCGGATTCTTTGAGTCATTGCTATTTCAACTGCGCCTGTGCCTGCCGTCGATCGAGCGCGCTCAGCAGGTCACGAACGTAACTTCGGTGGCGGGCTTGTTGCTGATCACCAGCATGGTCCTGCGGGTTGGGTATCCGGAGATCTGGAAAGCGATCGTTGACAACAACGGGATGATCTCGCTGTACCTTGCCATTCTCATTCTTGTTGGTCAGACACGCCGCCACTGAACGCCTTTGCGTCCGCGCACGCCATCCCGTCGCTGTCGACCCACACACTGTGGACCCGGGTTCTGCCCTCCTGGTCAAGGTG
>NZ_JABFVK010000120.1 GCF_013362815.1 Hamadaea sp. | reverse complement strand
GCCATCGAGCCGAGGTACGCCCAGCGGCGATCTGGTACGCGGCGATGACCCAAGCCGGCTTCGTCACCGTCCTCATCGGACTGGTCTGGCTGGCCGACCGATGCGGGACGGACTTCGCGACGATCCGGGCCACCGCGCCGGGTTGGTCGGCTGCCGCCAAGGCCGGGGTTTTCCTGTTGTGCCTCACGGGTTTCGCCGCCAAAGCGGGCGCAGTGCCGCTGCATCCCTGGCTGCCGCGCGCCCACGCCGAAGCACCGTCCCACGTCTCGGCGTTGATGAGCGCGGCCATGGTCAAACTCGGCGTCTATGGACTGCTCCGCGTCGGGTTCGATCTCCTCGGCGGCGGTACGCGGTGGTGGTGGCTGGTCGTCGCACTCTTCGGCGCAGTGTCGGCGCTCTACGGCATCGTGCAAGCGGTCGTGGCCCGTGACCTCAAGCGCCTGCTCGCCTTCTCGACGTCGGAGAACGTCGGCATCATCCTGCTCGCAGTCGGCTTCGCCGGCCTGTACGCCCGCAGCGATCAGCCGGAGATCGCAGCGTTGGCGCTGGCAGCTGCCCTGTTGCATGCGCTCAACCACGCCGGGTTCAAGACGCTGCTGTTCTTCGGGGCGGGCTCGGTGGTGAAGGCGACCGGCACCCGCGATTTGGACGAGCTCGGTGGCCTGTCCCGGCGAATGGCGGCGACCACGGCGTTCGTCGCCATCGGAGCGCTCGCGGCGGCAGCGTTGCCACCGGGCAACGGCTTCGTCTCCGAGTGGCTGCTGTTGCAGACGCTGCTGCATCCGGGTGACAGTGGAACGCTGTTGGCGATCGGCGCTCCCGTCGGCGTGGCAGTCGTGGCGTTGACCGCGGGCGTCGGCGTTGCCACGTATGTCAAAGCGGTCGGCACCGGATTTCTGGCCCGTCCTCGGAGCGCTCCAGCGGCGGGCGCATCGGAATCCCCAGTCACCATGCTGGCCGCGATGGGATTGGCGGCGCTGGGCTGCGCCGTCTTGGCCGTCGCCCCGGCCGTCGTGGTTCCGGCGATCAGCCAAGTCCTGGCCGTGTTGCGGTGGCAGCCACCGCCGGTGGCGACCGATGCCGTCGCCGTGCAGCTGACCGGCCACACCGCCCGCTTCGGACCGGCGTGGATCGCCGTGGCCGTCGTCGGCGGCGTCGCTGCGATCGGCGTACTCGGTCGGCTGGTGGGCCGGGCTCGGCGTCGGCAGATCGCCTGGGACTGCGGCGACGGGCCGCTGACCGCCCGGATGGAGTACACGGCGACCTCGTATGCCGAACCCCTGCAACGGATCTTCGATGACACCCTGGCGCCCGAGCGCGACGTCGACGTCACCCACGACGAGGAATCGGCGTACTACGTCGAGGCGATCACCTATCGGCAACGCATTCCGGACCGAATCGAGAACCGCCTGTATCGGCCTGTTATCGGCGTACTCGGGCGGGTCGGCGAGGCGGGTCGCCGGCTCGCACCCGGGGTGATCCACCGCTATCTCGCGTACATGCTCACCGCGCTCGTCGTCGTCCTCATTGCGGGGGTGATTCCATGAGTTGGGTTGTTGCGGTTGCGCAGATGTTGCTGGTCGCGGTTCTGGCCCCGTTCACCATCGGAGTGACCAAGGCGGTACGCGCCCGGCTGGAAGGACGAGCCGGCGGCCGGTTCGGCCAACCCTGGCGAGACCTGCGCAAGCTGCTTCGCAAGCCGCCGATCAGCCCCGCGGATGCCGGGATGTTCTTCCTGGCCGCCCCGCCGGTGCTGATGGCGACCAGTTTGATCGTGGCGTTCACCGCGCCGTTCGTGACGACGGTCGGCGTCGGCGGATCGGCCGATCTCATCGTCGTCGTCGGAGTGTTGCTGCTCGGCACGGTCGCGCTCGCGTTGGCCGGACTGGACACCGGTACGGCGTTCGGCGGGATGGGGTCCAGCCGGGAGATGGCCATCGCGGCCCTCGTCGAGCCGACCCTCTTGCTGTCGGTGTTCGCGCTGTCGACTCGGGTCGGCACCACCAGCCTCGGCCGCATCGTCGAGGCGGGGGCGTCCGATCCGGCCCGGGTGTTCACCCCGACCAGTCTGCTGGCGCTCGCTGCGTTGGGGATCGCGGTTCTCGCCGAGACCGGCCGCATCCCGGTGGACAATCCGTCGACGCACCTGGAACTGACCATGGTGCACGAGGCGATGACCCTCGAGTACGCCGGTCGCGACCTCGCCCAGGTCGAATGGGCGTCGGCGATGCGGCTGACCATCCTGCTCGGATTGCTGGGCAATCTGTTCGTCCCGTGGGGCGTCGCCACCGAGCTGAGTCCCGGCTGGCTGGCCTTCGGCGCGGTCGCGCTCGTCGTCAAGGTGCTCGGGCTGGCCGCGCTGTTGGCGGCGGGCGAGGTCTTCCTGGCGAAGCTGCGCCTGTTCCGGATGCCCGAACTACTGGCGGGATCGTTCGCGCTCGCCTTGCTGGCCGTCCTCGCCTCCACGATCCTCGCCTAGAACGGCCACGACCGATGTCCGATCAGTTCTCCGAGCAACTGCTCAACCTGTTCTGCGGCTTGTTCCTGCTCACCGCGGTGGGAGTGCTGTGGCGACGCGAGGTCTCCGCGCTGATCACTCTGCTGACCGCGCAGGGCCTCATGCTCACCGGCATCGCCGTTGTGCTGGCCACCCGCCATCGCAGCGCCGAGGCGTTCGCCATCGCGCTCGGCATCGGCCTGCTCAAGGCCGGGGTGGTGCCGTGGATGCTGCGACGCGTACGCCGTCAGGTGCCGGCCGCGCGGGAAACGAGACCCCTGGTCAACGTGTCGGCGTCGTTGATCGCCGCCGCCGGGTTGACCCTCGTCGCGTACGCCGCCGCGAAGCCGCTCGTGGCGTTGGCCCCGTCCGCATCGGCCCACGCGACTCCGGTCGGCATCGCCGTCGTGCTGCTGGGCTTCTTCCTCGCCGCGACCCGGCAACGGGCGATCTCCCAGATCATCGGCGTTCTCCTCATCGACAACGGCGTCGCCGCCGTCGCCTTCCTCGCCACCGGCGGCGTACCGCTCATCGTGGAGCTGGGCGTCTCCGCCGATCTGGCCTTGGCCGTCCTGGTGCTGCAGATCCTCACCAGCCGGCTGCACCAGGCCTTCGGGCCGACCGACCTCGACGAACTCCGAGAGCTGCGCGACTGATGACCACGACCCTCGCCCTGGCCGCCCCGGCCGCCGCACCGTTGCTGGCCGCCCTGCTCGCCTTGGTTCTGCCGTGGCGTACTGCCGCCGTCGTCGGGGTCGCGGCGGCCGTCACGATCCTGGCCGGCGGCGTCATCTTGGCCACCCGGGTGACCGGCGAACCGGCCGTCCGCGGGTTGGTACGTGCCGACGCCCTGACGACGTGGATGCTGATCGTCATCGGGGCGGTCGCGACGCTGGCCACTGCGTCGGCGATCGCGTACCTGCGGCCGGAAAGCGCAGTCGAGCGTCGTCGGTATCTCGTCCTCACGCAGCTCTTCCTGGGCTGCATGAGCATGGCGGTGCTGGCCGACAACCTCGGACTGCTGTGGGTGGCGATCGAGGCCACCACCATCGTCACCGCGTTCCTGGTCGGCCATCGGCGTACGCGGGAAAGCGTCGAGGCTGCCTGGAAGTACGTCGTGCTCTGCTCGGTCGGAGTGGCCATCGCCTTCCTCGGCACGGTATGCATATACGCCGCCTCCGTCGCCGCCGGCGGATCGGGCGCGACCGCGTTGAACTGGAGTTACCTGACCGGGCACACCGCCGGTCTCGATCCGGCGCTCGTCCGGCTCGCCACGGGACTGATCCTGCTGGGGTTCGGCACCAAGGCCGGGCTCGCGCCGATGCACGCCTGGCTGCCGGACGCCCACAGCCAAGCACCCGCGCCCGTCTCCGCCCTCATGTCCGGGGTGCTGCTCTCCGTCGCGTTCTACGCGATCCTGAGGTACAAGGCGATCACCGACGCCGTCATCGGCCCGGCGTACACGCGGATCTTGTTGATCATCGGGGCCCTCGCGTCGCTGGCCGTGGCCGCGATCCTGTTGATCGCGCAGCGTGATTACAAACGGATGCTGGCCTATTCCTCGATCGAGCACATGGGACTGATCGCGCTCGGCGCCGCATTCGGCGTGCAGCTGGCGATGGCCGCGGTGCTGCTGCACGTGCTCGGGCACGGACTCGCCAAATCGGTCGCGTTCTGCGCGTCGGGACGCATCCTGACGACGACTGGCAGCCCGGCGATCGCTGCGGTCCGAGGCATGGCGGCGCGTCATCCCAGTCTCGCCGCGACCTTCGGGGTGAGTGCGGTCGCGTTGCTCGGGCTGCCGCCGTTCAGCCTGTTCGCCTCGGAGCTCGGCATCGCCCGGGGCGGCTTCGCGGCGGGGCACGGCTGGATCGTCGCGGTCGCATTCACCCTCATGCTCATCGCGTTCGCCGCGATCGCCCGGCATGTGCTCGGCATGCTGCTCGGCCCGCCCACGCCGCCTGCGTTTCCGCCGGAAGAAGGCGGCGGCCCTCGTCCCGACGGCACTAGCGGCAAGGGCGGCGCGGCGAGTCTGGGTGTGCTGGCCGCCGGGCTCGCGGTCGCCGCCCTCCTGGGCGTTTGGCTAGGGCCGCTCGCAGACCTGCTCGACACCGCCGCTGCCATCGCCACCGGAGGCCGCTGATGAACGACCTGGCACCGATCACGGCTCGTGCCACCGGAGGTTGTCGATGATCGACCGGGCTCCCACTACGGTCATCGAGGTCACCGGGGCGGCCGACCTTGCGGGGCAGGCGACCCGGCTGCTGGCCGCCGGGCATCGGCTGGCGCTGATCGCCGCGCACCACGACACCGCCGAGCACCCGGGCGGACCGGCGATCCGCATCGTCTACCTGTTCACGGCGGGTCCGCCGGACCAGCGGGTCGAGCTGATCCTGCGCGCCGATCCCGATCGGCCGCACATCCCGAGCCTGGCGGCGCTGTCCTTCCCGGCCGGTCGATTCGAGCGGGAGATGCGCGATCTGTTCGGCGTCGAACCCGACAACCATCCGCTGCCCCGGCAGCTCGTACGCCACCCGCACTGGCCGGTGGGCTGGCATCCGATGCGCCACGATGCCCCAGCGCGGCCACCGATGACGGCGGCCGAACCGTTCCCCTTCCTCACCGTGGAAGGCGACGGCGTCTACGAGATCCCGGTCGGTCCCGTCCACGCTGGACTGATCGAACCGGGCCACTTCCGGTTCAGTGTGGTGGGCGAGACCATCCTGCGGATGAAGGCGCGGCTCTGGTATGTCCACAAGGGAATCGAGAAGCTCTTCGAGGACAAGCTCGCTACCGAGGCGGTTCCACTGGCCGAGCGCATCAGCGGTGACACCGCCGTCGGGCACGGTTTGGCGTACGCGCTCGCCGTGGAGGATGCGCTCGGGGTCACCGTCGACCCCGGAATCCAACGGGCCCGATTGGCGCTGCTTGAACTGGAACGACTGCACAACCATGTCGCCGACATCGGTGCGCTGTGCAACGACGTGGCGTACGGGATCGCTCATGCGCACACTCAGCGCATCCGTGAACGACTGTTCCGGCTCAACGCCCGGGTCACCGGGCATCGGCTGCTTCGCGGGAGCATCCGGCCCGGGTGCGTACAGGTGCTGGAGGTCCCGGCCATTGCCGAGATCAAGGAGATCGCCGGCGATCTGGCCGACATCGTGGAGATCGCGCTCCGGCACACCGTCGTCCGCGACCGGTTCACCGGGACGGCGACGCTCACTCGGCAGCAGGCGGCCGACATCGGTACGCTCGGCTACGTCGCGCGGGCCAGCGGTCTGACTTACGACGCCCGCATCGCTCATCCGCTCGCCGACGTCGAGGTGACGCCGGTTGTGCGTACCGGTGGGGACGTGCTCGCCCGATTCCAGGTACGCGCCGAAGAAGCAGCCGCGTCGGCCGCCCTGCTGGCGGAACTGCTCCCGACGCTCGCCGCCGGTCTGTTCGGCACGCCACCGGGGATGCCGGGTACGCACCGGAGCGGCGTCGGCATCGTCGAAGGCTGGCGGGGCGCGATCGTGCACCGTGCCGAGATCGGGCCCGACGGGCGGCTGAGCCGGGTGAAGGTGGTGGATCCGTCGTTCCTGACCTGGCCCGCCCTGCCGATCGCGTTGGCGGACACGATCGTCCCGGACTTCCCGCTCACCAACAAGAGCTTCAACCTCTCGTACGCCGGCAACGACCTGTAGCAGGCGGCGAACGGTCTGGTGGTGAACCGGCGCGGCCGGGATGGACGCGCGGGACTATCCTGCGACGCATGCGGATCATCGAGACTCCGGGGGGCTGATGGTCTCCCCGACGCCGAACCTGACTCCGCTCTCCACGCTCGATCCCCCGTCGGCTGGACCGTACCGGCTGCTCGGCCGGTTGGGGCAGGGCGGTCAGGGCGTGGTCTTCCTGGGGGTCGACGGCGGTGGACGCCAGGTGGCGGTCAAGATGCTCAGCATCGACCTGGGCCACGACCCGAAGGCGAAGGCCCGGTTCGCCAAGGAGATCGCCGCCGCTCAGCGCGTAGCCGCCTTCTGCACCGCGCAGGTGCTCCTGGCCGACCTCGACGCCGATCCGCCGTATGTGGTCAGCGAGTTCATCGCCGGCCCGACGCTGCATCGCCATGTATGCGAGAACGGCCCGGTCACCGGCAACGCCCTCTACCGGCTCGCCGTCGGCAGCGCGACTGCGATCGCGGCGATCCACCAGGCCGGCATCGTGCACTGCGATCTGAAGCCGGACAACGTGATCCTGGGGACCGACGGCCCGCGTGTCATCGACTTCGGGATCGCCCGAGCGCTCGGCACGCATACGCTGACCGGCAATGTCATGGGCACGGTGCCCTACATGGCCCCGGAACGATTCCGCAACGTCGATGTCGGCCCTCGTTGCGACGTCTTCGGCTGGGCGGCCACCATCGCGTTCGCGGCTTCCGGACGAGGCCCGTTCGGCCATGATTCGCTGGCCACCGTGATGGCCCGCGTGCTGCACGAGCCGCCGGATCTCGCGAACCTCTCCGGACCCTTGCTGGAGCTGGTGGAGCAATCGCTGGCCAAGGATCAGTACGCTCGCCCCACCGCCGAGGAGCTGCTTCTCCGGCTACTGGGCCGGGCCGCTCCCACCACGGCGGAGGTGCCGCTGGGCAATGCGCTGGAAGAGGGCAGCGCCGCTGCCACAACCGCGCATCCGTCGGCCATCAGCCCGACACTGCCGGCCCCACCGACGCCACCCACCCCTGAGCCTTCTACCGTCGCGGTTCCGGTGCCTCCATCCACTTTGGTCGTCGGCACGCGACCTAGTCGGCTCCGACGCCTGGGGCGGCAAGCCGGCGACCCGGTCGGCATCGCGGTCGCGATCGTGCTGGGTGCGGTGGGGTTCGCAGCGGGTTACCTGGCCTCGTCCAGTGCCGTCGCGGCCGTGACGAACGGCGTGCTCACCTTCGGCATCGTCTACGTGGTAAGGCTGGTAGTCGCAGCCGCCATGGACCGCGACACCGAGCTGGATTGAACCGAGCGCCGCGCGCGCTCGCCCACGACTGAGGAGGAACGCATGGCATCGGGCCGGACGTCCGCCCGTAGGTGGCTTCCCGTCGTCATCGCGGTGACGGTCGGGATCGCCGTGATCGCGGGCTCCTCGCTGTACGTGCGTTCCCACGGCGATCGCGGCGACTGCGTAGCGCTGGATGTGGTCGCCTCGACCGAGAAGAACAAGCTCGTCGGCGAGATCGCCGATCGGTACAACCACAGTGGACGGCGGTTCGGCGGTCACTGCGCCGCCGTCACCGTGGCCGGGCTGACCTCCGGCCAGGCGATGGAGGCGCTGGCCGGAGACTGGGCTGAGGTCGCGGGGAGCGCCATTCCCAAGCCGCAGGTGTGGCTACCGACGTCGAGCTTGTGGACCGGCCAGCTACGGCTCCGGGATCAGGCGGCCAAGCGGCCGGAGCAGACGCCGGGGGAGTACCCGTCGATCGCCAACAGCCCGCTGGTGATCGCGATGCCCGCGACCAAGGCTCGGGTCTTGCAGCAGCGGGGCGCTCTGGGCTGGGGTGACATTCTCGGCTTGTCGGGCGATGCCGGATGGGGCGCGTTCGGTCGGCCGGACTGGAAGAGGTTCACCTTCGGCAAGGACAATCCTCGCCTGTCGACCTCCGGTCTCGCCGCCACGATCGCGACCTACTATGCCGCGACCGGCACCTCCAGTGATCTCACCGACGCCGATGTACGCGACCCTCGGGTGACCCAGTTCGTCCGCCGGATCGAGGCGAACGTGTCGCATTACAGCGACGACGTCGTCGACCTGTTGAAGTCGTTGGCTGCGGCTGACCTGTCCACCGTCGACGACAGTCGACCGGATGTCAGCGCCATCGTGACCCAGGAGGAGCTCGTCTTCCTCTACAACGAGGGGCAGCTCAGCCCGCGAGTGGGCGACAAGCCCCACGAGCCTCTGGTGGCGTTGTATCCCAAGGAAGGCACGTTCAACCTCGACCACCCATATGTCGTGCTGCCGAACGCGTCTTCGGCGCAGCGGCAGGCGGCGGCGGACTTTCTGGCGTACCTGCAGGCGGCGCCGCAGCAGAAGGCGTTCGCCGGGCTGGGCTTCCGCGATCACCAACAGGTCGCCTCAGCGGAGCTGAAGGCAGTGGTGGGCGGCCACGAGACCGCCGAGCGCCACTACTTCGCGCCGCCGTCGCCGGCCGTCGTGCAGCAAATCCTGGAGAGCTGGGGGACGCTGCGGAAGAAGGCGAACATTCTGATGGCCGTCGACGTCTCCGGGTCGATGTCGAACAAGGTGGGGTCCAAGACCCGGCTCGACGTGGCGATGTCGGCTGCCAAGAACGGCCTGAGCCTGCTGAATTCGGCCGACCAGGTCGGGCTGTGGTCCTTCTCCTCCGAAAAACAAGGCTCGGGCCGAGCCCCCTATCAAGAACAGGTGCCACTGTCGCCATTGGACCTTCCCCGCTTCGCCGATCGACTCGGCGGGTTGCGGGCCGGTGGCGCGACCGCGCTCTACACCACGATCCGGGCGGCCCACCGCTACATGCTCGACCACTATGACCGCACTCGGATCAACGCGGTCGTGGTGCTGACCGACGGTGAGAACGAGTACGCCAAGGACGACAATCTGGCGCGGCTGCTTGAGGACATCGCGCTCGACCCGGAGCGGCCTGTGAAGATCTTCTGCATCGCGTTCGACACGAACTCCGATTTCCCGACGCTGACCGCGGTCGCCAAGGCAACCTCGGGCAAAGCATTCGACGCGCGGAAGCCAGAGTTGATCGACGACGCGTTCGTGAAGCTCCTGAGCAGCTTCTGAGCCGAAAACCGCTGGACCGGTACGGTCGTCGATCGGTACGGTGCGGCTAGACCTACTCCTCAAGGCAAGGCCGGACCGTTGTACCACCTTTGAGATCTTCCGAACGCTGAATCGTCGCGCGTCGCAGCTGCGCGCGGCGCTCCTTCCTGCTGCGGACTTCTCACTGAGGTGTACCTGTGTTCTCTACCCGTCTGTCTCTGACCGTCGTCGAGCGTCTGAAGGCTCGACTCCAGGCCACCCGGTCCACCGGGCCGACCCGGCACGCTTGGTGCCGGCCGGATTGCCGGCGTGGGTCCTTCCAGGCGATGGCTCAGGCGCATCGCCGTCGGCTCGGGCAGGGCCGCGCGCCGCATCAGCGGCGGCTGGGCACTCCCTGACGCGCTCTTGATCAGCGGAAGTTTCGCGGTGCCATGACCCCACGAAACTTCCGCTGATCAAGCCGGCTCACTCCATGAGGCTGCGCCGGCGCAGCGTGCGCAGCAGACCGAGGCCGACCAGCACCAGCACGACCCCACCGCCGATGATCAGCTGCAGGCTGGTCCCGGTCACGGGCATCCACCCCGGTGCCGCGCTCGTGGGGCTCACGCTGGGTGACGGCGAACTGCTCGGGGTCGGCGACGGCGCGTCGACCGGGCTCCAGGCCACAGTGTTGTCCGTGCTGGTCGAGGCCGCGCTGGCCAGTCCGGCTCCGTTCTTGGCCGCCCCAGCCGCGATCGTCACGGTCACGGTGCCTTCGGTGGTCATGCCCGTGACGTTCAACGTGTACGCCGTACCACCACCGCCGACGGTCGCCACGAGAGTGCCACCCGCGGTGCTGCCGGTGAAACTGATGTCGGCGGCGTCGAAGCCGGTGACCGGTTCGCTGAAGGTGACCGTGAATCTGACCGACGAGGTGGAGGCCGGGTCGCTCTGATCCGGTGCCTGATCGATCGTCACGGTCGGCGGGACCGGCGTCCAGGTGACCGTGTTGTCGCTGCTGGTCGAGGCGCTGCTCGGATTGCCCGCCGCGTCGTTCGCCGCACCCGCGCCGATCGCTGCCACGACGGTGCCGCCGCTGGTCATGCCCGTGACGTTCACGGTGTACGCCGGTCCGGTGCCGCTGATGGCTGCGACGAGGGTGCCGCCTGCGGTGCTGCCGGTGAAGCTGATGTCGGCGGCGTCGAAGCCGGTGACCG
>NZ_JABFVK010000105.1 GCF_013362815.1 Hamadaea sp. | reverse complement strand
CTGGGCACGCACTCGCGGCAGGCGACCTGCGAGGAAGTCGGCTGCGACCAGTACCGCAACGGCTGGCGCGTCCGCGTCGAGAACCTCGCCCCGGACCTGCTGCACGCCGCCCGCACCTCGGGCCGCCGGTACATCGAGCAGTCCATGGCCGAGGGCGAGACCTACCTCGTCTTCGAGGCGGGCCAGCCGTGCTTCAAGGCGGCCACGCACCGGGCGCCGATCGGCCGGCCGCCCCTGTACCTGGTCCGTGACGGGGACCACCGCGGCAACCCGCGCGGTACCAAGGCCCGGCTGCACCAGCGGCCGGGCGACTGGGTTGAGGACTTCGCCGAGCACCAGCAGGCGCTCGCCGACGAGATCAGGAAGGGATGACCTCTCATGGCAAAGAGCACCGGCCTCGGCCAGACCACGCTCAGCGTCGATGACGCGAGCGGTACCGCGCGCGACATCCGCAACGACATCACCAACTGGCAGATGTCCACGCCGCGCGGCGTGCAGGACGTCACCGGCATCGACAAGAGCGCGAACGAGCGGCTCCTGCTGCTCGCCGACGCGTCGATCACCCTCAACGGCGTGTTCAACCCGTCGGCGAACCGGCAGCACGACGTCCTCAAGACCGTCCCGTCCACCTCGGTGGCGCGCACCGTCACCAACACCGTCAACGGCGTGACCCTCGCCTGCGAAATGCTCTTCTCCGACTACCAGCTGACCCGCTCCGACTCGGGCGAGCTCACCTGGTCCGCGCCCGGCTCCCTCGCCGACGGCACCGTTCCCACCTGGGCCTGAGAGGAGACACGCATGGGCTACAAGGGCACACCCCGCACTGTGAAGATCCAGTTCGCGCAGGGGCACGAGCACCACGGCGCCGAAGCACGCGCCCGCCGGATGAGCTACGGCGAGTGGGAGGACGTCGTCTCAAGTGAAGACGACAACGCCATGGCCGAGTTCGGCAAGCGCCTCGTCGACTGGAACCTCGAAGACGACGACGGTCAGCCCATCCCCGCCACGCCGGAAGGCATGCGCAAGGTGGACACCGGTCTGCTCACCGCGCTCAAGACCGCCTGGCTCCAGTCGATCGTGGGGGTCCACGACGCTGACCCTTTGCCGCAGAGCTCGCCCTCTGGCGAGCCGTCCCCGGTGGAGTCCATCCCGACGGAAGCAATGTCACCGAGCCTGGCGAGCTGACCCGCGCCCGGTACCTACTGCGGATCTTGGAGCGGTTCCCGGGATACACCCTGTCCTCGCTGCTGGCCGAGGACACCGAGCTGATGCGACTCATCGCGATCGAACGGCTCGGCACACCTGACACACCGATGGAGGAAGGGGCCCCGGGTGGCTGACGACGTCACGATCACAGTGCACGTCCGGGATTTGACGGGCCCCGGATTCCACTCCGTCCACCGCAACCTCAACCAGCTGCAGCGGCAGGCCAACCAGATGGGCGGCTCGCTGCGCATCGTCGGCGGGCAGCTCGGCAACGTCTCCAACGCGGCCTCCGACGCGGGCCAGTCTCTCGGCGGCGGCATGGGGCTACGGGGGCAGGCGATCGCTGCGGCTGCGGCTCTCGGCACGACGCTGCTGCCGACGATCGGCGCGCTGTCGCCGATGCTGTTCGGAATGACGGCCGTCGCCGGCGGCGGGGCGCTGGCGCTCGACGACCTGAAGAAGAAGGCGAAGGAACTCAAGCCGGCGTTCGAGGACTGGAAGAAGGTCGCGGAGAAGGCCGTCGCTCCGCACACGGAGAAGGCCGTCAAGTCCCTCAAGGGGGCGATGAAAGACCTGACGCCGGTGATCGAGACCGGGGCGGACACGTTCGGCCGGATCACAGAGAAGGCCTCCCGGTTCGCCGACAGCCCGGCGTTCAAGGGGGCGCTGCTCACCAACGTCAAGATGGGCAGCGAGTGGTTCGAAGACTTCGCAGGGTCGATCGGCACGTTCACCCAGTCCTTCCTGGAGTTCGGCGCGAAGAGCCAGCCGGCGCTCGACGCGTGGGACTCGCTCCTGGGCGGCTTCCTCGACACGGGGCTCCCGGGGATGTTCGACGGGCTGGAGCAGGGCATCGGCGGCTCGTCGGAGCTGCTGGGCGGTCTGGCGTCGCTGATCAACGACTCGCTGCTGCCATCGCTGGGGAAGATCGCCGGGTCCTTCACCGAGACGTTCGGCCCGCTGCTCGGCGAGGCGTTCCGTGGGGCTGGCCTGGCGCTGGAGGGCTTTGCGTCGGTCTTCGAGGGGATGCTGGAGGGCATCGAGCCCGCCATGCACGTGCTCGCCGACGTGTTCAGGTCCTTCAATGAGGTCGGCCGGATCGGCTTCGAGGTGGCCGGGGACCTGGCGAGCGTCCTGGGCGGGGCGCTGGTCGAATCGCTGCTCGCCGTGTCGGGTGTGGACGTCTCCAGCCTCGGTGAAGGGTTCCGGGGCCTGTCGAACTGGGTGAAGGAGAACGAGACCCAGATCCGGGGCGCGTTCGTCATGGTCGGCCAGACGATCATCGACATGGTGAACACCGGCATCCAGTGGCTGCCGCTGCTCAGCGCCGGCTTCACCCTGATGGCGAAGACTGCGATCGACAGTGCCGACCTGGTCGTGTCCGGCATGGCGATGGCCTTCGGGAACCTCCCGGGTATCGGCGAGGCGCTGAAGGCGTCGAACGAGCGGTTCGACGAGTGGGCCACGGGGGCGAAGTCGACGCTCGACGGGGTCAACGGGAAGATCGGCGAGTTCGCGGCGACCGCCAACGACAAGCTCGGCCGCGCGAAGCTGACTCTGGACGTGAAGCAGGCGGAGACCAACCTCGCCAGCATCAAGGAGAAGCTTCAGGACAAGTCGCTCACGGCCGAGCGGAAGGCGAAGCTGTCCGCCGACAAGAGCCAGGCGGAGGCGGCTCTGCGGGACGCGCGCGGCAAGTTGGACGCGTACGACCGGAAGAAGGCCGAAGCCAGCATCACCGCGGACGCAAGGCAGTTCTTCGGGACCGCGTCGAGGGTCAACGGCACGCGCTTCCCGGGCAAGAAGGTGCCGGTCGGCGCCAACAGAAGCATTTTCGACGCGGCCGTCCGGGCGATCAGCGGCAGCGTCGTGGGCACCGCCTACATCAACGTGGTTCAGCGCCGAGTCGAGTCCCAGAACCAGCCGCGCTTCCGGGCCATGGGCGGCCCGATCCACCTCGCGGGCGGCGGCTCACCCGACGGCGGCCGCGTCACGGGCCCGGGCACGGAGACATCCGACTCGATCCCGGCGATGCTGTCGGCCGGCGAGTACGTGATCCGCGCGAGCAGCGTGCGGCGGTACGGCGAGCGGTTCATGGACGCGGTCAACTCCGGCACGCTGAAGGTCGCCGGGTTCGCCAGGGGCGGCGTCACGAAGTCCGAGGCGCAGGCCCGGAAGGACGCCCGCGGCGACCTGACGATCTCCCACTTCGGCGTCATGGGCGGCTACCAGCGCTCCGAGTTCCGCTCGGCGCTGGCGAAGCCCGACTCGATGTCGTCGCTGATCAACAGCCTGAATCAGTGGCGCTCGATCATCATGAAGGCTACGCACGGCAGCACCGAGAAGAACCTGTTGAAGGCCCTCGACTCCACCGGCCGGAAGCTCCTCGCCTACGAGAAGCAGCTCACCAGCGTCACCAAGTCGCTGGAGTCGGCGAAGGACAAGCTCAACTCCCTGAAGCAGGCCGCCTCGCAGCTCGCCGACAGTGTGAAGTCGGGCGTCCTCTCCTCGGCGAACATCACCAAGCGGCAGGGCGACGGCCCCGTCACGGTCGCGTCCATCATGGGCGGCCTCACCGCCTCCCGGGACAAGGCCACCTCGTTCTCGAAGGCCCTGGCCGACCTGAAGAAGAAGGGCCTTTCGAGCACGCTGCTCCAGCAGATCGGTGAGGCCGGCGTCGAAGGGGGCGGCCTGGAGACGGCGGGGGCACTGCTGAACGCCTCCTCGTCGGAGATCAAGAGCATGAACAGCCTTCAGGGCCAGATCAACAGCGCGGCGACCTCGGCGGGGAAGACCACGGCGGACGCAGTGTTCGGCGGGGCGATCAAGACGCAGACCGCGGTGGTGAAGTTGCTGACGGGGCAGCAGCAGAGGCTGTCGAAGTCGATGGACAAGCTCGCGGCGGCGATGGAGAAGGCCATCGAGAAGGGCTTCGGCAGGAAGGCGAGCGGCGGCATCATCGGCGCCGCGACGGGCGGTCTGCGCTCCGGCTGGACGATGGTCGGCGAGCACGAGCCCGAGCTCGTCAGGTTGCCGTTCGGGTCCCGCGTGTACTCCGGGCCGGACACCCGCCGCATGATGCAGCAGAGCGCCTGGGCGTCGATGCTCAACACGCCCCAGCACGGCGGGCCCCGGTACACGCCGACCCCTGCATCGGCACCGGCCAGCAGTCAGCCCCTGGTGCTGAACGTGGCCATCGGCGGACGGGACTTCGGGCAGCTCATCGTGGACGTCGGCCGCCAGGAAGTGGCGTCCCGGGGCGGCGTCCAGGCCACCTTCGGGAGGCTGTGATGGCGTTTCCGGAGGACAGACTGCCGATCAAGGTTGAGCTCAGGTTGGGCTCGACGTGGACCGACTTCTCCTCGCGTGTCCGGCACGAACAGAAGATCCGCATCCGGCGCGGCCGGTCGGACTGGGGTGAGCAGGTCGACAGGTCGACATGCGCGTTCACGATGGACAACAACGACGGGGCACTCACCCCCCGCAACCCGGCCGGCGCCTACTACGGGCAGATCGGCCGCAACACGCCGTGCCGTGTGTCGGTGATGACCGGGGAGACGTACCTCGACCTGCCCGGCACCAGCACCCTGGACTACGCCGAGACGCCCGACGCGGCCGCCCTGGACATCACCGGCGACCTGGACGTGCGGTTCGACGTGTCGCTCGCGAACTGGATCCCACCCGTGTGGTCCGGCGCCACCGTGGAGATGATCGGCAAGTTCGGCTTCACCGGCCAGAAGTCGTGGTTCCTCGGTACACGGCTCGGCCGGCTGTACTTCGAGTGGTCGGCGGACGGCACCAACTCGCTGTCCGCGTCGTCGACGATCGCTCCGACCATCCCGGGCCCGGGCGGCCGGATGGCCGTGAGGGTGACCCTGGACGTCAACAACGGCGCGGGCGGGAACACGGTTACGTTCTACACCGCGGCGACGCTGGACGGGCCGTGGGTGCAGCTCGGCGACCCGGTGACTCAGGTCGGCACCACCTCGATCTTCAACAGCACGGCGAGCCTGCGGATCGGAAACGCCACCTCGTTCACGTTCACGCCGCCGCTCGGCCGCGCGCACGCCGCCGAGGTGCGCAACGGCATCAGCGGCACCGTGGTGGCGAACCCGAACTTCGCCGCGCAGACCGTCGGGGCCGCCTCGTTCGCCGACTCGGCAGGCCGCACGTGGACGATGAGCGGCAACAGTCAGCTCACCAACCGGCGCACCCGGTTCGTGGGTGAGGTGTCGTCCTGGTCCACCCGGTGGGAGACGAAGCACGACGTCGTCTGCAACGTCGAGGCGTCCGGCATCATGCGGCGCCTGTCACAGGGCGTCAGCCCAGCCCGCTCGCCGATGTACCGCGAGTTCACCAACGCCGGCCGTACGGGCATCATCTCGTACTGGCCGATGGAGGACGAGAGCGGCGCTTCGCGTTTCGCGTCCGGCATGGACGGTCAGGCCGCCATGGCGATTCCGTCGGCCGGCGGGGTGACGCCCGCGGCGTACTCGGGCTGGAAGGCGAGCGCTCCACTGCCGACGTACTCCTTCGGCACGACCCGGGTGACGGTCGCCCCGTACACGGCGACCTCGTACGTCTTCACGCGGTTCTTCGCCGCGGTCCCGGCCGCCGGGGTGACGTCCACGGACAGGCTGTTCACGATCGGCACGACGGGCTCGGCGCGCAGCTGGGCTGTGTGGATCAACACCGCGGGCAACCTCGACCTGCGGGCGTACGACGCGGACGGCACGCAGATCATCGCGACCGGGTTCGACCCCGTCGCGATCAACGGGAAGAACGTGCAGATCGGCGTCGAGCTGACCCAGAACGGCGCCAACATCGACGCGACCTTGTTCGTCTGGTACGTCGACGAGTCCAGCCTTGAGGAGATCGTCAGCGACGGCGTGGCCACCACCCTGGCGGCGAACACGCTCGGCGCCGCCACAGAGGTGAGGTTCGGCTTCAGCGGCCTGCTGAACGGCACGGCCCTCGGCCACCTCACCGTGGCCAGCAGCAACTCGGCGTTCGCGGACACGATCGGCGCGATGGTCGCATGGGCCGGAGAGGCCACCTCCGAGCGCCTGTACCGGCTCGGCGAAGAGGAGCTGACCCCGTGCTTCGCCGCGTCCATCAGCGAGGAGAAGATGGGCCCTCAGGGCCTGTCGCCGATCCTCGACCTGATGCGGGAGGCCGCCGACGCCGACGAGGGCATCCTCCACGAGTCCCGCGATTGGTACCCGGCGTTCAGGTTCCGGGACCGGCCCTCCCTGTACAACCAGGCCCCGGCTCTGACGCTCGACTACACCGGGTCGGACGGGCTCGTCACGCCGCTGGACCCCGTGGACGACGACCAGGCCGTCCGCAACGACCGCACCGTGGTCCGCTCGGGCGGCTCGTCAACGCGGCGCACGCTGGACACGGGCACCCTGTCGACGCAGGTCCCGCCGAACGGTGTCGGACGCTACGACGACTCGCAGACCCGCAGCCTGTACGAGGACGCGCAGACCGGCGAGCACGCCGGCTGGCTGCTGCACCTGGGCACGTGGGATGAGACCCGCTACTCGAAGGTGCGGGTGGACCTGGCTGCGGCGCCTCACATGATCGAGGCCGCCACGTCTGTGGACATCGGCGACCGCATGGACATTGCGAACCCGCCGTCCTGGCTGCCGCCGGACCTGATCAAGTTGATGGCGCAGGGCTACGACGAGGTCTTCGACCAGTTCACCTGGACGATCGACTTCAACTGCACGCCGTACGGGCCGTGGCACGTGGCGGTGGAGGCGCTCGGCTCGGACGGCGTGTACGACCGGGCCGACACCGACGGCTGCGTCCTCGTCGAGGACCTCACCAGCAGCGAGACCGCCGTCGACGTGCGCACCACGACTGGCCCTGTGTGGGTGCAGGCCGCGCCGTCGCTGATCACGAACTACGACTTCGAGACGGACCTCAGCGGCTGGACGGGCAACGGGTGCACCGCCGAGCGCGGGCCCACCCCCGGCAACGCCCCGTTCGGCGGGTCATGGTCACTCAAGCTAACCCCGGACGGTGTCGCCGAGTTCCCCAACGTGGGTGCCACCATGCGGCCGGTCGTCGAGGGCCGGGACTACACCCTGTCCGGCTGGCAGATGTCCGAGGTCACGAGGTCGGTGGACCTCAACCTGAACTGGTTCGACGCCGGAGGCGCGTACCTGTCGACCTCAGCGAACGGCTTGTCGCTCACCGCCGACGTGTGGACCTGGTTCGAGATCACCGCCACCGCCCCGGCCGGAGCCGCGTTCGCCAACGGGTCCCCGACGGTCCCCGACTTCCCGCCGGTCACGGACATCCTGTGGTCGGACATGATCACCCTGCGGCCCGCGCTCGCCAACGAACTGCCGCAGGAGTTCCCGTACGAGGTGCGGGTGGGCGGCGAGGTCATGCTCGTCGACGCGTGCACGTCGGCGATCTACGACACGTTCGACCGTACGACGGCGTCCGGCTGGGGCACGGCGGAGTCCGGTGGGGCGTGGACGGTGGTGGGCACGGCCGCGGACTACAGCACCGCCCCCAACGTCGGCTCCGTCGCGCAGCCGGCCACGGGCATCGCACACCTCACGCTGCAGGCAGCGCCGTCGGCGGACGTGGACCTGGTCGTCGACTGCGCGGTCAGCGCGCTGGCCACCGGGGCGAGCCTGTTCACGGGGCCGATCGTCCGAGCGGCCGACAACAACAACCTCTACACGGCCCGCGTCGACCTCACGACGGCCAACGCGGTTGTCCTCACCCTGCGGAAGCGCGTGGGCGGTGTCGAGACCCAGTTGGGCAGCACGTACACCACCGCGTTCACCCACGTCGCGGGCACCTACTACCGGGTCAGGCTGCAGGCGTTCGGGTCGACGATCCGCACCAAGGTGTGGCGGACGACGGACGTGGAGCCGGACGTGTGGCGGATCTCCGTCACGGACACCGACCTGACCGCCGCCGCGAACATCGGCACCCGCAGCTTCCGGAACACCGGCAACACCAACGCCGGGCTGAGCATGCGCTTCCAGAACTTCGAGCTGATCAATCCGCAGACCATGACGGTCGTCCGCTCGGTCAACGGCGTCACCAAGACGCACACCTCCGGCGCCGCGGTGGCGCTGGCCCACCCCGCATACACGTCCCTGTAGGAGGCCCGTCGTGTCCCGGTACCCGTCGATCTACGCGGGCCAGCGCCTCACCGGCACTCTGCTCTCTTCGATGCTCCCAAACATGATCCAAAAGTTGGCCAACACCGACCGGAGCAGCACCACCACGCTCGCCGACGACCCCGACCTCACCACCACGCTGGAAGCCAACGCCCGCTACTTCGTGGAGATCGAACTCTGGTACGCCGCGTCCACCGGCTCGACCGGGATCCGCACCGCCTGGACCGTCCCGTCCGGCGTCACCGGCAACCGCAGCGCGCTCGGCATGGCGTCCACGGTGTCCGACACGACCCCGGCCGGCGTGGGCCGGTGGGGCGTCCACGCCTACACCACCACCGTCTTCTACGGCGACCGGCAGTCCTCCACGAACCTGTCGCTGGCGAAGGAATGCTCGATGGTCACGACCGGCAGCAGCGCCGGGACCCTCGCCCTTCAGTGGGCCCAGGACACGTCCAGCGCGGATGCCTGCCGGGTGGGCGCCGGCTCGCTGATGCGCGTAACCCGACTCGCTTAGGAGGCCCTCGTGGCTGAACTGACCTTCCCGTACTACCGGCTCAACGCCAGCGGGCGGAACGAGACCGGCTTCGTGGTGACGCTCCAGATCCAGGAGGGCCCCGGCGGCCCCCTGCCGGAGCAGACCGTGGAATCGGTGCTGGCCGGGCTGCGGGACCACTTGCAGAACGGCGACGACACCGTGTCCACAGAGCTGGTCCGGTTCTCGACGACCACCACCTACCTGTAGGAGCGACATGGCCACACCGCTGACCGCAGACCGGCTCGTCGCGGCACTGCGCGCCGAGGGCGTCACCGTCCGAGAAGTCCCCGGCTGGCGCGACCACAACCGCAACCACAAGGGCGCCTGGGGCCCCGTCCACGGCGTGCTGATCCACCACACCGTCACCGGTCCCGGCACCGACGTGGTCGGGCTGATCTACAACGGCCACAGCGCCCTCCCCGGCCCCCTCGCGACCGGCTGCATCACCAAGGACGGCGTCGTCCACCTCACCGGCAACGGCCGGGCCAACCACGCCGGAGGAGGCGACGGGGCCGTACTCAACGCCGTCATCACCGAGTCCTACAGCGACCGGCCGCCAGCGCCGCGAGAGCACGACGGCTCGGCCGGCGCGGTCGACGGCAACGCCCGCTTCTACGGCTGGGAGTGCGAGAACAAGGGCGACGGCAAGGACCGGTGGCCCGAACCTCAGTTGATCGCCATGGTTCGCGCGACGGCCGCGATCTGCCGCGCGCACGGCTGGAGCGCCAAGAGCGCTATCGGACACCTGGAGTGGAGCGACTGGAAGGTCGACCCGCGCGGGTTCACCATGGCCAGTTTCCGCGCGGCGGTCGCCGAGCGGCTGGAACAGGAGCCGGGCTGGAGCCCGGGCGAGGAGGACGACATGCCCACTGCTGCTGAGGTCGCGAAGGCGGTGCTCACGCTGGACGGAGTGATCTCCGTTCCGGGCGCTCCGGCGACGAACCCGACGTGGACGCTCTCGTCGGTTCAGACGGAGATCCTGAAGCGGATCGACATGGTGCGCGCGGCGGAGGCTGCGCAGACCGCGGCTATCACGAAGCTCGCCAGCCTGGTCGGCGCTGACGTGGACACCGCGCAGGTTGTTGCGGCGGTGCAGAAGGCCATCGCGGACGCCGTGGTGAAGGTGAGCGTCGAGGTCAGCGACGCAACGAAGGGAGCCTGACCATGGCCGATCGGCACCCCGGCACCACCCACCTGCTGCGCTTCTTCGAGTACGAGCACCTCCCTGCCCACCTCCAGGCGGTGAGCCGGCCGTGCACCGAGCTGGCGCAGCAGATGACCGATGCGCTCCCGGACGGCCCCGAGCTCACGGCCGGCCTGCGGAAGCTGCTGGAAGCGAAGGACTGCTTCGTACGGGCAGCCCTCGACACCACCCCGAAGGAGACCTGACCATGCCCTCTGCGTCCGCACCCATCGAGAAGAAGGTCAAGCTGGCGTCCGTTGGGACGTACCTGGCGAGCCTCGCCGGGCTCGCCGTGCTCGGCGCCGTCACCGACGACCCGTCCCTGATCTCCGGCATGCCCGACGCGCTGGAGCCGTTCGTCCTCGCCCTCGTCCCGGCCGCGTCCGCCGCGGTCGCCGGATGGGCCGCGCCGCAC
The DNA here is from genome assembly GCF_013362815.1 of Hamadaea sp. GTDB lineage: Bacteria > Actinomycetota > Actinomycetes > Mycobacteriales > Micromonosporaceae > Hamadaea. The sequence continues at coordinate 33 of NZ_JABFVK010000105.1, read as the reverse complement.
ACCCCACGCTCGGACACCTGAAACCCGGAGGAC
>NZ_JABFVK010000056.1 GCF_013362815.1 Hamadaea sp. | reverse complement strand
GCCGACGCTCAGCGGATCGAGGTCGACGGGGTCTACGACCGGCTACGCGACGAAGGCTACGGATACGGCCCGGCGTTCCAGGGGCTCACCGCGATGTGGCAGCGGGACGACGAGGTGTTCGCCGAGGTCGTCCTGCCCGAGGAATTCCGGCGTGACCTCGACGGGTTCGGGCTGCATCCGGCGCTCTTCGACGCCGCCATGCACGCCGGAATCCTGCACGACGACGGGCACCGGCAAGGGCGCACGGTGCTCCCGTTCGTCTGGTCCGGCGTGGCGCTGCATGCGACCGGTGCTTCGACTCTGCGCGTACGCATCGCGCCGAGTGAGCCCGGTGGCGTTTCGTTGCTGCTCGCCGACGACACCGGCGAACCCGTGCTCACCGTCGACTCGCTCGTTTCCCGGCCTGTTTCGATCGACCAGCTGAGTACGCAGGACGCCCGCAACGAAGCGTTGTTCCAGATCGACTGGCTGCCGTCGCGCACCGTCGCCGCTCAGCAGTGGACGCCGTGGGCTGAGGTACCGACCAGCGGACCCGTGCACGGCATCATCGCGTACCAGACGGAAATGCCGGAGGGACCACTGCCCGCAGCCGCGCACGAGGCGGTGCACCGGACGATGGACGTGCTGCGGACCTGGCTGACCGACGAGCGTTTCGCCGAGTCTCAGCTGGTGGTGATCACCACGAACGCCGTGGCTTGCGCGCCGGATCACGACGGCGACGTGACCCAAGCCCCGCTGTGGGGTGTGGTGCGCGCCGCGCAGGCGGAGAATCCCGGCCGAATTCGACTGATCGATGTGGACGGACGAGCCGAGAGTGCGGCGCTGCTGCCGGAGCTGATCGCCTCAACGGAGCCCGAGCTGGCGGTACGCGCCGGCCGGCCGCTCGTGCCGAGACTCGCGCCGGCCAAGCCGGTGGAACGGACACCGGCGCTGAATCCAGCTGGGACAGTGCTCATCACCGGTGGTACGGGCGGGCTGGGCGCCGAGATCGCGCGACACCTGGTCGCCGAGTACGGTGTCCGCCACCTGCTGCTGGCGGGCCGCCGAGGTGGCGACGCGCCCGGGGCCGAACAGCTGCGGACGGAGCTGAGCGACGCGGGAGCCGAGGTGACGATCGCGGCTTGCGACGTCGGCGACCGAGTGGCGTTGGTCGATCTCCTGCAAACCATTCCGGCGGCGCATCCGCTGACCGGCGTGGTCCACGCGGCCGGTGTCGCCGACAACGGGCTGATCCAGACGCTGAGCCGGAACAGCGTCGACTCCGTGCTGGCGGCCAAGTCGGACAGCGCATGGTATCTGCACGAGCTCACCGCCGACGCCGAGCTGGGTCTCTTCGTGCTGTTCTCCTCGGCGGGCGGGCTCGTGTCGGCCGCCGGTCAAGCCGGGTACGCCGCCGCGAACGTGTTCTTGGACGCCCTGGCGACGCATCGGCGTAAGAGTGGACTGCCCGCCATCTCGCTGGCGTGGGGATTGTGGACGGACGCGGGCATGGGGCAGTGGCTCGGCGAGGCCGATCGGCTGCGCCTGAAGCGGCAAGGCACCCCGGGATTCCCCGTACGCGACGGGCTGCAAATGTTCGACGCCGCAGTCCGATCGGAGGCGGTGAACCTGGTGCCGATCCGAATCGACACCACTGCGCTGCGGGCGCGTACCGACGAGGTGCCTGCGTTGCTCCGGGCGCTCCTGCCCCGAGTGCGGCGGAAAGTCGCCGGAGCGGAGGCGGAGACCGGTTCGCTGCGCCGGGACCTGGCCGGACTCGACCAACGGGGGCAGGAGGAGTTGCTCCGCTCGGTCATCCTGCGCCACGCCGCCGCCCTGCTCGGCTATGACGGCCCGGACGACCTCGACCCGGGCCGGGACTTCCTCGAATCCGGCTTCGATTCCCTGACGGCGATGGAGCTTCGGGCCGCGCTCAGCGGATTGCTGGGACTCCGGCTGCCGCCGATGGTGGTGTTCGACAGCAAGTCGCCGGACGGCTTGGTCGCCCGGCTCCGGGAGGAGCTGACCGGAGCCGATCAGCCGGACCGCTCGGGCGGTACGCGTACGGCGCTCGGCGAGGTCTTCCGCGAAGCGGTGAGCACCGGGAACTTCGTGGACGCCATCTCAGTCATGCGTGAGGTGGCCGTCCAGCGGCCGAGATTCACTGCCGCCGCGGATCTCGACCCACCGCTTTCGGCGGTCACCCTGGCGAGCGGGCCGGGAACCCGGCTGATCCTGCTCAGCACTCCGGCGGCGACCGGGGGTACGCATCAGTACGCGCGGATCGCCGCTCACCTGCGGGGAATCCGAGACGTCTCGGCCGTTCCGCTGCCCGGTTACGTGGCCGGGGAATCGCTGCCGGGGTCGTTCGAGGCGGCGATGGAGGTGCTGAGCCGCTGCGTACTCCAGACGGCGGGGGGTGAGCCGTTCGTGCTGGCGGGGTACTCGGCGGGCGGCGTACTCGCGCACACCGTCGCACATCATCTGGAGTCTCGGGCCGGTGTCTTACCGGTCGGCGTCGCACTCCTCGACACCTATCGCGTACGCGGGAGCGACTGGGGGATTCCGCTGGACGTGCTCGGGGCGAGCCTGCTCGACGTGGAGTCCTCGCTGGGCGGCTTCGACGACAGCCCTTGGTCGGCGATGGTGGCGTGGGGCGAGCTGCTGCCCGACCCGACGACGCAGCAGCTGAACGCTCCCGTGCTGTTCGTCCAATGTGGTACGCCCTTCTTCGAGGCCGACCCCGAGGACGAGAGCTGGCGGGCGAAGCCCTGGGCACCGGTGCACACGATGCGTACCGTCGCCGCTCATCATTTCAGCTTGATCGCCGAGGACTCGGCAGAAACCGCACGGGTCGTGGAGGACTGGCTGGGGGAGATCGCGTGACCGGCCATCCCGCGCCGAGCGCCAAGGGCGCCGTACGCTTCGGCGAGTATCGGACCTGGTACCGGGTCACCGGTGAGCTGACCGGCGGCCTGCCCCCGATCGTGGTGGTGCACGGCGGGCCGGGCAGTACGCACGACTACCTGCTGGCGTTGACCCGGCTCGCCGATCTCGGCTGGCCGGTGGTCCACTACGACCAGCTCGGCAACGGCGGTTCCACCCATCTGCCGGAGAAGGGCGGGGACTTCTGGACCGTCCAGCTGTTCCTCGACGAGCTGGACAACCTCCTGCGTTCGCTCGGCATCGCCGACAACTACGTCCTGTTCGGACAGTCGTGGGGCGGTATGCTCGCCGCCCGGCACGCCGCGGACCGGCCGCCAGGTCTGCGTGGTCTGGTCATCGCGAACTCGCCGGCGTCGTATCCGTTGTGGCGGCAGGAGATGAAGGTCCTGCGAGCCCAGCTCCCGCGCGAGGTCGACGAGGTGCTCGCCGCGCACGAGGCGGCCGGGACCACGGACAGCCGGGAGTATCAGACCGCCGCGCAGGAGTTCCTGGCTCGATTCGTGTGCCGCCTCGATCCGTGGCCTCGGGACTACCTGGCCTCGCTGACCGAGGTCCAGAGCGATCCGACCGTGTACGCCACCATGAACGGGCCGAGCGAGTTCCACGTCGTGGGTACGCTGCGCGACTGGTCGGTGATCGAACATTGCGCCGACATCGCTGTGCCCACCCTCGTCATCTCCGGCGAGTACGACGAGGCGACCCCGGCGACGGTGCGGCCGTTCGCCGAGCACATCCCCCGGGTGCGCTGGGAGGTGTTCCCCGAGTCCAGCCACTTGCCTCATCTCGAGGAGCCGGAGCGTTTCGACCGGGTGATGAAGGACTATCTGGACAGTCTAGGGGTCGCATCATAGGGGTATTCCGGCGTATCGGGAATCCTTAGCATTGCGCCGTACGCCCCCGGAGTGATTCGGATAGTCGATACCGATTGCAATGAGGCCTCTGCGGAGCCGCTACGGAGCGAGGAACAATGACTGACGGATTAGGCGTGAAAGAGGATGTGCCCGGATTCCCGATGACGCGTACGTGCCCGTTCGCGCCACCGCCGGAATACGCGGAACTGCGCGAGACGGAGCCCATTTCCGAGGTCCGGCTCACGCTGAACGGCCGGCGCGCCTGGCTGCTCACGAAGTACGAGGACGTCGTCAAGGTGCTCGCCGATCCCCGGGCCAGTTCCGACGTCACCCACGACGGCTATCCGCTGTTCATGCCGGTTCCGGTGGAGCTGCTGAAGGCGATGCCCCGCATCCTGTTCCACATGGACCCGCCGGAGCACACGGCCACCCGCAAGCTGCTGACGCCGGAGTTCACCGCCCGGCGAGTCGACGCCATGCGACCGAGTACGCAGGAGATCGTCGACCTGCTCATCGACGACATGGTGAAGCAGGGATCGACGGCGGACCTGGTCCACAAGCTGGCCCTGCCGCTGCCCTCGTACGCGATGTGCGACCTGCTCGGGCTGCCGCGCGAGGACCGGGAGTTCATGCACAGCTGGATCTCGCGGCTGGTCAGCAAGGAGATGACCCCGGAAGGGCATGGCATGCTCCAGATGGAGATGGCCATGCACATGGACGAGATCCTCGACGCCAAGGAGAAGGAGCCGGGCGACGACCTGATCAGCCGCGTGCTGGCCCGGAACATCGAGAACGGCACGAACCTCGGCCGCCCCGAGATCATCACGCTGATCATGGCCTTGGTCGCCGGTGGTCACGAGACCACGGCCAACATGATCTCGCTCGGTACGCTCGCGCTGCTGCGCAACCCGGACGAGCTCGCGCAGCTGAAGGCGAATCCCTCGGTCTGCCGTGACGCCGTCGAGGAGATGATGCGCCTGTTCAGCGTCTCGGACTTCGGCACCTCCCGGGTTGCCCTGGAGGACATCGAGATCGGCGGCATGACCATCCGCGCCGGTGAGGGCATCATCGCCTCGATGGGCGCGGCCAACCACGACCCCGCCGTCTTCACCGACCCCGGCACGTTCGACATCGACCGCAGCCCCAACCGCCAGATCGGCTTCGGCTACGGCATGCACGTCTGCTCGGGCGCCTCGCTGGTCCGGATGCAGCTGGAGATCGTCTTCAACACCCTGTTCGCCCGCCTGCCCGATCTCCGCCTCGCGGTGCCCTTCGAGGAGCTGGAGTACAAGGAGGCGTCGTTCATCCACGGCGTCATCGAGATGCCAGTGACCTGGTAGCTCTCACCCCCCCCGCAGACTGCCCGGCATTCCCCTCGGGGGATGCCGGGCAGTTCGGTGTCCGGCGGGAAATGCCGCGCAGTTCTAGGGGCCGTTAGGGGCTGGGCGCGCCGGTTTTCCCACCCATACGGTGTGGTCCAGGTGTATCCACTGGGGAATCCGATTGTATGGAGTGCGCGCGTGGGCGAGCCGACGAATATCATCTCCCAGCGGAGCGCGGGAGACGCTGCCGAGACCGGTCCGGAATGGGCGTCGAGCCTTTCCGGATTGCCGCGTTCGGAGCGTATTCACGCGCTGACCGACCAGGTGGTGGACGCGACCCGTGCGATTCTTCGCCGGATCCGCCCGGATGAATCCGTGGAACCAGAGATCCAGGCCGCCTTCCGGGATCAGGGCCTCGACTCGATCGCCACTGTGGAGCTGCACCGCGTACTCGTGGCGGCCACCGGGCTCGATCTTCCGGTCACCGTCGCGTTCGACTACCCGACCCCCCTATCGCTGGCCGGGTTCCTGCTGGCGCAGCTGTTCGGGGAGCCCTCGGAGCCGGATTCGGCCGAACCGGCCGGGCGTCGGGCCGTCGAAGGAGACGCCGCGGCGGACGATCCGGTCGCGATCGTCGGCATCGGCTGCCGGCTGCCGGGTGGCGTCGAGTCCCCCGAGCAGCTGTGGGAGCTGCTCACGAACGGCACTCACGTCCTGTCGGAGTTCCCGGCCGACCGCGGCTGGGACCTCGAGAAGCTGTACGACCAGGACTCGACCGTCCCCGGCTCCAGCTACGTCCGGCACGGCAGCTTCCTCGCCGGGGCTCAGGAGTTCGACGCGGACTTCTTCGGCATCAGCCCGCGCGAAGCGGTGGCCATGGACCCCCAGCAACGGCTGGTCCTGGAGACCGCGTGGGAGGCGGTCGAACGGGCCGGCATCCGGCCGGATTCGTTGCAGGGCAGCCGAGTCGGCGTGTTCATCGGCGCTGAGGCACAGGAGTACGGCGTCCGGCTGCACGAAGCGCCGGATGGGCTGGACGCGTACTTGCTCACCGGGAACACCGCGAGTGTGATCTCCGGCCGCGTCGCGTACGCCCTCGGGCTGGAGGGCCCGACCCTCACCGTGGACACCGCCTGCTCGGGGTCGCTCGTCGCAGTGCATCTGGCCGCCCAAGCGCTGCGCCGGGGCGACTGCCCGATGGCGCTGGCCGGTGGCGTGGCGGTCATGGGCTCGCCGGGCGGCTTCACCGCCTTCAGCCGCCAGCGGGGACTCGCCCCGGACGGCAAGGTCAAGGCGTTCGCCGCCGCGGCGGACGGAACCGCCTGGGGCGAGGGCGTCGCACTGTTCGTGCTGGAACGGCTCTCCGACGCCGTTCGCAACGGGCATGACGTCCTGGCGCTCGTCCTCGGCTCGGCGATCAACTCCGACGGCGCGAGCAACGGGCTGACTGCGCCGAACGGTCTCTCCCAGCAGCGCGTCATCCGCGCGGCACTGGCGGACGCCGGGGTCACCGCCGCCCAGGTCGGCGCGGTGGAGGCGCACGGAACCGGCACGGTGCTCGGCGACCCGATCGAGGCCCAGGCATTGATCGCGACCTACGGGCGTCACCGTGGCGACGACCCGTTGTGGCTCGGCTCGCTGAAGTCGAACATCGGGCACACGCAGGCGGCGGCCGGTGCGGCCGGGATGATCAAGATGGTGCTGGCCATGCGGCACGGCCTGCTGCCGCGTACTCTCCACGTCGACGAGCCATCGCCCAATGTGGACTGGACCGCGGGGACCGTGCGGCTGCTGACCGAGGAAAAGCCATGGCCGACTGGTACGCAGCCACGGCTGGCCGCCGTCTCCTCGTTCGGAATCAGCGGCACCAACGCGCACGTCATCCTGAGCGAGCCGCCGGCTGACGTCGCGGCCGAACCGGCTGAGCCGGCCGAAGACTCCGCCGGTGTGGTGCCGTTGGTGTTCTCGGCGAAGAACGAGGTCGCGCTTCGGGCTCAGGCGGATCGGTTGGGTGCGTACCTGGACCGGAACCCGGACGCCAAGCTGACCGAGCTGGCAGCTGCGCTGGCGACGACGCGGGCGGGTCTGCCCAGCCGGGCGGCAGTGCTCGCCGCCGATCGCGAAGAGTTCCGGCAGAGCCTGCGCGCGCTCGCCGAGGGCACGACTCCGGCCGGGGCCTTCCAGGACGCAGTCAGCTCCGGACGGCTCGCCTTCCTGTTCACCGGGCAGGGCAGCCAGCGCCTCGGCATGGGCCGGGGGCTGTACGAGGCGTACCCGGTCTTCGCCGACGCGCTCGAAGAGACGATCGGCTATCTCGACCTCCAGCTCGACTGTTCGCTCTGGGACGTGCTGTACGCACCGGCGGGCTCGGCCGAGGCGGCGATGCTCGACGAGACCCGGTACGCCCAGCCGGCCCTGTTCGCCGTCGAAGTCGCGCTCTATCGCCTGCTGGAGTCGTGGGGCGTACGCCCGGACTTCGTCGGCGGCCACTCGATCGGGGAGATCGCCGCCGCCCACGTCGCCGGGGTCCTGAACCTCGCGGACGCGGCGATGCTCGTCGCCGCCCGGGGACGCCTGATGCAAGAGCTGCCGACCGGCGGTGTGATGGTCTCGGTGACGGCCGGCGAGGCGGAAGTATCGCCTTTGCTGGTGCCCGGCGTGGACATCGCCGCCGTGAACGGCCCCTCGTCCGTGGTGCTGTCCGGTGCCGAAGCATCGGTGGCGGAGGTCGTACGCGCGCTGGAGGCGCAGGAACACCGGACGAAGCGCCTGCAGGTCTCCCACGCCTTCCACTCGGCGTTGATGGAGCCGATGCTGCTCGATTTCGAACGGGTCGCCAAGGTCGTCGAGTACTCGGCTCCCAAGATCCCCGTGGTGTCGAACGTGCTGGGCCGGATCGCGACCGCTGACGACCTGTGCGACCCCGGCTACTGGGTCCGCCACGTCCGGGAAGCGGTGCGGTTCGCCGCCGGGATTCAGTCGCTGACCGACCGGGGGGTCACCACGTTCATCGAACTCGGGCCGGGCGGCGTGCTCTCCGCGATGGGCCGGGACAGCGTCGAGTCGGAGCGCACGGCGTTCCTGCCGACCATGCGGAAGGACCGCGACGAGGCGTACACCGTGCTGTCCGCGTTGGCGGCGGCACACGTGCGCGGCGTACGCGTCGACTGGGCGAAGTTCTTCGGCGGCGTACGCGGCCGACGGGTGGATCTGCCGACGTATCCCTTCCAGCGCAAGGCTTTCTGGCTCACCGCACCGGACTCGACAGTGGACCCGGCGATGGTCGGCCAGATTCCGCTCACGCATCCGATCCTGGGCGCGGAGATCGATCTGGGTGGTTCGGCGGGAACCGTGCTGACCGGGCGGCTCTCGCTGCGTACGCAGCCGTGGCTCGCCGATCACGTGATCTCCGGCGTTCCGCTGCTGCCGGGCACCGCCTTCGTCGAGCTGGCGTTGCGGGCCGGCCAGCAGCTCGGCTGCGAGCAGGTCGAGGAACTGACCCTCGAAACGCCGCTCGTCCTTACCGAACAAGGCGGCATGGCACTCCAGATCGCGGTCGCCGCCGCCGACGCGACCGGTCGCCGGTCGATCGAGTTCTACAGCCGCGCCGACGGACCCGAAGCGGGTCCAGAGTGGACTCGGCACGCTCGTGGCGTGCTGACTCCAGCTGCCGGAGATGTCGCCCCGTTCCCGGTGGACCCCTGGCCGCCGGCCGGAGCTGCGCCCGTCGACCTCGACGGCTTCTATGCGGACCTCCGCGAGCAGGGGTACGGATACGGGCCCGCCTTCCAGGGCGTACGCGCAGTCTGGACGCGTGGCTCAGAGGTGTACGCCGAGGTCAGCCTGCCCGATCACGTCGCGCCGGAGAGCTTCACCCTCCACCCCGCGATACTGGACGCGGTGTTGCAGGCGGCCGATCTCGGCGTCGCCGAGTCCCTGGCCGGACGGGTCAGGGTGCCGTTCTCATGGTCCGGGGTGGCGCTGCACGGCGCGGGGGCAGGCTCGATCCGGGCCCACATCACCCTGACGAGCACCGACGAACTCGCGCTCCGGCTCACCGACTCGACGGGACAGCCGGTCGCCGACATCGCCTCCCTCGTCGTGCGGGACGTCACGCAGAGCCAGCTGGCCGCTGCGCGTACCCGCCCGCTCGGGTTGCTGCGGACTTCGTGGGCGCCCTTGGGAACGGCGGCCCCAGCTGCGCGGTCCGGCGACGAGCTGTACCGCTGCCCGACCGACACCGACGTCCGGGTGGTCCTCGCCGAGGTCCTGGCTCGGCTGCAGGCTTGGCTCGCCGAAGACCACGGGCCCGCCCGGCTGATCGTCGTCACGCGCCAGGCCGTCCCGGTCGGCGAGATTCTCGTCGATCCCGCGCAGTCCGCGATCTGGGGACTGGTACGCGCAGCGCAGTCGGAGAATCCCGGACGCATCGTCCTGGTGGACGTCACGGAAGACGTTCCCGACGAGGCGGTGTATGCAGCCGCCGGCTCCGGTGAGCCCGAGCTCGCGATGCGCGGTACGCACATCTCGGTGCCCCGCCTGGAATCCGTCCCCGTCGCCGACGACGAGCCGATGCCCACTCCGACTCGGGTGCTGATCACAGGTGGGACCGGTGGGTTGGGTGCGCTCGTGGCTCGGCACCTGGTGTCGGTGCATGGCGTACGCGATGTGGTGTTGGTGAGTCGTCGGGGTGGGGATGCGCCGGGGGCGGCGGAGTTGGCGGCGAGCCTGCGGGAAGCGGGTGCGTCGGTTGCGTTGGTGGCGTGTGATGTGGCTGATCGGGCTGCGGTTGCTGCGTTGCTGAGTGACTTTGCCGTGGACGGCGTTGTGCATACCGCTGGATTGTTGGACGACGGGGTGATCGAGTCGCTGACGCCGCAGCGATTGGACACGGTCTTGCGCCCGAAGGTCGACGCGGCCTGGCACCTGCACGAATTGACCGCGGACCTGAAATTCTTCGTAATGTTCTCCTCGACCGCGGCCGTGTTCGACGGCGCGGGTCAGGGCAATTACGCGGCGGCGAACGCGTTCCTGGAAGGCTTGGCGGCGTATCGGCGGTCATTGGGCCTGGCGGCGACCTCGGTGGCGTGGGGCTTGTGGTCCGGCAGCGGCGGGATGGGCGACCTCCTTGACGAGGCCGCGCTCGCTCGCATTCGCCGGACCGGCACGCTGCCGCTCGCCGCAGCGGACGGAACCGGCCTGTTCGACCTCGCCGTCCGGTCCGGTGCGCCGAGCGTCGTGGCGACCCGGCTGGACCTCGTGGCCCTGCGTGAACGCGTCGACGAGATCCCGCCCGTGCTCCGGGGCATGGTGCGCCGTCGCACCACCCGCACCCTCCCAGCAGCCGCCCGGCTCTCGTACGCCGACACGCTCGCGGAGCTGTCCGAAAGCGACCGTCAGGAGACCCTGTTTCAGCTCGTACGCACCGAGGTCGCCGCCGTTCTCGGGCATGACGGGCCCGGGGAAGTGCGCGCCTCGCGGGCTTTCCGGGACCTCGGTTTCGACTCCCTGGCGTCGGTCGAGCTGCGCAACCGGTTGAACGCGATCACGGGACTCAAGCTGAGCCCGACCGTCACCTTCGACTATCCACATGCGACCGCCTTGGCCGGTCATCTGCTCGTTCAGCTGCTCGACACCGCGTCTACCGCTGTCGATGTGACTGTCGATCGTGGTGTGGTTGTGGATGATCCGGTGGTTGTGGTGGGGATGGCGTGCCGGTTCCCGGGTGGTGTGGAGTCGCCGGAGGACTTGTGGG
>NZ_JABFVK010000015.1 GCF_013362815.1 Hamadaea sp. | reverse complement strand
GGCCGCAGCCCGCTCGGCAGCGGCGGCGGCGGGCAAAGCGGCGGCTCCGGCTGCCGGGCGCACCGTCCCGCGTACGCCTCCTGCCCCGCCGACGGCCGCGCCGCGGACCGGAACCGGAGCGGAGGAGCCGGGGTTCGATCCCGGCGACGAGCCGACTGATGAGGTCATCGACGCCGCCGCCGCTCGGCAGTCGGTCGAGCAGCAGGCGATCGACTCTCTCCGCCAGTCGTTCTCGCACGTGGAGAAGATCGCCGACCTCTGATCGCCCCGAAAGCCGCTCCAGCCTCTGGTGCTGTGGCGGCTTTCGTGTGCCTGCCGTCTGCCGACCCGCGTGCGGGCCGGCCGTTGGGTGCCACAGCGTTGATCGTCGGAAGCCGACGATCAACGCACGTTTAGTGCCACGAATGTCGGAAGCCGACGATCAAGGAGATCCGAACAGCCAAGATTGTCGGAAGCCGACGATCAACGCGCGGAGGGCGGCCCGCGGAGGGCGGCGAGCGCAAGGATCGTCGGTCGGCTGCATTACTCTGGGCGCGAAAGCATTCGTGACGAAAGGCTGACAGATGCGTCCCGGTGGCATGCCCAACATGCAGCAGCTCATGAAGCAGGCGCAGCAGATGCAGCGCAAGCTGGAGGCCGCCCAGGCCGAGTTGGCGGAGCTGGAGCTGACCGGCGCCGCGGGCAACGGCCTGGTGACCGTCACGGTGACCGGTGACGGTTCGCCCAAGAGCGTGAAGATCGATCCGAAGGTGGTCGACGCCGACGACGTCGAGACGCTGGAGGATCTGGTGCTGGCCGCGTTCACCAACGCGCTGGAGGAGGCGGCCAAGGTGCGTGATGCGAAGATGGGGCCGCTGACCGGCGGCATGGGTCTGCCGTTCTGATGTACGAGGGTGCGATCCAGGATTTGATCGACGAGCTCGGCCGGCTGCCGGGCATCGGGCCGAAGAGCGCGCAGCGGCTGGCCTTCCACGTGCTCGCGGCCGATCCGACCGACGTGCGCCGGTTGGCGCAGACGTTGTTGCGGGTCAAAGACGTCGTGAAGTTCTGTTCCATCTGCTTCAACGTCGCCGAGGACGACAAATGCCGCATCTGCCGGGACGCTCGGCGGAGCGACGAGGTCCTGTGTGTCGTGGAGGAGCCGAAGGACGTCGTGGCGATCGAGCGTACGAACGAGTTCCGCGGTCGCTATCACGTCCTCGGTGGAGCCATCAATCCCCTCGAAGGGGTCGGTCCGGACAATCTGCGTATTCGCGAGTTGATGACCCGACTGTCGCAAGGGGACGTCAAAGAGCTGATTTTGGCCACCGATCCCAACACCGAGGGTGAAGCTACCGCCACGTATCTGGCGTTGCTGGTCAAGCCCATGGGGATCACCGTGTCGCGGCTCGCGAGCGGCCTGCCGGTCGGCGGCGACCTCGAATACGCCGACGAGATCACCCTGGGCAGGGCGTTCGAGGGACGTCGGACCATCTGACCGGACTCACAACGATCCCTGACAGGGCTCACAACGATCTGATATCGGCCCCTCCTCTGTCCGCCGATCAGCTATTAGGGTCCGGCTATCGGTGAAGCACGTCACAGGACAGAGGTGAACCATATGAGCGCCTCAAGGCTCCGAACCGTTACCGCGGTCCTCGCAGCCTCCGTGGCCGTGTCGCTGGCGCTGGCCGGATGCCAGAGCAAGCGGGACGACACATCAACCTCCACGAAGAAGGACAAGCTGGTCTTCGGCGTGGCCGGCGACGCGAAGGTCATGGACCCCGCGTTGGCCAGCGACGGCGAGTCCTTCCGAGTCGCGCGCCAGATGTTCGAAGGTCTGGTCAAGCCGGAAGAGGGTGGCACCAAGATCGTGCCGTCTCTGGCCGAGAGCTGGACGCCGGACGCGGCCGGGACGACGTGGACGTTCAAGCTGAAGACGGGCGTCAAGTTCCACGACGGCACCGACTTCAACGCGGAGGCCGTCTGCTACAACTTCAACCGCTGGTACAACTGGTCCGGCCTGATGCAGAACCAGGACATCTCGTCGTACTGGCAGGACGTCTTCGGTGGGTTCGCCAAGAACGAGTCCAAGGAGCTTCCCCCGAGCCTCTTCAAGAGCTGCACGGTCAAGGACGCCTCGACGGTCGACGTCGCGCTGACCCGGGTCACCTCCAAGTTCCCGGCGGCGCTGGCCCTGCCCGCGTTCTCGATGCAAAGCCCGAAGGCCCTCAAGGACTTCGAGGCCGACAAGGTCGGCGGCACCGCCGACAACGTCACCTACCCGGCGTACGCGCAGGAGCACCCGGTCGGCACCGGGCCCTACAAGTTCGTGAAGTGGGACCACACCAACAAGGCTGTGGAGCTCGTCGCGAACGACGCGTACTACGGCGACAAGGCGAAGATCAAGACGCTGATCTTCAAGACGATCTCCGACCTGACCGCTCGCAAGCAGGCGCTGCGTACCGGTGACATCCAGGGCTATGACCTGGTGGCTCCGGCGGATGTGAAGCCGCTGAAGGACGAGGGCTTCAACGTCCTGCCCCGGCCGGCGTTCAACATCCTCTACCTGGCGATCAACCAGAGCGGCAACCCGGCGCTGAAGGACATCCGCGTCCGCCAGGCGATCGCGTACGCGATCAACCGGCAGGCCATCGTGGACTCCAAGTACCCGGCCGGTTCCTCGGTGGCGCTGGAGTTCCAGCCCCCGGGTCTCGACGGTTATAACGACGCCGTGACCAAGTACGACTACAACGTCGACAAGGCCAAGCAGCTCCTGGCGGACGCCAAGGCGACGAACCTGAAGCTCGACTTCTACTACCCGACCGAGGTGACCCGGCCGTACATGCCGGCGCCGAAGGACATCTTCGAGCTGATGGCGGCCGACCTCGCCAAGGTGGGCATCACGGTCACGCCGCACGCGCTCAAGTGGAGCCCGGACTACCTCAACGCGGTGCAGACGGGCAACAAGCACGACCTGCACCTGCTGGGCTGGACCGGTGACTACGCGGACGCGTACAACTTCATCGGCACCATGTTCGACCGCCAGAAGGGCGAGTGGGGCTTCAACAACCCCGAGCTGTTCGCGGCGTTCAAGGCGGCCGACAGCGAGCCGGACCAGGCGAAGCGGGTCGAGATGTACAAGGCCCTCAACGCCAAGGTCATGGACTTCCTCCCGGGTGTTCCGATCGCACACGGTCCGCCGTCGATCGTCTTCGGTAAGGACGTGACCGGGGTGAAGCCCAGTCCGTTGACCGACGAGAAGTTCGCGACGGCGTACTACACGTCCTGATCATCCACATATAAGGCTAGGCGGCACACGGCGAAGTCCGTGTGCCGCCTAGCCGTGGCACACCCACAAGGACGCCGCCCATGTTCCGTTACATCGTCCGGCGACTGCTCCAGCTCATACCCACGCTGCTGGGCCTGTCGCTGATCCTCTTCCTCTGGCTGCATCGGCTGCCCGGCGGGCCGGAAACCGCGATCCTCGGCGAGCGCGGTACGCCTGAAACGCGCGCCCAACTGCGCCACGACCTCGGCCTGGACCAACCGTTGTGGGTTCAGTACGGCCGGTTCATGAAACGGATGTTCACCGGTGACCTCGGCGTGTCGATCAACACTCATCGACCGGTCGTCACCGAGTTCATGGAACGCTTCCCGGGCACTGTGGAGCTGACCGTCTCCGCCCTGATCATCGCCATCGGGCTGGGCATACCGCTCGGCTATCTGGCGGCTCGCAAACGCGGTGGTCTGCTCGACTACTCCTCGGTCGCCGGCTCCTTGCTCGGCGTCTGCGTACCGATCTTCGTGCTGGCGTACCTGATCAAAGAGGTGTTCGCCGTCAAGCTCGGGTGGTTCCCGTCGGCCGGACGGCAGGACGTGGCGATCGACGCGACGAGGGTCACGAACTTCTACGTCCTCGACGGCATCCTCACCGGAGAGTGGGACGCCGCCGCCGACGCGCTGAAACACCTGGTCCTTCCGGCGGTGACGCTGGCGACCATTCCGCTGGCCATCATCGTGCGGATGACCCGGGCGAGCGTTTTGGAGGTCCTCGGCGAGGACTACGTCCGGACCGCGCAGGCCAAGGGCTTGACCGAACGCACGGTACGCGGCCGGCACATCATGCGGAACGCGCTGCTCCCCGTCGTGACGACGATCGGCCTGCTCACCGGCGGTCTGTTGTCCGGGGCGGTGCTCACGGAGACGGTGTACGCCTTCACCGGCATCGGCCAGTTCATCGCCGAGTCGATCGACCATCGGGACTATCCGGTGCTCATGGGCTTCATCATGTTCGTGGCGATCATCTACGTCACCGTCAACCTGTTGGTGGACGTCGCGTACGGCGTCATCGACCCGAGAGTGAGGGTGCGATGACCCCCGACAACCTGACGCCCGAGGCCGCCTCCGGCGCGACCGCGCCCGAGCAGCGGCAGGACGAGTCGAGCGGGCTCAAGGGGCTGACTCCGAAGGCCAAGAAGCAGCGCCTCGACCGGCTGGCCGAGCTCGCCGCCGTGCACGCCGACGAGAAGGGCCGCAGCCTCTGGGCCGAGGCGTTCCGTCGCGTACGCAAGAACCCGGCCGCCGTCATCGGCGCGATCGTCCTGCTGCTCTTCGTGCTCGTGGCGATCATCGGCCCGTTCCTCGTGCCCTACAGCCCCACCTCAACCGCCTGGGCCGACCAGGTGAAGGAGGGCCAGAACATCATCCCCGGGCCGAGCTCGGAGCACTGGTTCGGGTTGGACCACAATGGACGGGACGAGTTCAGCCGAGTGATCGTGGGAGCCCGGCAGACGCTGCTGGTCGGTGTGGTCGCGACCTCGCTCGGCCTGCTCGTGGGCTGCCTGCTCGGCGGGCTCGCCGGTTCGGCGTACGCCTTGGGCGGCCGCCGGGGCCGGCAGGTCGACAACGCCATCATGCGAGTCGTCGACATGCTCCTGGCGATGCCGAGCCTCCTGCTGGCGGTGAGCGTCGCCGCGCTGCTCGGGCCGAGCCTCATCACCGTCATGATCGCCGTCGGCGTCATCTCGGTGCCGGTCTTCGCCCGGCTGCTGCGCGGTTCGATGATCGCCCAGGGCCACGCGGAGTACGTCACGGCCGCCACGGCGCTCGGCGTACGCCGCGGGCGGATCGCGCTCGGCCATGTGCTGCCGAACTCGCTCGCCCCGGTGCTCGTGCAGGCCACGTTGACGCTGGCCACGGCGATCATCGAGGCGGCGGCGCTGTCCTTCCTGGGCCTCGGCAACCCCGACCCCGCCGTACCGGAGTGGGGAGTGATGCTGACGGACGCGCTGACCCGCCTCGAGGTGGCGCCCCGGCTCACGATCTATCCCGCCGTCGGGATCATCATCACCGCGTTCGGGTTCACGCTGCTCGGCGAGGCGATGCGTGAGGCGCTCGATCCGAAGCTGAGGAAGTGAAATGGCGCTGTTGGAAGTAGAAGACCTCGGCGTCACGTTCCACGCGGATCGCGACGTGCGAGCGGTGGACGGCGTCTCGTTCGCGGTCGACGCCGGCAAGGTGGTCGGCCTGGTCGGCGAGTCCGGCTGCGGCAAGTCGGTCACCTCGCTCGCGCTGATCGGCTTGCTCCCGAACCAGAACACCAAACGGGTACGCGTGGACGGCAGCGCCAAGTTCGACGGGCTCGACCTGTTGCGGGCCGATCGGCGTACGCTGCGCGACATCCGGGGCCGGGAGATCGCGATGATCTTCCAGGACCCGCTGTCCTCGTTGAACCCGGTCGTGCCGATCGGTGTGCAGGTCGCCGAGGTGCTGATCCGCCACCGGGGGATCGGTAAGCACGAGGCCGAGCGGCGGTCGGCGGAGTTGCTCGATCGGGTCGGCATCCCCGACCCGCGACGGCGGCTCAAGGAGTACCCGCATCAGCTGTCGGGCGGTATGCGTCAGCGGGCGTTGATCGCGATGGCGGTGGCCTGCCGGCCCCGCCTGCTCATCGCCGACGAGCCGACGACCGCGCTGGACGTGACCATTCAGGCCCAGATCCTGGAGTTGCTGAAGGAACTGGTCCGGGAGGACGGCACGGCGTTGATCATGATCACGCACGATCTCGGCGTGGTGGCCGGGCTCTGCGACAGCGTCAACGTCCTGTACGCCGGACGGGTGGTGGAAAGCGCCGGCCGCCATGAGCTGTTCGCCCATCCCACCCACCCGTACACGGTGGGTCTGCTGAACTCGATTCCCCGCCTCGACGCCTTGCGCGGGGAAGAGCTGACCCCCATCCGAGGCTCCGTACGCGACGTCCTGGCCTGGTCGGCGGGGTGCGCGTTCGCACCAAGGTGCGACCGGGCGATCGAGACCTGCCTGACCGGCCCGCCCTCGCTCGAAGGAACCAATCATTCCTTCCGCTGCGTCAACCCGGAGGTCGTGCCGTGACCGCGCTGGTGGAGATCAAGGATCTACAGGTTCACTTCCCGATCGTGCGCGGGGTGGTGTTCGACCGAGTGGTCGGCCACGTGAAGGCGGTCGACGGGGTGACCCTGAGCGTGCCCCGGGGCAAGACGTACGGGCTGGTCGGCGAGTCGGGCTGCGGTAAGACGACGCTCGGCCGGGCGTTGTTGCGGCTGGTCGAGCCGACGGGCGGCTCGGTGCTGTTCGACGGCAACGACCTCACCAGCCTGAGCCCGCCCGCCCTGCGGGGGATGCGGCGGCGGATGCAGATGATCTTCCAAGATCCGCTGTCCTCGCTGGACCCCCGGCAGAACGTCGAATCGATCCTGACCGAGGGGCTGGCCGCCCACGGGATCGGCGCCGACCGGGCCGAACGCCGGGACATCGTCTGCGAGACGCTCGACGCGGTCGGCCTGCCCCGGTGGGCGCTGTCGCGCTACCCGCACGAGTTCTCCGGCGGGCAGCGGCAGCGCATCGGCATCGCCCGGGCGATCGTGCTGCATCCGGACCTGATCGTCGCCGACGAGCCGGTGTCCGCGCTGGACGTCTCCATCCAGGCCCAGGTCCTCAACCTGCTGGCCAAGCTGCAGGCCGAACGCGAGCTGACGTATCTCGTCATTGCGCACGACCTCGCGGTGGTGCGGCACATCTCCGACGTCGTCGGCGTGATGTATCTCGGCGCGCTGGTCGAGGAGGCCTCGTCCACCGAGTTGTATCAGCGGCCGCTGCACCCTTACACCAAGGCGCTGATGTCGGCGGTTCCCGTGCCGGATCCGCTGGTGGAGGAGCGGCGTGAGCGCATCCTGCTCTCGGGCGACCTCCCGTCACCGGCCAACCCGCCTTCGGGCTGCCGGTTCCGGACTCGCTGCCCGTGGGCACAGGAGCGGTGCGCGCAAGAACGGCCGGAGCTGCGCGTACTGGCTGAGGGGCACACCGTGGCGTGCCATTTCGCCGAGGAGATCGAGAACGGCTGACCGCTCGGGTCAGGGTGCGACACGGACCGAGTGGCGCACCCCGGCCCGAGCCCGTTCCAGGTAGGCCCGCACGATCGTGGCGAGCACCGCCGACGGGTCGATCCGCAGCTCGTTGGCGGTGAAGGTCAGCACGAGCACGCCGTACTCCGTGAAGGCCTGCTGGCGGCGCAGACGCCGGGTCCAGGCCTCCGGCGACGGGTCCAGGTCGGGCGCGATGATCTCCAGCGCGATCGCGGTGTCGGCGATCCACCCGTCCGGCGTCGGCAGCGACTCGCCGTCCGGCCCGACGAGCACCGGCTGCCAGCGCACCTCCGGCAGCGCCGGGTTGCTCGCGCACAGCTCCCGGAGGCGGGTCAGCGGCGAGCCGCGCAACCCCTGCTCCACTTCTGCGAGCACCGCTCTCAACAGCAGGCTGCCGCGCTTCGGCCCGTCGCGCAGCTCGTCCTGCAGGGCCTCGACGGTGGTCAAGCGCCGCTGCAAGGACTCCACCACCAGCGCGCGCGCCGCGTTCCGGTCCAGGCCCGCGACCATCCGGACGGTGTCCGCCACGGCTCGCGCGGGGGAGACGACCGCCATGCGGCTGATGGTGGTCGCTCTCGAATCCAATCTATGGGTACGCGAGACGGCGGCGAACCGGGCTGGCGACAAGCGTCGGCGATCCGGGATCAGCACGTGCACCAGGTCGTCGGCCGGAGCGGAGTGGACGGAGTGCAGCTGAAGCGCGGCCGGGCCGGTGAGCTGGGCGGACTCGCCGGCGTACAGGAGGCTGGCGAAGGCGCGCTGTTCCCGGCTCAGCGGACCGCCGTGCGTCGCGTACACCGCTGGGAGGACGGTCTGCCAGACCCCGCGCTCCAACCGCCACCGCAATGCGCCCTTCGTGAGCGCGTCGGGCATGCCGCCGAGGACCTGGTCGCGCCGGACCAGGCCGTATTGCTTCTCCACCAGCCCGTCCAGGTCGGGGCGCGGCCATCGCCTCGGCATGGCGGCCAGCCTGCCGGAGGGAGGCCTTTGCTGTTAAGTCCCTGTGGATAACGATTCTTCATCAAAGGCCCTGGTCAGGGAGCTGTCACAACACTGGTGGGGCTTTGATGATGATTCCGTGGGGGACCGCCCCGTTGTGCGTATCCCTTGGTCCTAGCCTTCGGGCCGATGGAGCAAGCCGACCGCGAGCTGATGGACGGCCTTGAGGTCGTCCGGAGCGACCAGGGTGACCGCGCCCCCGGTGATCTTGTACCACTCGTCCGCGCCCTTGTACTGCACGGACGTCTGGGCGTTCGTGCCCTCAAGCGTGGTACGCAGCGTGAGGTCACCGGTGACCACGCCCACCTCGTCGGTCATCACCCCACCGGGGCCGGGCACGATGTCGGTGACGAGTTCGGCGGGCGTGGTCATCGATGATCCTTCCGATCAGGCGCAGGTCGCGAGCATCGCGGAGAGGGCGTCCTTCTCCTTGGCCGTGATGGTGAGCTTGTAGTACGCCTTCACGGTGATCCAGTCCTGAGCGTAGACACACCAGGCGCCCTGCGACGGCGGCTTCCAGGTCGACGGGTCCTGGTCACCCTTGGACCGGTTGGAGCTGGCCGAGACGGCGAAGAGCTGCGGGCGCTCCATGTCGTTGGCGAAGTCGGAGCGCTGGTCGTCGGTCCACTTGTCGGCGCCGGACCGCCAGGCGTTGGCCAGCGGCACCATGTGGTCGATGTCGACCTTGGTCAGCTCGGTCTGGGTCGTGTCGTCGTACCAGCTGACCCAGGTGCCACCGGTGACGTTGCAGCCGGTGAGCTTGACGTTCTTGCCGTCGCGCTGAAGGACCTTGTCGCGGACGTCGCAGCCGGTCCCGGCGCTGCGCCAGTGGGGGAAGCGATCCCGCGAGTACCCGGTCATCGGGTGCGCGTCGGCGATCTTGAGGCTCGCCAGGGCGGTGGAGGCCGTCCCGGCGGCGGTGGGCTTGAGCCCACCCGTGGATTCAGACGGAGTCGCTAGCGGATCCTCGGTGCAGCCCGCGGCGAACACGAGGGCGGCGGCGAGCACGCCGATGAGGCGAAGGGGGGTACGCACGCTGAGAGTCTCCCTTGGACCGTCGGGATGTGGTGAGGATTCTCCCGCGCGTCGGCGTGTCAAACCTCGGCGGGCTCCTTGACCACCCAAGGAAGATGGTCATCGTGACACAGCTTCGCCTGGGGACGACCGCCGGCCGGGCCACCCTGGCCGCGGCGGTGATCGCCAGCGGGATGGCCTTTCTGGACACCACGATCGTCAACGTGGCGTTGCCCGCGATCGGCGACGAGCTCAGCGCGAAGCTGTCCGGTCTCCAATGGACCGTCACCGGCTACACCCTGACGCTCGCCGCATTCGTGCTGCTGGGCGGGGCACTCGGCGATCGGCACGGCCGTCGCCGGATCTTCCTCATCGGGGTCGGCTGGTTCACCCTCGCCTCCATCGGCTGTGGCTTCGCGCCCACGATCGAGGTGCTCATCCTGGCCCGCCTCCTGCAGGGCGTCGGAGCGGCGCTGCTCACGCCGGGCTCGATGGCCATCATTCAGTCGTCGTTCGCCCCGGAGCACCGCTCACGGGCGATCGGAGCCTGGTCGGGACTGTCCGGAGTGGCCACCGCCGTCGGGCCGTTCCTCGGCGGCTGGCTGATCGACGTCCTGAACTGGCGGGCGGTGTTCTTCCTCAACGTGCCGCTCGCGATCGCGGTGTTCTGGCTCGGCCGGCATACGCCGGAAAGCCGCAATCCGCTCGTCCGGCATACGCGGTTCGACGTCGCGGGCGCCGTCCTCGGCGCGCTCGGGCTCGCCGGGCTCACGTACGCCCTGATCGCGACGCCGGAAGTGGGCTTCAGCAGCCCCCAGGTCTGGGCCGGCTTCGCCGTCGGCATTTCCTGCCTCATCAGCTTCGTCGCGGTGGAACGCCGCCGCAGCCGCCCCGGCGTCGGCATCTCCGACCGGGAAGGACGTCCCCGTATCGTCGCCATGATGCCGGTGGGGCTGTTCGGCTCGCGTACCTTCAGCCTGCTGAACGCGTACACGGTCGTCGTGTATGCGGCGATGGGCGGGCTGCTGTTCTTCCTCGCCATCCAGCTGCAGACGGTCGCGGGCTACTCCGCGCTGGAAGCCGGGCTCGCCACGCTCCCGATGACGTTGCTGCTGCTGGTGGGCTCGGGCCGGAGCGCCGCCCTCGCCGCCCGGATCGGACCCCGGCTGCAACTCGTCCTCGGCGGAGTCTTCGGCGCGGCCGGCTCGCTGATGTTGCTCGCGGTGGATCAGGAAACCGTGTACTGGCGCGACGTGCTACCGGGGGCGATCGTCTTCGGGCTCGGCATGGTCTCCCACGTCGCACCGCTGACCGCCTCAGTGCTCTCCGCCGTCGACGACGCCCACGCCGGGGTTGCGAGTGGGATCAACAATGCCGCCGCGCGCGCTGCGTCATTGCTGGCCGTTGCCGGGTTGCCGATGATCGTGGGGTTGGCCGGGGCCGCGTACGCGAACCCCGAAGCCTTCGACTCCGGCTACCACCAAGCGGTGTGGTGGTGCGCTGGGGCGATGGCCATTGGGGCGGTGCTGGCGATGTTCCTCCGGTCGCCCCGCTTAGGGCGCTTTAGGACGCGGCGCGCTCCCGCTTAGGGCGCTTTTAGGACGAGATCACGGATATGCATGCTTCCCGAGCTCAGGAAGCATGCATATCCGTGATCCGGCGGCAACACCGCATGGGGATCCGGCGGCAACCAGCGTCGGCATTCCGCGGCAGTGGGTCGGGTCAGCGGTTGACGGCGCTGGCCACAGCCTTCAGCGAAGCAGTGAGAATGCTGCTGTCCACGCCGACACCCCAACGGATCTCGCCGTCGATCTCACATTCCACGTACGCGGCCGCCTGCGCGTCGTCACCAGCGGTGAGCGCGTGCTCGGCGTAGTCCAGGACGCGTACGTTGACACCCTTGTCGCGCAGCGCGTGGGTGAAGGCGTCGATGGGGCCGTTGCCGATGCCCTCCAGCCGCGCCTCGACGCCGTCCAGCGTCGACTCGACCTCGATCTCGACCTTGTCATCCACTGTGGAGATCGAGTAGGAGCGTACGGCGACGCGACGGTCGGCGAAGTACTCGTCCTGGAAGATCTCCCACATCCGGGCCGGGCCGACCTCGCCGCCGCCGACGTCGGTATGCCGCTGGATGACCCCGGAGAACTCGATCTGCATACGCCGCGGCAGGTCGAGGTGGTGCTCGCTCTTCATGATGTACGCGACGCCGCCCTTGCCGGACTGCGAGTTGACCCGGATGACCGCCTCGTAGCTGCGGCCCAGGTCCTTCGGGTCGATCGGCAGATAGGGGACCGCCCAGTAGCCGTCGCCCTGCGCCTCCAGCCCCTTCTTGATGGCGTCCTGGTGGGAGCCGCTGAACGCGGTGTAGACCAGGTCGCCGGCGTACGGGTGGCGCTCGTGCACCGGCAGCTGGTTGCAGTACTCGACGGTCCGCTTGATCTCGTCGATGCCGCGGAAGTCGATCTCGGGGTCGATGCCCTGGCTGAACAGGTTCAGGCCCAGCGTCACCAGGTCGACGTTGCCCGTACGCTCCCCGTTGCCGAACAGGCAGCCTTCGACGCGCTGCGCTCCGGCCAGCACCGCCAGTTCCGCGGCGGCGACGCCGGTGCCCCGGTCGTTGTGGGGGTGCACGCTCAGCACGACGCTGTCTCGGCGCGGCAGGTTGCGGTGCATCCACTCGATGCTGTCCGCGTACACGTTGGGGGTGATCATCTCGACCGTGGCGGGCAGGTTGATGATCAGCGGCCGCTCGGGCGTGGGGTCGACCGCCTCGATGACGGCCGAGCAGATCTCCAGCGCGTAGTCCATCTCCGTGCCGGTGTAGGACTCGGGGGAGTACTCGTAGAAGATCTCGGTGTCCGGAGTGTGGATCTCGGCGTACTTCTGGCACATCCGGGCGCCGTCGACGGCGATCGCGGTGATGCCGGCGCGGTCCAGCCCGAAGACGACCTTGCGCTGCACGATCGAGGTCGAATTGTAGAAGTGCACGATGGCCCGCTTGGCCCCGCGCAGGGCCTCGAAAGTCCGGTCGATCAGGTGCTCGCGGCACTGGACCAGCACCTGGATCGTGACGTCCTCGGGGATCAGGTCCAGCTCGATCAGCTGACGGACGAAGTCGAAGTCCGTCTGGCTGGCCGCCGGGAAGCCGACCTCGATCTCCTTGTAGCCCATGCGTACCAGCAGCTCGAACATGCGCCGCTTGCGCTCGGGGGACATCGGGTCGATCAGGGCCTGGTTGCCGTCGCGCAGGTCGACGGCGCACCAGCGAGGGGCGCGTTCGATGCGGCGCGTGGGCCACTGCCGATCGGGCAGATCGACGGTGATCTGCTCGTGGAAGGGCTGGTAACGCTCGAAGGACATGCGGCTCGGGCGCTGGCGCGCGATGGGATCCGCGGCGTCTTCGCTGGAACTCGGCACGATGGATACGTCCGACATGGGTCGATTCTCCCGGATGGTCAGGTGGCTCAAGGATCGCGTGTGGGCTGATTCACAGGCCGGAAGGCAGAAAATCCGGCGGGATGCGCATCGATCGACCGGCCGGGACGCAGTACGCGCGTCGCATCACCGCGACGAGATGCCGGTCTCAGGCCTCGTCGCGGCAGCGAAGGAGAAGCGCACGCCACATGACCTTGGCAACATTACCGGCAGATCACAGCCCTGGTACGCCCCTCCCACATCTCGGGAAGAGCGGGTTGCCGCCGGTGAACGGATCATGGTCGAATCCCCATCCATGGGGGAACGACTGCTGAACAAGATCTTGCCGCCGCCCGGACTGCCCCGGCGCCTGGCCTTCCAATCCGCGATCATCGCCACCGGGGGCGGCACGTTCCTCACCGGCAGCGTGGTCTTCTTCACCGAAATCGTGAAGCTCACCCCGGTCCAGATCGGCCTCGGCTTCTCCATCGTGGGCGGCGTCGGCCTGGTCGGCTCCCTGCCGTTGGGCCACCTGGCCGACCGGATCGGCGGCAAACGAGCCTGGGTCCTCGGCGCGCTCGGCGAGGCAGCCGCGTTCGCGTGTTACCCGTTCGCCCGGGGCTTCTGGTCGTTCCTCGTCGTGATCGTGCTGGCCTCGGTGGCCGACATGCTGGCCAACGGCGGCCGCACCGTCTACACCGCCGCCGCGCTGCCCAAAGAGAGCCGCGTACGCATCATGGCGTTCATGCGGGCGTACCTCAATGTGGGCTTCACGATCGGTGCGGGTCTGGGCGCGGCCGCGCTCGCCCTCAACTCGCACACCGGCCTGATCGCGCTCGTACTGGTGAACGCGTTCGGGCTGACCGTCAACGCCTTCGTCGTCTCCCGCATGCCGACGATCCACGCGCCCCGCGAGACCCGCGCCAAGGTCAGCCCGTGGGGTGTGCTCCGCGATCACCCGTACACCGCACTGTCCGTGCTGCTCTCGGTGATCTGGCTGCACGGCATGATCTTCAACGAGATCATGCCGCTGTGGGCGGTCACCATGACCGACGTGCCCAAGCCCGCCCTCGGCGCACTCTTCGCGCTCAACACCGTGATGGCGGTTCTACTTCAGGTTCCGGCCACGCGCGGTGCCGACTCGCTTTCGGGATCGGTACGCCTAATGCGCTGGGCCGGACTGGCGAGTGCGGTGGCCTGTCCCGTGATCGCGTTGAGCGGGATGACACACGGCTGGCTGACGGTGGCGGTCCTCGCGGCCGGAGTCGCCCTGACGACGGCGACGGAACTGTGGGCCTCGGCGGCCCAGTGGTACTTCCAGACGGAGATCCCACCCGCCGACCAGCGGGGTGCGTACGTCGGCGGCAGCAAGTCGATCTCGGGCGTCGCCCGGATGGCCGGCCCGGCGTCGCTGACCTTCCTCGCCATCCAGACCGGCGGCTGGGGCTGGTGGCTCATCGCCCTGCTCTTCGTCGGCTGCTCGATCGCGATCAGCCCGGTCATCGCGTGGGTCGAGCGCACTCCGCGCAACGGCGCGACCGCCCCCGCTCCGGAGCCGGTCGCCGTCGCCTGACCCTGCACGGGTGTCCCGCGCGGGCCCGTTCGGCGCGGCCCGTTCGGCGCGTTATCCCGGGATATTGCGGCCTCAAGACGCGAGAAAGCCGCGATATCCCGGATAACGCGAAACAATCCGGGAGCGGGAGCGGGAGCGCGAGCGAGTCAGCGGCCGGCGCCGACGAACTCCGCAGCGATCAGCTCGGCGATCTGAGCGGTGTTGAGCGCAGCGCCCTTGCGAAGGTTGTCGCCGGTGACGAAGAAATCGAGCGCCCGGGGGTCGTCGAGCGACCGGCGCAGGCGGCCGATCCAGGACGGGTCGGTGCCCACGGCGTCGATCGGCATCGGGAACTCACCATTGGCCGGGTCGTCCACGAGGATGACGCCGGGTGCGCCCCGCAGCACTTCGCGGGCTCCCTCAGCATCCACTTCGGACCCGAAAACGGCATGCACCGAGATCGAGTGGCCGCGGCTCACCGGCACCCGTACGCAGGTCGCGCTGACCTTCAAGTCCGGCAGCCCGAGGATCTTCCGGGACTCGTTGCGCATCTTCAACTCTTCGGACGACCATCCGCCGTCCTTGAGCGAGCCCGCCCACGGGATGACGTTGAGCGCGACGGGTGCGGGGAACGGGCCGAGGTCGTCGCCGACGGCGTTGCGGACGTTGCCCGTACGCAAGCCGAGCGCTCGATCGCCGGCAACCCGGCTGAGCTGGTCGTGCAGCGCGTCGACACCGGCCTGGCCGGCCCCTGAGACCGCCTGGTACGAAGCGAGCACGAGTTCCTTGAGCCCGTATTCGCGGTGCAGCGGGGCGACCGCGACGATCATCGCGAGCGTGGTGCAGTTGGCGTTGGCGATGATCCCGCGAGGCCGGTTGCGCGTCTGCTCCGGGTTGATCTCGGGCACCACCAGCGGCACGTCGGGGTCCATCCGGAACGCGCCGGAGTTGTCCACGACGATCGCGCCCGCCTCGGCGGCGACCGGAGCCCAGGCGGCCGAGATCTCGTCGGGCACGTCGAACATCGCGACGTCGACGCCCTCGAACGCATCCGTGCTGAGCGCGACGACCTCGATCTCCTCGCCGCGTACCGACAGCCGTTGGCCGGCCGAGCGCGCGGAGGCGATCAGGCGGATGTCGCCCCAGACGTTCTTGCGGCTGGTCAGGATCTCCAGCATCACGGTGCCCACGGCGCCGGTGGCACCGACGACCGCGAGGTTCGGCAGCCGGCTCATCGCGCTACCGCCCGGTGCCGGCGTAGACGATCGCCTCGGTGTCGCCACCGAGTTCGAAAGCGTCGTGCACGGCCTTGACCGCCTTGTTCAGGTCGCTGTCGCGGCACACCACGGACACGCGGATCTCGGAGGTCGAGATCATCTCGATGTTGACGCCCGCCTCGCCGAGCGCGGCGAAGAACCGGGCGGCGACACCGGGGTGCGACCGCATTCCCGCGCCGACCAGCGACACCTTGCCGACGTGGTCGTCGAAGAGCAGGCCCTTGAAGCCGATGCTCGACTGGACCTTGGACAGGGCGGCCATCGCGGCCGGGCCGTCGTCCTTGGGAAGGGTGAACGAGATGTCCGTACGCCCGGTGCCCTCGGTGGAGACGTTCTGCACGATCATGTCGATGTTGGTCTCGGCGTTCGCGACCGTCTCGAAGATGTGCGCGGCCGCACCGGGAGTGTCCGGTACGCCGACGATGGTGATCTTGGCTTCCGAGCGGTCGTGCGCCACACCGGTGATCAGTGCCTGTTCCACGGGGAGGTCCTCCATTGATCCGGTGACCATGGTGCCGGTCTTGTCCGAGTACGACGAGCGCACGTGAATCGGCAGGTTCGCCCGCCGGGCGTACTCGACCGACCGCAGGTGCAGCACCTTCGCGCCGCACGCGCACAGTTCGAGCATCTCTTCGTAGGTGACCTGGGCGATGTGCCGGGCGTTCGGAACGATGCGGGGATCGGCGGTGAACACGCCGTCCACATCGGTGTAGATCTCGCACACGTCCGCGTCCAGTGCCGCGGCCAACGCTACGGCGGTCGTGTCGGAGCCGCCCCGGCCCAGCGTGGTGATGTCCTTGGTGTCCTGGGAGATGCCTTGGAACCCGGCGACGATCGCGATCGCGCCCTCGTCGAGGGCTCCGCGCAGCCGGCCGGGCGTCACGTCGATGATCCGCGCCTTGCCGTGCACCGAGGTCGTGATCACGCCGGCCTGCGATCCGGTGTACGACCTGGCCTCGTAGCCCAGGTTGTGGATCGCCATCGCGAGGAGTGCCATGGAGATGCGCTCGCCCGCGGTCAGCAGCATGTCGAACTCGCGTCCCGGCGGCAGCGGGCTGACCTGGTGCGCGAGGTCGATCAGCTCGTCGGTCGTGTCACCCATCGCGGAGACGACCACGACGACCTCGTCGCCGGACTTGCGGGCGGCCACGATCCGCTCCGCGACCCGCTTGATCCGCTCGGCGTTCGCGACGGAGGAACCGCCGTACTTCTGCACCACCAGGGCCACGGTGCGGCTCTCCTCTCCTGCCGGCCTCTGCTTCCGCCGAAGGGCCGCAGACTGCGGCGCACGGGGCTTCGCGCGGTGGGAGTCCGGGCGAAGGCACCTGTGAGGATACCGGTCCGCCCCCCTGATCAGCACAGTCCGTTCCCACGATCTGACCCGGCGTACAAATGGCGTACAAGATCTGCGCGGCCTCGCCGACGCGGACGATCAGCCTGCGTCCCGGACGCCCCCGGGCCGCAAGGATTGCGGCAGAAGATCAGCTGTGTCGTTGCCCACCGCCGTGGCGCGGCGGGACGAGAATGCGCTTCATGCGAGTCGCTCGACCCCTGATCGCCCTCGCCGTCGTGGCGACCGCGACCGCCCTGGCCACCGCCTGCAGCTCCCCGCCGCCGGCCGATGATCCGACCAGCGGTCCGGTCGCGCCGGACGACCCCCGGTCGGTGCTCGCCGCCCGCGCGGCCGCCGCGAAGGACCTGCACCAGACCGCGCTCTACGCGCTCAAGACCACCGGCCGCCCGGATCGCACCGTGTCCGTCACGCTTGCGGCCGACGGGGGGTGGAAGGTCGACGTTCCGGCCACGGCCCTCGGTGGCACGGTCGACATCTCACTCGTACGCACCGGAGGGGCGGTCTACCAGTGCGCGTTGCCGTCCACCGCTCGACCCCAAAGCGGCTGCGTACGCCTGTCGAAGGTGGCGTCGGCGTACGACCCGAAGCTGCAGCACCTGTTCACCGACTGGCTGGAGGTCTTCATGGATCGGCAGGCCGCCCTGGCGGTGACCGCCGCCGATCCGCTGCCCGGCGTACAGGGCACCTGCTTCACCGTCGACACGTCGGCGGTCTCCGTGAAAGCGCCCGTCGACCCCGGGATCTACTGTTACGCCGACAACGGCACCTTGACCGGGGCCCGGACCAGCGTGGGGACGCTGACCCTCGTCGGCGCGCCCACTGCGGGACCCCCGACGATCACGTTGCCGGGGGCGGTCGTTGCCGGGCAACCGCTGCCGAACGCGTCGCCACCGGCGCCCTCGAACACCCCGAGTGCGAACCCGAGCGGTACGCCGTCCGGCAAGCCCTCGGGAAAGCCGAGTGTGACGCCCACCACTTCCCGGCGTTGACCGCGGTCCCAATTAAATGGATTCATCTGGTACTCACAGCTGACGTGAGTATCGTGGGCGGCCATAACGCCCCTCCCGGGCACCCCTTTCACCCCGGACGAGATCAAGGAACGTGCTTACCCCTCCGCGCATCACCGAGGATGTGACAGACCGCCTCCGCGCCGCCCATAGCGCGGTGGATGCCTGCCGCGCGGTGGTCGACGTCCTGGCCACGCACACCGACGCGTTGATCGCGACTCTCCTGCACGTCCACGACCACCTGCGCTGCGTCGCGGCGGCCGGATCCTGGCACGTCTTCTCCTCCGTCCCGTTGGGCCGGGGCATCGTCGGCCGCGTGTACGCCTCCGGGCGTACCGCCGTGCTGACGGACGTGACGACCGATCCGGAGTTCATCCGGCTCGGCCCGGACGTGGTGGCCGAGATCTGCGTACCGATCGTCGACCGGGCCGGTCAGCCGCTGGGTGCGCTGAACCTGGAGTGGACCAGCGAACTCGCCGCCGCCCCGGATCTCGACGCCTGGCGGGTGCTCGCCGAGGAACTCGGCCGCTCCCTCGGCGCGCGGATCGACGAACTGGGCGGGCCACCGGCCGAGACTCAGGCCGAGAAGCTGCTCCGGCACAGCGTGTCACTGTCGGCCGCCGGAACCGAGTCCGAGGTGTACGCACGCGCGGCCGAAGCGGCTCGTGACGTCTCCGGACTCTCCTCTGCCGTCGTGCTGACCCCGGCGGTCGCCGACTCACCCGAGCTGGCCGATGTTCCGATGGGGGTGGCCGGAAGCGCCGCTCTCTTCATCGGCGGTGTGGTGTTGCGAAGCAGCTCCCCGGGGCCACGCGACCGGGCCCTCATCCAGCGGCTGGCCGAACTCGGCGGGCGGGAGCTCGGCGTACTGCTCGATCGGGCGCGCCGGCACGGCACGTCGTTCACCCTCGGCGACCCCGACCGCCTCGATCCGCGCGGCTTCGAAGCAGTGACCAAGGCCGGCGTACGCACGATGATCGTCGCGCCGATCGGACCGGGTGCGCTGGGCGGCGTACTGGTCGCCTTCGACGACGTGACGGCGCACCCGGAACCGGCCCGGGTCAGCCTCCTCGAACTGCTCGGTACGCAGGCGTGGACCTGCCTCGACCGGCTGCACTCGCTCACCCGGCTGCGGCACCGGGCCAGCTCCGATCCGCTGACCGGGCTGCGGCACCACGGGCCGTTCGGCGAGCGGCTGGCGGCGGCCGAACCGGGCCGGACCGCCTTGCTGGCGATCGACGTGGACCAGTTCAAGATCATCAACGACACGTACGGGCATGCCGCCGGTGACCGTGCGCTGGTGGACCTGGCCCGGTCGCTCGAAAGCACCTTGCGACAGGGCGACGAGCTCTACCGGATCGGTGGCGACGAGTTCGTCGCCGTCGTCGAGGTCCCCAGCGTGACCGAGGCGGTCGCGGTCGCGGAACGTCTGACGGCAGCTGCTCGCCGGGTCGGCCGGACCATCTCGGTCGGCGTCGCCCTTCAGCGCCGCGACGAACTCGGCGAGACCACGCTCAACCGCGCCGACCAGGCGCTCTACGAGGTCAAGCGGCGCGGCCGCGACGGCGTCCACCTCGCCCCCTGACCCACCCCCTTTCCGCGCGATCATGAACTAATCGGGGTGATCGACGGCGTTTCTGCAGGTCGCCGTTCCGGTTGCCGGGTGATCAACTCCATTAGCAGGTGATCGACTCCGGTTCGCGTGGGCCGAGCGACCGCAGTAGCGGCATCGGGCCGGCACGGGTTTCGACGGCCCGACGCTTGGAGTCAGCGGGTGCGCGTCCGGGATCGGGCCAGTACCGCGCCGAGCGTCATGACCGCGGCGGCCACCGCCACCCGACGGCGTGACCGTTCGCGATCCTGAGCGTGGGCCTTGCCGTTCGCGACGATCGGGCTCACTCGCTGCGGCGTGGTGGCCACCGGCAGCGGCGGCACGACAACCTTCGGCGGCCGAGGCGGCGGGACCGGCCGAGGCGGCGCGGGCGGTGGGACCGGCGGAAGTGCCGGTGGAGCTGCCGCTTGAGGCGGATGAAGGTGCGGCCGCCGAACCCGCGGCGGTGGTACGACTCGGGGCGGCTTCGGCGGAACGACCACGATCACCGACGGGCTGGCGGGTGGCGGCGAGGTCGGCGGAATCGGGGAAGGTGCCGGCGAAGGAGAGTCCGACGGGGTCACCGGACTCGGGCTCTGCGTTGGGCGTACCACTGGAGAAAGCGACGGCGAGGGACTCGCGGGCGGAGCCGGAAGCGCCGCGCAGCTGGCGGCATCGACAGCCGTGACTGGTGCGCCCGCCGCGACCAGCGTGGCCGCGTGGCCGTCGAGCGGTACGCGGTAGGTCGCACCGGATTCGTTGTGGAGCGCGAACAGCGCTCCGTGGTCGAGCCAGATCCCACCGTAGCTGCCCCGGGGGAGCCTGGCGGGGAAGCCGAGCGTCGTGACGGTGCCCAGCTTGGGATCGACGGCTATAAGTGCTGGCCGGTCAGAGTGGGTGGAGAGGGCGAGGAGCGCGCCGCGTCCGGCGTCGAAGGCCCAGTCGCCGATCGACACCGGTACGCTCAGCGGCACCGGCGCGGCCCGCACGAGACCCGCGATACGCACCGTGACCAGGCTGTTGCCACTGA
This sequence comes from Hamadaea sp., assembly GCF_013362815.1. Lineage (GTDB taxonomy): Bacteria > Actinomycetota > Actinomycetes > Mycobacteriales > Micromonosporaceae > Hamadaea. The sequence goes on along the minus strand of NZ_JABFVK010000015.1, from coordinate 317,328 downwards.
GGAGCAGCAGCGATCCGGCGTGCGCGGTGCCGACGAAGACGTCGCCGAGGCCCTGCGCGACGCCGAGAACAGTAAGCCGGCCATCCTCGGAGATGCGCACGAATTGTGCCCGTGCGCCTACGGGCTGTGCGATTCCGTACAGCTGGTTGTCGTCGTCACGGCCGATCGCGTTGATCCGCCGGGGGAGGACGCGGATCGACATCGGTACGCCTCGGTCACTGACTGTGACCAATGTAGAGGTTCCGGTGGCCGCAGTGCGTACCTGAACCGCGGCGCACTCGGCCGCCTCGGGTCCGGCAGCCGCCATGGCGGCCAGGCCGACCAGCGGGATCACCCCGGCCGCGGCGTACGCGATCACCCGCATAACCAGCACAACGCCGCCCGTTACGAGGCGTGACGGAGGACGTTCTGGTCTACGTGGGACTGATCTTCGGGGGCATCCTGGTCGCCGTCGTCACGGCACTCGTCGCGGCCGGCATCGTCATCGTCGTCCAGCGGTTCACCGACGCCGCGCGGGAACGCCACGAGGGCTACGTCGACGCGATCGGCATGGTTTTCGCGGTCGTCGGCGTCCTCTACGCCATCGTGCTGGCGTTCGTCGTCATCGCCGTCTGGGATCAGATGGGCGCGGCTCGGGAAGACTCGTTCACCGAGGCCACTGCGCTCGTCGACGTCTACGCGTACGCCGAGAATCTTCCGGACCCGGCCCGCTCGGAGATCCAGCTCCTCGCCCGCTCGTACACCGAGCAGGTCATCCGCGACGAGTGGCCGGCGATGCAACACCACGAGTCGGTCCCGCTCAAGGGTTGGAACACTCTCGACCGGCTCCGCGAAGCGGTCCGCGGCACCGCGCCCGACGCCGAGGCCTCCGACGCCACCGTCGACTCCTACGAAGCCGCGATGACCGCGGTCACCACTGCCTCCGACGCGCGCTCGGCCCGCGCGACCGCCAGCACTCGCGGACTGCCGCTCGTGATGTGGTTCCTGCTCGTGGGCGGCGGGCTGTTGACCATCGCTTTCGCGTACCTGTTCGACATCGCCGGGCTCGGCGCCCAGATCATCTTCACCGTCGGGCTCACGGTCATGGTCGTTTTGCTGTTGTACGCCGTCTACCAGCTCGAATACCCGTTCGCCCGGGGAGAGCGCATCGAACCTGACGCGTTCCGGTTCGCTTTGGCGCGGTTCGCCCAACTGTCCGGCTGACCCGCCTTCCTCGCAGCTCGCCCGCATTTTCCGCGCGGCCCCGCGCTTCACGCCCTCCGCCCGCCGCCTTTCCGCCCTCCGCCCTCCGCCTTCCGCCTTCCGCCTTCCGCGCGATCATGAACTCTCGGGCATGATCCACCGGCGTGTCGTGTGCCTAGCTCCCTGATCGACTCCGCGACTAGATGATCGACTTCGCCGGTCAACCGACCCGATCGGGATCCGGCGTCTCGGTCAACGACTCCGCGGTGACGGGATGGCGTATCCCCGGATGTGCCTCGGGCAGCGCCTTGCGCAGCACCAGCCAGCTCAACCCCAAGCAGGCGGCGACGAGCGGCCAGGTCAGCGCGGCCTGAGCCAGTCCGAGTGCGGTGGTCTGGTCGGCGAGCCAGAGCGGCGTGAAGACGGCGATGCGAACGGCATATTGCCCGACCCAGATCCAGCTGGCCCGTTGGTAGCCGCGCAGCAACCACGGATCCTTGCGCCAGCGCGTCTTCTGCCCGAGGGCAGCGCCCACGACGACGCCGAGCAACGGCCATCGGGCGACGATGCTCACCGCCCAGGCGAGTGCGCTGACGACGTTGCTGGCCAGCCGGGCCAGAAAGAAGTCCGAGCTCCGGCCGGTGTAGAGCGCGATGGTCGCGGCGACGCCGACGCCGAGAGCGCCTAGGAGGACCGCAGTGAGCTTCCCGCCGCGCCGCCAGCGCCACAGGCCGATGCCGACGGTCGCCACTCCGGCCGCGACGGCACCCCCCGCGATCGACTTGCCACCAGCCAGATAACCCGCCACGTACGCCAACGGCCCGACCGTCGCGTCCACCGCACCGCGGTAGCCGCCGAGGACGGTATGCAGCGAGTCTTGCCGGTTCCCAGGGTCAGTCATTCCTTGTCCTCGATAGCCAGCCGCTCGTCCCGTACGCCTCTCCGAGGAGACGAGCTTCTCCCGCCTCGCCGATCCTGTCGAACGACGGAGTGGCCGACCGGCGAGCAATCGTCAACATGGAGTTAGGCTAGCCTAAGAAACTCGTCGACGAGCCCTCGTATGATGCCTACTTCGGCGTCTGGCGAGACCAGCAGATCGCGGCGGCCGTCATCGCCATCGCCCCGTCCGAGGCCTGGAAACGACTCAGGGCCGCTCGTAAGAGCGGCCCTGACATGGTCGGGGTAACCGGATTTGAACCGATGGCCTCTTCGTCCCGAACGAAGCGCGCTACCAAGCTGCGCCATACCCCGATGGCAACTCGGAAATAGTAGCGGACGCTCTGGCCCCCGCCAAACCGGGTATCCGGCGAGCCGTTGGGCGGGTCAGCGCGGGATCAGGGTGAGGATCGACGCCTCGGGGAGGCAGGCGAATCGCACCGGTGCGGTCGGGTGCGTACCGAGGCCCGCGCTGACGTGCAGCCACGCGTCGGTGCCGAGCCAGCGGTGCAGGCCACGGGCCATGCTCCGGTCCAGGCCGCAGTTGGTCACCAAGGCTCCTACGCCGGGTACGCGTACCTGGCCGCCGTGGGTGTGCCCGGCGAGGAGGAGGTCGCACCCGTCGGCGGCCATCTCGTCGAGTACGCGGGGCTCCGGCGTGTGGCTGACCCCGATGGCGAGCGCTGCCTCCGGCGTACGCCGAAAGCCGGGGTAGTCGTCGCGATCGATGTGCGGGTCGTCCACGCCGACGAGGTCGACGACGCGTCCGCCGGCTTTGATCGAGTCGCGGGCGTTGTTGAGGTCGCTCCAGCCGGCCGAGGTGAACAGCGCTCGCAGTTCCTCGTGCGGAAGCTCGGCCCCATGGCGGTAGGTTTCACCGCCGTCGACCTCGGGATCGTGGCCGAAGTAGCTGAACGGGCTCTTCCAGACCGGGCCGGAGTAGTCGTTCGAGCCGAAGACGAAGGCGCCCGGGTACGCCAGGAGCGGTTCGAGCGCCTGGCTGAGCGTCGGCAGTACGCCGGGGTGGGCCATGTTGTCGCCGGTGACGATCACCAGGTCGGGGTCCAGCCCGGCGAGCTGGGCCACCCAGCGCTGCTTTCGTGTCTGGCCTGGCGTCATGTGCAGGTCCGACAGGTGCAGGATGCGCAGCGGCTCCGCCTCCGGGGCGAGCACCGGCACCTCGAATCGGCGCAGTGTGAACCTGTTGCGTTCGACCAGCGACGCGTACGCGAAGGTGGCCGCGCCCGCCACGACGACGCCGGCAGCGATTTTCCCGAGCGAACCCATGCCCGTTAGCGTAGTTTCTTCGATCGTGAGCACGCTGAAGGACCGCCTGACGGCGGACATGCGGAACGCCATGAAGGCCCGTGACGAGACCGTCACCCGGACCCTGCGGATGGCGCTGGCCGCCATCGGCAACGCCGAGGTCGCTGGGAAGGTCAAGAAGGAGCTGACCGACAGCGAAGTGCTGACGGTGCTGACCAAGGAGGCGAAGAAGCGCGCCGAGGCGTCGGAGGCGTTCGCCAACGCCGGTCGCCCGGAGCAGGCCGCCGCGGAGAAGGCCGAAGAGGCTGTGCTCATGGCGTACCTGCCGCAGCAACTCACGGACGACGAGCTGACCGCGGCCGTGACGACCGCGCTCGCCGGTGGCGATTTCTCCGGGCCGGGCGCGATGGGGCCTGCGATGAAGGCGGCCCGCGCCGCTGTGGGTGACAAGGCCGACGGCTCGCGGGTGAGTGCTGAGGTGAAGCGCCAGCTCGGCCTCTGAGCGGAAGTCGATCAGTCCGTCGGGGAATCGATCAGGGCGCTAGAGACACGACGCGCCGGGCGATCACGCCCGAAAGTTCATGATCGCGCAAATAAGACAGGAGAAAAGGGCAGCAAAAAACCGGCGGTGGGGGCTTTGCCAGATGGGCCCCCGCCGCCGGTTCTTTGTCAGGCTGTGACCAGTTGCCTGGTGGTCTGTTCCTTCAGCGCGGTTTCGAACGTGCGGCGCCAGCTGATCACCTGAGGGTGGCGGCGGAGCAGGGCTCGCCGCTCACGCTCGGTCATCCCGCCCCAGACGCCGAACTCGATGCGGTTGTCGAGTGCGTCTGCCAGGCACTCGTACCGCACCGGGCAGCCCCGGCAAATGCGCTTCGCTACGTTCTGTTCCGCACCCTGGACGAACAGTGCGTCCGGGTCCCCGTTCCGGCATGCAGCCATGCTGGGCCAGTCGGAATTCATGCTCCACGTCCCCCCTTGCGTTCCCCCTGGCCGCCCGTGGGGTGTCCCGACGCTCTCCTGCCCCGCGCAGGGCAGGCGAACGCAGACCTCCTCCCCGTCTAACCCCTCGACGGGCGGCATTGCTCGCCGGACCATCATGCTCCGTAGTCAGGCGATTACGCAATGTTGTCGGCAAAATCGCCTCAAAAGGATTTTTCTGCGCGCTTCGCTCCGGCGTGCCATATGTGGATCTTCTTCGGCTGGGACGGGTCCCGATCCCCCCAAGAGGGAACCGGGTGACGTTGCCTTGGGGTGGGCAACCGCACACCGGGGGTCGTGCGTCATGACCAACGAAGCAACGACGGATCGGTGTCGCGTTTCGGCCCTCCCAAGCCGAGCCGTCCCGAGCTGAGCAGCGGCGTACCGCCGCTACTCGTACACTGAGCCGACCGGAGGGGATACCCCGTTTCCCCCGGCCTAGACCCCCAGGCGGTGAAGCCGGATGCGTAAGAGCGATCACAACGTGTTCGCGAATGTGTTGTCGCTACTGATCTGCGGTGTGCTCGCGGGCGTGGTGGTAGCGGCGGCGGCGTTCCCGGCGATCGCGATGTCGGGCTTGGCGGCCAAGACGGGCGCGCAGGCGTTCGCCGATCTGCCCACGGAGCTGACCGTGAAGCGGTCGCCGCAGATGAGCAAGATCTATGCGAACGACGGCAAGACGCTGCTGGCCTCGATCTATGACGAGAACCGTCAGGACATCCCCTTGGACGAGATTCCCAAAGTGATGCAGCAGGCGATGATCGCCGCCGAGGACCACAAGTTCTACGAGCACAACGGGGTCGACGTCAAGGGCATCGCCCGGGCGTTCGTCGCGAACAAGAACTCGGGGGAGACCACCCAGGGCGCGTCCACGCTGACCATGCAGTACGTCCGGTTGTCGATCACCTATGCCGCGAACAACCCGAACGACGTCCTCGACGCGGCGGTCGACACGAACGCCCGGAAGCTCCGCGAGGTGAAGTACTCGCTGGCGATCGAGAAGAAGCTGACCAAGGACCAGATCCTCGAGGGCTACCTCAACATCGCGTACTTCGGCAACCACGCGTACGGGATCTATGCCGCGTCGCAGGTGTACTTCGGCAAGGAGCCCAAGGACCTGACGATCGAGGAGGCTGCGTTCCTGGCCGGCCTCGTCAAGTCGCCGAGCAACTACAACCCGGTGATGGACGACGGCTCCACCGACGAGACGGCGTACACGAACGGCAAGAACCGGCGGGACTGGGTCATCGACCAGATGCTCGAGATCGGGGCGATCTCGGCTCAGCAGGCGACCCAGGCGAAGGCGATCGACCTGAAGATCACCGGCAAGCCGGCCCCCAACGGCTGCACGGCGACGCTGGTCGTCAGCGCCGGGTTCTTCTGCGACTTCCTGCAGCGCTGGTGGATGAACGAGCCGGCGTTCGGGGCGAACTCCTACGAGCGCGAGCGGGCGCTGAAGACCGGCGGCTACAAGATCATTTCTTCGCTGGACGTGAACACTCAGCAGGCCTCGAAGAAAAACGTCGAGAAGTACCTGGCGACCGGTAAGAAGCACGCGCTGATGGTCGTTTCGGTCGAGCCCGGCACGGGCAAGGTCCGCTCGATGGCGGTGAACCGCAACTTCAAGATCGACGACGTGACCAACCCGAAGAACGGCCTGTCGACCGACCCGGTGAAGTCGAAGCGGGGCATCCGGGGCACCTATCCGAACACGGTGAACCCGCTGATGAGCGGCGAGCAGTACGGGTACCAGTTCGGTTCGACCTTCAAGTTCTTCACCATGGTCGCGGCGTTGGAGAACGGCTACCCACTCGACTACACGATCAACGCCGTCAGCCCGTTCATCTCGAAGTACCCGGTGGCGTCCGGCCCGGCCAGCTGCGGCGGGTACTGGTGCCCGGTCAACGCAAACCCGAGCTGGATGAACGGCGTACGCAACATGTGGTCGGGCTTCGGCCGCTCGGTGAACACCTACTTCGCCGCCTTGATCCAGAAGGTCGGGCCGGAGAAGGCGGTCGCCGCAGCCAAGGAACTCGGGTTGACGTTCCGGGGCAACGCGACGAAGTGCTGCGACGACGCCTACTACGCGGCGCACCCGGACGCCTGGGGCGCGTTCACTCTCGGCGTCACCGAGAACACGCCGATGGAGATGGCCAACGCGCTCGCGACGCTGGCCGCGGACGGCAAGTACTGCCAGCCGATCCCGGTCGAGGCGATCATCGACCACAACGGGACGAGCCTCGACGTCGCGAACCCCCGATGTGAGCAGCGGGTCAAGGTGGACGTGGCGCGGGCGGCGATCGATGCCGCGCGGTGCCCGGTGGGCGACGACTCGCTGTGGGGCAAGTGCCAGGACGGCACCGCCCGGACGACTCACGGCATCGTCGGCAAGCCGATCGCCGGCAAGACCGGGACCACCGACGACGAGCGCACCGCGTCGTTCATGATCACCACCAAGCAGCTCTCGGTCGCCGGCATCGTGGCCGACCCGGATTACATTCACAACAACGTCAGCCGGGGCAATCTCGGTGGCAAGGATCCGCACAAAGAAGTGGTGAACCCGGCGGTGACGTACACGCTCAAGGACGCCATGAAGGGCAAGCCGTCGATCCAGTTCGACAAGCCGAGCTCCAAGATCGCCTTCGGTACGAAGGTCAGCATCCCCAGTGTGACCTGCAAGTCCGTGCCTGAGGCGACGTCGATTCTGAAGGGCAAGGGCTTCACGGTCGACGTCGACAAGAAGCCGGTCCCGTCGGCCTGCCCGGCCGGCACTGTGGCAGGCACCAGCCCCGACGGCTCGACGAGCAAGGGCAGCAACGTCACGCTGCAGATCAGCGCGGGTGGCGGCGGTGGTCCGGGTGGTCCCGGCGGCCCGACCAAGCCACCAGGTCGCAACGACGGCGTGACGACCTGGCTCTGCCCGCCGTTCTGCGTACCAGAGGACCCGATCCAGACCGCGCCATAGCGATCCGCGGGCTGCGCGCTAGAAGATGGCGCGCAGCCCGTCCAGGTCGTGCACGTCGGTCGCCTGCGCCTCGATCTCCAGCACCGGCACGTCGCCGAACTCGCTCGTGAAACGCGAGATCACCGCGCGCTCCCGGGCCGCCTGCGCCGCGATCGCCGCGTGGATCCGCAGGGCGTCCGCGGTCACGTCAGAGACGCCCGCCAGCTCGTCCGCCGCCGCCAGCGCGCTGTCCGCGTCCAGATCGATCAGACAATGGTGTACGCGATTGAGCACCAGACCGGCCAGCGGCATCCGTTCGACGCCCAACCGCGAAGCGAAGAAGGCGGCCTCGCGTACGGCGTCGGGTTCGGGCGCGGCCACGACCAGGAAGGCCGTCTGCGGATCTTGCAGGACGCGATAGGTCTTCTCGGCCCGTTCGCGGAAACCGCCGAACATCGAGTCGAGCGCCGAGACGAAGCCCGACAAGTCGGAGAGCAACTGCGCGCCGAGGATCTTCTGCACGGTCTTGGAGACCACCCCGAAACCGGCGGTGACCAGGGAGAACATGCTTCGGCCACCGGCCTTGGCCGGGGCGAGCAGCAAGCGCAGCATCCGCCCGTCGAGGAAGCGGCCGAGGCGAGCCGGCGCGTCGAGGAAGTCCAAAGCGGACCGCGACGGCGGGGTGTCGACGACGATCAGGTCCCACTCGTCGGCCGCCCGGAGCTGGCTCAGCTTCTCCATCGCCATGTACTCCTGCGTACCGGAGAAGGTGGAGCTCATCGCCTGATAGAAGGGGTTGGCGAAGATCTCGGCCGCCCGCTTCGGCTCGGTGTGCGCCGCGACGATCTCGTCGAACGTGCGCTTCATGTCGAGCATCATGGCGCTGAGCTCACCGGCGTCCCCGTCGAGGCCGGGGACCACTCGCGGCGTGTTGTCCAGCTCGGTCAGGCCGAGCGACTGGGCCAACCGGCGAGCCGGGTCGATCGTGAGCACGACCGTACGCCGTCCGTGCTTCTCCGCGGCGCGCAGCGCCAACGCGGCGGCCGTCGTCGTCTTGCCGACCCCACCCGAGCCGCAGCAGACGACGATGCGGATCTCCGGATCGCCGAGCACCTCGTCCACATCGAGCACCGGCTGCAAAGAGGTCATGCGGCGGCTCCGAGAAGGCTGCCGATCTCGCGCAACGCGGCGAAGTCGATGCCGCCCGGGAGGAGTGGCAGCTCGACGACCGGGCGGCCGATCTCGTCCAGCTCGCCCCGCAGCTCCGTCTCGACCGAGCGCCGGGCCAGATAGGCCTGCGCCTGCTCCTGCAGCCCGACGACGGTCGGCCGGTCGGTCGCCAGCCCGGCTGCGGCCAGACCTCGCCGGAGCTCCGCCTGCGTCACTTTGCGTACCCCTTCAAGCAACGGCGGATGCGCGCCGTTGACGATCACCTTGCCCACCGGAATGCCCAGGCCGCGCAGCTCTTGCGCGGCGTCGAGGGTCTCCTGGACGGGCATCTCCTCGAGCAGGGTGACCAGATGGACTGCGGTCATCGGGGAGCGCAAGAGGGCGGCGACGCCCTCGCTCTGGGTCTTGATCGGCCCCATCTTGGCCAGTTTCGCGGCCTCGGCGGTGACGTTGAGGAAGCGCCCGATCCGGCCGGTGGGCGGTGCGTCCAGGACGACCGCGTGGTAGACCCGTTTGCCCTGGCTGTCGGTCCGGGTGGTGGCCTCCTTGACCTTGCCGGTCAGCAGCACGTCCCGGAGGCCGGGGGCGATGGTGGTGGCGAAGTCGATCGCGCCGACCTTCCGCAAGGCCCGGCCGGCCGCGCCCAGGTGGTAGAAGAGCGTGAGGTACTCCAGCAGCGCTTCTTCGGGGTCGACGGCCAAAGCCTTGACCTCCCCGCCGCCGGGCGTCGTCGCGATCGTGCGCTCCTCGTAGGGGAGCGGGCTGCGATCGAACAACTGCGCGATGCCTTGCCGGTCCTCGACCTCGACGAGCAGGGTCCGCCGTCCGCCCGCGGCCAGCGCGAGCGCCAGCGCGGCGGCGACGGTGGTCTTGCCGACCCCGCCCTTACCGGTGACCACATGGAGGCGGGCCGGCCACTGGTTGGCGGCCGGCCCGTCACTTGGAGCCGAGGCAGTCACACTGCTGAGGCTACCTGTTGAGCATTTGTTACTTCGACTGCACGTCGCAGACCCACCAGCCCTGGTCGTTGATCGTGGTCAGCACGAGTTCCTGCTTGCTGACCTTCTCATCGGCCGTGGTCATGGTGAGCTTGACGGTCACCTTGGCGTCCTTCTCCGTGGTGTCGCTGACCGCCGGGGTGTCCCAGGTGAAGGCCGGCTTGGAGTAGGTCTGGCCGAGGTTCTTGATCGCGTCGATCTGCTGGGTGATCGTCTTGGAGTCACGCGCCTGCGCGCAGATGGTCTTCTCCGCGTCGGCCGCGCTCTGGTCCTCGTAGAACGCCTTCAGGAAGGCGGTCGCCGCGGCCTTCGGGTCGGCCGCGCCCTGCCCGCCCTGGTCGGTCTTCTTCAGCAGGAAGTACGCACCGACGCCGCCGCCGAGGCAGAGCACCAGCACGACGGCGAGCGTGATGCCGATGATAATTCCGGCCTTGCTCTTCTTCTTCGGCTGCTCGGGCTGACCGGGGAAGCCGGTCGTGGGGTAGCCGGCACCGGGGAAGGTCTGCCCGGTGGTGGGGTACGCCTGACCGGAGGTCGGGTACGCGCCGCCGGCCGGGTAGCCACTACCCGACGTGGGACCGCCCGAAGTCGGCGGCGTCCCGTACGCCGGAGGCACCTGAGCGGCGCCCGGGTTGTACTGCGGCTGCCCCGGCTGCTGCCCGTACGCCGGGGGCTGGGCGGGCTGGCCGTACTGCGGCAGTTGCGTGGTCGGCGGAGTGGTCGCCGGGTACGCGGGCGGCTGCGCCGGCTGCCCGTACGCCGGGGGCTGGGCCGGCTGGGCGGGCTGGCCGTACTGCGGCTGCTGCTCGAAGGTGGGCTGGCTGTACTGCGGGGCCGGCTGCCCCGGCTGCTGTCCGTACGCCGGAGGCTGCGCGGGCTGGGCGTACTGCTGCTGCTCCGGAGCCGTCGGGTAGGCCGGCGGCTGAGCCGGGCTCGACGGAGTCGCTGGGCTGGTCGGGTAGGCAGGCTGACCGGAGGACGGAGTGTGCTCCGGGTACCCACCTGTGGCGAACGGGTCGGCGGGCGGCGGGTAGCTGCCCGGCGCCGGATTCTCCTCCGACGGTCGGTTCGGGTCGGTCATTGCTCTGCTCCCCAGTGTCGTAAGGCGGCCCAGCATATCGGCCCCGGACAACCCGGCGCAGCCCGCGTCCCGCTGTCTCACCGGCCGGTCGTGATGGATACCTTGTTCCTCATGACGGTCTCCATCACGAAGTGGGAATATGCCACCGTGCCCCTGCTGGTGCACGCCACGAAGCAGATCCTGGACAACTGGGGCGCCGACGGCTGGGAACTAGTCGCCGTCGTGCCCGGTCCCAATCCCGAGCAACTGGTCGCGTACATGAAGCGACCCAAGGAGGCGTGATGTCCGAGGTTCCCGCGTCCGGGGTGAACCCGTTCGACCGGCTGGCCGAGCTCGGCCTGACTCTGCCCGACGTCGTGCCCCCGGTGGCGGCGTACGTCCCGGCGGTGCAGTCCGGCAACCACGTCTACGTCTCCGGCCAGCTGCCGATGGCCGACGGAAAGCTGCTCGCGACCGGCAAGGTCGGGGCGGACGTCTCGCCCGAGCAGGCCAAGGAACTGGCGGCGCGGTGTGCGCTGAACGCGCTGGCCGCCATCGACTCGCTGGTCGGCCTGGAGAAGGTCGTCAAGATCGTCAAGGTCGGCGGGTTCGTGGCGAGCGCCGAGGGCTTCACCGGCCAGCCGGGCGTCATCAACGGCGCTTCCGAGCTGTTCGGCGCGGTCTTCGGGGAGGCGGGCCGGCACGCCCGCAGTGCGGTGGGCGTAAGCGAGCTGCCGCTCGGTGCGCCGGTCGAGGTGGACGTCATCGCCGAGGTCGCCGAGTAGCCGCCTGCTGCTGCGCGTGGTCGCGTCATCGGACGGAAGAGGTCACCGTCTCATCGGGCGGAAAAGCAGGTGAGGAGCGTCGCTGAGAGCGACGTAACATCGTGACGTGACTAATGGGGTCGGGGCGCGAGCGGGGTGGGGACCGGAGTCCGGTCTGCCCGGGTTTGTCCGGCATTTGCTCGCGCCCAACTCTTCTCCCATGACCCTGGAAGGCACCAACACCTGGGTCGTGGACGGCGTACTGGCGATCGATCCCGGCCCGGCGGACGACGATCACCTCCGCGCGATCGGCCCGATTCGGTTCACGACGATCACGCATGGTCACATCGACCACGTGGAGGGCGTCCCCCGGCTCGTCGAGTTGACCGGGGCCGAGGACATCGCCCCGGCGCGGGTCGCCGAGGTGATCGAGGGCACGACCGTGCTGCCGAGCCCGGGGCATACCAGCGACTCCGTCTCCTTCCTCGTCGACCGGGGCGGTGACCGCGTGGTCTTCACCGGGGACACCATCCTCGGGCGGGGCAGCAGCGTCGTCATGTGGCCGGACGGCGACGTCGGTGCGTACCTGGAGACCTTGAAGACCCTGACCGAGCTCGAAGGCGTCGTCGTTCTGCCGGGCCACGGCCCGATCCTGCCCGACTGCGCCGCGGCGGCGACTTGGCTGCTCCAGCACCGTCTGGAACGGCTCGACCAGGTCCGCGACGCGCTGCGCCAAGGAGCGGAGACGCCCGAGGACGTCGTCCGGATCGTGTACGCCGACGTCGACCCCGGTGTCCGGATGGCCGCCGAATGGACCGTCCGGTCGCAGCTCGCCTATCTCCAGGACAACCCGTGACCTGCCCGATCTGCGGCACGGTGGCGGTGCCGGGGGCCAACTTCTGCCACAACTGCGGCGCGGCGCTGCCCGGCGCGGCGGACCTGCCGCAGGCCGAGCGGCGCAACGTGACCGTCCTGTTCGGCGACCTCTCCGACTTCACCTCCTGGTCGGAGGAGCTGGACCCGGAGCGGGTCGGTGCGGTGACCGACCGCGTGATGTCGGCGCTGGCCGGTGCGGTGAAGACCTTCGGCGGTCACGTCGACAAGCTGACCGGCGACGGGATCATGGCCGTCTTCGGTGCTCCCGTCGCGCACGAGGACGATGTGGAACGAGCCGTACGCGCGGCGCTGTCGATGCAGCGGGCGGTCCGCCGCGTACTCGACGACGAACGGGGCGGTGGCGCTCCGCTGGGGCTCCGCGTCGGGCTGAACACCGGCGAGGTCATCGCCGGAGTGCAGGCCGGACTGGAGTACACCGTCATCGGCGACACCGTGAACACCGCCGCCCGGCTGGCCGACGCCGCCGCGATCGGCGCGGTGTACGCCGGAGCGCGTACCGCCTCGGCGACGCGGCACCTGGCCGGCTGGCGGGAACTGCGGCCACTGCGGCTGAAGGGCAAACGCGATCCGGTCGAGACGTTCGAGCTGCTCGGCCTGCATGACGCGCCCGGCACCCGCAGCGGCATCGGCGACGAAGCGCCGTACGTCGGGCGCGAAGCCGAACTGGGCCGGGTGATCGGCCGCCTCGCCGAGGTCATCGACCGGGCGCAGCCGCGCGTACTGGTCATGACGGCCGAGGCGGGGATCGGCAAGACCCGGTTCGCCGCCGAGGTCGAGCGGTACGCGGCCGGCTACGACATCGGGCCGGGCCGGTTCGCCACCCGCCGGATCGACACCGGTACGCGAGTCCTGTCGGTCCACTGTGCCGCCTTCGGCGAACGCCGCCGGCTGGCTCCCCTGGCCGACCTCGTACGCACCGCGATCGGTCTCCCCGTGGACGCCACGTCGACCGGGTTGACCCGCCCGGCGGTGGAGGAGCGTCTTCGTCGGCTCTCCAGCCGGCTGGCCACCCGCATCGGGCCGGACCAGCCCGTACCGGAGATCCCGACCGACCATCTGCTGGCGTTGCTCGGCGTGGCCGCCGACCCGGCGTCGGGTGTGCCGGCGATCGGCGAGGGCCTGCCGGACGGCCATGAGCGTACGGGTGTCGACATCAAGGTCCTCGCGACGGCGGTCGCGCAGCTGCTCTCGGCGCTGACCGTGGAGTCGCCGCTGGTCGTGATCGTGGACGACCTGCACGACGCCACTCCCGAGACGGTCGACGCCCTCGGCGTGATGCTGGAGGATCTCGACGGCCCCGTGCTCGTCGTCCTGTTGGGCCGCCCGGAACTCGTGCGTACGGCCGGGTTGCTGACCCGGCTCGCCGACGCCGAAGTGCAGGCGCTGCCGCCGTTGCGCGGTGCGGACGCCGCCCGGCTGCTGTCGAGTTATCTGCGCGGCGGCCGGCTGCCGCAGCCGGACGAGGATCGGCTGCTCGCGACTGCTCAAGGTAATCCGTTCTACCTCGCCGAACTGGTCACGCTGCTCATGGAACGCGGTGCGCTGACCCGTGGGCCGAGTCCCCGGTCGGCGACCCGGCCGTTCGACACCGATGGCGATACGAAATGGCGGCTCACTCCGGGCTCGCTGGACGCTCGGCTGCTGTCTCGGGATCTCGCGGCCGTGCTCGCCGCGCGTATCGACGCGTTGCCGCCGGACGCCCGGTCGGTGCTCCGGGACGCCGCCGTCGTCGGGGACAGCACTCCGGCCGGTGCGCTGGAAGCGTTGCGGGAACGGCGTTCCTCCCGCGACGGCCGCCCGGCCGCCGTCGTCGCGGTCGAACTCGACCGGGCTGTCGACGAGCTCCTCGCCCGGCGCATGCTGCGTCGCCAGCGTGGTGGGTACGCCTTCGCCACCCCCTTGCTCCGCGAAGCGGCGTACGCGGGCATCTCGAAGGCGGACCTGGCCGAGCGGCACGCCTTCCTGACGGAGTGGGCTGCCCGCGGACTGCTCACCGATCAAGTCGGGCAGCGACCCGAGACGACTGCTTGGATCGCGCCGAGCGGCCGCGCGCTGCCGCCGTCGCTGGTCGGCTTCTCCGACGACGCCCGCGACGAGTTCATCGCCGAGCACGCCGAACGGGCGGCGTTCCTCGCCGACGCCATCCGATTGCGGCCGGACTCGCCCGCGAGATCCGTCGCGGCGCTCGGTGTGGCCGCGCTCGGCCGGTCGGCGACCCGCGCGACGCACAACGGCGAGCCGGTCACCGCGCTCGACCTGACGGCCCGCGCCCGCAAGCTCGCCACGACCGGATCGGTGCTGCTCCCGGTACAGATCTGGCTCGTGCACACTCGAGCGCTGTTGCAGTCGGGCCGCCCTGCGGAGGCGCTCGTCGAAGCCGAGAAGATCGCCGCGAACGCGGGAGACGACGCACGCGCGCGGGCGTCGGCCCTACTCCTGGCCGGCCGCGCGCACCGCGAGCTCGGCGATCCCGCCCGGGGCTCAGAGTGCTGGCACGAGGCATTGACGGTGGCGACCGCGGTGGACGCCCCGGCCGAACGGGCCGAGGCCATGCGTCGCCTCGGAATGGCCGACTTCCTCAACGGCCGGCTGGCCGACGCGGGCAGCCGATTCACGGCGGCGTACCAGGTTGCCGTGGCGGCCGGTGATCGCCGCTCGCAGGCGTGGTCGCTGCAGAACCTCGCCTGGGTCACCACCACTCGGGGGGACTTCGCCGGAGCGGACGCGGCGCTCGCTCGCTCCGCCCGGCTCTTCGCCGAACTCCACGACCCGGTCGGCCGGGCCTGGCTGCGCGGGGCACTCGCGTTCAACCGGCTGCTGGCCGGTCGGCTGCGGGACGCTCAACGGCTCGCCCGGGTGTTCCTGCCGTTCGGAGAGCGCGTCGGTGAGGTGTGGGCGGTCGGCACGCTCCGGGCCGTCGACGCGTACGCCGCCGCCGAGCTCGGCGAACTCGACTCCGCCGACCGAGACGCGCGGCGGGCGTACCGGGATTTCGCGGCGGCGAACGATCTCTGGGGACGAGGATTCGCCCTGGTCGTCCGGGGTGTGATCGCCCGGGAGCTGAACGAGCTCGGGCACGCCGCCGACCTGCTCAGCGACGCCTTGGAGTACGGCGAGCGGGTGAACCATCCGTTGCTGCTCGGCATGGCCGGGACGCTGCGCGGGT
The DNA here is from genome assembly GCF_013362815.1 of Hamadaea sp. Lineage (GTDB taxonomy): Bacteria > Actinomycetota > Actinomycetes > Mycobacteriales > Micromonosporaceae > Hamadaea. Next base: position 301,967 of record NZ_JABFVK010000015.1, on the reverse strand, counting down.
TCATCAGCCTGGCGCAGGGCGACCCGGAGGGCGCCGAACGTGACGCGCGGCGGGTGCTGACGCTGACCCGGGCGCACGGCGTACTGGAGTCGGCGCAGGTCGGGCCGAAGGCTCTGCTCGGCGCGGCGCACCTGGCCGTCGGCCGGGTACGCGAGGCGATCGAGGTGCTCCGGCCGCTCGCCGAAGCGCCGCACGCCCCGTCGATGCTGTTCGCCCGGCGGCAGGCGGTCGCCCTGTACGCGCGCGCGCTCCTCGCCGACGATCGCCCCGCCGAGGCGCTGGAGCAGGCTCGGCTTGCCGTCGGGCTGCGGGCCGACGATGCGCGGAGCCGGGTCTCGGCCGAACGGGTCCTTGCGGCCTGCGAGTCGGCCATGGGATATCCGGCCGCATCTACGAGCCGCTAAGTTCTCCCATTGTGAGCACACCCGTCATCCCCGGTCTCGGCGAGCTTCAGCTGCTCGCCCGAGGCGGCTACGCGACGATCTACCGTGCTGCCCAGGGCTCGGTCGGCCGAGAGGTCGCCGTCAAGGTCGAGAATCGCACCCTCGACGACGAGCACGACCGGCGCCGATTCCTCCGGGAGGCGCACGCCGCCGGGCGGATGTCGTCGCACCCGTTCGTCGTCGACCTGTTCGATGCCGGTGTGCTGGACGACGGCCGTCCCTTCCTGGTGATGGAGCTGTGTGCCGAGTCGTACGCCGATCGCATGAAGCGCGGCGTGCTGATCGCCAGCGAAGTACGCGAACTGGGCGTCAAGCTGGCCGGCGTGCTCGCCGACGCGCACGACCTCGGCGTTCTGCACCGAGACGTGAAACCGGCGAACATCTTGGTCAGCTCGTTCGGCGAACCCGCGCTCGCCGACTTCGGCCTGGCCATCCTCGTCGAACTCCGCGATCCGACGGTGAACCTGGAGATCCTCACTCCCGCGTACGCACCGCCGGAGATGTTCGACCGCGCCCGCCCGGCGCCCTCGGCTGACGTCTATTCGCTCTGCGCGACCCTGTATGCCCTGCTGACCGGGGCTCCGCCCCGCTGGCGGGACGAGGCGATGGGTGGCATCGCGGCGCTGCTGGAGCTGTTCGGCGAACCCATCCCGGATGTCCCGGGCGCGCCGGACGACCTGGTCGAGGTGCTGCGAGCCGGGATGGAGAACGATCCGGAGCACCGCCCGACCGCCCGTGAGCTGATCGGCCGGCTGCGCCGGCTCGACCATTCCGACGCCCAGGTGCCCAACCCGCGCCGCTCGCCCGGGGACGAGCCGACCGAGGCAGCACCTCGACGCTGGTCGCTGGCTCGCCTCTTCGGCCTCGACACCGCCTAAGGCGAGACACCGCTCAAGCGAGACACCACCCGAGGCGAGACACCGCCCAAGCGAGACACCGCATAACGCGCCAGTCGGGCACAACACGCCAATCGTGCGTACCGGTCTTCAAGAACCACTCGTTGTCGTGTTGTCGACTGCGGTGGAGAAGGCGGACTTGGGGCGGGCATGGCGATTCTTGAGACGAGCCTCGATCCTCGCACACCGTCTTATCTGGACAACCGTGGGCTGATGACGGCCGCCCTCGGCGAGGTCGAGGCGGCCTTCGCGCAGGCGGTCGAGGGCGGCGGCGAAAAGCACGTCACCCGCCATCACGCCCGCGGCAAGCTGCTGCCCCGGGAACGCATCGAACTGCTGGTTGACCGGGACAGCGCCTTCCTCGAACTGTCCACCCTCGCGGGTTACGGCACCGGCCAGCCGCTCGGCGCGGGCGTGGTCACCGGGCTCGCGGTCGTGGCCGGGCGGCCGTGCGTGCTCACCGCCAGTGATCCCACGGTTCACGGGGGGTCGCTCAACGCGTACACGTTGCGGAAGCTGGCGCGTGCGGCGGAGATCGCGCTGGCCAACCGGCTGCCGCTCGTGAGTCTCGTGGAGAGCGACGGACCGGATCCGGCGGGTGGCGGCGAGCTTCTGCTCGCCGGTGGGGCCTCGCTGCGCGACCAGGCCCTGCTCCGCGCGACCGGCATTCCCGCGATCTGCGCGGTGTTCGGCGTGGTGAGCGGCGTGACGCTGCCCGCGATCGCCGATCAGACCATATTGGTACGCGGACAGGCGCGGGTGCATCTGGCTGGTCCCCATCTGGTGCGGGCGGCGACCGGAGAGTCGGTCGACGACGAAGCGCTCGGTGGCTCGACTTTGCACGCCACCCGCACCGGGATGGCCCATCAACTGGCCGAGGACGAGCGAGACGCGTTGCGCCTGGTACGCCTGGCGGTGGACCGGCTGTGCCCGGAGGTCTCCGAAGCCCGACGGCGCGTCATCCCACCGCGGCATGACACGGAAGATCTGCTCGCGGTGGCCCGGGGCGACGACGCGTTCGATCCGCGGGAGATCCTGGCCCGGGTGCTCGACGCGAGCCAGTTCGACGAGGTCGCGCCGCTCTACGGTGAGTCGCTGCGGACCGGTTTCGGCTCGGTGCACGGCCACCGTGTGGGCATCATCGCCAGCGCGGGCCCGTTGCTGGGCGTGGACGAGGTCGCGAAGGCGGCCCGGTTCGTGCAGCTCGCCACGGCGGCCCGGGTGCCGCTCGTGTTCCTGCCCAACACCAGCGGTTTCGGGTTGGGTGTGGCGCAGGAGGGTGGCGGCATCTCCGTGCACGCGGCCGCGCTCGTCCAGACCATCGCGACCTGCCCGGTGCCGATGATCACGATCGCGGTCGGCGGCGCGCACGGATCGGCCGGGCAGGTTCTCGGCGGCCGCTCGATGCGCCCGCGATTCCTGTTCAGCTGGCCGAACTCCAAGGCCGCCGTGCTGCCGCCGGACCAGCTGGAGGCGGTCGCCGCGCACCGTACGGCGGTCGACGAGACCGGAGCGGGCACGGCCGAGCTCCCGCCCACCTCCGCGTTGCACCAGTCCGGCCTGCTGTACGACGACGGCGTCATCGACCCCCGCGACACCCGTACGGTGCTCGGCATCTGCCTGTCGGTCCTGCCCCCGATCGGGGCCACGTCCACTTTGGGGGGAGCATGATCAGGCGGTTGCTCGTCGCGAATCGCGGCGAGGTCGCGCGGCGGATCTTCGCCACCTGCCGGACGATCGGCATCGAGACGGTGGCCGTCTACTCCGATCCGGACGCGAACGCTCCCTACGTCGCCGAGGCCGATTACGCCGTCCACCTGCCCGGAGCCGCGCCCAGTGCCACGTACCTGCGTGGGGATCTGATCATCGCGGCCGCCCGCAAGACGCTCGCCGACGCGATCCACCCCGGATACGGCTTCCTCGCCGAGAACCCCGACTTCGCCGAGGCGGTCGCCGAGGCCGGCCTGCTGTGGATCGGCCCGCCCGCCAAGGTGATCGAGGTGATGGGGGACAAGGTCGACGCCAAGGCGCTCCTTGCCGAGGCGGACGTGCCGACCCTGCCCAGCTGGACCGATCCCGAGCTGGTGGACGAGTTCCCGGTGCTGGTCAAGGCCTCCACCGGCGGCGGCGGCCGGGGTATGCGCATCGTCCGCGAGCCCGGCGTACTGGCCGAAGCGGTCTCGTCGGCCCGGCGGGAGGCGTTCGGCGCGTTCGGTGACGGCGACGTCTTCTGCGAGAAGTACATCGAGGGCGCTCGCCACATCGAAGTGCAGGTCTTGGCCGACCAGCACGGCGGGATCGTGACCCTGGGCGAACGGGAGTGCTCGATCCAGCGCCGCCATCAGAAGGTCATCGAGGAGACGCCGTCCCCGGTGGTGACCCCGGAACTTCGCGAGCATCTGTGCCGGGCGGCGATCGCGGCCGCGCAGGCGGTCGGCTATGTCGGCGTCGGCACCGTGGAGTTCCTGCTCACTCCGAACGGGGACTTCTTCTTCCTGGAGATGAGCACCCGGCTGCAGGTCGAACACGCCGTCACCGAGTGCGTGACCGGCGTCGACCTCGTGCGGATGCAGATCGTCGTGGCCGAGGGCGGCCCGCTGCCGGTGCTGACCCCGCCGCCGCTGCGCGGGCATGCGATCGAGGCCCGGCTGTGCGCCGAGGATCCCGCTGCCAATCACCTACCGGCGACCGGCGAGATCCATCGCCTGGAGATCCCCGGAGTCGCCGGCCGATTCGGCATCCTGACCGCGCCTGGCATCCGGCTGGACAGCGGCGTCGAACCGGGTTCGGTCATCGGGGTCCACTACGACTCACTGCTCGCCAAGGTCGTCGCGTGGGCGCCGACCCGGCCTGAAGCCGCTCGGCTGCTCGCCGCGACCCTGGCCCGGGCGCAGATCCACGGCGTCGTCACCAACCGGGATCTGTTGGTGCGTACGCTGCGCCACCCGACCTTCCTGGCCGGGCTGACCGACACCGCGATGCTCGACCGGCATCCCGAAGTGCTCGCCCCGCTTCTGTCCAGTGTGGACGCCGTACGCCTCTCCTGCCTGGCCGCCGCGTTGGGGGCAGCTGCGGAACGCCGTAACGTCGCCAACTGGCAGGCGAGCATTCCCTCCGGGTGGCGCAACGTGCCCACCGCTGCGCAGACCTCCGTCTACGAAGGACCGGCGGGGCCGGTGGAGGTGGGCTACCGGTTCTCGCGTACGGGAGCGCTGGCCCAATGGTGGGTACGCGCAGTCGACCCGGAAGACCTCGAACTGGCCCCGTTGGGCCAACCCGGGCTCGCCGAGGACCACCCGCCGGTGGCGGTGGTGTCGGCGACCCCCACGCTGGTCGTGCTCGACGTCATCGGCATCCTGCTCGCAGTGCACCTCAACCGGGTCGGCCGGGTGACGTACGTCGACAGCGTCGAAGGCTCGCTCGCTTTGACCGAGCTGCCGCGGTTCCCGTTGCCTGATCCCGAACTCGCCGAAGGCGCGCTGACCGCCCCGCTGCCGGGCGCTGTCGGACGCGTACTGGTCGCGCCGGGGCAGCGGGTGGACGTCGGCGAACTGCTGATGACCGTCGAGGCCATGAAACTGGAGCATCCGGTGCATGCGCCGGCTGCCGGGATCGTCACCGCCCTGCCAGTGAGCGCCGGTTCCCAGGTGGACACCGGAACCGTCCTCGCCGTCCTCACCCCCTGACCCGCCCCGCGCCCTTTCCGGGCCCGCCCTTTTCGCGCCTGCCCTCCCCGCCCCGCCCTTTCCGCGCGATCATGAACTATCGGGCGTGATCAATCGGCGTGTCGTGTCCGTAACACCCTGATCAACTCCCGAGCGGCCTGATCAACAAGCCCGAACGCGAAGTGAGCCGCCGACCGGCGGGGACTGGATGGCGGTCCCCACGGTCGGCGGCTCAGGCGAAAGGGTCGTGCTGCCGGTCTGCCGGTATGTCCACCGGAGTGACGTTGCAGTGTCTGCCGCTTGAAACGCCCGGCAGACCGGCCGTTCGGGTTACTGGCGGGCGGAGGACCCGCCGACGCTCCACGCGGACGCGGAGCCGAGTACGCCGATCGCGTTCCCGCTGATGTTCACGGGGATCTGGACCGGGGCGTACACCTGGGTGCCGTTCAGGATGCCGATGTTGTCGGTGCTGATCAGCGTCGGGCCACCGTGGTTGCCGGGGCCGCCGTGACCGTGGTCGTCGTGCCCGCTGGGGCAGCCGCACGGGTAACCGTGGTTGTTGCCCTCGGTCGGGCCGCCGGTGCTCTCCAGAACCTCGGTGGCGTGCTGGCCGCCGAGAGTCGTGGGCTGGCCGCCGAGCAAACCGGCTGCCGGGCTCTGACCGCCGAGCAGGCCGCCGACGACCGGGAGGCCGGAGCCACCGGTCAGGCCGCCGAGGAGGTCGCCCACCACCGGCAGTCCGTCGACCAGACCTTCGGTCGGCAGTACGCCGGCCTCGGTCGACTCCTTCTTGTAGTAGTGACCGCCCGGCTTGGTCTTCCCGGTGATCGTGGCCGAGGCGCCGCCCTCACATCCGGCGTACGCCTGGCCGAGGACTGCGACGGCGTTGCCGCAGACGTCGACCGGGATCTGGATCGGGGCGATGATCTGCGTACCGTTGCCGATCCCGATGTTGGGGCCGGACTTGGCGGCGGTCTGGTAGTGCGCCCAGCCCCACTCGGGGGAGAGCGTCGCGGCCGAGCCGCCGACGCAGCCCGCTCCGGCCACGCCGCCGACCGCGACGGCGTTGCCGCAGACGTCGATCGGTGCCTGGATGGGCAGCAGGACCTGAGTGCCGTTGAGGATGCCAACGTTGTCGCTGCTGACCAACGTGGCGTCGGCGGAGGCGGCGGTGCCGGTCGCCAGCAGTGCGCCGGCGGTCAGGGCGCCGGCGTTGAGTGAGCGTCGAACCCACGTCTTCATCGCGAGGGACCTTCTCTCGAATCGTCGGGTGTAGCGGTTGGACGATTCGAAAACGAGGCCATTCGGGCGACTGACGCTGCTCTGTCGGATGAGCGACACAGGAAATGCCGGGTTATTCCATAAGAATCCCCGGCAATGTCCGATTTATACGGTATGCAGGCTGCGTACCTGAAAAATGCTCAGACGCGAGCCCGGCGAGCGAGTCGCTCCGGGTCGAGGATGATCACGCTCTTGCCGTCGAGCCGCAGCCACCCGCGCGAGGCGAAGTCGGCGAGCGCCTTGTTGACGGTCTCCCGCGATGCGCCGACCAGCTGGGCCAGCTCCTCCTGGGTGAGATCGTGGGTGACGCGCAGGACACCGCCGTCGCGAGTGCCGAAGCGGCCCGCCATCTGCAGCAGGTTCTTGGCGACCCGGCCGGGGACGTCGGTGAAGATGAGGTCGGCGAGCGCGTCGTTGGTGCGGCGAAGCCGCCGGGCGAGTACGCGGAGCAACTGCTCGGCGATCTCGGGCCGGTTGGTCAGCCACGGGCGCAGCGCCGCCTTGCGCAGCCGGGCCAGCCGCGAGTCGGTGACGGCCGTGGCCGTGGCGGTCCGCGGACCCGGGTCGAACAGCGAGAGCTCACCCATCATGTCGGACGGGCCCATGACGGCGATGAGGTTCTGCCGCCCGTCCGCGGCACGGCGGCCGAGCTTGATCTTCCCGGACAGCACGATGTAGAGGCTGTCGCCCGGCTCGCCCTCGTTGAAGACGACCTCGCCCTTGCGGACTTCGATGGTCTCGATCTCACGGGCGAGAGCCTCCGCTGCCTCGGGATCCACACCCTGGAAGATCCCGCTGCGGGCCAGCACCTCATCCATGCGCCACACCTCCACCTGTGCGCCCTGGCGTCTGCCTGCTTCAGCTGCCCGGCGGCAGCCACGCAACAAACGCGCAACGTCAGTCTAGGCGCAACGCGACGAGAACCGGACGGGTACCCAAAAGATCGCTGTTAGCCCCAGAGTAGTGTCGTGCGGTGCGTCCTGAGCTGGTCTTTCGCGAAGAGGGCGGGCTTTCGGCACCGCTGCTGGTCTGGCGGTTGCCGGGCGCAATCCCGACAATCTCCTCAGGTCCCCTCGGCGGGGGCATCGGCCGACACCGCTGGGTGATGAACACCACTGTTCCGATGTCCTACGACCGCGATGACCCGGGCATTCACCTCACGGACATCGCGGCGGAAATCGGGCTCACAGGGCCCGGCGTCGGGCTCATGACCGGAGTCGACGTCCAGCGCGTGGTCCAGGCTTCCGACGACGGCGTCGAGGTCTTCGCCACCGTCGGACTCGGCCGGCCCGTCCTCGCCGCCGCGCCCGCGGAGGACCTCGGCGAGCTCGTGGGCACGGTCAACATCATCTGCTTCCTGCCCGCGCGGCTCAGCGAGGCCGCGCTGGTCAATTCCGTCGCCACCGTCACGGAGGCGAAGGCGCAGGCCCTTTTCGAGCTCGGGTACGCCGCCACGGGGACCGCGACCGATGCGGTGTGTGTCGTGGTGTCCGATTCGGGGCCGCTGGAACCCTATGGCGGGCCTCGATCGAGGTGGGGCGCGCCACTCGCCCGCGCCGTCCACCAGGCGGTTCTCCGTGGCGGCCGGGACTTTCGGGCCGCTCCGACCGCCTGGTTGGACTGATCGCGGTCGACTTTTCTAGGGTCGGCGTACCCGTTGACTCCCGGGTAGTCTGTGCGCGATGTCCGCCCCTCGACAGACCCCTCGTTCGTCGCGCCCCCGATTGATTCTCGGCCTTGCCATTGCGGTCGTGCTCGTGGGTGCGGCCAGTGCTGCGTACGGCGCGTTCAACGCCACTCGCAAGCCGCAGTGGAACGGCGGTTCGCCCGCCGCGGCCGCGTCGAGCGGCGCAGCCGATCCTTCGCCCAGCCAGACCGCCGCCGCGGTGGCCGAGGCGATCACGCTGACGGCGACCGGTGACAACGTCATGGGCGGTCCCGGGAACATGCCGCCCAACGGCGGCAACGACCTCTACACGAAGGTCAAGCCGATGCTCACCGGCGACCTCGTGATGGGCAACCTGGAGGAGCCGGTCACCGAGGACACCGGCTACCGCAAGTGCAGCGCGGGCTCGACGAGCTGCCACCAGTTCTACGTGCCGCCGAGCTGGGCCAAGCACCTCAAGAACGCCGGCTACCAGCTCATGAACATGGCCAACAACCACGGCAACGACATGGGTTCGCAGGGGTACGCCAACACCCAGAAGTCGCTCGACGCAGTCGGCCTCAAGCACACCGGCGCGCCGGGCGAGATCACCGTCGTCGAGGTCAAGGGGATCAAGGTCGCGGTCGTCGGCTTCTCCTCGTACGCCTGGAACAACAGCCTGATCAACATCTCGAAGGCGAAGCAGCTGATCCAGCAGGCCGATCAGCAGGCCGACATCGTCGTCGTGCAGGTGCACATGGGTTCCGAGGGGACGGCGTACACCCATGTGAAGCCGGGCACCGAGATGTTCCTCGGGGAGAACCGGGGCAATCCGATCGCGTTCTCGCACGCGATGATCGACGCCGGGGCCGACCTGATCGTCGGACACGGGCCACACGTGCTGCGGGCGATGGAGTTCTACAAGGGCCGGCTGATCGCGTACAGCCTCGGCAATTTCCTCGGCGGCGGCCGCACGCTCAAGCCGGACGGCGTCCTGGGCTACACCGGCGTGCTCAAGGTGCAGCTGACCAAGGACGGCGCCTGGGTCGGCGGCCAGTTCGACTCGGCGATCATGAACAGCCAGGGCGTACCCGGGCCGGACTCGCAGAAGCGGGGCGCGACGGCGATCCGGAACCTCACGAAGTCGGACTTCCCGTCCACCGGTCCGAAGATCGAGTCCTCCGGCAAGATCACGCCGCCGAGCGCCTGACCGGGCCGGTCACGGCGGATGTCAGGGCGGCGACGTACGCTCGACGCCGTGACCGAGACCGAGCTGGCCCGCAAGCGCCGGGCCCGGAAGATGGCCCGCGAACTGGCGGTCATCCACCCCGACGCGCACTGTGAACTCGACTTCACGACCCCGCTGGAGCTGGCGGTCGCGACGATCCTCTCGGCGCAGTGCACCGACGAACGGGTCAACCAGGTCACGCCGAAGCTGTTCGCGCGCTATCCGACGGCCGCCGACTACGCCGCCGCCGACCGGACCGAGCTCGAGACCATGATCAAGCCGACCGGCTTCTTCCGGAACAAGACGGACTCCCTGATCAAGCTGGGGGCCGCCCTCGTGGAGAAATACGACGGCGAGGTCCCCGGCAAGCTGGCCAAGCTCGTCGAGCTGCCCGGCATCGGGCGCAAGACCGCCAACGTGATCCTGGGCAACGCCTTCGGCGTACCGGGGATCACCGTCGACACGCATTTCGGCCGGCTCGTCGGCCGCTGGCGGTGGACCGACGAGACCGATCCGGTCAAGATCGAGCACGCGGTCGGCGCGCTGATCGAGCGTCGCGACTGGACGATGCTGTCGCACCGGGTGATCTTCCACGGGCGTCGCGTGTGCCATTCCCGGAAACCCGCCTGCGGAGCGTGCACGCTCGCCCCGTCCTGCCCGTCGTACGGGTTGGGGCCGACGAACCGGGCTGAGGCCGTCAAACTCCTCAAGGGTCCCCGCGTCGCCGAATTGGCCGCGCTAGTCGACGAGGAGCTGCCCGTCGCGGGTGCCACACCGGTCAAGGGGGCCGCGTGAGGCGGTGGGCGGTCACGGTGCTGGCCGGCGCGCTGCTGCTGGCCGGCTGCGGAAGCGACGATCCCAAGACGACCGAACCGACGGTCGACGGCCCGTTCGCCGAGTGTTCCGCGCTCTCCGCCGAAACCCCGTCGGCTGACCTTCCCGACGTGACGCTGCCGTGTTTCCACGGTGGCCAATCGGTGCGGTTCTCACAGCTCAAGGGTGGTGTGGTGGTCAACCTGTGGGCCTCGTGGTGCATCCCTTGTACCCGCGAGCTACCCGCTTTCACCAGCCTTGCCGGGAAGAAGAACGCGCCGACGGTGATCGGTGTGGTCACGACGGACAAACGGGGGAGTGCTGCGGCGCTCGCCGAAGAACTGCACGTCACCTTCCCGACCCTCTTCGACGAGCGGGGACGCTTGCTGACCACGCTCGTCCAGCAGGAGCACCTCAAGTCCAACGGGCTGCCCGCGACCCTCTTCCTCAAGGACGGCCAGATCGCTTATGCCTATCAGGGCGCGGCGCTCGACGAGGCGAAGTTGACCGGTCTGGTCGATCAGTATCTCGGGGTGAAGGTGTGACCGCGCCGGTGCCGGAGTGGCTGCGCGACCTGCAGGAGCGGGTCGCCGAGGCTCGCTCGACCGACTTCAGCCGTTGGCCGTTGCCGGAGCACGGCGGGCGGGAGGCCGCCGTGCTGGTGCTCTTCGGCGAATCCGAGAGCCATGGTCCCGACGTGCTGCTGCTTCAGCGGGCCGCCAAGATGCGCAATCACGCCGGTCAACCGGCCTTCCCCGGTGGGGCGGCCGATCCCGGCGACGGCGGACCGCAGCAGACGGCGTTGCGGGAGGCGAACGAAGAGGTCGGCCTCGACCCGGCGAGCGTCACGGTGCTGAGCGAACTGCCGCCGATCTGGATCTCCGTCAGCGACTTCGTGGTCACCCCGGTCCTCGCCTGGTGGCATACCCCCCATCCGGTGTGGGCCGTCGAACCGGCCGAGGTCGAACGGGTGAGCCGGTTGCCCCTGGCGGAGTTGACCGATCCGGCGAACAGACTGCGGATTCGGCACTCGAGCGGATACATCGGACCGGCCTTCTCCGTCGACGGCCTGCTCGTGTGGGGTTTCACCGCCGGGATTCTCACCGTTCTGCTGGATCTGGGTGGGTGGAGCCGGCCCTGGGACACATCTCGCGTTGAGAATCTCCCCGTAGGCTAGGCGGATGTCGGTGGTCGATGTCGTCCTCATCATCCTGATGATCATTTTTGCGATCTCCGGATACCGCCAGGGCTTCCTCATCGGCGTACTGTCCTTCGCCGGGTTCTTCGTCGGCGCGTTGATCGGCCTTCAAGTCGGTCCGCTGCTCGCCGAGCACTTCACGTCGCCCACGATTCGCATCGTGATCGCCCTGATCGCCGTGTTCGGCCTGGCCATCCTCGGGCAGGCGGCCACCGGCTGGCTCGGGTCCAAACTGCGGGGCGGGATCACCAACAGCAGCTTTCAGACCGTCGACGACCTCGGCGGCGCTGTCGTCTCAGTCGTCGCCGTCGCGATCGTCGCGTGGTTGGTGGCCATCCCGTTGGGCAAATCCGACTCGGACTGGTTGTCCAGTTCGGTACGCAACAGCGTCGTCCTGGGCGGCATCGACAAGCTGATGCCGAACGACGCCTCGAAGCTGACCCAGGCGTTGCAGGAGACCATCGACACCAACGGGTTCCCCGACGTCTTCGGCGACCTCGTCCCCACGCGCGCGCGGCCGGTCCCCGAGCCGGACAGCGCGCTGGCGAAGTCGCAGGTAGTGGTCAACTCCCACAAGTCGGTCGTGAAGGTGCTGGGCAGCGCACCGAGCTGCTCGCGACGGATCGAGGGCTCCGGTTTCGTGTACGCCCCGGAGCACGTGCTGACCAACGCCCACGTGGTGGCCGGCACGACGGCGGTCGCCATCAAGGACGAGGAAGGCGATCGGCATTCCGCCCGGGTCGTGGTGTACGACCCGGAGCGGGACCTGGCCGTCCTTTACGTCCCCGGATTCTCCGCGCCCGCACTGCGGTTGGCCGATGACGAGGTGGACACCGGCGCGGACGCCATCGTGCTGGGTTATCCGCTGGACGGTCCCTACAACGCGCAGCCGGCCCGCGTACGCGACGTCGGCGACATCACCGGCCCGGACATCTACGACGACCAGAAGGTGACCCGGGAGGTCTACACGATCCGGGCCCTGGTGCGCAGCGGCAACTCGGGCGGCCCGCTGATCAGCCCGAACGGGCGCGTACTGGGGGTCATCTTCGCGGCGGCGGCCGACGACAAGAACACCGGATTCGCCGTCACGGCCGACGAAGCGACGCCGATCGCGGCGGCCGGTGCGACCAAGACGACTGGCGTCGGCACGCAGACCTGCGCCTGACCTGCCCCGCTCCCGAGACAGCGCTGGATCACGGATCTGGGTCGTATTCCGGCCAAGATTCGGCCGAGAACCCTGATCCAGCGCAGAAGGTATCAGCGCCGAAGCGCACGATGGCGGCTCAGGTGAAGCGGCGCAAAGTCGCAGCAGCGCCGCCGACGAGCAGCAGAACCACCGCGATCCCGGCGGGGAGGGCGGACAGCAGCGGCCGATGGCCGGCAGCGCGTTCGGGTTCGGCCCGAGCAGCCGCAGTCGCCGCCGGTGAGGCCGTGGCCGACGAATTCGCCTTGCCGAATCGGGCTTTCCCCGGTGGCGGAACCGTGTCGAGCGGGTTCGCCAGTACGCCGGGAACGTTGGCGCTCAACGCAGCTACCGGGTCGAGCGCCCCGTATCCGTAGGTGGCGTCGCGTCCGGCCGGACCCAGGTCGTCGGCGGTGGAGATGAGACGGTTCACGACGTTGGCGGCCGACATGTCCGGCCATTTCGAGCGGATGAGTGCCGCCGTCGCACTCACCAGCGGTGCGGCGAAGCTTGTGCCTTCGACCGTCCAGTAACCGCCCGGCCGCGCGCCGACGAGATCCGCTCCCGGAGCGGCGAGCACGGTGGCCGGACCGGTGAGCGCACCGGCCCAGAGCGTACGGCCGTCGCCGTGGCTGAGCCCGGTCACCGCGAGGACGCCCGGCTCCCGGGCGGGATACCAGACGTCGTCCGGATTGGGTGGCGATTGATTGCCGGTACACGCGACGACCACGACGTCCTTCTCGAAGGCGTAGTCGAGGGCGTCGGCCAGTTCGGGACTGGTCACCGAACCGCCGAGGGAGAGATTGATCACGGCTGCGCCATGGTCGACCGACCAGCGTACGGCGTTGGCGACGATGCGAGCGTCGTCGTATTCGTTCTTCGCGTCCAGTACGCGTACCGGGAGGATCTTCGCGCCCGGTGCCAACCCCAGTACGCCCGCGGAGTCGTCGGACCGCCCGGCGATCAGCCCGGCGACGGTGGTGCCGTGGCCGACCGCGTCGGTCCGCCCGTCGCCGCCCGCCCGGACGAAATCAATGCCGGGCAGGACCTGACCGACGAGGTCGGGATGACCTCCGTCCACACCGGAATCGATGACCGCGACGGTCACCCCGCTGCCGTCCGACCAGCGCCAGGCCTGCTGCGCGCGCAGTTGACGCAGCTGCCACTGCTCTCCGCGTACCGCATCGGCGGCGAAGCCGGCCCCTCGACCGTCCGCGGCAGACGCGCCCGTCACCGGCGAGATCGGCAGCCCGGTGGCACCGGCCAGCAGCAGACCGACGCCCACACGAAGCAGCGCCGTCGCGGTCTTCTGCGATCCGGCGCTGCGTCCAGCCGTCGGGGGTCTCACAATGCGTGAAACCTACCGGCTTTGATCGATGAGCGCACGCATCAGCGCGTGACAATCACCCGGCGACGGCTTGAATCTGGTCGAAGACGTCGAGGACCCAGAGCGCGGCCGGAATGACGGAGACCACGATCAGCATCTCGAAGAGGTCGGCCATGCGCCCGATGTAGGGCGACGGCGGCTTCGTGGACCAGGCCTGTCCGGCGACCACCACGATGAGCGCCACGGCGACCGAGCCGACGGCGATCAGCGCCCGGGTGCTGCTGTCGGCACCGACCACCATGCCGATCAGGAGCACGGTCACGCCGGTCAGCCCGGCGACGAGCAGCGGTACGCGCTGGCGGGGGCTCACGAACAGCCGCGACCGCAGCAGCAGTGCGACACAGGCGACCGCGGTCAGCACCCGCCCCGCCACCCCGCCCGCGGTCACGAGAACCGCGGTCGCGCCGACGGTCAGGACGGCGTACCCGATGAGCATTCCGGAGAGCAGCTCCTCGGACCGGGAGACCGCCGAGAAGACGCGCTGACGATCAGGCAGCCGGCGTGCGGCCTCGAGGGCGGGCGACGAGCCCGCCGCGTAGATCTCCTTGGCGCCCTGGCCGGTCGGCAGCGTGACCGACGGCACCGGCACCTTGCCGAAGCGGATCGCGAGCACCGGCACGAGACCGATGCCGCAGACCAGAAGAGCGAGCAGCGCGGCGGCGGCACCGGCCGGATCGAGGAAGCTGAGCAGGCTGGCCAGCCCGGTGAGCACGCCGAACGTGACGCCGGCGGTGAACACCCGGACCCGGCCGCCGACCCCGGCGCCGCCGAGTGCCGAGAAGAGCAGTACGCACATCGCCCCGAGCAGCAGCTGAGCCTGACCCAGCCACGGCACGAGACCCATCGTGCCGGAGATGGAGTCACCGCCGAGCACGAGCGCGCCACCGGCGAAGGCATAGGGGAGGCTGAACCCGCCGAGCACCGCGCCGACCCGGGCGTCACCGTACGCACGCGAGGCGACGATGCCGGCGAACAGCAGCAGCACCGCGGCCGCGAGGCCGAGCCAGCCGCCGGGAGCCCAGCCCGGTCCGCCCTGCAGGATGGCCAGTACGCCGCCCGCGAGCAGTACGCCCGCGCCCACGACGGTGGCCGTCCGGGTGCTGCCCGGCGACCAGCCTGCACCGCGGCGGCGAGCGCCCTCGGCGATGGCCTCGACGACGTCGTCGTACTCGAGCTCGGGCCAGTCGGCGCGGGCGGGGACCAGGTGGAGCACCTGCCCGTCCCGGACGTTCTGCTGGTGGAGGCTGCGGTCACCGGCCAGCGAGGTGCCGTCGGCGCGGCGCAGGACCCAGCCGCCGTGCCGCTCACCTTCGTCGGCGAAGCCCTCGCCGGCGTGCTGGAGGAGTTCGGGCAGGAGTTCGGCGATCGCGATCTGTTCCGGCAACGCCACATCCACCCGGCGATGCGGGGTGTTGATGGTGACGCGCGCGAGCCCGAGCGCGGCGGAGGGGATGCTCACCGGAGTACGTCTATCACGAAACGCCCCCCAACGTCACCCCGCATAGACCGTAGTGAGACCCACGTCTGTCAGGCGGGGTGCGTCCAGTCGGTGCCATCGCCTAGCATGGGCGGCGCTGAGCGCGCGTCATGGGGAGGAGGGCCGCCGGTATGGGAACAATCGTGGTGAAGCGGGGCCCGCGTCGGCCCGCTCCGGAGATTCCCAGCGGAGAGCTGGTCATCGAGGCTCCGCCGGAGATTCCGCAGGCCAGTGGGGCCCGCTGGCAGCAAGCCATGATGGCGCTGCCGATGCTCGGAGCGATGCTTCCGTCCGCCTACATGATGGGCAACGGGCAGAACGGCAAGATGGGCTACGTCATGGGCGGCATGATGGGCCTGTCCATGATCGGCATGATGGCCATGAACCTCAGCCAGGGCGGCGGTGGCCCGAAGAAGGCCGAGATGATGGCCGCCCGGCGGGAGTACCTGCGGCACCTGGCGACGATGCGGACCAAGGTTCGCGAGACCGTGGCCAAGCAGCGTACGGGGTTGTTCTATCGCCATCCCGATCCGCAGCGGCTCTGGTCCACAGTCGACTCTCATCGGCTCTGGGAGCGCCGGCCGACCGACCCCGACTACGGCGTCACGCGGATCGGCATCGGCCCGCAGTCGCTGGCCACTCCGCTGGTTCCGCCGGTCACCCGGCCGCTGGAGGAGCTGGAGCCCATGACGGCCGGTGCGCTGCGCCGGTTCCTGGACGCGTACTCGGTCGTGCCGGATCTGCCCGTCGCCGTGTCGCTGCCCGCCTTCGCCCGTGTCTTCATCCGGGCCGAGGCCGCGCAGGCCAACACCTTCGGCTACGGCCGCAACGTCCAGCCGGAAGCCGACCACCGCGACGGCGGCGACCCGCACAGCCTCGTGAGTGCGGTCATCAGCCAGCTCGCCACCTTCCACGCCCCCGACGACCTCCTGATCGCGGTGTGCGCCCCGGCGCACCGGCGCGACCGGTGGGACTGGGTCAAGTGGCTGCCACACAACGCGCATCCGTCCAAGGTGGACGCTCTCGGCCCGGTACGCATGGTGGCGCCGACGGCGGTCGCGCTGGAGGAGATGCTCTCCGACATCATCGGCAACCGTCCCCGGTTCGGCGGCGGCGCATCCGGCCCGTACGTCGTGGTCGTCCTGGACGGTGCGGACCTCACGGGTTCGCAGCACCTCGCGGCCGACGGCGGCATCGCGGGCATGACCGTGCTGGACCTCGACGGCCAGCCGCCCCGCCTGCTCGACCGGTCGACGCTGACGCTGGAGATGGAGCAGGACACCCGGCGACTTGAGATCTTCACCGCCGACGGATCGGCCGACGTGGGCACCGCCGACGGACTGACGTACGCCGAGGCGGAGTCGATCGCGCGGCGGCTTTCTCCGCTGCGGCTCTCCGCCGCGACGAAGTCGGCAGACGCTCCGCTCTCCGGCGACCAGGGTCTCGGCGACCTCCTCGGCATCCCCGACCCGGACTCCTTCGAGGTGGCGCAGGGCTGGCGGCCGCGGGCCGACCGGGACAAGCTGCGCGTACCGATCGGCGTCGGGGTCGACGGCCAGCCGGTCGAACTGGACATCAAGGAATCGGCGCAGGACGGCATGGGCCCGCACGGCCTGCTCATCGGCGCCACCGGTTCGGGTAAGTCCGAGGTGCTGCGAACGCTGGTGCTCGCGCTGGCGCTGACGCATTCCTCGGAGGAGCTCAACTTCGTCCTCGTCGACTACAAGGGTGGTGCGACCTTCGCCTCGATGGACGTGTTGCCGCACACCAGCGCGGTCATCACCAACCTCGAAGGCGAGTCGCTGCTCGTCGACCGCATGGCCGACGCCATCAACGGCGAGGTCATCCGCCGTCAGGAGTTGCTGCGGGCGGCGGGCAACTTCGCGAACTTGAAGGATTACAACAAGGCGCGGCTGCAAGGCAAGGCGCTCGCGCCACTGCCGTCGCTGCTCATCGTGGCCGACGAGTTCTCCGAGCTGCTGACCGCCAAGCCGGACTTCATCGACATCTTCGTGCAGATCGGCCGGGTCGGCCGGTCGATCGGCATCCACCTGCTGCTGGCCAGCCAGCGACTGGAGGAGGGCCGGCTGCGCGGTCTGGACACCCACCTGTCCTACCGGCTCGGCCTGCGGACCTTCTCCGCGATGGAGTCCCGCACCGTCTTGGGCGTGCCCGACGCGTACGACCTGCCCCGGGCGCCTGGCCACGGCTATATGAAGTTCGGCACGGAACCGCTGGTCCGATTCAAGGCGGCGTACGTCTCCGGCTCTTACAAGAAGGCGGGCTCGTCACCGGCCCGAGCCGGTGGACGGCGTACCGACATCGACATCCACAATTTCGGGACGCACTTCGTGCCGCTGCCGAAGAAGCCGACCAACGCCGAGCCCGAGGTCAACTGGGAGGTCAAGCCCGGCGAGAGCCTGATGGACGTGCTGATCGGGCGGCTCGCCGGCAAGGGCCCGCCGGCTCACCAGGTCTGGCTGGAGCCGCTGGACGTCTCCGACACGCTGGAGGAGGGCTTCGGCAAGATCGCGATCCATCCGGAACGCGGTCTGACGACGGGCAACGCCGAATTGCACGGCGCGTTGACGGTCCCGATCGCCTGGGTCGACCGGCCCGCGCAGCAGCGCCGGGACACGCAGTGGATCAACCTGTCCGGCGCGGCCGGGCACGTGGCGATCGCCGGTGCGACCCAGAGCGGCAAGTCCAGCCTGTTGCGGACGATCATCAGCGGTCTGGCGCTCACCCACACCCCGGCCGAGGCGCAGTTCTACTGCCTCGACTTCGGTGGTGGCACGCTCGCGGCGCTGCGGGAGATGCCGCACGTCGGCGGCGTCGCCGGTCGTCTCGACACCGCCCAGGTCCGCCGGACCGTCAGCGAGGTCGCGATGCTGCTGGCCGAGCGCGAGGCGCGGTTCGCCGAGCTGGGCGTCGACTCCATGGCCAACTACCGCAAGCGCCGGGCCTCCGGCGAGGTCAACGACCCGTTCGGCGACGTCTTCCTCGTCATCGACGGGTGGGCGACGCTCCGGGAGAGCTACGACGACCTGGAGCCGGTCATCACCGACCTGGCGACTCGTGGTCTGTCCTACGGCGTGCACATCATCGCCAGCTCGCTGCGGTGGCGTGACTTCCGGGCGGCCATCCAGGATCAGTTCGGCACCAAGATCGAGATGCGGCTGGGTGACCCGTCGGACTCGATCGGCAAGGTCCGCAAGGCCGCCCAGAACGTGAAGCACGCTCCCGGCCACGGCGCGACCAACGAGGGTCTCTACTACCTGACCCTGCGGCCGGAGCTGACGTCCCTGGGCACCGACCAGACCTCGGTGAGCAAGCACATCGCGCAGCATTGGAAGGGCCAGCCGGCGCCTCGCGTCCGGATGCTCCCTCCGGTCTACGGCTACGACCGTCTGCCGATCACCGGCGGCGATCCGTTGCACATCCCGATCGGCCTGTCCGAGGACCTCACCCCGATCTCGCTCAACTTCCGCGACGACCAGCACTTCCTGGTCTTCGGCGAGAGCGAGTGCGGCAAGTCGACGTTCATGCGGGCGCTGGCGACGACGATCACCAAGCGGTTCACCCCGGACGAGGCGAAGCTGCTCATCGTCGACCACCGCCGCAGCATGCTCGGCGCGATCCAGGGCGACCACCTGCTCGGCTACACGACGAACTTCGAGCAGAGCGCCCAGTACCTCCAGGCCGTCGCCGGGTACATGGACCAGCGCAAGCCCCCGGCCGACGTCACGCCGCAGCAGCTGCGCGACCGGCCATGGCTCGAAGGCCGCCCGGAGTGCTTCGTGCTCATCGACGACTACGAGATGGTCGCGTCCGGTTCGGGCAACCCGCTCGACCCGCTGGTGCCGTACCTCGAAATCGCCCGCGACGTCGGCCTCCACGTGATCATCGCGCGGAACTCGACCGGTGCGAGCGGTCTGTCCTACCAGCCGCTGTTCCAGATCATGCGGCGGGTCGGCAGCCCCGGTCTGCTGATGTCCGGCGACAAGGGCGAGACCTCGCCCCTGGCGGACATCCGGTTCGAGCGGATGGTTCCAGGCCGTGGCCGCCTTCTGTCGCGCAAGCAAGGGGTACGCCTCATCCAGGTCGCCAACCTCCCGGGTGCGTAACTTCTAGCGAGACAGCAGCCGACCGTCCTCCCGGTGCACTTCGATGCCCCCGGGCAGGGCGGTCGGTCCTTGTCCGTGCCAGGCGGTGACGAGCGCGTCCAACGCGGCGACGTGCCGGTGGCCGAGAGCGGCGCCGGGCGCACCCAGCTCGAGGGCCCACGTGTGCAGTACGCGACCCCGCAGGGCGTCCGGCAGCGCCCGCAGGGCGTCCACGCTGAGGCCGCTGCCACTGCGGCATTCGGCGTACGCCGTCGCGGCCAGTCCGTCCAAGTAGGACGCGTCAGCGGCGAGCTGAGCGGCCGTCTGGGCCAGGTTTCCGACGACGCCCGGCCCCAACGCCGTTACTAGCGCGGGCAGGGCACTGGATCGGACACGCGCGCGGGCGTACCGGTCGTCGGAGTTGTGGGGGTCTTCCCACGGCGTGAGCCCCTGTTCGGCACACGCTTCCCGCAACGTCGTACGCCGGACGCCCAGCATGGGCCGGAGCACTGCCACGCCGTCGACCTCTCGGCGGGCGGGCATCCCGGCCAGTCCGCGGGGACCGGCGCCCCGGGCGAGGGCCAGCAATACCGTCTCGGCTTGGTCGTCCAATGTGTGACCTAGGAGGAGCGCTGCGGCGGCATACTCCTCGGATTGTTGAAGGAGTGCCTCGTAGCGGGCGTGGCGGGCGGCCGCCTCGGGACCCACCGGATCGGCCGGATCGATCGTGACCGGAGCGACGATCGCGGGAGTGAGCCCGGCGTCGGCGGCCCAGGCGGCGACGGCGGCCGCGCGTTCGGCGGACCCGGCCTGCAGGTTGTGATCGACCGTGACGAGCCCGATCCGCCAGCCGAGCCGCGGACCGGCGAACGCAGCCGCGGCGGCGAGGGCGAGCGAATCCGCGCCGCCGGAGCAGGCGACCAGCGCGAGCCGGTTCTCCCCAGGCCCGAGCGCGCGCCGGACCGCGGTACGCGTCTGCGCGACCGACGGGTGTGGACCGGTCAAGGGACGACCCGGGCGACCCATGCGCCGGGATCGGTCAGTTCGGCCAGCGTGGGCAGATTCTCCGGCCCGGCCCAGACGCGATTGAAGTCCGCCATGCCGACCCGGTCGACGACGCCCTGGACGAACTTGCGGCCCTCGGCGTACTGCCGCAGCTTGGCGTCGACCCCGAGCAGACGGCGGATCACGGACTCGACGGGATTCGCGGTCGCCCGGCGTCGGTCGAACCGGGCCCGGATCGCTTCGACCGACGGAATGACCCGGGGACCGACGCCGTCCATGACGACTTCGGCGTGCCCCTCGACCAGCGTCATCAGTGCGGTCAGCCGGTCCATCACCGCCCGCTGAGCGGGGGATTGGACGACGTCCAGCACGCTGACCTGGCTGCCTTTGTTCCGGACGGCGTCTGCTGCGGCCGAGACAGCTCGGCGTACGCGGCCGAGCAGGGCGGCCGGATCGGCGTCGGAGGCGTCGACGAACGCCTTGACCTCGCTCAGGAAGTGCCCGCGAAGCCACGGGACGGCGGTGAACTGGGTTCGGTGGGTGACCTCGTGGAGGCAGACCCAGAGCCGGAAGTCGCGCGGGTCCGCACCGATCTTCCGCTCGACCGCGACGATGTTCGGGGCGACCAGCAGCAGCTGACCCGGTTCGCCGGAGAACACCTCGTACTGCCCCAGCACCCGCCCCGACAAGTACGCCAACACCGAGCCGGCCTGGAGCGCGGTGATCTTCGCCCCGACCATTTCGAGCGGACCGGTCCCGGCGGTCTGCGACTTCTTCGCGAGATGCGCCGCGAGCGGTCCGATCACCGTACGCATCCCGGCGACGTTCAGCTTTGCCCAGTCCCGGCGATCCACCACGCGTACGGGTGGCACGTCGACCTGCGAAACCAGCCCGGTGAACTCGGCGACGTGCCCGGCCGCCTCCCCGGTCAGCTCCCGCAGCTGCCGGACGACCTCGACCGCCTCCGCCTTGGTCACCTTCGGGCCGGTCGGGCCCAGCGTCGCGGCGGTGGATGCGGCCAGGTCCCAGTCGACGAATTCCGCCATGCGCACGACGCTACCCGCTGTGGGCGCGTGACCGCCCCCTTCGACCCGCCTCCAGCGCGCTTCCGGGCCGCTTCCGGGCCGCTTCCGGGCCGCTTCCGGGCCGCTTCCGGGCCGCTTCCGGGCCGCTTCCGGGCCGCTTCCGCGCCGCTTCCGCGCCGCTTCCGCGCCGCTGGATCAGGGTTCCGGGTCGAATCTTGGCCGAAATACGACCCGGAACCCTGATCCAGCGCGAAAGCAGCGCGGCCCGAGCGCGAAAGCAGCGCGGCCCGAGCGCGAAAGCAGCGCGGCCCGAGCGGGTCAGTGGGCGGAGTGGCCGGTGTCCTTGGCCCGCTGGAACGAGGCGACGATCTCCGCCTCGGCCTCGGTGCGGCCGACCCAGGTCGCGCCCTCGACGCTCTTGCCGGGTTCCAGGTCCTTGTAGACCTCGAAGAAATGCTGGATCTCCAGCCGGTCGAACTCGGCGACGTGGTGGATGTCGCGCAGATGTTCCAGGCGTGGGTCGGCGAACGGAACGCAGAGGACCTTGTCGTCGCCGCCCTTCTCGTCGCGCATCCGGAACATGCCGATCGCCCGGCAGCGGATCAGGCAGCCGGGGAAGGTCGGCTCCTGCACCAGCACCAACGCGTCCAGCGGGTCGCCGTCTTCACCCAGGGTGTTCTCGATGAAGCCGTAGTCGGCCGGGTACTGCGTGGAGGTGAAGAGTGTGCGGTCAAGCCGGATGCGGCCCGTCTCGTGGTCGACCTCGTACTTGTTGCGCTGCCCCTTGGGGATCTCAACCGTGACGTCGAAATCCATCTCACGCTCCTGACACGTTTTCTCGCCGACTCTGGCTTCTGCTCGATAGTGTCGCGTAGGTCGATCGGAAAGCTCACTGGGAGGGTCCGTGGGGAGGCAAGGTTCACACTACGGCGACGAGTCGCCGTGGGCGGCCGGTTGGCCGGGAAACGAGCCGGAACCAGCGGCTGACCAGCCTGAACCTGGTTATCCACCGGATTATCCACAGGCCCCAGCCGACTATCCACAAGCTTATCCACAGGCCACCACTCCACAAACCGGACGTTATCCACAGGTTGGGCAAACCCCTCCACAGGCCTCCGCGCGGCCCCAGCCAAGATCGTCTGGCACGGTCTACGGCTCGTCTCCACCCACTGGTACGCCCACCGAAGACGGGCCGCCGCGCGCGACGGGGTCGGCCTCGGTCCCGCCGCCGGCCGCGCCTGCCGCAGCTCCCGTTGCCCCTTCGCCGACCTCTCCGACGGCCTCCGCAGCTGCTCCGGAGGTGGCGAGCTCGCCGTGGGCTCCGCCCGTTCCGACTCCGGAAGGCCCGCCGACCTGGCCGCCGCTGGTCCCGTCGGCCGACTCAACCCCGGCTACTCCGCCTGCGTCGGCACCGTCCACACCCATGTTCACGCTGCCGGGGATTCCGCCGTCCACCGGCCAGCCCGCAGCGGCGACCGGTCAGGCGTCCGTCCCCAGCGGTCAAGCGTCCGTCCCCGGCACGCAGCCCCCGGTTTCCACAGCTCACGCGTCTTTTTCCACAGGTCCCACCGGCCCGGCGCCCGGCACGGTCTACGGCAGCGCGGCGATCCCGCCGAGCGGCCCGCCGTCGGGTCCACCGATCCCTCCCGCCGGTCCGCCGGAGGAGCCGCCTGCGGCCACGCCACCGCCGGTGCCGCCGACCGAAGCCGTCCAGTCCCCGCCGCCGGAGCCGCGCAAGGGCCACCGTGGCCTGTGGATTTCGCTGGCCAGCGTGCTGATCTTGGCGCTCGCCGCGGCGGGCGGCGCGGTCGCGTTCGCGCCGGACCGCGTACGCGAATTGCTGGGCCACACGACTCCGGTGAACACCTGGACTCCGGACCCGGTGGCGAGCGCGACGGGCGTCCTGTCCGCGGCGACCGGCACGGCTCCGACGCCCGAGCAGGTCAAGGCGGCCCTCGACGAGCTGCGGGAGCACACCGACCTGGGCCCGTCGGTCAGCGTCTCGGTCGTCGACGTGGCGAGCGGGCAGAGCCTCTACGACGTCGGTTCCTCGCATCCGGCCGTTCCGGCGTCGACCACGAAGATGGCAACCGCAGCCGCCGTACTCGCGACCCGAGGGCCGGACTACCGGATGACCACGACCGTGGTGGCCGGACCGAACGAGGGCGAGATCGTGATCGTCGGCGGGGGAGACCCGACGCTGACCGCCGGCGCGACCGGGTACTACCCCGGCGCGGGGCGGCTCGACCAGCTCGCCGCCCAGGTGAAGGCGGCGCTCGGGGGCAAGTCTCCGACGAAGGTCATCTATGACTCGTCGCTCTACTCCGGCTCACAGATCGCGGAGGGCTGGGACGACGACGCCGCGGTCGGGCCCTACGGCGCGCGGGCCACGGCGCTGGCGATCGACGGCGCGCGGACGAGCCCGAAGCGGCCGAAGAACATCGACGACCTGCACGCCGGTCAGGCCCGGTCGGCCCAGCCGGACAAGGCGGCCGCGATCGCGTTCGCAAAGCTCGTCGGCGCGCCCACGGCGACGGTGACAGCCG
Source organism: Hamadaea sp. (assembly GCF_013362815.1). GTDB lineage: Bacteria > Actinomycetota > Actinomycetes > Mycobacteriales > Micromonosporaceae > Hamadaea. The sequence goes on along the minus strand of NZ_JABFVK010000015.1, from coordinate 278,069 downwards.
GGACGGCCGCGTCTGGAGCGCAGCAACTCGGATCGGTCCAGTCGCCCCGGATCGAGAGCCTCGTCGAGATCATGCTGGACGAGAGCGACAACGTGGTGGCCGAGGCGCTGGCCCGCCAGGTCGCCCTGGCCAAGGGGCAGCCGGGCAGCTTCGCCGGTGCCGGGGTCGCCATCAAGCAGGTCCTCACCGAGCTTGGCGTACCCACCGAGGGGGTCGTGATCAAGGACGGGTCGGGACTGTCCCGGCTGGACCGTCAGCCGCCCGCCATGCAGACCGCCCTGCTCGCCGTTGCAGCCGGGGACAGCCACCCGAAATTGCGGTCGCTGTTCGCCGGACTGCCGGTGGCCGCTTGGTCGGGGACGCTCTCCGATCGCAATCAGACGACCGCCGGCCTTCCTGAACCCGGGGCCGGCCTGGTACGCGCGAAGACCGGAACGCTCACCGGCGTGGCCGCCATCGCAGGGATCGTGGTCACCAAGGACGGCCGGTTGCTCGCGTTCTCGATCCTCGCCGACGCCGTGCCCACCGGGACGGACACCGCCCGGGAACGCCTGGACGCGATGACCAACGCCCTCGCCGCCCTCTGACGACGCCGGCCCGCCCCACCCCGTCGACACCTGCGGATCACGGTTACGCATGCCTCCGGCACCCCGGGAAGCATGCGTAACCGTGATCTGCAGCTGACAGCGCGACCGGCGAAGGCCGGCGGGGCGAGCGCCGAAAGATGCGCGGAAAGAGTTGACGGGTAGCTGACAGGCCGAAGTGTCGGCCGGGCGAAGCGCCCCGACTGCGGCAAGATCTGCCCTATGTTTTCGCGGCTTTTGTTGCCACTTGCGCTAGTTGTCGTTTCTCTTCCAACACCAGCACATGCTGCGTCGCCGGACAAACGAGTGAGCCTGGTGTCGCGCTACACAGCGGCGAAAACGAGCGCGATGGCGCGTACCGACCGTTCGCTGCTCGGGCGGTCGGGCGGGGCCCAGGTGAGCGTCGTCGTCAAGCTGGCCAACGAGCCGGTCGCGACCTATCGGGGCGGCGTACCGGGGTTCGCGGCGACCAGCCCGGCGGTGACCGGGCGGCCGCTCTGGGGCGGCCCGGCTGAGCAGGCGTACGAGCGATTCCTGGCCCAGCAGGAGGACATCTTCGGGAAGGCCGCCGCCCATGTGCCCGGCGTACGCCTCGGCCAGAGTCTGCGCACCGTCTACGGCGGGGTGGCGCTGACCGTACCCGCGAACCGGGTCGGCGACCTGCTCAAGATCCCCGGCGTCGTGGCCGTCCAACGTGACGAGGTACGCCATCCGCTGACCGACTCCAGCCCCGGGTTCATCGGGGCGGACACCGTTCAGCGCGCGCTCGGCGGCCCGGCCGACGCGGGCAAGGGCGTGATCTTCGGAGTGCTCGACACGGGCGCGTGGCCGGAGCATCCGTCCTTCGCCGACCAGGGCAACCTCGCCGCGCCACCGCCCCGTGAGGACGGCAAGGCCCGGGTGTGCGACTTCGGCGTGAACCCGCTGACCGGCGTGAAGTTCCGGTGCAATCACAAACTCATCGGCGGCCGGCCGTTCCTGGACGCGTACCTGAAGATGCACGACAAGGAGAAGTACCGGACCGCCCGAGACAGCGACGGCCACGGTACGCACACCGCCTCCACCTCGGCGGGCAACGTCCTGAGCAGCGCCAAGGTGTTCGGGGTCGACCGCGGTCCGCTGCGCGGCGTCGCGCCCGGCGCATGGGTCAGCGTCTACAAGGTCTGCGGTGCCGACGGCTGCTTCTCGTCCGACTCGGCGGCTGCGGTCGCGCAGGCGGTCAAGGACGGCGTACGCGTCATCAACTTCTCCATCTCCGGCGGCACCGATCCCGAGACCGATCCGGTCGAGCTCGCCTTCCTCGACGCGTACGCGGCCGGGGTGTTCGTCGCCGCATCGGCCGGCAACGAGGGACCGGACGCCGAGACGGTGAACCACCTGTCTCCGTGGGTCACCACGGTGGCGGCGAGTACGCAGCGCCGCGAATTCGACTCGACGATCACCCTGAAGTCGCCGGGGGCGAAGGACCTGACGCTGACCGGTTCCAGCATCACCGCCGGACTCTCCGCAGCGACCCCGGTCGTGCAAGCGAAGGACGTCAAGGGGTACGACGGCGGCGCGCGCTGCCTCACCAAGCCGAAGAAGAACCTCTTCCAGGGCAAAGTCGTCGTCTGTGAACGCGGCGAGAACGCTCGCGTTGAGAAGGGCTACTTCGTCAAACAGGGCGGCGGACTCGGGATGCTGCTCTACAACCCCACTCTCCAGGACACCGAGACGGACAACCACTGGCTGCCCACCGTGCATCTCGCTACCGGTGCACAGCTTTTGGCGTACCTGAAGAACAAGAACGTGACGGCGAGCTTCACCTCGGGCCGCGCCACGACCGGGCGGGGCGACGTGATGGCGGCCTTCTCCTCGCGCGGGCCCGGCGGCCTCGCGCTGAAGCCCGACGTGACCGCGCCTGGCGTGCAGATTCTCGCCGGGACGACGCCGACGCCCGAGGATCCGACCGGCGGTCCGGCGGGGCAGTACTTCCAGGCGATCGCCGGGACGTCGATGTCCGGGCCGCACGTCGCGGGCGCGGGCATCCTGCTGCGCGCGGCCCACCCGAGCTGGTCGCCCGGTCAGATTAAGTCCGCGCTGATGACGACCGCGGTGACCAAGGTCGTCAAGGAGGACCTCAAGACCCCGGCCGATCCGTTCGACTTCGGCGCGGGCCGCATCGCGGTCGACATCGCGGCCAACCCGGGCCTGACCTTCGACGAGAGCGCCGACCGGATGGCCAAGCTGGCCGCGGACCCGGTCGACGCCGTCCAGTTGAACACCCCGTCGATCAACGCGCCGGTCATGCCGGGCCGGCTCAGCGCCGTCCGGACCGTCAAGAACGTCTCCGGCCACGTGCAGACCTACCGGCTGACCAGCACCGCGCCGACCAAGTCCGCGATCACCGTCGATCCGCCGGTGCTGACCCTCGCGCCCGGCGCGGTCGGCCGCTTCACGGTGAACATCGCCTCGTGGGCGCCGAAGCGCCAGCTCTTCGGCGAGGTTCGGCTCGAGCCGGTCGGCGGCTCGCTGCCCACGCTCCACCTGCCCGTCGCGTTCGTTCCGCAGCAAGGCTCGGTCGCGGTCACCGGGAAGTGCGCGAGCTCGTCGTGCTCCTTCACCGCGACCAACAAGGGGTACGCACAAGCGCAGGTGACGATGTCCTCACGGTTCCCGGCCGGAACCGCCGTCGGTGAGGTCACCGGGGCGTCGCGTACGGGGTTGGCGGCGGTCGGGCGCTCGAAGGTGACCCTGGCCGGGATCACGCCGGGCAAGCCGTCGCTCGCCACCGTCTCCGGCACCTTCTACCAGCGGCCGGAGGTCGCGGCCGACCCGATCGGCGACGAGGAGGTCATCAACTACGACACCCCGGCGTTCCGGTACGCCGGTCAGGCGTACACCCGGATCGGGGTGACCTCCGACGGCTATCTGATCGTCGGCGGCGGCACTGGTCAGGACGTCACTCCGGAGCCGAACGGGCTGCCGGACCCGAAGCGCCCGAACAATGTGCTCGCCCCGTTCTGGGCCGACCTCGACGGCTCTTCGGCGCCTGGGGTTCGGGTGGATGTGGTGGACCGGGACGGCGCGCGCTGGATCGTCGCCGACTGGGACGTGAAGGTCTTCGGGACGTCGTCCGCCCGCCGTTTCCAGGTCTGGCTGCCGCTCTCGGTTTCGCCTTCAGCGAACACGATCCGGTACGCGTACGACCCGAAGGCGCTGCCGAAGGCCCCGCCCGGCGGACTGAAGTACCTGGTCGGCGCGGACAACATCGCCGGCGCGGCCGGTGACTCCCTGTCCGGCCTGCCCACCGGCGACCTGTCGGTGCCCACGACGGCCGGTACGCCCGGCGGGTCGCTGACCTACTCGGTCACGCTCTCGGGTGGCTCCGGCTCGGTCACGACCCTGATGACCTCGTCGACCGTCCCCGGTACCACCGTCATCCACACTGCGTTTTCCGCGCGATCATGAACCTTCGGTCATGATCGCGCGGCGTGTCGTGTCCGCAGGCCAATGATCGATCCCCGTTGGGAATGATCAACCCGATGCCGGTTCGGCCCCGGCGGGGCCGGTGGGAAAGGGTGCAGCATCACTGCTTGGCCGCCATCCGGGCTCGATAGTCTGTAAGGCATGGCTGATCTGCCCGGGTGGTACGACAAGGACATCGACCGCGTGATCGTCTCCGAGGACGACATCCGCGCCAAGACCGATGAGCTGGCCAAGCAGGTGGCGGCGGACTACGGGCAGGCGGACAGCGTACTGCTGGTCTGTGTGCTCAAAGGCGCGGTCATGTTCATGGCCGACTTCGCCCGCGCGCTGAGCCGCTACGGCCCGCCCGCCGAGCTCGAGTTCATGGCGGTCTCCTCGTACGGCCAGGGGATGACCTCCAGCGGCGTGGTCCGCATTCTGAAAGACCTCGACCGGGACATCGCCGGCAAGCGGGTCATCGTCGTCGAGGACATCGTCGACTCCGGTCTGACCCTGAGCTGGCTGCTCAAGTACCTGGAATCTCGGTCGGCGGCGAGCGTCGAGGTCGTGGCGCTGCTCCGCAAGCCCGACGCGATCAAGGTGCCGGTGCCGGTGAAGTACGTCGGATTCGACATCCCCAGCGAGTTCGTGGTCGGATACGGCCTGGACTATGCGGAACGCTACCGAGACATGCCATATGTCGGAGTTTTGAAGCCCGAGGTATACCAGAGGTAGGGGTTACGGGTCTACGAGGTGTAGGCCCGTCGTCTCTCAGGGTGTTCACAGGGGCGCGCTGTTGCGGCAACTGTGACATCTACGGTGTACCGTCAAGTGACCTGACGGCCTACGTATCGATCGGGAGGTTTCGGGTGCACCGCACCCGACAACAACGGTATGGAGCGACTCCCCTTTTATAAGCGCCCGTGGTTCTGGTTCGTGCTCGTCGCGGCCGCGATCGCGGTGTTCTTCGCGACCTACAGCAGCTCGGGGACCTACCGCGACGTCGATACCTCGGTCGCGCTCGCAGAGCTCAACAAGCCGGACAACGTCAAGAAGGTCCTGATTCAGGACAAGGAGCAGACGATCCAGCTCGAACTGGTCAACAAGGCCAAGTTCGGCAGCGTCGAGACCGACAAGATCCAGGCCGAGTATCCCGCGCAGAGCGCCGACTACATGTTCGACCAGGTCCGGAACGCGAACCTCGCCGACGGCGGTAGCTACAACACCGAGGTCACCCAGGACTCCTGGATCACCTCGCTGATCTTCTCCTTCGCGCCGCTGCTGCTCATCGTCCTGTTCTTCTTCATCATGATGTCGCAGATGCAGGGCGGCGGCTCGCGGGTGCTCAACTTCGGCAAGTCCAAGGCCAAGCTGGTCAGCAAGGACATGCCGAAGACGACCTTCGCCGACGTGGCGGGGGCCGAGGAAGCCGTCGAGGAACTGCACGAGATCAAGGACTTCCTGCAGAACCCCTCGAAGTACCAGGCTCTCGGCGCGAAGATCCCGAAGGGCGTACTGCTCTTCGGCCCGCCCGGAACCGGTAAGACGCTGCTCGCCCGAGCCGTCGCCGGTGAAGCCGGAGTGCCGTTCTACTCGATCTCCGGCTCGGACTTCGTCGAGATGTTCGTCGGTGTCGGTGCGTCCCGCGTACGCGATCTGTTCGAGCAGGCGAAGACGAACGCTCCGGCGATCGTCTTCGTCGACGAGATCGACGCCGTGGGCCGCCACCGTGGCGCCGGCCTCGGCGGTGGCCACGACGAGCGCGAGCAGACGCTCAACCAGCTGCTCGTCGAGATGGACGGCTTCGACGCCAAGGGCGGCGTGATCCTGATCGCCGCGACCAACCGGCCGGACATCCTCGACCCGGCGCTGCTGCGCCCGGGCCGGTTCGACCGCCAGATCGCCGTGGACACCCCGGACATGGAGGGCCGCAAGGCGATCCTCCGGGTGCACGCCAAGGGCAAGCCGTTCACGCCGGACGTCGACCTCGACGCGGTGGCTCGGCGTACGCCGGGCTTCACGGGTGCCGACCTGGCGAACGTGATCAACGAGTCGGCGCTGCTGACCGCTCGCAACGACAAGCGGGCGATCACCAACGACTACCTCGAGGAGTCGATCGACCGCGTCATCGCCGGTCCGCAGCGGCGTACTCGGGTCATGTCGGACCACGAGAAGAAGATCACGGCGTATCACGAGGGCGGGCACGCTCTGGTGGCGCACGCGATGCCGCACTCGGCCCCGGTCCACAAGGTCACCATCCTGTCGCGCGGGCGGTCGCTCGGGCACACGCTGGTCCTGCCGACCGAGGACAAGTACACGCAGACGCGCGCCGAGATGATCGACACCCTCGCGTACGCGCTGGGTGGCCGGGCGGCCGAGGAGCTCGTCTTCCACGAGCCCACCACGGGCGCCGGCAACGACATCGAGAAGGCGTCGGCGATCGCCCGGGCGATGGTCACCCAGTACGGCATGAGCTCCAAGCTCGGTGCGGTCAAGTACGGCACCAGCGGTGACGAGCCCTTCCTGGGTCGCAGCTACGGTCACGAGAAGGACTACTCCGACTCGATCGCGGCCGAGATCGACGCCGAGGTGCGGACGCTGATCGAGCTGGCACACGACGAGGCGTACGCGGTTCTCGTGGAGTATCGCGACGTGCTCGACAACATCGTGCTGGAGCTGATCGAGAAGGAGACCCTCTCGACGGCCGACATGAACCGGATCTGTGCGCGGGTCACCAAGCGCCCGCCGATGGCCCCGTTCAACGGGTTCGGGAAGCGTACGCCCTCCGACCTGCCGCCGGTGCAGACCGCGGCGGAGCGGGCGGCCACCGGTTCGGCGTCGGCCGGCTCGGCGGCTGCGACCGGCGGCGCGCCGCAGTCGCTGACCGACGGCGCGACCCTGATCGAGGGGTCGAACTGAACAGCAGCATCCCGGTGACCCCGGACCCCGCTGACGCGGGTTCCGGGGTCACCGGCTCTGTACCGGCGCACGCCGAACTGGACCTGCTCGCCGCCCGTCTGGTCGACGGATCGATCAACGGCGGCCCGGTCGAGAAGGCCGTCGACCTGGAGCGCATCGAGCACGCCGTCCGTGAGATCCTCATCGCCGTCGGCGAGGACCCCGACCGCGACGGGTTGCAGCGGACGCCCGAACGAGTCGCGCGTGCGTACGCCGAACTCTTCGCCGGTCTCCGGGTGGATCCGCGGCAGGTGCTGCGTACCACCTTCGAGGCCGATCACGAGGAGATGGTGATCGTCCGCGACATCGAGGTCTTCAGCCTCTGCGAGCACCATCTGCTGCCTTTCCGGGGCGTGGCCCACATCGGCTACATCCCGAACGAGGACGGCCGGATCACCGGACTGTCCAAACTCGCCCGCCTGGTCGAGGTGTACGCTCGCCGCCCGCAGGTCCAGGAGCGTCTCACCTCGCAGATCGCCGACCTGCTGGAGAGCCAGCTGGGGGCACGCGGCGTGATCGTGGTGCTCGAATGCGAGCACATGTGCATGGAGATGCGCGGCATCCGCAAGGCCGGCGCGCGTACGGTGACGAGTGCCGTGCGCGGCGTACTGCGTTCGGACTCCAAGACGCGGACCGAGGCGCTGACCCTCATCAACGGCCGGTAGCCGTCAGGGACACCAGCCCCGCGCGAGAAGCACCGCTCTCAGTTCCCGCACGACTGTGGCCTGCTCTCGGTCGACCCGATAACGATGGACGCGCAGGACCCGCCAGTCCGCCTCCTCGTAGCCTTCGCCGCCGTCGCCGGGGCGGGAGAACACCAACGCCACCCGGAAGTCCGGCCAGCCCAGCTCCGGCTGCAGCAGGACACCCCGTGGACCCTCCACTGTGTAGTGGGGGATCGGCCGGGGAAGCCCCTGTTGCAGGATCGCCAGCCGGAGCCGGGAGGCGTCGGCGTCGCGAGCCCGCCCGTCGGCCAATCCGAAGGCGTGCTCTGCCTTCCGATACCCGCGGACGCCGGTTCGGCTTTCGGCGTACCCGTGAAGTTCGTCGGGCGTGACCAGCGCCCGCGCGAGCAGGCCGTCGAGCACGGGCAGCGCCTCCTCGAGCGACCCGGACGCGGCCAGGTCCCACGCGGTACGCCGGGGCGACGTGACCATGAGCCCGTCGATCACGTCGACGTCCCCCGGATCGATGAGGGTCTGGTGCACCTTGACCGCCGACCAGCCGCTCGGCTTGCCCGGCGGCGGAACCGTGACGTGCACCGGATCCCCGTAGTCGGCGGCGAGGTCGACGCCGTGCAGCCAAGCCGCCGAGGCATGTGAGAAGCAGGCCTGGCCGGGCAGGATGAGCGCGGCGGCGTGGCAGTCGACCCCGTGGTCGAGCAGTACGCGCGAGTCGACGTAGATGTCGCGGCGAACCCGCCGCCAATCGTCGGTACGCAGTTGGTCGTTGGTCAGCAATCCTTCGGCGACAGCGGCGCTGCCCCGGAACACGGTGTAGCTGAGTTCGGTGGGGCGGTCGAGCAGTTCCTCCATGACACAGACATTCGCGTCCGGCGGGCCGTGGTCTCAATGCCTGTGGACAACGGACGACGCGTGATCCACTGCGGGGTGTGGACGGCGTTGCGTGACCTTTGTGGATCTGTTATGCCCTCAAGCGGTGGCCCGCCAGGCGTCCGCGTCACCGATGGCCCCCGTCGCCAGCGTATGCGCCTCGTTGAGCCGCTCACGGGCCTGTTCGAGCTTGCTGACCGCGTCGATCAGCGTGGGATGGACCGTCCCGGCGGCGGTGAGCCGGAGCATGGTGAGCGCGTCGTCGAACGTCTGACCGACCGCGCGCAGGCGGATGAGCGCTTCGTTCGTCTGCGACACCGTGGCCGCGACCCGCAGTTTGACATCCTCGACGCTGCTCAACGACTTACCTCATGATCCAGAGAAGGGTGAAGACGGCGGTCGAGAGCAGCAGCGGCAACGCGACGACGGCCAGCCCCAATGCCGCGGTACGCGTCCGGCTGATCACGCCGGTGGCGATCCAGCCGATCCCGAACGCGCCGAACCCCAGCAGGAATCCGGTGCACCCGGCGTAGAGGGGGCGCGTCCGCTCGTCGACGAGCAGCACGAACGCGATCTGGGCGAGCAGCGCCACCGCCGCGAGACCGCCGTAGACCCCGAGGTTCTTGTTCGTCGCCGAAGGCGGCCGGGTGGGCGCCTGCGCCAGCGCGCCATCCGCGACGTCCACAGTCGACAGCGCCTGCCGGAGCGCCGCGAGCACCACCGCCGGGCCGCCCGTGACGGCCCGCTCCGCGCTCGTCGTCTCGGCCGGATTCGGCGTCAGCACCGGCATCTGGCGGCCGCTCATCGTCGCCATCTCGGACATGCGCTGCTGCTGCAACGCCAGCCGGGCCCGGATCGGCGGCAACTCCTCCCGAGCCGCGCGCAACGCTGCCTGCTCCGCCGCCACGCCGGCCGCCGCCTCCCGGCGTACCGCGTCGAGCCGCTCGGCCGCCGCGAGATACTCCTGCCACGCTCCGGTCATCGGCCGGCTCGCCTCGCTGCTCGCCGATCCACCGTCGCCCATCAGCTCGGTAGTCGCCTCGGCCTCGTCGTCCGGCCGGTAGTCGTCGCTCATCGCCCGGCCGCCAGTTCATCCCCGGCTTCGTCTTTTGTGGGGGTGCCTTGGTGCTTTACGGGGGCGGCTTGGTCCTTTGCTGGGGCGGTCGAGAACGGCACCATCACCGCGGTGACGCCCGTGTGCCGATCGTGGAACAGCGCGCGACCCGGCCGCGGCTCCCACTGGATCGACTCGCCCAGCATCAACGACACATCAGGCCCAGGCACGTTCAGGAACACCAACCCGGCCACATCCTCACGGCCCGCGGAGAAGCCGACGTCCTCGGAGAACCGGCGCAACTGCCGCCACCAGCCCAGCAGATGCAAACCCCGGCCCGGGTCCTCGCGGATCAAGGTCCGCGCCTCGGCTCCGGCCGTCTCCATTCCCCAGACCACGAGGTACGCGTTGACGCGTGCCACGGATTCCGGGATGTCGGCCTTCTCGGTGGTGAGCACGTCATGCCCTTGACTCTGCAACTCAATGCGCAGCGCCTCGACGGCCGCGACGGTCTGCGGGATCAACGGAGCCAGGACGAACCGCACGGAACCCGGCCGGTGCTGGGCGGCCAGCGAGCGTACCGCCGCGACCAGGACGTCCGCGCCCTCCTGAGATGGCCCGAGGACGGCCAGGTGCCGCCCGGGTGTGGCGTCGAACGGGAACGCGACCGTCGTCATGTGCACGTCGACCTGCCGCCCGAGCAGCGCCGCCTTCGCCGTCTCCGTCTGGGTTTCCTTCAACGCCTGGTACAACGGGTCGCCATCGAGGTGCTGCGCGGCGTAACCGGAGAACACCACCGGCGGCTCGTCGTGCTCGTCGCGCGCCTGCCACAGCCGCTGCCGCAAGGCGGTCAAGATCTGCTGATCGGCGTGCGGATCGGGGAAGCGCACCAGCTTCTCGTGCGCGCGCCGGGAACCCCGCGGCCCACCGAGGCCGCCCGCGGTGTTCACGATCGCCGTGCCCAGCTGCAACGTCGCGGCCGACTCGTTCGTCGGCTCCAGCACGTCCGCCCCGCCCGGGAGCGCCACGCGTACGGGGAACTGCCCGAAGATGGAGTCCCGCTTGGCATAGAGCGCCTCGATGCCCCGCACGGTCTGGCTCGCCAGAATCAGATGTATGCCGAAAGACCGCCCCTTGCGCGCAACCGACTCCAGCAGCGCCACCGATTCCATGGCGATCCGGTCGGTCCCGGCGAGCAACACCTGGAACTCGTCGATCACACAGACGATCCGGGGCAGCGTCTCACCCAGATTCCGCAGGTCCACATACCGCGATACGCCGTTCGCCTTGAACATCTCGGCCCGCCGCGACATCTCGGCGTCCAACTCCCGCAGCACGGCCAACCCGTAGGTACGGTCGCTTTCCACCCCGACCGCGCGCGCGTGCGGCAGCCAGCTCTCATCCCGCGGCGTCGGGATGAACTCGGAGAACGACACGCCCTCCTTGAAGTCCAGCAGGTAGAGGGCCAGCTCCTCCGGATCGTAGCGAGTGCACAGTCCATAGAGGACGTCGATCAGGAACGCCGTCTTACCGCCACCCGACCGGCCGCCGACCAGCCAATGCGGCGTCAGATCGGCGAAATGCAGGCTGATCGGCGTATCGCCGGAGATGCCGACGGTGACGCTCAGCCCGCCCGCCGACGACTCCGCCCACCACCCGTGATCTGGATCGGGCAGCAGATCGAGCAGATGCACCGATCCCTGCTGCGCGACCTGCGACCCCAACTCGTGGCACACCCGGTCGATCAGCTCCAGCGGCGGATCCGGATCCAGATACACCGGCACGTTGAACGGATCGCGCCCCCGGCTCAACGACGCCCCGGGCGGATTCCCCACCAGCACATGCGGATTGCGTACGGAGATCTCCGTCGCCAGCGGCAGCCGATCCTGCGTCGTCTCCGGCGTCAACGGAGCCGGCGGCCAGCCCGCGACGATCATGTGCAGCCCGTGCGCCGGCCCCCGCTTGGCCAAGTCGATGATCCGCGCCAAATCCGACGCGTCAGCCAAACTGGGCAACCCGGCGATCACCAGCAACATGCTGCGATCACGCCGCCGCGGTTTCGCCTTCCGCTCCTGGTCCGGGCGACTGGGGCGGACCCAGTGCTCCGCCTCCGCGAGCACCGCTCGCAAGCCATCCCGGTCAGTCGCCGGCTCGGGCAGCAAACCCGTCTCCGACAGCGGTGCGAACGGAGCGAACACATGCCCGTGCCCGTCCACCGCCCGCACGATCAACGTCCCCGACGGCGCGGTCGCCAGCAACCGCACGACGACACTCCGAATCGCCCCCGTCACCCGCGCGTCCCGAGCGTCGGCGGAGAACGCCAAATGCCCCACGCCCAACAACGGCACGATCATCGGGAAGCGAGCATCGTCCAACGGCTGCGCCGTCCCCACCCGCACATACTCCGGACGGCGTTGGCCACCCAGCGGCGTACTGGCCGGCACCGCGTCCAACGGCTGCCCCAACCACGCCGGCGCCAAGTGCTGAGCGGCCGACCTCAACCGCTCCGCAAGTTCATGCTGCTCGGCGATGTCCGTCCGCGGCAACGGCAGATAAGTGTCCAGCGCCGAAGCCGCCGCGGCCACCACCGCCGCCGCGTGCCGGTGCAGGCCGGCCGCCTGATCGAGAGGTGCGCTCGCCTCCGCCACGCCAGACCGCCTCCCATCTGCTTCCGGCCAAGACGGTAGCGCACGGGGCGGACATCGGCGTGTCACGCCGCGCGGCAGCGTCAGCCAGTCGTGACCTTGGCCATGTGGAAAATGTCCGAAGGCAGCGGGCTGCGCAGCCGCCGGATGAACCGGATTAGCCTTGATCCGGTGCGCTTGACGTATGACTTGGGCTGAGCGTTCGGTCTATGCAGCATCGATAGGGCTTGTCAGATGATCTCGATCTAGTGATTCTTGAGCACGTCACCGATAGCAAGTCCGAGTGCCCGCCCAACCGGCGGCGGCGTGGCGTTCCCGATCTGGCGGTAGCGCGCCGTCTTTTTCCCTGTGATTTGCCAATCGGCCGGGAAACCCTGAAGGCAAGCGGCCTGCTCGACAGTCAGGGTGACCATTCGTGCGCGGCCTTTGCTGGGGTCCCATTCGTAGTCGGCGTCCGGAACATCATCACCCACGGTTCCGCCGTTGACACCCATTCGCTCCCATGCATTCTTCGAACCGGTTGGTCCGAGGTCCGCTCCGCCGCGGTCCCACGACCCTCCGACCACGGTCGGGGCGATCTTGTCTGCTTGTGCGGCCCATTCCGCGGCCTGACGCCAGCCTCGCGCAGCCATGGAATCGCCCAATGCCATACCAACGGTGATCGGTGGGTCGAGGATCTTTGGCGGCTCGACGAACGCATCAATCCCACCGCCTTTGAAGGCGACAAGGATTCCCTGCTTGCGATCCTGAGGTACTCCGTAGTCCGCGGCGTTGAGGACGAACCAGCGATGCTGGTAACCAAGGTGTTCCAACTCTTCTGCGATGAACTCCCTGATCGGGCGGTAGACATCCTTGGTCGCGAGGTCCGGTACGTTCTCGATCAGCAGCGCCCGCGGCTGTACGCCGTGCATCAGCATGATCGTTGCCTTGAGGAGTTCGAGTTCCTTATCGCTGCCGCGGGTCCGGTTAACGGTCGCTGTTGCCTGCACACGCTCGAGGCCAGCAGACAGCAGGTCCACGTCGTACACATGAGAGTCGCCGCTGGGGTCGAACTCGAGCAGGTCAATTTCTCGCACGTCCCATGCCGGACGGTTCGTGCGAAGCGTCTGACATGCTTGCTTACGATTGTCGATGAGGAGTACCGGGTCGAATCCGGCTTGTTCGAGCCCGAGCGCGAGCCCGCCAGCGCCTGCGCAGATCTCGAGGGATCGCAACCGCGTGGTCATGGAGTCCACCGTTTCTTAGGTTGGCAGAAAATTTGTGCAAATGATGGGTTATACGTCTGAATCAATGGCTAATCGCTGCCGCACCGGAGCGTCAGCCAAGAGACTCTCGAAGAGAGGGACGAGGGCTTCGACGGAACGCTTATTCACAGCCCCATCGTCGGGACCCTGCGGGAGGCGGTCCCACGGGACGGGTGCCATTCCTGCTGATTCCGCGATCCAGTGGTGGAGCGCATCCGAGTCTGGAGGCTCATCTGCAGCCATCGTGTCGTAAACCAAGGTGCTTCCAGCGGCATTCACCGCCGAAGACAGAGCGTTCATCTGATCCCCTAGGCGCGGGGAGCCGTCCGCGATCAATCGCTCCAGGACGGCAACGATCGCCAGGGCGGTTGGACGGTGGTCGATAACGTCCAAACGCATCGTCGTGTTAAGGACGTCCTGTACCCTGCACGCCGTTTCGACCGGGCTGTAGTCTGCCCCGTTCCGGAACAGCTCGGCTGCCCACCAGAGCCGCGCAAAGGCTTGCGTGTAATGGGGGCCAGCAAACCTAGCCGGGGTCGCAACCTCGGGTCCTTTATGCCGCCAGACGACGTAGTCCGGGGCGACAAGCATTGCGAGATAGTTCCACTTGCCATTGTCGGCAGCCTCAGCCCGAGTCATCCGGAGCGTGGCATGCAGGCGTGGAGCGAGCCAGCGATCCGCGCTAGTTCGTACTGTGTCGAAGCGATGCATCGCCTCGTCAAGGAGTTCACGCACAGCAGCGGTTCGCCACCTCTGCTCCTGTGCGGGAAGCTGTGCGGACGCTTTGCGCAGAATCACCTGCGGAGGTGTCTCCTGTCCGCTCTGGATTGCCCGGCTCAAGTACTTGATGACTGCGGCCTCCGGCAGCGTCCCCAGTACAGCTGGAGTGTCTGAAATTGCGGCACGGCTCATCTGCGGGCTCCTTCACCGGAGATCGAGCGAACAGCGTTGGTCAGCCTCTTCGCAATCTGGCTGCGCCTGCCCGCCGCATACTGGACGCTCGTCTGGAGTTCGGACCAGCCGTATCCCTCCGTTCGTCGATTATTGATCTCGTAGAGAGCATCCGTGAGCTGGCGGTTGGGCAGCACATCGGGCAGCATCGTCCGCAGAACCGATTCACGCCAACCCGACGGCATGATCGGCGTGCCGTCACCATCGACGTCGAGGTCGCTGACGGCGGCATGGAACATCGCTGTCCATGCATCCTGGGCAATCTGGCTCGAGGCCAACTCTCGATACATCTTCTCGGCTGCGGTCCCACCTGTACCGTGCAAAGCTTCGACCAAGCCCTCAACTGCGGTGGTGTTGAGATAGACCGTCGGGGTCTGTCCCACCGTCTCGACGATCCAAGGTGATTCCTTGTACGTCCGCAGCCACTCGAGTGGTCCCTCACGGAAGTCAACCTCGACGATCTCTAGCTCGCGCTGCCGGGTCGGAGTGGACGCCGCGATGTCGATGTACCAGTCTCGATCTGTCGTGCCAATGATCCGGCCCGAAACACCGTTGATCGTGCCGACTACGGTTAGACCGAGAACTGCCCTGTTGAGGTGGCGATCACGGATGAGATCGATCTCGCCCCGCCAGGAACCATCGCTGGTTGGTGTGAGCTTGGCGGTAATCCGAGAGTTGGTGGCTTTCTCGGAGATGACTGCCATCACCACCACGTTTGACCATGGACCAGCGACCAGCTCGGCTTCCGGCAAGGTGGCTTTCAAGCGGAGTCGTGCTAGTTCCCACTTCTCCCGGCCGCTGCGGTGCAACGCCACCGTACGTTCGGGGTTGGAGATCTGTGCGTATGGCAGGCTGGCATTGTCGACTGAAACCGAGGCGACCTCAAGGTCAATGTCGCCGAAGAGAGTCTGGTATGGGAACACCGGCTTCATTCGGCACCTCCGCGAGCCTTCTGCACATCGATCACGAGACGGGAGTAGGCGCCCTTGACCGGGTGCGTACTCGGGTCGGTCACACCGGTGAAGGTCGCGGAACGAATACCGGCATCGATGAGCACGCTGCCTCCTTCGATGCGGCAGTTCTCGGCAGGCGTGAGGAGTTTCCACGAGACGACTGGGCGTCCGCCCGAACGAACGTCGAATTTCGCAACCGGAGTCAGGAGCCATGGATCATCCGTCTCCGGAAGTCTGAGGTCGACTCGGACCTGCCAGGCTCCATCAGCCTCGACGGTGGCACTGACATTCCGGACCGTAGCCACCCCTTGAGGCGGCCGAGACCCCACTTGCCCGTGAGCATCCAACCGAAGCAGTTCTCGCAAAACGGCCGGACCGTCACCGCGCTTGCTCTCGCGACGCCCGACGAGCGAACGAACGGCCTTGTCGATTTCTGTCCGGAACTCCTCAAGCCTGCTGAGTGCGCCACGCTCGTAGAGGGACGACAGCTCCTCGGTTCGACCCCAACGATCGTGCTCGGGCGGTTCCGAAGCACGGAGGAACTGTTCAGCGAGAGCGACGTCTTCGCCAGTGCGACCGGTTGCATGACCCGCCAGCAACACTGCCTTGAACGGCGCGGCGCCCAAAGGAAGCTCACGCGGGCGCCGCTCCATGACCGTCATCCTGTTGCCACGCATACACACCACGCGGTTGAGTCGAATGTCGGAGTCCGCGGCTGGCGTGAGTAACAGGACGGCCTCGTGCTCGGCGCCCTTGGAGCCGCCGCGAGTGCCGCCTCGAAGCGGCGGAACAGTCAACGGCACATCGATACTCGCGACCTGCTCCCCCGATGTCAGCTCCCTTACCGTCTCGTTGTTCAAATAGGCCTGCAGCGCACGGGTCAGGGCGGGATGACGCTCTCGC
The DNA here is from genome assembly GCF_013362815.1 of Hamadaea sp. Taxonomy (GTDB): domain Bacteria; phylum Actinomycetota; class Actinomycetes; order Mycobacteriales; family Micromonosporaceae; genus Hamadaea. Next base: position 261,777 of record NZ_JABFVK010000015.1, on the reverse strand, counting down.
GGGTCGACACGCTGCTCGGGGATGACGATCTGACCATTACGCAGTGTGACGACGCTGGCCTCCATCAAGGGTTCTGCGGCATGGCCACCAACCATGGCCGCCCAAAATCCGTCGGCCAACGAATTCACAAGTTTCTCGTGCATCTCGGGAAGACTGTTGGCATCGCCAGACGCGTCATGGGCGCCGACGATGAGGAACGAGGTGCCAGGTTCGGCAGTTGCCCGGTCGAGATACAGGTCGCGAACCGTTTGTTCTTCGGCCCACCACGAGCGGGCAATGTCCTTGTGATGTGGCTCGGTGTCCAGCTCGCCGAACCAGGCTGGTCCGGCGAAGGCCTCGCCGTTGACCTTCCTCCACGGAAGCTCCAGCCGGCCGATGACCCGCCGCTCGATATGGCCCTCATGGGGAACCGCCAGGGTCGAATTGATCAGGACGAGCCCGAATCGACTCGACGCCCACAATGTCGCCTTGCCAAGGCCGTAGGAGCCGCCAGCGCGAAAGGAGTCGCTCTTGTGGCTGTCCAACTGCCGACGGACAACCGCGGAGTAGCGCCCGTCGTCATACTCAGGGCCAGTCAGTCCGTACGCATTGAAGTCGTCGATACGCAGCAGCAGCAGCCTGCGGTCCCTGGCGAGGTCATCGAGCGCCGCGCGAAGGCTCCGCGAGACCTTCTGGCGGGCCGAGGCCGCGTGTTCGAAATGGTCCGACAGCTCGTGCCAACGGACTGCGGCCTGAAACGCTTCCAGGTGCTCACCGGTGACTTCGTGCAACGTGTATCGAACACGAATCGGCTTCGCCAGCTCGTAGCGCTCGTCCAACGAGTTTTGCGTAGCCTCGCGCGCCAATACCGCCAGATCCGCGTCGAACGCGAAGGCCGCAACATTTCCATACTCTCGGCCGCCGTCGGCGTGCGCCGGACGGTGGTGCCACCTGCGTGGGCGCTCGGCGATGACATCGGCCAGGTTGTAGACCGACGCCGTATCAGTACCGAGAATTGCAGCGATTCGGCGCTTTACCTCCTCTCGGGGCTCGGCTCGACCCGTGATCCAGGCCGAGACCGCCGCTCTCGTGAGACCGAGCTGCGCCGCGAGGTCCGTCTGATTGATCCCGGTCCGACGTAGCTGCCGGCCCAGCCAGGTTCCGAAGTCGCTGGACTGCTGATCATCCACAAGCTGCTCGCTTTCGCGTCACCGACCAGCCCTTCCGTCAGGGCTGAGCTGATCATAGCAAACAAAATTTGACAACGCAGTGCAAGTCAAATTACATTTGCGTCCGAACGCGTCGGCGCCCCCTGGTCGGACTCCAGCTCCCGACCGATCGACTCCGGCGACAGCAGAATTCACGCGAAGCCTAACCGCGCAATCAGCTCATGAGGCGACATCGATCGTGCGACTTCCCGTGCTTGAACGAAGCAGCTAGCTTCGTTCCAACCCGCCCTGCCCTCGTACATCCATGGGCTCACCCATGCCGATCCACACGGCCCGCGAGGCTAAACCCATCGACCTCGCCCGCTGTGCCTTTGCGATGCCGATGCCCTAAAGCCCCTACTCCGCGCATGCGGAGCCCTTCATTAGGAGCAAGATCGACGTGAACCCACCCCCGGAAGGCGATGTGCTTGCGAGGGTCGCTGACCTGTCCCGGCGTGCCCTGAGCACGTACGGTGCCGACCCCGATCGAGTAGAAGAGGACGCCAACGGCGAACGTCGTATCCATCAAGGCGGCTACGGTGACCGGCAACTGTTCGAGCTGGTGCAGAACGCCGCCGATGAGATGCGGTCTCCCGAGCATCGGGGAGGTCGCATACATGTCGTGCTCACCGGAAGCTACCTGTACTGCGCGAACACTGGCGCTCCCATGACGGCCCAAGGCGCCGAGACGATCCTGCGCATGGGCGTCTCGCGTAAGCGCGGTGGCCAGATCGGGCGATTCGGCGTGGGCATCAAGTCTGTCCTGTCGGTCACGCAGGCGCCGGAGTTCTTCAGCCGCACCGGGTCCTTCGGCTTTGACGCCGCATGGTCTGCGGCAGAAATTCTCCGAGCGGTGAATGCTGGCTATCGGTCACGTGGCCAATCCCTGGTTGAGAAGCTCGGCGACACACCGGTCCTACGGCTTGCGCGTCCACTCAACACCGCGCAGGCGGAAGCTGAGGATCCCGTCTTGGCCGAGTTGCTCGCGTGGGCCACGACAGTCGTCCGACTCCCCTTGCTGCCGAACGCTGCTGAACGCCTCGGCCGCGACATCCAGCACGACTCACGCGTGGCTCCCGAGCGAAGCCAGGAGTTTCCTCTCCAGTTCCCGCTCTTCTCCAATCATGTAGGAACCATCCTCATTGAAGATCGTCGGGATATGCCGAAGATTCGTCGCGAGATCACGACCGAGCACGAAGGGATCTTCCACACAATCCACGAGATCCGAAGTGGGGCGAAGGCACGCTCGGAGCGGTACCGCGTATTCACAGTCGCGCATCAAGTTAGCGATGACTCCCGCGAAAACGCAGGGGAGCTTCACGACCGAAGTGTGATCGACGTGTCGTGGGCAGTGCCCGAGTACACGATGGTCGAGAACGAGCACGGACGGCTGGGTCAGATCCCCAACGATCGCGGCGCATTCTGGGCGTTCTTCCCGACGAAGTATCCAACCACGCTCAGCGGTGCTCTGAACGCCTCGTGGAAGACCAACGAGGATCGTCAGAACCTGCTCGACAGCAGCCATCTCAACGGTGAGCTGATTCAAGTAGCCGCGAGACTTGTGGTGGACTCACTTCCACGGTTGGTCATCCCCGAAGATCCAGCAGCGTATCTGCCGTTACTCCCGGGCCGGAGCAAGGAATCGCCGAACTGGGCGTGCGGCTACCTCACCAATGAGATCTGGCAAGCAGCCGCAGTCCATCCCTCAGTGCCGGACCAGGACGGCCAACTTCGGAAGCCGGCCGAGATCCGAGTTCACCCCGATCGACTAAGCCGCGAAGCCCTCCGGTTGTGGCGTGATAGTTCCAGCGCCCCCGTTGACTGGGTCCACCATTCGGTCGATGCCACCACCATTCGGCGCGGTAAGCTCAACCACATCCTCGAGGCCGCACCGCGCCGCGAGCCGGAAACGGTTCGTACATGGCTGGAGGCTCTCGTCCACGATGGCAAGGCGGCGTCCTCGAAGGCTGCCTTGCGGCTATTGGCGCACTTGCTCGAGCATGATCTTGCCTCTGCGGAGGCACCCTTGCGCAGGCAGATCCAGGAAGCACGCGCTGCCAAAATCGTCCTCACTGAGCGCGGTCGATTAGTAGCTCCGGTGTCGGGGCAGGTCTTCCGTAGGACATCGGATGACGGTTTGGCCGACGATCTCGTCTACATCGACCCCGAAATTTCCGCTGACGCCACGATGCAGGACGACCTCGAAGTGCTCGGCATTCGAGAGGCAGACGCAGCAGGACGATTCCACAGCATCCTTGACCAGGGCTTCAACGGCTACAACGCAGAATCGTGGGCTCGCTTCTGGGAGTTGCTGCGCACCGCTGGCGGTAGGGAACAGCTGCCGGCGATCCGCGACCGAGTCACCAGTATCCCCATGACTCTTCGAGTGAAGACCGTGGATGGTCTGTTCCGAACACTTCGAGACTGCCTGCTACCTGGCCGAGTGACACCTCACGACGGCTCACGGGACGCCGGTTGCACCGTCGACGTCACCTATCACGCAGACGACCTTGCACTCCTGCGCAGCCTCGGTATGTCGGATGCTCCGACACTGGGTTTTCGTCCCGAAGGGGAAGCCTGGTTCGAGGAATATCACAAGGCGATGCACGAAGCCTACTGCCTGGAACTTGGGCCAACAGAGAAGCGGATTCAGCTCCAGACTGTGAAATTGATTGGCCAGCCGGTTGCAGGCCCAATGCATGTTTACGAGAAGTTGTCTGCCGAGGGCAAGGCTGCGTTTCTCGCCGCCGTACCGAGCGACGGAGTAATTGCCAGCTGGTCTCGGCAGATTGGGGAGAAGGTGTCCACTCGCACCGCGGTCCCGTCCCCGTTCAAATGGATCATTTCACGCATCGGGACAGTGCGGACGTCACAAGGAATCGTGCCTATCGACGAGGCCGTCGGGCCGCAGCTGATGGAGCATCGATCCATTCTCAAGGTCGCTGAGATCGACTCAGAGGTCGCCCGAAAGCTGGACATGCCGACGCGACTCGAGGATGTTCCTGAGGAGAGCTGGACGTCCCTGCTTGCCTCGACAAGGATGAGCACCGACGACGCTGTCGTGGGTCGCAACTACGCAATGTTGATCCGGCTCGCTCTCGACTTGCTCAACGAGGAACCGACGGTGCGATGCCGCGTCGGCGACCGATGGGAGATGCGTCCCGACCGCGACGTTGCTGTGGCGCTCACCTCGGGCGAGTATGCCGAGCTGGTTCGGGAGGGCCACCCGGCTTTGCTGGTGGATTCCCCCCAGGACATTGAAGAAGCCGAGTATATGATCCGCGAGTGGGGAATGCGTCGTGTCGTAGACGTCATCGAGAAGCGCGTCCGTTCAGTGGCCATCGGCCCCCCGGCGGCACTGACTGACGAGTTCCCCGCGCTTCGTCAGCGTCTCGGCTCACGTGTTGCGGACCTGTGCTTTCAGCCCTGCAGCGAACTCGAAGAGATCATCCGGACTCCACAAGGAACCCGCACTCGGCCGCTCGACTCCTACCGTCAGCAGGACATACTCCTCGTACCGGATGAGATTTCGCCCGACGAGCTGCTTGTCACTGCCGATAGATTCTTCGGGTGGGGCTTGGGTCCTGCGGGGTGCCGCGCTGTCATCGACGCTGGCCGACGGCAGCAGGAGGAGCTGGCCGCCCGGGAGCGCAAGGAAGCAATCCGGCAGGCTGATGACATCCCGGCCAAACTTGCCCTACTCATCGACGAAACCAGTTTGCGGATGGGGCTGCCCAGTGGCCTGGTCGACAGTGAAGCCGGCGAGACCGGCCTCCAGCCTGACCATCGGAGGCTCGCGCAATTGGCCTACGGTGCGCACGGTGACGGCGTCCTTCGCGCACATGCGAAGGACATCGCAAATAGGGCGCTCATAGGCACTCCGGCGCATTTCGACGGTGGCTCGGCCGCCCTGCGATTCGTAGCCGAGTTGGGGCTCCCCGAGGAGTTCGCTGGTCTGCGGATCCCAACGCCTCCGATGCGTGAGCACATTGAGGGGCCCATCGACTTCCCCGCATTGCACGACTACCAGGAGGAAATCGCGGCACGGCTCACGCGGCTGCTTGCCCAGCAAACCCCCCAGCGCGCAATGCTCAGCCTGCCGACCGCAGCCGGCAAGACACGCATTGCCGCGGAGGGTGTCATTCGCTGGGTGCGAGAGTCGGGTACGCCATCAGGCCCGATTCTCTGGATTGCGCAGACGCATGAATTGTGCGAGCAGGCTGTTCAGTCTTGGAAGTTTGTCTGGAACAAGGTCGGGCCTGATGACCGGCTCGTTATCGACCGGCTGTGGCATACCAACTCGGCCACGCCAGTGGATGGTCGCCCCCACCTCGTCGTAGCTACCGACGCGAAGCTAGATCGATGCCTCGGAACTGAAGAGTACGCCTGGCTCCGTGAGCCGTCACTCGTCCTTGTCGATGAGGCGCACTCTGCCATAACGCCGGAGTACACGAGGATTCTCGAGTACCTCGGACTGACCCATCGCACGACCGAACGACATCTGGTGGGTCTGACCGCCACGCCTTATCGCAATGATGCCGACGAGACCCGGCGTCTGGTTCAGCGGTTCGGAGACCGTCGCCTTGACCAGGGGATCTTCCCCAAGGACCCGACAGCCCATCTCCAGGATCTCGGTGTACTGGCGCGAGTCGAGCATCGCGAGCTTATCGGTGCAGATTTCTTGCTGAATCAGGACGAGCTGGCGATGGTCGACGTGTTCAGCGGCTTCCTCCCAAAGACAGCCGAACAACGGCTCGGTGAGGACGAAAGCCGGAACAGGTTGCTGGTCGAAGAGATCGCAGCTCTGCCGTCCGAGTGGCCGATTCTGGTGTTCGCAGCTTCAGTGCAGCATGCGAAGTTCCTCGCGGCCAAGCTCAATGACCGCGGCATTCGTTCGATGGCCATCGACTCGGCCACATCGATCCCGGAGCGTCGCCAGAGCATCGACGCGTTCCGAGCCAATCGGATCCGAGTCATCACAAACTACGGTGTCCTCTCGCAAGGATTCGATGCTCCGGCGACTCGCGCTGTAGTTATCGCCCGACCTGTGTTCAGTGCGGTGAACTACCAGCAGATGATCGGACGCGGTCTTCGCGGGACTCGTAATGGCGGCAAACCGCAATGCCTAATCCTCGATGTGCGAGACAACATCGCCAATTTCCGCGACGGCCTGGCGTTCAAGGATCTCGAGAAGCTGTGGATGGAGGGCGCGCGTGACTGAGATCGATGGTGGCATCAGTCTGACGACGCAACAACGGCTTGTCGTCGAGCAGCCTGCGGATGCCCGAGTTCTGGTGACTGCTGGAGCGGGAGCAGGGAAGACGACCACGCTCGTGCACCGTCTCGGGCACCTGGTGGACCAGGAGGATCTGACGGGCGGCGAGATTCTCGTTCTCACTTTTTCGGACGCTGCTGTTCGAGCTTTGCGTGAGCGTCTGGATCGACACGGTGGCCCCGCCAGGAACGTACGGGCGACGACGTTTGATGCCTGGGCGAATGCTCTCCTGCTTCAGAGCAATCAGAACCTGGAGGGCACCGACTACGACCTGCGGATCGAAATGGCGACGACAGTTATCGCTGGTGGCGGAGTCGAGACCACTGAACAGGGTTTCCCGCTACACGTCATCATCGATGAAGTGCAGGATTTGGTCGGTGTCCGGCGCGAAATGATGGAGACCCTACTCGAACGGTTCCCTCCACAATGCGGGTTCACCGTCGTAGGCGATGTGGCGCAGTTTGTCTATGGCTTCTCCATCGTCGATTCCGATGACCGGCACCTTGAGGCGGGCCGCTTCCTCACGTGGGTACGTAATTGGTTCGTCGATGAGATCATCGAGGTAACGCTGGATGACAATTTCCGTGCCCGGACCAACGAGGCAGGTGCTGCTCTGACGTTCGGCAGCCGAGTCGGAGCGCTGTCGGCTATTCGATCGCGAACGGCAGCTGAGGAACGGGCAGCCGCGATCTATGAGGAACTGCGCCTTGTACTGCAGAAGATGCCAGCCTTCGGCAATATAGATGATGAGTTCGTACGGGACTCAATGCGGGAGTTCGATGGCAGTGCGGCAATCCTCTGTCGGACCAATGGCGACGTGCTTCGACTCTCGGAGCTGCTCCGGCAGGCGGGAGTTCCGCATGGAATCCAGCGATCGTCGCGATCACGACGGAGTCCGTCCTGGTTGTACACGCTGCTACTTGCGACTGAGGCAACCTACCTCACAGAAGATCACTTCCTCGACCTGGCGATGACGCTCGAGCTACCAGCCGAGATGGAACCCGTGCGAATGTGGCGGTCACTGCGTCGCGTTGCTGGTGACCGACGAGGCCAGCTCGACCTGGTGCGGCTGTCAAGGGCGATCGGCGAGCGCCGGCTGCCGGGAGAGCTGACAGCCGCGCCGCCGCAAACGCTCCTGATATCGACCGTCCACCGTGCAAAGGGTTTGGAGTTCGACCGGGTAATCGTCACCGAGCCGGAAGCGCTGTCCGAACGGCGAGAGGAGGAACTCGATCCTTGTGCCGAGGCACGTGCGCTATACGTCGCCATGACAAGGCCACGAGATGAGCTATACCGGATTGATCGGCCACAGACCTGGATGATGCGTCGCCTCTCACGACGCGGACGCTGGTACGTCGCAGGGCGCGAACGCTGGCAACGGCTGGGCATCGAGGCCACCGAGCTTGACGTAGCTTCTGATGCTCCGGCTGGCGCGAAGACGCAATCCGACACCCCCGCTCGGCTCCAGAGTCACCTCGCGGCACAAGTTCGCCCGGGAGATCGAGTCGAACTTGTCCGACTACATGACCTTCCACTTTCGCCAGCCGAGTCGCCGCCGTACGGGATTTACCACTCCGGTCAGCTGATCGGCGAGGGGTCGCCAGAGTTTCGTCAGGATCTATGGCGAGTCTTAAAGATCAGTACGACATGGGAGATCCGATCCTGGCCGGACCGCATCACCGGGTTGTGGATCGACGCTGTGCAAACCGTCATAGGCGACGCAGCGATCACCCGCAGCAGTTGCCTCAACGACCGTGGTGTGTGGCTGGCGCCGAGTCTATGCGGCCTGGGCCGCTTCGAATGGAACCATTCGACGCTCGTCTTGGAAGGACAGTGAGTTCGTGAGACAGCCCTTTGATGCGCACTACGAACTTCGCGACGGGTTGTACGCTGCCCTTCGATCCGACCTCGTTGGGCCGCTCGGAGGTCCTGATGAGGTGCTCGTGACGGACGCTCCGGTGACTGCCTACCCAGTCGGCGTCCTGTTTCCCCAGACACACTTGCCCTGGAGCTCGGAGGATGCCGAAGGTGCTCCCGATCTCGTCAGGGGCGATCCCGACGAGGAGCCGGCGGACGCTGGCGTGGTGCTGGCGAACCGGCGCAAGCCGTCTTCGATCGGACTCACCTTTAGTGTCGACACGTCGGTGACCCGCGTGCTTTACGTGAAGGTGCGCGCTGCGGCGTATGTGCCGCAGGACCAACAAGGTGTTGCGATCGAAGCTCATCGCAGCGACGCGCGTAGCACTGAACAGCAGCGCGAGCAATGGCGTCGGAAGCCGATCGAATGCGGACCCGTACGCGTTGAACTAGACGGCGACGTGGGTCAGCGCTTCCAGGTTTGGGAAGGACTGGAGCTCCGAACGCTCATCCGCACTGCGGATCCAAGCGGGGTTCTCACCGCCACGGTCACCCTGATCAACACGTTCCAGACTCAGGAGTTCGATCTACAGGACGCGTTCTGCTTTTTTCAGTGCGAGCTCGTGATCTACGGTGACGAGGGCACCCGGCCATTCGTGGAGCGAATGCGCGGTGCAGGATCGATCGACGACGAGACTGCGCTGAGCATGTTGTTGTATCGTCACGCACCGCGCTTCGGGACGGGGCACGGGTGTTCGGTCGCCTACGACTGGTCGCCACCACCGATCCAGGCTTCGCTGGCCACTCGGGCCGCGGTGGCCTCGATTCGTACCGAGTTCGTTCCGACATATGAGGTACTGCTGACGGACTCCAACGCAGCGATCGACGGGCCGGCCCTGGACATGTCCTGGCTGGGCAAATCAGAACGCGGCCAGGTCGTCCAGGCGTTCAACAGCTTCCTGAGCGGATACGAAGACTGGATCAGGGCACGTGAGAAGGAGATCGAAGAACCTGTCGAAGAGCAGTTCGTTCGCATCGCTCGTGTACAGATCGAGCTGTGCCTTGAAGCACTGAACCGTATGCGACGCGGGGTCGCGATCCTGGCTGATCCAGATCGTTCCGCAGTATTCGAGGCCTTCCAATTGGCCAATCAGGCCATGGCAATTCAGCACGCCCGGGCGAAGTGGATCGAGGGCAAGAGGGAGGGAAAACCTGATCCCGACCAAGTACGCTGGCGTCCGTTTCAGATCGGATTCTTCTTGCAGTGTCTGGAAGGCCTCGTCGACGACGGACATTCGGACCGTGGCGTCGCCGATCTTCTGTGGTTCCCGACGGGCGGTGGCAAAACAGAGGCATACCTCGGCCTGATCGCCTTCACGATCTTCTACCGCCGTCTCCGGGATGGACTCGATGGCCAGGGTGTGACTGTCCTCATGCGCTACACCCTGCGGTTGCTCACACTCCAGCAGTTCGAGCGCGCCTCGATCTTGATTTGCGCGATGGAATCGATGCGCAGAGAGCTCATGACGCAGCTGGGACCGACGCCAGTCTCGATCGGCATGTGGGTAGGACGATCCTCGACGCCCAACACACTCGAGCGCGCTGAGGAACAGCTCCAGCTGCGTCGGCGGTCACGGACGAGCCTGCCGAACAGCAGCGAGAACCCAATGCAGTTGGAAAAATGCTCATGGTGTGGTGAAGACCTTACCGTGGATGACTATCAGATCCAGCGGCAGGCGAAGCGCATGATCATCCGATGCCCGAACCTGGACTGCATGTTCAGCCAGGGCTCCGGACTCCCGGTTCATCTGATCGATGAAGCGGTGTACGACGCCCATCCGTCGGTCGTAGTAGCGACAGTGGACAAGTTCGCACTTATGCCGTGGCGAGCGGAGACATCGCGGCTGTTCAACATGGACTTCGACGAGGACGTCAAGCCTCCGGAACTCATCGTCCAGGACGAACTACACCTGATCTCCGGGCCATTGGGTACCCTAACTGGTCTATATGAGACAGCGATCGACGAACTCGCAGAGCGTCCGAAAATTGTCGCATCTACGGCAACCATTCGTCGTGCAGCAGATCAGATCGGCGCGCTTTTCGATCGCAGGGTTCGGCAGTTTCCTCCCGCTGGCCTCGACGCCAGGGACTCATGGTTCGCTGTCGAAGCGCCAGCCGTGGTGAAGGCCTCACGTCGTTACGTAGGGTTGCTCGCGCCTGCCACAAGTCAGGCGACACTCATGGTGAGGACCTACGCTGCGCTCCTGCACGCCGTGGATCGGTCCCACGCGGATGAGTCTGTCAAGGATGCGTATTGGACGCTAGTGGGCTACTTCAATAGCCTCCGCCTGCTGTCCGCCGCCGATCTCCAGGTCCGCGACGACGTCCAGGGGAGACTTGAGTTGCTGGCGGGCCGCGATGGTCAGCCGAAGCGCAGAGCCGACGCCGTGATCGAATTGAGTAGCCGAGCCGACTCGATGGCGATCCCAAGCTACCTCAAACAGCTGAAGTACCGACTGGGTCATGACGACGCACTGGATATCCTTCTTGCGACAAACATGATGTCGGTCGGTGTCGACATCAATCGGCTCGGGCTTATGGCGGTGATGGGCCAACCGCAGACCACCGCCGAATATATCCAGGCAACGAGCCGAGTCGGCCGGCAGCACCCAGGGCTCATTGCAGTCATGCTCAACTCTGCACGCTCCCGCGATCGCTCACACTATGAGGAGTTTCCTGGATTCCACTCGGCCCTCTACCGCTCTGTCGAGTCGACGAGCGTTACACCGTTCTCCGCACGGGCACGCGACCGCGGGCTCCATGCGGTGATCGTCGCACTGACTCGACTGATGATTCCTCGAGCTGCGGACAACGCAGCTGCAGGATCTGTCGATGACTTTGTGGACGAGATCAACTCCACGATTCGCCAGCTCATATTGAGCCGCGTCGAGGCGACATCTCCGGCTGAGGCAACCTCGACAGCCGAACAATTCGATGACTTCGTGGACTGGTGGCAATTCGCAGCTGAGACTCCCGGCCTTGTATACGAGGCAACTCCAGGGAGCAGACGATCGCTTCTAGGCACGTACAACGAACCCGACAACCCCTCTCGCGGCTGGCCAACCTTGTGGAGCCTGCGCGATGTCGATGCCGAATCGCCTCTTTTTCTCGACAACACACGCGGGGAGCGCTGAAATGACTTCTCCTGCCGGTCCTCGCCGACGCCGAGCCTCCGGAGCGCCTCTGCAGATCGGGCCTCGAAATGTGGGGGCGGTTCGGCGCTCACAGCTGATCACAACGTATGGCGTCGGATCTATGATCGCGATCGACAACGAATCGTTCATCGTCACAGGCATCGATTCATGGAACATCGCCGACGCGCAGGTTATTCGCGAACATCGACTGGCGGCGGCACTTGACGTCAATTCCTTCCGGTTGCCGCCTACGCCCGAGTCGACACCGGGGGCCGACGGGGTCCGCGTGCGGCGATTCCCCGATTACTACTCCTGCCCGAAATGCCGGACACTGCAGCCATTCCGCAGGTTCAACTCCTCCCGAGGGGGAGCGCAATGTGGTGAGTGCGAAGTGGATCTTGTCACATCACGTTTCGTCCTCGCTTGCGATCATGGCCATCTTGACGACTTTCCTTACTGGAAATGGGTACATCGCGGCAATCAACACGCCGGAGGGCATTGCGGAGGAAAGCTCTCGCTTCACTCCGATGGGAGTACTGCTTCACTACGCTCGATAGTCGTCAGATGCAGCTGCGGCGTTCCCGAAGTCTCGATGGAGGGCGCGTTTCGCGCTCAGGTGTTGCGCGACCTGAGGATCCAATGTGAAGGCCGGAGTCCTTGGCTGAATGGTGCAACCCAGGTTATATGCAGTCGGCTCCCTCGAGTAATGCAGCGCGGATCGTCATCGGTCTGGCACCCCGTTGTTCACAGCGCCCTGACAATCCCGCCCTGGAGCGAGGGCATCAACCGGCTGATTGAGGACAACCACCTTGGGGAGGCGTCGGAGGAGAACATCCGCTGGTTCTTCCAGCATTGGCCAGCGAAGCTCCGTGGGACAACAATAGAAAAAGTCTTATCTGTTGTCCGTCATCTTCAGGAGTCAGCCGCTGCCATACCAGCTTCAGCCTTGGCACCTCCCTTCGCCGAGATCCGGCGTCAGGAATACAGGAGTCTTACGGAAGGCAATCCTGAGGATCCACAATTGATGGATCAAACATTCGTATGCGAGCCCGCCGGTAGCGACAATGCAGTGCTGAGGACGCAAGGGGTCGTGAGCGTAATGCTGGTCAAGCGTCTGCGAGAAGTCCGCGCGCTTGCCGCGTTCGTTCGCGGAGCAACGCCTCTTGAAGAGGATCATGGACAGCGTCAAGCTCCACTCAAAGTCGACGACTCGATCGACTGGCTCCCGGCCGTAGAGGTAAGTGGAGAAGGAGTATTCCTTCGTCTCGATACTGACCTGCTACGTCTCTGGTGTTCTCAGTCTGCCGTTCTGCAACGCAGCAGTCAGATTCGTGATAACCATCTCCGGTTGCTGCGCGAGCGTACGACAGGTCAGGATGACCGGCTGGTCCAATCTCCTGTGACGCCGAGATTTCTTCTGCTGCACACGCTCGCACACATTCTGATAAATGAGTGGAGCCTCGACGGCGGTTACCCTGCCTCGGCTTTGCGTGAGCGCCTGTACGTCGACAACGAGATGGCCGGATTGTTGATCTACACGGCGACGAGCGACTCCGCCGGCAGCCTCGGCGGCCTCGTCGCTCAGGGAGAACCTGAACGCCTCGCCCAGTCGCTGCGGTCAGCGCTCGAACGAGCCGAGTGGTGCTCCAACGATCCGCTGTGCATGGAGGCCCGTTCGAGCGGTACGGACAATCTCAACCTCGCCGCCTGTCATGCCTGCGTCCTACTCCCGGAGACGAGCTGCGAGCGCAACAACACGTTGCTCGATCGAGCGATGGTCGTCGGCGATCTTGGCTTCTTCAGCGGTAGCTTCGCTGACGAGTAAGAGCTATCGAGCGGAGACGACGAGGCTCCACCCGGTGACACTGCGGCAGAGCTAGGCCCCCGACGGGAGTATGATTCGCAAATCGGACCGAAGGGACCGCATCGATGACTCGAAGCCGCGCCGCGACCTCGGAGCGCTTGCCGACTACCGATGCAATCCGATCAAGGATGAGCCGCCAGCGTTCGCGGAACACCGAAATTGAGGTCGCGCTGCGTCGCGAGCTTCACCGGATCGGGATGAGATTTCGCGTACATCGGCGCCCCTTGCCCGAGCTCCGCAGAGAAGCCGACATCGTTTTCTCGAAGGCCAGGGTGGCTGTTTTCGTCGATGGGTGCTTCTGGCACGGTTGCCCTCGGCACGCCACCTGGCCGAAGAACAACGACCAGTTCTGGCAGGCGAAGATAGAGCGAAATCAGTCAAGAGATGTCGATACGGATCGGCGCCTTGAGGCGGCCGGATGGGTGTCGATCAGAGTTTGGGAGCATGAGGATCCCATGGTAGCCGCACCTGGCATCGCAGAGATCGTACAAGTGTGCCGGCGAAATTGGGCGCTCGGAGTACATCGCCCGGGCGTGGATCTGGCCTAATCTGTTCCGTATGCCGAAGCCCATCTCCATGATCGACTTGTTTGCCGGGTGTGGGGGGATGACATCTGGGTTTGTCGCGGCTGGCGAGTATGAGCCGATCTTGGCGGTGGAGTGGGATTTCGCCGCAGCAAGCACCTATGCGGCGAACTTCGGCGAAGATCACATGCGTTGGGGCGATATCGCAGAGATCCCCGACGGAGATGTTCCCGACGCGGAGATCATCATCGGAGGCCCTCCCTGCCAGGGCTTCTCCGGCCTCGGAAGCCGCGATGTGAACGATCCACGAAACAAACTGTGGAAGGAGTACATCCGGTTCGTCCGACACGCGCGGCCGAAGGTCTTCGTCATCGAGAACGTCGACCGCTTCCGCTCTTCTGCGGAGTTCGAACTCCTCCTCGCCGAGTCATCTCCAGGCGGCCTACTCGAGGAGTATGAACTCACGCACGAGCTCCTTCTTGCCGCCGACTATGGCGCGCCGCAGCGACGCACCCGCACGATCGTGATCGGATCGCGGATCGGGAAGATCGACCTGCCAGGGCCTAGTCACTCGCGCGGGGATACCCTCGACAGCGTGTATCTGCAGCCGTGGGCGACGGTGCGAGATGCGATCGAGGGCCTGCCTACCGTGCCGCAGACGACCGAGCTTCCCGACTCGGAGGTCGAGTTCTTCGGCCGTCGCGTTCCTGGACAGTTCAAGGGCCTCGATCTTCATATCGGACGCAACCCGACCCCCCGATCGTTGGAACGATACGATCACATTCCTCCGGGCGGCGGCCGCTTCAATCTTCCCGATCACCTCCTCTCTGATTGCTGGCGACGCAAGAAGACCGGGACAACGGACGTCATGGGACGCATGCGCTGGGACGCGCCGTCGCTCACGATCCGAACCGAGTTCTACAAGCCGGAGAAGGGTCAGTACCTGCATCCGCAGTGGATCGGGCGCGAGAACCCGGCAAACGTGAACCGTCCGATCACGTTGCTCGAGGCAGCGAAGCTGCAGACTTTTCCGGATGATTTCCTCTGGTGTGGGACCAAGATCCAGATTGCGAAGCAGATTGGCAACGCGGTCCCCTCGGCGTTGGCGCGCGCGATCGCCAATCACCTAAAGCCCTACCTGCGTAAGAGTTGATCGTTTCGCGATGAGTCGACACGGACCCCAACGAACGAATAAGTCGAGCGGCGAGGCTCGACAGCATTTGGCATAGTCGGAGATAGATCACCTCCGCTTGGAGTACTCCTACCCCCTCAGGAGCTCTCTCCCATGCCGACTGGCGCCGCCCCGACGCCGGTTACGACAGCCGATGATGTCGTCGACCTCTTCTGTCGTGCACCACGTGCCCGGCGGGTCCTTGGACGATGGCAGGCCGATCCGCGCTATCGACAGGTCGTTCCGGTAGTCGAAGGGCACATTACTCGAAAGATCTACGAAGTTGTTCCCGAGGAGGTCGAGCGTGCCTGTCGCTCGACCGACCACGCACTCGGCGAGGTCAAGCGCCGCATTGCGGAATCAGTCTCTGGCGTCGTCAATTGGAACCCAGAGTTCGCGTTTACTCACGTGCTGCATCACATGATGGAGGCCACCGAAGAAATTCCACGCTGGCAGGATTTCCGTGAGTATGCACGCCATGATCCGGATGGATTTGCGATGCTCGGCAGCCCTGTCGCAGCTCTGAAGGCAGGCCTTGAGCGGTCCGGACATCCAAGATCGGATATCGAGCAGGCGATCCGTTGGCGAATCGGGAACGCATACTACTCATTTCTGCGCGAGCTGTGGACTGTGACCAATCTCCGTAGCCAGGGTCTCGACATCAGACTTCATCCGCTTGCCGACGCTTTGTTCAGGGTGGATGCTTGGTGCGGGAACACGGCCCTTGTGGTCTATGTCGGAAATGACAAATTCCGCGACGGCCCTACCGGTCGAAAGGCACATGCGGAGTCGCTTCTTGCCGGCGCATCGCCGACGTTCGTTGTTCAGCACATCCGATTGGGGCAGGCTCCTCTATTTGGAAGCGTGCATCTTCCCACCCCAGAAGCGATCGCTGCGGCCGCTGAACAGATCAGCTCCTCGAATGTGTAGCCGTGAATAGCGCCGTTCAACAAGTTGAAGGCCACGCCCGACCAGGTCCGCTGGCCAGGTGGCCGAACGACGATGATCCGGTCCTGCTGGGCTTCTTCCTCACACGTAAGGATGCCTGGATCGCGCTCGCCGACCTCATGGAGCCAGACCGTCGACGGTGGCCAAAACCTGTCTTCTCGGTAGTTCCTGTGTACTCAGCCGATCCAGGAAACTTCTGGCGAGTAATCGGGAAGCCCGCGGCCAAGATCTGTCGCATGACTGGCTGCACTTCTTTCGTGGGCCCCGAGGGCTTCGAAGGGTATTGCGAAGACTGCGCTGACGATGTCTTCGGCCACCCGCCGGTCGCCGAGGCGATAACTCACAGGTGAAGATAGGCAGGTGCCGGTCGTCGTAGCCTCCCTCATCATCCCCGTCCCACCAGACGTCGCGTACGCGGTCTCCCAGACAACGGGCCAGATCCGCTACCGCTGGGACCCGTTCGTACGCGAACAGCACTTCCTCAACGGCGCGACCAAGCCGGCCAAGGGCGTCCAGACGTTCACTCGGTCACGACACGGCTTCACGATGATCAGCGAATATGTCTCGTACAACCCGCCGAGCAACGTCGGCATGAAGATGGTCAAGGGGCCGTGGTTCTTCGAGATGATGGGCGGCGGCTGGCGCTTCGCCCCGGCCGAGGAACCCGGCCACGCGATCGCGACTTGGCGATACAACTTCCGGTGCCGCCCGAAGCTGATCCGGCCGCTCGCCGAATGGATCGGCCAGCGGCTGCTTCAGCGGGACATCGATCGGCGGATCGCGGGGTTCAGGAAGGGCTGTGGGGACCCCGTGGTGCTGGCGGCTGTTCGATCAATGCTCTGAGCAGCGCTCGGACAAAAGGCGAGCCCACGGTTGAGTGCCCGTGGTCTGCGATTTTCGCCTGCGTTTCTAGATCAAATACCGCTCGTATGCGCGAATACCCCTGTTCGCGCAGATGGCGGGAACTTGATCATCGGAATCGGCTGCCGGACGCATACCAGGGGTACCTGATCACGCGAAGCCTCCCAGCGCGAGAGGCAGGCGCGCGAAGGCGAGCCGGAACAAAGGGCTCTCCCGGTTCTGGCAGACCAGGACCGGGAGAGCTGGGTGCGTACTTCCCAATTTGTGGAATTGGACGGAAGGCCGCACGCCACTACTTTGACACACTAGTGGCCGTCTTGTGAGCCACCCGTCCGTGTACTTGCTAGCAAGTACTGGTTTAGGTAGTGGCGATCTGACGGTCGATGATGCGCAAGATCCGGTCATCCGCGGCCGGGTCGATTCCCTCGTCCGCTCGGAGTCGCAGCGCCTCGGCCTGGGCGGCGGCGTGGAGTTCGAGGTTCACCGCGCGCATGTGCCGAAACTGAGCGCGTTCCTCCACAAGACTCTCGGTCTCAGGGTTTGGACTGACCATGGCCACGATGCGCCGTACGCGTTGCCGCCACCGCTCGGCGCCCTCGTCATCGAGATCCCCGTCAGCATGCAGCTCGGTGATGCGTTCGTTCATCGCGCCGACGACGCGTACGGCGATTTCCCGAGTCGCCCTCTCCGGATCGGCGGTCGCGACGCCAACCCGCTTGACCAGCCACGGAAGCGTAATGCCGGGCAAAATCAGGGTCACCATGACGACGACGAACGCGATCAGAATGAGCGTTCCGCGTTCCGGCGTTGCGGCAGGTAGCGACAGTGCGGCGGCGATCGTCACCACTCCGCGCATGCCGGCCCAGCCGAGGATGACCGCTTCCCGCCAATCGCCGGGCACCGTACTACGCAGGAAACGGTGGGCGAACAGGCCGGACGCGACCAGCCACACCATGCGTACCAAAATGAGAACGGCCGCGACGCCGAGGCCGATCAGAATCTGCCGCCAGATGTCGGAGCCGGCGTCCTCGATGATCGGCCGTAGCTCGAGTCCGATCAGGATGAAGGCGATGGACGTGAGCAGCAGGTCGAGCGTGGCCCAGAACGCCGATCCCACGAGCCGGGACTCCGCGTCCTGAACGTGGTAGAAAGCTCCGCCCAAAACTAGACCCATCGCGAGCACCGCGAGAACCCCGGATCCGCCGATCTCCTCGCCCGCGGCATAGGCGGCGAACGGAAGCACGACCGTGAATGCGCCAGCCAGCACCGGATCGGTCAGCCAGTCCAGAATCTTGCCTGCGACCAGCGCCAACAGCAGCCCCATCCCGATGCCCAGCACCGACGCCGCGAGAAACTCGCGCCCCGCGCTCCCCAGCGAAATCGTCCCGCCCACGGCCGCCGCGGCCAGCGCCGTATTGAAAAGCGTCAGCGCAGTCGCGTCATTGCCCAGGCCCTCGCCCTCAATCACCGCGACCATCCGGTGCGGCAACCCCAGCTGCCCCGCCACACTGGTCGCGGCCACCGGGTCAGGCGGCGCGCAAGCCGCGCCCAGCGCAAACGCGATCGCCCACGGCACCTGCGGCAACAGGCTCGACAACACTGCAGCCACCGCGAACGCGCTCACCGCGACCAGCGCCACCGCCAGCGTCAAGATCGGCCGCAGGTTCGCGCGAATATGAGCCCAACTTGTACGCGTAGAGGCGGCCCACAGCAGCGGAGGTAACAGGAAGGGGAGCACGAAGTTCGGATTGATCTCGATTTCCGGTACGCCGGGGATGAGCGCCGCAGTAACCCCGACCAGGGTCAGCAGCACGGGATACGGCAAACCGAGCTTCGACGCGAGCGGCAGCGCCACGACCAGCGCGCCGACCGCGAGGATGAGCAGCTCGATACGATCCACGCCGATCATCCTCGCGCCCGAATACGCAACCAGACGGCTGCCGGGCGGCGTGTCGATCGGGAAGTCGTCAGCCCTCGCCGCGCCTCATAAGGTTGAGTAGCGCCCCCACCAATGCGACAAGTGCCCCCACCAACATCAGTACGCCGCCCCACCCGAACTCGCCGACGGTAGTCGCGCCGACCTGAAGCCGGGCACCCATGAACTCCGCCGAGGACGTCGTCTCCGAGCTCTTTTCCGTCAGCGCATATCCGATGAGGACGCTAACCGCGTACGCCGCCACGACGAGTTGAAGCTGACTAGTGCGGAACGTCAGCAGGCTCCGGTCACCATTGAGCGCCCGCGACAGACCAAGCGCCAGCAACAGCAGGCCGCCAACGACGACGAACCAGGTCAGCGGAGCCAGGAACCCGATCCACTCCCACGCCGAATAATCCAGAGCCGTGCTGTTCCGAGTGGCCGGCTGATAACTCACAAAGGGGCCGAACGAGAAGCCCAGAATCATGACGCCACCGAGCATCACCAACGCGTCAGAGATCGGAATACGCATATCCGCAGGCGGCGCGGTCGGCTGCTGGATCGAGGGCTCCGTCATGCGCGCCACTATCCCGGCGGGTGCCCGTTCTGTCCAGCGCGGCCTGTGTGACCAGCTGAGTACTCGTAGTTATCCACAGGGCCTTTCATCGATGCCGTATGCGGTTTACGCTGCCTCCTGCGGCGATGGGGGAAATCGATGACGGTGCGTGGAATCGCAATCAACCTGCAAGCGGTGACCGACTTGTTCACCAAGCTCAGCTCCGATGTAGACGTCGGCCTAGTGCCCGACGGCGAACGGGCTGCGCTCGGCGTCGGTTGCGGCGCCCGGTTCGGAACCGGGTTCGCCGCCCTCGACGTCCAAGGACACGTGAAAGCCAGCAATGTCGCCTTCACCGGTGCGGTCTCGCGCTACGTAGGCAACCTGCATGTGCATGTCGCCAACGCACGTGCCCTTCTGGCATCCGTTGAGCAGGTGCTCAAGAACTACCGTTCGGTGGATGGAGTCGCCGCGGCACTGGCGACTTCGACGATGACCCGCTCGGGCGAATACTCCGACGAGTCCACGTCATCATCGGTGACCGCCTTGGCGGACGGTGCGACCTCCAACCTCGCACCGCCACCACTTCCATCAGCGACAGTGTTGGAGTCGACCGAAATCGCTTGGGGAAGGGCGTTCGACGTACAGCGGATGAAGGACATCCTCTTTCGGGACGACCTCAACGAAGCCTGGAACCAGGTGTCAGCGCTACGTTTGCTTGGTCACGCGCTGGAGAACCACTATCGTCGCATCCTTGAGCTGCGTCCGAAGCTAGCCGCCATCTGGCCGGCCAGTGCCTCGATCACCGCGGCAGAGGCTCAGACCAAGCTTGACGATCATGCCAAATCAGTGTGGCAGGACGCACTCTGTGCTCAGACCACGGCCAAGACCTTGGACGGCATAGTCTCGGCGATAGCCACCGCGCGCACGAAGATTGCACCGATCCATGACCGATGGCAGACCGTGACCGTCGACTTCGTGCCGAACGACTGGAACCCGGCAGCGGTGGCGCTCAACAAGCAGGGTCGGCAGGTGATGAAGGAGTTGGACTCGACAGTCGCCGACCTGCGTACGCAAATCTACTGGCCTGCGGCGGCGAATCACAACATCCAGGATCCCGGTACGACAAGAGTGATTTCCGACGAGACCAATTCGGGCACGCCAACGTCGCCGCGAAGCGGTAAAACTCATGCGGCAACGTCGGCACTCCCAAGCTCGAAGCCGGTTCCGCCGCTTCCAGGCTTTAGCCCTTCGGAAGGACCGGCCCTCGCGGGCGGCACGGGGTCAGTGGGGGTCACCCCCATAACGCCCCCTTCTACTCTGCCTGTACCGCCAGGCATTGTTGCAACGACTCCCTACGGCGGCGCCTGGATCCTTCCAAGTCCTGCTACATCCTCCACCGGTCGGTTGTTGCCTTTCGGAGGGCAGCCGTCGGGTTCGGTTGGAGGACTCGGCGCTCAAGGCCGCTCTCTCGGCTCAGGTGCAACCGGCAGTCCGGGAATGATGGGTTACCCAATGGGAAGTCCGGGTGCGGCGGGCGCAGGCTCTGGTATCGCAAGCCGACAGCGTATGGCTACCGAGCAGTGGCAGGTCGATGAAGGCGTGCCACCGGTCATCGGTGAGATGGGCCCGTTCTTTGTCGAGGAAGCGGAGATCGAGGAAGAGGACCATCTACGACAGGACTTCGAAGATTGGTACAACCGATACATGCTTCCATGGAACGAAGGGTTGTCATGAGGCGCTCCAGCCTTTGCCGCAGTTCCTGCGCAACTGCTATGGCTCTGCTCCTCGGCGTCCTCCTGCAAGCCGCCCCGGCGAGCGCAGATGATCTCAAGAACGGCCAGTGGTATGCGAATTTCCTGAGGCTCGCCGCTGCTCATAAGGTCAGTACCGGCCTTGGTGTCACCGTGGCTCTAATTGATAGTGGTGTCGACAGTACGCATCCCGACTTGAAGGGAGGCATTCTCGCCGGGGCCGACTTTAGCGCTGGCGGACAAGTAAGCATCGGTGATGGACGTACCGACGCCAGCGGCCACGGCACACAAATGGCTGGGCTCATTGTCGGGTCAGGGAAGGTTGCGGGTGTTGCGCCAGCCTCAAAGATTGTCCCTATCAACAGCTCGTTCACATCGATCGGCGGTACGTCCTCGACCGTCGCGGAGGGTATTCGGTGGGCGGTCGAGCATGGCGTCCAGGTAATTTCCATATCGTCGGCCGGTCCGGATGATCCGCTCCTACGGCAGGCGATAGAAGTCGCACTAGCTAGCGATATCGTTGTTATCGCTGGTGCTGGAAACGTTGCACAAGACGCGGCCGTCGGATATCCCGCCGCATATCCAGGCGTCATTGCTGCTTGCGGGGTGGATAGACTAGGCAAGCACTCATCGGTCTCGGTCACCGGCGCGGAAGTTGTCCTTTGTGCTCCGAGTGATGGCATTTCGAGCACATTCCCCGGCGGAAAGTATGCACTCGGGTCAGGGACATCCGAGTCAACTGCGATCATCGCGGGTGCCGTCGCCCTTGTACGCGCCAAGTTTCCAGAGTTGTCAGGGCAGGAAGTTGTTCACCGGCTCACGGCCACTGCAGATGACAAGGGTGTTATAGGTCGCGATGAGGTCTACGGCTTTGGGGTCATAAACGTCGTCGACGCGCTGACCGAGAACATTCCGACCAACTCGCCGTCTGCCGGTCCCACGGTCAAGGCAACGGCTACAGCTCCAAGTGGTGCCCTGATCGGCGGGCTAAAGCCTTGGCATGTAGCGCTTGGAGGGCTTCTGTGCCTTCTCGTGCTGGTCGCTGTCGCTGGCACTGCGGGTGTCCTCGTCCTGCGGCGGCGTCGTTGAGCCATCGGCGACTGCCATGCGGCCGCAGCGGTCATCGGTGAGGAGGTCGCTGCAGACGCCGTCAACGGATACCCTGTGGACGTGGCGATGGGAAAGCTAAAGAAGGCGGTACTTATTGGAGTCATTGCGGTCGGCATCGGTGGAGTTGGCGCCGGAATCGTGGGCCTGCGAGCGTACGACGAGGCAACGAGGATCGACCGCAGCCACCCCGACGTTGTGATCGGCGAGTTCGTCGATGCATACCTGCACAAGCGGGACGATGCCGCAGCATCGCTTTACACATGTGGCAGACGGGCAGATTTGCACGAATTTTCCAAGTTGCGGGACAGGATCAAGTCAGAGGAAGTCGAAAAGGGAACCACGATTCAGGTGGTCCTTGGCCGGTCTCAGACGTCCCAAGGTGGCTCTCATGTAGCGACGGAGCTTCAACTCCGAGTCGGGAATGGGTCGCTTGTGGTAAATCGTCTTCAATACTGGGATTTCGTCATGGTCGAGGAGGATGGCTGGCGCGTCTGCGGCGCAGAGCAGCTCCCGGACCCGTCCCCAACCCCGAGCAACGCTCCTACCGCTACTCCACCCACAGCAGGCTGAGATACACCGATCGAGTGGGCGGGACTAGACCCGTTGCCGCCCACCGATACCAGTCACCTTCGGCTGCGACGCGTACCTGGGGCTGAGATTTTCCCGCATATGACTCGGTCACGGCACGCAGCCCGCGTTCGGCGGTGAAGTCATCGGAACGTTCGGGCATCGCGACGAGGCGTCGGCCGGTGAGGTAGGGAACGTCTTCGGCACGGATGGCTCGGCGTACGGGTGGCTCGTCGAGGCTGACCGGTCCCTGTTTCTTCGGATCGGCGCTGTCATCGCCGATGGTTTCCACCCAGACTCGCTCGGCTGGGATCAGGGGCGCGAAGACTTCGATCCGGTCCTGCTCAGCCCGATACCAGTCGGCCTCCGGCATCACGGGCACGAGGCTTCGAGACTCTTGGCGTACCAGTGAATCTGCGCGGAGATCGGCGCGCCACCCGTGACCTGGCAGACCCACGATGACGCGCTTCCCGCGAAGCGTGCCCGTGTACTTCATGGCCGGGACCGGCACGATGGGTGAGGGCCAACGGTAGAGCTCGTTGGCCCAGCTGGCGAAGTCCGCTTCGGTCATGGGGTGTAACTCCGCTTGGCTAGGGTGCTTCTCCGAGGGGCGCGCCGCGGGCGGCCATGAACGGCACGGGATTGACCCCGCCGGCGAACGACCGGTCGCCGTTGAGGTGCGTTTCGAAATGCAGGTGTGGTCCAGATGAGTGCCCAGACGTCCCTACGAGGCCGATGATCTGACCAGCTGACACGCGATCGCCGACTGAGACGAACGGTCGCTGGACCATGTGGCAGTAGCGGGTGATGATCTGGTCGGCGTGCAGGATGTCGACGAACCAGCCACAGCCTGGAGTGCTCGGCGAGCCGTCGTGATCGCAATTGCCGACGTCGCACTTGCTCACGATGACCACGCCAGCGGATGCCGCGCGGATCCGCGTGTAACGAGAGGCGCCGAGGTCGACGCCGTTGTGGGTGGGCCGGTCCGCGGTGCGGAAGCCGGAGACGATGCCAGCCTTGACCGGCACGGTCCAGCCGGAGGCCGCGATCTCCCCAGGCCCGGCGCACTTCAGATCCGCGGCGGCTGCGGCCGCGAGGCCGGCGCCGTCAGCCAGCGTGTTGACGATCGTCGTCGCGAGCGGCTCGTGCTTCGCATAAGCATCTGGGTACGCGGAGCGCTGAACGGCTTGGGCAGCGACCGTCAACGGAATCGTCGCCCAGTCCGCCACCTTCAGAAGTTTCTGATAGAACTTCTTCGACGCGTACCGGGGATCCATGATCTGTTCCGGCGTTCCCCAACCCTGGCTCGGTCGCTGCTGGAACAGGCCCAAGGAGTCGTGGTCATTGCGTTCGCCCAGGAAACCGTGGTTGGTCAGGCTGCTTTCCTGCATGGCGGTCGCGACCGCGATGATCCAACCTCGTGGTGGGATCTTCATTTCGTGGCCGACATTGATGATGATGGCCGCGTTGCGGATCTGCTCTTCGCCATAGGGTCCGATCCGCGGCATTTCCTTGTTGGGATCGATGACCCCCTTCTGGCCGCAGGTGAAGGCGTTGTCGCCGACGTTGGTGCCGCCGAGTTGGTCGAGGGTGAACGCGCCCAGACCGCCACCGCAGCAGAGCAGCGCGAGGGTCGCGACTAAGGCGATCCAGAGAGCGGGGCGCGGCCGGCGTCGGCGGCCGCGTAGCGCTTCGTGCTCCTCGGCTTCCATCACCACGGGGTCCGGGTCGTCGGCGCTCATGTCCGCTCCCAGTCGACGCCGTCGACGAACCAGTGACCGCTAGGCCCGACCAGTCGGAGCACGAGACGCCCGCTGTCGAGCGGAATGCTGGCCTGAGCTGCGGACTCGGAGTAGACGACGAGTGTTACGGCACCGGTGACTTTGCTGGCCGGTACGCTGCTCGGCTCCACGTCCTTGAGCTGATCGATGAGCTGCTGGGTGCAGTGCGGACGTAACGCGTCGAGCCACTTGTCCGAAGTACGGCTGCGCTCCAGCCAGCTGGCGGCGAAGGCGGAAGCGACCTGAGCCGGAGACGCTGCACCCTTGGCGACGCTCGGGCTGACCGTCGGCATCGCCGACACCACACCGTCGTCCGGGCCGTAGCTCTTCGTGGTTGTTATCTCGAGGCCGCTCTGGCCAACCGAATCCGGCGACCAGCCTGTGTTCGACGCCTTGTCACCGAACAGGCGTGCGGCACCCACCAAGATGAGCACGATTGCGGCGAGAACCAGGGCGACACCGACTCGAGAGCGAAGGATTCCCGTGAGCACCGCGCGCATGATTATCTCGCCTCTGCTCTCACCACCGGCCTGGCGGAGCTCGGCTCCGACGCGGATTCCCGCGCGGCGTCAGGCCGATAGAGGGCTTGAGCCGGTGCGGCCTCGGGAATGTTCGGATCGGACCAGCGGCGCTGCTCCGGCAGGGCCTCGCTGCGAACGAGTTCGCGCCGAATGGTCTCCGTGACCACAGGTCGGTTCTCGGCGGGCGAATCGGGGCGCGTCTCCGGCCTCCCGGCGATCGCGACGGCGGCACCAGCCGCAGCTCCGCCAGCAGCAGTTGCCGCTGCGGTCGCTGCCGCCGGACGAACCAATGCGCGAGCCCAGCCGTTCGACGGGGTGTTGCCACCGAGCTGGGTCACTCGTCGGTACGGGCGGAGCAGGATCCACGCCACGATGCCACAGAGCAGCATGAGGACGACCTGGAGCCAGCCGGGGAGGCTGGGCGTGCTCATGATCAAATCTACTGCGGACAGGTAGACGGCTGCTCCTGTTCCGAAGATCGCAATGTTGAAGACCGCTGCAAGGACCGAGCCGGCGAGCCGACGGAGGCCTGCGCTGGCTGGGCGGAGAAGGCCGACTGTTCCGAGAGCGGGGGCGGCGATCACCGCCCACCGGAAGATCAAAAATCCGAGCAGGACCAGGATGGACGCGACGATGTCGAAGATTGCGAAGGAGATAGCCGAGAGGATCGCGACGAAGCCGGCGCCGATTCGCTCCATGCCCTTCGTGCCGCGGAGGTACTCGTAGGCGTCCGGGTCCTCGGTTCGGATCTGTTCCGCGACCTTCATCCAGTTCTGCTGTTTTACGCGAATGATGCGTTCGCGCTCGCTTTGGCGCGCCACAGGGTCGGGCATTGCTGCCAAGCGATCGAGGTCAGTCCAACTCAGCGACTTTGCCTCGTAGAGCGGCGGCCCATACT
Source organism: Hamadaea sp. (assembly GCF_013362815.1). GTDB lineage: Bacteria > Actinomycetota > Actinomycetes > Mycobacteriales > Micromonosporaceae > Hamadaea. Next base: position 235,794 of record NZ_JABFVK010000015.1, on the reverse strand, counting down.
TCCGAGCTGTTTCGCTATCAGCCGACCCGAGTGCGCCCCGAACCCAGTTCTTGTACAGGAGCGATTCAACGACCGTGTCGCCGGACCTGACCGCTGGCGGTCGGTTGTCGAGGCATCCACTATCGTCTTCCGGGCAGCCATGGGCAGGTCCTACCGCCTGATGGACGGTACTCAGGGTGGTTGTCAGCGCGTCGTCCGCCAAATGAGCAGACCGTATTGGCCAGGCGGCAATGGCAGTTACCGCCACCATGACGAAGATCGCCCAGCCGGCGGTCGTCATCGCGCCTGACATGTTGGCGTTCCGGGAGCGCCAGATCAGGTAGAGACCCACCACGCCAAGGGTGATGATTCCGAATACGGTAAAGACCTTTGAATATATTGCCTGCGTAGCATTAGTGACCAGTGGATCTGCCCAACCCCACATCTGGCCCGGATCCCAAGCGCGCTCTCGAAGAGCATTGGATGCTCCCACCACACCACTAGCGAGCATGAACTCGCCATTTGCGACGGTGTTCTCGAACTTGTAATCGGGGTGCATCAGTGTCTGCGCGCACCCGATGTCGTAAGTGGTGTAGTCGTATCCGGCATAACCGAAGTTCGAGTATTTTCCCCCTACGCTGTCCTTGAAGCTCCAGGTGGGTTTGCTGAGGAACCAACCCGCCATCCCGTTGTCCGGTGCTTCCGGCGTTGGAGCCTGAAGACACTGCGCCCGAGAAGCCGCAACATCCTGAAGCCGGTCGACGCAGGTCTGCAGGGGGTATTTCTGCCATTCCTCCAAGGAGCAGGCAGGTTCACCAGGAGCGGCCGCGACCGTGGGAGCGGCCGCGACAGCGGGCGTACCGAAGAGCGTGCCGATCCCGAGAACCAGGGTGGCGAGCACCCCGTAGACGAGTCGCCGCATGGGGTCACCCCGCCTGGGTCGGCGCGGCGGCGGGGTCGCCGAGTGGCGTGGTGTCGAGTGCACTGAGCAGCCCCTCCACGTAGGAGACGTCCACACGTATCTTCTGCACTCGTCCGTCCACGTCTCGGACAACGAATTCGCGATAGCCAAGGCGCGCGGAGGATGCGCCGTCAGCTGCGGATAGTCCGGCGAGGACCGCCTCGTAGCCGACGTCGGTGGGTACGCGCAGCAGCCGCAGCGCTTCGGAGGCGATCTCGGTGTCTTCGGCGATGCGGCCGACGAAGACGGTGGAGACGAGGTTCTGGACGTCCAGCCCGAGGATGTCTTTGGGGTTCTGGGAGGCGACCAGGGCGGCGAGGTTCCACTTTCGGGAGTCGCGGGCGAGGCGTACGAGGAAGGAGCGGCCGGACCGCCAGCCTTCCATGAAGTGCGCCTCGTCCAGGCCGACGAGTTTGCGCTGGTGCATGTCGCCGGAGTAGCAGCGGCGTACGGCGAGGCGGTGCGCGGTGTGCAGCATCGGGAGGGCCAGCGCTTCTTCGGCTGACCAGTATTCGCGTTCGATCTTGAGGTCGGGTAGCCGCAGACCGGCCATCGTGATGACGGTGAGGGCTGCATCGGAGCCGAGCAGGCCGGGCGGGGGCGCGCCGAAGAACAGCAGCGCCAGGGGCATTTCGGCGGTGTCGAGGAGCAGGTTCGCCAGTTCGCGGCCTTCGCCGCCGTCCAGGCCACGGAGGCATTCGACGACGTCGTCGAGGGTGGAGCTCTCCTCGGCCGGGATGGTACGCACAGCGTGCCGCAGCAGCGTGGCGGTCGAGGCCTCCCGGGCGACCTGGGGCGGGACCAGCATCGAGGCGATGTCCTGGACGAGCATGCGGCGTTCGGCGCGGGCGTTGGACACGGCGATGTCGAACTCGCGGTCGCCGTCCAGGCCGGCCGGGAACTCGTCGCGCGAGGGCGTCGGGATCAGCGCGTACGGGGCGAGGGTGCCCTGTTCCGAACCGGTCAGGTTGATGACCCGGGAGTACGGGCGCAGTTCCGGCATCGCAGTGAGCCGGGCGAGCGGACCGCTGGGGTCGAGCAGCGTCACGCGTACGCCTCGACGCGCCGCCAAGTAGCCCAGCGCACCGAGCAGGGTGGACTTGCCACCACCAGGTTCGGCGACGAACACGCCGAGGCCGGAACGTTCGCGTACCTCCATCGGGAAGTGCAGGTCGAGGAAGACCGGTCGCCGGGAGGTGCCCGCCGTACGCCCGATGAGGTCGCCGCGGTGGTCGCCGACGGTGGACGCCGCCTGCGGCAGCGCTGCCGCGAGCAGCTTGACCGGCATCCGGCGCAGGTAGCCGGAGTTGGCGATGGGCTCACCGGGGATGAACTCACGGACGAGCTGTTCCTGCTGCTTGGGATGCTGCAGGGCGATGCGCATCTCGCGGCTGTAGAGCTGGGTGACTCGGCGTACGCGCTCCAGGCATTCCTCGCGGGAGGAGCCGGCCACGGCGAGGCGGTGCCAGCCGTGGGCGCGGGCGGAGTCGACGGGCAGCCCGGTCGTCATCTCGTCGCCGATGACCAGGGCCCGCTTCGCGAGCCGTTCCAGCTCCGGCGGGGCGTCCATGCCGTGCTCGAGGTAGTCCAGCTGCTGCGAGCGGATCATCCGCAGGCGCTGCTCGAGGTTCCGGAAGCTGTCGGACTGGCCGAGGATGTCGATCCGGCTGGAGATCTCCATCGGGTACGGCAGCCGCTCGTGGAAGTGCAGCCACGGTTCGTGCCGTTCGGGGATGTCCAGCGGTTCCATGCGGCCGACGGTGAGCACGGCGACGTGCTTCTCCTCGCCGGTGAGCCGGTTGACGAGCTTGACACTCGATCCGTACGGCGCACGGTAGCGCTCGATCTCCTCGGTGAGGGCGAGCAGGTCACCGGTGTCCCACTGGCCGTGGCCGACGGCGCCGATGTGAGTCGGCGGGTCCATGCACAGGGCGACCGAACGGTAGAGCAGCCACTCCAGCTCCTCCGCGGTGGCTCGGCGGCCGCGCATGCCGAACGCGCCGAGAACCTCGTCGAACTGCTCGACACTACGCTCCAGTTTGGACCGTTCGGACAGCGTGCTGCCCTTGCCGAACGCGCGCAGCAACCGCCCGGAGAACGAGTCGCCGAGGCTGCGGCGGGCGAAGGTCACGCCCAGGTAAGTGCGCCCCTCGGCGTGGTTCGAGCCCACGAGATGCTTCTGTGCCGACACGAGGTGGTCGCCCCACGACGGCGCGCCGGCCACCGGGGCCAGCGGGCGTGGCGTCAGCCGGTCGATCTGGCGGGCCCACTCGGCTGCCGGGAACGGCCGCGAGGTTCGGCGGATGTGCAGGCGGAAGCCCGCGAGGCCGGCGTACTGCTCCGCGATCGCGTCGATCAGCGCCTCGCGCTCCGGGTCCGGCCGGAAAGCCCACCTCACCTCGGGTACCCAGTACCACGCTGTCACCGCGTGCTGGGTGAAGGTCAGGTGTCCCGCTATTTCGGTCAGCGCGAGCTCTACTGCGGCGCTTCGGACCTTCTCTGACTTGGGGCGCGGTGCTTGGGTCCCGCTCGGCCGTTTCTTCGGCGGAGGCGTGGGTTCTGACCTGCGTTCGTGCGCTCCGCCGCGCTTGGGTCCTTGCTTCTTTTTAGCCTCCGCCGAAGAAACGGCCGTTCGTGCCTCTCGCGGCTCGTTCCTCGTCGGTTGCTCACGCTCTAGAGCTTTCGGTGATACGCCCAACGGGGTGGCCTGAGTTGGTGGGCGGCCTGGGGGGTTGGACGTCATCGGAAGAGTTGACGGAGTTGGGGCGGCCGGCGTGGAGGCCGGGGGCGCTGAGACGGGGCGCTTGGGCGGACCTGGGGGGAGTTCGCTGCGGCGGAGGACGGAGACTGCGGCTGGGCTCGGCGCGTCTGGGTCGAAGAGGTTCAAGAACGGCGACTCGACGTCACTGGCAGGCCGGGGGGTGGGGGTGGTCTTGCCGGGATCGTTTGCAGGCTCTTCCACGATCTCTCCGGAGAGGACGGTGTCGTCGAGCTCGTCGGTGGTCACGTGATCGACCTCCGGACGACGATGCGGCGGGCGACGATCCGCGGCTCGGTGTGCTCGTGCGCGGCCTCGCGGGATCGCCGCCAGTCGGTGAGCGCGGTTCGGATGACCAGGCGAGCCGGCCGGTCCGGGTCGACGTGGCGGAAGATGTAGGACGTCGTGACCATGGCCAAGGCGATCTCCCACGCCGGGAAGGCGTCGATCGACTGGGTCAGCAGGAAATGCAGACCCATGTAGAGGGGGACCAGCAGGACGAACAGGCCGTATTGCGCGTAGGGCAGCTGAACCGGGAGGGTGTAGCCGGGCGGTCCGAGGTAGACCAGGCGGGCCCGGTAGATGTCATCGTCGGTACGCAGCCTCATCGTGCCCGGTCACCCGAAGATGAGGTTGACGAGGTATTCGCCGAAGAAGAAGAAGGCGCCGGCGCCGGCGATGAACAACAGGCCGACGATCGCGATCGCCGAGCTCGTCATCACCTTCGACATCTCGCCCTTGCCGGCCCGGCCGATGAAGATCACGCCGAGTGCTGCCAGCAGGATGGGCACGATGTTCTTGACGAAGAACCCGAGGACCTTGTCGGTGTTGACACCCTGGCCGCCGGGGCTCGGCGACGGAGCCAGCTCCATCATGGAGCTGACGTGCTGCATCGCCGCGTGGGCGAGCCCTGTGGCGATCATGGTGCGTCCCTCCCCGATGCGAGGTCACTGGCCGGTCGGTTCAGCTTTTCAGCCTTCGACCGGTTGAGCACGGACCCTGTGTGCGGGGACCGGCGTGTCTCGCAATTTTGTCCATTTTTGCACCTCACCGCGAGGTTCAATAGGGAAGCGTACGGGGCTCCCCGGTCGCTTACAAGCGTGTGCCCGGCACTCGCCGTGGCCAGTTCGAACGCCCGAGTAGGGTGATGTCGTGCTGCCGATCGACCGCAGATGGTCACCGCCCGTGGTCATGGGCGTCCTCAACGTGACGCCCGATTCCTTTTCGGATGGCGGTCGCTACGAAAGTTTGGCCGCCGCTGTCGAACACGGATCGTCTCTTGTTCGTGACGGTGCGCAGATCATTGATGTAGGTGGAGAGTCGACTCGGCCGGGCGCGGCCCGAGTCGATGCAGAGACCGAAATCAATAGAGTCGTTCCCGTAATCCGCTCACTTTCGGCACAGAATGTGCCAACGAGCATCGACACCACCCGGGCCGCCGTCGCGGCGGCGGCGTTGTCCGCCGGAGCGAGCGTCGTCAACGACGTCTCCGGCGGTCTGGCCGACCCGGCGATGGCGAAGGTGATCGCCGATGCGGGCTGCCCATACGTGATCATGCACTGGCGCGGGCACTCCGACCGGATGCAGGACCTCGCGGTCTACTCCGATGTGGTCGCCGAGGTACGCGCGGAGCTGCGCGAGCGCGTCGACGAGGCGCTCGCGGCCGGCGTACGCCCGGAGCAGATCATCCTCGATCCCGGGCTCGGCTTCGCCAAACGCCCCGCGCACAACTGGGCGCTGACCAGGGGACTGCCGCAGCTGCTGGAACTGGGGTTCCCGGTGCTCTTCGGGGCCAGCCGGAAGAGCTACCTCGGCGCACTGCTCGCCGCTCCGGACGGCACTCCGCGGCCGACCGACGATCGGGAGGCGGCCACCCTCGCCACCAGCGTGCTCGCCGTCGCCGCCGGGGCGTGGGGCGTACGCGTCCACGAAGTGCGCGCGACGGTCGACGCGCTCGCGGTCTGGCGCGCGTCGGGGGAACCTCGGCTGACCTGGAGCGCCTCGTGATCGAACTGACCGGACTACGGGTCTTCGGCCGTCATGGAGTCTTCGACTTCGAGCGTGAGCAGGGTCAGGAGTTCGTCGTCGACGTACGCCTGGAGCTCGACCTGAGCAAGGCGGCCGCCAGTGACGACGTGGCCGACACCGTCCACTATGGCGAGCTGGCCGACGCGCTCGTGGCGGTCGTCGGCGGCGAGCCGGTGAACTTGATCGAGACCCTGGCCAGCCGATTGCTCGAGGTATGCCTGGCCGACGAGCGGGTCGCGGCGGCCACCGTCACCGTGCACAAGCCGCAGGCGCCGATTCCGCACGCGTTCGCCGACGTCAGCGTCACCATGAGCGGACGGCGTACCGAGAAGTGATCACCGTCGTGCTGAGCCTGGGCAGCAACCTGGGCGATCGGGAAGAACACCTCCGCCAGGCCGTACGCGGTCTCGGCGACAGCCTGCTGCTGGTCAGCGGGGTCTACGAGACGCCGCCCTGGGGCGACGCCGACCAGCCCGCGTACTTCAACGCCGTGGCGCTCGTCGGGGAAGAAGGCCGCGGCGTCAACGAGTGGCTGACCGTGGCGCAGCAGCTGGAGCGGGATGCCCATCGGCAACGTGACCCAAGCCGTCGCTTCGGTCCGCGTACCCTTGATGTCGATTTGATCACCGCGACCACCGCGGCGGGCGAGCCGATCGTCAGCGACCGGCCGGAGCTGACGCTGCCCCACCCGCGTGCCCACCTGCGGGCCTTCGTGCTGCGGCCGTGGCTGGAGATCCAGCCGTACGCGAGCCTGCCCGGCCACGGCTGGGTCTACGACCTGATTCGCACCGAGCCGGTGGCGTCCGACGTGTTGACGATGACGGCCCGTCCGGAGATCTCGCTAGAGTCGTAGCGGACGGAAGGGGGCGGCATGACCGAGCCGAAGCCATCGCTGCGGCCGACCAACCCGGCGACGCTCGTCGTGGCGGGACTGGTCGCGGCCGCGGTGACCTGGTTTCTGACGAGCAACTGGTACGAGCAGTTCGCGCGGGACGTTCCCTGGGTTTCGGCGGTCACGCTCGCGGGTCTCGCCCTGTTCGAGGCCGTGCTGGCGAACAACACGAAGGCCCGCATCGCGCGCAAGGAGGGGCGTCCGCCCGTGGAGCCGCTCGCGGTCGCCCGATATGTGGTGCTGGCCAAGGCGTCGTCGCTGGCCGGATCGATCTTCGCGGGTGTCATGGGCGGTTTGGTGCTCGTGTTCATCATGAAGAACGAGCTGGCCCACTCGCAGCACAACCTGCCCCCCGCGATCGGGGCGTTCGTCGCCTCGCTGATGCTGGTCGCGGCGGCCCTGTGGCTGGAGCACTCGTGCCGGGTTCCGAAGCAGCCCGACGACAAAGACGAGCGCAATGGGGAGAACGGCCGCAACGACGAGTCCACCCGGCGGCCGTCCGCCTGATCCGCCTTTCGGGTCCGGCGCGCGAGCCGCTCGGGGTATGGCGGCGCAGCGCTGGCTGTGATTCTTTTCGTCGGCCCTTCGTCCTCACTCCCGGCTCGAGCGTTCAGGCCGACGCCCTTCGATCGGGAATCGGACCCGCTCCAGGGGCTTTTGCGAACGCCGCTCACCCGGTAGGTTCGCAGCCTGTGGCGGCCCGCACTCCACGGCCGCCTGCGGCCATGACGGCCGCTCGACGGCTGCCCCCGCGGCCGGACCCGATGGAGGCGGCCCCGATGCCCTACGACGACGGCGATCAAACGCGATTTCGCGGCGAACCGGGTTTTCGCGAGGAGCCCGACTTTCGCACGTCGACGTCGACGGGGTCGATTCCGCCGGTCCGCGCTTCCTCGGGTCCGCTGGAGGACATCTTCGAGGACCCGGCGCACGGCGATCCGGGCCGGGATCGCATGGCGGTGCATTTCGCCTGGGAAGCGATCCTGCTCATCGCGGCGGGCGTCCTCGGCTTTCTTCTCTACAGCCAGCACAAGTCGGCGGTGACCGGGCAGAACCTGCGGGAGCTGGTCGTCTACGCGGCCGCCCTCGGCCTGCTGGCGTTCGGAGCCGCCGCCTCTCTCCGCGCGGCCGCGCCCAACCTGGCCATCGGGCCGGTAGCAGTCGCGGCGGCCATGTCGTTCGCGGAGAACGGCGACGCCGGCGTGAGCGCGGCCGGACCCAAGATCGTCGGGCTGGCCGCGCTGGTCGGGCTGGTCATCGCGGTCCTCGTCGTCGGCTTCCAGGTGCCCGGGTGGGCGGCCAGTCTCGCCGGTGCGCTGGTGGTGGTCGTCTGGATTCAGAAGCACGCCGGGCCGGTGACGGTCGCGGGCGAGTTCGATCCGACCGACCGCTCCTGGTACTACTTCGGCGGCTTCGCGGCGGCGTCGATCCTGGGCGCGGCCTTGTGCTCGATCCGGCCGTTACGCCGGGGAGTGGGCCGTTTTCGTCCGGTCGGCGACCCGGCTGCCCGTCGTGGGTTCTTCGCCGCGCTGGTCACCGGGGTCGCAATCGTCAGTTCGACGGTGCTGGCCGCGGTCGGCGGCATCCTCATGGCCGGGCTGAACACCAGCGTCCGCCCGGACCTCGGGTTCGACTGGACCGGCCTCGCGATCGGCGTCGCCCTGGTCGGCGGGGTCAGCGCCTTCGGCCGCCGCGGCGGCGTCTTCGGCACCGTCCTCGCGACCGTCGTCGTCACCCTCGTCATTCGGTTCGGCGAGGCCGGTGACTGGCGGCTCTCGCCGTACGCCGTCGCCGCGGTGACCATCGCAGCCGGGCTGGTCGTGACCCGCCTCGTCGAGACCTTCGGCAAGCCGTTGCTCACCCCGGATGAGGAGTCCTGGACCTCCGAGGCCACCTCGACCTGGTCCGGCGGGACCGGCTGGGGTGGCTCCGACACCGGGTCGTGGTCGTCGTCGCTGCCCACGCAGCCCACGGTCACCCGGCCCGACCCCTGGCAGGACGACCGGTGGGGCGCGGGGCGCTGACCCACCTGCCGCTTTGCGCGCGCTGTTCGCGCTTTGCGCGCGCCTTTCCGCGTCGGGTGGTACGCCACGCACGTGATCATGGTGGCGTAACGTCGGTGGCGTACCACCCGTGGCGAGAATCGGGCCGCCGTCACGAGGTGAGGCGAACAGTGGTGAGTAGGCTCAGCGCATGACGGAGTCGGGCCTGCGCGAGCTGACGGTCGGCACGGGGACCGGGATCGAGACCGAGGACATGATCCTCAACATCGGCCCGCAGCATCCTTCGACGCACGGTGTGCTTCGGCTGAAGCTCACGTTGGACGGCGAGCGCGTGGTCACCGCCGAACCGATCATCGGCTACATGCATCGCGGGGCCGAGAAGCTGTTCGAGGTACGCGACTACCGGCAGATCATCGTGCTGGCCAACCGGCACGACTGGCTGAGTGCGTTCTCCAATGAGCTCGGTGTCGTGCTGGCGGTCGAACGCCTGATGGGCATCGAGGTGCCGGAGCGGGCGATCTGGCTGCGTATGGTGCTGGCCGAGCTCAACCGGGTGCTCAGTCACCTCATGTTCCTGGGGTCGTATCCGCTGGAACTCGGCGCGATCAGTCCGGTGTTCTACGCCTTCCGGGAGCGGGAGGTCCTCCAGACCGTCATGGAAGAGGTCTCCGGCGGTCGCATGCACTACATGTTCAACCGGGTCGGCGGCGTGAAGGAAGAGGTGCCGGCGGGCTGGACCCGGCGCGCCCGGCAGGCGATCGACGACGTACGCAGTCGCATGCCCGATCTCGACGGGCTGATCCGGAAGAACGAGATCTTCATGGCGCGTACGGTCGGCGTGGGAGTGCTGAGCGCCGAGCAGGCGGCGGCGTACGGGGCTTCCGGTCCGGTCGGCCGGGCCAGCGGACTGGACTTCGACCTGCGCCGGGACGACCCCTATCTCGCGTACGACCAGCTCGAAGTGCCCGTCGTGACGCGTACGGCGGGGGACTGTCACGCCCGGTTCGAAGTGCTCCTGGACCAGGTGTACGTCTCGCTCGATCTCGCCGAACAGTGCCTGGAGCGGCTCGACCGCACGTCCGGCCCGGTGAACGTCCGGCTCCCCAAAGTGGTCAAGGCCCCCGAGGGCCACACGTACGCCTGGACGGAGAACCCGCTCGGCGTCAACGGCTACTACCTGGTGTCGCGCGGGGAGAAGACCCCGTGGCGCATGAAGCTGCGGACCGCCTCGTTCGCCAACGTCCAAGCCTTGTCGACGCTGCTGCCCGGCTGCCTGATCCCGGACCTGGTCGCGATCCTCGGCTCGATGTTCTTCGTCGTCGGCGACGTCGACAAGTAACGCGGCCTCGACCCGTCCGGCGACCTCGACAAGCGAGGCGCCCCGACAGGCGTGGCGCGCGAGCCAGTGACTCAGTAGTCGTCGGCGTACCGGCGTCGCCGGGGTTCCTGCTCCCGCGGCGGCCACTGGTTCAGCCACTCCGACACGGAGGGTTCGTCGTTCTGCGCCGGGAGCGCCCGGGGACTGCGCTGCTGGTCGGTCCACCGGTCGCCGTCCCACGAGACGGAGTCGTGACGGCCCGCGCGGGGTTCGTCCCGGCGTACCGGGTCGTCGCGGCGCACCGCGGCCCAGCGGTCCTCGATGCGCAGCTCGGAGCCGTTCTCGTCGGAGTGCATCGAGGCTCGGCGTTCGCCCATACGCAGTTCGGCGCCCCGGTCGTCGTTGCGGACCGCCGCCCACCGGTCCCCGGCGCGTACGCCCTGCCAGTCGGGCTCGACGGGAGTGGGCTCCGAGCGCCGGCTCCACCGGTCCCGGGGATTGTCCTCATGCGACAGCAGTGGTTCGCGAGGTGGCGCCGCCTGCTGCGTCTGTTCGGCGAGCCGTTTGCGCAGCTGCTGCTCGGTCCACGACTCCTGGTACTCGTCGCCGTACGCCGGGCGCGCCGGTTGGGCCGGATACGCCGGTTGCGCGTACCCGGGCCAGCGGTCCTCATCCTCGGCGCGGCGGCGGCCACCGGATCGGCCGGCCACGGGAGCGTTGTCGGACCAGCCCTGCGAAGGCGGGGGAGTGGCGCGTCCGGTGTGAGCCGGCTCGTCGACGTGCGGGTCGACGATGGTGGACCGGGTGGTGACCTGCACCGTCTCGGTATGCCGGACGACACCCGCCGGAACCGAGCCGCTCACCGTGCCGGGCCGGGGCGAGGTCGGGTGCGGTGACGGCGGCTGGGCGTTGCCCCGGGCCAGCTCACCGCGCAGCGCCTCGACCTGCGTACGCATCTGGTCGACGGCCTCCTGGAGCTGCTGGAACCGCTCCGAGAAGGCACGATGCGTCGCCCGGGCGGCGGTCGTGATGTCGTTGCGGGCGTCTTCACGCACGACGTCGATCTCGTCGTAGATCGTGTCCTCGAGCTCGACCTTCAGCGAGTCCGGTGCGGGTCGCAGCACGATCGCGAGTCCGATCAGGACGACGGAGAGCAGCGCGAGGCCGATCGCTGCCCGCAGCGATCGGTCGCCACTGCCGACAAGCAGGGCCAAGGCGGCGAGCGGCGCGACTCCCACGCCGGCCCAGAGCAGGCCGGTGGGCAGCTTGCCGTTCTGCCGTTCGGGGGACTCGGAGGAGGCCGGCATGGCTGGTCAGCCTACCGATGTGTGCGGCGTATGTCACTGCTGGACCAGCGCGTCGCCGCCCGGAATCCGGTGTTTGTCAGCCTTCGGGGGACATCAGATAGTCGATGAACCGGGCGCGGATGAGCGGCTCCAGATCGCCGTAGTCGTGCCCCTTCAGCTCGCGCCACATGTTGTAGTAGTCGTCGATCTGCGGGCCGATGTCGCCCAGCGAGTCGTCGCCCTGCTCCGCGTCGCCGGCCGACGGGAGGTGCTGCGCGAGGTCCATGAAGAAGCCGAGGTCGCGCCGCTCCCGGGCCTGCGCGAACGCCTGGTCGCGCAACTCTTCGGTGCTCAGCGCGTCCAACTCTGCGAAAGTCGCCATGGCGTCCACTCTATGGTCACCGTCCGCACCGCCCACCAGTGATCTCCCAAACCATCCTCGGCCAGCAACTCCGCGGCCTGGCTCGCGCGGCTCAACGCCCGCACGTAACCCGCCGGATCCGTGGTGGCCAGCTCCAGAGGTGGCCGGGCACCGTCGACACCAAGCGCCGCCAGGGCCTCCCGCTGCTTCAGCACGGGTACGCCGAGAGCATCGACCGCCACATGTGCGGTGATGTCGGTGCTCCCGTCGAACCGAGGCTCGACTTCGCGGCCGTCCCGGAAGCCGGTGAGCGTCGGCCGCCGGTCGGCCATGGTGTGGCCATAGTCGACGGCGACCGCGAGTCCGGCGGTCACCCGCCCGACGGCGTCGGCCCAGGCCTGAACCCGGGGCAGGCCGATCTCGGCGACGTCACCCGGTACGCGCAACGGCCACCAGCGCTCGACCCAGTGAGCGTCTGCCGAATCGAGTGGCTCGCCGAGTTCACCGTCATCCAAGAGGTATCGCGCGACTCCATCCTGATCGAGGACGGCCACGTCGAGCGGCACGTTGTCGAGCCACTCCGTCGCGATGAGCAGCCCGGCGAACTCGTCCGGCAGGTCGGCGCGCCACTCGATGCCGGGATCGAGGCCGTCCGGGCGTTCGGCCCGCTCGACGGCGACGGGGCGTACGCGGGAGTCCCGGCCGAGCAGCGTGAACACCTGGGAGAGCAACTCGCCCCGGCCGGCTCCGACGTCGACGACGGTGAGGACGTCGGGGTGCCCGAGCGCCTTGTCCACTCCGGCCACGAGCTGCGCGATCGCGGTGGCGAACACCGGTGAGGCGCTCACGCTGGTGCGGAAGTGATCGGCCGGGCGCTCGCGCCGGAAGAACCCGTCGTCGCCGTAGAGGGCAGCGGCCATCGCTTCCCGGAGGTGAACCGCCGGCTCAGCCACGGCGGCTACCGGCCGACAGTCAGGGTGCCCGCCGTGATCTCGTCCAGCCGGGCCAGCGTCGCCGGGTCGGGGATCCACGCACCCGCCTGTGCGTTCGCGCGTACCTGTTGGGGAGAAGTCGCACCGGCGATCACCGTGACCACGCCCGGCTTGGCCGCGAGTCCGCCGATGGCGATCTCGAGCATCGACACGCCCGTCTCGTCCGCGTACGCCTGAAGCGCCTCCACGGTGTCCCAGTCCGCGGCCTTGAGCCAAGACGCGTAGCGCTCGTCGGCCATCCGCGTGCCCGGCGGCGGCGCTTGATCGCGGTGGTAGACCCCGGTGAGCAGGCCGGATTGCAGCGGGAAGAACGGGATGAAGCCGACGCCGGCCTTCTCGCAGGCGGGCAGCAGCTCGGTCTCGGGCTTGCGGGAGAGCCAGTTGTACTGCTGCTGCGTGCTGATGAACGGGGTCAGCCCGGCGGTCTTCGCGGTCCACGCCGCGTCGGTGACCTGCCACCCGGCGAACTGCGACGAGCCGATGTACCGGACTTTGCCCTGGTGGACCAGGTCGTCGAGGGCGCGGAGGGTCTCCTCGATCGGCGTGGCCGGGTCGGGGTAGTGGAACTGGTAGAGGTCGAGGTAGTCGGTCTGAAGCCGGCGCAGCGAGTCCTCGACCGCCTTCATGATGTAGCGCCGGGAGCCGCGCGCACCGTCGGCCGAACGCGGATCGCCCGCGGCGGCACCCATGTCCATGCCGAACTTGCTGGCCAGCACGACGCTGTCGCGACGGCCCTTGAGCGCCTCGCCGAGGAACATCTCGCAGGTGCCGCGCGGGGTGCCGTAGACGTCGGCCGCGTCGAAGAAGGTCACCCCGGCGTCGATCGCGGCGTCGACGACTGCCGTGGTCTCCTCGGCGTTGAGTTTGCGGCCGAAGTTGTTGCACCCCAGCCCGACCACCGAGACGACCAGTCCGGAGTCGCCCAAGCGGCGGTAACGCATGGCAGCCATGATCGAAAACCTACCTGTAGTCTTCGGGATGTGACGAGCGTTCCCCAGATCGACAGCATTCTGCAGCGCGCGGCCGACGGTGGTCGGATCAGTCCGGAGGAGGCCCTGCTCCTCTATACCGATGCGCCGTTGCACCCGCTGGGCGAGGCCGCGGACGCCGTACGTCGCCGGAGATACCCCGATGGCATTGTGACCTACCTCATCGACCGGAACATCAATTACACGAACGTCTGCGTGACGGCGTGCAAGTTCTGCGCCTTCTATCGTGCGCCCAAGCACGCCGAGGGCTGGTCGCACCCGATGGAGGAGATCCTGCGCCGCTGCGGCGAGGCGGTCGACCTCGGCGCGACCCAGGTCATGCTCCAGGGCGGGCACCACCCGGACTACGGCGTCGAGTACTACGAGGAGCTGTTCTCCTCGGTGAAGCAGGCGTACCCGCAGCTGGCGATCCACTCGATCGGCCCGAGCGAGATCCTGCACATGGCCAAGGTCAGCGGAGTCTCGATCGAGGACGCGGTGGTCCGGATCAAGGCCGCCGGGCTGGACTCCATCGCCGGTGCGGGCGCAGAGATGCTGCCCGACCGGCCGCGGACGGCGATCGCGCCGCTCAAGGAGTCGGGCGCGCGCTGGCTGGAGGTCATGGAGGTCGCGCACGGGCACGGTGTCGAGTCGACGGCGACCATGATGATGGGCACCGGCGAGACGAACGCCGAGCGGATCGAGCACATGCGGATGATCCGCGACGTGCAGGACCGCACCGGCGGCTTCCGGGCCTTCATCCCGTGGACCTACCAGCCGGAGAACAACCACCTCAAGGGGCGTACGCAGGCCACCACCCTGGAGTACTTGCGGCTCATCGCGGTGGCCCGGCTGTTCTTCGACAACGTGAACCACCTGCAGGCGTCCTGGCTGACCACCGGCAAGGACGCGGGCCAGCTGGCGCTGCACATGGGCGTGGACGACCTGGGCTCGATCATGCTCGAGGAGAACGTGATCTCCTCAGCCGGCGCTCGGCACCGCTCCAACCTGCAGGAGCTGATCTGGATGATCCGGACGGCCGGTCGCATCCCGGCCCAGCGGGACACCCTCTACAACCACCTCCGCGTGCACTGGACGCCGGCCGACGACCCGACCGACGACCGGGTCACCTCGCACTTCTCCTCGATCGCCCTGCCCGGTGGTGGCGTCGGCAAGGCGTTGCCGCTGGTGGAGGCGCACTGATCCGGGCTCTTGGGGGCCGGGTGATACTGTCCGTCTTCACCTTTCAGGGAGCGGACGATGTGGATGCGTAGAGTGCTGGCCGCCGTCGCGGTCGCGCTCGTCGCCGGGCTGGCGACCGGGGCTGCGACGGCGTACGCCGCGCCGACGACGGCCGACCTGGCCGTGGCCGCCGCCGGGGTCACCGGACGGGTCGGGCAGGCGGTCGACGTCCGCTACACCGTCCGCAACAACGGCCCGAACGGCGTGCTCAGCTACACCGTCGACCTGGCCGCGCCGCCCGGTACGCGCATCGTCAGCACCGGTGGTGGCCTTTGCCAACCGGCCACCGGTACGCACGTGAAGTGCACCTACGGCGCTCTGGCATCCGGAGCTCGGCGGCAGCTGACCCTGCGTCTGCGGATCGACAGCGCACCCACCAGCTGTGGCGCGCTGTCGGTCGGGTACGCCGACGACCCGCGCCCCGGCAACAACCGGGCCGGCATCCGGGTAGTGGTCGACGGCCAGCCGCGCAACTGCTCCGGCACCGTCACCTCGCCTACGCCGAAGCCGACGAAGTCCAGGGTGTCACCGACACCCACGGACGAGCCGACCGTGGACGTCACCGGGGCCGCTGACGAGACGACCGGCACGGAGGACTCCCCACAGCCGCAGACGCTGCCGCAGGACACCGTCGACGGTGGGCTCGGCCTCGGTTCCTTCCTGGTCATCGGCGGCGGGGCGGTGCTCGTCTCGCTGGGCGGCGTCCTGCTGTGGTGGATGCTGCGCAAGGACCCGGGCGACGACGACCCCGACGACGCGACCGGCCCGATCTACCGCTGATCGCGGCGGCGTACCGCCTGCGTAGAGTGGTGGGCGTGACCCGCGCAGACCTGGACAAGGACCGGCACGAGATCGCCGAGATGTTCGACGGCGTGGCCGATCGTTACGACCGCACCAACACGATCCTCTCCTTCGGACAGGACCGTTCGTGGCGGAAGGCGACGGCGGCGGCGCTCGATCTCCGGCCCGGTGAACGGGTTCTCGACCTCGGCGCGGGTACCGGAATCTCCACGGTGGACCTCGGCCGGTCCGGGGCGTACGCGGTCGGGGCGGACATCTCGCTGGGCATGCTCGGCGTCGGCCGGCGAGTACGCCCCCAGGTGCCCTTGGTCGCCGGGGACGCCCTGGCGCTGCCGTTCGCCGACGCCTCGTTCGACGCGGTGACCATCTCGTTCGCCCTGCGCAACGTCAGTGACACCGGTGCCGCCCTGCGCGAGATGGCCCGCGTGACCAAGCCGGGCGGCCGGCTCGTGGTGTGTGAGTTCTCCCACCCCACCGTGCCGGTGTTCCGCACCGTGTACCTGTCCTATCTGATGCGTAGCCTGCCCGCGGTCGCCCGGAAGGTCGCGTCCAATCCGGACGCCTATGTGTACCTGGCGGAGTCCATCCGGGCCTGGCACAACCAGTCGAGCCTCGCCGGGGTGATCGCCGAGAGCGGGTGGACGAAGGTCGGCTGGCGCAACCTGACCGGGGGCATTGCCTCACTGCATCGAGCCATCCGCGTCTGACCTGGCCTTACACCCGTTGGAGGGGTGTGGGCGTACTGGGAAACCTCGGTGGCGGGTTCGGTGACGAACCGGTTCGGGTGGCCGATCTTGAAGCGGCCGCCGCGTGTGTTGAGCCGAGGAAAGAATTCCGAGCTGAGAAACGGTCAGTCAACTTAGTCGGTCGTCCACAGTGTGAAATACGCATTCCGCACGAATCAGACAGGCGTTCCGAGCGGCCTGGATCTTGACCTGCTGAAACGAGACCCAGCTCACTAGTAAGGGCAACCTAAGTCACACGCGTTCACAGAAGCGGTACTAGAGTGCGCCTGAGCCGAGCTTGTGAAGAGTTTCACGAGCGTGTTGAGCGGTGGAGGTGACCGTGGCCACGACTGATATGAACGCCGACGTCATCGTCGTCGGCGCGGGTCCGGGCGGCTCGGCCGCCGCCTACCACCTCGCCCGGCACGGTGCGAGCGTCCTGTTGCTGGAGAAGACCGAGTTCCCCCGGGAGAAGGTCTGCGGCGACGGTCTGACCCCCCGCGCGGTCAAGCAGCTGATCGACATGGGCGTGGAGACCAGCCCGGACCAGGGTTGGCTGCACAACAAGGGACTGCGGGTCATCGGCGGCGGCGTACGCCTCGAACTGGACTGGCCGGAGCTCGCGAGCTTCCCCAACTACGGCTTGACGCGTACGCGGATGGACTTCGACGACCTGCTCGCCCGCCAGGCGGTGGCGGCCGGCGCGAAGCTGATGGTCAACACCAACGTGACCGGGCCGCTGCTGGACGCGTCCGACCGAGTCGTCGGGGTGACCGCGAAGACGCCGGAGGGCGAGGTCGGCTACCGGGCTCCGCTGGTGATCGCGGCGGACGGCGTGAGCGGGCGTTTCCCGCTGTCGCTGGGCCTGGCCAAGCGGGAAGACCGCCCGATGGGCGTGGCAGTACGCCGCTACTACCGCAGCCCGGCCAAGCACGACGACGACTACCTGGAGTCCTGGTTGGAGCTGCGCAGCCGGGAAGGCGGCGACAAGCTGCTGCCCGGCTACGGCTGGATCTTCGGTATGGGGGACGGCCGGGTCAACGTCGGCCTCGGCGTCCTCAACAGCTCCGTCGCGTATGGCAAGACCAACTATCGCCAGCTGCTGCTCGACTGGATGGGCAGCACCCCCGAGGACTGGGGGATGCGGGACGAGGCCAACGCCGACGGCCCCATCATGGGCGCGGCCCTGCCGATGGGCTTCAATCGAACGCCGCACTACACGCGGGGCGTACTGCTCGTCGGGGACTCCGGCGGCATGGTGAACCCCTTCAACGGCGAAGGCATCGCGTACGCGATGGAGTCGGGCGCATTGGCCGCCGAGATCGTGACGCAGGCGCTCGCCCGGCCCGAGGGACCGGACCGCGAGCGCGCCCTGCAGGCGTACCCGCAAGAGCTGAAACTCCGCTACGGCGGGTACTACCGGCTCGGCGGGATGTTCGTGAAGCTCATCGGAAATCCGCAGGTCATGAAGCTTGCGACGAAGCACGGCATGCCGCATCCGACGCTGATGCGCTTCGTTTTGAAGCTGTTGGCCAACCTCACCGACCCACGCGGCGGCGACGCGATGGATCGGATCATCAACGGTCTGAGCCGGGTAGCCCCGGCGGTGTAGGGAAGGGACGTCGAGCAATGTCGCTCTCGCCATACGTACCGATAGTCGGGCTCTTCGCCCTCGCGGCGGCGTTCGCCCTCTTCTCGGTGGTGATCGCGCCGTTCGTCGGTCCCCGCCGCTACAACAAGGCCAAGCTCGACGCCTACGAGTGCGGGATCGAGCCGACGCCGCAACCCATCGGCGGTGGGCGCTTCCCGGTCAAGTTCTACCTGACCGCGATGCTCTTCATCGTCTTCGACATCGAGATCATCTTCCTCTACCCGTGGGCGGTCAGCTTCGACAAGCTGGGCGTCTTCGGCTTCGTGGAGATGGTTCTCTTCATCGGCACGGTCTTCATCGCGTACGCCTACGTCTGGCGGCGCGGCGGCCTGGACTGGGACTAGGGGACAGGGCGAGCCATGGGTATCGAGGAGAAGCTGCTTCCGAACGGGGTCCTGCTGACCACCGTGGAGAAGCTGGTGAACTGGTCGCGGAAGGCGAGTTTCTGGCCGGCGACCTTCGGCCTGGCCTGCTGTGCCATCGAGATGATGGCGACCGGCGCCGCTCGCTACGACCTGGCCCGGTTCGGCATGGAGGTCTTCCGGGCCTCGCCGCGGCAGGCCGACCTGATGATCGTGGCCGGCCGGGTCAGCCAGAAGATGGCCCCGGTCCTGCGCCAGATCTACGACCAGATGCCGGAGCCGAAGTGGGTGCTCTCCATGGGCGTCTGCGCTTCCAGCGGCGGCATGTTCAACAACTACGCGATCGTGCAGGGCGTGGACCACGTCGTGCCGGTCGACATGTATCTGCCCGGCTGCCCGCCGCGCCCGGAGATGCTCATCGACGCGATCCTCAAGCTGCACGAGAAGGTCATGGCCGAACCGCTGGGTGACCGGCGCGCGAAGTCGATCGAGGCGAAGATCGCCGAGGGACGCGGCCCGATCGTCAAGCCCGGCTCGATGCCCTCCAGCTACCGCTACGACAAGGCGAAGCGGGCCGCGTGGGAGAAGGCGGTCGCCGAGGGTACGGAAGAGCAGCTGCGCATCTCGAACTGGATGCAGCGGGAGGTTGCGAAATGACCGACTCTGTCAGCGGCGGCCGTGGTCTGTTCGGTGTCAGCGGAAGCGGCGACACCTCAGGCTTCGGCGGCCTCGTACGCCGGACGCGCGTGCCCGCGTCGCTCGGCCGCCCGGTCGGGGTGGAGGAGTTCGACGAGGTCCTCGACGGCCTGGCCGAAGCCCTGAGCGGCGGCGAGCGTACCGAGGACGAGGTCGAGCCGGCCTTCGCGTCGTTCGACGAGGTGATCGAGCGGATCGTGGTGGACCGCGGCGAGCTGACCCTCCACGTCAAGCCCGAGGCGATCGCCGACGTCTGCCGGACGCTCCGCGACGACGAGGGACTCCGGTACGAGCTGTGCTCCTCCGTGTCGGGTGTGGACTATCCCGCCCAGGACCGCCGGCTGCACGCCGTCTACCACCTGACCTCGATGACCTACCGCCGGCGTATCCGGCTGGAGTGCGCGGTCAGCGCCGAGGACCCGCACCTGCCGAGCGTCACCGAGGTCTACCCGACCGCCGACTGGCAGGAGCGGGAGACCTACGACATGTTCGGGATCGTGTTCGACGGCCACCCCAACCTCACCCGGATCCTCATGCCGGACGACTGGGAGGGCCACCCACAGCGCAAGGACTACCCGCTCGGCGGTGTGCCGGTCGAGTACAAGGGCGCCGAGATTCCACCGCCGGACCAGCGGAGGGCGTACAAGTAATGACTGGCTACGACACTTACGCGCCGGAGCGCGAGACCACTCAGGGCAAGGTCTTCACCGTTACCGGTGGCGACTGGAACGACGTGGTCAGCGGCGTGGACCCGATCCATGACGAGCGGATCGTGGTCAACATGGGTCCGCAGCACCCGTCGACCCACGGTGTGCTGCGGCTCGTCCTCGAGCTCGAAGGCGAGACGGTCACCGAAGCCCGTACCGTCATCGGCTATCTGCATACCGGGATCGAGAAGAACCTCGAGTTCCGCACGTGGACCCAGGGCACGACCTTCGTGACCCGGATGGACTACCTCGCCCCGATCTTCAACGAGACGGCGTACTGCCTCGCGGTGGAGAAGCTGCTCGGCATCACCGAGGACATCCCGGAGCGGGCGACCACGATCCGGGTCCTGATGATGGAGCTCAACCGGATCTCCTCGCACCTCGTCTGGCTGGCCACCACCGGCATGGAGCTGGGCGCGCTGTCGATGATGATCTACGGCTTCCGCGAGCGGGAGTTCGTCCTCGACATCTTCGAGCTCATCAGCGGCCTGCGGATGAACATGGCGTACGTGCGGCCCGGTGGTGTGGCCCAGGACGTCCCGCCCGAGGCGATCAAGAAGATCCGCGAGCTCCTCGACTTCATGCCCAAGCGCATCAAGGAGTACGAGGACCTGCTGTCCGGCCAGCCGATCTGGTTGCAGCGTACGCAGGGAGTCGCGGTCCTCGACGTCACCGGTTGCCTGTCTCTGGGCATCACCGGCCCGGTCCTCCGGAGCGCCGGCCTGGCCTGGGACCTCCGGAAGACGCAGCCCTACTGCGGGTACGAGACCTACGAGTTCGACGTGCCGACGCAGCCCGAGGCGGATGTCTACGCGCGGTATCTCGTCCGCATCAACGAGATGCGCGAGTCGCTGAAGATCATCGAGCAGGCGCTGGACCGGCTCAAGCCCGGCCCGGTCATCGTGGCGGACAAGAAGATCGCGTGGCCGGCGCAGCTGGCCGTCGGTCTGGACGGCATGGGCAACTCGCTCAACCACGTCGCGAAGATCATGGGTCAGTCGATGGAGTCGCTGATCCATCACTTCAAGCTGGTCACCGAGGGTTTCCGGGTTCCGGCCGGCCAGGTCTACATCCCGGTCGAGGGTCCGCGCGGCGAGCTGGGCGCGCACGTCGTCTCCGACGGCGGCACCCGGCCCTACCGGGTGCACTACCGCGAACCCAGTTTCGTGAACCTGCAGGCCATCCCCGCGATGGCCGAGGGTGGCCTGCTGGCCGACGTGATCGCCGGCGGGGCCTCGCTCGACCCCGTCATGGGAGGGTGTGACCGGTAATGAGTGGTTTCTCTACCGAGACCTACGCGCGGGCGAAGGAGATCATCGCCCGTTACCCCGAGGGGAAGCAGCGGTCCGCCTTGCTGCCCCTGCTGCACCTGGTGCAGAACGAGGACGGCCACGTGTCGCCGGAGGGCGTCGCGTTCTGCGCCGAGCAGCTGGGCCTGACCAAGGCCCAGGTCGGCGCGGTGGCGACGTTCTACACGATGTACAAGCGCCGGCCCACCGGCGAGTACCTCGTGAGCGTGTGCACCAACACGATGTGCGACGTCCTCGGCGGTCAGTCGATCTTCGACGCGCTCAGCGACCACCTCGGCGTCGGCCACGACGAGACGACGCCGGACGGCAAAATCACGCTGGAGCACGCCGAGTGCCTGGCGGCCTGCGACTACGGCCCGGTCGTCACCGTCAACTACGACTTCGTGGACGGTCTCGACCCCGAGTCGGCGGTGCGGTTGACCGAGGATCTGGCCGCCGGACGCCCGGTGCAGCCCAGCCGGGGCGCGCGACTGTGCTCGCTCAAGGAGATGGCGCTGCAGTTGGCGGGCTTCGCCGACGAGCGCGACGGCGCGGTCGCCGACGGCCCGGCCGGCGAGCCGACCCTGCGGGGCGTCAAGCTCGCCCAGCAGTACGGGATCAGCCCGGCCGGCTTCGACCTCAACACGCCGATCCCCTCCGCGGCGAACGGAGCAAAACAGTGAGTGTCTTTGAGAAGCTCACCCCCGTCCTCACCAAGCGCTGGCTGTCGCCCGACGCGTGGCGTCTCGACGTCTACGAGCAGCTCGACGGGTACGCCGCGCTGCGCAAGGCGTTGCAGGTGCACCCGGACGACCTGATCGCGTTGGTGAAGGACTCCGGTCTGCGAGGACGCGGCGGTGCCGGGTTCCCCACCGGCCTGAAGTGGGGCTTCATCCCGCAGAACGACGGCAAGCCGCACTACCTGGTGATCAACGCCGACGAGGGCGAGCCGGGGACCTGCAAGGACCTGCCGCTGATGACCTACGACCCGCACGCGCTGGTCGAAGGCGCGATCATCGCCTCGTACGCCATCCGCGCCAACCGCGCCTTCATCTACATCCGCGGTGAGGCCGTCCACGCGGCGCGCCGGCTGCGGCACGCGGTGCAGGAGGCGTACAAGGCGGGGTATCTGGGGCAGAACATCCTGGGCAGCGGCTTCGACCTCGATCTCGTCGTCCACTCCGGCGCGGGTGCGTACATCTGCGGCGAGGAGACGGCGCTGCTGGACTCGCTGGAGGGTATGCGCGGCCAGCCCCGGCTGCGGCCGCCGTTCCCGGCGACCCACGGCCTGTACGCCTGCCCGACCGTGGTGAACAACGTCGGCACCATCGCCAGCGTTCCGTACATCGTGCTGGGCGGCGCGGCCTGGTGGAAGACGATGGGCACCGAGAAGTCGTCGGGTCCGATGATCTACTCGCTGTCCGGCCGGATTCAGCAGCCGGGTCAGTACGAGTGCTCGCTGGGCATCACCCTGCGGGAGCTGATCGAGCTGGCCGGGGGCATGACGCCCGGACACAATCTGCGGTTCTGGACGCCGGGCGGCTCGTCGACGCCGCTGCTGACCGCCGACCACCTCGACGTCCCGCTGGACTTCGACAGCGTGGCGGCGGCCGGGTCGATCCTGGGCACCACGGCGACCCAGATCTTCTCCGATCAGGACTGCCCGGTCTATGCGACCTACCGGTGGCTGGAGTTCTACCACCACGAGTCCTGCGGCAAATGCACTCCGTGCCGCGAGGGCAATTACTGGATGGTGCGGGTCTACCGCCGCATCCTGTCCGGTCAGGGCTCGCACGAGGACCTGGACACCCTGCTCGACACCGCCGACAACATCCTGGGCCGCTCGTTCTGCGGTCTCGGCGACGGCGCGACGAGCTCGGTGACCAGCTCCCTGCAGTACTTCAAGCAGGATTACCTGGACTACATCGAGGGCCGGAAAGCGCCGAAGCTCTCGGAGAAGGCATTGGCAGGTGCCCACTGATGACTTCAGCTGAGGTAGCGAAGAACACCGACGAGGTCACCCTCACCATCGACGGCATCGAGGTGACCGCGCCGAAGGGCACGCTGCTCATCCGGGTCGCCGAGAAGATGGGCGTCGAGATCCCCCGGTTCTGCGACCACCCGCTGCTCGCCCCGGCCGGCGCGTGCCGTCAGTGCCTGGTCGAGGTGGAGGGCCAGCGCAAGCCGGTCGCCTCTTGTGCGCAGACCGTCGCCGACGGCATGGTCGTGCGTACGCACCGGACCAGCGAGGTGGCCAAGAAGGCCCAGGCCGGCATCATGGAGATGCTCCTGATCAACCACCCGCTCGACTGCCCGATGTGCGACAAGGGCGGCGAGTGCCCCCTGCAGAACCAGGCGATGAGCACGGGCCGGACGGACTCGCGGTTCCACGAGCACAAGCGTGAGTACCCGAAGCCGATCAACATCTCCAGCCAGGTGCTGCTCGACCGCGAGCGCTGCGTGCTCTGCCAGCGCTGCACCCGGTTCTCCGAGGAGATCGCCGGCGACAAGTTCATCGACCTGATGGACCGTTCGTCCGCCGAGCAGATCAACGTCTACCGCGACGAGTTCTACGGCGGCGAGGGCGACGGCGTCGGCCTGGACGAGGGTGATGAGCCGTTCAACTCTTACTTCTCCGGCAACACCGTGCAGATCTGCCCGGTCGGCGCGCTGACCGGCGCGCAGTACCGGTTCCGGGCCCGGCCGTTCGACCTGGTCTCCTCGCCGAGCGTGTGTGAGCACTGCTCGGCCGGCTGCTCGCAGCGGACCGACCACCGGCGCGGCAAGGTTCTGCGTCGGCTCGCCGGTGAGGACGCGCAGGTCAACGAGGAGTGGAACTGCGACAAGGGCCGCTGGGGCTTCCAGTACGCCACCGCGTTCGACCGCCTTACCACCCCGTTGGTACGCGATAAGGAGACCGGCGAGCTGCGTTCCGCCAGCTGGAGCGAGGCGCTGACGGTCGCCGGGGAAGGCCTGCGGGCCGCCCGGGACGGCGCGTACGGCGTCGGCGTGCTGACCGGCGGCCGGTTGACCGTCGAGGACGCGTACGCCTACGCGAAGTTCGCCCGGGTGGCGTTGCAGACCAACGACGTGGACTTCCGCGCTCGCCCGCTGTCGGCGGAGGAGGCGGACTTCCTCGCCTCGAACGTCGTCGGCGAGACCTCGGTGACCTACGCCGATCTGGAGAAGGCGAAGCACGTCGTCCTGGTCGGGCTGGAGCCCGAGGAGGAGTGCCCGATCGTCTTCCTGCGCCTGCGCAAGGCGGTCAACGGCAAGCGACTGCGGGTCACCGGCGTCGCCCCGTACGCCACGCGCGGCCTCACGAAGCTGTCCGGCACGCTGGTCAGCGCGGTCCCGGGTGAGGAGCCCGACGCGCTCGACCGGATCGTCGGCGTCGACGCGGAAACCGTGATCCTCGTGGGAGAGCGGCTCGCCACGGTCGCGGGCGGCTTCTCGGCCGTGGCTGCTTTCGCTGCGCGTACCGGTGCGAAGGTGGCCTGGGTGCCACGGCGCGCCGGTGACCGCGGTGCGGTGGACGCGGGCTGCCTGCCGAACCTGCTGCCCGGTGGGCGGCCGGTGGCCGACCCCGCGGCCCGCGCCGAACTGGCTCAGCTGTGGGGCCTGGAGCCGGGCGTGATCTCGAGCCAGGCGGGCAAGGACACCGACGCGATGCTGGCGGCGGCCGCCGCCGGTCGGCTCGGCGCGCTGGTCGTGGCCGGCGTGGACCCGGGCGACCTGGCCGATCCCGCGCTGGCCGAGCAGGCGCTGGCGAAGGTCGGCTTCCTGGTCAGCCTGGAAATCCGCGCGACCGCCGTGACGCGGCACGCCGACGTGGTGCTGCCGGTCGCGACGACCTCCGAGAAGGCGGGGTCCTTCGTGGACTGGGAGGGCCGGCTGCGCCCGTTCGACCAGGTCTTCGAGTTCACCACCACGCAGGGCGGACGGCAGGCGGCGGCGATGATGGCCGACGCCCGGGTGCTCGACGCGCTCGCCACCGAGCTGGGCGTCTCGCTCGGCACGGCGGACGTCACCGCGGTACGCCAAGAGCTGGGCAGCCTGCCCGCGACGGCGGCGGACAAGCCCCTGGCCCCGACGTACGCCCCGGCCGCCCGCCCGGCGGTCGCGCCCGGGACGGCGATCCTCAGCTCGTGGCACTACCTGCTGGACAACGGCAGCCTGCTCGACGGCGACGAGGTCCTCATGGGCACGGCGCGGCCGAGCGTGGCGCGGCTGGCCAAGGCGACCGCGACCGCGCTGGGCGTCGCCGACGGCGACCCCGTCACGGTCAGCACCGAGCGCGGCTCGGTGACGCTGCCCGCGCTCATCACCGACATGCCCGCGGACGTCGTCTGGGTGCCGGCGAACTCGCCGGGCTCGACGGCGAACCGGACGCTCGGCGCCCACTCGGGCGCGGTCGTCACGGTGGCCGCCGCAAACACCGCCGCTGGAGGTGCGCAGTGATCCTCGCCCAGGATCCGACCCTCGAGGACTTCGGCCATGATCCTTGGTGGCTGGTTCTCATCAAGGTCGTCGCGGTCTTCGTCTTCCTCGTCGTGATGACGCTGTTCGCCATCTGGTACGAGCGGCGAGTCGTGGCGCGGATGCAGGTCCGGCCCGGTCCGAACCGCAACGGTCCCTTCGGTCTGCTCCAGTCCCTCGCCGACGGCCTCAAGCTGGCCTTCAAAGAGGACATCATGCCGAAGCTCGCCGACAAGGCGGTGTTCTTCATCGCCCCGGTGATCTCGACGGTGTGCGCGTTCACGGCGTTCGCGATCATGCCGTTCGGCCCGATGGTCTCGATCTTCGGCACCAAGACGCCCTTGCAGCTCACCGACATCCCGGTGGCGGTCCTGCTGGTGCTGGCCTGCTCCGGCATGGGTGTGTACGGCGTGGTGCTCGCGGGTTGGGCCAGCGGCTCGACCTACCCGCTCCTCGGCGGCCTGCGTTCCAGCGCCCAGATGATCTCCTACGAGGTCGCGATGGGCCTGTCGATCGTGGCGGTCTTCATGACGGCCGGGACGATGAGCACCTCCGGGATCGTGGCCGCCCAGGCCGGCGGCACCAAGGTGCACTTCCTCGGCCTCGACCTGACCGCCCCCAGCTGGTACGCACTCCTGCTGCTGCCCAGCTTCGTGATCTACTTCGTCTCCGCCGTCGGTGAGACCAACCGGGCCCCGTTCGACCTCCCCGAGGCCGAGTCGGAGCTGGTCGGCGGTTTCCACACCGAGTACTCGTCGCTGAAGTTCGCACTGTTCTTCCTCGCCGAGTACATCAACATGGTGACGGTCTCCGCGCTGTGCACCACGCTCTTCCTGGGCGGATGGCGCGCGCCGTGGCCGATCAGCCTCTGGGACGGCGCGAACTCCGGCTGGTGGCCGCTGCTGTGGTTCACCATCAAGGTCCTGCTGCTGCTGTTCGTCTTCGTCTGGCTGCGCGGCACGCTGCCCCGGCTGCGGTACGACCAGTTCATGCGGTTCGGCTGGAAGGTGCTCATCCCGGCCAACCTGATCTGGATCCTGGCTCTGTCCGGCATCAAGACGCTGCAGAACAGCAACACCTCGCGTACGCAGACGCTGCTGTGGCTGGGTGGGGCGCTCGTCGTCCTGATGGCCGTCGCGCTGCTGTGGCCGTCGAAGAAGGAGACGACCCCGCTGACCCTCGCCGAGCAGGTCGAGCAGCGTCCGGCGGGCAGCTTCCCGCTGCCGCCGCTGGACCTGGTCGTGCCGGTCAACCCGCGGGCGAAGCGGATCGCGGCCGACCGCAGTGCGGCCGGGACCGACAACGACCAGCCGGTGGGTTCCGGCGCGAAGGAGGCGTGAGATGGGTGCCTTCACCGGAATGGCCAAGGGCTTCGGGGTCACCTTCTCGCACATGTTCAAGAAGGTCGTGACCACGGAGTACCCGGAGAAGCCCGACGCGACCGCGCCGCGCTTCCACGGCCGGCACGTCCTCAACCGGCATCCGGACGGCCTGGAGAAGTGCATCGGGTGCGAGTTGTGCGCCTGGGCCTGCCCGGCCGACGCGATCTACGTGGAGGGTGGCGACAACACCGACGAGGCCCGGTTCTCCCCGGGCGAGCGGTACGCCAGCATCTACCAGATCAATTATGCCCGGTGCATCTTCTGCGGCCTGTGCATCGAGGCGTGCCCGACCCGTTCGCTGACCATGAGCAACGAGTACGAGCTGGCCCGCGACGACCGCCAGGCGCTGATCTTCACGAAGGAGCAGCTGCTCGCGCCGCTGCTGCCGGGGATGGAGCAGCCGCCTCACCCGATGTACCTGGGTGAGACGGAGAAGGACTACTACCTGAGCGGCCCGACGAACCCGGGCGTCTCGGTGGGAGCTGAGGGGCGATGACTAGCGCACTCCAACTGGCCGTGGCGGCCGGTGAGGTTGCGACCTCGGAGAAGGTCGTCTTCTTCATCCTGGCCCCGATCGCGCTCATCGGCGCGATCGGCATGGTCGCCAGCCGCAACGCGGTGCACTCCGCGCTGTGGCTGGTGCTGACCATGCTCTGCCTCGGCGTCTTCTACATCGTGCAGGCCGGGCCATTCATCGGCATGACGCAGATCATCGTCTACACCGGCGCGATCATGATGCTCTTCCTCTTCGTGCTGATGCTCGTGGGCCGAGACGCCTCGGACGCCGTGATCGAGACATTGCGCGGTCAGCAGACCGCCGCGATCATCCTCGGTGTCGGCTTCGCCGGGCTGCTCGGCACGGGGCTGCTGCGGGTGGTCTCGAAGCTGACGGTGACCGGCCTGGACGAGGCGAACGCCAAGGGCAACGTCCAGGGCCTCGCGTCGCTGCTGTTCACCAAGTACGTCTTCGCCTTCGAAATCGCGAGCGCGCTGCTCATCACCGCCGCCGTCGGCGCGATGCTGCTGGCGCACGTCGAGAAGCGCAAGGAAGACAAGATCAGCCAGCCGGAGATGATGCGGGCGCGGTTCGCGCCGGGCAACTACCCCGGTCCCAAGCCGGGTCCGGGCGTGTTCGCCACGTCCGACTCGGTCGCCACTCCGGCGAAGCTGCCGGACGGTACGCCGGCCCAGCGCAGCATCTCGCCGATCCTGCCGACTCGGGAGCTCACCGCCGCCGAGGTCGCCGACAAGCACACGGAAGGCCGGTGATCTAGATGACTCCGATGTGGTACATCGTGCTCGCGGCGGCGTTGTTCACCATCGGCGCGGTGGGCGTGCTCATCCGCCGGAACGCGATCGTCCTGTTCATGTGCATCGAGCTGATGCTGAACGCGGGCAACCTCGCGCTGGTGACCTTCAGCCGGATCAACGGCTCGCTGGACGGCCAGATCATGGCGTTCTTCTCCATGGTCATCGCCGCGGCCGAGGTCGTGGTCGGCCTCGCCATCATCATGGCCATCTTCCGCACGCGACGCTCCGCCAGCGTCGATGACGCGAACTTGCTGAAGTACTGAGGTCGCAATGCAGACACTGATCACCCTGGTGGTGGCGATCCCGGCGGCCAGCGCGGCATTCCTGCTGCTGTCGGGCAAGCTGACCAACAAGTGGGGACACTGGCTCGGCGTAATCGCGACGGCGACGTCGTTCGTGCTCGGCCTGATCGCTTTCATCCGCCTCGCCGACCTGCCGTCCGACGACCGCTCGGTTCAGGTCCACCTATGGGACTTCATCCAGTCGGGCAAGCTCGACGTCGGGTTCGGTCTCCTCTTCGACCCGCTGTCCGCGGTCTTCGTGCTGCTGATCACCGGCGTGGGATCGCTCATCCACTTGTACGCCGTGGGCTACATGGCGCACGACGAGGGACGCCGCCGCTTCTTCGGGTACTTCAACCTGTTCGTCGCGGCGATGCTCCTCCTGGTGTTGGGCAACAACTACGTGATGCTCTACCTCGGCTGGGAGGGCGTCGGTCTGGCGTCGTACCTGCTGATCTCGTTCTGGTACAACCGGAACTCCGCGGCGACCGCCGGCAAGAAGGCCTTCCTGATGAACCGGGTCGGTGACGCGGGCTTCGCCCTCGGCATCTTCCTGATGTTCCTCACCCTCGGGACGACCGACTACGACAAGGTCTTCGCGGGTGTGGGCGGGCTGGCCGCCGGCACGGTTCTGATGATGGGCCTGCTGCTCTTGTTGGGCGCGACCGGCAAGTCCGGTCAGTTCCCGCTGCAGTCCTGGCTCCCGGACGCGATGGAAGGCCCGACCCCGGTCTCCGCCCTCATTCACGCCGCGACGATGGTGACCGCCGGTGTTTACCTGATCGCGCGGTCCAACCCGATCTTCTCGGCCAACCACACGCTCCAGACGGTGGTCGTGAGCGTCGGTGCGCTGACGCTGCTGATCGGCTGCATCATCGGCTGCGCCAAGGACGACATCAAGCGCGTACTGGCGTGGTCGACGGTCAGCCAGATCGGCTACATGTTCCTCGGCGTCGGACTCGGTGGCGCGGCGTACGCCCTGGCCATCATCCACCTGCTCGCGCACGGCTTCTTCAAGGCCAACATGTTCCTCGGCGCGGGTTCGGTCATGCACGGGATGAACGACCAGACCGACATCCGCCGGTTCGGCGGGCTGGCCAAGTACATGCGGATCACCTGGCTGACCTTCATGATGGGCTGGCTGGCGATCATCGGCATTCCGCCGCTGTCCGGCTTCTTCACCAAGGACCCGATCATCGAGGCGGCGTTCAACCGTCCCGGGTGGACGGGCTGGCTCTACGGCGGCGCGGCGCTGCTGGGCGCTGGTCTGACGGCGTTCTACATGACTCGATTGTTCGTACTCACCTTCCACGGGCCGAAGCGCTGGACTGAGGACATTGAGCACCCGCATGAGTCGCCGGCGATCATGACGATCCCGCTCATCTTCCTGGCGATCGGCTCCATCGTGGCCGGTTTCCTGATGAAGACCAGCGTCCTCGACTGGCTCACTCCGGTGCTCAACCCGGAGGGCGTCGAGGATGAGGTCCACCGGATCAACGCGACCGAGGGTGCACTGCTCTCGGTGGCCTTCACCGTCATCGGCGCCGGCTTCGCGTACCTGTTGTTCCGCCGGGGCACCGCGCTGGTCGAGCAGCCCGCGGGCCCGGTCGTCACCGCCGCCCGGAACAACCTGTACGCGGACGCCTTCAACGTGGCGGTCTTCGAGAAGCCCGGCCGCTGGCTCACCCGGGGCCTGGTCTTCCTCGACAACCGTGGCGTGGACGGCCTGGTGAACGGCCTGGCGGCGCTGGCCGGCGGCGGTTCGGGCCGGCTGCGGCGGCTCCAGAACGGTTTCGTGCGCTCCTACGCGCTGTCCATGCTCACCGGCGCGCTCGTGATCGTGGGCGCGTTCTTGATGGTCACGCTCTGATGGCGAGGTTCTGATGTACCTGTCGATCATGACGGCGGCACCGCTGGCCGGTGCGATCGCGGTAGCTTGCCTGCCGCGTAGCCGCGGTGCCTTGGCGAAGCTGATCGCGCTGGTCGTGTCGCTGGCCGTCCTCGTCGTCGCGGTGGTGGCCTGGTTCAAGTTCCAGCCGGGCGGCGACCGTCTGCAGCTGACCGAGAGCTACACCTGGATCCCGTCCTGGGGTGCCCGCTTCAGCTTCGGCGCGGACGGCATCGCCCTGGTGATGCTCGGCCTGATCGCCCTGCTGGTGCCGCTGGTGATCATCGCCAGCTGGAACCACGCGGAGCAGGACAGCCGCCGCTCGGTCCCGGCGTTCTTCGCGCTGCTGCTGTTCCTCGAGGGCTCGATGATCGGCGTCTTCGCCGCCACCGACGTCCTGCTCTTCTACGTGTTCTTCGAGATCATGCTGGTCCCGATGTACTTCCTGATCGGCTCCTACGGCGCGGACGTGCCGCAGAAGCAGCGGCAGTACGCGGCGGTGAAGTTCTTCCTCTACTCCCTCGTCGGCGGCCTGTTCATGCTGGCCGCCGTCATCGGGCTGTGGGTGCTGGGCGGGCACACCTTCGACTGGCAGACGCTCACGAGCGTGGAGTTCTCCCGGGGTGCCGGCCGCTGGATGTTCCTCGGGTTCTTCCTCGCCTTCGCGATCAAGGCCCCGTTCTTCCCGTTCCACACCTGGCTGCCGGATGCCGGTGGGGCCGCCCCCGCCGGGGTCGCCGCGCTGCTGGTCGGCGTCATGGACAAGGTCGGGACGTTCGGCATCCTGCGGTACTGCCTGACGCTGTTCCCGGAGGCGTCGAAGTACTTCGCGCCGCTGGCGATCACGCTCTCGGTCGCCGGCATCCTGTACGCCGCACTGCTGGCGGTCGGCCAGAACGACCTGAAGCGGCTGGTGGCGTACACGTCGATCGCGCACTTCGGCTTCATCGGGGTGGGCATCTTCGCCTTCACCACGCAGGCGGCCACCGGAGCAGTGCTTTACATGCTCAACCACGGGCTCGCCACCGGCCTGCTCTTCCTCGTCGTCGGCATGCTGGTCTCCCGGCGCGGCAGCGCCGCGATCAGCGACTTCGGCGGGGCGGGCAAGCTGGTTCCGGCGCTCGCGGGGGTCTTCTTCTTCGCGGGGATGGCCTCGCTGGCCCTGCCCGGGCTGGCCCCTTTCGTCTCCGAGTTCCTGGTGCTGATCGGCACGTTCACGGTCAACAAGACGGCGGCCGTGATCGCCACCGTCGGCATCATCCTCGCGGCGGCGTACGTGCTCTGGATGTTCCAGCGGACCATGCAGGGCACGCTCAACCCGAAGCTGACCGAGGTCAGCGGACTGCGTAAGGACATCTCGAAGCGGGAGATCCTGGTCGTGGCGCCGTTGATCGCGCTGCTGCTGCTTCTCGGCTTCTACCCGAAGCCGGTCCTCGACGTGATCAACCCCGCGGTGTCGGTCACGCTGCAGCAGGACCTCGGCGTGCAAGACCCAGCACCGACCCACTCCACGACTGAGGCGGGCAAGTAATGGACAACCTCACTCTGCCGCACCTGAACTACGCGGCACTGGCGCCGATGCTGATCCTGTTCGGCGCGGCGTGCGTCGGGATCCTCGTCGACGCCTTCGTGCCGCAGAAGGGGCGCTACGGCGTACAGCTCGTCGTGGCACTGGTCGGCCTGGTCGCCGCGTTTTTCGCGATCATCGCCCGGATCGGCAAGGTGACCGCCGAGAACGCGGTCACCGCCGGGGGCGCGGTCGCGGTGGACAAGGCGGCGCTGTTCCTCCAGGGCGCGATCGTCGTGCTCGGCGCGGTGGCGCTGCTGCTCATCGGTGAGCGCAGCCTGGAGCGCGGCGGCCCGTTCGTCGCCCAGGCCGCGATCACCGTCGGCTCCGAGGCCGACCAGCAGCAGGCCAAGAACGCGAGCGGGGCGACCGAGACTTTCCCGCTGGCGCTGTTCTCGCTGTCCGGGATGATGCTCTTCGTCGCGGCCAACGACCTGCTGACGATGTTCATCGCGCTGGAAGTGTTCTCGCTGCCGCTCTACCTGCTCTGCGCGCTGGCCCGCCGCCGGCGGCTGCTGTCGCAGGAAGCCGCGCTCAAGTACTTCCTGCTCGGGGCGTACGCCTCGGCGTTCTTCCTGTTCGGCTTGGCGCTCCTCTACGGGTACGCCGGTGGCGTGGGCTTCGCCCAGATCCACGCGGCCGCCCAGGAGGGCAAGAACCCCGGCGTCCTCCTGTACGCCGGGCTTGCGCTGCTCTCCATCGGTCTGCTCTTCAAGGCCGCGGCTGCGCCGTTCCACGTCTGGACGCCGGACGTCTACCAGGGCGCCCCGACGCCGATCACCGCCCTGATGGCGGCCTGCACCAAGGTCGCCGCCTTCGGCGGTCTGCTGCGGGTGCTCTACGTCGGCTTCGACCGCGTCGAGTGGCAGTACGCCCCGGTGGTGTCGGCCGTCGCGGCGCTCACCATGATCGTGGGGGCGATCCTGGCGGTCACGCAGACCGACATCAAGCGGCTCCTGGCGTACTCGGCGATCGCCAACGCCGGGTACCTGCTGGTCGGCGTGATGGGCAGCGACAAGGACGGGCTGTCGAGCGTCATGTTCTACCTCGTCGCGTACGGGTTCACGGTGATCGCGGCGTTCGCCGTCGTGACCCTGGTCCGGGACGCCGACGGGGAGGCGACGCACCTGTCGCGCTGGGCCGGACTGGGCCGGCGGTCGCCGTTCTACGCCACGGTCTTCACCGTGATCCTGCTGTCCTTCGCCGGCATCCCGCTGACCAGCGGCTTCACGGCGAAGTTCGCGGTGTTCTCGGCGGCCGGCGGCGGCGACCAGTCGTGGCTGATCATCGTCGGTGTGGTGAGCAGCATGATCCTCGCGTTCCCGTACCTGCGCGTGGTGGTGATGATGTGGCTCTCCGAGCCCGGGGAGTCCACACCGTCGGTGTCGATCCCGGGCGCTCTGACGGCGGCCGCGCTCGTCATCGGCGTGGTGATCACCATCGCGGCCGGTGTGGTTCCGCAACCGCTCATCGAACTGACCACCAACGCCGCGAGTTTCGTCCGCTGAGCACACTCAGCGGCGAGCTGACCCGCGATACGCGTCCGCCCCCAGGGATGATCGACTGATCACGCCCGGGGGCGGACGCGTACGGGCGGGGGCATGCTGGACCGGGGACGGGGATATGACAGGGTGGGGGACGTGGTGAACACGGCTGGTGGACGTACGGGGCTCGGCATCCCCGACTCCGAGTTGGAGTCGGAGGTCACCGCTTCGCTCGTGCGGGTGGAGGATCGCATCGTCGAGGCGGTGGACAGTGCCGACCCGTTCGTGGCGGAGGCGGCCCGGCACCTGCTCGACGCCGGGGGAAAGCGGTTCCGGCCGCTCCTGGTCATCCTGACCGGCTACTTCGGCAAGCCCGATCCGGACCGGATCGCCGACGCCGGGGCGGTCATGGAGCTCACGCATCTCGCGACGCTGTATCACGACGACGTGATGGACGAGGCGAAGCTGCGGCGGAGCGCGCCGAGCGCCAATGCCCGCTGGGGCAACTCGCTGGCCATCCTGGTCGGCGACTATCTGTTCGCGCGCGCGGCCGAACTCGCGGCCAACTTGGGCACCGAGGCGGTCAAGCTCCAGGCGCAGACCTTCGCCCGGCTCGTGCACGGCCAGATCGCCGAGACCATCGGCCCGCGCGACGCCGACCCGATCGACCACCATCTGCGCGTACTGGCGGAGAAGACCGGTTCGTTGATCGCGACCTCGAGCCGGCTCGGCGCGATGGTGTCCGGGGTCGAGGAGCCGCTGCTCGGCGCGCTGAGCGAGTACGGCGAGACCATCGGCATCGCCTTCCAGCTCTCCGACGACCTGCTCGACATCGCGAGCGAGTCCGCGCAGTCCGGCAAGACGCCGGGCACGGACCTGCGCGAGGGCGTGCCCACGCTGCCCGTCCTCTACGCGCTCGCAGACGACGACGCCTCGCCCGACGCTCAGCGGCTCCGCGAGATTCTCGCCCTCGGCCCGCTCACGGACGACGCGATCCACGCGGAGGCGCTCGGTCTGCTGCGCGACTCGGCCGCGCTCAAGCGCGCCCGACAGACAGTCCACGGGTACGCAGAAAGAGCGCGCGACGCCTTGACGGCGCTACCGGACGTGCCCGCGCGGGCGGCCTTGGCCGCATTGTGCGACGCCGTGGCGGACCGCAGCAACTGACCGGCGTCAGAAGGTGATCGGGGTCGGCGCTCCCGTCTGAGCGAGCGCCTCCCGCAGGTGCTGGGCGGTCTGCTGCAAGCGGGTCCGGACCAGCGCCGCCTTCTTCTGCAGGTCGGCGGCGGGAGTCGCACACGCGATCACATACCGCTGATGCTCGTCGCGATGCGTACGGATGAGCACGGAGCCACAGGCCATTTCCGGCCGGTACTGCGCGATCTCGATCTGCATGCCGAGCCGCTCTCCCCGGGCGAGGTCGGCTTCCAGCGTCGGCACCGAGACCAGGGTGTTGCGGGTGAATCTTCGGAGTCCGGACAACTCCAGGTAACGGCGGCGCTGCACTGGGTTGAGCGTGTTGAGCAGAGATTTGCCCAGTGCGGTCGCGTGCGCGCCCTCGTCGAAGCCGGGGACCAGATCCTCGACGTAGGGGGAGTTGCGGCCCTCGGCGACGGCGGTGATCACGATCCGCTTGTCGACGAAACTGCCCAGGAAATGGCTGTACCCGGACTCCCAGGCGGCCCGCCGGAGCACCTCGCCGACGGCGCTCGGCCCACGGAAGGCGTTCACCAGCTCCCGGAAGCGGTCGGCGACCTCCAACCCCGTCGTGTACGCCCCGTCGGAGAGCCGGGTCAGATATCCCTCGTAGTGCAGCGTCCGGACCAGGTGGTACGCACTGGTGGCGCTCATGTCGCAGCGACTGGCGATCTGTTTGACCGACAGCCCGTTCGGTTCTCGTCCGACCGCCTCGAGGATCCGAAGTGCCCGGGAGACGCTCTGTACGAGGTTCGGAGGTTCCGCCCGGGGCTCACGCATGGCCGCTCCTCAATCACGTTCGGTGACATCGGCTTCCGGTCTTCCACAATAGGCGGAAACCCGCGTGGCAGTCGACGCCCCAATGAGAGGAGAGGGTCGACCGCCGCGCGGTTTGGTGCGAATAGCCGGTTAGGCAGGTCCCTGTTGGGCTTGCAGCGCGAGGGATCGTTGGCGGCTCAGCTGCGCGAAGCTGTCGAAGGTGAAGATGCCCAGCGCGAGCCAGACCAGGGCGAAACCGATCCAGCGGGCGGTCGGCATCGGCTCGTGGAACCAGAAGACACCCAGTCCGAATTGGATGATCGGGCCGACGTACTGGAGCATTCCGATGCCGTACAAGGGAATCCGGTTGGCCGCTCCGGCGAACAGCAGCAGCGGAACCACCGTGGCGAGACCCGAGAACACGAGCAGGAACGTGTGTACGCCACCGGCAGTCCCGAACGAGCCGTGCCGCAGCGTCGCGAGGTAGATCAACGCGGGCAGCGCGAGGGTTGCCGACTCCAGCAGCAGGCCGTCAGCGGGCGGTAGTCCCACCCGCTTCTTGACCAGTCCGTAGAGGCCGAACGAACAAGCCAGCGTCAAGGCGATCCAGGGAAGCCGGCCGTAGTCGACGGTGAGCACGACGACGGAGATCACCCCGACCGCCACCGCGAGCCACTGCCCACGTCGCAGGCGCTCGTGCAGTACGCCGACGCCGAGCATGATGACGACCAGCGGGGTGATGAAGTACCCCAGTGCCGTCTCCACCACCCGTGAGCTGTTGACGCCGTAGATGTAGGTGCCCCAGTTGAGGCCGATGAGCACGGCCGCGAGCGCCATCGCCGCCAGCCGCTTCGGCTCACGCCGGAGCGCAGCGACCGCCCGCCAGCGACGCAGGACCGTGATGATGATCGCCACGGTCGCCAGGGACCACACCACACGATGGGCGAGGATCTCCACCGCCCCGGCCGCCTGGAGGTGCTTGAAGTAAAGGGGGAAGAACCCCCACATCACGTACGCCCCGAGGCCGAGGAGGTAGCCGCGCCGGACTTCGTTCACGAGGCCAACCCTAAGCCCGTTGCGTACGCGATGATCACCAGGGGATTGTCAGTCTTTCTTGTCCGGGATCGCGAGGTTGATGGCCCAGCTGATGAGCCCGACGATCAGCGCGCCGAGGATGGCCGACCACACGCCCTCGACCTTGAACGGCAGTCCGAGCTGCTGTGCGATCCAGCTGGTGAGCAGGAACAGCAGGCCGTTGACGACGAGCGCGATCAGGCCGAGGGTGAATACGTAGAAAGCACAGCCCACGGTCTTGATGATCGGCCGCAGCACCGCGTTGATCACGCCGAAGATCGCGGCGACCGCGAGGAGCGTGCCGATCTGCCCGAGGACGGAGTCGGTGTCGAGCTTGATGCCGCTGACGAGAAGCGTCGCGATCCACAGTGCGACGGCGCTGACACCGAGCCGGAGGAGGATGCCCATCCGCGCATCGTGCCATAAGCCCGCACAACCGGCGATACCCAAGTTCGCGGCAAACTGGCTCAGTTCAACAACTGCTGCTCCATCGGCGCGGTTCCGAGCGAGGCCCACCGCACCGAACGGCGATGCACCACGCCGATCAGTCCGGGCACCGGGCGGCTGAGCGCCTCGCGCTGATTGTCGCTGAGACCCAGGACGGAGACCGCGAGCGCAGCCGCGTCGGCCGTCGTGGGCTGCAGCAACGCGAGGTCGACGTGGCCGAGGGCGTCGATGTCCACAGGGGACAGATCCTCCCGGACGACGAGAGTCGTCTGCCACGGGTGACCGGCGGACCGGTCCGCGCCCACCGGGCCGACGTCGACGACCATCATCAGCGGCCGCAGCTGAGTCGCCGGGGGCACCGCGAGCGGCTGCCCGGGGGCGACGATGGCGAGGGAGTCGTTGGGGCCGCCCAGATTGCGGAAGAACCGCTCCCAGGCCGGCGGGCGGGCCGTCTGCACCACGACTCGGGCGCCGAGCGCCAAGGCCCGGAGCGTGAGCAGCTGAGCCGACTGAATGCCGCCGACGAGCATCGCGCGGGTGGCCAGCGGACGGAAGATGCGGATCGACACCGGCTCACGACGCCGGTTGGGCCCGATCATCAGACCGGCCGAGCCGATCGGCGTACGCATGGCGGTGAGCGGGACGGCCGCCCGGGAGATGCCGTGCTCGATCTCGGTCGGCATGTCCGCCGGAGCCGAGCCGCCCAGCGGCAACGAATCGCAGAGCCCTTCGAGGTGCTCGCCGTCGAGGCGGTGCGCGGCGGCCCGGTCGGCCCCCAGCGCGCGATGCAGCGCGGTGTCGGCCTGCGCCAGTCCGGCCGCGTCGGCGGCGGTCACCCGCACCACCAGGTCGGTACGCATCTCGGCGGCCTCACCGGCGGTCCACGGCCCGGCGGTCAGGCTGACCGTCACCGCCCGGGCCGGAATCGCCATCAGCCGCGGGACGAGATCGCGGGCGGCCTCGGTACGCAGATCGGGCCAGCGGCGTACGCGGTAGCAGGCGTGCAGCAGACCACCGGCGGTGACGCCCGACCACGCCTCCCGAACCGGGTTGGCTCCGTCGTGCGCGGCCAGCTCCAGCACGGCACGCAGAGCGGCGTCGTCGTCGAGGATCCGGCTCGGGATGGTGTCCAGCTTGCGGCGTACCTTCCGAATCGCCCCGCTGAGCGCACGCCGCAGGTCGGCTTCCTCCCAGCCTTCGGCCGACGGCACGTGCACCGCGACGAGCAGGCGCTCCGAGGCGGGCAGCCGGCCTTCGGTGAGTTGCCGGTACGCCTGGGCGGGCGCACCCGGCCCACTGACCGGGACGGAAGCGTAGACGAGCTGTACGCGGAAGCGCGGCGTGTTCGGCGCGGGCGGCGGCAGCAGCCCGGCGGGCGAGGGCACCGAGAGCAGGCCGCTCGGCAGCAGGGTGTCGTCGCCGATCTCCAGGACGGCGGTGAGCCCCTCGTCGTAGGAGATCACCGCGCCCGGCTCACCGTCGAGCTCCATCATATCGACGAGCGCGCCCGGCCGGATGAACTGCAGGAGCGCGGCGGCGTCGGAGCCGGGCGCGAGGCTGCGGCGGTGCGTGCGGTAACTCAGCCAGATGCGCATCCACTGGAACAGCCACCGGCCGCGCAGCCGGGCCCAGGCCAGCACGATGAGGGCGGCCGCGACCACGGCCAGGCCGACGGTGGCGAGCACGCCCCAGATCAGCCCGCCGAGAAGCAGCGCCACGGCCAGCTCGGTGGCCACGATTTGACCACTGTGGACACGGTTGGGATTGCCACGCCGTCGCTGGCCCCCGGTAACCGTCGGCTGAAGGGACGTCGGTGAATGCACCACGCCGACCGTCATCCGGTTCGCCTCCCCTGGTTCGCCCGCCCCGGCCGGACCGGTCGGCGGGTGATCGTCGCCGACGCATCGAGGTGGGTCGGCGGCATGTTCCTCCGGCCGCCTATCCTAACGGGCGAACGCTTCGCGTGAGCCGCCGGAAGTTCACCCCGTCGGACTGCAGGACGGGCTCACGTCACTTGGGGAGGGACGATGCCGTCGAGGCAGGATCAGCTGCATTCGTATCAGTTCTCCGTCCAGCGCGTCGTGTCGGCGCTGGTGATGCGGGAGACCGACCCGGCGCAGTTCCCGTTCCGCAGAGTGACGGTCGCCGGATTCGCCAGCTTGATGATTGGTGTCGTGCTGATCGCCGGATTCGGGGTGTACGCCCTGTTCACCGGGGGCGCGTCCGATTCGTGGAAGCAGAAGGACGGCGCCGTTCTGCAGGAGAAGGGCACCGGCGCGCACTACGTCCTGCGCGACGGCGTGCTGCACCCGACCCTGAACCTCGCCTCGGCCCTGTTGTACGCGGGCGGCAACAGCCGGTCGGTCATCGAGGTCAGCGCGAAGTCTCTGGCGACCGTGCCGCGCGGGCCGATGGTCGGCATCCCGGACGCGCCGGATTCGGTGCCGACCGCCGACCGCCTCGTCAACAGCACGTGGACGGTATGCACCCTGCCCGTGGCGGACGCGGCGCCCGACGAGTCCGGGCAGCGGTCGCTGCTGGCCGTCGGGAACCTGCTCGGCGTGGCCGACGGCGGCACTGCGCTGACCGAGGAGACCGGGATGGCGGTGAGCGTACCGGGGGACGACGACGCCTGGCTGATCTGGCGGCAACGTCGCTTTCTCGTCAAGAACGTCAGCGCAGAGGCGTTGTCGGCGCTCGGCATCAACCAGGACCCGAAGCAGTTGCCGAAGGTGGACCGGGCTTTCCTCAACGCGTTCCAGCAGGGCGATCCGATCCAGGCCCCCGCCGTGTCCGGTACGCCCCGTGACCCGTCCGGCGTCGGCTCTTACCTGGTCGGCGACGTGCTCCGCTTCCCCGGTACGGCGAGCGACCGGTACTTCGTGGTGTCCAAGGACAACCTGCAGGAGATCACACAGGTGCAGGCCGCGCTGATCGCGCCGCTGGTGTCCCCGCCGACCATCCAGGAGCTGCCGAAGAACCTCGGCAAGAGTCTTGTCCCGCAGGGCGACGGCGCGCCGCCGGCCAAGCCGGTCAAGGGCATCGACCGAGGCGACGCCGCGATGTGCGCCACCGCTGCGGACGACTCCGGCTTCACCTCCGTCCGGTACGGGGTTCCCGTGCCGCCGGTCGAGGGCTTGATGCGTACGGCGGGCAAGAGCGCCAAGACGAGCGCTCCGCTGGCTGACTACGTCTCCGTGCAGGGCGGCCGCGGCGTACTGGTCGAGGGTTACACAGTGGCTAAGACGTCCAGCGGCGTCGTGAGCCTGGTGACCGACGCGGGCCAGCAGTTCCCGCTCGGTGACGAGGGAGCGTTGGCTCCGTTGGGATTCACCGGGGTGACGACTTCGAAGATGCCGGTGAGCCTCGTCGCCTTGCTGCCGCAGGGCCCGGAACTCAGCAAGACGGCGGCGTCCACGCCGGTGACTCTGGGCTGACGTGCTGTTCAGCTCAGTTGATGGAGTTATCCACAGGGGGTGGCGTCGCTTGTTGGAGACGGCTACCGTTCTGCGCAGTGCGTCGATCGGACGAAAGGTCGACGGTGGGGACCCGTATTTTTAGACAGGGAGCGGGGTGACACATGTCCCAGACGGCAGCACAAACCGCGTTCATGGAGACGACTGCCAGCAAGTTCGAGGCCACCAACAATGAGCTTCAGAGCATGCTGCGGACGCTGATGGGCAACCTGGAGATTCTCCAAAAGGGTTGGCAGGGCGCCGGTGGCCGGTCGTTCCAGCAGGTCAAGGAGCAGTGGAACCAGGACCAGGCCAAGCTGCAGCAGGCGCTGCTCGAGACGGCGAGCGCGATTCGCGACTCCGGCAAGAGCTACGCGAACACCGACTCGGAGTCGTCGAGCCGGATGAACAACGTCAACCGCGGCGGCATCAACCTGTCGCTCTGACCTGGGGAGGTTCAGAAATGTCCGACGACAGCCTTGTCGTAAATTTCGCCTCGATGCAGCAGGCGGCCGGTGACATCGGTTCCGCGATCGCCAAGCTCAACGGCTCGCTCGACACGCTCGAGTCCGACGCCTCGAAGCTTGTGCACACGTGGGAAGGTGACGCGCAGGAGGCCTACTCGCGTCGTCAGGCGCAGTGGCGGGCGGCTTCGCGCGACCTCTCGCAGATGCTCCAGGACATCAAGGGAGCGCTCGAGGAGTCGGCGTCGCACTACCACTCGACCGAGAAGAAGAACACCGGCCTCTTCGCCGGCTGAGCTTCTTCGACGGCTCGACGGCTGAGCCTCGAACCGAAACGGCGGCAAGGACCACCAAGGTCCTTGCCGCCGTTTGGCATTTGCGCTCGCCGCCGATGGCACTGCGTGTGATCTGTCCCACCTGGACAGTCGACACGAATTGTGCCTACTTTCGACAGTCTCTATCGTCCGGCGGAGCGAAGCTGTCACTCGGCCGGACGCCACCGCCGCCGCGAGCCGTTGAACACGATCGACGAGCTGAGCAGGATGATGACGGTCAGCGCGACGCCGCCCAGGGCCAGCCACAACGCCAGTGCCTTGCGGTCGGCCGCCCGCTCCTTGGCCGCCACGATCTGCGGGTCCTCGCTCTTCAGCGGCATCGGCGGGTTCTTGTACGCCGCTCCGAACCCCGGCAGCTCGGTGACCGCCCGAACCGGATCGACCACGCCGGCCCCATAGGACTTCGAGTTCTTGCCACCGGGCGAAGGGTCGGCCGTCGCCTGGATCTGGTTCACGATCTGGCTGGCGGTCCACTTCGGGTGCGCCTGCTTGAGCAGTGCGACCGCGCCGGCGACGACCGGAGCGGCGAAGCTCGTGCCCACCACCTCGGTGTAGATGCCCGGAGTCCAGGCGGTCAGAATGCCGCCTCCCGGAGCCGTGACGTCGACGAACGATCCCTTGGTGGAGTTCTCCCAGAGCAGGCCGTTCCGGGAGATCGCACCGACTCCGAGGACTCCCGGTAGGTTCGCCGGAAAGCTGTCCGTGGCCGTTTTGTCGTTGCCGACCGCGGCGACGACGACCACGTTCTGGTCCAGCGCCCGCTGAACGGCGTCCGCGAAGACCTTGTGCTTGTCCGGCTTCGCCTCGCCGTTCAGGTACGCGAACGAGATGTTGATGACGTCGGCGCCTTCGGCCACCGCGTAGTCGATGGCAGCGGCGATCTTGCCGTCGTCGGTCTTCCGGCCGTTGTCGTTGTTGCCGCCGACGGTCTCGTTGACCCGGATGGGCAGGATCGACGCGCCCGGGGCGATCCCCCGGAAGCCCGCCCGGGCGTTACCGGCGATGAGCGACGCGACCGCCGTGCCGTGCCCGCGGCAGTCTTCGGTGCCCTTCGTCGCTCCGCCGCTTTCGAGGAAGTCCCGGCCGTTGCTGAGCACCTGGCCTTTGAGCGCGGGATGCGAGGCCTGTACGCCGGAGTCCAGCACCGCCACGGTGACGCCACGGCCGTCGGACGTCCCGGGCAGCCGCCCGAGCCCGAACCGGGCCAGCATCCAGTTGCCGCCGTCGTCCTTGGGCGGTTCCGTGACGGGTGCCTGGGACGTGTTGACGCCTCCGCAGTTCGCCAACGCGGGCGCGGCCGGCGCCACGACCATGGCGGCACCCAGTAGCGACACCGTCGCGATAGTGCGCAACCTCATCGATCGCCTCCCCCAAATCCGGGGCCGATGCTATCGCAAGCGCCGCTTCGGCCGCGGCTCGGCAGAAGGGATGCCGGTAAGAAGACCGGTGGATATCCCGCAGCGAGGTCGCTACTTGTTAGGTTGTATAGGCGCGGGGTAGCTACGCGATAGCGCACCGGAACCATGGGAGGGAAACCTTGGCCGAGTGGCAGCCGAGCACGCAGGCCGAGGCCGCCTTGCGTGATGCGCTGCGTGCCGGGGATCAGGATCGCTACTTCCACATCCTTTCCCAGCTGGAACTGCTTCTTCCGGTGCCGCCGGAGGGCACGGCTCAGGGCACCGGGGGGTGGGGCACCTGGACCGCAGATCGGCGTACGCACGTGCTCGCGTTCACCTCCTACGAGGCGATGTACGCCTGCCTGGCGCAGAACGCCGGCTCGGCGCGTACGGTGCCGTATCTGCGGCTGGCCGAACAGTGGCCCAACCACGAGTGGTGGCTGGCGGTGAACCCGGGGCTCCCGATCGAGGGCTATCTCCCGGCGTGGTTCATCGCGCAGCTGGCCCAGCAGATCCGGGCCGAACTGAGCCGCCCCGAACCGCCTCGGCTGCCGCCGCCCGGCGCGATGCGCGAGAGCCGTCCGCCCGCGATGGACCCCGGTACGCGCAACGGCGCTCAGCCGCGATCGCGGGCCGAGCGGCTGGAGGCGCTGGCCCGAGCGCAGGCCGGAGCGACCGGGTACGCCCCCAGCACACCTCCAGCGGTGA
Organism: Hamadaea sp.; assembly: GCF_013362815.1. Lineage (GTDB taxonomy): Bacteria > Actinomycetota > Actinomycetes > Mycobacteriales > Micromonosporaceae > Hamadaea. The sequence goes on along the minus strand of NZ_JABFVK010000015.1, from coordinate 192,547 downwards.
ACCAGCCGCCCATGCCACCACCACCACCACCGGCGGCAGTGCCTCCGCCCGTAGGCCCACCACCGAAGGCCGAGCCGCGACAGTCCACCGGTACGCCGCTGCTCGAACTGGAATCAGCCGGCCGACCGGCCGGTGGACGGCACGCCGACGCCTTCATCCCGGCGAACGAGGTCGAGCGGCAGCTCTTCGACGCCGCCGAGGTGGACAACACCGACCTCTTCCTCTCGACGCTCCTGCTGGCCCAGGTGCTCGTCCCGGTCGCGCCGAGCGCCAGCCACGTGTTGCGCCCCAGTGACCCGAACTTCGGCTGGCAGACCCAGCAGATCGACGGGCAGCCCTATGTCGTGGTCTTCACCTCGACCGAGCGGGCCGGCGGGCAGGCCGGGCAGTGCGTACGGGTGCGCTTCATCCAGCTGATCAGCTCCTGGCCGGACGAGACCTGGTCGTTCGCCGTCAACCCCGGTACGCCGGTCGGCGCGACGCTGCCCGGCGACCAAGTCGTGACGCTGGCCAACTGGGCCGGCCGGATGGGTCTGTCGAGCGAGGAGACGTCGGAGATCCGCTCGTCGGTGCCGGCGGTCTCGCCCAAGGCGGCTCCGCCGACCGTGATGCAGAAGCCCATCTCGCCCAGCCAGATCGGCTTCTACCTCGAACGCGGCTACGACCGGGTGTCCGGCTTCGTGCATCGGGCGCACGAGGTCGGCCAGCTCAAGACGCCGGACCAGATGCGGCAGGCACTCGGGCTGACCTGGCAGGGTACGCCGTTCGAGGAGGAGGCCGACGAGGTCTTCATCCTGCGCTGGTCGGCGTACCGGCCCAGCCTCTATCGCATTCCGTATGGCGGGCAGACCGAGGCCGCGATGAAGGCGATGGAGGGCTGGGTCATCGAGCGCCCGCCGTTCCGCGGCAACGGGTTCGCCCCCGGCGAGTCCAGCACCGTCATCGCGGAGTTCAAGGTGGACAGTGCTCGGCTGCCACATGGGGCACGCCTGCTGCGGCTGGGAGCAGATGGCGTAGAAGAGATCATCGCCGTCCTGGACGCCGACGGGCCGCGCTGGCTGCGAGTGGGGGAGTATCCGCGTAAGCCCGCTCCGACCCCGGAGATCGGCGGCGGCGAGGGCCGACCGTCGGTCGAAGGCACCGTCGAGGGCACGGTCGAAGGCGAACTGGTCGGCGAGGAAGAGGAATCATGACCGTTCGCGACGGCTACATCGCCCGGTGGCGCGGCATGGAGTACGAGGCCAGCCCCGACGGCGACGACGTGCGGATTTACCTGCCCGAACCGGCCGACGGGTTCGAGGAGGTACGCCCTGGCCGCTACGTCCGGGTGCTCCCGATCGCCCAGGTCGACGACTTCTGCTACGTACGCACCGCCTGCACCTGGCGGGGTGAGCCGTTCATCGTCCTCGGCCGTCATGAGAAGTGGTTCCGGGTCGAGTACACGGGCGGGAAGGCTCCGGTGGCCCGTGACCTCGGGCTGGAGGAGTTCGACTACGGCGTCTACCAGGGCTGGGCACCGGCCGCCGACGTCGCCGACCTCCGGGAAGTACGCGTCTAACCCTTGATCCAGCGCAGGATCTCGCCGGTGACCGTCTCCGCCGCTTCCAGATGGGGGAAGTGGCCGATGCCGTCCAGCAACCGCCATTCGTACTCGGCCAGGACGTAGCGCCCCGAGCCCTGTGCGGTGGACGGGAGAGCGGCGGTGTCGAGCCCGCCGTGAAGTTGCAGGGTCGGCGTGACGATCGGTTCCCGAAGCTGCCGGGTGAACCGGTAACCATGCCAGCGCAGCACCGAGCGGAACGCCCACCGGTACGCCTCCAGCGCGCAGAACATCGCCTGCGGGATACGCATCGCCTCGCAATAACGTTCGCGGATTTCGGCGTACCCCTTGGTTTGCCGGAAGGACGGCCCGGTCCAAGCGTCGAGCAGTGAGCCGATCGCGGCGGCGCCGTCCCGCGTGAGCTGATGTTCGTAGCGGGGCAGCTGGAAGCGCAGGAGCTGCGCGGACGCCGAGGTCTGTCCGCGCAGGTCGGTGAGGATGGCCGAGCGTAGCCGCAGTGGATGCGCGGCCCCGAGCACGACGAGCCGGCGCACCATGCGCGGGTGGAACGCCGCGGTGGTCCACGCGATCATGCCGCCCGCACCCGCGCCGACCAGCGCGGCGTCTCTTTCACCGAGAGCGCGGATCAGGCCCATGACATCGGCGGCGAGGGTGAAGCCGTCGTAGCCGCGGGGCGGTTTGTCGGTCGCCCCGTAGCCGCGCAGGTCGATCGCGACCGCGCGATAGCCGGCGTCGGCCAGCGCGACGAGCTGCTCGTGCCAGCCCCACCAGAACTCCGGGAAGCCGTGCAGGAGCAGGACCAGCGGGCCGGTGCCGGCCTCGACCACGTGGAAGCGGGAGCCGTTGGCGTGCACGAAACGATGCGTCCACGGCCCTTCGACGAGTACGCAGGCCTCGTCGATGATGCGCCGCTGATCGCTGTCCACGGCGGCAAGCTTAACCTTCGAGCTGTGAACGCACGCGTCTGCGCAGGCCGGCCGCGCCGAGCAGGGCCGCCACCAGCGATCCGGCCAGCACCGCCATCTTGATCCGGTTGCGTTGGTCGCCCTCGGGGAAGGCGAGTTCGGCGATCAGGAGGCTGACGGTGAAGCCGCAGCCGGTGAGGGCGGCGACGGCGACGAGATCGCGCCATTGCAGCCCCTTGGGCAGCTCGGCCAACCGAAGCCGGGTGGCCAGGGCCGCGCCGCCCAGCACGCCGACGAGCTTGCCCACGACCAGGCCGAGGAAGACGCCGAGTGCGGCCCGGTCGGTGAAGATGCCGGTCAGCGTGCCGCCCTTGATCGGGATGCCGGCCGCGAAGAAGGCGAACACGGGTACGCAGATGCCGGCCGAGATGGGCTGCAGCGTGTGTTCGAGCCAGGTCGCCGGAGCCTCCCGTTCACCGGGGTCGCGTTTGACCCGGGTGGCGAGCCCGATGGCGACCCCGGCCAGGGTGGCGTGGACGCCGGACGCGTGCAGCAGCACCCACGCGGTGAAGCACAACGGGACGTACAGCCACCAGCCGGTGAACCGCATCTGCTGCAAGGCGGCGTACGCCGCGATCGCGCCGACCGCACCGATCAGGGCCAGCACGTTGAGCGTCGCCGTGAACACCGCCGCGATGAGCAGAATCGCGCCGAGGTCGTCCACGATGGCCAGGGACAGCAGGAACACCCGGAGCGACGGCGGCAGCCCGGACCCGGCGATCGCGAGGACGGCGAGCGCGAAGGCGATGTCGGTCGCGGTCGGGACGGCCCACGCGTCGGTCCCACCCGGTGCACCCACCGCGACCAGCAGGGCTATCGCGGCCGGCACGACCATGCCGCCGATCGCCCCGAAGATCGGCAGCATCGCCCGGCGTACGTCGCGGAGCTCGCCGACGACGAGTTCCCGCTTCAGCTCCAGCCCGGCGACCACGAAGAAGATCGTGAGCAGCCCGTCCTTGGCCCAGGTCTCGAGGCTGAGGTTCAGATGGAGGCTCGACGGGCCGACGACGGTCTCCGACAATTGCTCGTACGCCCCAGACACCGGCGAGTTCGCCACGATCAGGGCGATGGCCGCCGCCCCGAGCAGGATGAGCCCGCCGATCTGCTCGGTCCGGAGGAAGCGGGCGACCTCGGCGAACGCCGCCTGACTCCGGCGAGTCGTACGCCGTCGCAGTCGCCGCTGACTTGTCACGATCATGAGCATATGTCCCGTGTCGGCCCTCGGCGGCCGTTAGCTGCCGTTCGGCCCAGATCAGGGTTCCAGGCCGAATCATGGCCCGTGATTCGGCCCAGAACCCTGATCCAGCGGGGAAGAAAGCGGGGAAAAACCGGCTGCGAGCGCAGGATAGGGTCGGGTCATGACACCCCCGTTCGTCGTGGACGTCAGCGGCACCCCCGCCGACATGGGCCGGGCGTACGGCGCCCAGGCCGCCGACCTCATCCGGGCCAACATCGACGAGTACCTGATCCGCTTCGAAGCCGCCGTCCGGCTCGACCGGGCCGCCGTACTCGCCGAGGGCCGCAAGTACATCGCCCCCACCGAGCAGCAGTTCCCCCGGCTCGCTCAGCTGCTCGAAGGCGTGGCGGTGGGCGCCGGCGTCGAACCGGCGTTGATCTACGCCATCAACGCCCGCTCCGAGCTCCTCTACGGCACGCCCACCTGCGGATCCCCCGGAGACGCCGGCGAGTGCACCGTGATCGGCGTACTCGACGAACGCAGCGACGACGGGCACACCCGGCTCGCCCAGAATTGGGACTGGCACCCCGAGCAGCGTCCTTACACACTGCTGCTGATCACCCGGGACGAGCTCGGCCACGAGGTCGCCACCCTCACCGAAGCCGGCATGCTGGCGAAGTCCGGCCTGAACAACAAGGGCATCGGCGTCTGCGTCAACCTCATCGGCTCCGACCGCGACGGCCGGCCCGGCGGTGTCCCGTACCACGTGCTCCTGCGGTCGGTCCTCGAAGCCGACTCGCTGTCGTGGGCTCTGCGCAACGCGATCCGCGCGCCCCGGAGCGCCTCGATCAACCTGCTCATCGGCCAGGCCCACCCGGACGGCGGCGAGATCATCGATCTCGAGCTGGTCCCCGGCGACTCCGGCTGGCTCCACCCGCAGGACGGTCTGCTCGTCCACGCCAACCACTTCGAGACCGCGCTGCCGATCTACGACACGATCAAGGACTGGGGCGGCTCGTCGCTGTTCCGGTCCGCGCGGGTCCGGCGGCTGCTCCAGGCCCACCCCCAGGTCGGCGAGAAGGAGCTGCTGTCCGCCCTGAGCGACCACCACAGCTTCCCGGTCTCGGTCTGCCGCCACCTCGACGCCCGCGACGCGCCGCTCGACCGCTCCGAGACCATCTGGACGACGATGATGGACCTCGACGCCAAGACGCTCCGGCTGATCGCGGGTCCGCCTTGCGAGGGCGGCTCCGGTTCGCTCTTCTCGCCCTTTTCCTGATCTTGTACGCATAAAGCAGCGGGGCCGGTCCGTCAGGACCGGCCCCGCCTGTGCGCGGAGCGTCAGCTCAGTGCGGGTACCACGTAGATGGTGGCGTACGAGTTGTCCTTCGCCACCCGCTTGATGGTGATCGTGACGCCGTACGAGACACCGGCGTCACCCGGGTTGCCGGTGCCGAGAACGGTGTTCCCGGCGACGGTCAGGCCGTAGTACTGCGGCAACGGGTTGCCGTTGGCGTCCACGACACGGGTCGAGTACAGCTGGTTGTCCACCGACGGGATGACCACCGAGGCGTCGGCGTCGCGGTAGAACAGCGAGCTGCCCCGGATCTCGATGCCCGGGTACCAGCCCCGGCTGTCGCTGAACGTCGACACGGCCGGAAGTGCGCCGAAGTCGGTGCAGTACTCGCTGTACGGTGCCTTGACGTCCTCGATGCACTCCTTGAAGGGGTACGTCGGCTGCAGCGTGAACGCCGCGTTGGACGAGTTCGGCCGGCTAGGCAGGTTCTTCAGCGTCGTCGTGTCCTTCGACGCCCCCACTCCCGTACGCCGTAGCGGGTCGAAGTGCGAGTCGACGATCAGCAGACCGCCCTTCGAACCACCGCTCGGCAGCGCCGTGATGTTGGCGGTCGGCCAGTTGTCGGTGCCGTACGTGGTGTCCCGATACCAGAGGAGCATGCCGGGAGCGTTGTACTTGACCTTCTCGACCTTCCACGCGTCACGCGAGTAGGTCGTGTCGTAGGTGTACTTCAGGCCCTCGTCGAAGCCGTCGAAGTTACGCCACTCGGCCAGGTAGTACTGGTTGCGCCACTGCGTACCGGGGTCGAGGATCCAGCCGGCGCCGGTGGTGTCCACGAAGGTGCCACCGGTCTGGGTCCAGCCGTTGTTCGCCTCGGCGTCGTCCGACCACGTGGTCGCGCCGCCGCCGGTCACCGACAGGTCGTCGACGAACCAGCCCTTCTCCAGCGAAGCCTCGTCGGTGGCGTAGCGGAGCCGGACCTGGATCGTCTGACCGGCGTACGCCGACAGGTCGATGTAGTCGTGCGCCCAGCCGTTGGTCTTACCGGTGAGGCCGTACTTCTTGCCACCGTAGTCACGCATGCGGCCGTTGGGGTCGCCGTAGTTGTCGGGGGTCGAGACCATGGTCCCGTTCTCGGCGTAGACCTTCTGCTCCGACCAGGTCGAACCGTCGGTCGAGACCTCGACGAAGCCGTAGTCCCAGTCCTGCTCGATGCTGTAGTCGCCGTAGAACCAGAACTTGGCGTCCGCCGCGGCGGGCACCTGAACGGTCCGGGCCAGCTTCACGTCGGCCCAGTTCTGGTCGGCGTTCGAGTACCACATCTTGCTTCCGCTGTGCGGGATCGCCAGCGAGATCTTCTTCTGCGGCAGGTCGACCTTGATGCCGTCCTTGGTGCCGACCGGCGTACGCGACGTCTGGCCGAGCTGCACCGAGCGGGCGTCCGAACCGGGCGCGATGACCAGCGGGTCGGCCCAGCCGAGCACCCACTTGTCCCAGATGCCCATGTGAGTCGGGGTGCCCTGGAAGATCGCGCCCGAGTGCGAGCCGGACGACATCAGGTCCCAGAAGTCCACGTCGGAGTCGGCGGCGCCGCTCGTGTCGTAGAGGTCCGGCAGGCCGAGGTCGTGGCCGTACTCGTGGGCGAAGACGCCGACGCCGGAGTCCTCCGGCTGCACGATGTAGTTCGACACCTTCAGGTCGGTGCCGGGGATGCTGGCGCCACCGGCGACCGAGGACGAGTGCGCCCAGATCGAGTAGATGCCCTGCGCACCGCCGCCACCGGACTTGTCCTTGCCGGCGTGCACCAGCACGAGGTGGTCGATCACGCCGTCCGGCTCGAAGTAGTTGCCGTCACCGTCGCGGTCGGCCTGGTCCTCGATGTCGTAGTCGGCCCACGGGAAGCTCGGGTCGGCCGCGGCGAGCGCGGCGACCGCGTCGATCGCGAGCTGACCCTGGCCCTTCGGGTTGGTCGGGTGACCGTTGCCGGCCTGCGACCGCGGAAGGACCCAGTTGCCGTTGGCGTCCTTGGAGCAGCGGGACGCGGCGTACCAGCCCTCGGAGTGCGGCATCGTGATCCACGGCGAAGCCTCGCCATTCACGGTGTACGCGCCCTTGGACATCTCCAGGTACATGTTGTGCATCGTCTTGCCGGACAGGTCCACGCCGGGCAGGCCATCGGGACCGGGCAGGTCGGTGCGTACGCGGTCGGTGATGCCCGTCGTGGTGTAGAGCATCTTGTTGTAGTGCTCGGACGAGAAGTCCGGCACCCACATCGAGTTGTTGTCCGTGTGGCCCAGCGTCGCCGGGTTGGCGATCTGGTTGTGCAGCGGACCGTTTTGCACCGTGCCGAGGACGCACTTGCGGTCGTCGGCGGTGGTCGACGCGTCCGGGTCGAAGACGTTGTCCGGGACCATGACGCCGGTGAAGTCGTCGTTGGCGTTCGGGTTGAACTCCATCAGGATCGTCAGCAGCTTGGCGACCTGCGTACCCTTGGCGTTCTTGATCTGCCGGGGGTTCTTGCCGGTCTTCGCGGCCTCGGCCTCGAGCCGGGCCAGCTGCTTGGCGGTGACGGGGTTGCCACCCGAGTACTTGCGGTCGACCTCGAGCGCGGAGGAGCCCGCACCTCCCCAGAGGCCGTTCTTGCCCAGGGTCTCCGGCCGGTTGTCCGGCTGTACCGCGGGCTCGGCGTAGTTGAGGTAGTACTCGTCGGCGCCGATGACGGCGACCGGGGTCGTGGCGCCGGATCCGGGCAGGGCGGATAGGCCCAGCGCCGCCAGCGCCAAGGCCGGCACGGCTGCGAGTACGCGCAGCCGTCGGCGATGCGTGGGGTGAGTCATGACACTCCAAACTCCATTGTAGACAGACAGCCTGGTAGGGGCTGCGGCCGAAGGTAGGCGGCCGAAATGAAGTGAGCCCACGATCGCAGAGCGCTACGCGGTGAGGCGCTCGGTGGAAGGAACGCATGATCGTCACGGCCCGTGTCACGGATGACGTGACAAGAGACAGCCGATAGACGGACGAAGAAATCCGGGCGAAGCCGAAACGGCCTCGCCCGGATCTTTGTCGGTGAACCTCAGTCTTCGCTGGAAGAGGTGCTCATACCTTCCTGGATGAGCTGCATGACACCGGCGTCCTGGAGCGTGGTGACATCACCGAGAGCGCGCTTCTCGGCGATGTCACGCAGCAGCCGCCGCATGATCTTGCCGGACCGCGTCTTCGGCAGTTCGGTGACGAACTGGATCTGGCGCGGCTTGCAGATCGGGCCGAGCGTCTTGGCGACGTGGTCCTTCAACTCCGCCTCAGTCGCCTCCGCGCCGCCCTTGAGGATGACGAACGCGACGACCGCCTGGCCGGTGGTCGGGTCGGTCGCGCCGACGACCGCCGATTCGGCGACCGACGGGTGCGACACCAGAGCCGACTCGACCTCGGTGGTGGAGATGTTGTGCCCGGAGACCAGCATGACGTCGTCGACCCGGCCGAGCAGCCAGAGCGCCCCGTCGGAGTCCTTCTTCGCGCCGTCGCCGGCGAAGTAGTAGCCCTGCTCCGCGAAGCGCGACCAGTAGGTGTCGATGAACCGCTGGTCGTCGCCCCAGATGGTACGCAGCATCGACGGCCATGGCTCGTTCAGCACGAGGTAACCGCCGCCGCCGTTGCCGACGATCTGGCCGCCGTCGTTGACGACGTTGGCCGAGATGCCGGGCAGCGGGCCCATCGCCGAACCGGGCTTGCAGTTGGTGACGCCCGGCAGCGGCGAGATCATGATGCCGCCGGTCTCGGTCTGCCACCAGGTGTCCACGACCGGCGTACGCCCGCCGCCGATGTGCTCGCGGTACCACATCCACGCCTCGGGGTTGATCGGCTCGCCGACGCTGCCCAGCAGCCGCAGCGACGACAGGTCGAACTGAGCCGGGATGTCGTCGCCCCACTTGGCGAAGGTCCGGATGGCGGTGGGCGCGGTGTAGAGGATCGTCACGCGGTACTTCTCGACGACCTCCCAGAACCGGCCGCGGTGCGGGGTGTCCGGGGTGCCCTCGTACATCACCTGGGTGGCGCCGTTGGCGAGCGGGCCGTAGACGATGTAGGAGTGGCCGGTCACCCAGCCGATGTCGGCGGTGCACCAGTAGACGTCGGTCTCCGGCTTGAGGTCGAAGACGGCGTGGTGGGTGTAGGCGACCTGGGTCAAGTAGCCGCCGGTGGTGTGCAGGATGCCCTTCGGCTTGGCGGTCGTGCCCGAGGTGTAGAGGATGAACAGCGGGTGCTCGGCGTCGAACGGCTGCGCCTCGTGCTTGTCGGAGGCGTTCGCCACGGTGTCGTGCCACCACAGGTCACGGCCCTCGGTCCAGCCGACCTCCTGACCCGTACGCCGGACGACCAGCACCTTCTCGACGGTCGGGCACTCGGCCACGGCCTCGTCGACGGTCGGCTTGAGAGCGCTCGGGTTGCCCCGGCGGAAGCCGCCGTCGGCGGTGATCACGAGCTTCGCGCTCGCGTCCTGGATACGGCCCGACAGCGCGTCCTTGCTGAAGCCGCCGAACACGACCGAGTGGGTCGCGCCGATGCGAGCGCAGGCGAGCATCGCCACCGCCGCCTCGGGAATCATGGGCAGGTAGATCGCGACTCGGTCGCCGGCTTCGACGCCCAGCTCGGTCAGCGTGTTCGCCGCCCGGCACACCTCGGCGTGCAGGTCGGCGTAGGTGAGCGTCCGGCTGTCGCCGGGCTCGCCCTCCCAGTGGATCGCGACCTTGTCGCCGTTGCCCGCGGCGAGGTGCCGGTCGAGGCAGTTGTACGCGACGTTGAGCCGGCCGCCGACGAACCACTTCGCGAAGGGTGGGTTGGACCAGTCGAGAATCTGGTCCCACTCCTGGAACCAGTCCAGCCGGCGAGCCTGCTTGGCCCAGAACTCCAGGCGGTCGGCGGCGGCCTCGTCGTACGCGGCGGCGGTGACGTTCGCGTTCGCCGCGAGGTCTGCGGGCGGCGGGAACTGCCGGTCCTCGGAAAGCAGGTTCTCCAGTGTTTCGCTCATTCCCGGGTGCCTCCTCGGGGTGGGGTTTGTGGGGCAGATCTGTGACTCAGGCCGCAAGCTGCTGTTGATGTTACGTGCCGATGTCGGAGCAGAGTAGTTAGGGTTCCTTCCAATTAAGCGCCTACTCACTGGTAGCTACGCTGGTGGGCGTGGATGACGCCTTGGCCCCCCTGCTGGACCTGCCCGACGTCGCACCGGCGATCGCCGATGCGCGGAACGCCGTCGACGCCGCGCTACGGCACCGCGCGCTCCGCCGCTCAGGCGGGACGGTGGCCGCCGAGGTGAGCCTGCGGTCCGCCGTCGCGAGTGCGGCGCTCTCGGGGCATGCGTACGCCGTCGAAGACGTGCGGGCCGGCACCGTCCTCGATCCCGTGGTGCAAGGCGCGCTCCGGATCGCCCAGCAGATGCCGGGGCTGGCGGAGACCTTCGCCAAAGCGCCTCGCCAGGTACTCGCCCGCATGCACACGGTCGCTGCTTCCGGCGTACTCGATGATTCCGAATTAGGGCGACCAGTCGCGGATCCGCTGGTGAGCGCGCGCCTGAACACCCTGTGCGAGCTGATCGTGGCGGCGCAGGGCGACCCGATCGTCCGCGCCGCGGTGGTGCACGGCGAGCTGCTGGCGCTGAACGCGTTCGCCGAGGGCAACGGCGTGGTGGCACGCGCGGCGGCCCGGGCGTCCCTGATCGGCAGCGGCTTCGACCTGCGGGGATTGATCGCCGTGGACCTCGGTCACCGGGACCGCGAGCCGGAGTACGTCGGCAGCGCGCACGCCTTCGCGACCGGGACCGTGGACGGCGTGCGGTCGTGGCTGAAGCACTACGCGGCGGCGATCACGATCGGCGCGGCCCAGTTCACCGAGATCGCCGACGAGGTCCTCGCAGCCGCTTAGCTCATTTGTCCCAGCTGTCACACAATCGAGGGCATCGCTGGCTTACCGGCCGGTACAGGGGTAGAAAAGGGGATACGGAGAGAGCAATCTTTCCGGGCACAGCCGCCGGGCACCCACGCGCGATGACTGCCGTCGTGAAGGCACGACACGTTGGAACCGCAAGGGCCGACGCGTTCGAGCATACGGACACGCCTGGTAACCCGAGCGGGAGTGCGAGATGGCGCCGCAAGATGTGCGGCGCCATCCTATGTGTACAGACCTCTCGGCGCGCGCCATGATCGTCGCCGCGCCATGATCGTCGGCTTCCGACATTCAAGGCGTTCGCGACTTCCATGATCGTCGGCTTCCGACGATCGAGGGCCTTTTCGTGCACTGATCGTCGGAAGCCGACGATCTTGCGGCGCGCATCGCGTCCGGCGACGAGGCAGTGCTCTGGTACGCATTGCGTCCGCCGACGGAACCGGTGATCTCGCGCGCTTCGTGCGGGGAATTCGTGGCGACCTGCGGCGCGTCGCGACCGGAAACTCCTTGATCAACGGCCGCCTTGATCAAGTACCCTGGATGTGCGATCTGCGGCCGAATTCGGAGATCAAGTGCCCGTGGTCAGCGAAAAACGGGCTTTCAGCGCTGACGGTGGGCACATGATCTACGAAATCGGCCTCCCAACGCTGACCAAGGGCACATGATCAAGGGCCGTAGCCATCAGCCGCGGGCTATTCGCCAGCGGTGGCGGCGCGAGTTTTGCGGCGGTGGCCGTACCAGGCGATGCCGATCGCGACTCCGACGCCGACTGCGGCGGCCGCCGCGACCGGAACGGCCGGGCGCTCCATGATCTGCTTGCGCATGCGCGCACCCAGTGGAACGGGCCGACGGAATTCGAGGATGGGCCATTCGCGCTCGACGGCTAGTTTGCGCAGCCCGCGATCGGGATTGACGGCTGTCGGATTTCCGACGATCTCCAGCAGGGGCGCGTCCGAGATGGAGTCGGAGTACGCGTAACACTCGGCGAGGTCGTATTCGCGTTCGGCGGCCAATTCCTTGACCGCGCTGACCTTGCCCGAACCGGCGGCGTAGAAGTCGATCTCGCCGGTGTAGACGCCGTCCACGATGCGCATCCGCGTCGCGACCACGTCGTGTACGCCGAGCTGCGCACCGATCGGCCGGACGAATTCCTCACCGGACGCGGAGACGAGGACGACGTCGCGCCCGGTCGCCTGGTGCTCGGCGATCAACGCCGCTGCTTCGGCGTACACGTAGGGTTTGATCAGCTCGTGCAGGGTCTCGTCGACGATCTGCCGGACCTGGTCGGCGCTCCAGCCTTTGCAGAGCTCGGCCAGGTAGTCCCGAGTCCGGGCCATCGAAGCGTCGTCGGCGCCTCCGATCTTGAAGGAGAGCTGCGCATAGGCGGCCTTCACCGCGTCGCGGCGCGTGATCAGGCCGTCCCGATAGAACGGACGCCCGAAAGCCAACGCGCTGGATTTCGCGATGACGGTCTTGTCCAGGTCGAAGAAAGCGGCGCTTCTGCCCACGGCGAGCCAGTCTAGTCCGGCCGAGCGGTCCCGCGGGGCCGCCTGGCGGTGGTCCATACCACCCAGACGGGTATGAATGCCCGCAACCGGTTACTGTGCGATGTACCAGCAGTGCGGAGCGTGCTGAACGTACCGCAACTTTCGATGATCTCGGCGTGTCGCCGGGAGTTGTGGTCGACCCCCCTCGACTTAGCGGCCCTGCCTCAGGCATGCTTGTGCGCAAGCACCCGGCGGCTGCACCCCCCGCTGCCGCTGGGTGGGTTACGCCTCAACCCCCCCGGAGTCGGACCCCTGACGACCCCCGTCTGTCGACGGGGGTCGTCTTCGTTACGGCGATCCCTTTTCCCCGTGATCCCCCGAGTGCCCCCCGAACCGTCCCCCCGGTCAGTTCTCCACACTCGTTCGCCGTCCACAGAATTCCATCGCATCTATGCGGGCTCTGGCTGTCCGCTAGGGGACCGTGTCCAGGTCACGAACCCGACTCCCCTGGTGTGATGAGGATCCCGCGATGTCGTCTGCCCGTACCGCCCGGCCCCTCCTGCTGTCCGCCGACGCCCACCTGACCGACGAGATCCTGCGGCTGGCCGCGATCGCCGGAGTGGAGCTGGAACTCGCCCTCGAACCGAGCGCGGTCACCGGTTACGGCCAGGCCCCGCTCGTCCTGCTCGGCGCGGAGATCGCCGACCGGGCGCGGCGGCTGCCTCGGCGTACGGGGGTGATCGTGGTGGGGCAAGGCGATCGGCCACAGGATCTGATGGCGATCGCGGAGGAGTTGTCGGCCGAGTTCGTCGCCTGCCTGCCGGCCGCCCAGGAGTGGCTGCTCAGTCGGCTCGCCGAGTCGGCCGTCGCGACCGGACGCCAGGGCCGGGTCATCGGGGTGATCGGCGGTCGAGGCGGGGCCGGCGCGTCCACTTTGGCCGCCGCGCTCGCCGTCACCGGCGTACGCGCCGGACTGTCCACTTTGCTGGTCGATGCTGATCCGCTAGGTGGCGGCATCGACCTGACCCTGGGCTGGGAGGACGTAGCCGGACTGCGGTGGCCCGCGCTCGCCGGAGCCAGCGGGCGCATCGATCCCGGCGTACTGCGTCGGGCGCTGCCCGGCCGGGGTGCGCTCGCCGTGCTGTCGTGGACCCGGGCAGAGGGCTGGATCGGCGAGCTGACCGCAGATCTCGGCAGTGGGCGTACCGGGCCGGCGGGCTGGGGGAGCGACGTGCTCGCCACTCGCGAATGGACGCTCGACGACGCTTGGCGGCTCGGTGCGGCGCCGACGCCGGTGAATCCGGCCGCCGAAGCCATGCGAGCCGCGCTCGACGCCGGTCGGAGTCAGGCCGATCTCGTGGTGCTCGACCTGCCCCGGTACGCCGACTCCGCCGCGGAAGCGGGCATGGCGACGGCGTACCACATCTTCGTCCTGGTGCCCGCGGAGCTGAGAGCGACCGCGGCGGCCCTGGCGGTGATCCGTCGCGTGCGTGACTTCTGCCTGGACCTGCGCCTGGTCGTACGCGGTCCGGCCCCGGGCGGCCTGCGCGCCGAGGAGATCGCCGGCGCGCTCAGCCTCCCGCTGGCCGGGGTGCTGACCGCGGCGGCGGAAGTCGCCCGTGACCTGGAGAAAGGCGTCGCACCGGCTGGCAACGGCCGAGGCGAGCTGGCGTCGGTATGCCGGAAGCTGCTGGGAGGGTTGGCGTGAGCGGGTCGTTGCTGGATCAGCTGGCGGGTCGGTTGCGAGAGCAGTTCGCGGTGGACGGGGCGATCGCGTCGCCGGTGGCGATCGCGACGGCGTTGCGGGCCGAGCCGGAGGCGGCGGTGCTGGGCGACGCGGGGCTGCTGCGGATCGCCGACCGAGTGCACGGCGATCTGGCCGGGGCTGGGCCGCTCGCCCCGCTGCTCGCCGAGACCGAGGTGACCGATGTGCTGGTCAACGGGGTGGAGGTGTGGGTCGACCGGGGCCAGGGATTGCAGCGCGGTCCGGCGATGTTCGGCCACCCCGACGACGTACGCCGTCTCGCCCAGCGCATGGCGGCCGGAGCGGGACGGCGGCTGGACGACGGTTCGCCGTTCGTCGACGCGCGGCTGCCCGACGGCACCCGTATGCACGCGGTGCTACCTCCGGTGGCGGTGGGCGGGCCGTGCCTGTCGCTGCGTACCTTCCGTCATCGGCCGTATGTGCTCGGCGAGCTGGTCAGTGCGCCGGTCGCGGAGCTGCTGGCTGCCGTCCTGGCGGCCCGGATCAGCTTCCTGATCTGCGGCGGAACCGGTTCGGGCAAGACGACGTTGCTGGCGGCGCTGCTGGGTCTCGTGCCGGTGACGGAACGGATCGTGGTCGTCGAGGACTCGGCGGAGCTGCGCCCCCGGCATCCGCACGTGGTGGCGCTGCAGGGGCGTACGTCCAACGTGGAGGGTGCAGGCGTGGTCGGGCTGGCCGATCTGGTGCGCCAGGCGTTGCGGATGCGCCCCGACCGGCTCATCGTCGGCGAGTGCCGGGGACCCGAGGTCGTCGACCTGCTCGCCGCGCTCAACACCGGCCACGAGGGCGGCGCGGGAACGCTGCACGCCAACACCGCCAAAGACGTCCCGGCTCGGCTGGAAGCCCTCGGCTTGATGGGTGGACTTCCTCGCGCGGCACTGCACGCGCAAATCGCCTCAGCCCTGCAGGTCGTGCTCCATCTGCGCCGGGACACCCACGGTCGCCGCCTCGAAGAGGTGTGCGTACTGCTGCCCGACCGGTCCGGACTGGTCACGGCCGTCGTCGCGTGGCGGCGTACGGCGGGTCCCGGCCCAGCCGCCGGCCATCTCGGCGCGCTGCTGTCCGCTCGCGGCGTCACCGTCCCCGCCCTGCTGCGCTCCGGTCCCGCGTGACGCGCGCGGTCCGTCGCCGGTTCGCTCGAGTTCTGGCGGTACGCACAGCGCAGCGACCGGCTCGGCGTCGGGTGCCGATGGCGTACCCGGCGTTGGCCGGGATCACGGCGTTCGCCGCGATGTCCGGCGGGATGGTCGCCGGAGTGCTGGCCCTGCTCTACGGCGGTGTCGTCGCGTACGCCGTGCGGGCTCGCCGCCGTCATCGGCTCGCCGCGATCCAGCGGTCGGCCGAGCTGGATGCGCTAGCCGACGCAGCCGCGGCTCTCCGAGCGGGAACGTCGTCCGTCGCTCTGCCCCCGATCGACGATCCGCTGCTGTCCGGCCAGGTGACGGCAGCCCTCGAAGTCGCCGAAGAATCAGGGGCTCCGTTGGCCGACCTGCTCGACCGGATCGAGGAAGAGCACCGCTCCGCTGCGCGGGCGGCTGCCCGGGCCGCGGCCGAGGCGGCGGGCGCCCGCATGACCGCGCTGCTTCTGCTGATCCTCCCGGTCGGCGGGGTCGCTCTCGGGCACTTCATCGGCGTCGACTCCGTGGCTGTCTTACTGCGTACGCCGATGGGCGGCGCGTGTGCGCTCGCTGCCGCTGCGCTCCAGCTCGCCGGGCTTTGGTGGGTACGCCGAATCGCCGTCTCGCGGCCGCTCCGCGACCGCGACCGGCGAGACCTCCCGCTCGCGGCCGAGCTGCTCGCCGCGGTTCTGCGGGTCGGCGTACCGGTGGATCACGGGGTGCTCGCGGTCGCGCGGGCGCTTCCGTTGGGCGAGCGGCTGACCCGGGTCGGCCGAGCCCTGCGGTTGGGGGCTGCGCCCGCCGAAGCGTGGCGGCATCTCGCCGACCTCGACGGCGCGCAACGTTTGATCACGGCGGCGACCCGGAGCGCGGGCAGCGGAGCGGCGCTGGCTGCGACGTTGCGGCGCGTCGCCGGGGACCTGCGAGCCGCTGAGGCGGATCGGGCCGAGGCGGGGGCCCGGCGCGCGGCCGTGCTCCTGGTTCTGCCGCTCGGACTGTGCTTCCTGCCGGCGTTCGTGCTGGCGGGACTGGCCCCCGTGGTGATCGCGGTGGTCGGGCAGCTCTCACAGTGAGGAGTCCCATCTCATGAAACGTCCCCCGGATACCGGTATGCTGAGCCACCGATTCATTCCGCCGGACGGCGGTATGAATACTGCGGAGTACGCCGTCGGCACGTTGGCCGCAGTCGCCTTCGCCGGCGTCCTATACAAGGTGCTGACCAGCAACATCATCCAAACTGCGCTGGCGACGATCATCCAGCGAGCGCTGAAGTGAGCGGTGTTCTCCGGTGCGGCCGGGCGCGTCCCGGCCGCACCACTCCGGACGGCGGGTCGGCGACCGTGGAACTCGCGGCGAGTCTGCCCGCGGTCGTACTTCTCCTCCTCGTCGGGCTGACCGCGGTGGACGCCGTCGCGACCCGATTGCGCTGTGTGGACGCCGCCCGGGACGCGGCGCTTGCGGTCGCCCGCGGGGAACCGCCGAGCACCGCCCACCTGCCGAACGGTGGCCACCTGAGTGTCAGCGCGTCGGGCGACCGGATCACGGCAGTGGTCACCGCACCCGTGTACGCGGGCTGGCGCAGCCTCCGCGTGTCGGCGACAGCGGTGGCGGCGGTCGAGTCATGACCGTCCTCAGTCGACGATCGCCGGACGGGGACCGAGGTTCGGCCACCATCTGGGCGATGACGGTCGGCCTCGTCATCGTGCTGTTCGCCGTGGCGATGGCCCAGGTCGGCGTGGCGATCACCGCCCGGCGCGGTGCTCAAGTCGCCGCCGATCTGGGCGCGCTGGCCGGAGCCGCCCGGGCGTTGGAGGGCAGCGCGGTGGCCTGTGGCCGAGCCCGGGAGTACGTCGTCGCCAACGGTGCTGAGCTGCGCGAATGTCGCCTCGACGGGCTCGACCTGATCGTCACCGTGGCCGTCGTCAGCCGCGTCGGAACCGCGACGGCGGCCGCCCGCGCCGGCCCGGTCGACTGACCTGCGGGCTCAGCCCGGTCCGCCGCTCGCCGCGTCGGCGCTGGATCACGGATCTGGGTCCGATCTTCGCCCAAGATTCGACCGAGATCTCTGATCCGGTGCCGTGAGGGTGCGCGCTGAGGGAGCCCGCGCCAGCTCAGGCGAGGGCGGCGAGCAGGAGGTCCAGCACCACGATCGCGCCCTCTTTGTCGAGCGGGTCGTTGCCGTTGCCACACTTCGGCGACTGTACGCACGACGGGCATCCCCGAAGGCAGCCGCAGGCCGCGATGGCGTCCCGGGTGGCTCGCAGCCAGTGCCCGGCGATGGCGTACGCCCGCTCGGCGAAACCGGCTCCGCCGGGGTGCCCGTCGTAGACGAAGATCGTCGGCGCTCCGGTGTCGTAGTGCAGTGCGGTCGACAGCCCACCGATGTCCCAGCGATCACACGTCGCGACGAGCGGAAGCAGCCCGATCGCGGCGTGCTCGGCCGCGTGCAGCGAGCCCGGGAGGTCGTCGATCCCGGCCACCACGTCCGCGGACAGCGTCGTCCAGACGGCGACCGTACGCAGTTCCCGGGGTGGCAGATCGAGCGGGAAGGTGCCCAGCACTTCGCCGCTGCCGACGGCCCGGCGCTGATAGGAGACGACCTGATGGGAGACGTCGACGTCGCCGAGGAACAGGCCGATCGGCCCGGCGTCCACATAAGACCGAACGGAGACGATGTCGAGGTTGGTGACGTCGCGCGCGTGCGTAGTGTAATCCGGCTCCTCTGGGCGTACCAGGGCGGTGGCGTCGTCGAGGTCCAGCCGATCCACCACGTAAGTCGTGCCCTGATGGAGATAGACCGCCCCGTCGTGGAGCGCGTGGTGCGCCGATCCGGCGTCGAGCGTGCCGACCAGCCGTCCGGAGTCGGCCTCGACGATCGCGATCGGCGCGCCGCCCGTGCCCCGCAGGTCGACCTCGGGCCGGTGCGGATGAGTCCAGTAGAGGCCGGTCGGCCGCCGCCGGAGCGCCCCCGCCTCGACCAGCTCTGCCACGAGCTCGGCGGGCGCTCCGAACAACGCGAGGTCAGCCGGAGTGAGCGGTGCTTCCATCGCGGCGGCGCACAGATGCGGGCCCAGCACGTAGGGGTTGCCCGGGTCGAGCACCGTCGCCTCGACCGGCCGTTCGAACAGCGCGGCTGGATTGTGGACGAGATAGGTGTCGAGCGGATCGTCCCGGGCCACCATCACGCAGAGCCCGTCGCGGCCGGCCCGGCCCGCCCGTCCGGCCTGCTGCCAGAGCGAGGCCAACCGGCCCGGATATCCGGCGAGGAGCACCGCGTCGAGTCCGGTGAGGTCGACCCCCAACTCCAGCGCGTTGGTCGTCGCCATCCCCGTCAGCTCTCCGGCCAGCAGTGCTCGCTCCAGCGCCCGGCGATCTTCGCGCAGATAGCCACCCCGGTACGCGGCGACCTGTGTGGACAGTTGAGCGTCCACCTCCCGCAGGGCGCGCCGGGTCATCGCGGAGACGATCTCCGCCCCTCGCCGTGACGGAACGAAGGCGAGCGTACGCATCCCGGCCACGACGGCGTCGGTGAGCAGATCGGCCGTCTCGGCGAGGGCGGAGCGCCGGTGTTCCTCACCGGATGCGTCCCGCTGCAACGGCGGCTCCCACAACGCGAACGTCATCGCACCCCGGGGTGCGGTGTCCTCGCTGACTGCGACCGCCTCGGCGCCGATCAACCGGCCGAAGGACGCCGCCGGGTCGCCCGAAGTCGCCGACGCGGCGAGGAACACCAGGTCGCGTGCGGCCAACCGGCGCAACCGCCGCAGGACGTGGGCGACATGCGAGCCGAAGACTCCGCGGTACGCGTGGCACTCGTCCACGATCACGTATCGCAGTCCACGCAGGAACCGCCGCCAGCGCCCATGCCCGGGCAGGATGCCGTGATGCAGCATGTCCGGGTTGGTCAGCACCAGGTTCGCGTGCTGGCGTACCCAGTCCCGCTCGTCACGAGGCGTGTCGCCGTCGAACACCGCTGCGCGTACCCCTGGAAGATCCAGCGCCGCGATCGCCCGGAGCTGATCCGCGGCGAGTGCCTTGGTCGGGGCTAGATAAAGGACGCGGGCAGTGGGCTCCGCGATGAGCTCGGCCAGCGCGGGCAGCAGGTAGGCCAGCGACTTGCCGGAGCCGGTGCCGGTGGCCACGACGGTATGCCGACCGGCGCGGGCGTGCTCGCCGACCGCGACCTGGTGCGGCCACGGCGCCTCGATGCCTGCCTTGACCAGAGCGGTGACCAGCGGTTCCGGAGCCCAGACCGGCCAAGGCGCGGTCGTGCCCGTGCGCGGCGGCCGCCATTCGACATGCGTGATCGCCTCGCCTGCGGCATCAGGGCGCAGGCGAGCGAGGCCGGACGCGATCAACCGGTCTGCTGCGGTGGCGTCTGTGGTGTCGGGGGCGTTCACTTCGGCGGAAGCCTATCCGGAAGCTGTGACACTCCGGCCATGCCGAGGAGGTGCATCCGTCGGCGACGATGGCAAGATGCCAGTCATGGAACTCTCGCTGGCGACGCGGACGGTCGCTGCCCACACGGTGCTGGAAGTCGCCGGGGAGGTCGACGTCTACACCGCGCCCAAGCTGCGGGATCGGCTCACCGAGCTGCTCGAGGCGGGCACCAGGGCGCTGGTCGTCGACCTCGGCCGAGTGGAGTTTCTCGACTCGACCGGGTTGGGCGTGCTCGTCGGCGGCCTGCGCAAGGCGCGCAACCTCGGTGGCAGCTTCGGTCTGGTGGTCGGCCAGGAAGCGCTGCTCAAGGTCTTCCGGATCACCGCACTCGACCAGGTGCTCCCGCTGTATCCGACGATCGAGGCGGCCACCGGGCAGTCGGCCGACGGTGGTCGATAGGTGGCGACGGTACGCCTGGAGTTCACACCCGAACCCGTCTACGTCCGAACAGCTCGCCTCGTCGGTGTCGCCGTGGCGCGCCGAGCCGGGCTGCCCGAGGACCGGCTGGACGAGGTACGCCTCGCGATCGGCGAGGCCTGCGGTCGCGCCGTGACCCGGCATCTGCGGCACAACCTCCGGGCGCCGGTGCTGGTCGAGATGCGCGACGAGAATCCCTACACCGTTCTGGTGACCGACCGCGCGCCCGACGACGCCGCCTCCGACATGGAGGAAGAGATCACCGTCGAAGCCAGCCTCGCCCTGCTCAGCGGGGTCGCCGAGGAGCTGGAGGTACGCCAGGCGCCGGACGGCGGTGGCTCGGTGG
The DNA here is from genome assembly GCF_013362815.1 of Hamadaea sp. GTDB lineage: Bacteria > Actinomycetota > Actinomycetes > Mycobacteriales > Micromonosporaceae > Hamadaea. The sequence continues at coordinate 172,040 of NZ_JABFVK010000015.1, read as the reverse complement.
TGCGGATGTCCTGGACGGTCCGGCCCAGCCGAGCGCGGCGCTGACGGCCGGCCCGGAGCACGAACCGCTGACCCTAACCCATGACCCCGGCGTAACACAGCGGCAAAGATCACCGCGACACGTCCGGACCTGGGTGTGACCAGGAACACGGTTCACCGCTAGAGTGCTCGGGTTATCTGCAACCGCCGCTACTCACTGTGAATGGCGGCGATCAACAGGAGGACATCGATGTCCGGGACCACAATTGTCGCCGAAGGCGGCAAGGTGGCCCTTACCGGTAACAACGTCACGTACGTAGTTGTGGCCGCCGTGATCGCTCTAGTGGCGCTCGGCTTCGCCTTCACCCTCGTGCGAGCCGTGCTCGGCACCGGCAAGGGCACCGTCAAGATGCAGGAGATCGCGGGCGCCGTCCAAGAAGGCGCCACTGCATACCTGTTCCGCCAGTTCAAGACCCTGGCGATCTTCGTCGTCATCGCAGTCGTCGTGCTCTTCGTGCTTCCCGTGCACGGCGTGTCCGACAACGAAACCGCGGTGAAGATCGGCCGCTCGGCCTTCTTCGTGGTGGGAGCGGTCTTCTCCGCCTTCATCGGCGGGGCCGGCATGGCCCTGGCCACCCGGGCGAACCTGCGGGTCGCCGCGGCCGCCCGGGAAGACGGCGGCCGGGAGAAGGCCATGTCGATCGCGTTCCGCTCCGGCGGCGTGGTCGGCTTCCTCACCGTCGGTCTGGGCCTGCTCGGCGCGACTCTGGTCGTGCTCGTCTACAAGAGCGACGCCCCGACCGTGCTGGAAGGCTTCGGCTTCGGCGCCGCGCTGCTCGCGATGTTCATGCGGGTCGGCGGCGGCATCTTCACCAAGGCCGCCGACGTCGGCGCCGACCTGGTCGGCAAGGTCGAGCAGGGCATCCCCGAGGACGACCCGCGCAACGCGGCCACCATCGCCGACAACGTCGGTGACAACGTCGGCGACTGCGCCGGCATGGCGGCCGACCTGTTCGAGTCGTACGCCGTCATGCTGGTCGCCTCGCTGATCCTGGGCAAGACCGCGTTCGGCACGCAGGGCCTGGTGTTCCCGCTGATCGTGGCCACCATCGGCGCGCTCGTCGCGATCGTCGGCGTCTTCATCACCCGGCTGCGTACGTCCGACCGCAGCGGCCTGACCGCGATCAACCGGGCGTTCTACATCTCGGCCGTGATCTCGGCGGTGCTGGTCGCCATCGCGACCTGGGCGTACCTGCCCGCGTCGTTCAAGGAGTTCGACGGCAGCGCGCTCCAGGACGTGACGGCCAACCCGCGAGTAGTCGCCCTCTCCGCGGTCGTGATCGGCATCGTGCTGGCCGCCGCCATCCAGGCGCTGACCGGCTACTTCACCGAGACCAGCCGTCGCCCGGTCCGGGACATCGGCCGGTCGTCGGAGACCGGACCGGCCACCGTCATCCTCGCCGGCATCAGCGTCGGCCTGGAGTCGGCGGTCTACAGCGCGCTGCTCATCGGCGCGGCCGTCTTCGGGGCGTTCCTGCTCGGCACGGGCTCCATCACGCTGTCGTTGTTCGCGGTCGCGCTGGCCGGTTGCGGTCTGCTCACCACGGTCGGCGTCATCGTCGCGATGGACACCTTCGGCCCGATCAGCGACAACGCCCAGGGCATCGCCGAGATGTCGGGCGACATCGACGAGCGGGGTGCGCGTACGCTCACCGACCTCGACGCGGTCGGCAACACCACCAAGGCGATCACCAAGGGCATCGCGATCGCCACGGCGGTGCTCGCCGCGACCGCCCTGTTCGGTTCCTACACCGACACGCTGGTGTCGAGCCTCGGCGGTGGCGAGGCTGCGGCGGCGAAGCTCGCCGAGTGGCTGAACATCTCCAACCCGGCCAACCTCGTCGGCCTCATCTGCGGCGCGGCGGTGGTCTTCCTGTTCTCCGGCCTGGCCATCAACGCCGTGTCCCGCTCGGCGGGCGCGGTCGTCATGGAGGTGCGCCGCCAGTTCCGGGAGTTCCCGGGCATCATGGACGGTTCGCAGCGGCCGGAGTACGGCAAGGTCGTGGACATCTGCACCCGGGACGCGCAGCGTGAGCTGATGACCCCCGGTCTGCTGGCGGTGCTCGCCCCGATCGCGGTCGGCTTCGGCCTCGGCCCGGGCGCGCTCGTGTCCTACCTGGCCGGTGCGATCGGCACCGGCACCCTGATGGCCGTCTTCCTGGCCAACTCGGGTGGCGCGTGGGACAACGCGAAGAAGATGGTCGAGGACGGCGAGTTCGGCGGCAAGGGTTCGCCGCAGCACGCCGCCACGGTCATCGGCGACACGGTCGGCGACCCGTTCAAGGACACCGCCGGCCCGGCCATCAACCCGCTGATCAAGGTCATGAACCTGGTGGCCCTGCTCATCGCCCCGGCGGTCGTCACGCTGAGCTTCGGCGCCGACGCCAACACGGGCGTACGCGTGGCGATCGCGGTCGTCGCGTTCGCGGTCATCGCGGGTGCGGTGCTGTTCAGCAAGCGCAAGCCGATCGCAGTCGGCGGGGACGACAGCTCGGGAAAAGCTGACGCCGCCTCGGCGGCGGATCGCGAGTCGGTCACTGCCTGAGTAGTCGGAAAATAGACAAGACCCGAGCCTCCGGCTCGGGTCTTGTCTATCGGGGGGACATAGCACGGGTGTGCGACGCGTCGTAGGCTGCTTCCCATGCGAAGGCTCGCGCCACTCGCCGCCCTCGCGGCCGCCCTCCTCGTCGCCGCGTGTTCGAGCGGCCCACCGCCGAGGGTCTGGGCGGCCAACGTCTGCAGTGCGCTCACTCCGTGGCGGTCGGAGCTGCAAAGTCTGACGACGAAGGCCCAGGAGCAGGCCAATGCCGCCCCCAACTCGGCGCAGGCCAAGGAGAACCTGGTCCGGCTGTTCGACGGGGCGCAGAAGTCCACTGAGGCCGCCCGGGCCAAGGTCGAGGCGGCGGGCATACCGGACGTCGACAACGGCGACAAGATCGCGCGCAACTTCATCGCCACGCTGACGGCGGTGCGGGACGCGTACGGGCATGCCAAGGACGGCGTCACCGCGTTGACCGCCGCCGACGCCCACACCTTCTCCGACGGTGTGGCCACTGTGCTGACCACCCTCAACACCGAGTACGCCAAGAGCGCGATAGACGTCACTCAGCTGGATTCCGTCGAACTCCGCAAGGCGTTCGACGAGGTCCCCGAGTGCAAGTAGCGCGATCGGGATGCCGGCGATGGGACTCCGGGGCCAGCTGCCCATCTTCGCCGCCGCCTCGGCCGACCCCGGCCCGGGCGACCTCGCCGGTCTGCTGATCGGCCCGGGCCAGGTCATCCGCATGGGGGGCACGGCCCGGGTGTCGATCGTCGTGGACGCCCCGTGGCGGGTGCATGCGCTCGACGACGAGCTACGCCGGCGGGATCTGACGATGCAGTGGGAGCCGTCCACCGTCGAGGGGCATTTCGGCGTACGCACGTCCTATTCAGGCATGCTTGCCCCGTTATCGGCCCGTTGGCTGCGGGGTGCCGTGAAAGCGCCGCCTGCCGGGTTCCTGCTGGACGGCGTACGCCTCCGGCTGTGGTTCACCGCGGCGGGCACGGTGTCGCCCGACTCGCCCGAGCTGATGCTCCGTCTGGGCGCCAACGACGAGCAGTGCTGGACGCCCGCTGCGCGGGCGCTGGCGGTGCTCGGATTCCCGGTGGAAGCCGCTCGGGGACCGGCGCTCCGGATCTCCGGCCGACGCCGCATCCGGCGGTTCGCCGAGCTGATCGGAGAGCCGTCGCCGGTGGTGCCGCTCACAGCCTGGCCCGCCTGAATCCGGCTCGCCGATCATGCCCGGCGGGGCAAAATACATGATCAACGACGTCGGGCGGCCGAGACGGGTATCGTCTACGCGTCGATGGGGTGCGCAACCGGATCATTCAGCGGAGCGTTACCTTGGACATCCGCGGGCGAACCGCCCCGCCCCACGCGAACGGAACCGAACCCCGTTCGCGGACCAAGCCACTGCGGAGAGGTGCCGTGCCGACAGCCGCCAAGAACCGACTGGTCATCGTCGAGTCGCCGGCGAAGGCGAAGACGATCTCGGGCTACCTGGGCCCGGGATACGTCGTGGAAGCGAGCCTGGGCCACATCCGGGATCTCCCGGCCGGGTCCAAGCAGCTGCCTGAGCGGTACAAGAAGGAGCCCTGGGCGTACCTGGGCGTCGACGTCGACCACGGCTTCACCCCTATATATATCGTCAACCCGGATCGGGCCAAGCACGTCACGAAGCTGAAGGCCCTGCTCAAGGATGCCGACGAGGTCTTCCTGGCGACAGACGAGGACCGCGAGGGCGAGGCGATCGCCTGGCACCTCGCGGAGACCCTGAAGCCGAAGGTGCCCGTCAAGCGGATGGTCTTCCACGAGATCACCCGGCCGGCGATCCAGGCGGCGGTGGCCAACCCCCGCGAAATCGACAAGGACCTGGTCGACGCGCAGGAGACCCGGCGCATCGTCGACCGGCTGTACGGCTACGACGTCTCCCAGGTGCTCTGGAAGAAGGTCGCCCGGGGCACGAGCGCGGGGCGGGTCCAGTCCGTCGCCACCCGGATCGTGGTCGAGCGGGAGCGCCAGCGGATGGCCTTCCGCTCCGCGACTTACTGGGACATCGTCGCCGAACTGGTCGCCACGGGTGGGACGTTCAACGCCACGCTGATCGCACTGGACGGCGACCGGATCGCGACCGGCAAGGACTTCGACCCGGCCACCGGCCGGGTCCGCGGCGGTGTCGTCCACCTCGACGAGCAGGCCGCCCGCGGGCTGGCCGCCCGGTTGGACGACCGGCCGTTCACGGTCACCCGGGTCGAGGAGAAGCCCTATCGGCGTAAGCCCTCTCCGCCGTTCATCACGTCGACGCTGCAGCAGGAGGCCGCTCGCAAGCTGCGCTCCTCGTCGGCTCAGACGATGCGTACGGCCCAGCGCCTGTACGAGAACGGCTACATCACCTATATGCGTACCGACTCGGTGAACCTCTCGGAGTCGGCGCTGACCGCGGCCCGCAGCCAGATCGCGGAGCTGTACGGCCCGGCGAGCGTGCCGCCGCAGCCGCGGCGCTACACGGGCAAGGTCAAGAACGCGCAGGAGGCGCACGAGGCGATCCGGCCCGCCGGCGAGCATTTCCGTACGCCCGGCGACGTGGCTCGGGAGCTGTCGGTCGAGGAGTTCAAGCTCTACGAGCTGATCTGGAAGCGCACGCTGGCCTCGCAGATGACCGACGCGGTCGGCAGCTCGGTCAGCGCCCGCATCCGCGCGGTCTCGACCACCGGCGAGGAAGCGGACTTCGCCGCCTCCGGCACGACCATCACCGAGCCCGGCTTCCTGCGGGTCTATGTCGAGTCGAGCGACGACGAGACCGAGGAGACCGACGGCGAGAGCAAGCTCCCGCCGCTCGCGAAGGACCAGAAGCTGACCGAGAAGGCGCTGAACCCGATCGGCCACACCACCCAGCCGCCTGCCCGATACACCGAGGCGTCGCTGGTCAAGGCGCTGGAGGAGCTGGGCATCGGCCGCCCGTCGACGTATTCGTCGATCATGCAGACGATCCAGGACCGCGGTTACGTCAACAAGCGCGGTCAGGCGCTGATCCCGAGCTTCCTGGCGTTCGCCGTGGTCGGGCTGCTGGAGCGGCACTACCCGCGGCTGGTCGACTACGGCTTCACCGCCGCGATGGAGGACGAGCTCGACCAGATCGCCGAGGGCGACGCGTCCAGCCTCGAGTTCCTCACCTCGTTCTACTTCGGCGCGCCGAGCGCGGCCGAAGGTTCGGTGGCGCAGGCGGGCGGACTGAAGAAGCTGGTCACCGAGAACCTCGGGGAGATCGACGCCCGCGAGATCAACTCGATCCCGCTGTTCACCGACGACGAGGGCCGCGAGGTCATCGTCCGGGTCGGCCGCTTCGGCCCGTACATCCAGCGGGGCGGCAGCGGCTCGGGCGACGTCGACCCCGACGCCGAGTCGGCGGCCGACGGCGACCGGGTCTCCATCCCGGAGGGGCTGGCCCCGGACGAGCTGACCCCGGAGAAGGTCGAGGAACTCTTCCTCGGCGGGGGCGGCGAGCGCAAGCTCGGCGAGCACCCGCAGACCGGCGAGCCGGTGGTGCTCAAGTCCGGCCGGTTCGGGCCGTACGTGTCGTCCGGCGAGGTCAACTCGTCGCTGCTCAAGACGCAGTCGCCCGACTCGCTGACTCTCGACCAGGCGGTGCAGTTGCTCAGCCTGCCCCGGCTGGTCGGCAACGACGAGAACGGGGTTCCGATCTACGCTCGCAACGGCCGGTATGGACCGTACATCGAGCGGGAGAAGGACTCGCGGTCGCTGGAAAGCGAGGACCAGCTCTTCACGGTCACCCTCGAGCAGGCGCTCACCTTGCTCGCCGCGCCGAAGACGCGTGGCCGCCGGGCCGCCGCTCCGCCGCTGCGCGAGATGGGCAACGACCCGCTGACCGAGAAGCCGCTGGTCATCAAGGACGGCCGGTTCGGACCGTACGTCACCGACGGTGAGTTCAACGCCTCGCTGCGGCGCGGTCAGAGCCCGGAGAGCCTGACCCTGGAGCAGGCCTCGGAGATGCTTTCGGAGAAGCGGGCGAAGGGGCCCGCTCCGAAGAAGGCGGCGGCGAAGAAGGCCGCTCCGGCGAAGAAGACGACGGCGGCCGCAGCCAAGAAGACGACCACGAAGAAGACGACCGCGGCGAAGAAGACGACGGCGGCCAAGAAGGCAGCCCCGGCCGCCGCCGCACGCTCGCGTAAGGCGCCAGGAGTGCAGTCAGTAGGCGACGTCGGCGAAGAAGACGGCTGAGTAGCAGAGACGTCACGCCGGGCGGCTCGTTGATCCGAGTGGCGTTACAGTTTCGGTCTCAGCGTCGCGGTCGTGAGGTCGCCGGCGCCGTTGCGAAGGAGCGGCGAGTGACAACACCAGCCGTGACGACCCGTCCGTTGCGTCGGGTACCGGTCCAGGGCCGCAGTGTGGCCAGGGTCCAGCGGATGCTCGACGCCTGCGCGGAGCTCGTCGACGAGGTCGGCTACGAGGGCTTGACCACCACCCTGCTCGCCGAGCGGGCCGGGGTGGCGATCGGTTCGGTCTACCAGTTCTTCCCCGACAAGCGGGCCATCGTGCAGGCGCTCACGTTGCGCAACGTCGAGGCGTACCTGGCTCGGCTGGCCGAGCGGATTCCGGCCGGTGAGCTGGCGGACTGGTGGGACGGCGTCGACGCGGCGATCGAGGAGTACATCACGCTGCACCGGACCGTCCCCGGCTTCCGTACGCTGCACTTCGGCGACGTGGTGGACGTCCACCTGATCGACGCCGAGCGGGACAACAACGAGGTCATCGCCGACCACCTCGCCGAGCTGCTGGTGGCGTACCACGCGGTGCCGGATCGGCCGCGGCTGCGGTTCGCCCTGGTCATCGCGGTCGAGGCGGCCGACGCCCTGATCAAGCTCGCGTTCCGGCGGCAGCCCGACGGCGACGACGCCGTCCTCATCGAGGCGAAGGCGCTGGTCCGCGAGTACCTCCACCGGCACGTCGGCCAGGTCTGACGCTCACTCTCCGGACCGGCCGACACCGGCAGATCACGGTTACGCATGTGATCATGGAGCCCGAAAGCCTGCATATCCCTGATCTGCTGGGAAAGCAGCCGCCTGAAGTAGGGGTGCCTGTCGATCCCGAGATCCGGGTAACTTCAGGGTGCTCATTCTCGCGAGCGCTCGGCGGCGCGCGACTAGAGTGATCTCAGGCGCCCAGCGATGGGCAGGCGAGGTGGAGGCTGCCATCGGGAACCGGTCGCGTGGGCGGGCTGACGCAAGCGGTCCAGGGGATCGCGGCGCGGCCCCCGCTGCGCTGCCCGGCGACGTCTCCATTCTGAAGATCCGGCCGTTCCGGCGGCTGTGGATCGTGCTCGGCGTCGCCTCCCTCGGCGACTGGCTCGGCCTGCTGGCCACGGCCACCTTCGCCTCCGCGCAGGTAACCGGCTCGGCCGCCAAGGGCTTGGCGTTCGGCTCCGTCATCGCGGTCCGGCTGCTGCCGGCCCTCGTCCTCGGCCCGGTCGCGGGCGTACTGGCCGACCGGTTCGACCGGCGCTACACGATGGCCATCTGCGACGTCCTGCGCTTCTTCCTGTTCGCCTCGATTCCGCTGGTCGCGCTGCAGAGCACCAACTCGACGCTGACCATCGGCTGGGCGGCGGTCGCCACCTTCCTCATCGAGACGATCACGCTGATCTGGATCCCGGCGAAGGAAGCGGCGGTCCCCAACCTGATCCCGCGCGGGCGGCTCGAGGACGCCAACCAGCTCACGCTGATCACGACCTACGGCATCACGCCGGTGCTGGCCGCGCTCGGGCTGGCCGGGCTGAACCAGATCTACCACTCGGTCAGCGCGGGTGGCGTCAGCCTGCCCGAGACCACGGCGTCGGCCGTCGCGCTCTACTTCAACGCGTTGTCCCGGCTCGCCACGGCGGTCGTGGTCTTCTACGGCATCCGCGAGATCAGCGGCAGCCGCGACGGCCGGCAAGAGGCCGCGCAGCAGAGCGCGCTGCGGCAGTTCGTCGACGGCTGGCGCTACATCGCCCGGTCGCCCCTGGTCCGGGGTCTGGTCCTCGGCATCCTCGGCGCGTTCGCCTGCGGTGGCCTGGTGATCGGCACGGCCCAGTTCTACGCCCGCTCGCTCAGCGGTGGCGATTCGACGTTCTACCTGCTCTTCGGCCTGATCTTCATCGGCCTCGGGCTCGGCATCGCGCTCGGGCCGCGGCTGATCGGCCAGCTGTCCCGGCGTCGCTGGTTCGGGCTGTCGATCATGCTGGCCGCCGTCTCGGTCGCCGCCCTCGCGCTCGCGCCGCATCTGAGCGTCGCCGCCGTGGGCACGCTGCTCGTCGGCGCCGGTGCCGGCATGGCGTTCCTCTCCGGCACGACACTGCTCGGCGGCGAGGTCGAGGACGAGGTCCGGGGCCGCGTGTTCGCCTTCGTGCAGACCTCGGTCCGCGTCGTGCTCATGCTCGCGATCGCGCTGTCGGGCGTACTGGTGGGTGCGGGTGGCTCGCCGGAGATCTCGATCAACGGCGCGACCGTCCCGATCTCGTCCACGCGCGTACTGCTATTCATCGCCGGGATCTTCGGCACTTTGGCGGGTTACTGGGCGCTGCGGCAGATGGACGACAAGCCCGGCGTACCGCTGCTGCCGGACATCTGGGCGTCGATGCGCGGCCGTCCGCTCGGCCTGATCGGCGATCGCGCGGCCAGCGGGATGTTCATCGTCTTCGAGGGCGGCGAAGGCGCCGGCAAGAGCACTCAGATCGACCTGCTCGCCGAGCATCTGCGGGCGCGCGGGCGCGAGGTGCTCGTCACCCGCGAACCCGGGGCCACGCCGGTCGGCGCGCGCATCCGGCAACTGCTGCTCGAGACCCATTCGCCCGAAGGCACGCTGTCCGCGCTAGGTCCGCGGTCCGAAGCTCTGCTCTACGCGGCGGACCGCGCGCATCACGTCGATTCAGTGGTACGCCCAGCGCTGGACCGGGGTGTGGTGGTCATCAGCGACCGCTACATCGACAGTTCGCTGGCCTACCAGGGAGCCGGACGGACGCTGGACGCGGAGGAGGTCGCCTGGCTGTCGTCGTGGGCGACCGAGGGGCTCAAACCCGAGCTCACCGTGCTGCTGGACATCGACCCGCGGATCGGGCTGGACCGGGTCGCCGAGCGCGGCGACGGCCACGACCGGCTGGAGAGCGAAGCGATCTCGTTCCACGACCGGGTCCGGTTCGCCTTCCTGAAGCTCGCCGACGCGGAACCGGGTCGATACCTGGTCGTCGACGCCTCGCTGCCCGTCGAGCAGGTGGGCGTAGCCGTCGCCGAGAAGGTGGACCGCCTGCTGCCGCCGTTGCACGAGACGGACGTGGTTCCGCCGACCGAGGAGGGCGACGCGGAACAGCCCACCTTTCGTGCGCCGGAACGGACCGCCGACCGGGCCGAGGTGACCGCCGAGTTGGCCACAGAGGCGCATCGCTGATGGCTTCGGTTTTCGACGATCTGGTCGGCCAGCCTGAGGCGGTCGAGACCCTTCAGGCTGCGGCCGCCGCCGCCGAGCTGATCCTGCGAGGGCAACCCTCACCGCCGGGTGTCATGACGCACTCGTGGCTGTTCACCGGCCCGGCCGGCTCCGGCCGGTCGACGGCCGCCCGAGCGTTCGCGGCGGCTCTGCAGTGCGTACGCGGTGGGGTGGGGTGCGGCGAGTGCCCCGGGTGCCACACCGTTCTCGCCGGAACCCACTCCGACGTACGCTTCGTCGTCCCGGATGGACTGAGTATCCCGGTCGCGCAGATGCGGGAGCTGGTCCTGCGGGCGGCGAGCGCCCCGACAGCCGGTCGATGGCAGGTGCTGGTCGTGGCGGACGCCGACCGGCTCACCGAGGCGGCGGGTAACGCGCTGCTCAAGGCGGTCGAGGAGCCACCGGATCGGACGGTGTTCTTGCTGTGCGCGCCTTCGACGCATCCGGACGACATCTCGGTGACCATCCGGTCGCGTTGCCGCCTCGTCCCGCTGCGCCAGCCGGGGGCCGAAGCGGTGGCCACGCTGCTTGCCCGGCGGGACGGCGTACCAGTTGATGTCGCGACTTGGGCTGCCGCGGCCGCGCAGGGACATGTGGGCCGGGCTAGAAGGCTGGCCGGGGATCCGCAGGCGCGGACCCGGCGAGACGCGGTGCTGGCAGTGCCCCGGCAGCTCACGACGGTCGGAGCGTGTTTCGACGCGGCGGCTGCGCTGATCGAAGCCGCGGAGGCCGAGGCGGCGGACGCGGTGGCGGCAGTGGACGCGGCCGAGCGCAGCGCGTTGGAGACGGCTCTCGGCGCGGGCGGCACCGGCAAGGGCGCGGCGGGCGCGGCCCGGGGGAGCGCGGGACAGCTCAAGGAGCTGGAGAAGCGGCAGAAGTCACGGGCGACGCGGGCTCAGCGCGACAGTCTCGACCGGGCGTTGATGGATCTCGCCGGGTTCTATCGCGACGTGCTGAACGCGCACTTCGGTTCGGCGGTCGCGCCGATCCACACCGACGTCGACCAGGTCACCCGGGCGGCGGCGGCCAAGTGGCGACCCGAGTCGACGCTGCGCCGGCTGGAGGCCGTGCTGGCCTGCCGGGAGTCGATCGACGCCAACGTGAAGCCGAAGATCGCGGTCGAGGCGATGATGCTCGCGCTCTGGCGCGGCTGACGGTCCGCCGTTTATCCACAGCGTTATCCACAGGCATCGGCTCGTTATCCACAGGGACTACCGGGGCTGTGGAAGCGCCGGTAGCCTCGGCGTCGTGCGGGAGATCGACGAGGCGTGGATCGAGGAGGCGGTCACCGCTTACCGGCGAATCGAGGAGCGGCAGGCCGAGTTCCAGCGGTCGCTCTCCGCGATCGAGGTGAGCGTCCGCTCGCCTGACGGTCTCATCGAAGTGGTCGTGGCGGGCGAGGGAGGGGTGCGGAACGTGGCCGTCGTGGGTGCCCTTCGCAGTCAGACCTCCGCCGAGATCAACCGGTCGATCCAGGCCGCCCTCCACGCGGCCAAGGACGCCGCCGACTGGGCCCGCCGCCGGCTGCACCAGGAAGTCTTCGGCGACTATCCGCGGTTGGGAGGCCCGTCATGAGCGGCCTCGCCAAGCTCGCCGACGCGCTGGAGCGGGCGGCCGAGCAGATCGCCGACATCCCGGCCGAGCTGGCCCGGCACGAGGTCACTCCGTTCAACGATCTGGCCGCCGCACCCGGCCGGCTCGGCGACATCGGCCGTGACCTGCGTCGTCAGTGCGCCGACGCATTCCAGCACCGCTACGACGAGACCACCGACGCCGCACGGCGACTGGACCGGCTCGCCGAGGGCGTACGCGAAGCCGGGTCGCACTATTCCCGCGCCGAGGAGACGGTGCACGACGACTCGCGACGGCAGCAGAGCTTCGGGGATCATCCGGACTGGGGTCTGTGATGGACGCCCTCGACAAGATCGCCGGCCCCGCCGCTGACCTGCTGCAACGGGTCGACACCGCGCTGGGCCGCCACGGCGCGCCGCCCGGTCATCAGGTGTGGCCACTGCTCCGGTGGGTCGGCAGCCTCCCCGGTCCCGCCGTGCAGGCGGTCGTCGGGCTGCGGCCGATGCAACTCCCCGGCAATGAAGTACGGACGCTGACCGACCGCCTCATCGAAGCAGCCGGCACCGTGGACCGGGTCGGCGTCAACTGGGAGGGCGACGCCGGAGCGGCGTACTTCAGTCAATGGGCGGCGCATCGGCGGCACATCGTCGACCCCGACGCCTCGCTCGGCGCCCGGCTGGACGACTTCGGGGCGTACCTGGACGACGTCGAAGGCTGGATCGCGGAGAGCCGCGTCTCCCTGGCGATGCGGTTGGCGCTGGTCATGAAGTCGGCCGAGGCGATCAGCATCGTCACCGGGGCCGACCCGATCGAGATCGGGCTGTCGGCCGCCACGATCGGCGCGCTCGTGCTGGAGGAGATCGAGGAGATCTGCAAGGCGGGCGAAGAGCTGCGCGAGACCTGGGAGACCCGGCTGGCGGCACTGCCGTTCCGGGCCGGGCCGGACTTCGGCCCGTCCAACAGCGGCGTCACCCGCGTCGACCTGTAAGCGGCCGCCATTTGGCCCCTGGCGGCGTTGCTCGCCACCTCCCCGCCCACCCACCCCTGACGAGGTGGCCCTGCGGGCCGCTGCCGTCCAGAACGGCAACGTCGGCGTCGTGCGCCTTGCCAGATGACCAAATGGCGGCCGCTTATGAGCGAGCTAGGCAGAACGCCTTCTGGCGATGACCATCATCAGGCGGCCGAGCAGGGCTAGCAGGATGCCCGACCCGACCACGTACGCGACGGGCCCCATGCCGGTCTTGGGCAGCGTCCCCGGTCCGCCGCAGCCGGGGCCACCGCACCCGGCCGGGCTGGTGCTCGGGGCGGGGCTGTGACTGGCCGAGGGCGAGGAGGTCGACGCAGACGGGCTCGGCGAGGTGACCACCGGAGTGTTCGGTGCGGTAGCCGACGCGTGCAGCAGCCCGATCGCGAGGTCGAGGACGGTCACCGGAGCCTGGTTCGGGCCGCAGAGGATCAGCTGGATCCGCACGGACGCCGCCTCCGCGTCGACCGACGCGTTGGTGATGGACTTGTCCAGCCCGCCGAGCGAGATCCGGAGGAGGGCGTACGCCTCCGGGCCGGGCACTTGCAGACCCTCGGTGTGCACGTTGCCCACGAGCGAGTTCAGCAGCGGCAGGTTGAGGCCGCGAAGCAGGGTGCCCAGCGGATCGCCGCCCGTCAGAGGCAACGTGACGTCGACGTTCTTCTCCGGCGTCGCCAGTCGCTGCGTGGGGATGTTCGGGCCGGAGATCTCCAGCAGCGGGTTGGTGTACTCCACCGCCGACGTACGCGCGGAGCCGGTCGCCGTCACGGTCAACTGCGGCGGCTTGAGCACCTTGACGCCGACAGCGCCGTTGAGCAGGCGCACGTCGGTCAGCTCGATCTCGGCCGCCGCCACCGAGGCGGTGCGTCCGGCGTACTCCCGCAAGCCGGTCACCGCCTGGCTGGAGAGGTTGCGCGGTACGCGTACCAGTGCAGATGAGGAAGTGGGCAGGACGCTGAGGTCGGCGACGGCGGCCGAGCTGACCCCGGCCGGCCCGAGCTGTTGGCCGCAGGCCATCTTGTCCGCCCACGTGGCGTGCGCCGACAGATCACCGGTGCCCACCTTCGCGATGCCGGCGTCCTGGCTGAGCGCGTTGTAGACGGCTGGCCCGGCGTGCGTGGGCGGCGCCTGCTGGCTGACCGAGCTGCCGAGGAGGAGCGGGGAGAGCTTGACGCCCACGACACCGGCGTCGGCGTAGCGTGCGGTCGCACGGGCGCTGACCGGCTTGCGGGCGTCCATAGTGGAGCTGGTGGAGGCGAGCGCGAGTTCGGCCACCGGCCCGACCGGTACGCCGAGCGGCCGCAGGTCGACAGCGGTGAGCCGGACGAGGTCGGCGGTCGACTGCGCCGCGTACGCCATCGGCGCGCACTTCGCGGCCGAAGCCGAATTGTCCAGAATCAGCACCGGAACGGCAGCGAAGACCGCGAGCAGTCCGGTCGAGAGCAAGCGGAGGCGTCGGGGAGGCAGCATGCCGGGCCCAACGACCGCGTCGTCCGAACGGTGACGCGATTGGCGGGCAGTACCCGCATTTGGCTAACGACGAATGGTACGAATAGGTACGGGTGGTGCGCCGTTCCGCCGATGGTCCTAGAGTGGCGGGATGGGCATGCTCTGCGCGGTCACGTTCAACCAATACGGTCGGCTCTTCTACCTCGATCCCGGCGACTTCCAGCCGCAGGTCGGGCAGAAAGTCCTGGTCCCGACGGATGACGGGCCTGAGGTCGCCGAGTGCGTGTGGGCCGCGCAGTGGGTTTCCGACGACACCTCCGGCTTCCCCAAGATGCTCGGGCTGGCCGGCGACGACGATCTCGTCCGGGACAAGGAGCTCCGCGCGCGCAAGGCTGAGGCGCAGGTGGCCGCGCGCAAGCTCATCCGGGAACACCAGCTGCCGATGAAGGTCGTCGCGGTCGACCATGTCGACGGGGCGTCCCCGCAGACGACGATCTACTTCACCGCGCCGCATCGGGTCGACTTCCGATCCCTCGTACGCGATCTCGGGGCGACCCTCAAATGCCGGGTGGAACTACGGCAGCTCTCCGCGCGGGATTCGGCTCGCGTACAGGGCGGCATCGGATCATGTGGCCGCGACCTGTGCTGCGCCACCTTCCTCACCGACTTCGAGCCGGTCACCATCCGGATGGCCAAGGATCAAGACCTGCCGCTCAATCCACTGCGGATCTCCGGCGCCTGCGGGCGGCTGATGTGCTGCCTGAAATACGAGCACCCGCTCTACCAGGACTTCCAGGCGTCCGCCCCGGCCGTCGGCGAACGAGTCACCACCGATGAGGGCGACGGCAAGGTGGTCGCGCATTCCGTCCCGCGCGACTCCGTCGTCGTACGCCTCGACGCCGACGGGTCCCGGCGAGTGTGCCCGAAGGCCTCCGTATGCGGTTCGCGGAAGCTGTTCGAGGATCGGTACACCTCGCCGCCTGCCGCTTGATCCGCTGCATCTCCGCTTGGCTGGGGCGCCGCTCGCGCACCGCTTGATCCATGCAGATCTCGGTTACGCAGCCTAAAACCGGCCGGGAAGCATGCATATCCGTGATCTGCACCTAACGGCGGCCGGCAGCGCGCGCCCCACAGCGACCGGTGCGCACCTAACAGCCCGAAGGGCCGACAGCGAAACGAGCGGATGACCGCTAGGCTGCACGGCTGTGACGAACCCCCAGCAGCAAGCGGGACAAGGCATTCCGGAGCAGTCCCCGGCATCGGCGTTCGAGGGTCCGCCGGTCGGCGGCCCGGGCACGCCGGCCCCGGAGTCCGCTGTGGACCCCGGCAACGAGCCGACGGTCCAGTTCGCGTTGCTTCCGCAGCACCGTCCAACCTCGATGGACCCCGTTGAGCTGGGGTTCACTCCCCGGGAACCGGTGCCGTGGCTCGGGCCGGTGCTGCTCGCCGTCACCGGCGTACGCGTGGCTTTCGCGGAACAGTTCGGGGCGTACCTCGACAAGCGGGAGTTGCAGGGCGCGTTTCCGACGAAGATCTACGACGAGCACGCCGAGGACGAGGAGCTGTGGCTCGACTACATCTCCGATCTCGGCGACGGCTTCAACGCCACCTACTCGATGGCCTGGCTGCTGGCGCAGAAGTCGCTCCGGGTCAACACCACCGAGGACCACCAGGACGACTTGGTGCTGACGGAGCTGCCCCGGGGCAAGGTGCTCGTCATGGGCGGCGACCAGGTCTATCCGACCGCCAGTGGTCAGGAGTACGAGGACCGCATGGTCGGGCCGTACCTGGCCGCGTACTCGACGCCTGAGCCCGGTGAGACGCCGCCGTCGGCGTACGCGCTGCCCGGCAACCACGACTGGTACGACGGGCTGACCGCGTTCCTGCGGTTGTTCGCGCGCCGCGAAGGCGGTCACGTCGGCGCTTGGCAGACCAAGCAGACGCGTAGCTACTTCGCGTTGAAACTGCCACACAACTGGTGGCTGCTCGCCGTCGACGTGCAGGGTGAGGCGTACCTGGACGATCCGCAGCTCGACTACTTCCGCAGTGTGGCGAACCTGCTCGGGCCGGACGACAAGGTGATCATCGCGTTCCCGCAGCCGTCCTGGGTGCAGACGATCGAGCACCCGCGCGGATACGACACCCTCGGCTACTTCCGCCGCAAGCTCATCGAGCCGACCGGGGCGAAGGTGAAGCTCATGGTCTCCGGCGACCTCCACCACTACGCCCGGTACGCCGAAGCGGAGACCAGCGAGGAGCAGCTGATCACCTGCGGCAGCGGTGGGGCGTACTTGTATGCCACGCACGGCCTTCCCTCGAAGATCACCGTCCCGCCGCGCCGCCCGTTCGCCATCGACACTCAGCAGAAGTCGTTCACCCTGCGCAAGGCGTACCCGACCAAGTCGAAGTCGCGCGCGTTGTCGGTCGGCATCTTCCCCCGGCTGCCGTGGCGCAACCCCGGGTTCGCGACCTTCCTCGGCATCATCCACACGCTGTTCCTGCTGTCCCTCAAGGGCAAGGCGCACCAGCTGCTGAGCTTCCCGGCGTTCCTGATGATCGGCTTGATGATCGCCGGATCGCTGTTCTTCGCCGTCGGCCTCTCGCACGGCATGCTCCGCCGCATACCCGTGCTGCTCGGGTTGGCGCACGGCATAGCCCACGTCCTGCTGGGGTACGCCGGCTACTTCGCCTGGCGCGAGCTGCCCTTCGACGATCAGGCCTGGCCGTGGCCGGGGGTCCTCGCGTTCGCCATCTACGGCCCGGTCGCCGGGCTCATCGCCACCGAACTGGTCGCCCTGTACCTCTTCCTCGCGGGTGGTTTCCGGGTCAACCTGAACGAGTTGTTCGCCGGGCAGGGGATCGAGGACTACAAGGGCTTCCTGCGGATGCGTTTCGCGCCGGACGGCTCGCTCACGATCTTCCCGATCGGGGTGGACCGGGTCGGCCGGAAATGGGAGCCCAAACCGCGTCGTGCCGCGAACACTCCGTGGTTCGACCCGGCCAAGCCGCTCCAGCCGAAGCTCATCGAGGAACCGATCGTCATCCGCTGACCAGTTCCGCTCGCGCCAGATCAGGGTTCTCGGTCGGATCATGCTGCAAGATTCGACACAGAACCCTGATCCAGCGTGAAAGCGCGAAAGCGGGGACGGGGAGACGGGAAGGGGCGGGCCGGTGCTGAACGAGATCGCACGCATCGTCGCGGTCGGGCTGGGGCTGCTGGCCGGTCTGGTGCGGCGCGCGTACCGGGGGCTGCGGTTCCTGCTGCTGCTCGCTAGCTCCATCCGCGCCACGACCGCGGCCGCCGTGCCGGGCGGTGGACGGCTGCTGCACATCGCCCTCCTCTCCGTCGCCGCCGATCTGCTCCTGCTGGCTGAGTGGTGGCGGCGCTCCACCCCGTCCGCCGGGGTCGGGACGCTGATCGGGCTCGTGGTCGGCATACTCGGCGCGGCAGCGGTCGGCTGGCTGTTGCGCGCCCGCCCCTGGCCGCGCTTTCTGCTCGCCACGGTCGAGCTGATCCGGCTGGTGTGCGTACTGCTCTTGGCCGTCAATCTGATCACCGGGACGGCCGCCGCCGCGCTTCTCACACTCGGGCTCGTCGAACGCGCATTGTGGACGGTCTCGGCGACGCCGGGTCACCGGTCCGCGGCAGCCTCGGCCGCCGTCCGCTACGTGGTTGCGCTGCTCGTACCGGTCGCGCTGGTGGTCCTGGTGGCGCTCGTGCTGGGCGGTCTCTGGGCGCCGTTGCTGGCTCAGGTCGCCCTGCTGGTCGCCCTGGTCGTCTCGCTCACGCTTCCTCCGACTGGTACGCCGAAAGCACAGCCGCCGAAGCAGCGCCCAGCGCCGAAGGCGCCCCCCAAGTCGTCGCCGAAGTCGCAGCGAAAGCCATCGCGCCAGCCGTCGCCCGAGCCTGAGCCTGAGGCGCAGCCCGAGCCGGCGTCGGCGGAGCCGGACGGCTCGTACCACCTCTACCGGCCGACCTCGATGAACGGCACCCCACCCGTCACCCCACCCGTCACCCCACCCAGCACCCCACCGGGCACCCCACCGGGCACCCGACCCTCGACCGATCCGCCCACCGACCCCCCTCCCCGTTGATCATGAACCTAGGGTCCCCTTGGGCGGTGTGTCGGACCCCCGGCGGCCATGATCAACGGGAAGCGCCAGACTGGATGATCATGATGCTTGGGGGCGGAGACACGCCGTCAGGTGGGACCATAGGTTCATGATCAACGAGGAGGGGGCGCGGAATGCGGGTGCTGATCGCCACGGCGGTCGAGGTCGAGGCGGATGCGGTCCGCAAAGGACTGCCATCGGGTAGCGCCATCGAGGTCGCCGCAGTCGGGGTCGGCCCGGCGAACGCGGCGGCGGGGACGGCCCGGCGGCTGACCCTCGCGGAGGCGGCCGGTGCGCCCTATGACGGCGTGATCAGCATGGGCATCGCCGGTGGGTTCGCCGACGTCGTCGGCCTCGGCGGTCTCGTCGTGGCGACCCGGAGCATCGCGGCCGACCTGGGCGCGCAGTCGCCGGAGGGCTACCTGAGCATCGACGAGCTGGGCTTCGGCCGCGCAGTATCCGAAGTGGACCCAGCCCTGCACGCCCTGCTGCGCGGACGGCTGCGCGACGCCGTCTCCGGCGACGTCCTCACCGTGTCGACCGTCACCGGGATCGCCGGCCGGGCCCAGGAGCTGCGGCTCCGCTACCCGCATGCGGCGGCCGAGGCGATGGAGGGCGCCGGCGTGGCGGCTGCCGCAACCACCTGCGGCGTCGCGTACGCCGAGATCAGGGCGATCTCCAACGCGATCGGCCCCCGCGATCGGGCCTCGTGGCAGATCGGTGCCGCCCTGCAGGCGCTGACGGGTGCCGCCGCCACGATCGGGGATAGCCTGGAAGCACTATGAAGATCGCGTACTCGCCCTGCCCGAACGACACCTTCGTCTTCCACGCGCTGACGCACGGCCTCGTGCCGGGCGCGCCCGAGTTCGACGTGACGTTCGCCGACGTCGACGTGACGAACACGGCTGCCCTCGACGGCCGGTTCGACCTGGTGAAGGTCTCGTACGCCGCGCTGCCCTGGCTGCTGGACCAGTACGAGTTGCTGCCCTGCGGCGGCGCGCTCGGCCGGGGTTGCGGCCCTCTTCTGCTCACCCTCACGGAAACCGGGATCGACGGGAAGACCGTCGCCGTGCCCGGGGAACGCACAACTGCGTACCTGTTGATGCGTTTGTGGGCGGAGCAGAGCGGGCAGCGGCCCGCGGAGATCGTGGTGGTCCCGTTCCACGAGATCATGCCGGGCGTCGCGGCCGGACGGTTCGACGCGGGCCTGGTGATCCACGAAGCCCGCTTCACCTATCCGCGATATGGCCTGTCGCAGCTGGTGGATCTTGGTGAATGGTGGGAATCTGACACCGGGTCGCCGATCCCGCTCGGCGCGATTCTGGCCAAGCGCGGCGCGGTCGACCCGAGGGCGGCGACGGAGTGGATCCGGGCGTCGGTCCGGCATGCCTGGGCGCGTCCCGAAGACAGCCGGGAGTACGTCCTCGCCCACGCGCAGGAAATGGAGCAGGCCGTGGTCGATCAACACATCTCGTTGTATGTCAACGAGTTCACCGAGGATCTGGGCCCGGCGGGGTACGCGGCCGTCCGCGAACTGCTGGAGCGCTCGGAGAAAGCCGGACTCACCCCCGGTATTGCTGTTGGGCTGGACGATCTCGCTCGATAGCCTTAACCCTGCCGCATTGCCGCGGCGGGACGACGGGTCACGACGTGGCCGCACACGGATGGGAAGCAGGGATCAACGGTGCCAACCGGTCGGGTCAAGTGGTACGACGCCCAGAAGGGCTACGGCTTCGTCACCAGCGACGAAGGCGGCGACGTCTTCCTGCCCAAGACCGCCCTCCCCGGTGGGGTCGCCGAACTCAAGGGCGGCCAGAAGATCGAGTTCGGGATCATCGAGGGCCGCAAGGGCGCGCAGGCGATGGGCGTGAAGCTGCTGGAGGCTCCGCCGTCGCTGGTGCAGGCTCAGGCGGAGGCCAAGCGGCGTACGCCGGACGAGCTGAACACGCTCATCGAGGACATGATCAAGGTGCTCGAGGCGAAGATCCTGCCCGATCTGAAGCGTGGGCGGCACCCCGATCGCAAGACGGCGCAGAAGATCGGTGAGGCTCTGCACGCTGTCGCTCGGGAGCTCGAGCTCTAACCCTTTTCGCTGCGCTGCTTCGGCGTTTGCTCGCGCGTTGTCCCGCGCGCGTTGTCCCTCGCGCGTTGTCCCTCGCGCGTTGCTCGCGCGTTGTCCCTCGCGCGCGATCCCGGGATAACGCGGCTATTCCCGCGTGGGAGGCCGCGTTATCCCCGGATAACGCGAGGCGACCGCGTAACGCGAGGCGACCGCGTAACGCGTAACGACCGGCGTCAGGAAGTTTCGGGAACGGCAGCCGTCACTCGAGACAACGCGAAGGTGTGGACGGTCTGCGTACGCTCATCTTCCGCGCGAAGGTAGCCGGCGCCGATCGACACCGGCCGGACCAGTCGCGAGTTGGTCGTCCCGTGCGCATCGACGTAACCGACCCACACCAGCGTCTTCTCCCGCACCGCCTGCTGCAGGACGGCGAGCGCGTCGCTGTGGGCCTGCACGGCGGTGATGCCGTCGACGGTTCCGCCGGTCGCGGCGCGTACGGCCAACGGGGCACGCCGGGCGGCTCGGGCCGCTGCGTCGCCGTGCCGCAGATGTTCGACGATGCCGAGCAGACGTGGCCGGGTCAGCCCGCTCGCGGGGTCGACAGGTGCCATGACCACGGCGCGGGCTGGGGCTCGGCGTACCTTGGGTTTGCTGAGCACCACCGCGCCGGTCGGGTCCTCGGGCACGGGGGTGTAGCCCGCCTCGCGGAGCGCCGTCAGCAGCCTCCCCGGTGGCGACAGTGTGATGAGGACGGTCGGCGCTAGGCGGCGCAACGAGAGCCCCGACAGCCGCCGGTCCGCCAAGGCCGAAGCGATCAGTGCCTCGTCGTCGCTCCGCAGGTACGCACCCGCCGCCCCGGTACGCAGTCCGCCGTGCGTACGCGCGATGTCGTCGATGAGATAAGTCAGCGCCTGCGGCACCGGCGTACGCGATCGTTTGGCGAACAGCGCGTGCAGGTCGGCTCCGGCGTACCCGGCGTCGAGGGCGCGCCGGACGGAGTCCCGGGTGACCCGGTAGACGACTGCGCCACCGCCCGATTCGTGGTCGGCGACGATGTCGAGTTCGGCGGCGAGCTGCGGTTCGGGTGGACCGGGGACCACCACGGTGAGGTCGGCCTGCACCATCAGGTGGTCGACTGGCGGCGGCAGCAGGTGCCCGAGCGCGACCGACGCCGGGGTCTCCTCGCGGGGCCGGTCGGCGCCGGGACGGCGGCCCAGGGGATCGTCCTCGGCGTTCACGCCGTCGTCCAGCACCAACGCGCCATAGGCGGTCAGCCCGCCGAATCCGGTGACCCCCAGCGCAGCCGCCTCCGCCAGGACGGCCGAGTAGACCGCCTCCCGACCGCGTACGCGAATCGGCGCACGCCACGCGACCAGGTCCAGCAGCTCCTGTTCGGAGGGTGTCGGACCGAGCGTCAGCGTGCCGAGCACCTCCCGGCGCAGCCCGGGCATCCCGGCGCGCTCGGCTTCCGGTGCGAGCGCGGTGATCGGGCGGTCCCGTTCGTCGCGCAGCCCGATCAGCGACGGCTGTCTCGGCATGTTCAGCCAGGCCTCGGCGAGCTGCGTCCAGCGTTGCGCCAGCGGCTTGTCCCGCCAGGCGTCGTAGCCCACGGCGGGCAGATATTCCGTCTCGGTCTCGCCGACGAGTCCGGCGGCCGCGGCCACCTCCAGCAGTAGGGCGGCGGTCGGCTCCGGTAGTTCGGCCGCTTTCGCCAGCCGCCGCAACGGAAGCACGCCGACCCCACCGCCGCGCAGGATGCTGATCGGCTCGGCGGCCAGCGCCTCCAGCACCGCTTCGGCTTCGCGTACGACCGTCATCGCCTGCCCGGCTCCGGCTCGGTCGATCGTGGTGCGCGGACGCGACCCGGCCGGCAACTCCGGCGGCTGCGGATGCAGGCGGCCCAGCGGTCCCTGGTCCCGCCGCAACAACAGCCCCAGCTCACGCGGCAACTCGACCGTCTGGTCGTCTAGGCGTACCAGTAGATGTTGATCTATCAGCTCCAGCACGGCCGCGGGCGGCTCGCTGAACGTGCCCACCGGCGGGCCTTCGGCCAAGCGGTCCAGGACCGCGCGGGCCGCGGGCGGTGCGGCCAGGAGCGTGCGGCGGAGGCGGGCCGGGTCGCTCGCGAGCGCGGCCGCTGCCGGGTCCAGCTCCGCCGCCGGTCTTCCCAGTCCCGACGGGTACGCAGAAAGCACTTCATCGATTGCACCAGTGAGCCGCAGCTCACCCTCGGGCCCGTACAACAGGAAGAGTTTCTGGAGGGTGTGGACGGCTTCGCGGACCCGGACCGGCTCGGGACCGCCGGTGGGCACCGCGGCCAGCGCCACGATGGCATCCATGGAGGTGTAGCCGTCGTCGCTCCGGGTGAGCCGGGCGGCGTCCAGGATCTCGAGGGTGAACCGGTCGAGCCGCTCGACGACGCGGGCCAGCGACAGCCGGGTCTGCGCCCGGGCCGCCAGCGCGGAGAGGTCCGGCGGCACCGGCGTGATCAGATCGGGGCGGGCGCGCAGCAGCTCACCGAGCGCCTCGTCGGAGAGGGCCCGCAACCGGTCGGCGAATGAGGTGGTCATCGTCGCTCAACCGTACCCATTCCCACCGCGGCTGCGGGCCTCCCGGGCTCAGGTTCCCGGCCGGCGACCGTACAGGTGAACCTTGGAGCCGTAGCCGAGCGTCGAGTAGTACTTCTGCGCGTCGACCTTCAGCAGGTTGACGCAGCCGTGCGAGCCGATCCCCGTGTTGTGGATGTACGTGGTCGTCTCGTGGAAGCCGTCGCCGTTGTAGAACTGCTGCCAGTACGGCAGCCACACCTCATACGGGTTCGACCAGTGCTTCGGCGCGCGGTCGAAGATCTTGTACCAACCCGACGGCGTCGCATACCCGGCCATCCCCGTACGCGTGACGGTCGGCCCCCAGATGACCTGGCCGCCCTTCATCAGGTACGTCGTCTGGTGGGTGAGGTCGACGCAGGCGACGAGCCCGGTGCCGGCCTGGCACTTGCTGGGATCGGTGGCGGCGAGCCGCTTGGCCACGCTCGCCGTGGTATCCCCGGCCCGGCCGTTGGCGGGCGAGATCCCGAACCGCTTCTGGAACTTCTTGATGACGGCGCAGTCGGCGTCGGTCTGCTGACCGTCGACCACGATCGCGCCCCACGTGCCGAGCTTGGCCAGCGCCGTCTCGACTTCCTTCTGGCGCGGGCCCTGCTGGCACGTCGACGTGGAGGTAGTGGTGGTCTTGCTCGGCGTCGCCGTCTTGCTCGGGCTCGCGCTCGGCGACGCCGTGCTCGGGCTCGCGCTCGGTGATGCGGCCGCCGACGTCTCCGCGACCGGAGCCAGGGACGGCGAACCGCCGCCGGCCTGCGAATCCGGTTGGCAGGCGGTCAACGCGAACAGCGTCGCGGCCGCTGCCGCGACCACCGCCACCGCGTGGTTTCTCCTCATGAAGCCCTCCCCAGTGCTCCGGAACCCGCGTCTAGCCGATCAGACGTGCTTGGGGGCTGCTCCGGTTGCAGGCCGAGACTAGACAAGAGCGTCCAGAAGGGAAAGAGAGCCGAATGTGAGTTTCCTGGCAAACCATTCGGAGGATGTTTGATCGATGGTTCGACGGCCACGCTCAGGAAATGGAGACCCGGGCGCGGCTTTCCCTGGCGGCCACCGCCACTGTCGCCGTCGCCTGCGCGGCGGGCTGGCTGGCCCTGTCCTGGCTCGTCCGGCGGGAGTCGTTCGGCGAGGCCGTCAACGAGGCGTTCGGCGTCCTTTTCGGGGTACTCATCCTGCTGTCCGTCATCGGCGCGCTCCGAGCCCGCTCGCGCGCCAATTCGGGCGAAGATCCAGAAAATCCCTCATAATCCCCAGGGGGATGACACCCTGGAACAGTGACAGCGGTGAACGCGGGAGGGACCGAGATGACCGCCGAGCCCGGCCAGGAGGGTGAGACAGCGGAGGCGCAAACGCCGGTCGGCGGGCGTACGGGCCTGTCGAGGACGGCTCAGGTGGCGGTGGCGGTCACCGCGTTCGGCCTCACCGCCTGGTTCTTCTTCGCCTGGCTGGTCCTCGATCGGATGATGCTCGACGCGGCCGGCGAAGCGATCGGCAGCGGGCTGCTCGTACTGCTACTCGTCTCGATCGTCAGCGCTTTGGTCCGTAGCCGCGCCGACTGAGATCCGTCTGAAGAAACGGCTGCCGGCGGTACTGCGTTCGCCCCCGTTGGACTCCCCCGAACGCTCATACCGCCGGCCTGCCGGCCATCAGGCCTACCGCTTCTTCCACCACGAGGGACGCACGAAGCCGAATGTGTGGTTGCGAAGCAGCCACCATTTCGGCCGTTCGGCGGGTCACCATGACCGAGCGGAGGAGCGCCGCGTCACGCTCCGCTCAGCGGGGACTGACGGTGAGCAGCGCCTTCGTGTCAGACTGGAGGGTCCCCTGCTGCGTGCATCGAGGTGAGTTCATGTCGAGCGGTCCGCTGATCGTCCAGTCCGACAAGACCCTGCTGCTGGAGGTCGATCATCCGGACGCGGCCGCCTGCCGAGCGGCCATCGCGCCCTTCGCCGAGTTGGAACGCTCGCCCGAACACGTGCACACGTACCGGCTGACTCCGCTCGGGCTCTGGAATGCCCGCGCCGCCGGGCATGACGCCGAGCAGGTCGTGGACGCCCTCCTCAAGTACTCCCGCTACCCGGTGCCGCACGCGCTGCTGGTGGACGTCGCCGAGACGATGGACCGCTACGGCCGCCTGCAACTCGCCAACGATCCGGCCCACGGCCTCGTCCTGCGCGGGCTGGACCGGGCGGTGCTCATCGAGGTGGCCAAGTCCAAGAAGCTCGCCGGGATGCTCGGTACGCAGCTCGACCCGGACACGATCGCGGTACATCCCTCCGAACGCGGCCGTCTCAAGCAGGCCCTGCTGAAGCTGGGCTGGCCGGCCGAGGACCTGGCTGGATACGTCGACGGTGAAGCCCACGAGATCGATCTGGCTCTCGACGGCTGGACTCTGCGGTCCTACCAGAAGGAGGCCGTCGAGCACTTCGAGGCGGGCGGTTCCGGCGTCGTGGTCCTGCCCTGTGGCGCGGGCAAGACGCTGGTGGGCGCGGCGGCGATGGCCTCGGCCAAGGCCACCACGCTGATCCTGGTGACGAACACGGTCGCCGCCCGTCAGTGGAAGCGGGAGCTGCTCGCCCGCACCTCGCTCACCGAGGAGGAGATCGGGGAGTACTCCGGCGAGCGCAAGGAGATCCGGCCGGTCACCATCGCCACGTACCAGGTGCTCACCATGCGCCGCGGTGGCACCTTCCCGCACCTCAACGTGTTCGATGCCCGGGACTGGGGACTCATCGTCTACGACGAGGTCCACCTGCTGCCCGCGCCGATCTTCCGGTTCACCGCCGACCTCCAGGCCCGCCGCCGTCTCGGCCTGACCGCCACCCTCGTCCGCGAGGACGGCAAGGAAGGTGACGTCTTCAGCCTCATCGGCCCGAAGCGGTACGACGCGCCGTGGAAGGACATCGAGGCGCAAGGCTGGATCGCCCCGGCCGAATGCGTCGAGGTACGCGTGACGCTGACCGACGCCGAGCGGATGGCGTACGCCATGGGCGAAGCCGAGGAGCGCTATCGGATGGCGTCGACCGCCCGCACGAAGCTGCCCGTCGTCCAGGCCATCGTCGAGCGCCATCCCGACGAGCAGGTGCTGGTCATCGGGGCGTACCTCGATCAGCTGCACCAGCTGGGGGAGTATCTCGACGCGCCCATCCTGGAAGGCAGCACCACCAACAAGGAACGGGAACGGCTGCTCGACGAGTTCCGCTCGGGGCAGCTGCGTACCCTCGTGCTGTCCAAAGTGGGCAATTTCTCCATCGACCTGCCCGAGGCGGCGGTGGCGATCCAGGTCTCCGGCACCTTCGGCTCCCGTCAGGAGGAGGCGCAGCGGCTCGGCCGGGTCCTGCGCCCGAAGGCCGACGGGCGGCAGGCGCACTTCTACACGGTCGTCTCTCGCGACACCATCGACACCGAGTACGCCGCCCACCGGCAGCGGTTCCTCGCCGAGCAGGGGTACGCGTACACGATCGTCGACGCCGACGACGTCCTCGCCTGATCGGTACGGCGTACCCGTCGTAGCATGCGGGGCATGGCATTGCTGGCCTCGGGAACGTTTCGCCGTACGCCGCTCGAGCGATCAGATCAGCGCGTTTCGTGGGAACGGACGGATCAGGCCTTCTTCAGTTCGGGTGCGTGCCACATTCTCGCCTGGACCTGCCGGGACGCGCATCCGGACCAAGGCATCGAGCTCGCGTCGCTGTATCTACTCGGGGAGCAGCACCCACTGCACACCTATGCCCGCTGGAACGGCTGGGCGTTCGACGCTTCGGGATGGAACTCGGAGGCCGAACTTCGCCGGGTCAACGCGGAGTTCGAGGGCCGTGCGGTGGAGCGCGTAGAGCGCATCGACGTCGACCTCGCGGAGTTCTGCCGGTTGCATGTGCATCGGATGCCGCACCAGTACTGGCGCGATCCGATTCCGCGGGCGCGCGCCTACGTGGCCCGCTTCACGCCGCCTTGGGAAGCTTGACCGCGGCTGGAGCGGGTCAGTCTTTACGGCCGGTGACCGCCACGGTCACGCCGAGGCCGATCATGGCGAGGCCGCCGGCGCCGCCGACCATCGCCAGCCGACGAGGTGAGCGGCCGAACCAGTCGCGGGCGAAGGAGGCGGCGACTCCCCAGAGGCTGTCGCAGATCACCGCGATGAGGTTGAAGATCAGGCCGAGCAGGAGCATCTGTGCCACAACGTGACCGCGGGCCGGATCGACGAACTGCGGTAGGACCGCCGCGAAGAAGACGATCGTCTTGGGGTTGGAAACGCCGACCACGAAGCCTTCCCAGAGGGTCCGGCGTCCGGCGGCGGCCGCTTCGTCGGCGGCGAACACGGCAGTCAACGAGCGGCGGGCCCGCCAGGCCTTGACCCCCAGATAGACCAGGTACGCCGCCCCGGCCAGCTTCAGCACCGTGAAGACGACGATCGAGCGCTCGACGACGGAGCCGACGCCGAAGGCGACCGCCGCCACTAGTACGCACGCCCCGAGGGTGTTGCCGAGGACCGTGGTCAGGGCAGCCCGCCGCCCGTGGGCGAGCGCGCGGCCGATCACGAACAGCACGCTCGGTCCCGGGATGAGGATCAGCACCAGGGACATCGCGGCGAAGGCGAGCAGACGGTCGACGGACACCATTCATCCATGCAACCGCATCGGCGACCAGGTCTTCAACCCGATATCGGGCGCGTTGATCATGATGTTGGGGGTCGCGACACGCCGTCCGGTGGAACCTTGGGTTCATGATCAACGTGCAGGGCGGCGGCGGGGCGTACTCGGGAGGGCCGGACCGGGCGACAGGAGCGGGGCGTGGAGGTCGGCGTACTCGTTGATCCGCGCAAGGACGCGCGCGGGCGTGAAGTCGGCCGCGGTGAACGAGCCGTCACTGACCTCGTCCCAGGTGACCGGCGTCGAGACGGTCGGTGAATCGCCCGCGCGGAGGGAGTAGACGCAGACCGTGGTCTTCGAGGGGTTGTTCTGGCTCCAGTCGATGAAGACCTTGCCGGGCCGCCCGGCCTTGGCCATCTGGTCGGTCACCGCGTCGGGCGCGGCCCGCGCGAACTCGGCCGCGCGCTCGCGGGCATAGTCCATGATCTGCTCGGCGGTCGCGGTGACGGGGCAGGTGACCTGCATGCCCTTGCGCCCGGAGGTTTTCGGGTACGCCGTGAGCCCGTCCACCGCCAGCCGATCGCGCAACGCCTGCGCCACCGCGCGGCACTCGTCGAGGCCGGCCGGTTCGGTCGGATCGAGATCGAAGACGATGCGGTCGGGGTGCTCGGGACCGTTCGCCACCTGCCATTGCGGCGTATGCAGTTCCAGTGCCGCGAGGTGGGCGAGCCACACGAGCGTGGCGAGTTCGTCGACCACGATGAGGCCGCTGTCTACGCGTACCCAGCTCGGTTTGGCGGCGGGCGCGTTCTTCTCGAAGAATCCCTGCGCCTGCGCGCCGGAGGGGTAGCGAATCCGGGTCACCTGGCGATCGGCCAAGTGGGGCAGCATGACCGGGGCGATCCGGGTGTAGTAGTCGATGATCTCGGCCTTGGTGAAGCCGTCGGGGTAGAGGGCTTTGTCCAGGTTTGTGAGGTCTATCCGTCGGCCTTCCACTTCGACCCTGGTCACGTTCTCAGGATAGGCCGCGCTCTCGGCGGCCGACTGCCAAGATGGGTGATATGCGGGCAATCTGGAAGGGTGCCATCTCCTTCGGCCTGGTCTCCATCGCCGTCCGGCTCTACGCCGCGACCGAGGAGAAGGACATCCGGTTCCACCAGGTGCACGTCAAGGACGGCGGGCGGGTCAAGTACCAGCGCGTCTGCACGATCGACGGCAAACAGGTGGACTACGACCAGCTCGCGAAGGGCTATGAAGTCGGCGATCAAATGGTCGTCCTCACCGACGACGACTTCGCCGACCTTCCGTTGAGTAGTTCCCGTGCGATCGATGTGCTCGAATTCGTCCCCGAGGACCAGATCGATCCGATCCTGTACAGCCGGGCGTACTACTTGGAACCGGACGGCAACGTCGGGCTCAAGCCGTACCTGTTGCTGCGGGACGCGTTGAGCAAGGCCGGCCGCGTCGGGCTGGTGAAGGTGGCGCTGCGCCAACGTGAGCAACTCGCCACTGTGCGCGTACGCGACGACGTGCTCGTCCTCAACACGATGCTCTGGCCCGACGAGGTACGCCAACCGGCGTTCGACGTGCTCGGCGGAGCCGACCAGGTGAAGCTGCACAAGCAGGAGCTCCAGATGGCCGGCTCGCTGATCGAGTCGATGTCCGACGAGTTCGACCCGACCGAGTACACCGACGCGTATCGGGAGGCGTTGCAGCAGGTCATCGAGGCCAAGATCGAAGGCCGCGAAGTGGTGACGCCGCCGCAGCCGCAGGAGGGCGAGGCCGAGGTCATCGACCTGATGGCAGCGCTACGCGAGTCGGTCGCGAAGGCGAAAGCCGCCCGCAAAGCCGCCTAGCCGCACCACGCTTCGCGCTGCCGCGCCACGCCGCGCGCTAGATCACGGATCGCGGTCGAATCTTGGGTCAAGATTCGACCCGGAACCCTGATCCAGCGCTGTGGAAGGGCGGACGGTTCAGCGGACGACGAACCGGCCGGTGCGCTCGAACTCCGCGAGGTCGGCGAGCGTCCGCTGCATCGTGGGGCTCTGATTCGGGAAGTCCGCCGGATGGAAGTACGCCGCGTCGGTCGCCTCCTCCGGATCCGGGTTGAGCTCGCCCGTGACCTCGGTGATCAGGCAGGCCAGGATGATGTGCTGATACGTGTGCTGCCACTGGTTGGTATGCGTGTGGTCCGGCCCGGTGTACAGGGCGAACGGGACGGCGGTAACCGCCTTCAGCCCCGTCTCCTCGTAGGTCTCCCGGATGGCGCAGTCGACCATCGACTCGCCGATCTCCATGCCGCCGGCCGGGAACGCCCAGATGCCGTTGTCCGCCCGCTTGATCAGCAGATAACGACCCTGCTCATCGCGGATGACCCCGCGCCCGCCGATCAGGAACAACGTGTCCTCGGGCAGCGCTGCCCGGAGCTTGCCGTGATAAGACGCCCACCATTCGTCGACAGCACCCATGGGCCGAAGCGTAGCCGCCGAAACCGGCTCGACGCCGCCCGCGCCGGTCCGGCATCATCTGCGGCGATGAGTACAAGGAAACGCTTTTCGCTCGACTGGTCGCCGCTGCGCGGACGGGACTTCCGGCTGCTCTACAGCGCCATGACGGTGACGTCCATCGGGTCTTTCATCACGTTCGTGACGATCCCGTACCAGGTCACCAAGATGACCGACGACCCGTTGCTGGTCGGTCTGATCGGCGTCTGCGAACTCGTCCCCTTGCTGTTCATGGCTTTCGTCGGCGGCGCGCTCGCCGACTACGTCGACCGTCGCGTACTCGTCTTCGGCGGCGAGGTGGCCCAGCTCTCGCTCACCGTCCTCCTCCTGCTCAACGCGCTGCTCGGCAAGCCGCACCTGTGGCTGCTCTATCTGATCGCGGCCCTCGCGGCCGCCGTCGACGGCCTCCAACGGCCCGCGCTCGAAGGGCTCACGCCGCGCCTGGTCGACGCCGACAAGATCCCCGCGGCCAGCGCGCTCACCTCGCTGCGCCATCAGTTCGCGTCCATCGGCGCCCCGGCCATCGCCGGGTTGCTCATCGCGGCGTTCGGCACGGGCCGCGGTCTCGCTTGGGTGTACGCCATCGACGTGGCCACGTTCGGCGTATCCCTTGCCCTGCTCGCGATGATGAAGGCGGTCCCGCCGCCGGAGATGGCGGATCGGCCGTCGTTGCGCAGTGTCGCGACGGGTCTGCGGTACGCCGTACGCCGACCAGAATTGCTCGGCACGTACTTGGTGGACATCAACGCGATGGCGTTCGGCATGCCCCAGGCGCTCTATCCGTTCTTCGCCGAACGCTTAGGCGGCCCAGCCGTCCTCGGTCTCCTGTACGCCGCTCCCAGCGTCGGATCGATGCTGGCCACCTTGACATCGGGCTGGACCCAGCGCATCCATCGGCATGGGCTGGCGGTCGTCATCGCGGCCGGGCTCTGGGGCGTCGGCATCGTCATCTTCGGTCTGTCGAACGCGTTGTGGATCGCCATCGCCGGGCTATTGGCGGCCGGAGCGGCCGACATGATCTCGGGCGTCTTCCGGTCGACGATCTGGAACCAGACGATCCCCGACCACTTGCGCGGCCGTCTTGCGGGGATCGAGATGCTCTCCTACTCGATCGGCCCCCTGCTCGGCGGCGTACGCAGCGGCGGCATGGCCAAGATCGTCGGCATCGGCGGTTCGGTCGTCTGGGGTGGCGCGCTATGCATCGCCGGCACGGTCGCGCTGGCGGCTGCGTTGCCGAAGTTCGTGAAGTACGACGGGCGCGACGGCCTGGCCCAGAAAGAAGCCGAGGAGGCCGAGCGCGCTGCGCTCGTGGCCTCCTCGGCGGGGTGAGACGTCAGCTTGCCTTGTTCGGTACGAGGCAGAGGATGGTGCCGCTGGCGGACTTGCCGAACCAGTAGGCGCTCTCCGCGTCCGGGTACGCCGTGCACGGGTTCTGAGTCGACTTGAAGTACGACTCGGACTTGTTGGTGATCACACCGACGACCTTGTCGTGGGCCTTAGCGTCGCTGCAGTCCACTGTGGTGACGTTCTCGACGTCGGCGTCGGTCTTGGCCTCGGAGACGCACTCGCCGACGGCCGGGGTCTTGGCGGTGATGTTGCCGGAGAGGTACTTGTAGGCACCGAAGCCGAGGGCGATGACGAGCACGATGCCGCCGATGACGAGACGCCACAACAGAGCCTTGCCGACGCCCTTCGCGATCTGCTTGCCGCGGGATTCCTCCTGGGCCGGCGGCTGCGGGGCGGGCTGGTAGGTAACGGGCTCGGACATGGGGGTGCTTCCTCCAGAGGGGGTGATGCCTGCGGATCATTCCGCGACCGGCACACCCTAGCGGCACCCGGCGACATGTCTCGCCCTGGATGAACGATCAGACTGAGATTTCGCTGAATAGTTACCTTTCCAACCGCAAGACGAGCCATTCACACCAGTCGAGCATCGTCCGTTCGGCGGCCACACCCATCCGGAGCGTGGCGTACGCCCCGAACTTCGGGTTGGCCGGATCGTCGTGGCCTTGGGCTTCGGCTTGCGCTTGCTGAGCCAGATAGTCGTCGAGCCGCCGCCGATGCTTCTGCGCTTCGGCTCGGTACAAGGCGCGCATGGCTTCGCGGTCGGCGGCGGCCAACGCGTACGTCTTGAGGACCAGTTCGTCTTTGGGTGGGCGGCGCTGCGGCGGCTGGACCAGCCACTGCGCCAGTTCCGCCCGGCCCGCTGCGGTGAGCCGATGGATCTTGCGGTCGTGCGGACCGGGTCCGGCCGCCACGTCGTGGTCGATCAGCCCGTCCGCCGTCATCCGGGCCAGCTCGGGATAGATCTGGCTCTGCTGAGCCGTCCAGTAGTAGCCGATCGGGCGGCGCATCCGCTGGACGATCTCGTATCCGGTCAACGGGCCGGCGTGCAGAGCGGCCAGCAGGGCGTAGCGCAGCGTGCTCACATCTGCTATTCAACTCCTGACATAGTTTATTTCAGAAGTGACATAGCAGGGAGGCTGCGATGCGAACCATCCGAGCCACGGGCGCTGCTTTAGGCGTACTCCTAGTGCTGACGGCGTGCGACGCGAAACCCGAGGCCGCGCCGGCCGGACCGACCCCCACCGTGGCCGCGCCGAGTGCGAGCCCGAGCCCCCGAGTGCCGGACGTGCCGCGCGGCGGTGACCAGACGATCGCGCTGGACGTGGGCGGCCAGACGCGGACCGCGCAGGCGCACGCGCCCGCCGGATACCAGCCGGGGATGCCGCTGGTCGTGGCGTTCCACTACTACCGGTCCGACGTGGACGTGCTGCGCCGGATGACGCGGCTGGACGCGAAGGCCGACCAGAAGGGTTTCGTCGTGGTCTATCCCGAGACCATCATCTCGGGTTTCAACGCGATGGACTGCTGCGGCGACTATGACGACGTCGGCTTCGTCAAGGCGCTGGTGGCGCACATGATCGAGGTGTGGCAGGTCGATCCCCGGCGGGTGTACGCGACCGGCATCTCCAACGGCGCGGACATGACCTTCCGGATGGCCGTGGCGGCACCGGGTCTCTTCGCCGCGATCGCGCCCGTCTCCGGCGGTTTCATCGGGTCGCGCACGGCCGACCCCGCGTTCAAGCCGGCCAAGCCGGTCTCGGTGGTCACCTTCATCGGCCTGCTCGACAACGCCGACGTCTTCAACGGCGGCCTGGATATCTGGCGGACCCGGCTCGGCTGCAAGCCGTCGGCCAAGGGTGTGTACGCCAAGGGCATCACCTGGACCCGTACGCGCTGCGCCGACGGCTCGGAGGTGGTCGATTACCAGATCGCGGGCATGGAACACCGGTGGCCGGGCGGCACCGAGGTCGGGCTCGGCAGCCCCGAGACGAAGATCAACGCGGTCGACGTGATGTGGGACTTCTTCGCTGCTCATCCCCGGCGCGGATAAAGCAGAAGGCCCCGGGGTGACCCGGGGCCTTTTCGCAGAGCCGCCTAACGGAATCGAACCGTTGACCTATTCATTACGAGTGAATCGCTCTGCCGACTGAGCTAAGGCGGCAACGGTTGACCAGTGTACGCGATGCTCCGGCGATCTTCCTAACCGGTATCCTCATCGCGTGACGTCCACCCCGCCCGCCGCGGAGCCGCCGGTCAAGCCGCTCGATCCGCCGATGACTCCGCTCGCGATCGGCGGTATCGCGCTCTGGGCGGTGGCCGCCGTGGTGCTCTGGATCGCCGGTGCGCCCAGCAGCTGGGTGTGGATCTGTGTGGCCGGTGTGATCGTCGGCATCCCCGGCTGGCTGACGATGCGGGTGCACGACCGCAACCGCGCCCGTCGCCTGGGCTCTTCCTAGACCTCTTCGACCGCGCCGTCGTCGTACGCCGTCGGCAGCGCCTCGACCGGGGGACCGGCGTCGACGACCACCTCGGAGTGCGCGCCGCAACCGTGGTCCAGCGAGACGACGCGACCGTCGTCGGGGGCGTACTCGTTGCCGCAGACGCCGAACATCTGCTTCATCGCGCCGCCCATGAGCAGCAGGAAGCCGCACGAAACGCAGCGCGCGTGCCGGGGCGCGGCCTCAGCGATGGGTGCGTGCGGGCCGTGATCCCCGTCATACCACCGCTGGGCGGTCTCCTCACGGCCTTCCTTGCTCAGCATGCGCGGTCGGCCGAGGCCCAGCTCCCAGCTCTCGGTGTCGATCTCGGGATCGTCCGCGAGCAGGTACCCCGGCACCAGGCGAGGGTCGTCGGGGGCGGTCGGGAGCAGGTCGCCGACGCCCAGGTCGCCCGGGCGCAGCCGCTCCTCCCACGGGAGCCAGCCCGGCGCGAGCAGCGCGCCGTTGCCGGGCAGCAGCACCGTCTCGCAGACCGTGACGAGCTTCGACCGCGGCGCCCGGGTGACGGTGACGGCCCACTGCCAGCCCCGATAACCGGGCCGGAGCGAGGCGAAGTAATGCGTGACGAGCCGGTCGGCTTCGGCGACGACACCCTCGTGATCGCCCACCTCATCCGCCGGGACCTCGGTGATCGCGGCGCGGGCGACCTCGACGGCGTCGGCGCAGACCTGGTCGAGGCGAGCGGGGCGGGTGGCGGTCCTGGTCACGGGGACATTCTTCCTCATCGGTGGGCGATCGCGCGAGCGACCCCGCATGCCGGTGCCGCAACACAACGTTGCTGGTGGGACAGACGTGACGGGTGACCTTCTTTATGCCACGATGCGGCCCATGTCGACGACTGCGCGGGAACTGCCGTTCCTGGACCGATACTTCGAGATAAGCGCGCGGGGGTCCACCCTCTCCCGCGAGCTGCGCGGTGGCCTCGCCACCTTCTTCACGATGGCCTACATCGTGGTCCTCAACCCGCTGATCCTGGGCTCGGCCAAGGACAGCACGGGAGCGACGCTCTCCATTCCGCAGGTGGCCGCGGCAACGGCGCTGGTGGCCGGCGTGATGACGGTGTTCATGGGGGTCTACGGACGGTTCCCCCTCGCCCTGGCGGCCGGTCTCGGCGTCAACGTCATCGTCGCCAAGGACATCGCCTCCCAGATGACCTGGGCCGACGCGATGGGCCTGGTGGTCATCGAGGGCATCCTGATCGGCATCCTGGTGCTGACCGGGCTGCGTACGGCGATCTTCCACTCGGTGCCGAGTCAGCTGAAGATCGCCATCGGGGTCGGCATCGGTCTGTTCCTGGCCCTGATCGGCTTCGTCGACTCGGGCTTCGTCATGCGCGTACCGGATGCGGCGCAGACCACCGTCCCGGTGGGCATGGGCTTCAACGGCGTGATCATCACCTGGCCTGGAATGGTCTTCGCGATCGGCTTGCTCGCCACGATCGTCATGCTCGCGCGCAAGGTACGCGGCGCGATCCTGCTCGGCATCGTCGGCACCACGATCCTGGCGATCATCGTCGAGGCGATCGCGAAGGTCGGCCCCTCCGGCGGCCCGAACGGCAACCCGCACGGCTGGGGCCTGAACGTGCCGAGCTGGCCCGACAAGGCGGTCGGCATGCCCGATCTGAGCCTGCTGGGCAACTTCAGCCTCGTCGGCGGCTTCAAGGCGGCGGGCGCGGCGGTCACCCTCGTGTTCATCTTCGTCCTGCTGCTCAGCGACTTCTTCGACACGATGGGCACCATGGTCGCGGTCGGCGAGGAGGCCGGCCCCGACGGCAAGCTCATCGGCGCCGACGGCATGCCTCCGCGTACCAAGGAGATCTTGCTCGTGGACTCGGTGGCCGCGGCCGCCGGTGGCGCGGCGAGCGTCTCGAGCAACACCTCGTACATCGAGAGCGCGGCGGGTGTGGGCGAGGGCGCGCGGACCGGTCTGGCGAGCGTCGTGACCGGCGTGCTGTTCCTGCTGGCGATGTTCCTGTCGCCGCTGGTGACGGTCGTGCCGTTCGAGGCGGCGGCGACCGCGCTGGTGATCGTCGGTTTCCTGATGATGACCGGCGTACGCCAGATCGACTGGACCGACTACGAGATCGCGATCCCGGCGTTCCTGACGATCGTGCTCATGCCGTTCACCTACTCGATCACGAACGGCATCGGCGGCGGTGTCGTCTCGTTCGTGCTCATCAAGGCGGCGAAGGGCAAGGCACGCGACGTTCACCCGTTGCTGTGGGGCGTCGCCGCTCTGTTCGTGCTGTACTTCCTCCGTGGTGTCATCACCGAGTTGATCTAGCGCGCGGGGTTTGGCGCTGGATCAGGGATCTCGGTCGAATCTTGCGGCATGATTCGACCCGGAACCCTGATCCAGCGCCGACGCCTCGAGCCGAGTTGATCTAGCACGAACGGCGGAGCCGCTGAGCCGTCCGGTCGGAGCAAGATCAACCGGACGGCTCAACATGGTGTTCCACCTCATAAAACGATGTCGTTAGCCAGGCTCATTAGCTAGCCTAATAATCGTGACGGAGTGGCCGATGGTGGCGGAACCTGCGACTGAACTCGCGGTTCGATTGCGTGACGCCATCACGCGGCTCAACCGGCGGGTCCGGCAAGCCCGGCCGGTAGGCGATTTGACGGTGACCCAGCTGTCCGCTCTGACCAGCCTCGAACTGGCCGGTGCCCTGACCCCACGGGAACTGGCCGACGTGGAACGCGTCCAACCGCCCACGATGACCAAGATCGTGGCCAAACTGGAGGCCCGGGGCCTGGTGCAGCGTACGCCGCACCCGACCGACAAACGGCAGGTCATCCTGTCGAGCACGGGTCTGGGACGCGACATCCTCGGGCAGTACGAGCGGGTGCGAGACGAATGGCTGGCGGCCCGCCTGGCTGAGTTGACCCCCGATGAACGTGACGTGCTTCAGCACGCCGCCGAGGTGTTGTCAAGGATCGCCCGCAACTAGCGCGCATCGCCCATCCCCGGGCCGGCCCGCTTCGTCCGATGTGGATGACGGCTAGGCGGAGGGCAGCACTTTGAAAACCATGTTCCGGTCCCTGATGGTGCGGAACTATCGTCTGTTCGCGACCGGTCAGCTGGTGAAGCTGATCGGCTCCTGGATGATGTTCGTCGCGCAGGACTGGCTGGTTCTCTCGCTGTCCGGCAACAGCGCCACGGCGCTCGGCATCGTGACCGCCCTCCAGTTCGTGCCCGCCGCGTTGCTCACCTTGCCGGGTGGGCGACTGGCCGACCGCTACGACAAGCGGCTGATCCTGTTGATTGCGAACAGCTTCTGGACCTTCCTCGCATTGCTCTTCTCGATCCTGGTGCTGGCCGGCACCGTGCAGATCTGGCACATCTACGTCTTCGCGCTGCTTCTCGGCATCGCCCAGGCCATCGAGACGCCCGTACGCCAGTCCTTCGTCTCGGAGCTGGTGGGTTCGCCGCTGCTGCCCAACGCGTTGTCGCTGTCGGCGGCGACGTTCAACTCCGCCCGCATCATCGGCCCGGCGCTGGCCGGCGTCGCGATCGCGGCCTTCGGCACCGGACCGGTGTTCGGAATCGCCGCGATCAGCTCGTTGTCGCCGCTGCTCGGCCTGGCCCGCATGCGTCCGGGGGATCTGCACCGCAAGGAGTTGCCGCCCAAGGACGAGCGGGCCGACGCGCGCATCCTCGACGGCCTGAAGTACGCGTGGCGTCGCGCCGATCTACGGCTGCCCATGCTGCTGATGGGCGTCATCGGGATGGCCGGGTTCAACTTCCAGCTGACTCTGGCCGCGTTGGCCAAGACCGTGTTCAACACCGGCGCCGCGTCGTTCGGCCTCTTCACCACCGCGTTGGCCGTCGGCGCGCTCGGCGGTGCGCTCGCCGGGACCTTCCGCAAGGGACGGCCGTCGGTCTATCTCATGCTCACCGCGGCCGTCACCTTCAGCACGCTGGAGATCTTCGTCGGGCTGGTCCCGGCGTACTGGGGCGTCATTCTGCTGCTCGTGCCGACCGGGTTCTTCATGGTCTTCTTCGCGCAGTCCGCGAACCAGCGGGTCCAGCTCGGCACCGAGGCCGACTTCCGCGGCCGGGTCATGGCGCTCTACGTGCTGGTCTTCCTGGGGACCACGCCGGTCTCGTCGCCCGCGATCGGCTGGGCGGCCGAACACCTGGGCGCGGGCACCTCGATCTGGCTCGGCGGCGCGGTCTCCCTGATCGCCGCCCTGGTCGCGCTCGCGTGGCAGTTGCGCCACGCCGGGGATCGCCTGGAATTCACGGTACGCCCAGTGCCGAAACTGACCGTGTCGGCGGCGCGGGGGTGACCCGGAACGTCATACCCGCGTGATGGAGTTTCTTTCGGATCAGGGTGGTATCACTGGGCGGAAATTCGTAGCGGTCACTTCGGGGTACGACTAGGCTCGGAGGATATGGCGGTGGTGAAGGCATTGGAGCTGGCCGTGGCGCTGATCGCGCTGGTCACTCTGCCGTGCGCGATCGCCGCCATGATCTGCGCGGACGAAGTCATCGTCTCCCTGCGCCAGTCGTTGCGCCGTCGCCGGGAACACTGGCTCGAGCAGCGGATTCTGCATCAGATGGAGCGCTCGCTGACGCCGCCGCGCGCCTTCCTCGCACCGGTCGCCGCACTCTTCGCCACCGCACCGCGGGCTGCCGTCCCGGCCGGGGCGGGGCGGGGCGGCGTACCGGAGGAAGAGGAAACGCCGCACGGCTGGCTTTCCATGCCGGCCGCGGTCTGGGCCAGTATCACGGCACGCTTGCAAGAGGCGGCTCAAGAGGCGGCTGCGCCACCGCAGCCACTGCCGTCGTCGGCTCATCCGCCGTTCGAGCGGATCGCGGCCGACCTGCGCCGGCTCGGCTCCGACCGGCTGGGCATCGGGCAGCGCAACGAGGTGTGGCACAGCGCGGTCGAGCGGGCATACGACGTCAAGTTGCGAGAGGCGTGCCGGGCCCTCGGCATCGCCGAGCATCTGGAGGAGTTGACGAGCATGGATCGAGAGATCGAGCGACTGCGCATCGAGGGCGAGCTGATCGCCGCGGGGGTTCGGCTGCGGTGAGAGTCTTCGTAGCCCTGTTCCCGCCCGCGCCCGCCATCGCCGATCTCGAATCCCTCGTCTCCCGGTTGCATCTCGGCAAGGCGACTGCCGCCGGTCGCGACGTTCGGCTGGATCCGCCCGAACGCTGGCACGTCACGCTGGCCTTCCTGGGCGAAGTCGACGATGCCGGCCTGGCCGCCGCCGAAGGAGCCGTCGGCCGAGTCGCCGAGGCCTGGCCGCAGGAGCACGCCGGAGTGCCGCCGCTGCGGCTGGCCGACGGCGGCCGGTTCGGCACCGGACCGAGCACCATCCTGTGGGCCGGCCTGCACGGCGACCTGGGCCGCCTCACCGATCTGGCCGGCCAGGTCGATCACGCGCTGGCCGACGTCGGCCTGCCGAGCAGTGACGGCAAGCCGTTCCGGCCGCACCTGACCCTGGCCCGGTGCGGCGATCGACTCTCCACTGAGGAGGTCGCCGCCGATCTGGCCCAATTGCACCAGTACGCCGGCCCGACGTGGAAGGCCGACGAACTGGTGCTGGTGCGGAGCCATCTCGGCGACGACCCTCGTTATGAGCGTCTGCGCTCCTGGCCGCTCTCCTGACCTGAGTTACCAGGCCCACGCTTCGGGGCCGGGGCCGCCCTTGCCCACCGGTGGGAAGAGCTCGTTCAGCCGGGCCAGCGTCTCCGACGACAGCGTGACGTCGAGCGCGCCGACCGCCGAGTCCAACTGGGCCTGCGTACGCGGGCCGATGATGGGCGCGGTGACCCCGGGCCGGGACAGCAACCAGGCCAGGGCGAGATTCGCCGCATCCACCTCGAGCTGCTCGGCGAGTTTCTCGTACGCCTCGATCGTCTCCCGGTTGGCGGTGGCCGCATCACTGGCCCGGCCTTCGT
Source organism: Hamadaea sp. (assembly GCF_013362815.1). GTDB lineage: Bacteria > Actinomycetota > Actinomycetes > Mycobacteriales > Micromonosporaceae > Hamadaea. The sequence goes on along the minus strand of NZ_JABFVK010000015.1, from coordinate 132,313 downwards.
TGACCCGAGCGGCGTCCCCGGTGGCCTGCTTGCGCAGCATGCCGGAGAGCGCCCCGCCGTGCAGCGGCGACCACGGGATGATGCCGATGCCGTAGTGCTGCGCCGCCGGAACCACTTCGAGTTCGACCGTACGCTCGAACAAGTTGTAGATGCACTGCTCGGAGACGAGCCCGAGGAGGCCGTGCTCCTTCGCCGACGCCTGGGCGAGCCCGAGGTGCCAGCCTGCGAAGTTGGACGAGCCGACGTAGAGGACCTTGCCGGCTTGCACCAATGTGGACATCGCCTGCCAGATCTCGTCCCACGGCGTCGACCGGTCGACGTGGTGCATCTGGTAGAGGTCGATGTAGTCGGTCTGCATACGCCGCAACGACTCGTCACACGCCTTGACGATGTGCCGGGCGGACAGGCCGGAGTCGTTGGGCCAGTCGCTCATCTTGCCGTAGACCTTGGTGGCCAGGACGACTTTGTCCCGGCGACCGCCACCGGTGGCGAACCAGCGCCCGATGATCTGCTCGGTGACACCCTCACCGGTCTTCCAGCCGTACACGTCCGCCGTGTCGAAGAAGTTGACGCCCAGCTCCAGCGCGCGATCCATGATCGTGTAGCTGTCGGGCTCGGTGGTCTTGGGGCCGAAGTTCATAGTGCCGAGGCACACCCGGCTCACACTCAGGCCGGTCCGGCCGAGTTTCGTGTACTCCATAGGACCGACCCTATCCCCGGTCCTTACCTCTCAGCACTTTTGGCGGCAGATCACGGTTATGCATGCCATCCGGGGCGGTTTTAGGCCGCATAACCGTGATCTGCAGGTATCCGCGCGGCCATGCGCGAACGCGCCGTGCTCCGCGTCGGGAACTGCGCGCGTGGCGTCGGGAACTGCGAGCGTCAGGAGGATTCGCGGGCGGCGGGCGCTCCGCCGAACAGCACGTCGTCCCAGCTCGGCAGGCGCTTGCGAGGCTTCTCGCCGGTGCCTTCCGCGGCTGCGGATGCCCGGCGTGGGCGCAACACGGCCAGCGACGGAACCGCGGGAACTTCCTTCGGCGCGTCGGGCTCGTCGTCGAACGCCGTGCCCTGGCCACCGATCATCGCGGCTGCGCCGCCGACGACCGTACGCCGTTCGCCCGGAGTGTCCAGGCCTCGGCCCGGCGAACCCGGCCGGTCGAGCGCCGCGACCAGGGCGTCTCGTCCGGCCCGAATCGGGTCGCGGCTGGGACGGCGACCGGCGTCGGCGGTGGCCGGCAGCCCGTGCCCGCCGCGCGAGGTCTCGCCCCGGGTCGGCGGCGCATCGGGCGCGGCGGTCCGGTCGGCGCAGAGGTACTGCGCCATGTCGTCGTACGGCGTGACGGACTGACGAGTCTTGTCGAGCTCCCAGATCGCCTGCGCGGTCGCCTTGCCACTGGGCCAGGTCGCGACGACCCGCCACGTGCCGTCCTCGCGCCGGTACGCGTCCCAGGAGATCTTCTCGGCGTCCACCCCGTGCTGGGCCAGCCGAGCGTCGACGACCTCGGCGAGCGACCCGGACAGACTCCGGTCAGTGGTCTTGAGCCTGGTACGCCGGGCGTGCTGAGCCAGCATCGCCCGCTCCTGGAGAACGGGACCGGCATACCGCAGTACGCGGTCGACCGGAACTCCGGCAACGCGTGCGACGTCGTCGGCGCTTTCGCCGCCGCGAATACGAGCCTGAATGTCGCGAGGGGACAGAGCGGCACTGCCGTCGATCTGTCCAGCGGCGACGGTCAGCGTCGCGGTCGGACCCGTACGCTCGGCGTTCAGTGCGCCGGAGACCCGGTCGTCGATGGGCAACGCAAGGAGACGGCCGACCTCGTCTGCGAGAACAAGAGCCTGGCCGTCCTCGGAGAGGGCGACGAACCGCACTGGCCGCATCGCTTGCCTCCGTCCCCTGAGCGGACCGACGCCGACGGGGAGATGACGCCGACGCTTCCTTGGACACGGTACGCGGTGCCCGCAGATCCGCACACCCGCCACGCCGCCAGAGTTCATGTTTTGGGGAATCGATCATGTATGGAGGGAGTCGATCACCCGATAGCCGTGCCACGCTCATGCGGAAACGCCGTTGATCACCCCGATTAGTTCATGATCGCGCGGAAAAATCGCGCGGAAAGGGAGTTGGGCGGAAAGGCGGGGGCGGGACGGGGGTGAGGGGCGAGGGAGGACGGCGTCAGGAGCGGGTGACTTTGACGACGATCTCCGAGTCGCTGATGGAGGTCAGGTTGACCGTCAGGCTCCCGACACTGGCGGAGGCGTCCCGCTTCACGGTGACCTGCTGACCGCCCACGGCCAGCGTCACCGAGTCGTCGGTGGCGCTCACCACGGAGATGTCGACGCCGAGCACGGAGACTTTGGCCTTGTCCGCGTTGCGCTGGAAGGTGATCGTGCATTCGCTCGTGCTGGCGCAGTTGGCCGACGCGTTCTCGGCGGAGCACCCGGCGAGCGTCGCGGGGCCGGCCAGACCCAGAGTGAGCAGGGCGGCGGCCGTCCAACGGGAACCGCGGCGCAGCGTTGCGATCATGTCTGCGATCATATTCGGCGAATCGGCGGGAGGGGTGCGAAAGCATGCTGGAGCAGGTCGAAACGATCGTTCGTGAGGTCGCTGAGGAGGTCGTGCTCCCGAAGTTCCGGGCGCTGGCCGTCGGCGAGATCGAGGAGAAGTCGCCCGGGGAGATCGTGACCGTGGCGGACCGGGCGAGCGAGGTGTTGCTGGCGAAACGGTTGGCGGCGCTGCTGCCCGACGCCGGGATCGTCGGCGAGGAAGCGGCGGCGGCGGATCCGGGCGTACTGGATCGGCTGGCCGGCGACGAACCCGTGTGGGTGATCGACCCGATCGACGGGACCAGCAACTTCGCCAGTGGCCGGGAGCCGTTCGGGATCATGGTCTCGCTGGTCCGTTCGGGCCGGCCGGTGCTCGGCGTGATCTACGAACCGGTGCCCGACGTGATCACCGTCGCCGAAGCGGGTTCAGGGACCTATGTGGACGGTGTGCGTACGCGGATGGGCACCGACCCGCTGACCATCGGTGAGCTCCGGGGTGGCGTCTTGACCCGGTTCCTCCCGGATGCCGTCCGCGAGCGCGTCGAGGCCGGACTGCCCGAGTTGGGCGCGGCGCTGCCCGGTTTCCATTGCGCCGCCCATGAATACCGCCACCTCGTGACGGGCGGCGAGGAGTTCGCCCTCTTCTGGCGCAGCCTGCCGTGGGACCACGCCGCGGGCGCACTGATCGTCCGCGAGGCCGGAGGTGTCGTTCGTCGCTTGGACGGCACGGAATATGTCGTCGGGGACGGCCGGACGGGGCTGCTCGGCGCGCGCGATCAAATCAGCAGTGAACTGCTCCGGAAGGCTCTCATCGACGGACTTCCGTCACATTGGGTGACGGCCTGACGAGCGATCTGGGACTGCCAGGCACCCAGCGCGGTCGGGTACGCTGTCCGGCGGTTTCCCCGTCAGGTGACCCCCCACCTGCGGTGATGGAAGGGACCGACCGTGACTCTGACGGCACCTCCACGTCGATGGCTGGCGCCGCTGCTGGCGCTCGTCGTGGCCGTGACGTTGTTCGTCACTCCGGACAACGCGTACGCCGAACCCGACGAGGGTGGCAATGCGACGCAGTTGATCCAGAACATCGAGGCGGCGTCGCGGGGCTACCTCGAGGCGCAGGAAGCCCTCGAGGTGTCCCAGACCAAGCAGGTCCGGCTCCAGAAGGAGCTGGCCCAGGTCAACGCCGAACTCGGGCCGCTGCGCAAGGAAGTCGCCGCGATCGCGGTGGAGGCGTACACGAACGGGCGGCTCACCACGATCGGCGCGATGTTGTCGGCCTCCACCTCCGACTCGTTCCTCGAACGGGCGACGATGCTGGAGGAGATGACCTACCGCGAAGACGAGTCGTTGCGCCGGCTGACCCGGCTCGAGGCGAAGGCGACAGCCGACAAGGAAGCCATCGACGCCGAGGCGACCATCCAGAAGGCGCAGAAGGCCGAGATGAAGAAGCGGCTGGACGCGCTGGAGCTGACGCTGTCGAAGTCGGGCGGCCGCAAAGCCGCGACCGGCTGGCTCAAGCTCCCGGCTCCGAAGGCGATCCCGACGAGGCGTAACGCCGACGGGAGCCTGCCGTCGGAAGGCGCGACTGTGAAGGACCCGACGGGTACGGGCGGCAAGATCACGCCGCGGACGAACCACGCCTACGACGAGGCGAGACGCGTCGGTTTCACACGCTTCACGAAGTGCTGGCGTACGCAGAGCTGGGGTGAACACCCCAAGGGCCGGGCCTGTGACTTCTCGGTCAGTGTGGGCGGATTCTCAGGTGTGCCCAATTCGTCCGAACGCATCTACGGCGACAAACTGGCGGCGTTCTTCATCCAGAACGCGAGAGCGCTCGGGGTCCTCTACGTCATCTGGTACCGGATGATCTGGACGCCCGGCGTCGGCTGGCACAACTACAGCGGTTGCTGCGGGGCGGCGGCCGAGCACCAGAATCACGTCCACCTCTCCATGTACTGAGTTATGTCGGCGGCCCACATAGTGGGGCCGCCGCCGCCCACCTAACGTCTCCGGGCAACATCCCTGTAACAGTGCTGGAGACGCTGATGAGCGCTACTTATACGCGGCGGTCGCTTACTGCGGCCGCAGTGCTGGCCGTCGCCGCCGCGGCTGTGGGCTGCTCCAGCCCGCAGGACGCCGCCTCGGGTGACCAGAACGCCCCGATCAAGGTCGGTCTGGTGTACTCGCAGTCCGGCGCATTGGCCAGCTACGGCCAGCAGTACAAGGCCGGATTCACCGCCGGTCTGGCGTACGCGACGAACGGCACGGGCAAGGTCAACGGGCGGACCGTCGAGGTCTCCGAGGCCGATGACGCGGGCGACCCGAACAAGGCGGTGTCGGCGGCCAAGGACATGATCGGCAAGGGCGTCAAGATCCTCGCCGGGTCGACGGCCTCCGGGGTCGCGTTGCAGGTCGCCCCGATCGCCGCGCAGAACAAGGTGCTCTTCGTCTCCGGCCCGGCCGCCACCGATGGCGTGACCGGGGTCAACCGATACACGTTCCGCTCCGGTCGGCAGTCGTACCAGGACGTGCTGACCGCAAAGTCCTTCGTCGGCGACGCGACCGGCAAGAAGGTGCTGGTCTTCGCGCAGGACAGCGCGTTCGGCAAGGCCAACGAGGCGGCCGTGAAGGCGGTCATCGGCGGCGCGGGCGCGACCGTGAGCAGCATCCTCGTCCCGGCCACCGCGACCGACTTCACCCCGGCGGCGGTGCAGGCGAAGAACGCCAAGGCCGATCTCGTCTTCGTCGCGTGGGCGGGCACCACCGCCAGCGCGATGTGGCAGGCGCTCGACCAGCAGGGCGTCCTCGGGTCGACCCAGGTGGTCACGGGTCTGGACCAGAAGTCCACCTGGCCGACCTTCGGCGCGGCGGGCGGCAAGATCTCGTTCCTCTCGCACTTCTTCGACGGCGCGACCACCGGCGCGAACGAGAACGCGGTCGCGAAGGCGGCCCGGGAGAAGGTCGGCGGCCCGCTGGACCTGTTCCACCCGGACGGTTTCACCGCCGCGCAGATGATCGTGCGGGCCATCGCCGAGGGCGGCGACGACGTCGAGAAGCAGATCAAGGCCCTGGAGGGGTACAGCTTCGACGGCGTCAAGGGCAAGCTCACCATCCGGGCCGAGGACCATGCGCTGCTGCAGCCGATGTTCCAGGTCAAGTTCGGTGCGGACGGTCAGCCGGAGCTGATCAAGGCGGTCGCCCCGCAGGACTGCGCGCCGCCCGCTGCGGCGATGAAGTCCTGATGTCCGACCAGCTGGCGGGAAGCCCGACGGTCCTCGCGACCGCCGGGCTCACCTGGCGCATCGGCACCGCGGCGATCGTCGACGGCGTGAGCCTCCAGCTGCGGGCCGGCGAGTTCCTGGGCGTGATCGGTCCCAACGGCGCGGGTAAGACCTCGCTGTTCAACCTGATCAGCGGCCTTCGCGCCGCCACGGCGGGCACCGTCGAACTCCTCGGCCACGACGTCACCCGGCTCGCGCCCCATCGGCGCGCGCGACGCGGTCTGGGCCGCACGTTTCAAGCTTCGTCGGTCTTCGGATCTTTGTCGGTACGCGAAAACGCGCGACTGGCGGTGCAGGCTCACGACGGGGGATCCCTGCAAGCGTGGCGCAGCACCAAAGCGTTCCGCGGAGTCGCCGAGCGCGCGGACGAATGCCTGGCCGCGGTAGGTCTGTCTGAACGAGGCGAAGCGCTTGCCGCAACGCTGGCCCACGGCGAGAAGCGGAAGCTGGAGATCGCATTGCTGCTGGCGGGTTCGCCGCGAGTGATGCTGCTGGACGAGCCGATGGCCGGGGTCGCCGCCGAGGACGTCCCGGAGCTGGTCGAGGTGATCCGCGGGCTGACCGGCCACACCCAAGGGGCGGTCCTCATGGTGGAACACCACATGGAAGTGATCCTCGGGCTGGCCGACCGGCTCGCCGTCATGCATCACGGCGCGCTGCTGGCTTGCGACATCCCGGACGTGGTCATGGCCAATCCCGTTGTGCAGGAGGCGTACTTGGGGGAGGAGCTATGAGCATCCTCCAGGTGCGCGACCTGAACGTCGTGCTGTCGGGGCTCAGCATCCTGCAAGGCGTCTCCTTCGACGTCGCGCCGACCGGCGTGACCGTGCTGCTCGGCCGCAACGGCGTCGGCAAGACCACTACTCTGCGCGCCATCCTCGGGCTCGCGCCCGGCATCGGTTCGGTGACCTTCGACGGGGCCGACATCCTGGGTCGCCGCACCCACGAACTGGTCCAGAAAGGACTCGGTTACGTGCCGGAGGACCGCTGCGTCTTCGCGGGGTTGACGGTCGCCGAGAATCTCCGGCTGGCCGAACGCACCAAGAATTCGGCGTACGAGTTGGTCTTCGAACTGTTCCCGGAGCTGAAGAAACGCGCGAGCCAGAGGGCCGGCTCGCTGTCGGGCGGACAGCAGCAGATGCTCGCCCTGGGCCGCGTGCTGCTCACCGAGAACCGGCTGCTGCTCGTGGACGAGCCCACGAAGGGCCTGGCCCCCAAGGTGGTCACGGAGGTGGCGGACGCGCTCGCGCGGGTCGCGGTCCGCGTCCCGATCCTGCTGGTGGAGCAGAATCTAGCAGTCGTACGCCGATTGGCGGGTGACGCGGTGGTCCTCGCTGCGGGCCAGGTCGCCTGGACCGGTGGCGCATCGGAGCTGCTCAGCGATCACGACCTGACGAAATCCCTCTTGGGCGTCGGGAGTCACTCATGAGCACTGTGGTTCTGCTGGCGGTGACTGGGCTCGGTCTGTCGGCGCTGTACTTCCTGATCGCGTCGGGTCTGTCGCTCGTGTTCGGGCTGGCCGACGTCCTCAACTTCGCGCACGGCTGGTTCCTCACCGTCGGTGCGTACGCCGCTTATTGGGCGACGCCGAAAGTGGGGTTCGCCGGGGGAGTCGTGGCCGGCGTACTGGCCGGGGCGGGAGTCGCCGCGCTCGTCGAGTTGGTCATGATCCGGCCCCTCTACAAGCGCACGATCGCCCAGGTACTCGTCACCGTCGGGTTGTCGCTCGCCGGAGTGGCGTTGTTCCAGGCGTTGTTCAGCCCGGACGCCCGCATCTTCCCCAGTCCCAAGTGGACGCAACAAGTCGTGGGCTTCCTCGGCGCGCGGGTCCCGGTCAAGTCGCTGCTGCTCATCGCGGGTGCGGTCGTCGTACTCGCGGCGCTGCTCGCCTTCCTGCGGTGGACCCGCTATGGCCTGATCATCCGGGCCGGCGTGGAGAACCGGGAGATGGTGACCGCGCTGGGCATCGACGTCCGGAAGGCGTTCACGCTCGTCTTCGCGATCGGCGGTGCGGCGGCCGGGCTTGCCGGGGCGCTCGGCGGGGTCTACTTCGAGTCGGTGTCGCCCACCGGCGGCGCTTCTTTGCTGATCTTCGCCTTCATCGTGGTCGTCATCGGCGGAATGGGCTCCATCACGGGCTCGGCCGTCGCCGCGGTCGCCGTGGGCCTGCTCCAGCAGTTCGTGAACTACTACGGCTCAGCCGGAGCGGGCGACGTATGCGCCGTGGCGCTGCTCGCGATCGTCCTGCTCACCCGGCGGCAAGCGAGGCAAGCATGACCTACCTGCGCAGATACTGGCCCTTCGGCGCGGTCGCCGTCCTCGCCTTGCTCCCGTACGCCGGAGTCGGCATCCCCGGCGTCTTCGACGGGCCGCTGAACAGCCCGGGAACCCTGCAACTTCTCGCGTTGTGCCTGCTCTTCGGCGGTCTCGCCACCGGATACGACCTGCTGTTCGGGCGTACGGGGCTGCTGAGCTTCGGGCAGGCGCTGTTCGTGGCGCTGGGTGCGTACGGGGCCGATGTGCTGATCACGAAGGCCGGATTGCCGTTGGCCTTGGCGGCTCCCGCCGCGATCCTGCTCGGCACCACGGTCGCCGCGGCGATCGGTGCGATCGCGTTGCGCGTCACCGGCATCGCCTTCGCCATGGTCACCCTCGCCTTCGCTCAGGTGGGCGCGATCCTGGCGGCTCGGGACGCGTGGGGCCTCACCGGTGGGGACGAGGGCCTGGCATTGGACGTCTCCGGGTTGCCGTCCGGACTCGTGGGGGTCGTCAACACCTACAAGCTCTACTGGGTGAGTCTGGCGTACCTCGTGATCGTGATGATCGTGGTGCGGCGGACCGTGAGCTCGCCGACCGGCCGGGTGCTCGCGGGCCTGCGCGACGACGAGCGGCGAGTGGGCGTGCTCGGGCTGAACCCGTATGCCTTCAAGCTTTTCGCGTTCGTCCTCGCGGGCGCGTTGGCGGCGGCCGGTGGAGTCGTGCATCTGCTGCTGGTGCAGGGTGCCGATCCGAAGATCGCCGGAAGCGAGCTGACGTTGTCGCTGCTCGTCATGGTGGTGCTCGGCGGACCCGGTACGCGCTACGGCCCGCTCCTGGGCGGGGTGCTCTACACCTATCTGGACTATCGGCTCACCCACGTCGCCGGCGGCCTGCCCGGGCCGTTGAAGCAGCCGTTGTTCGTGCTCGGCGTGATCTTCATCCTCGCCGTGTACTTCTTTCCCGGTGGGATCGCCCAGCTCCGGCTACGCGCCCTGCGCCGCACCCTTTAGCGCGGTGCTTTGGGCTGCAGATCACGGTTATGCATGCTTCCGACGCGGTTCTTAGCATGCATAACCGTGATCTGCAGCTGTCAGAGGCCGGGGCCGTGGCCGGCCGGGATGGTGCCGAGCCGCCCGGCCTGGAAGTCCTCGAACGCCTGCATCAGCTCGGCCTTGGTGTTCATGACGAACGGGCCGTACGCCGCGATCGGCTCCCGGATCGGCTGGCCGCCCAGGATCAGGACGTCCAGCTTCGGGCTGCGCGACTCCTGCTGAGGAGCCGCCTCGATGGTCAGCGCGCCGCCGCTGCCGAAGACTGCGAGCTGGCCGAGGCGTACGGGTTGCTTCTTCGCGCCGACGAAGCCGGAACCGGCGAGCGTGTAGACCAGCGCGTTGAAGTCCTCCCGCCAGGGCAGCCGCAGCTGAGCGCCGGGCTCCAAGGTGGCGTGGATCAACGTGATCGGCGTATGCGTCACGCCCGGTCCGGGGTGGCCGTCCAGATCACCCGCGATGACTCGGATCAGCGAACCGCCGTCCGGCGAGGTGAGCAGCGAGACCTGCCCGGCCCGGATGTCCTGGTAGCGCGGATCGGCCATCTTGAGGCTGCGCGGCAGGTTCACCCAGAGCTGGAAGCCGTGGAAGAGACCGCCCGAGGCCACCAGTTCCTCCGGCGGAGCCTCGATGTGCAGCAGGCCCGAACCGGCGGTCATCCACTGCGTGTCGCCGTTCGTGATCAGCCCGCCGCCGCCGTTGGAGTCCTGGTGACGGAACGTGCCGTCGAGGAGGTAGGTGACCGTCTCGAAGCCCCGGTGTGGATGCCAGGGGGTGCCCTTCGGCTCGCCCGGGGCGTACTCGACCTCACCCATCTGATCCATGTGGATGAAGGGATCGAGGTGCCGCAGATCGACTCCGGCGAAGGCCCGGCGGACCGGGAAGCCCTCGCCCTCGAAGCCGCTGGGCGCGGTGGTGACGGAGACGACCGACCGCTCTGGCGCGGCGGGGCCCGGGTCGGAGACCCGCGGCAGTACGAGCACGTTCTCAACGGTGATCGCTGGCATGCGTTCAGAATAGCAGATAGTTGAACCGTCAACTAGTGTCGCGTTCGCTACAGGGTTCGCCGACGGGGTTCGCCGGGTCGGCGTCACGCCACGCCGAGAACGGTCGTTGACTGGGACGTGTCGATGCTCCCCCGTTCTGCATGGTGTGGCCGATTTGTCCGGTCGTTGGGCGTTGTCACCGTTTTACTGGCGTCGCTGACCGCACCGGGTGTCGCGATCGCTCAGCCGGGCTCCCCGCCCGGCCCGCCCGCCGGGCTCAGCCGGGAGCAGCTGGTCCAGCGCATCCAGAAGGCTTCCGACCAGCTCGAAGGAGTCATCGAGCGGTACAACCAGCTGCGGTCCGACCTCCAGACGACGGTCGCCCAGATCGCCGTGCTGAAGCGGCAGATCGGGCCGCTGGAGAAGCAGGTCGCCGACCATCAGGCCAAGGTCGGCGTGATCGCGAGTGCGGCGTACACGACGGCGGGGTCGACTTCGTTCGCCGCGTTGCTGCACGCCGATTCCACCCGTGACGTGCTCGATCAGCTCATGGTCATCCAGCTGCTCGCCGACGACCAGCGCCGGGAGATCGCCGCGCTGACCGGGCTGCGGCACGAGTACGAGACGGCGCAGGCCACTCTGCGTACGCTCATCTCGCAGGGCCGGTCCCAGCAGAAGGATCTGGCGACGAGTCGGGCCAAGATCGAGGCGGATCTCGCCACCCTCCAGCGATGGCGTACGCACGCCTTCGGCCCGTCCGGTACGCCGCCGCACGCCAACGCCCGGGTCGGCTGGGTGAAGCCGGAGGTCACGGGGGTGCCTGCGAAGATCCTCGACTTCGCGTTGGGCCAGCTGGGCAAGGCGTACCGGTGGGCCGGGGAGGGGCCGGACGGATTCGACTGCTCCGGCCTGGTGCTGGCGGCGTACAAACGGGTCGGCAAGGAGCTGCCGCACAACTCGGCCCGGCAGTTCGACGTCGTCCACAAGATCAAGCGAGATCAACTCCAGCCCGGCGACCTGATCTTCTTCTACCGCGATCTGCATCACGTCGGGATCTACATCGGCGGCGACCGGATGGTGCACGCCCCCACCCCGGGGGAGAAGGTACGCATCGACTACTTCGACGGGATGCCCGTCCGTGGCTACGGCCACGTCACGTAGCCACGGGCCGCATTGCTGGATCAGGGTTCTGGGTCGAATCTTGGCCCAAGATTCGACCCAGAACCCTGATCCAGCGCTTAAGAAGGTCGGGCGGAGGGCTCGGTAGATTAGGGGTATGACGTGGGAAGAGGCCGCCGCTGAGCTGCGGGAAGCGCTGCTGAGCTCCGATTTCGTCCGGGCGGTCGCCAACACGGGGACGCAGCGGGTGACCGTGCGGCCGATCGAGGTCAAGTCCGGGCCGGCGCTGCAGATCGTCACCGAGGACGGCGTACGCCCGACGACCAAGACGGTGCCCGTCACGAAGGCGGCGATCGAGCCGCTCCTCGACGAGCGCTACCGGAACTGGCACGTCGAGACGGCCCGGCAGACGGTGAAGGTGCAGATCAGCAAGAAGGGCCGCGTGCTGCTCTCGAAGGGCGGCCCGCCGGCGGCGCCGGTCACCGCTGCGAAGGGCCATGACCGGGAGAAGCAGCACCTCCTCGACCCGGGCGACCCGCTGTTCGACGTGATCGGCGGCGACGCCCGCAAACGACGTCAGGTGGACGCCTTCCTCCGCGCGCTCGACGCCGCCCTCCCGGCCGAGGTGCCTGACCGGCTCCGGGTGGTGGATCTCGGCTGTGGCAACGCGTACCTCACTTTTGCGGCGTACCGCCATCTGACCGAACGCGGCCTGGACGTGCACTTGACCGGCGTCGACGTGCGGGAAGACCAGCGTGAGCGCAACACGCGCCTGGCTGCGGAGCTGGGTTTCGAGAAGGTCGACTTCGTCGCGGGCACGATCCTGGACGCGAAGGTCGAGGGCGCCGTGGACGTGGTGCTCGCGCTGCACGCCTGCGACACCGCGACCGACGAGGCACTGGCCCGGGCGATCGAGTGGGACGCGCGCTGGATCTTGGCCGCGCCGTGCTGCCACAAGGACATCTCCCGGCAGTTGCGGAAGGGGACCGAGACGGCATTGACTCGGTCGGGCATCCTGCGCGAGCGCTTCGCCGACGTGCTGACCGACTCGCTGCGCTCGGCGATCCTCCGCGATCAGGGGTACGCCGTCGACGTCGTGGAGTTCGTAGACTCCGCGCACACACCCCGGAACCTCCTCCTGAAAGCGACGAAGCTGCAAGCGACGAAAGCGGTACACGGGAACCCTCAGGGCCCGTCCGGCGACTATCAGTCGTTGGTGTCCGACTGGGGTGTGCGTCCTCACCTCGCGGAGTTGTTGCACCGGATACCCTAGGGGGGTATGGTCGAGTCATGACAGAAGACTCCCACGGGCACAGCTACAGCGCGGCCGAGGACAAGCAGGCCTTGCTCAGCCGGCTGCGTCGGGTCGAAGGCCAGGTGCGCGGCATTCAGCGCATGGTCGAGCAGGACACCTACTGCATCGACGTGCTGACCCAGATCTCGGCAGCCACGAAGGCGCTGCAGGCGGTCGCGGTCGGCCTGCTGGAGGACCACCTCGGGCACTGCGTCGTGCAGGCCGCCCGCGACGGTGATCCGACCGCCAAGGTCAAGGAGGCGAGCGACGCGATCGCCCGCCTGGTCCGCTAGCGCGACGGCGCTATCCGCAACGAGGAGAAGCACATGTCTGTCGAGACCACCTACCAGATCAAGGGCATGACCTGCGGCCACTGCGCCCAGGCGGTCACCGGTGAGCTGACCCTGCTCACCGGCGTACGCACGGTCGACGTCGACGTGCCGGCCGGAGTCGCCAAGGTGAGCAGCGACGCGCCGCTCGCCCTGGACGAGGTCCGCGCCGCCGTCGACGAGGCCGGCTACGAGCTGGTCGGAATCGATGGCTGACACCCGGACCCGGGTGAACACCCCCCGCCCGCGGACCGCCGACGCCGGTGGCCTGCGGGTGGGGATCGTCGTCGGCGGACTGGTCGTCGCCTTGATCGCAGGGTTCGCCCTAGGCAAGGCGATGGGTTCGCCCTCGGCCGCCGGTGGTACGCCGACCGGCACCACGCCGACGTTCAACGAGGCCAGTCCGCATACGCATGCGATGACGGGCATGACGGGCAGCGAGGTCGGCGGACTGTCGATCAACGCCGCCGGCTACACCCTCGTGCCGAAGCAGACGGCGTTCAAGACCGGCGTACAGGACTTCCGATTCGTCGTCACCGGGCCGGACGGCAAGCCGGTGTCGACCTTCGCGGTAGTCCACGACCGGCCGCTGCACTTCGTGCTGGCGCGCCGGGATCTGTCGGGCTACCAGCACCTCCATCCGACGATGGCGCCGGACGGAACCTGGTCGGTCTCGGTGAACCTCGCCCAGCCGGGGATCTACCGGGCCGTCGCCGACTTCACGGCGATCGGCGCGGCGGGCGCGCAGACCGCGATCACGCTCGGCACCGACCTCACCGTCGCCGGTTCCTACCAGCCGACCGGCGTTCCGGCCGTCGCGCGGGAGGTCGCTGTCGACGGCTACACCGTGGCATACGAGGGGACGCTGCAGATCGGCGCGACCTCGCCGCTGCTGTTCCGGGTGTTCCAAGACGGCAAACCCGTCACGGTCGACCCCTACCTCGGCAGCTACGGCCACCTCGTCTTCCTGCGCGAGCTGGATCTCGCGTACGTGCACACCCACCCGGAGACACAGCTCACGGGTGGTGCGGTGAAGTTCTGGGCGACCGCGCCCAGCACCGGGACGTACCGGATGTTCTTCGACTTCCAAGTGAGCGGCAAGGTGCATACCGCCGCGTTCACGCTGGTCTTCGGGAACTGACCGTCGTCCGCCCAAACCACACTCGGATTGGGAGGACACCAAATGCGATCGCAGAACGTCGTCGAGCTGAGTATCGGCGGGATGACCTGCGCGACCTGCGCCGGCCGCGTCGAGAAGAAGCTCAACAAGATGCCCGGCGTCACGGCGTCGGTGAACTTCGCGACCGAGACGGCGCACGTCTCCTACGAACCGTCGGTGACGGTGGACGACCTGGTCGCCACGGTCGTGGCCACCGGCTACTCGGCGACTCCGCCCGTCGTCGAAGAAGAAGCCGCGTCGGTGGAGACCGAGCGGGACCCCCTGCGCGACAGGTTGATCGGCAGCATCGTGCTCTCGATCCCGGTCGTGCTCCTCTCGATGATCCCGGCGCTCCAGTTCGACAACTGGCAATGGGCCGCGCTCACCCTGGCCGCCCCCGTCGTGACCTGGGGCGCGTGGCCGTTCCACCGGGCCGCGCTGCTCAACGCGCGCCACGCCACGGCCACCATGGACACCCTGATCAGCCTCGGTGTCGCGGCGTCGTTCCTGTGGAGCCTCTACGCGCTCTTCATCGGTGACGCCGGGATGACCGGGATGAAGATGCCGCTCGACTTGTTCGCCCGCTCGGTCACCGAGCAGCACCTCTACCTCGAAGTGGGCGCGGCGCTGACCACGTTCCTGCTGGCCGGTCGCTGGTTCGAGCACCGCGCGAAGCGTACGGCGGGATCGGCTCTGCGCGCCCTGCTCCATCTCGGTGCGAAGCAGGTCACGCTGCTGGTCGACGGTCGCGAACAGACCGCCCCGATCGAGCAGCTCAAGGTCGGCGACGTCTTCGTCGTGCGGCCCGGCGAGAAGATCGCCACCGACGGGGTCGTCGTCGAAGGCGCCAGCGCGGTCGACGCCAGCATGCTCACCGGCGAAAGCGTACCGGTCGAGGTCGGGCCCGGGTCCGACGTCGTCGGAGCCACCGTCAACGCGGGCGGCCGGCTCATCGTCCGGGCCACCCGGGTCGGCGCGGACACTCAGCTCGCGCAGATCGCCAAGCTGGTGACCGAGGCGCAGTCCGGCAAGGCTCCGGTGCAGCGGCTCGCCGACCGGATCAGCTCGGTCTTCGTCCCGGCGGTCATCCTCATCGCGCTCGGCACGTTCGCCGGATGGCTCGCGGTCACCGGCAACGTCACGGCCGCGTTCACCGCGGCGGTCGCGGTGCTGATCGTCGCCTGCCCCTGCGCTCTCGGCCTGGCCACGCCGACCGCGCTGCTCGTCGGCACCGGGCGCGGCGCGCAGCTCGGCGTCCTGATTCGCGGCCCCGAGGTCCTCGAGTCCACCCGCCGCGTCGACACCATCCTGCTGGACAAGACCGGCACGGTCACGACGGGTGTCATGGCGCTCGCCGGCCTGTCGCCCGCCGAGGGGTTCACCAACGACAAGCTCATCTGGTACGCCGGAAGCCTGGAACAGGCTAGTGAGCATCCGATCGCGCGAGCGATCGCGGCGGCCGCCCCGGAACTGTCCAAGGTGGAGGATTTCACGGCGCTCCCCGGGCTCGGCGCGTCGGGCGTGGTCGACGGCCGGACGGTGCTGGTCGGCCGGGCGTCGCTACTCAGCGACAACGGAGTGACGGTGCCCGAAGAGGGCGCTCGGGCGGACATGACCTCGGTGGCGGTCGCCGTCGACGGGCAGTTCGCGGGCTGGGTGCACGTCGCCGACACGGTCAAGCCGACGTCTTCCGACGCGATCGCGGCGCTGCGCCGGGAAGGACTGCGGCCGGTGCTGCTCACCGGCGACGCGGCCGGGCCGGCCGGCCTCGTCGCCGCGCAGGTCGGCATCGCGTCCGCTGACGTCGTGTCGGGTGTGCTCCCCTCGGGCAAGGTCGACGCCGTGCGGGAGTTGCAGCAGCGGGGCGCCGTCGTAGCGATGGTGGGTGACGGGGTGAACGACGCCGCTGCCCTCGCCGCTGCCGACCTGGGTCTCGCGATGGGCACCGGCACCGACGCCGCCATCGAGGCCGCCGACCTGACCCTGGTCCGGGGCGACCTCACGGCGACCGTGGACGCGATCCGGCTGTCGCGCGCGACCCTACGAAACATCAAGCAGAACCTGTTCTGGGCGTTCGCGTACAACTTGGTGTTGATCCCGCTGGCCGCCCTGGGCCTGGTGACGCCGGTCCTTGCCGGTCTCGCAATGGCCTTCAGCAGCATCTTCGTGGTGCTGAACAGCCTGCGGCTCTTCAGATTCCGCGGCTACTCGGCCGCCGCTGAGTAGGCCGCGGCGAGCTGCCGCAGGAGATCACGAAGCTCGGGCGGGTTGACCGCGGTGAACCCGACGCCGAGCTTCGTGACGTAGGTGACCAGGCCGAGCAGCGAGTTCGTGCCGGTCTGGAAGAGGCAGGTCTCGTCGTCGATCGGGACGAGGAGACCTGCCTCCGGCGGTATCCGGCCGGCCAGCGTCTCGGCCGAGGCGTGAAGCCTGATCTCCGCCTGATGGGGCCACGCCGCCGCGCCGACACCCCGGCGTACGCGGTCGGTCGCCTCCTCGTCGGTCAGATCCCTCGGTGTGAACCGGGGACCCGCCGGTGGCCGGGGCGCGATCCGATCCGCCCGGAAGGTACGCCAATCGCCCCGATCGAGATCCCAGGCCAGCAGGTACCACCGCTGTCCGGTGTAGACCAGGCGCTGCGGCTCGACGCTGCGAACGGTGTCGCCGGAGTGTCCCGTGTAGTCGAATCGCAGGCGCTCGTGGTCTCGGATGGCGGCGGCGATGACGGTCAGGTTCTGCGGGTCGACCGCAGGTCCACCGCCCGCCGCGAAGACGGTCGCCCTTCTCAGGGCGTCCACCTGCCCACGCAGCCTTGCGGGGAGGGTCTGCTGCAACTTCGCCAGGGCGCGTACCGACGGCTCCTCGATGCCTGCCACCGAACCAGCCGCCGCCGCGCTGAGCCCCACCGCGACGGCGACCGCCTCCTCGTCGTCGAGCAGCAACGGCGGCACCGTCTTGCCCGGACCGAGCCGGTAACCGCCGGTGATCCCGGTACTGGAGTGGATCTCGTAGCCGAGGATGCGCAGGCGCTCGATGTCGTTGCGTACGGTCCGGCTGGTCACCTCGAGGCGGTCGGCCAGGTCGGCCCCCGACCAGTCGCGGCGCGACTGCAACAGCGCAAGCAGCCGCAGAAGTCGGACCGAAGTTTCCAGCATTGAGGAATCATACGTTCCACAAGTACGCCTACGCTGATCTTCATGAGCACACTTCGCGGACTCGCCACCATCAGCCTCTTCGCCGACGACCTGGACGCCGCCGCCCGGTGGTACGCCGACCTCCTCGGCGTCGAGCCCTACTTCGTGCGCGACGGCTACCGGGAATTCCGCATCGGCGACTACCAGCACGAACTCGGCATCATCGACCGGCGCTTCGCCCCGGCTGCCGGCGGTCCGGCCGGGGTGATCGCGTACTGGCACGTCGACGACCTTCCCGGCACTTTCGCCCGGCTGCTTGCGATGGGCGCGACCGAATATCAGGGCATCCGTGAATGGGGGCCCGGTTTCGTGACCGCCTCGGTCGTGGACCCGTTCGGCAACATCCTCGGCGTCATGTCGAATGCGCACTACCTCGAGGTTCTCTCATGAACCCGCTCGTTTTCGTCGACGCGGCTGCTTTCGCCGCCTGGCTGGAGGAACACCATGCCCAGGAGGAGGCGATCTGGTTGAAGATCGCGAAGAAGGGCTCTTCCTTGGTGACGCTGTCGAACATGGACGCCGTCGAGGTCGGGCTCTGCTACGGCTGGATCAGCAGCCACCGCAAGCCGCTCGACCAGGACTTCTTCCTTCAGCGATACTCCCGGCGGCGCCCTCGGAGTCCGTGGTCTCAGGTGAACAAGGACCTCGTCGCCAAGCTGATCGCTTCGGGCCGCATGAGGGCACCGGGGCAGGTCGAGGTCGACGCGGCTCGGGCCGATGGGCGGTGGGGCATCGAATCCAACATGATCAAGTGAGCTGAAAGCGTCGCAGGCGGCACTCACCGACGTTTTCGGCTCACTCGATCATGCGCCGTGACTACTTGAGGGCGAGCGCGAGTTCTCGTGCGGTGTCGGCGAGCAGCGTCGACGGGCGGATCTGCGTACCGGCCAATGCACTGATCAACGCCGGGAAGCCGGGCAACGGGTAACCGTCCGGCTCCTCGACCGCCGGGGCGTGCTTCGCCAACGCCGGGCGGCCCCGCTCCCACGCCTCAAGCACTTCGTCTCGGGACGGGACGCCGAACCCGTGGCCCACCGGGGCGGCGTGCCTTAGGCGTACCAGTCCGGAATCGCCGAGCGTGGCCGCCAGTTTGCAGCCGATGTCGAGCAGCTCGATCTCCGCCTGACTGTGCCGCAACAGCACCGAACAGGGCCGGGGGCAAGCCGCGGCGCACACTCCGAACGCGTGCGAGGTGATCGAATGCAGCCGGTCGAGGTACGCCCGCCAGCCGCTCGGCGGCTCATGCGCCACCTTCAGCGAGCGCGAAGCCGCCGACTTCTCCGCCTTCGTCTGTGGGCATTCACGGGTGTCTTCGCCCCAGAGGCTGTTCTCCCCGCGTACGTCGGCCGGCAGCCGAGCCGGATCGCCCGCGTGCCCCAGCACCTGCTCCCAGACCAGCAACGACGCGTATTCGCTGACGATGTGGACGGCGGCCACCACGCCGGTCATCTCCCGGCGCTCCCAGCGTGCCGCGATGACCTCCAGCAGGAGTGCGTACGCCGGACGCAGCGACCGCAGTGCGCCGCGATCGTGCTCTCCCGGAGCCTGCGGCATCCGGCACGCGAGTGCCCGCGTACGCAGATCGGCCGGCACATGATCCTCGCCGAAATCCTCCGCGTCGAGATCCATCAGCCGCTGGCCGAAGACGCACAGTTGCTGCACCTGGGCGATCTCGCGGGTGCTCAACTCGACGTCGGCCCCCTGCGCGACCAGGGCGGCGACGTCTGCGAACGAATATCGCTCCGCGAGCGCGATCAGTACCCCGTGAACCGTCTCCACGCAGGAAAGCTTCGCACGCGTACGGTCAATTTCGCCGCCGTGCCAGAATCCTGCCCAGCTCGCGCCGCACGCCCTCCGAGTCGCTCACGAGCCGCCGATAGGTATAGCGCACGACGAGGATTCCCACCGTCGCCAGAGCGGCGTCGCGGCGGACGTCCCGTTCCCGTTGCTGTGCCGATCCATGCCAGGATGCGCCGTCCAGCTCGATGTCCACCCGCTCTCGTTCGGCATAGAGGTCGAGGTAGAAGGTTCGGCCGGCCACGATCACCGGCACTTGCCGCCGGAAATCCGGCAGGTCCGGCCCGGTGAAGACGTGGTCCGCGCCGAACAACTCCAGCTGGCTGCGGCAGCCTCCCGCCAGTCGGTCGACGAGCCGGACGAGGCTGGCGCGGTCGACCACCGTCCTCGTCCGGCCTACGGCTTCCGCGATGCGGATCGGCAAGGTGAGACGTTCGCCGATGGCGTCGAGCACGATGCCGACGCGCTGCGGTTCAGCGGCGAGAGGCCAGGCGGCGACCAGCGAATCGTCCAACGCGGTGACGGGCAACCCCGATCGCTGGACCACCTCCGGCGGCGTGAGAGTGAACGAATCACGGGTATGCACGACGAGCCCGGCCCTCGACCGCAACCGTCGCTCGCGGGGCACGGTGACGTGGAAGACGCCGTCCGGCTCCGTGGCCACCAGACCCCACACGACCAGCGCCGAGGTGTGGCTCAGCGCGGCTTGGTCGCCGGCGTACGCGATCACCGCCCGGCGTGGGTCGACTACCGGGCCTTCGGCGTACCGGTAAACGCCCGGCCAAAGCCGGATCAGTTCACCGGTACGCACAGCGTTGTCGACGACCCACCGAGGGACGCTGTCTGCCAGATTCGAGACGATCACTAGACCGCTGTGACGATCGACCTCTGCGTGCAACAGATCGTGCATCGGACAAGAGTCGACGGTGCGGAGCCAGTGGTCACTTCGCCTTTGGCCCCGTCTGTGGACAACGAAGGCATGTGGACGACAAGCCATGATCATGCGCCGGTCGTCAGCAATATCCGGACGCAAATAGAGATCATGTGCCGTCCGCCAGCGCTTACAGGTCGTTCTAGCGCTGGCCAGCGGCACATGATCTCTATTTCGGGCCCCAGATCGCTGGCGGAGGGCACTCGATCATGCCGTCCGCCAGCATCGCGGGGATCAGTCGGTGGCGGCGGGTGCCGAACCCGGCTTGCGCGGGCTCCGGCGACGGCGGCGCGCCTTCGCAGCCCCGTCGGCGGCGCCGGCCGAGGCCGCTACCGGGTCGGGTGCAGTGGGCCCGTTCGGGTCGGAGAAGAGGATCTGCGTCGCGTCGCCCTTGACGACTTCGCCGTTGCGGCGACGCTGGCGCTGACGCGGTTCGCGGTCGGCGGGTTCGCCTTCGGCCACTGTGGCCTCGGCGGGTGCTGCGTCACGCGTACCAGTGGAAGAGCGGCGGGACCGGCCACGGACTGGACGGGAGCCGCGGCGGCTGCCACCCCCGAGGTCCTCTTCCTTCTCCGCGGCCAGACCGGCCCGTGAGCGCTGCGCGGACGGCAGGGTCGCGGCGGCGTCGGCCGGGATGTCGAGGTCTGAGTAGAGCCAGTCCGAGGTGTGGTAGGTCTCGCGTGGCTCGGGCTCGCCGATCTCGAGCGTCTTGTCGATGATCCGCCAGCGCGGCATGTCTTCCCAGTCCACGAACGTGACCGCGACGCCGGTTGCACCCGCGCGACCGGTACGCCCGATCCGGTGGACGTAGGTCTCCGGGTCCTCGGGGCAGTCAAAGTTGATCACGTGCGTGACCGCGGCGATGTCGATGCCGCGGGCGGCGACGTCGGTCGCGACCAGGACGTCGATCTTGCCGGCCCGGAACGCGCGCAGTGCCCGCTCCCGCGCGCCCTGGTTGAGGTCGCCGTGGACGGCCGCCGCGGCGAACCCGCGGAAGTCGAGGTCCTCGGTGACCCGGTCACAGTTGCGCTTGGTACGGCTGAAGACCATGGTCAGACCGCGGTCCTTGGCCTGCAGGATGCGGGCCAGCATCTCCAGCTTGTTCAGCGAGTGCGTCCGGTAGACGAACTGCTTCGTCTGCGGGCTCACCCGGTCGCCGAGCTCCTCCGAGTGACCGGCGTGCACCGTGATCGGCGAGCGCAGGAAGCGGCGGGACAGGGCCACGATCGCGTCCGGCATGGTCGCCGAGAACAGCATGGTCTGGCGCTGCTCGGGCAGCAGCGAGAGGATCTTCTCGACGTCGTCGAGGAAGCCCAGGTCGAGCATGCGGTCGGCCTCGTCGAGGACGATCGCGAAGACGCTGTTGAGCTTGAGGTGCTTCTGCTTGATCAGGTCGAGCAGCCGGCCCGGGGTGGCGACGAGGATCTCGACGCCCTTCTTCAGCGCGTCGATCTGCGGCTCGTACGCGACGCCGCCGTAGATCGGCAGGACGCGGACGCCCCGCAGCTTTCCAGCGGCGGCGAGGTCCTTGGCGACCTGCAGGCCGAGCTCCCGGGTCGGGACGACGACGAGCGCCTGCGGAGCGCCGTCGCCACCCTCCTCGGGGCTGACGACCCGGTCCACCAGCGGCAGGCCGAAGCCGAACGTCTTGCCGGTCCCCGTCGGGGCCTGCCCGATCAGGTCGGCGCCGCGCTGCGCGATCGGCAGCGCGTACTCCTGGATCGCGAATGCGTGGGTGATGCCGATCTCGCTGAGTGCGGCAACGGTCTCTGGGCGTACACCCAGATCAGCAAAGGTAGAAGTGGTGCTCATGGAGTTGTGGGGTGCCCTCTCTCATGCGCCCCCTTGCTCTCGAGCAACTTCTGGGTATGGGGCGCGCTGTGTATTCGGCGCGGTCAGTGCGGTGCGCCTGCGGGTTCGCGTGGGCCGCGCCCGTGCGCCAGGCTGCTCATCAGCCGGCAAGCCCGGGGGCCGCATGCGGGTCGCAGGCCGGAGCGGCCTGCGACAACATCTATATGGTACGCCGAAAGGGGCGTTCCGCGCACTGGGTAGTCGTGTGATCACAAGACGGCGTTCGCGTTGTAGGGTGCCAAACGTGTCCGAGAACACACCCCCGCCCGGCTTCCGCGACCTCCTCGGCATGCTCGCGTACGCCGAACTCCTGGCCTTCGACCGGATGGCGGCCGACGCCCGGCTGGCCCCCGACCTGCATCGACGGGCGGTGCTCTGCGAAATGGCGGCGGTCGAGATCGCCAACTATCGCCGGATCACCGACCGGCTCGCGTCGGCCGGGATCGATCCGCCCGAGGCGATGAGCCCCTTCCTCGGCGCGCTCGCTTCGTATCACGAGGCGACCGAGCCGACCGACTGGCTCGAGGCGCTGACCAAGGCGTACATCGGGGACGGGATCGCCGACGACTTCTTCCGGGAGATCGCCGAGCACCTCGACGAGCCCGACCGGGAACTGGTGCTCCAGGTTCTGCACGACGACGCATACGACGAGTTCGCCTCGGCCGAGATCCGCAGCGCGATCGCGGTCGACCCTAAGGTGGCCAACCGGCTGTCGATGTGGGCCCGGCGGCTGGTCGGTGAGGCGTTGTCGCAGGCGGTCCGGGTCGCGGGCGAGCACAGCGACCTCGTCGCATTGATCGGCGACGCCGAAGTGGGGGAGCGGCTGTTCACCCGGCTCAAGCAGGCGCACGCCGAGCGGATGGCCGCCGTCGGCCTCAACAATTGACGCTTGATCTGCGCTGGATCAGGGTTCCGGGTCGAATCTTGGGGAAAGATTCGACCCGGAACCCTGATCCAGCGCCAAGGTCGGGAGCGGGTCAGCGCGGGGCGAAGCCGACCGGGCGCGTCTGCGCCTCGGCGATCTCGATGTAGGCCAGCTTCGCGACCGGCACGATGACCTTGCGCCCCTTGTCGTCGGTCAGGGCCAGCACGCCCGAGTCGGATTCGAGCGCGGCGGTCACCAGCTGCTCCACCTCCGAAGGCGACTGGGTGCTCTCCAGCACGAGCTCGCGGGCCGCGAACTGCACTCCGATCTTGACCTCCACGGACGGGTCCCTCCTCGGTTGCGCGCGACGGCCATCGGCCGCCGTTTGTCGAAACACTATCGCGCGGTGTCAGCCGGATTCGGCTTCGTGCGACCGTGTTCGCCGGAGGCGGATTCTCAGCGGGATTCCTCGGCGGACTCGTCGCCGGAGTCGCCTGCCGGGTCACCGGCGTGGTCGCCGCTGAGCGGGAAGCTCGCGATGCCGCGCCAGGACAGCGCCGAGATCAGCCGCTCGGCCTCCTCCTGGGCGATCTCGCGGCCGCCGGTCAGCCAATAGCGGGCGGCGACCTGCGAGATGCCGGTCAATCCGGCCGCCAGGATCTCCGCCCGGGCCCGGTCGACCGAGGTGTCGGCCATGATCGTGGCGGTTATCGCCTCGACCGAGGCCTGCTCGACACGCTCGACACGCTCACGAACCGCCGGGTCGTTGCGCAGATCGGATTCGAAGACCAGCCGGAACGCCTCCGACTCGTGCGAGACGAAATCGAAGTACGCGTGCGTCGCTCCGCGTACGCGTTCGGCGTTGTCGGTCGTCGCCTCCATCGCGGACTGGATCTTGGCGATGATCGCGTCGCAATGCGTGTCCAGCAACGCCAAATAGAGTTCCAGCTTGCCGGGAAAGTGCTGGTAGAGCACGGGTTTCGAGACGCCGGCCCGTTCAGCGATGTCGTCCATCGCCGCCGCGTGATACCCCTGCGCCACGAAGACGTCCTGTGCCGCGGCCAGGAGCTGCGAACGCCGGGCAGACCGCGGCATCCGGGTCGGTCGGCCCGCGGCTCGCGTGCCGCTCGTCGCCGGTGCCATAGACGCCGTCCTCTCCGTACGCGCTCGCTCCGCGCGTGTTGCTCACTTCGTCGCCGGA
This sequence comes from Hamadaea sp., assembly GCF_013362815.1. Taxonomy (GTDB): domain Bacteria; phylum Actinomycetota; class Actinomycetes; order Mycobacteriales; family Micromonosporaceae; genus Hamadaea. Next base: position 108,448 of record NZ_JABFVK010000015.1, on the reverse strand, counting down.
AATTCTCCCGCCGTTGCAACTTATCGCGCTTCCCCTAACAAGGTAGCCTCACCCATGGGCTACCGAGGAGCGCACGGTGGACGTAACAGGACAATCGGGCAGCGGCGCATCCGCCAACGGCAACGGGAACGGCCATGTGAACGGGCATGGTGACGGCTATCCCGCCGGTGGCTGGAGCGAAGGCTGGTCCGGCGCGGGTTCCGCGCTGGAGCCGGAGACGGATTCCGTGGTACCCGCCTGGCGGCGGGGCATGGACGCGTTGAACCACGCCCGGGCCCAGACTCCGCCGCGCTACGCCGAACTGCTCGCCGAGGCCGGCGTACGCCCGCCGGAACCGGTCGAGCTGCCCGAAGACGAAGATCCGCTCGACGGATCGACGCCGTTTCGCAACGCCGAGTTCGCCGGATTCCCCGCCGACGAGGGCATGATCCAGCCGCTCTCGTTCACCCAGCCGCACCACCCCGACCCACCCCTGTACGCGGAGCCGTCGCCGGTCGAACCGGCGTCGCACGCTCCCGCCGGTCCCGCCCTGAACGGATCGACCCCGTCCCAGGGGACGCCGAGTCCGTTCGCCCGTCTGCTGGAGGTTCCCTCGGTGCCGTCCGCGCCACCAGCCCCTCGCGCGTCGACGTACCCGCCCGCCGCTGCCCATCCGCAGCCGCCGATCCAGCCGCCGACTCCACCGCCCGCGCCCGAGCCGGTCGCTCCGGCGATCTCGGTGCCCGAGCCGATCGCGTACCCCGCGCGGCTGAACCCGGCGCAGCCGGTCTCGTCCGGTGCGCCCGCGCAGCCATCACCTACCGGGATCCTGCTGCCTGCGTACCACCGGGCGGAGCCGATCGTGCCGGTGGACCCGGAGCCGCCCCGCGGTCTGGCGGACCGCCTTGATCCGGCCGACCCCCGGCCGCCGGCACCGCCTGGGCTGCGCGTGCCTGCCCCGGCTGCCTACCTGCCGCCGACCGAGCCGGCCGACCACATCGGACCTTCGCGGGACGTGCCGCCGCGCGATCTGCCGCACCGGGCCGCGCCGCGTGACATCCCGCCGCGTGAGCCGCTCGCTTACCAGCCGCACGACCCCCACTCGTCGCGTGACCCGCGTGAGCCGTTCGGGCAGCAGCCGAACCCGTCGCGAGACCAGCGTGAGTCGCTGGGACAGCAGCCCCAGCCGCACGAGCAGTTCCCGCCTCGTGACCCGCGCGCTTACCAGCCGCATGACCCCCGCTCGCCGCGCGACCCGCGTGATCAGCCTGAGTCGTTTGGGCGGCAGCCGGACGAGCAGCTCTCGCCGCGTGACCCGCGTGACCCGCGTGAGGTGCTGGGGCCGCCGCCGAACGAGCAGCCTGATCTCCGGTCGTCGACCGAGCCGCCGCCGTCGCCGGTGGCACGGGATCGAAGCGAGCCGACCCACAGCCTGCCGCAGCGAGTTCCGTCCGAACCGGACGTACCGCGCATTCCCGAGCCGAACACCGAGCCGCCCGCTCCCGCGCCCGCGTTGTCGCGCATCGCGTCCGGGCTGCGCCGGGACGACCTGCCGCCGTCCGATCGGCCCGACGGATTCGACGTGGCCACGGTGTTGTCCGCCGTCCGCGACGTGCCCGGGGTTCGGGACGCCCAGCTCCGGGCGACCGCTACCGGCGGTCACACGCTGCGGCTCGATCTCGCCGACGGGTCCGATCCGGCCTACGTGAGCCGGGTCGTCGCGCGGATGCTGAACGAGCGGATGGGCCTGGTCGCCGAGCCGCCGGCCCGCCCGACGCCCACTCCTTCGGAAGCGCCTTCTTCTTCACCAGCGCCGTATTCGCCTTCGCCTTCGCCTTCGTCGGCCGTGCCTTCGCCAGCCGTTCCGTCGGTCGGACCTTCGCCGGTCGGGCCGCCTTCGCCCGAGCCGCCTGCGGCCCACGAGGAAGCACCAAGGCTGCAGGTGCCGGCGCAGCCCGTCGGTCCAGCCGAGCCGCGCCCCGACCGCACTCCGATCCCACCGGCCCAGCGCGGGGCGAGCCCGCCGCTGCCGCCGGGGCTGATCCCGGCGAGCGCCGCGCCGCGCGAGCCGAGGCGACGGCACCCGGTCACGATGCGCGGGCGCTATCCGGATCCGTTGCGTCCCGGTGGTGACCGGTTCGGCCGCCCCGACGAGCAGCCCGAGCCCGGCCGCCCACCGGCCCTGACTCCACCCGCCGAGGCGGCCCGGGTCGTCCTCGACCACGTGCAAGTGAGCACGTTCGGGCTGGACGCGACGGTCGAGGTACGCCTCGTCGCCGGTGAACGAGTGGCGCTCGGCGTCTCGAACGGTCCAGCGGTCGACGGGTACGTCCTGCGGCTGTGCGCGGCCGCCGCTGCGAACGCGGTCGACGAGCTGCTCAGCGAGTCCGCCGACGGGCAGACCCGAGGGCATTGCTACGTCGAGCAGGCGGCCATCCTGCCAATGGGCAGCTGTGAAGTTGCAGTCGTCGTGGTTCTGCTGGTCTGCGACGGCTGGGTCGAGCAACTCGCCGGATCCGCGCTCGTCTCCGGCGACCCCCGGCAAGCGGTCGTACGCGCGACGCTGGCGGCGGTCAACCGACGGCTGAGCGCTTTGCTGCCATGAGACGCGCCGTCCTCGCCGAGGACGACGAGCTGCCTCCGGCCGGCCCGCCCGTACCACCCTGGCCCGGGCACGCAGTCGAGATCGGTGGCCGTTCGATCTTCGTCCGCGAGACTCCGGCGCCCGGGGCCGAACCCGCGCTCTACGTGCACGGGCTCGGCGGATCCTCGCAGAACTGGACCGACCTGGCCGGCCTGCTTCAGCCCCGGGTCGACGGGCTGGCGTTGGACCTGCCCGGCTTCGGCTACAGCGATCCGGCTCCGCGGTACTCCCAGCGCGCCTTCGCCGACTGCGTGATCACCTTGATCGAGCAGACCGATCGAGGACCCGTCCATCTGGTCGGGAACTCCCTAGGTGGGGCGGTGAGCGTACGCGTGGCCGCGGTCCGGCCGGATCTCGTCCGCACCCTCACCCTCGTCTCTCCAGCGATGCCCTTCCTCGATCCCCGGCGGTCCCTGCAAGGACGGGTCGTCCCGTTCCTCGCGCTCCCTCGGGTGGATCGGCTGGCGGCCCGGCAGATGGCGGCGATCCCGCCCGAACAGCTCGCCACCGAAGTACTGCGAGCCTGCTTCGCCAATCCGGACGCCATCCCGCCCCAACGGCTAGCCGAGGCGGTCACCGAAGCGCGACGGCGCTCCGAGGTGCAGCACTTCGCTAGTGCGTACACCGGCGCGATGCGCGGACTCGTGCTCTCGTTCCTCCGGGCGCAGCTGCCCGGCCCGGGATCGCTGTGGGCGATGGCCCGGCGGATCACCGTGCCGACCCTGGTCATCGCCGGTCTCCGAGACCGGCTCGTCGACGTCCGCGCCGTTTCCCGCGTCGCCCGGGCCATCCCCGACACCCGGCTCCTGCTGTTGCCTGACGTCGGGCACGTCGCCCAGATGGAGGTTCCTCGGGTGGTCGCTCGGGCGATCCTCGGGCTTTTCGCTTCCGCCTCCTCGCAGGCTTCCGCGTCTTCCGCGTCTTTGGCGGCGTCTCCTTCGGCGTCCTCCGCGCAAGATGCCGGATAATGCGGCTTAGATTCGCGAAATAGCCGCGTTATCCCGGGATAACGCAAGGGTGTCGGCCCGCCACCCGTGGATAACGCAAGGGTGTCGGCCCGCCACCCGCGGATAACGCGAGACTCAAGAACGTGCGTGAATCGCGTCCGTCTGAGCCGATCTATGGCAGGCTTGAGCGGTCATGAGCCAAGACCGCCGGCATCCGCCCTCCGCGCCGGAGCTTCACTACCCTCGCCAGGACACCGCCCAATTGCGGCGGACGGACCTGCGCGAGCGGCCGGCGTACCGCTCTTCCGAGGCCGCGCCTCGGCAGCCCGGGCCACGGGCACAACGCCGGGCCGCGCGCCGTCGAGCCCAGATGCGCCGTCGGCGGGCGCTGGCCGTCGCCGTCTTGGTGATCCTGGTCGGCTCGGTCGCCGGTCTTCTCCTGCGTAGTCCGTCGAGTCCGTCCGAGGCGGCGGCCGGACCGTCGGCGGGTGCTCCCGCTCCGTCGCCGACCACCTCGCTGAACGCGGCGGTCGCCACCGAGCCGTCGGCCTCGCCGTCCGCCGCGGTCGAATCCGCCGGCGTCGTCCAGAGCGGCCCGGGCACTTTCGCGTACGCGGGCGGCACCGGCAAGGTGCTCGGCACGGGTGGCACCCTGCGGAGGTATCAGATCGCGGTGGAGGACGGGACCGGGCAGGACGCCGCCGCCTTCGCCTCGACCGTCGAGACCGTCCTGGGTGATCCCCGGAGTTGGATCGCCGGAGGGAAGACGAAGTTCCAGCGCGTCCCCAAAGGCGCCAGCCACGAGTTCGTGATCTACCTGGCCACCCCGGCGACGTCGGAGAAGATGTGCGCGGCGGGCGGTCTGCATACCGAGCGCTACACGTCGTGCCGGATCACCGGCCAAGTGATCATCAACCTCGCCCGCTGGCTGACCGCCATTCCGGACTACAACGCCCCGCTCGACGTCTATCAGGCGTACGCGATCAACCATGAGGTCGGCCACCAACTGGGGCTCTATCACGAGGCGTGTCCCGGCCGGGGTCAGCCCGCACCGGTCATGCAACAGCAGACTTACGGTCTGAAAGGCTGCGTCGCGAACTCGTGGCCGTACCTCGACGGAAAGCGATACACCGGTCCGCCGATCCCGTGATGCCCGGCGTTGATTGCCCGGGGCGAATATATTCCCGCGTCCCACGTGGTAGACGTCATGGCCAGAATTCACACGCGCGAGCAAGAATGGCCGAGTCGCCGTAACATCACGCATCGCAGGCAGGAGCTTCACCGTGTCTTTGCCGCCGCTGGTCGAGCCGGCCGAGTCGCTCTCGGTCGATGAGATCCGCCGCTATTCGCGCCACCTGATCATCCCCGACGTCGGGGTCGAGGGGCAGAAGCGGCTCAAGAACGCCCGGGTCCTCTGTGTGGGCGCGGGCGGCCTGGGTTCGCCGGCCCTGATGTACCTGGCCGCGGCGGGTGTGGGCACCCTCGGCATCGTGGAGTTCGACGTCGTCGACGAGTCGAACCTCCAGCGCCAGATCATCCATGGCCAGTCCGACGTCGGCCGGTCCAAGGCCGAATCGGCCGCCGCGTCGATCCGCGAGATCAACCCGTACGTCCAGGTTCAGATCCACAACACCGCGCTGGACCGGGAGAACGTCTTCGACATCTTCGGCCAGTACGACCTGATCGTGGACGGTACGGACAACTTCGCCACCCGCTACCTGGTCAATGACGCCGCCGTCCTCGCCGGTAAGCCCTACGTCTGGGGTTCGATCTACCGCTTCGACGGTCAGGCCAGCGTCTTCTGGGCCGAGCACGGTCCCTGCTACCGCTGCCTCTACCCCGAGCCCCCGCCGCCCGGCATGGTGCCGAGCTGCGCCGAGGGCGGCGTCCTCGGCGTACTGTGCGGCAGCATCGGCGCGATCCAGGTCACCGAGGCGATCAAGCTTCTCGCCGGAGTCGGCGAGCCGCTCGTCGGTTCGCTCATGGTCTACGACGCCCTGGAGATGAGCTACCGCAAGATCAAGGTACGCAAGGATCCGAACTGCGTACTGTGCGGCGAGAACGCGACCCAGACCGAGCTGCTAGAGGACTACGACGACTTCTGCGGCGCGGTGTCGGTCGAGGCGCAGGCCGCGACCGAGAACTCGACGATCACGGCGAGCGAGCTGAAGGACTGGCAGGACGCCGGCAAGGACATCTTCCTCGTCGACGTACGCGAACCGGCCGAATACGAGATCGTCCGCATCCCCGGGTCGACGCTCATCCCCAAGGGAGACATCCTGTCGGGTCAGGCTCTCGCCGATCTTCCGCAGGACAAGCAGATCGTGCTGCACTGCAAGTCTGGGGTTCGGTCAGCTGAGGCGTTGGCTGCTCTCAAGGCCGCGGGTTTTGGCAACGCTGTGCATGTTCAGGGTGGGGTTTTGGCTTGGATCAAGCAGGTTGATCCGTCTTTGCCCGTGTACTAGGGCTTCTTAGCCGGAAATGAGCAACCCACGGAGGGCGGTCAGGCTTGATCCCTCCGTGGGTTGCTCATTTCCGGCTCTGGTTGGTGCCTAGCCGTAGTGGGTTACGGCGAGTGGGGTTGGACGGCGTTCGCATAGTTATACGGCGTTGGCCGACTGGTCCAGCTTTTCGCTTTGCTTTTGCTCTGAGGCTGGTCGCGCCGATATTTGGTTCCTGGCAAGGCGCACGACGCCGACGTTGCCTCGGGGCAACGAGGTGTCGAGCAACGCCGCCAGGGAGCAAATAGCGGGGTGCTACCTACAGGCCCTAATTGCGGCGAGGGTGGTGTGCACGTCGAAGGTCGCTCCGTCGTCGCTGCTGAAGCCGCCGTCGCTGCGCTGGAGTTGGCGCAGGCGGAGCATGGCGTTGATGATCAGCGGGTCGTCGTCGCGTACGCCCACTCGCCGGTTGGCGGCGGCAAGCCAGGCGGCGTCGGCGGCGGTCAGTTCGGGCATCCGCTCGATCAGGCGCTGCTGCAGGCGTACGGATTCGTAGAACATGTCGTGCCGATAGAGCACTGCGGCGGAAAGCCAGGTCGCGACCAGGAAGGTCGGCATGGTTCCGTCGGACTGCACTTCGGTGCGCAGCGCTTCGGCGGCCTTGGCCACGACACCCGCGTACGCACCACCGGGGCGGTCGTCGAGCGGGCCGGCGGACCGGGCGTCCTGCCCGGCGACGGTGAGCCAGAAGGCGGCGTTGGCCGTGATGTAGAGGCGGGCTTCCGGGTCACCTGGGACGGCCCAGGGTGGGGCGATTTCGGCCAGGCTGGCGTCTTCCTCCCAGCCACCGTCGGCGTGCTGGCGAGTGGTCAGCCAGTCGAGCGCGCGCCGGGCCGGCTGCCGGCCGAGAGCGCCGAGGTCGTCGAGTTCGGCCAGCCGGAAGCAGGTGGCGTCGACGGAGGCGATCCCGTCGGCCCAGTACGCCGGCCAGCCGCCGTCGCGGCTCTGCCCCGTCTCGGCCTTGTCGAGGATGTCGTCGGACGGTGTGGCCCCGGTCCTCAGGTAGGAAAGGCGCGCACGGTCGACCTGGTCGCCCTTGGCCACCACGAAGCCGATGGCCGCGTCCATGTCGATCACGGAGAAAGGCTAGACGCTCACCGAACGCAGTCTCAACGGCCGGACGTGTGATCTTCGGGGTACCAGGAGGTGGTCTGCATGATCACCCGACCGGCTCGTAGCTGCACACCTTCGGCTTCGAGCAGGCTCGCGGCCCGCCTTTCGTGCCCCGGCGGCAGCCGTCCTGACGAATTCACGACACGATGCCAGGGGACCCCGCCGCCGTAGCGGGCCATGATCGTGCCGACCTGGCGGGCCGAGCAGCGTCCGGAGACGTCCGCGAGGTACTCGGCGATCGCGCCATAGCTCATCACCCGTCCGGCCGGGATGCGCTCGACGAGCTGCAGAACCTGCTCGCGGTACTCCTCAGGGCTCACATCGCCCCACACTATGGGATACCTCCGACAGCCGTGGATTCACGCAGGTCAGAATGGTCCGGTGCGGCAGACAGTCACGAGTGCGCGGCGAATCGTGGTCAAGGTGGGGTCCTCCTCGCTGACCACGGCGTCCGGCGGGCTCGACGCGGCCCGGCTCGACGCGCTCGTCGAGGCGCTCACCGCGGGCGAGCTGGTGGGCAAGCAGGTCATCCTGGTCTCGTCCGGCGCGATCGCGGCCGGTCTCGCCCCGCTGAGCCTGCCGCGGCGACCGCGCGATCTGGCCACCCAGCAGGCGGCGGCCAGCGTCGGTCAGGGTCTGCTCATGCACGCGTACACCGCGGCGTTCGCGGCCCATGGGCGTACGGTCGGGCAGGTTCTGCTCACCGTCGACGACGTCACCCGGCGCTCGCACTACCGCAACGCGCGGCGCACTCTCCAGCGCCTGCTCGATCTCGGGGTCATTCCGATCGTCAACGAGAACGACACCGTCGCCACAAGCGAGATCCGGTTCGGCGACAACGACCGGCTCGCCGCGCTCGTCGCCGCGCTGGTCGAGGCGGATCTGCTCATTCTGCTCTCCGATGTGGACGGTCTGTACACCGGCGACCCGTCCCTGCCGGGCACGTCGCGCATCGATTTGGTCACGAGCGAGGCCGATCTCGACGGCGTCGCCATCGGCAGCGCGGGCAAGGCCGGCGTGGGCACCGGCGGCATGGTCACGAAGGTCCAGGCCGCGCGCATCGCCAACGGCGCCGGCATCCCGGTCGTCCTGACCTCCGCGCCCCAAGCGGTCGCGGCCCTGTCCGGCGACGAGGTGGGCACTCTCTTCTCGGCCCAACTGGTACGCGCATCGGCCCGCCTGTTCTGGTTGGCCCATGCCACCGAGGCGCGCGGGCGGCTCTTCCTCGATCCGGGTGCGGTGGCCGCCGTCGTCGAACGGCGGAAGTCCCTGCTCCCGGCCGGCATCACCGGGGTAGACGGGGCCTTCTCGGCGGGCGATCCGGTGGATCTCGTCGACGAGGCGGGCAAGCCGGTCGCCCGGGGGCTCGTCAACTACGACGCCCTGGAACTGCCCGGACTGCTCGGCCGGTCCACCGGCGAACTCGCCGCTTCGCTCGGCCCGGCATACGAACGTGAAGTAGTGCACCGCGACGACCTCGTCGTCCTCAACTCACGTTGATCATGAACCTATGGTCCGGTTATGACCCGGAGTGGAACCTTAGGTTCATGATCAACGCACTGATGGAAAGGTGAAGCCATGTCCGTCACCGAACTCGCTCAGCGCGCCCGCGTCGCCGCCCGGACGCTGGCCACCACTACCCGCGCAGTCAAGGACGATGCTCTCATCGCCATGGCGGACGCGCTCGTCACGCGTACCGCCGAGATTGTGAAGGCGAACGGTCTGGACGTCGCGGCGGCGCGTGAGCAGGGGACCAGCGAGTCGATCATCGACCGGCTGGCGCTGACGCCCGCGCGGCTGGTGGCGATCGCGGACGGGTTGCGGCAGATGGCCGCGCTGGCCGACCCGGTGGGTGAGGTCGTGCGCGGCTCGACGCTGCCCAACGGCCTGCAGTTGCGGCAGGTACGCGTGCCGTTCGGCGTGGTCGGCATCATCTACGAGGCGCGGCCGAACGTGACCGCCGACGCGGCTGGGCTGACCCTGAAGTCGGGTAACGCCGTGCTGCTGCGGGGCTCGTCGAGCGCCGCGAACTCGAACGCCGCGATCGTGGAGGTGCTCCGGGAGGCGATCGCGAAGACCGGGCTGCCGGCCGACGCCGTGCAGCTGGTCGATCCGTCGTCCCGCGAGACGGTACGCGACCTGATGCGGGCCCGTGGCCTGGTCGACGTGCTGATCCCGCGTGGGGGAGCGGGCCTGATCCGCAGTGTCGTCGAAGAATCGACGGTGCCGGTGATCGAGACGGGGGTCGGCAACTGCCACATCTACGTCGACGAGTCGGCCGATCTGGACATGGCGCTGTCGATCCTGCTCAACGCGAAGACCTCGCGGCCGTCGGTATGCAACGCGGCCGAGAGCCTGCTGGTCCACTCGGCGGTGGCGGGTGAGTTCCTGCCGGTGGCGCTGGCCGCGTTCCGCGACGCGGGGGTGACCGTGCACGGTACGCGCGACGTGGCGGTGTTCGACGAGGCGGTCGTCCCGGCGACGGAGGAAGACTTCGCGACCGAGTACCTCGCGTTGGAGATCTCGGTGGCGGTGGTCGACTCGCTGGACGAGGCGATCGAGCACATCACGCGCTACGGCACCGGCCACAGTGAGGCGATCGTGACCGGATCGCTGGCCGCCGCGAACGAGTTCACCGCCCGGGTGGACGCGGCAGCGGTGCTGGTCAACGCCTCGACCCGGTTCGTCGACGGCGGCGAGTTCGGCTTCGGCGCGGAGATCGGCATCTCGACGCAGAAGCTGCACGCCCGGGGCCCGATGGGGCTGCCCGAGCTGACCTCCACGAAGTACGTCGTGACCGGCGCCGGCCACACCCGCTGACTCCTTCTGCAGCCTTCGCTAGAGGACGTGGGCGTGCCCGCCGCGCCGAGGATCGCCGGCCGCCCCGGTACGCCCGACGGCGCTCACCCCGCCGAAGTAGTGATTGGTCTGCTCCCACTGCTGCACGACGAACCCGGACTCGGCCAGCGCGTCGGCGGCGTCGGCCGGGTAGCCGGGCTCCAGATGGGCGAGCTGCCCGGCGACGTGCAGCCGGGGTGCCGCGACCGCGTCCGGCACCGAGCGCCCCTCGACCAGGTACGCGATCAAGGTACTGAGCAGCGCTGACCGGATGCGGGAGGCACCCGCCGAACCGATGGCCAAGTCGAGGTCGCCCTCCGGGGACAGCACCACGAGCGGGCTCATCATCGAGTGGACCCGGTCGCCGGGATGGATGTGCCCGGCGAGCAGTTCGCCCTCGCCGAGCATCGAGTTGAGGTGGATGCCCAGGTCCGGCAGCCAGACGCCGGAGCCGAGTCCGAGCGTATGCGTGACGACGCAGGCGTTGCCCTCGCCGTCCACCACGGAGATGTTGGTCGTCTCGCCGAGACCCTCGGGGCGATGCGCGTTCTCCTGAAGCGCCCGGCCGAGCGCGACCGCCCGTTCGGGCCTGGTGAGGACGTCCATCCGCGGCAGGGCGGCGATCGTGGGGAGGGTGCGATTGAGGTCGAGCCGTCCGCATACGTGCCGTCCGCCGAGCGTGGCGGATCGGACCGGCCGCGAGATCGGCTGGTACGCCTCGACGTCTTTCCGGCTGAGGACACCACCACCGGCCTGCACCGCGTCCACCATGAGACCCGCGGTGTACTCGGCGAACTCGTCGTAACCCGAGGCGAGTAGTGCGAAGGCGTCGTCGAGACCAGGGTGGTGCAGCAGTCCGCCGCCTTCGAGGAGCCGCCCCTCCGGTGCGTACGCCGGACCGCCCTGGTCGAGGATCATCGCCGGGGCGATGGACCGCAGCGCCTCAGCTTGCGGTGGCGGAATCGGCGCGCCCGCGTGCGCGACGTCGTACGCCGGTTGCACGATCTCCAGCCAGGGCAGGCGGCCGAAGCGGCGATGCAGTTCGGCGCAGCCCGCCGGGACACCCGGGACGGCCACCGAGGCCCCGCCGATGGAGTACGGAATCGGCACCCCGCCGAAGTCGATCTCGATCGGTACCATCGGTCCCGGAACCTGGCCGGACAGTCCCGGCATCGCGCAGAAGAAGTCGATGACGGCGACGCTGCCGGAGTTGGCCGAGAACACGGTGGCGAAGCCGCCGCCGCCCAGGCCGCACAGGATGGTCTCGGCGGCGCAGGAGGCGAAGGTCGCGGCGATCGCGGCGTCGACGGCGTTGCCGCCCTCGGCCAGCACGCGGAGGCCAGCCTCGACCGTCGCGGGATGTCCCGCGGCGACCCCAGCCGGTACGCGACTAATTCTCACTCCCGTACGCTCTGTGCCCATGGAGGCGGTGCCCATGCAGAACAGTGTGGCTGTCGCTCCCGCCGACAGCGAATCCCTGTCCCCGCGCGTCCGCATCGGGTACTCACTCGGCTCGCTGGTGACGGGGGCGTTCGGCACTGTTCCCGGACTGCTCCTGCTGCCCTATTTGACCGATACTCTAGGCGTTTCCGCCGGACTTGCGGGACTTCTGGTGCTGGCTCCCAAGGCCTGGGACGTGGTCGCCAACCCGCTCGTCGGCCGGGTGTCCGATCGGACGCAGACCCGCTGGGGTGCGCGACGGCCGTACCTCCTGGGCGCCGGGCTCACCCTCGCGGTGCTCTTCGCCGCCCTCTTCGCCGCGCCGTTCGGCCCGGTGCCGCCGGGGGGCAGTCCCGTGCTGGCGGTCGGCTACGTCGCGGTCCTCTTCCTCCTGACCGCCACGGCGTTCGCGTTCTTCCAGGTCCCGTACGTCTCCATGCCGGCCGAGATGACCGACAGCGCCGGTGAGCGTACGCGGATGATGACCTGGCGAGTCGGTCTGCTGGCGACCACCATTCTCGTCTCGGGTGCGGTCGCGCCGTGGATCGTGGACACCACCGGCGGCGGCATCTCCGGGCACCGGCTGATGGGCCTGTTCGTCGCCACGATGATGGTCGTCGGCACGCTCTGCGCCTTCTACGGCACCGCGACGGCTCCGATCGGCGCGGTCCAAGCCTCCGAACCGACGCTCCGTGCCCAGCTCAAGGTGGTCGCGGCCAATCGGCCGTTCCGCGTACTGGTGGCCTGCTTCGTGGTCCAGGCGACCGGGGTCGCGTGCATGCTCGCGGGCGTCCAGTACTTCGCCGACCACGTGCTGCACGACCACGGCGCGATGCCGTTGCTCTTCCTCACCGTGGTCTCCCCGGCGCTGGTCGTAACCCCACTCTGGCGGCGGATCGGCGAGCGGCTGGGCAAGGTCCGCGGCTACATCCTGGCCTCCGCCACCCTCACCTTGGCCACGCTCGCGCTCGCGACCGCGCCGCTCGTGCCGCATTTCCTCGTGTACGCGATGATCGCAGTGATCGGCTTCGGATACGCCGGTCAGCAGCTCTTCGGCTTGGCACTGCTGCCCGACTGCATCGCGTACGACACGGCCCGGACCGGTAAACGTCAGGCGGGCGTCTTCACCGGGGTGTGGACCGCCGGGGAAACGCTGGGGCTGGCCCTCGGCCCCGGAATCTTCGGGCAGGTCCTGCAGTTCTTCGGCTACGTCTCCAGCACCACCGGCGTCTCGGCCGTCCAGACCTCCCATGCCGAGCTGGGAGTGCTGCTCGGCTTCACGGTGGTGCCCGCTGTCATCGTCGGGCTGGCCCTGCTCTTCCTACGCGGATTCACCACCGAGGTCGTCCCGGAAGCCGCCTGACCCCGGTACGCATTACTCTGACGGGTATGGCGCAACTGCCCGCGGTCCTCGGCCACCCCATCAAGTTCGTCCTGAACTGGGGCCGCCGCTATTCGCTGTGGGTCTTCAACTTCGGCCTGGCCTGCTGCGCCATCGAGTTCATCGCGTCCAGCATGGGCCGGCACGACTTCATGCGCATGGGAGTAATCCCGTTCGCGCACGGCCCCCGGCAGGCCGACCTGATGGTGGTCAGCGGGACGGTCACCGACAAGATGGCGCCGGCGATCAAGCGGCTCTACGACCAGATGCCCGAGCCGAAGTACGTCATCTCGTTCGGCGCGTGCAGCAACTGCGGCGGACCCTATTGGGACAGCTACTCGGTGACCAAGGGGGTCGACCAGATCATCCCGGTCGACGTCTACGTCCCCGGCTGCCCGCCGCGTCCGGAGGCGCTCCTGCACGGCATCCTGCGTCTGCAGGAGAAGATCGCGGCCGAGGACCCGGGCATCGGCGGCGTCGACCGGCCCGACCCGCTCGCCTTGACCGCCCCCGTGGTTCCACCCCCCTACCCAGTAACGGTGGAGCTGCGGCGATCGACATGACTGGTGTCAGTTAACCGGCGGCATTATCAGTATTCCTAACGTGCGGTATTCCCCGGCGGTACCCCGGGAACCGCCACGGGCGCCTGTGTGACGCGGCCGTGCCGCGCGGCCATCACTGCGCCGACCACGATCATCGCCGCGATCAGGCCCAGCAGGAGGAGAACCCCGTACGGGTCGATCGCTTCGGCACGGTTCTGGTCCAACTGGCCCTCCGGGGTCAGCGGCCCGGGACCGGCGTACGGCATCCACGCGTCCGGCCCGTACCGGTAGAGCACCGCCGCCACGAAGTACACGGCCTGACAGGCCGTGACCATGGCGAGCAGCCCAGGCACCAGCCGACCCTCGGCAGGGCGGGCGAACAACCCGGCGCCGACGCCGGCCCCGGCGACCAGGAGGACGCCGAGCCCGACCAGCCCGGGTGGCAGGGTCGGCACCGCAGCCGCGAACATCGCCGCAGCGATCAGACCAAAACCGACGCTGGACACCATCGCCCGCGGCGTGAGCCCACTGTCCCGGCTCGTGGCAGCTAGGACTGCCGCGAGGTTGACGACCAGAACCACGGTGTAGATCCGTACACCGCCGCTGGCCCGGTCGGACGGGAAGCCGCCCTGGGCGAACCCGAGGATCACCCCCACGGCGCCAAGCCCGGCCAGGGCCGTACCCACCGCCCGTACGAGTCGGGCTGCCATCGTGCCCGATACCGGTCCCCATCCTCGCCGGAACCGACCCAGCACCGAGACCACACACAGGGCGGCGACCAACGCGACCAACGCGTGCCGCAGCGCCGGGTAGGCCAGGTCAGAGGTCGTCACCAGGACCGCCACGATGCCAGCTACCACCAGCAGCAGATGCCCAGCGACGCTGAGGACGTTCCGTACGGTCGCCATGCCAGGGAACCTACCGATGGACATGCTCTGCCGACACCGTCGACCGGCCAGCCTGCCAGTCAGATACACGTCCGAGGCGATGTCGGGGCGGGCCGCGCGTGTCGAGTCTTCGCCGACGTGATGCAACCGGCGGCCACCCCGGCGGGTTATGGGGGCAGGAGCGACCGTAGGACGAGGGAGGGCAAGTGCGCGACGCCGATCGATTCGACGAGTTTTACCGGGGCACCCGGGTGCGCGTCCTGCAGTTCCTGTACGCGGCCTGCGGGGATCTCGGCGAGGCGCAGGACGCCGCGCAGGAGGCGTACACCCGCGCATGGCAACGGTGGGGACGCGTCGGCCGCAGCCCTGACCCGGAGGCGTGGATTCGGGTGGTGGGTTGGCGGATCGTCGCCAACAGCTGGCGCAAGCAGCGCGGGCGGCTGGCCGCCTACCGCCGTCACGGGCTGCCCGATCCGGCGCCGGCACCGGGCGAGAACACGGTCGCGTTGATCGCCGCGCTCAAGGTTCTACCGATTGACCAGCGCATCGCCGTCGTCCTGCACCACATTCTGGACCTGCCGGTGGCGGCGATCGCGGTAGAGACCGGTGTGCCGGTCGGCACCGTGAAGGCCCGCCTCGCCCGCGGCCGGCGCACTCTTGGGACCCTCATCGACATGACGGAGGCCAACCATGTCTGACCTGACAAAGCTCGCCGCCGACCTGCGCGCGGACGCGGCCGGCGTGAACTGGCCGGACGCGGTGGACGTGCGCACCCGCGGGGACCGGCGCACGACGCGCCGTTGGATCACGACCGCCGCCGCGGCGGGCGCCATGATCGCTCTGACCGGTGGGGTGTGGCAGGCCGACGGCCGGCGGCACGCCGCGCCCGCTACTGCGAGGGTGGCGGTTCGGTTGCCGCTGGACGCGATCGAGGCTGCCCCGTCGGGCACGATGTTCGCGATCACCCACAGCTGTGACGCGGACCCGTGCGCTACGGCGAGCGCTCCGCGCCGATACACGGTGATGCGCAGCACCGATCTCGCGCGGACCTGGACCACCGTCGGGGCGCTCGACGGCATCGACGGCGGCATCGACGTGCCCCTCGGCCTCGTGGTGGCCGACGACTCGACACTGTGGATCGTCAATGGCACCAAGGTGCTGGGCTCGCTCGACGGTGGGCGATGGTGGAGCAGTTGGGACTTGGGTGCTGATCCCACCCAGAGTGAGGGCGGCGGCCTCGCCGGCCGGACGCTTTGGCTCGCCCACAACGGTCGGGTACTCGTCGCGACCGCTGGCACGCGGCCTGAACCAACGGCCAGTCAACCGCCCGGCAGCGGACCGATCACCAGCCTCGCGGTCCTGTCCGCCGGCAGCGCTATCGCGCTGCGCGGGCAAGGCACCGACGTGGGGTGGTACCGCACTGATGACCGTGGGGCGCATTGGAGCGCCGCCACCGACCCGTGCGCCGGCCTGTCGCATCCCAATGTGGCCGACGCGTACCTCGCCGCCGGCCGTAAAGGCGGGCTGTGGGCGGTGTGTTTCGTCGCCGGCGGCCACGCTCCCGGTTGGCAGCTCGCCACATCGACCGACGGCGGGTACAGCTGGCAACCACATCCCGGCGGTGCGCCCGGCGGTGACGACGTCAACCCGGTCTCAGCGACGATCGCTTGGCTTACCGGCAGTGGCGCCCACGTGTACCGCACGACCGATGCCGGCGCAAACTGGACCGACGTCGCCCACCTACCGCCTGGCACGTCGATCCAGGGCGGGTTCGTGAAGGACGCGAACACCGCGCTGTATGTGCTGTCGGAGCCCGGCACCGGCCAGGTGACCCTGCACCTCACCACCGACGGTGGCACCACCTGGACGACCCTGCCCTTCGGCCGGTGGTGACACTGGCGCGCCGAGATGCCCGCCCACCGGCACAATGATCGCGGCGTCGATCAGCCGAGCTCGAGTCCAGAGGAGCGTTGCTCGGACGATCGCTAGGGGCATTGGATGAAGGCGTACCCGTTGAGGTCGTCGTCCGGTCTTCCGGCCACTTCGTAGCGGGCGGTCACGCTGACGAAGTCACCGGTCGGCGTGGCGGCGGTGGCGCACGCGCGGGCGAGGCTCATGCCGACGACTTCGACGAACTCGTTGCGGCCCGTGCCGGTGACCGTGAAGGTCTCCTCCTCGGTCGCGTACGCGAATCTGCCGGTCGGGTAGGCGAATTGGACGGTCACCCGGATCGAGCCGAAACCACTGGTACGCACGACGATGTGGGCGGCGACTTCGGCCTCGGTGAGGTGGGCGGTGACGGCCAATGGCTGGACCTGCAGCCGGGGCAACGCCTGCACGGGTGTGCTTTCCGGGCGGCGGGCCTCGTCGCGCGAGGTGCCCGAGATGCTGGGCGGCTCGGCCGGGTCTCCCGTCGGCGTCGGCACGGGCGGCGGCGAGACGGCCAGCGGCACCCGCTCCGGTCCGCGTACGCGAGGAGCCAGGAACAACGCCGCGACGGTCAGCACGACGCCCGCCCCGGCAGCCGCGGAGCGGGCGAGTTTCCTTCGGCGTACCCGATGCTTTAAATGAAGGAGCGGCGGAATCGTGACTTGCGCGCGGACCTCGGCCTCCGCCTGACGCAGCAGTGCGCGCAGCCGGTCAGGTGCGGACATGGTCGATCTCCCGGTCCGGGACGAGGTGTTCGGCGAGGGTGGCGCGGGCCCGGTGCAGCCACGACTTGACCGTGCCCTCGGCGGCGCCGGTGAGCGAGGCGATCTCCGCGATCGTCAGATCCTCCAGATAGAAAAGGATCACGGCCTGCCGGTGGCGTTCGGGTAGCAGCCGCAGCGCGCGGTGCAGCGCGACCCGGTCGGGTGTCGGACCGGGCGTCTCCACCTCGACCCGGTGCAGGTGCAGCAGCTCCATCCCCCGGCGCATGCGCCGCCAGCGGCTGGTCGCCAGATTCCAGGCGACCCGGCGGACCCAGGCGATCGGATCGTCGTACGTGCCGACCTCGCGCCAGCGGATCAAAGCCCGGCAGTACGCCTCCTGCGCGACGTCCTGCGCCTCGGCGAGATCCCCCGTATGCAGGTAGACCTGCGTGGTCAGGGACGGGAACGTGCTCGCGTAGAACTCCGCGAAGTCGCGGGGCTCCGGCACGATGCCTCCCGAGGGGGAAACCAGCGGCTGGGCCGCCAGGGGGACCCTGAGTGTACAAACGGCCCGCAGCCACGTAGGTCCCGATTCCCAGCAGCGGTTTAGGATCGGCGCATGACTCCCGAAGAGGTCGGCCCGCGGCTGATCGGCCTGCTGGCATCGGCCGGGCTGGACGCCGCCGAGCCCGGCGTCTCCGGCGGTGGCGCGTACGCCCGAGCCGTGGTCGACGTGCCGCCCGCCCAGTGGGTCTCGGCGGTGCGTACCGCCCGGGACGGGCTCGGTCTCGACTTCTTCGACTGGCTGTCCGCCGTGGACGAACTGGCCGACGGCTTCACCGTCGTCGCGCACCTCTGGTCCACCCGTGAGCGGTTCGGGCTGCTCCTGCGGACGAGACTGCCGCGCGAGGAGCCCGTGCTCGCCTCGATCGTCGAGGTCTACCCGGGCGCGTCCTGGCACGAGCGCGAGACGTGCGAGATGTTCGGCATCGGATTCCCCGGCGACCTGCCGCGTCTGCTGCTCACCCCGGAGTTCGAGGGTCACCCGCTGCGCAAGGACTTCGTGCTGGCCAGCCGGGTTGCCAAGCCGTGGCCCGGAGCGAAGGAGCCCGGCGAAGGCCACGGCGACGGGCCGCGGCGGCAAGCGGTGCGGCCACCCGGCGTTCCCGCGCCCGGGGAATGGGGACCAGCCGCCGGGGGAGGAGAAGCCTGATGCCGGTCTGGCTGGAGTTGGCCCTCCGGGTGGGTGGCGTCATGGTCGCCTTCCTCACCCTGCCTCTGATCGTCGGGCAGGCCGAACACAAGGTGATGGCGCACATGCAGGGCCGGCTGGGCCCGATGTACGCCGGAGCGTTCCACGGTTGGGCGCAGCTGGTCGCCGACGGCGTGAAGTTCGCGCAGAAGGAAGACGTCACGCCGCGCGACGCCGACCGGCCGGTGTTCAAGTTCGCGCCGATCGTCGCGTTGTTGCCGTACCTGCTGGCGCTGCTGGTGATCCCGCTCGGCCCCGGTGACCTCGTCGGTCAGTCCCTCGACATCGGGCTGTTCTTCGTGTTGGCCGTCCTCGGCGTCGGCGTGGTCGCCGTGCTCATGTCCGGCTGGGCCTCGGCGAACAAGTATTCGCTGCTGGGAGCGCTGCGTGCGGCCGCACAGCTGATGGCGTACGAGCTGCCGTTGGTGCTGGCCGCGGCGAGCGTCGCGATGGCGGCCGGAACGCTGTCGCTGAGCGGCATCGTCGAGGCCTGGCGACCCTGGTGGCTCGCCTGGCAGCTGCCCGCGCTGGTGATCTTCTTCATCGCCGGGCTCGCCGAGATCCGGCGTCCCCCGTTCGACATGCCGATCGCCGATTCCGAACTCGTCTTCGGCTACCTGACCGAGTACACCGGGCTGCGATTCGCGTTCTTCCTGCTCGCGGAGTACGTCGGCATCGTCGTGATCTCGGCGTTGACCTCGGTGCTGTTCCTCGGCGGCTGGCACGGCCCCGGCCCGGAAAGTTTGGGCTGGCTCTGGATGCTGCTCAAGACGTTCGCCGTGGCGTTCGCCGTCATCTGGATCCGGGTCTCCTACCCCCGCCTCCGGGAGGACCAGCTGCAGCGGTTGTGCTGGCTGGTCCTGGTCCCGGTGGCGTTGGCGCAACTCGTTCTGACCGCGGTGGTACGCGTACTGGCCTGAGCCGGTTCGGTCCAGCCTTCCGCGAGGGCCCCGGTCAGCGTCTCGGCAGCGGCGTGGCGAGCGACGGAACCTGGTCGAGACAGGTGACACCCGGGCGGATGGTCAGCCGAGTCGACTGGCCGTCGAATCCCGCGTAGAAGATCGGATTCGGCTTCCGCAGCGGCACGCTGGTGTCGTACAGCCAGCATGAGTGCTCCGAACCGTTCGCGGTGTAGACGGCGTGGACCAGATGCGGTCCTCGGGCTACCGAGCTGACGGTGTGAGTGACGAAGATTCCGGCCGCGTCACCGGTACGCGCGTCGAACGTCTCGAGCCGCCATCCCGTAGTCCCCTCCGGCACGTCGAGGGTGAAATCGCCGCCGGGCTTGAGAGTGAGGTCATATCGAACATAGGCTCCGGCCTGGAGCTGCACGAGTTGGGCGTCTGCCCGGCTGCCGGCGCCACCGGACCAGGTCAGCCCGACGGATGGCGCGTACGCCTCCAACGGCCAGGCATAGGGCCCGAGCCGCAACTGGTACGCGCTGTCGTTGTCCATGCAGTAGGCATAGACATAGTTCGTCCCACACTGCGAGTGGAAGCCAGGAGTCATTCCGCCGGCCAGAACGGTCAGGCCTGAGCCGCTGACCTGGCCGCTGACTGAACCCCACACCGTGGCGGCCGCGTCGAGCTTGACGACCGGACTGGTGTTGGCGCCACGGCGTACGTCGATCACCGCCGCTTGTTCCCGCTGACCAGTTCCGCCGACGGTGCCCAGCCATTGCGAGCCTTGGGAAGCGTCACTAGCCCACACGAACAATTGGACAGGGCCGAGGGACAGCTTGCCGACGGTGATCGAGTCCTGGGAGACCCCGGTGTTCGTGTTACACCAAGGGCCCAGCTCGCTTCCCAGGGTCGAGAACGTGGTTTTCGGCACGACGAGCACGCACACCGGTGGAATCGTGCCGTCCGGATTGTGCTGGATGGGCACGGTGATGGTTCCGGCTGGCTGCAGCCGCAGGGTGATCGGCACTGTCTGACCGGAGGCCATCGCGATACCGGTCTGGTTGCCGAGGAATGCGCCCGGCGATTCCGCGTTGACCGCTCCACTGATCGCCGGAGGCACGTCCATGCGGTAGACACCGTTTGCGTTGGTGCAGCTTTGCGCGGGGGGATCGAAGACCGAGGAGCCGTATACCGTCACACAACCGTCGATGATCGGCTGACCGGTGACGGTGTCGAGCAGCGTCACCGCGACGTGAGCTCGTTCCGCGTACTGCTCGTTCAGGGTGGCGACGGTGTCGGGGACGATGGTGATGTGTCCTGCATTCGGCGGAGCGGAGGTCGTGGTAGTGCTGGGCGGCACCTGCGGGTACCACTGCGTGCCCAGAGTGGCGTGCTGGATCTGCAAGGTCCAGTCACCCGGCGGCAGGTCCGCGAACGAGTAGCTGCCGTCTGCCGCCGTGACCTGGCTCCGGCGTAGCCGGGCGGGCCCGAAGATCGTCACGGTCGCCTTGACCGGCTGGCCGTCCGGCGCGGTGACCCGCCCTTGCAGTCCTCCCCATGCCGGGGCCAGCGGAATCTCGGTCATTCCCGGGTTGAACGGGCTTCCCATCGACATCGTGCGCCCGCCGTACGCCCATTGCTTCGCGTAGCCGGGCGCGGACACCTCAACTCGATGCGTGTTCAGCGACGACGTCAAACCGTCCACGAGGTACGCGCCGGTCGCGTCGCTGAATCCGGCCGCCACCTCGAAGTCGAATGCGTACGCCACGACCCGGTAGGACGCATTCGGGATGGCCGCCCCGGTCAGCCCGTCGACCACCTTGCCCGCGAAGGTTCGGTTTCCTCCCGTGCAGTTTCGAGTGGCGTGATGAGAGTCCACCGCTGTCGAGCCGCCGTCAGTCACGACGACCGCGGCGACGGTGACCTCCGGGAGACAACCGCCGTACGTGACGACGTCGTAGGTGCCGGGGACGAGGCCGGTCAGTTCGTAGGTCCCATCGGCTTTGGTCCTGGCGGTGCCCTTACGCACGCCGCCGACTCGGGCCTCCACGTACAGCAGCGACTCGCCTGAGCCTTCCGGGTCGGTGACGCGTCCGGAAACGGTGCCCGCTCGGGCCGGTAGGGCGGCGTCGAGGGTCCTACCATCCGTTGCGGTGACTCCGTAGCCGCCGGAGGTGAAGACCGTGGGCTCATTGGGCCCCCAGCGATCGGCATGTCCGGTCGCGGTGAACTGGACTCGAAACTGGACGTTCGCCTGAAGCGGGGTGGTGGCGTAGTGGCCGTCGGCGTCGGCACAGGCCGTGGCTAGTTCGTTCCAGGCTGTGCTCAGGACGCGAGCACATGCGCCCGGGAGTGGCTTCCCGGTCTCGTACTCGGTGATGGTTCCCTCGAGAACTCCCGGCGTTCCGGCCGCCTGAGCCGATGACGGCGCCGCGAGTAAGCCGGCGAGCAAGGTGAACGTCGTTGCGATCGCTGCAGTCCGGCGCATCACGCCGTACCTCCCCGTGAGGCTTGCAAGAACAAGGCGCGCCAACGCTATGACCGTCATGATCAGCGGTCAATCGCCGGATCGGGCTGGTTTTGATCTCGCTGGAACCGGGCGCACAGCCGCCCCCCAGACTTTGCCGAGCGTCGCTATCGTTCGCGCATGACACGTACGCGAAACCGGCTCAGACTCGGTGCCGTGGTGGTCGTCGCAGCGCTGACGTCTTCGCTGCTCGCGGCCCCGGCGGTGGCCGATCCCGTCGGTCTGACGGGGGTCGTGACTGCGGAGGGGACCGGCACACCCATCGCCGGCGCCTGCCTCACCCTTTTCTCCACCTCCACAACCGAGGCGGGCACCTTCTGCACCGATGCCGACGGGCGCTACCTCATCACCGGCGTACCCGGCGACTTGGACGTCAAGATCCGGATCACCGCGGCGGGTTTCCGTGAGCGATGGAACTGGAACGCACCCGACTTCCTCAATGCCGACCACATGTCGATTCCCCAGTACGACCTGGTGACTCGGGACTTCACGCTCGGCGTGGGCGCAGGTGTCGTCAAGGGCCAGATCACCGACGACAAGGGCGCGCCCATCGAGTCGACGGTGTCGGTCACCAAGGTCGACCAATCGTGGTCGGCCATCGCCTACACCTGGGACTCCGGCACCGTCGGGGCGTACTCGCTGAAGAACATCCCGCCCGGGGACTACAAGGTCTCCATCGAGGACAACGTCCACGGACACCAATGGGCCCACCAGAAGGAGACCTTCGAGGCGGGTGACGTCTTCACGGTGACGGCGGGCGGCGAGGTCGTCGTCAACGAGCAATGGCTGCCGCTCGGCGCGGTCGAGTTCACCGTCACCGACCAGGACACGGGCGCGCCGGTCGACAAGCCGTGCGTCTACCTCAACACCTCGTCCGACCCGGGAAACCACTGCGGATCGGCGGGCAAGATCGTCGTCACCGACGTGGTGCCGGGCGACTGGACCTACGAACTCACCGGCGCACCGACCCACTTCCCGCTGCCGGGCGAGCATTACATCCATGTCGAACGTGGTCAGACCACCAAGGTCTCCTGGACACTGCGACGCGGTGCGGCGCTCACCACCAACGTCGTGGACGCCGCCACCGGCCAGGGCGTGGGCACCATCTGCTTCTACGTCGTCGAGATCATGACGAACGGGACTCAGGATCGCGGGCCAACCTACTGCTCGTGGTCGGACGGCAGGGTGGAGATGGGTCCGTTCGAAGGGTCACCGCGATTCCAGTTGTACGCGTGGCAGTCGCGTAACCCGTACACCCCGCCGCCGAAGCTCTACGGCGATCAGTGGGTGACCGCCAGCGGTGGTACGGGTGACCAGCGTCTGGCGACGATGATCAGCATTCCGAGCAAGACGACCGTCGCCATCCCGACGGTCCGGATGGACCCACCGGGCTCGATCACCGGTGTCGTCAAGAACGCCGCCGGCAGTCCGGTCTCCGGGGTCTGCACCTATCCGTGGGCGTTCTATCCGGGCATTCTCGGGCTGCCTAGCGGACGCTGCACCAACGCGCAGGGTCAGTACACGATCAAGGATCTGGGACCGTACAAGTGGCCGGTGAAGTTCATCGGTTACCCCTACGTGTACGCCACGACGTGGTCGGGCAGCGCGACGGATCGCTTCTCGGCGACGTTGGCCCAGATCCCGCCGAACGGCACCGGAACCATGAATGTGACGATGGCGCCTCAGGGCACCTTGACCGGAACCCTTCGCGGGCCGAGCGGTGGCTGGAACGAGATGTGGGTGGTCGTCTACGACGCGCGGACCGGGGACGCCATCTACCGATCCTTCGCGCCGGACAACTCTCAGACGGGGACCTACAAGATTCCGCTGCTGAACACCGGGCCGGTCTACGTCAACTTCGGGGCGGAGGGCGTGGGTTGCTGGTACGGCCCGCCCGCGCCGCCGGGTCGGCGTGTGGTGGCGGCGCCGGTCGGAGTCACGGCCGGTGTGGTCACCAATCTCAATCTCGACGCCCAGGTCAACTGCGGCTCCACGCCGTTCACCCAGGGGCTGCCCCGGCGATAGGCGTACGCGAAAGAGCCCCGCTCTCGTGGAGGGCGGGGCTCTTGCCGTCAGGTCATCGACGCGGCAGCGCCGGAGACTTGAGCGCCGGAGTCGCTGTCGTGCACGTCGAGTCGACGGCGACACCGGTCGAGGTGGACCCCGCCGCTACCCAGAAGTACGCCGTGAGCCGTCGCTGATCTGAGCGTTGCAGCCAGCATGCCTTTCCGGCGCCGTCGGTGTAGCGGATGAGTACCCAGCCCGTATTCAGCCTCGGGATGGACTCTCCTGCGGCGGCCGACCCGAGCAGATCCCCGGTACGCGCGTCGAAGACGTCGACGTGCCAGTCGGCGGCTCCGCTCGGCGGCGTGATCGGCGCGATGATCCCCTGCGAGTCCAGCCGCAGGTCGACCGTCTGGTAACCCGGTCCCACGTAAAGCGCGTCGAATCGGTTGCCCGCTCCACCCGACCACGTGACGGCGTATCCGTACGCGCTGACCACGAGCGGCCACTGGTAAGGCCCGAGATTCCCCACGTAGTAGATGCCGTTCGCGTCGCTGCAGGTCACGCTGGCGAGGCCGGACGGGATGCCGACGACGCGGGGACACACGTCGGGGATCGGCTTACCGGTGGCCGCGCTGACGATCGTGCCGCTGATGCTCGTCATGCTTACGGGGATCTGGATGTCCGGTGCGGCGACGATCTGCCCCGCGACTCCGGTCACGACGGACGCCTGCCGCTGATCTCCGGTGCCGCCGTTCGGGCCGAGCCACTGGATCGAGTACAGGTTGCTGCTCACCAGCAGCTGCATCGGTCCGGGCGGGATCAGGCCGAACGTCACCCGGCCTGCGGTGTCCGGGGAGGAGCAGTACCTCTCCGTCCCGCCGGAGGTCAGGCTCAGCGGGCGGGCGACGTCGATGCACACCAGCGAGGGCAGATGGCCACCGGTGTCGCCTCGCACCGCCGTCGAGATCGCCGCCGCCCGGCGTACGCGGATCGTCGCGGTGGTCTCGGTCGCGATCCTCGTCGGTGCGTCGGTCGACGCCGCGTAGTTGATCGGAGACTCGGCGACTCGGAAGGTCGACATGGTGTCGGCTTCCGTCCAGAACGGGCCGACCACGGCCCGGCCGTCCGCGGCGGTGCACCCTTGGACGCGGTAGTCGGCGACGACGCAGATACCTGGAACGGGCGCTCCGGTCGACTCGTCGAGCACGGTCACGACCGAGTGTCCCGGCTCTGGATGACTCGCCGAGGCTTCCGTCGTCGTGCCAGCCGTCACGGTGAACGTCCCGACCCGCCATGATGCTCTACCGGGCGGGCTTGTGCTCACGATGTAAGTGCCCGGCGGAAGGTCAGTCACTCGCAGATCGCCCGTCAGCTCGATCCTTCCGGAGAAGCGCCAGGTGCCGGTCGTGGCGGTGAGGCTGAACGAGCTGCGGCCGTCCAAGGGAAGCCCGTCGTAATCTTGCAGATGGAGCAGCAACGTGCCGCTGCCCTTCGCCAATGCCACGTCCTGAACGAAGGTCGGGCCGGTGACGACTGTGGCCAATTCCGGATCGTCGGGGGCCCAGGTCGAGGCGTACCCCTCGGCCTGGACGTTGACGCCCATGCCGATCGGCGGGAGGCCGCTGAAGGCGTACCGGCCATCGAGGCCGGTTGTCGTCCGGGCGATCGTCTTGTACTGCGTCGCCATCAGCACGACCGCGTAGGCGACGGGCTGGCCGGTCGCGAGGTCGGTGACCGTCCCGCCGCCGTTGAACGCGACCGGCTGCGCGGGGAGCGGCGAGACCGGCAGCAGCTGTTCGTTCAGTGTGGTGACGACGCCGTCGGCCAGCGCCACCGTCCCGGCATCGGCCTGGGTGGTCTTGCCCGGCCACCACTGGTCGGCGAAGCCGGACGCGGAGATCTTCACTCTGACGCTGGCAGCCGGCAGGTTGGCGAGCGTGAAGGAACCGTCGACCGTGGCGTTCGTGTAATCGACGATTTGCCCGTTCGCCAAATACGCCGTCACCATCGCGTAACCCTGCCCGGCGCCGCCGGGGCGGGTGATCCGGCCGGAGAGGCTCGATCGGCCGGTCGGCGCGATGGCGAAGTTCTTGGTCGGAGCGGACCCGGCCCCGATGAATACGCTGCCACTGGTCGCGCCGGTGGCCCAACCCCGGAAGTAGCCGGGCGCTTCGGCCAGAGCGGTAAGGATGGTCGCGGTCGCGGTACGCCAGCTCAGCGAGTAATGGCCGTCGTCGTCAGCGCAGACGGAGCCGACCTTCCGTCCGTTCGAACCGCCGTCCCGGAAGACCACGCAGGCACCGGGGACGGGTGCTCCGGTAAGCGTGTCGGTGATGGCGCCGCTCATGGTCGTCGTGGGTAGCGAAGGGGTGTCCGTCGCCGTCGTCAGCGGTCCGGTTGGCACGGCTGCCGCCGGCGGAACCGACAACAAGCCCGCGAGCAGGGTGAAGGCTGCTAACGCAGCGGTTCGACGCATCCGCCGTTCCTCCCGTGAGCCAAGCGATTGCTGAAAAGCTCTCGGACGCTACCGTCTCGCCAGCTCGATGATCAATCAGCGGATCGGCCGAGTTCTCCACCTCGTCGTGACCCGGTGCTCGCGCGTGTCGGCCGCACAGGGAATGATGTGCGGCATGAGTGAGGGCGGATTCCCGGGTGCGGGCCTGGCGAAAGGGCTGGCGGTCACGCTCAAGACGATGACCCGCCGGTCGCACACCCAGCAGTATCCGGATGTCGCTCCGGACCTCCCGCCGCGGTCCCGGGGCGTGATCGCGTTGCTCGAGGAGAACTGCACGGTGTGCATGCTCTGCTCGCGCGAGTGCCCCGATTGGTGCATCTACATCGACTCCCACAAGGAGGAGGTCGTGGTGCCGGGCGCGGCCCGGCCGCGCCAGCGCAACGTGCTCGACCGGTTCGCCATCGACTTCTCGCTGTGCATGTACTGCGGGATCTGCATCGAGGCCTGCCCGTTCGACGCGCTCTACTGGACGCCTGAGTTCGAATACGCCGAGTACGACATCCGCGATCTGCTCCACGAGAAGGAGCACCTCGGCGCGTGGATGCCCACGGTTCCGCCGCCGCCGGTGCACGATCCGCGCGGCGAGCCGGCCAAGGAGGAACAGGCCGCCGCTAAGAAGGCGGCGACTTCATGACCGGCCCCCGGCCGGTCATCGGCCAGCTCAGTCTCAATGCGAGCGCCGGCCGCAGGCCGGTGATCGCATGACAGGTTTGGATCTTCTGCTCGCGGGGGTCGGTCTGGTCGCGGTCGGCGCCGGGTGGGCGGTCGTCGCGACCAATCAAGTGGTACGCGCGGGGCTCTGGCTGGTGGTCTGCCTCGGTTCCCTGGCGGTGGAGTTCCTCCTGCTCGGGGCCGAGCTCGTGGCCTGGACTCAGGTGCTGATCTACCTTGGCGCGGTCGTGGTGCTGCTCCTGTTCGCGGTGATGCTGACGCGTGCCCCGATCGGGCCGAGCCCCGACTTGGACCGCCGGATCGGACCGGCGAGCGTCGTCGGGGTCGGCGTCGGGCTGAGTCTCGGCACGTTGTTCGCGGTGGCGTACGGGTGGACTCGGTATGAGTTGCCCGCTCAGCACGGCAACGCCGAGACGGTCGGCGGGCCGATCTTCACGACGTGGACGCTGCCGTTCGAGGTGGTCTCGGTACTCCTGCTCGGTGCACTCATCGGCGCGGTCGTGGTGAGCCGGGGGGCCAAATAATGCACCCCTTCATCCCGTACGCCGTGGCCAGCGCCTTGTTCGGTCTCGGCGTCCTCGGCGTACTGCGGCGGCGGAACGCGATCCTGCTGCTGATGTCGGTCGAGCTGATGCTCAACGCGGTGAACCTGATCTTCGTCACCGCCGACGCGACGCTGCCCAAGGCCGCCCCGACCGGGCAGATCTTCACGTTGTTCGTGATCGTCATCGCCGCCGCCGAGATCGGGGTGGGCCTGGCGGTGGTGTTGCAACTGTTCCGGCTGAAGGCGGCGATCAACGTCGACGAGCTGCCGCTGGCCGAGCCCGGCGACGACGACACCGGGGACACCGACGTGGCCGACGCCGCTGCCGACAAGACGGGGGTGCCGGATGTCGCCTGACACTCTCGGGCCGCTGCTCCCGGCGGTTCCCGCAGTTCTCGGCCTGATCGGGCTGGTGACTCCACGGGCCGGCCGCGCGGTCGGCGCGGCACTCGGAGTGGCCGGCGCCGCTGTCTCGCTGCTCATCGTGTCTGCGCTGCTCGCCGACGACGTCGCGCGGGCCGGGTTCGAGACGTCGCGGGAATGGGTGACCCTCGGCAGCTTCCAGGTCACCCTCGGCGTGGCGATCGATCAGCGAGCCTTGTTCGTCGCGCTCGCCGTCGCGATCGTCGCGCTGGCGGTCCAGGTCTACTCGATCGGCTATTTGAAGGGCGACGAGCGCTACGGCCCGTACGCCGCCCAGATCAGCATCTTCACGGCCGCCATGCTGGCGGTGGTGGTCGGCGGCGACCTGATCCTGGTGCTGGTCGGCTGGGAAGTCATGGGCGCGTGCTCCTACCTGCTGATCGCGCACGATCGGAAGTTGCCCGAAGCACCGGCGGCCGCTGTGAAGGCGTTCCTCGTCACCCGGGTCGGCGACGTCGGCTTCCTGCTGGGCATCGCCCTGCTCGGGGTGAACGCGGGCAGCTTCCGGATCGCCGACGTCCTATCGGCGCTGCCCCAGATGACCACCGGTACGCTCACCGCCGCCGCGATCTTGCTGCTGGCCGGGGTGGCGGGCAAGAGCGCGCAGTTCCCGCTGCATACCTGGTTGCCTGATGCGATGGCGGGCCCGACCCCGATCTCGGCGTTGATCCACGCCGCGACGATGGTGGCGGCCGGGGTCTACGTGGTGGATCGGCTCTACCCGGTCTTCGCGGCGGCACCCGCCTCGTTGACGGTGCTGGGCGTCATGGCCGTGATAACCCTGCTGCTGGGCGCGTTCGCCGCGACCGCGCAGGACGACATCAAACGCGTACTCGCGTGGTCGACGGTCAGCCAGCTCGGTTACATGACCGGGGCGCTGGCGGTCGGCGCGCGCGACTCGGCGATCTTCCACCTGCTCACCCATGCGGCCTTCAAAGCGCTGCTCTTCCTCGCCGCAGGCGGCGTCATCCACGCGGTCGGGACGAACCTGATGTCCCGGATGGGCGGCCTCCGCAAGGCGCTGCCGGTGACCTTCTGGACGATGACGATCGGTCTCGCCGCGTTGGCCGGCATCCCGCCGATGGCCGGGTTCTGGAGCAAGGAGGCGATCCTCACCGCCGCCGAGCACGGCACCGGCGGCACTGCGCTGGCCGTCTACCTCGCCGGGCTGGTCGGCACCTTCGTCACCGCCTGGTACGCCATGCGCCTGTGGCTGCGCGTGTTCTTCGGACCGGGCTACAACGATCACGTGCACGTCCCGAGCTGGGTGATGCGCGTACCGCTGCTCGTCCTGGCGGTTCCCGCGGCTGGGCTGGGGCTGGGGGCGTACGCCGCGAACCGGGAACTGACCGAACTGGACGCGTTGGCGCTGCTGCCCATCGTCCTGGTCGTCGCCGGGCTCTTCGCGGCCTGGTGGGGCTGGCGGCGTACCGGGGATCCGGCGAGCGTGCTGGGCCGGGCCCGGGGCTTCGTCGCGTCGGCGTTCGGGCTCGACGCCGTGCAGAACGCGCTGGTCGTCGCACCCGTACGCGGGCTGGCCCGAGTGACCCGGGCGGTCGACGAGTCCGGCGTGGACGGCGTGGTGACCGGTGTCGGCGCTGGAACGCTCGCCCTCGGCGGCACGCTCACCCGCTGGCATCGCTCGGGCATCCCCCGGGCGCTCGCCGGAGTGCTGATGATCGCTGCCGTCTCCGTCGTCGTCTTCGCCCTGAACGGACTGCTGCGATGATGAGCCTGCTGACCCTGCTGCTCCTGATTCCGCTGGCCGGAGCGATCGCCGCCGCACTGTTGCCGGATCGGGCCGGGCGGATCGTGGCCACCGGCGCGGCGGCGCTCACCTTCCTCCTGTCGCTGCCGCTGGCCGCCAGCCGGGGGAGCGGCCTCTGGCACCAGGTGCGCTATGACTGGGTCCCGTCGATCGGGGTCAAGTTCGCTCTCGGGGTCGACGGCATCTCCTACCCGCTGGTCGTGCTCACGACGCTGTTGACCCTGCTGTGCTGTGCGTACACGGTGTGGCGATCGCCGGAGGACCGGCCGTCCGGTGCGAAGCTCGCCGCGTTGCTGCTGATCATCGAGGTCGGCCTGCTGGGCGTCTTCCTGTCTCTCGACCTCGTGTTGTTCTTCATCTCGTTCGAGGTCGTCCTGCTCCCGATGTACGCGGTGATCGCGGGCTGGGGCGGGCCGGACCGGCGGCGCGCCGCCCGCAAGTTCGCCCTGTACACCCTGTTCGGCTCGGTGCTGCTGCTGATCGGCGTACTGGGGATCGGGACGTCGGCGGGCAGCTTCGACATGGATCTGTTGTCGATCGAGCCCTCCCTGCCCCGGAGTACGCAGATCGGCCTGTTCGTGGTGCTCGCCGTCGCGTTCGCGGTCAAGGCTCCGCTGTGGCCGCTGCACACCTGGCTGCCCGCAGCGCATACCGAGGCTCCGACGGTCGGCAGCGTGATCCTCGCCGGGGTGCTGCTGAAGATGGGCACTTACGGGCTGATCCGGGTCGGGCTGGGCATCCTGCCCGAGGGAGCCAAAGCCGTGGCTCCGGTGCTCGGCGTCCTCGCCGTCGTCGCGATCATCGTCGGCTCGCTCGTCTGTCTGGCCCAGCGTGAACTCAAGCGGCTCATCGCGTACTCGAGCGTGGGGCACATGGGGTTCGTGCTGCTCGGCATCGCCGCCGGCGCGGCGAGCGGCGGGTTCGCCAGTTCGACGGGGGTCCAGGCCGCGCTGCTCGGCAACATCGCCCACGGCGTGATCACCGGCCTGTTGTTCTTCCTCGCCGGTGCGATCAAAGACCGGACCCACACCGGTGACCTGCACGAACTCGGCGGGCTGCGGGAGACCTCACCGGCGTTGGCCGGGATCCTCGGATTCGCCGCGCTCGCCAGCCTCGGACTGCCCGGCCTGGCCGGCTTCTGGGGCGAGGCGTTCGCCGTCGTCGCCGCCGTTCAACTGGGTGGCGGCTGGCTGTGGCTCGCCGTCGTCGCCGCCGTCGGCGGAGCGCTGACAGCGGCGTACCTGTTGAGATTGTTGAGGCGGGTGACCCATGGCCCGGCGGCGCCCGCGGTGACCGGAATTCCCGCGGTGACCATGGCCGAGGGCCTGGCCTGGGCGCCGCTCGTGCTGCTCGCGCTGGCCATCGGGCTGGTTCCCGCGCTGGTCAACGGCTATGTGCTGGAGTCGATGCCGAAGGTGATCGAGTTGGTGGCGCGATGATCGACCACATCGGACTTCTCCCGCTGTATCTCGCGGCCGGGACCGCCGTGCTCGTGCTCGTCGCGGACCTGCTGGCCGGGCGGGTCGCGGTGACGCTCGGCGTGGGCGTCCTCGGCGCGGCCGCGACCGCCGTCGGCTCGGGCATCGTCGGTGCGGGTCACTCGCGCCGATCGTTCTGCGTCGACAGCGGCTGCTCCTGGGAGCTCGACGACCGCACCACGCTGCTCGCGATCGCGATCGCGACGATCACCGCGCTGGTCCTGCTGCTCTCCGCGCCCACTCTGCTGCGCGGTGACCTGCCCACCGGCGAGTACGCCTTCCTCCTGGCCGCCTCGATGACCGGCGGTGTGGCGCTGGGCGGGGCCCGGGATCTGATCACGCTCATCGTGGCGTTGGAGACGCTGACCCTGCCGCTCTATGTGCTGGTCGGGTTGCGCCGCAAGTCCCCCGAATCGGCGCAGGCTGCGGTTACCTTCCTGCTGACCAGTGTGGCCGCGACCGCGGTGACGCTGCTCGGCGCGGCCCTCATGTACGCCGCGACCGGCCAGGTGCACTTCCGGTCGCTGGCCACTGCGCTCGACGTCCACGGTCCCGGGCGGCCGCTGGCCGGGGCGGGACTGGTTCTGCTGCTGGTGGGGCTGGCGTTCAAGGTCGCCGCCGTGCCCGCGCACGCCTGGGCACCCACCACGTACGACGGTGGACCGTTGCCGATCGCGGCGTACTTGTCGACGGCGTCGAAGCTCGGTGGCCTGGTCGCCATCGTCTATGCCACCGTCCTCGTCGGACCGGCCTGGACCCGGGTCACCGGTCCGGTGCTCGGCATCATCGCCGCCGCGACGCTGCTAGTCGGTACGCTCGTCGCGCTGCGCCAGCAGCGGATGGTGCGCCTGCTCGCGTGGTCGTCGGTGGCGCAGGCCGGTTTCATGCTCGCCCCGTTGGCCGCCGTCCACGTCGCTTCCGTCGCTCCGTTGGTCACGGCGACTCTGGCGTACGCGTTGATCTATGTGACCGTCGAACTGGGCGCCTTTGCCGGAGTGATCTCGTTGCGCCCGGCCGGGGCCGACGGCGGAACCCTCGACGAGTACGCCGGACTGGGCCGGACAGCGCCGGTGCGCTCGGCGGCGTACGCGTTCGCGGTGGTGGGCCTCGCCGGGCTGCCGCCCGCGCTCGCCGGCCTGTTCGCGAAGGTCTTCGTGATCCAGGCGCTCGTCGACGCCAAGGCCTGGTTCGTGGTGGCCGCCGCCGCGCTCGCAGCCGTCGTCGGGCTGGCCGTCTACCTGCGCGCGGTTCTGCCGCTTTACCGCGACAGCAGTACGCCTGCCCCCCGCACCGCAGTCTCGATCGCCGTGGTACTCACCCTCGTAACGCTCGCCGCCGTCGCGGCCGGCTTCGCACCGCAGCTAATCCTCGACCTGACCACCTTCTAACCGGCGCTGCCCCGCGCAACGCCAGCCACTCCCCAAACGCCGTCAACTCCCCAAACGCCGTCCAACCCCACTGGCCCTCAACCCACCACGGCCAGGCACCAACCAGAGCCGGAAAGGAGTAACCCACGCAGGGATCAAGCCTGACCGCCCGGAGTGGGTTACTCCTTTCCGGCTAAGCACGTCAAGCGGAAGCGCGCACAACGAGCTCGGTAGGCAGGACGACCGACGAAGGAATCTCCTCGCCGGCGACGAGACGCAACAGCTGCCGGGCCATTTCCCGGCCTTGGCCGATGATCGGCTGTCGCACCGTCGTGAGTGGAGGTTCGGCGTACCGGGCCTGCTCGACGTCGTCGAAGCCGACCAGGGCCACGTCGTCGGGTACCCGCCGTCCCGCTTCGCGCAGCGCCGTCAACGCGCCGAACGCCATGAGGTCCGACGCCACGAAGACGGCGTCGAGGTGCGGATCGTCCGCGAGGAGCTGGCGCATCGCGACCGCACCGGATTCGCGGGTGAAGTCGCCGACGGCGACGATCGAGCGCCGGTCGGAGTCCTGGAGTTCCTGCCGATAGCCGGCCAGCCGGTCGATGCCCGCGACCATGTCCTGCGGCCCGGCGACGGTGGCGATCCGGGTCCGGCCGCGCGTCAGCAGATGGCGTACGGCGAGACGGGCTCCGCCGACGCTGTCGACCTCGACGTACGGGACGACGCTCCGGCCGAGCGGCCGGCCGCCGCAGACCACGGGAATGCCCATGCGGTGCAGCGAATTGGGCAACGGGTCGGCGCCGTGCATCGATGCGATGATCACGCCGTCGACGTGGCGGGCCAAGGCGTACCGCTCGATCCGGTCGTGGGCGGACGGGGAGCCGCCGACCATGAGAACCAATTGTTTGTCGGCCGCTTCGAGTTCCTGGGAGACACCCCGGATGAAGCCGGGGATCGCCTGGTCCTCCGAGAAGACCCGGAACTCGCTTTCCGGCAGGATCAGTGCGATCGAGTCCGTACGCTGAGTGACCAGGCTGCGAGCGGCCTGGTTGGGCACGTAACCGAGTTCGGCGATAGCCCGCTCGACGACCTCGCGGATCGCCGGTGTGACGGTGGGGGAGCCGTTGACGACGCGGGAGACGGTCGCCCGGGACACGCCCGCGCGTTCAGCCACCTGCTCGAGTGTGGGTCGGCCGGTCATCAGCCGACTCGGAGGGCCTCGAGGAGGAACTCGTCCCCGGCCAGCTCCAGGACGTCGAAGCCGACCCGCCCGTACATCGCCAGGAGAAGGTCGGACGCCGTCCCCGAGGCGGACACGCGCGGGTCGGGCTCCTCGCTGTCGAGGATCGTGTCGGTGTCCAGCAGCGCGACGCCTTGACCGCGTAACCGCAGGAACCACTCGTCGCCGGTGTCGGTGGCGAGCAGGTGCACCACGCCGATCTTGTCGGCCGGGCCCTTGCGCCGCGTCCCACCGGCCGGCAGCCAGGTGTCGAGCACCTCGCTGACCCCGTCGGCGGCGAGCCGGTCCTCGATCGGCTCGGCCCGGGCGATCGCCATCTGCGCATCCCAGCGGTGCACCGCGGTCTCCAGCGCGAGGCGGCGGTCCCAGAAGGCGACCTTCTTCGCCTGCGGCGCCCAGTTCCAGGCGGGCATCTCCGGGTCGAGCGCCTCCAGCGTCGTGAGCAGCCGTTCGGCTCGTTCGTCGAAGAGCTTGATGGCCTCGGTCGCGGCGGGTCGCTGGTCGGCGGGCGTACCGTCGTCGATCGAGGGCAGCTGCGGATCAGTGGTGAGCCCACGGCTGAGGTGGGACAGGTGCCGTTGATAGACATAGGCGAGGTGGTGAACCAGATCGAGAATCGTCCACCCCAGGCACGAGGGGACCGCGATCTCCGGGTCGGCGTCGAGCGCCTCGGCCGCGGCCGATCGGAACGCCGAGATCTCCGGCCGCAGTGCGGCCAGCCAGAACTCCTTGCTGCCGTGCGTCCTGCTCATCCGGTCCTCCCGCTTACCGCCGTCCCGAGCACAGCTTAGGGTGAGTGCGTGCCTGAGGTCAGCCCTGATGTGTCGCTCGCCCGTTGGACCACCCTCGGCCTGGGCGGTCCAGCCCGGCGGATGATCGTCGCGAACAGCGTCGATGAGATCGTGCAAAGTGTACGGTCCGCCGGTGACGGCCCGGTGCTGATCCTGGCGGGCGGCAGCAATGTCGTGATCGGCGACGACGGCTTCCCCGGTCTCGTGGTGCTCATCCGGTCCGACGGCTGGAGCATCACCGCCGACGACGGCAAGACCGTGGAGCTGGTGGTCCAGGCCGGGCAGAACTGGGACGGCTTCGTCGCGTACACGGTCGCCGAGGGGCTCGCGGGCGTCGAGTGCCTGTCCGGCGTACCGGGGTCGACGGGTGCGACGCCGATCCAGAACGTCGGCGCCTATGGCCAGGACGTGTCCGAGGTGATCACCGCGGTCACCGTCCTCGACCGGCTCGCCGACGAGGTCGTGGAGCTGTCCGCGGCCGAGTGCGAGTTCGCGTACCGCGGCAGCAAGTTCAAACACAACGACAGGTGGGTGGTCCTGTCCGTGGCCATGCGCCTGGTCCGCTCGTCCGTCTCCACGCCCATCCGGTACGCCGAACTGGCCAGACGACTCGGGGTGGAACCCGGCGACCACGTGAGTCTGGAGCAGGCCAGGGAAGCAGTGCTCGCCCTGCGCTCGGGCAAGGGCATGGTGCTGGATCCGGAGGATCCCGATACCCGTTCGGTCGGCTCCTTCTTCATGAATCCAGTGCTCTCCGCCTCGGCGTACCAGATGTTTGTGGAGAGAGTCGACGGCTCGCAGCCTTCGACGTGGCCGGAGGCGGACGGCAAGGTGAAGGTGAGCGCGGCCTGGCTGATCGAGCACGCCGGCTTCCACAAGGGGTATGCGCGCGGCGGCGCGGCGATCTCGGGCAAGCACACGCTGGCGCTGACCAATCGCGGTGGCCGGACCGAGGACCTGCTGGAGCTCGCCCGCGAGGTACGCGACGGCGTGCATGAGCGGTTCGGCGTGACCCTGCGACCGGAGCCCGTGCTGATCAACTGCGAGATGTGACCGCTCGTTACAGCAGGTCAGCGCTCTCGTTACGTCCGATATGGGCGTTTTGCAAAAAACGCGGCGATGGGGTGCGCCCGTCGCCGCTCTTCTTATGGCGGCTGGATCATCCACAGCGGCGTACGCCGCCCCGATCGCCGCTCCGCGGGCGCTCCCCGCGCCGCCGGCCGCGACCGACGCATGGGCGACCTGCCCCAACTACGCGTACATGGTGACGCTGCCGGAGGGCAGTGGGCGGTCCACCTTCAACCGCTACGACATCAGTACGGCGAAACTGATTCCGATCAAGCAGTTCGACTTCGTCGTGAACGCGATCGGCTACTCCAAGACGCAGAACCTGATCTGGGGTGTGCACTCGGTCGACAATGCGCCGGACAAGCTCGTCCGCTTCGGTGAGCAGGGCGAACTCGTCGAGGTCGGGGTGCCGCAGGACTCCTCCGGCACTGCGCTGACCGGGTTCGAGGCGCTGGCCGGCACGGTCGACGGCGACAAGTACATCGTGCACACGCGTACGCCGGCGAACCACCTGATGGCGATCGACGTGAAGCCGGGCAGCCCGACGTTCGGTCAGGTGCTGACGGATGTGACGCTGTCGCGTACGTCGCCCGGGCGCGCCTATCTGAACGTCGGCGACTGGGACGTCTACGACCAGGACGGCCTGCTGTACGCCGTCGAGCTGGACAGCAACTTCCGCAAGCTCGTCAAGGTCGATCCGGCCTCGGGTCAGGTGACCGACGTGGCGACGGTGACCGCCGACCTCCCCGACAGCGCCAACTACGGCGCGGCGTTCGTGGAGGACGGCAGCGGCAACTTCTACGTCGGCGCCAACGACGTGAAGTCCGGCGGTTCGCCGACCGGGCAGAGCCAGACGTTCATGATGCGTACCGGGTTCACCCCGCCGCTGACGACGGCGTACGGGAAGGGGGCGGCGCTGCGGGTCAACGACGGCGCGGACTGCCTGCTCGCCACCGACTTCGGTGACGCGCCCGACTCCTACGGCACGCTCGACAACTCCGGCGGACCGGCGCACGTGCTGTCGTCCTACTTGCACCACGGCAAGAAGCTGCGCATCGGCGCGAACATCGACGCCGACCTGGACGGCTTCGGCAACGCCGACGCGACGACCGACGACAGCAACGTCCCACAGCTCAACGACGACGACGGCGTACCGGCCGGGACGAAGATCGTCTCGACCAAGCCGAAGCTGACCGTGAAGATCACGAACACCACTGGGTTGGCCGCGCTGCTGGCCGGCTGGCTGGACGTCAACCAGAACGGCAAGTTCGACGACGCCGAGCGGGCGATGGTGTCGCTCTCCTCGTCGGCGACGAGCGCGACGCTCACCTGGAAGGCGTTCTCGCTGCCGAGCGCGTCGGTCAAGACGTTCCTGCGGCTGCGCCTCTACGAGGCGGGCCGGACCGAGGTCGCGACCGGCCGGCTTTCGGCGGGTCGGACCGAAGCGGGGCCGAAGCCCGGCGGCTGGGTCGACGGCGGCGAAGTCGAAGATCACGAGGTCACCCTCGTACCCGGCCCGGCCGCTCGTCCGGTGACGGCCGTCGCCGGTAGTTCGACGGACGACCCCGCCGACGCCACGGACGACTCCGCGACCGGCTCCGATTCCGGCGGCCTCGCCTCGACCGGTTTCGTGCTGCGCCCGTACTTGTTGATGGGCGTCGGCATGGTGCTGCTGGGGCTGGTCATCCTGATCCTGGCCCTCATCGTCGGGCCGAAGAAGGTACGCCGCCGCGTCTAGCACGCTCATTCGCGCTGGGTGCGCTGGGCGCCGGGCGCTCGTTCGGGCCGGATCAGGGTTCGCGGTCGAATCTTGCCCCAAGATTCGACCGCGAACCCTGATCCGGCGCGAAGTGACCGCGCATCCCGGGCATGATCGACTCGTTGGGCTTTTCGTGCTGTTTATCCGAATCGGGAAACTTGTCGGAATAGCGGCGGTCGGCTCCGCGGCGGTGGGACTGGCGCCCACCGCCGCCTTCGCCGCGCTGACGCCGCCCGCTGCGCCGATCGCGCCCTTCACCGAATGCCCCAACCTCGGATATCAGGTCCAGTCGCAGGACGGGAAGACCTCCACCTACGGCTACTTCGACCTGAACACCTCGACGTTCGTGCCGATCAAGGAACTGCCCACGGCGGTCAACGGCACGGGGTACTCACGTTCGCAGGGCGTGTTCTGGGGCATGCTCACGAATTACGACAACAACCACCTGGCCCGCTGGGACAGCAAGGGCAACCTGGTGGACGTGGGCACTTTGGACGGCGTACCGGCTGGGCAGGTGATCCGGACCAACGTGGGCACCGTCGACGACGCCGATCATCTGCTGATCCAGACCCGGGATCCCGCCGCCGACAAGCCGGGTCTCGTCGGCCCCACCAACGCGCTGATCACCGTGGACGTCGATCCGGCCAGCGCGTCCTTCGGCGAGATCCTCAGCAACGTCCCGCTGAGCCGGGCCACCGCCGGCATGGACTTCCTGCGGATCGGCGACTGGGACTTCAACCCGACCGACGGCATGCTCTACTCCCTGGAGATGGTCGGCGACACCAAACGGGAGCTCGTCAAGATCGATCCGTCCACCGGGCAGGTCACCGACGTCAAGGACCTCACCGCACAGCTGCCCGACTCGCAGAACTACGGCGCGGTCTACGTCGAGGACGTCAGCGGCACGGTCTACGTCTCGGCGAACGACGTCGACGACAAGCTCGCCCACGGTCAGCCGGGTGCCTACAGCCGGACGTTCGCGATCTACGCGCCCTACTCGGACCCGCACGTCATCGCGTACACACCGGGGGCGCCGCTGCTCATCAACGACGGCGCGGACTGCCTCGTGGCGACCGACTTCGGCGACGCACCCGACAGTTACTCCACGCTCAACCCGAACGGTGGCCCCGGGCACATCTTCACCGAGGTCAACCACCCGGGTCAGGAATTGCGCATCGGCAAGCTGATCGACCCCGACCTCGACGGCATCCCCACCGCCAACGCCGACGGCGACGACAAGAACCTGCCCGTCAACGACGAGGACGGCGTCTCGGCCGGCACCACCATCGACGCCACGGAACCGGCGTTGAGCGTACCGGTGACGAACACGACCGGGCAGAAGGCGACCTTGGCGGGGTGGCTCGACCTGGACGGCTCGGGCACCTTCGAGGATTCGGAACGCGCGATGGTCACCCTCGAACCCGGTCAGACCAGCGGCGAGCTGAAGTGGCCGGCGCTGGAGAACGGCCGGACCGAGAGTCTCACGCAGACCTTCCTGCGGCTGCGGCTCTACCCCGGCGAGGTCGCCGACCCGAAGCCGACCGGGGCCGAGTTCATCGACGGCGGCGAGATCGAGGATCACAAGGTGGTCTTCGGGCTGCCCGACACCGGCACCAACCTGCGCCCGATTCTCGGTCTCGGTCTCGGGCTGCTGGCCGCCGGCCTGATCATCACCGGCGTCACCGGGACCGGCCGGCGTCGGCCGACTCCGCCCGGGCCGACCAACCGGCGGCCGAGCCCGCGTCCCGCCCGCGCCTGACTCCTTCGGCGCTGGATCAGGGTTCACGGTCGAATCTTGGGGCAAGATCCGACACAGATCCCTGATCCAGCGCTGAAGAGAGCCCGGAGGCTACAGAAGGGGCCAGGGGATGGTGAGTTCGCCGAGTCGCCACCGGTGCGGCCCGTCCAGCACCGG
The DNA here is from genome assembly GCF_013362815.1 of Hamadaea sp. Classification (GTDB taxonomy): domain Bacteria; phylum Actinomycetota; class Actinomycetes; order Mycobacteriales; family Micromonosporaceae; genus Hamadaea. Next base: position 69,312 of record NZ_JABFVK010000015.1, on the reverse strand, counting down.
GTTCCCGCCGTCCGCGTACGCCCGAACCGCCGCCAGCCAGCGTTGCCGAGGCCCGAAGACGCCCATGGGCGCGGCCCGTTCCCAGGAGAGGCTCAGCGCTTCGAGGACGGAGTGAACCGGCGAGCCCGGGACGTTGTGGTGGATCAGCGCCTTGGGCAGCCGTTCGGCGAACACCGCCGGGCTCTCCAGAGTGGACAGTTTGGCGGCCAGCGTGAGGCTCTCGGGTACGCCGGAACCCGATCCCAACAACGCCCACGTAGCGATGCGGCCTAATTCGTCGCAGGTGCCCTCGACGAGCCAGCCGCCCGGCGCTAGTCGTGCGCACATCGTCTCCCACGCGGATTGCACCGCCGACTCGTCGTACTGCCGCAGCACGTTGAAGGCGCGTACGACTTGGGGACGCAGCCCGGCCAGCTCGAACCCGCCACGCCGGAACTCCAGCCGAGGCGGGTCCGCCGCCGGCTGCGCTTCCGTCACGCGTACCGGATCGATCTCCAGACCGACCACGTGCGGCCGGAACCGGGCCAGCCGGTCGGCCAGTTCCACCGCGGTGATGGGGGTGGCCCCGTAGCCGAGGTCGACCACGAGCGGCGAGTCCACCGAGGCGAGCGTGTCAGCCAGCCGCCACGCGATCCAGCGATCGACGCGGCGCAACCGGTTGGGGTTGGTCGTGCCGCGGGTGATCTCGCCGAGCGGCCGCCTCAAAGCTTGCCGTGCTCCTCGCGCGGGTCCGCCGTACGCGCGCCCGGGTCGAGCGGCGACCGGCGAGCCACCTTGTGCTGCGCGGCCTGAGCGAGCGGCCGGACCACGAGGCGGTCGACGTTGACGTGGTGGGGCCGGGTCGCGCACCAGACGATGCAGTCCGCGACGTCGTCGGCCACCAGCGGATCCGCGACGCCCGCGTAGACCGCCGCGGCCTTGGCGGAGTCGCCGCCGAACCGGTTGACCGCGAATTCGTCCGTCTTCACCATGCCGGGCTCGATCTCGATCACGCGGATCGGCTCGCCGTTCAGTTCGAGGCGCAACGTTCCCGTGAGCGCATGCTGAGCGTGCTTGGCCGCGGTGTAACCACCGCCGCCCTCGTAGACGATGTGCCCGGCGGTCGACACGACGTTGACGATCGTTCCCGCGCCGGACTCGACGAGCTGCGGAAGCAGCGCTCGGGTGACCCGGAGGGTGCCGAGGACGTTGACGTCGAACATCCACTGCCAGTCCTCGACGGAGCCGGTCGCGACCGGGTCGGCACCGTGCGCGCCACCGGCGTTGTTCACGACCAGCGTCAGCGGCTCGCCGAGCGACGCCACTTCCGTCGCGAGGTCGGCGACCGAGGTGTCGGACGTCACATCGCAGCTCACCGGGGTGATCCGGCCCTGGGCGACAGCGGCGAGCGCAGCGAGCCGATCACTCCGGCGCGCTGCGGCGACGACGTGGAAACCCTCTTCGGCCAGCCGCCGCGCCGTGGCGGCGCCGATGCCGCTGGAAGCGCCGGTGACCACCGCGATGCCTCGAGACTGCATGGCACGATCATGCCCGGCCCGGTTCGACCGTCGGACGGCGGGACGGACAACCGCGGGTGATCTGGATCACGTCTGACAGATGTGTCGGGATTATGAACAACCGCTGCGCTGTTGGAGGCACCGTGAGCTCTGGGACCCCTCGCCGCATCGCGACGCTGTCGGTGCACACCTCCCCCCTGCACCAACCGGGAACCGGCGACGCGGGCGGCATGAACGTCTACATCGTCGAAGTCTCCAAGCGGCTGGCCCAAGCGGGGGTCGAGGTCGAGATCTTCACCCGGACCACCTCCAGCGAGCTGCCTCGCAGCGTCGAGCTTGCGCCGGGCGTACATGTGCGGCACGTCAACGCCGGTCCGTTCGAGGGGCTCGCCAAGGAAGACCTCCCCGCTCAGCTCTGCGCTTTCACGCATGGGGTGCTGCGGGCCGAGGCCGCCCGGCCGCCCGGCTATTACGACCTGCTCCACTCGCACTACTGGCTGTCCGGCCAGGTCGGCTGGCTCGCCAAGCAGCGGTGGGGGGTGCCGCTCGTGCATACCGCGCACACCCTGGCCAAGGTGAAGAACTGTCAGCTGGCCGCAGGTGACCGGGCGGAACCGAAGTATCGGGTCATCGGCGAGGAGCAGGTGGTCGCCGAGAGCGATCGGCTCATCGCGAACACCCCGACCGAGGCCCGCGAACTCATCGACCTGTATCAGGCTCCGCTCGACCGGGTCAGCGTCGTCGAACCCGGCGTCGACCTCGATCGCTTCCGGCCGCTGCCGCTGGTCGCCGCGTCGGCGGGCAAGCTCGCCGCCCGCAAGCGCCTCGGCCTGCCCGAGCGCGGGCGGATCGTCACCTTCGTCGGGCGTATCCAGCCGCTCAAGGCTCCCGACGTGCTCATTCAGGCCCTGGCGGAGCTCTGCGCGCGGGATCGCGACCTGGCCGCGGACACCACGCTCGTCATCGTCGGCGGGCCCAGCGGCAGCGGCCTCGACCGCCCGACCGCGCTCATCGAACTCGCCGCGTCGCTCGGACTCCGCGACCGCGTCCGCTTCCTGCCGCCGCAATCCGGCGACGACCTGGTCGCGGTCTACCGGGCCGCCGACGTGGTCGCGGTCCCGTCGCACAACGAGTCGTTCGGTCTGGTCGCGCTCGAAGCACAAGCAACTGGTACGCCGGTCGTCGCGGCCGCCGTCGGTGGGCTCGTGACGGCGGTACGCGATGAGGTGAGCGGTGTTCTCATCGACGGCCACGCACCAGGTGACTGGGCCCGGGTCTTCGAGCGGCTGCTCCATGCGCCGCATCGGCTGACCGAGCTGGCCCACGGCGCGGTCGAGCACGCCCGCGCGTTCTCCTGGGCTCGCACCGCGTCCGGGCTGCTGGACGTCTACCGTGAGGCCATGGAGGAGAACCGGGCGCGCCTGCTGCTCCGCGATCACGCGGATCTCGCCGGCGCGGCGACGTGGTAGCACTCGGCGCCCTGCTCGACGAGCTGGGCGTCGCGTACGAGCTGTCACCGCAGGGCAGCCTGGTCGTCGTGCTCCCCGGTACGCACAAGCTCAAGACCACGGTCAACCTGATCCCGGGCGAGCACTCCGTGCGGATCGAGGCGTTCGTCGTCCGGCACCCCGACGAGAACCACGAAGCCGTCTGGGCCTGGCTGCTCCGAAAGAACGCCCGCATGTACGGGGTGTCGTTCTCCATCGACGGCAACGGCGACATCTACCTGACCGGTCGCCTGCCGAACCACGCCGTGACGACGGAGGAGCTCGACCGGCTGCTCGGAGCGGTGCTCTCGTACGCCGACGAGTCCTTCGACGCCCTGCTGGAACTCGGGTTCGCCGAGGCGATCCGCCGCGAATGGGCCTGGCGGATCAGCCGCGGCGAACCGACGGAGAACCTGCGCGCCTTCCGGCATCTGGCACCCGAGTCAGCACAGCCGGATCACTTGCAGGAGTAAGTCACCTCGGCGTTGGCGGTCAGCTGCACCGGCGAGAGGATGTTCAGCGTCGCGGTGCCCTTGTGGCTGCCCTTGCCGCTGAACCCCCAGTAGTAGTGCACCTGCACCGAGCCTTCGCCCTTGCGTACGGACTGGTCGAGGCGGCCGCTGCGATGGCCGTCGCTGTCGACCCACTCGTACGCGAAAGTCCCGGGCTCGCCGTTGGTCACGACGGTCCCGACGACGTCGGCCTGCGTGTTGCAGGTCGTGACCGCCACCTTCTGCACGGTGACCCCGGTGATCTGGGTGGAGCTGAACAGCCCCATCGGGTTGGGGATGCCGAGTTCCGGCAGGAACCGCAGCAGGAGCACATACACGATGCCGAGCACGAGCAGCACCGAGAACAGGCTGCCGATCAGCCCGCTGACCCGCTTGAACACGCTCTTCTTCGGCGGCCGGTACGCCGCCGGCGGCGGCGTCCAACTGGGCGTCGCGGGCGTGGCCACCGGCCCCTGGCCGAACCGCAGTACGCCGTCCCCGCTCCGCTCGACCGGAGTCGGCTGCGGTACGGGTGGTTCCGTCGTCCGGCGAGCCATCTGGGTCGCCAGGTGCTCCTGCGGAACCGCCGGCTGACTCACGGCCGGCTGCTGCGGAACTGCCTGTCGGGGTGCTGTCTGCTGAGCTGCTGGCTGTTGGGGTGCGGCCTGCATCGCGGCTTCGGTGGCCGCGCCCGGCAGCAGCGTCGTCGACTCCGGCGGCGGGATGTCCAGCGGAACTGCGATCGGCTCCGGCTGCTTCGGGAGGCCGGCGAGCGCGGTGCGGTCGCCGAAGCCCGGCAGGGCGGAGGCGTGGGCGGCCAGCACCCTGAGCCCGGTTTCCAGACCCGCGGCGGCTGCAGCCGCCACTACCTGCAACGTCTGGTCGCTTCCCCCGATGCGCCGGGCGAGGTCGGCCCACGCGGCGGCATCCTCGGCGGCGGTGGGCTGCCGGCCCGCGGCGGCGGCCGCCACGCCGACCTCACTGAGCAGCGCGACCCCGGCCGGGCTCACCACGACGGTGCTCGCGTCGAGGGCGCCGTGTGCCAATCCGGCCTGGTGCAGGCGTATCAGCGTCTGCCCGGTGTCGGAGAGCACGGTCGCGGCGGTTCCGGGGGTCAGCCGCGTCTCAAGTTCGGCGACGGACGGCCCGACCGGAGCGCCCGAGATCAGCCAGGCGCGTCCGCTGTGCCCCACGAGGTCGGCGATCGGAACGACGCCGGGCAGGGCCAGTTTGCGTACGGAGTTGACCGTCGCCACGACGCGCGTCAACTGCTCCCGGTCCTGTTGCGGCAGCGCGAGCGCGCCCACCTTCCGACCGTCCGCAGTGGACGTCTCCTGCCACCTGCCGATACTCACGGCCCGCCCCCTGTCTGACTGCTCTACCCGCGTAGATCGGCGTCAGGGTACAACCGGCCGGATGGGCCGCACACTGGCCGAAGGTATGGGCCACTGTCCGGAGGGCGACGCTCAGCTCACGAGTCCCGCCTGGGCCGCGACGACGGCCAGTTGTACGCGATTGCCGCTGCGCGTCTTCGTCATCAGGTTGGCCACGTGCGTCTTCACGGTGGTGACCCCCAGATGCAGGCGCTCGGCGATCTCCGGATTCGACAGGCCCACGCCGACCAGGGCCAGCACCTCCCGTTCCCGATCGGTGATGGTGGTCAGCGCCGGTCGCGGCGGCTCGGCGGGCCGCAGTGCCTTGGCCACCAAACGCCGCAGCACGTCCGGGCTGAACGGACTGTCGCCCGCCGCCGCTCGGCGTACGCCGTCGAGCAGTTCGCCGGGAGACGCGTCCTTCACCAGGAAACCGCAGGCACCGGCGGCCAACGCGGGGTACAGGTGATCGTCGTCGTCGAACGTCGTCAGGACGAGGACTCGCGTACCGGGGCGGTCGGCGAGGATGCGGCCGGTGGCGGTGGTCCCGTCGACCCCGGGCATCCGCAGGTCCATCACGATCACGTCCGGGCGGAGCTGCTGCGCCAGCCGGACGGCGGCACCGCCGTCGGCCGCCTCGCCGACCACCTCCATCTCGGGGTCGGATTCGCACAGCATGCGCAGCCCTGCGCGTACAAGTTGCTGATCATCGACCAGGAGCACCCGGATCATGACGCCGCCCGCATGGCCGGGACCAGCGCGGACAGTCGCCAGCCGGGCGTGGCCGGAGTCGCGACCAGCCCACCGCCCAGGAGTTCGACGCGCTCGCGCAGACCCACGAGCCCGTGCCCGCCGTCGCCGGACACGATCGCGGCTCCGCCGAAGTCGCGCAGCTCGAACGAGACCTGATCACCGCGGACGTCGACGGACAATTCGGCGCGAGCCGAGGTCCCGGCGTGTTTGGCCACGTTCGCGAGTCCCTCCTGAGTCAGGCGCAACACGGCGAGCGCGGTACGCGAGTCCAGCTCACCGACGGCGGGATCGATCGTGGTCTGGACCGTCAAGCCGAGGCCGCGACTGCGGTCGGCCGCCGACTCCAGCGCGAGGACCAGCCCGGCGGGGTCGACGAAGGAGTCGGCGGGCTGGACGTCGCGCAACACCGCGACCAGCCGCCGCAGATCGGTCAACGCCGACGACCCGGTCGTACGCACATCGTCCAGCACTTTGCGAACACGCGCATCCTCGATCGGCAGCACGTCGGCCGCGACCGAGACGCGCAGTACGATCGACGCCACGTGATGCGCCACGATGTCGTGCAATTCGCGAGCGATCGTCGCGCGTTCTTCGGCCCGGACCCGGGACACGACTTGAGCCGCTCGGTCGGACGCCTGCCGGGCCAGTTCCTGAGCCATGCGCACTTGTACGCCGATGAGCAGCGGAACGATCAGGATGGCCGAAGCGAAGAAGACCGTGATCGGCTCCCGCCAGGCGTCGTCCAGATCGGAGACGACGCTGCCGGTCAACGCGAGCCCGAGTCCGATCCACATCGGACGACCGGACCGGCGCATCCCCAACTCGAACATCGCCCACGCCAGCCCGACGGTCGGGACGACGTCGTTGTCGGCTCCGAAGAACCAACCGGCGCCGATGCCCGCCGCGAGTCCGGCCGCCGACCACAGCGGTGACCAGACTGCGGCGAATCCGTAGAGCAAGGTGCCGATCGACAGAATCCAGTCCACTGTGTTCAGCGACGCGCCGTCCGGCCGGATCACGAGGTATCCGAGTCCGGCCACACTGACGAGACTCAGTCGGCTGAAGGTGTGCCGCTCGGCGAACAGCCACTCCACCCAAGGCATTCTTTAGACCCTAGCTTTCCGGTCCACCGTCAGTAGCCCGACGGTGGTCGCGACGACGAGTACTCCGGCAGCCGTCAGAGTCAGCGCATCCGGCCGGGTCAACGGCTGTCCACGCAGCGCCTGCCAGGTCACCAGTGCGAGGAGTCCGGCGTACGCGCCGCCCGCGACCTTGATCAGCCCCGGTCGCCCCGGGAACAACATCGCCAGCACGATCATCGCCTGCAGGCCGTGCACCCCCACGAAATGCCCCACCCGCAGATCACCGCCCGTCGTGCTCCATCCGGTGATCGGCAGTCCCGCTCCACCATCTGGTACGCCGACCGAATGCGCCCCGAGCATGGGCTGATCCTGGATTTCATCGAGCCGGCGTTGTTCCTTGGTCGGCACCACCATCAGGGCGGCCTGTCCCATCCCGGCGAGCAGCAACAACAGCCCGACCTTGGCGGCCAGTTTCGCAGTGCCCGACCGGACGTCGCTACGCCAGACGACGATCGCAACGATCGCCGTACCGACGCCGAACAGCCCCGCCATGGCACCCATCGCGCTCCAGATGGCGTTGTCCAAAGCCGTCTCGACATGGAAGTGACTCGCCCGGCCCCGGGCCGCCTGCCACACGATGAGCGCTACCTCCAAATAGGAGCCGACGACGATCAGACCGACCGCGATCTTCTTCGTCAGCGTCGGCTTCACGAAGCTCAGCAGCCACGCCAGCGTCATCGCGTACACGGCGAACGAAGTGCCGAACTTGAACGGCTTCATCCAGGTCGGCTGGCCCAACACGGTCCGGTCGTCGACCACCAGTCCGAACGCCGCCAATACGGCGAGCGCCGTCATCGCCACCGCCATCACGGTGAGCCAACTGCTACCCCGGTACGCGTTCCTCAGTGCATTCCTCATGCCCTTGACGGTTCCGGAATCGGCGCCCTCGTTCGTCCTGCTGTCAGCCGCACCCCCTCCTGCTACAGCAGGATCCTGTGGATAACTCGACGATCGGCGAACCACCGCGCGCCACCCTTGTGCGATGCGCTCCTCATCCTCGCCGTTCCGGGCGCGCGATTGGCTCGCCGCCGGGCTGCTGACCAGGGATGAGTTACGAGGCTCGCGCTGGCGCCGGTTGTTTCGCGGCGTCTACGTCGATTCCGGCGTACGCGTCGACCATGAGCTCTGGTGTTCGGCGGCTGCGCTGCTTCCTCCGCCCGGCGGCGCGATCGGGCTGCTCAGTGCGGCTGCGCTCTGGAACGTGCCGCTACTCCGCTCGTCGGAGGACCCAGTCACCGTCGTCGTCCCGCTTTCGGCGAAGCTGCGTACGCAGGACCACCTTGTCGTTCACCGGATGGTGCTGGAACCTGGCGACGTCGAGTCGCGGCGGGGCGTACCGGTGACTTCGGCCCTTCGGACGGCGTTCGACCTCGCGCGGCTCCTGCCGCGAGTCGATGCCGTCATCGCCCTCGACGCCTTGTTTCAGCGCCGCCGCGTGTCACCCGACCAGGTTCTCGCCTACACCGAAGCGCATTCCGGCTGGCCGTCGGTCCGGTCTGGGCGAGTGGCACTGTCCCTCAGCGACGGTCGGGCGGAATCCGTCATGGAGACGCGCTTGCGTCTGCTGCTCGTCGACGGTGGTCTGCCTGAACCCGACCTACAGGTGCGAATCACCCGAACCCTGCCCGATGGGCGGGTCCGCGTGCTGGCCCGGGTAGACCTGGCCTACGAGGAATGGAAACTCGCCCTCGAGTACGACGGCGATCATCATCGGGAGCGAGAAACTCATCGGAAGGACATGACTCGGCAGAACGAGCTCTACGTCGAAGGTTGGACGGTGCTCCGCTTCAACGCGGACGACGTACTGCGCTTTCCGGACAGAACAGTCGCAACTGTTCGGGCGATGCTGCTCCGGTTGGGCTGGCGACCCTAGTACCACGCCGATGTTCCCCGCGAGTTCCGCCGAGTTCCCCGTGGGTGGAACGTTTGGGGGGCCGGCAGACCTCCCCGACCCCCCAAACGTTCCACTCGAGGATTTGTTAGTAGCAGTTGACGTTGACCTGAGCTTCCTTGACGGTGGCACCGCCGATAGTCACCCATGCCTTCAGGATTACGACCTTGTAATCGCCGCACGCCTGAGATCGCGGAATCGAGACGGTCTTCGGGAAACTGCCGGATCCGTTGATGGTGAACGGATAGCTGTTGGGGCCCCAGAGCGAGGCCAGATTCGGGTTGTAGATGCCGATGTGTAGAACGGCGTTGCCATAGCCACCGTAGTAGGCCGTCGCGCTGACCTTGAGGTACCACACTGTCGTGCAGGCAGCCCCACAGGTCGGCGACGGAGATGGTGTGCCGCCGGCAGCAAACCGGATGATCGACGGGGCCGGTTTGGGACTGGCCGACGTCGGAGTGGGTTTGGGGGACGGGGACTTCGTCTTCGACTTCGTCGGGGTGGGGGAGGCCGTCGTAGGCGACACCGACGGAGAAGCCGAGTCGGACGGAGAGGCCGAGGGCGACTCGGAGATGGTCAGCTCAACGGAAGGGGAGGTGGAGGGCGAGGAGGACGGGAGGGCCGACGTGTTCGCGGCGTCCGTCGGGTTGAGCGCGACGCATCCGCCGACTCCGCCGCCTACGACGACGACCGTGATGGCTCCGGCGACGACCGCCTTCTTCACTCCGCTCGACAACGAGCGGATCTTGTGACCCAGTCCACGACCGAGGGAGGAGTCCGCGACGGCGGTGCCGGACATCGAGGCGAGCGCGAGCGGGAAGAGCGCTGCGAGCAGCAGAGCCCGTCGGGCGAGCTTCTTCTTGCCCTCCTCCTCCCATTCGGGGCCGTATGCCGCTCCGGCGACTGCCTCCAACTCCCGAAGGAAGAGCGTCGCGTTGGTGGGGCGCTGCGCCGGATCCTTGGCGAGCCCGCGTCGCAGCAGTCCGCGTACCCCTTCTGGCGCATTGTCGACCGGAATGGGCGCGGACTCGTGCTGTCGGCGGAGCTGGACCAGGTCACCCGGCGCCCGATAGGGCGGCGCGCCCGTGAGGCACTCGAAGAAGGTGGCGGTCGCCGCGTAGATGTCGGTCTGCGGCGTGGCTGTACCGCCGGCCCACTGCTCGGGGGCCATGTAGCTGGGCGTGCCCGCGAGCGCCCCGGTACGCCCGGCGCGGACCGCGATGCCGAAGTCGGCGAGCTTGCTCTGGCCCTCCGCGTCGACCAGTACGTTTTCCGGCTTGTAGTCGCGGTGGACGATGCCGAGCTTGTGCGAGGCGGCCAGGCCGAGCAGCGATCCCTTGAGGACGACGAGCGCGGCCTCGGGCTCGGCCGGACCTTGCTCGCGGATGAGTTTGCGGAGGGCGACGCCGTTGACCAGCTCCATGACGATCGCCGCGCCGCCGGGATCTTCGACGTACTCGTAGAGGCGGGCGACGTGGTCGTCCTGTACCTCCGCGAGAATGCGCGCCTCGGCGCGAAACTCCCTGAGGAAGGTCTCGTCGTGCTTCAGATTGTCGGCGAGGTATTTGATCGCGACGGGTACGCCCGTCTGATTGTGAGTGGCGAGCACGACCAGCCCGGAGGCGCCGCGCCCCAATTCTTGTACCGCCGTGTAACCCGGCACCGACCAGGTCATGCCGTCGCCTCCCCAGGCTCGGTGAGCGAACGCTTTGCCGCCGTTCGCCGCACCAGTGTGGACACCTTCTTGTAGATGCGGAACCAGATCGGAAACATGAAGACACCCAGGCCGATGACGATCACCGGGATCGCGAAGCCGTGGGGCAGGTACTTCTGCACCATTCCGTCGAGTCGCGTACGCCAGCTGAAGACGGCCATCACCATGAACGCGGTCATGCCGAGCACTGCCGTCATCCCGTACGCCGCCATGCCCCACTGCTTCAGACCAGGGCGTTTGCCACCGCGCAGGTCGGCCCAGATGCCTTTGGTGAAGTACGCCGAAGCCTCTTCCCGAAGCCGGGGCATCCGCAGCGCATCGGACAACGCCTGGTAGCCGTCGAGCGGCATCAGCGGGTTCAGGTTGTAAATGGTGTTCAGGTACAGCGCGAACGCGATCTGGAAGGCGATCCCGGCCACCACCGGCTGGGGGGCGTACGCCGCGACCAGGGAGGCCGCACTCGCCACGGCAGCCGTCGACAGTGGACCGGACAGGGTGACGACTATTCGTGACCAGCGAGTCCCGAACCACATGTCGCTCGTGTCCACAAAGGCGAACGGCATGCCCATCATCAGCATGAATCCGCCCCGGGTCACCTTGCGGCCGAACGATTTCACCGCCAGCGCGTGCGCACTCTCGTGAATCGCCAGCGCTGTCAGGCATACGGCCGCGACGATGATCGCACCGGCCAGGCCCGCGCCGCCCACGTTGAACAGCTCCTGCTCACGCTGCGCGACGAAGAAGGCGTAGACGCCACTCAAGATCAAAATCCACATCAAAATCACACTTGTACGCGTGAAGAAGCGCCAGCCGAACGCTCGGTACATCCGCCCGAACAGGAGATCCAGCCCCTTCACCGACAGTTCCAGGCGGAGCAGCGCGCGGAAGATCGCCTGGCCGATCCGCTTCAGCAGTGGCGGGCGCTCCGGATCGCGTTGCCCGGCCAGGCCGCGGACGAGCCCGATGGCCGCGAACGTCCGAAGGGTCTGCTCGATCCGGGGGAGGGCCAGTTCGCCGTACTTGTCGGCGTACAGAAAGAGGAGGTCGCGGACGCTGTTCTCGCCGTCGAGACTGTTCCAGAGGAACGCGTCCCGGTCGTCGAGCTGCAGATACTGCCCCGTACGCGTGTTGCTGAGCACCCACTGCTCGACCCCGCGACTGTCCGGGATCTGCTTGAGCGCCCAGCCCGAACGACGCCGGGGAACCGCCGAAAGGGGTTCGGTCGCGGTGGCCGCCTCGGGTTGCTGCCGAGCGGCGGCGAGCATCGTGTACTCGGTGCCCTTGACCATCGTCTTCGACCCGATAGCCGCGTTCCGCGGTTGCGCGAACCGAACCGGCACGTCCCCGAAGATCAGTTCCATCTCGTCGTTCAGAGCCGCGCGATCGCCGTGGAGCGTACGCCCCGCGACCGTGGTGCCGTTGAACGAATTGAGGTCCTCGATGAGGAAGCCCTCCGGGCCCCGGGTGATCCGGGCGTGGTGGCGCGAGACGCTCGGGTCGTCCAGGATCAGGTCGTTGTCGCTGGTGCGCCCAATCGTCGTCACTGGACGGACCAACGGGTACGCCTGCCCGGCGTGCCGCAACTCCGGCGCGGCGAACTCGGCGACCTTGGCGCCTTTGCGCAGCGTGCCGCAGTGCAGGCAGTACGGGTAGTCCCGGCGCAGGTGCACGTGACAGGCGTGGCAGAGCATTTCGGGCCTTTCTGACTCGGCTCTGTTCTCTGCAGATCACGGTTACGCATGCTTCACGCGGCGGTTTTAGCCTGCGTAACCGTGATCTGCAGCCATCGGGGTGGAGGGGCCGGCCGGGGCGAGCACGGGGGAGACTCGGCCCCGGCCGGCGTACTCGGCGGAGGGTGCTCTCCGCGAGTAGGTGCTAAGCGTTCGGTTGCGTCTTGTCCTCGTCGTCGTCCTTGCCGGCGAACTTCGCCCCGGCGATGCCGCCCGCGATGCCACCGACGATGACTCCGGCGACCACGCCGCCCGCGCCCACGGCCAGCTCGGTCATGCCGATGCCGTCCGAGTCGCTCGCGTCGCCGCCCTGAGCGCCGGCCGCGCCGCCGCCACCCTGCCCGCCGTCGGCCGGCGGAGTGGTGGCCGGAGCATGCGAGGCGGCTGCCGCGTCGGCCTCGGCCGTCGGCGACTCCGTCTCGGGCTGCTCCGTCTCCGGCTGCTGAACCGGCGGCTGCTCCGTCGGCGGTTCCGGGGTCGGCGTGCCGGTGTGGCCGGTGCCACCGCCCGTGCCGCCCGTTCCGGTCCCGCTGTCCGACGGCTCCGGGGTCGGCGTACCGCCGTCGGTTCCGGGGTCGCTGGGGCCGGGATCGGTGCCCGGGTCGGTCGGCGCGCCGCCGTCGCCCGGGTCGAGGACCGGCGGGTCGCCGAGGACGTCGCCCGGGTCGGTCGGATCGGTCGGGTGCACGGGGTCGACGATGATGCCGCCCGGCTCCAGGATGTCCGGCGTGCCGTCGCCGTCGCTGTCCGGCAGCGTGCCCGGGAAGTGCGGGTCGATGGGGTGCACGGGGTCGACGATGATGCCGCCCGGCTCCAGGATGTCCGGCGTGCCGTCGCCGTCGCTGTCCGGCAGCGTGCCCGGGAAGTGCGGGAACACCGGGCCGTCGGGCGTCGGGTCGAGGTAGTTCGGCGTACCGTCGCCGTCGTTGTCCCCGAAGATGCCGGTGAGATCGGGCAGCCCCAGACCGCCGGGGAAGCCGGGGTCGGGCGCGGGATCGCCGCCGGGCGTCGAGTCGAAGACGTCCGGGATGCCGTCGCCGTCCGTGTCCAGCCCCAGGCCAGGCAGGCCGCCGGGGAAGCCCGGGAAGCCGCCGCCATCGGATCCGCCGTCGCCTGGGTCGCCGCCGAGGCCGGGGATGCCGCCCCAGGTGCCGAGGCCTTCGAGCGAGTCGGGCAGGCCGTCGCCGTCGGAGTCCGGCCCGAAGTCGGGCATGCCGGGGTCGCCGCCGCCATCGGATCCGCCGTCGCCTGGGTCGCCGCCGAGGCCGGGGATGCCGCCCCAGGTGCCGAGGCCTTCGAGCGAGTCGGGCAGGCCGTCGCCGTCGGAGTCCGGCCCGAAGTCCGGTACGCCGGGGTCGCCGCCGCCGTCGGATCCGCCGTCGCCGAGATCCCCGATATTGCCGATGTCAGGCAGGTGGAAGTCCGACCCGATGAGGCCGGCGAGTCGTCCGCCCGGAGGCATCGGAGTGAGCTCCTCGCCGCCGCCTGAGCCGCCGCCATCCGAGCCGCCGTCCCCGCCGTCGCCGCCGTCGGTGCCGTCGCCGTCGGTGCCGAAGTCCAAGTCGCCGAAGTCTCGCAGCAGGTGCGGAGCGTCGCCGCCGGGCACGATCGGGTCGGGCGGGTCGGTGTGCCCGAGGTCGGGCAGTACGAGGTTCATCGGCGTCGGGTCACCACCGGGCGGCGTCGGCGGCGTGGGTGGGGTCGGCAGGCCGCCGGGACCGTCGCCGGGGCCGTCGCCGCCGGTCAGGTGCAATGCGCCGGGCGCCAGGTGCAGGTCGCTCGGCGGGGGCGGGGCGGGATCGTCCTGCTTCGGGCCGATCTCCAGGCCGCCGTGGCCGCCGTCGCCGCCACCCGAGCCGTCGGGGGTCGGGTGCAGTCCACCTTGGACGATGATCGCCGGGGACGGCGAGTCGCCACCGCCGGGCGGGGTGTCGCCACCGCCGGAGGGCGGGGGACCGCTCGGGCCGTCGTCGGCTCCCGAGCCGCCGCCGGAGTCGGCCGGGCCGTCGTGGCCGCCGTCGGCCGGTGTGACGACGTGCGGGGTGATGTGGATTTCGGGTGCGACGTGCACCTCGGGGGTGACGTGCGGATCCACGTGCAGGTCGGGAGGGCCGGAGGTGAGGGCGGTCGCCAGCCCCCCGGTCGTGACGCCGCTCTTGGAGAGGCGTACGCCGAGCGCCTGCGGGCCGCTGCCCGTGGAGGCGTCGGCCAGGCCGCGGAGGCGGTCGGACTCTTCGGAGGTCAACCCGTACTCGGCGGCCACCTGGTCGGGGTGGGATCGCGCATGCCGGGCGAACTCCGAGTCCACCGCCATCCGCGCGATCACGTCGCGGAACTGGGACATGGCCTTCGATCCTTTCTCGGTGGCTGTCTGGGGGCTTGCCAGGAACGAGTACGAAGGTAGGAAGCGAGCCGCTCGGAGGTCATCGGGCCGGGTACGGAACTTTCCCACGCGCGGGTTCTCCGTACCGCCATCCGTACCGCTCTGGGTACCCTCCGGGCGGAGGATGGCCGGTCGGCCGCAGGAGTGCATAGCGTCGCCGGAAAGGATGGGGGTGGGAGTCGTGCGGTTCGTCGGGCGCGCGGTGGAGCTGGGAACTCTGGCCGGCCACGCTCGTGCGGTCGCCGAGGAGCGGCGGCTCCGGGTGGTGCTGCTGATCGCCGAGCCGGGCCGGGGAGCGAGCGGGCTGCTGGAGGAGTTCCATCGGCGTACGCCGGGGCTGCGCTACGTACGCGCGGCTCCGCCCCGGGCGGCGGGAGCACCTCCGCTCTGGCCGTGGCGACGGGTGCTGACCGAGCTCGGTGGAAGCTCCACTGTGGAGGACGTCTGGTCGGCGCAGGCCGCCTTGTCCGACGCCTTCGCCGCCGCCGGTCCGCTACTCGTCGCGCTGGATGATCTGCACCGCGCCGACGAGGCGACGGTGACCCTGCTCGCCGAGTACGCCGATCAACCACCCGCCACGCCGACCCTCATCGTCGCCGTCGTACGCCCGGAGGTGGCTGAAGCGCTGCCGACCGGTCCGGCGGCGTACCGGGTGTGGTTGCCGGGACTGAGCCGGGACGAGGTCGCCGAGATGCTGGCCGGATCGGTCGCCTGGCCGGTGCCGGAGGCGCTCGCGACGCAGCTGCGCCGCCGCTCCGACGGCAGTCCGGCGTTGCTGGCTGCGATCGCCGGGCAGCTGCGGGAGTCCGACGACGGCCGCCGCCGGGTCGCGGTGCGCTGGCCGGAGACGTCGACTGGGTTGATCACCGAGCGCCTCACTGCACTGCCGGAGTCCGCCCGGCACGTGCTCGGAGTCGCCTCCGTCGTCGGGCGGGAGTTCGATCTGTCCATCGTGGAGGAGGTCGCCGGAGACGCGGCGTTGCCCGCGTTGGAGGCCGCGATCGCAGCCGGGCTGGTCCGCCCGGTGACCGACCGTGTGTTCACCTTCGACTCCGCGCTCACCCGCGAACTGAGTTACGACGCGCTCGGCCTGACCGAGGCGGCCGGCTTGCACGAGGCGGTCGCCGACGCGCTGCTCTCGGTCGGCGCGCGGGCGGGCGAACGGGCCCCGACCGTGGCGGAGCTGGCTCATCACCTGGTCGCGGCGGCCGTACTGGGCGGTGAGGAGCGCCTCGATCGCGCGGTGGCCGCCACGGTCGCGTCCGCGCGGGCGGCCGAACGCCCGGTCGAGGCGGCCGACGCGTTCGCCGTCGCCGTCGAACTCGCGTCCCGCGCGCAGTGGTCGCCTGGTCACCTCGGCCGGCTGCTCGTCGCCTTCGGGTCCGCGCAACTCCAGGCCGGGCGTCGGGATCAGGCTCGCGACGCGTTTGCAGCAGCGGTACGCCTTGGGCGACAAGCGAAAGACGCTGGACTGCTGGCGGAGGCGGCCTTGGCGTACGGGCCACGATCGGGGTCGGGCGCGACGGCGGAGCCCACCGATCCGCAGCGGGCCACCGCACTCACTGAAGCCCTCGCGCTCCTCAACTCGATCGAAGGCGCTGATCTGTCTACTGTGGCGCGACTGCGCGCCCGGTTGGCCTTGGAGTCGACGGGAGCGGCGGCTCGCACGCTCGCCGAGCAGTCGTTGGCGGCCGCCCGCGAATGCGCCGACCCCCGGGCGATGGCCGAAGCCCTGCTCGCCCAGGTCGAGCCGGACGCCGACCAGCTACGGCAGGCGCTGCGCGAAGCGAGTGCGCTGGACGACGGCGTACTGCTGAGCCGGGCGCATCGGGCGTTGGCCGCGCTGTCCCTCGCCGACGGCGATCTCGGACCGGCCGACCGGCAGCTGGCCGAGGTGGACGGCGTACCGGTGATCGAGGTGCACCGCCTGTTGCTGGCGGGAAAGACCTCGGCGGCCCGAGAGCGGGCGCTTGCCGGTTCCGATCTGGAAACCCTTGCGGCGTACGCCGGACTGCGGCTGATCGACGGTGAACCCGGCGATCTCGCCGAGCGCCTCCGGGACGTGAACGGTCCACTATGGATAACCGCAGTCGCCGCGTGGGTGGCCCGCGCCGACGGCCGGGACGATCTGGCCGACGCGCTCATCGAAGAGTTGGTGGATCAGCCCCTCGATCCGTGGACGATCGCGTTCCTCGCCGCCGCCGAGCCCGGCCCGGACGCCGCCAACCGGCTCGGTGCACTGCTTTCGGCGTATCACGGGAAATGGATTGTGGCCGGACCGGCGACGGCAAGCGCGGGGCCGACGGCGCTGATCGCCGCGCGGCTGGAGCCGGACCCGAAGCGCGCTACGGCCTGGCTGGACGACGCGGCGCGCGTGGTCGGTCACACGCCGTGGCTCGCTTGGGTGCGGTGGGAGCGGGCTCGATTGCGCGCCGATCCGCAGGAAGTGAAGAGTGCGCGGAGCTATGCCGCCGAACGCGGCCTTTCCGGCCTCGTACGCCGAATCGACCGATTCGAGCCACCGGACGGCCGGACGCTGACCCGGCGCGAGCAGGAAGTGCTGGAGCTGGCCGCTGCGGGCGCGTCGGCGCGGGAGATCGCCGAACGGCTGGTGATCGGCGAGCGAACAGTGGAGACCCACCTCGCGAACATCTATCGCAAGCTCGGCGTACGCAGCCGAGTCGAATTGGTGGCCCATCTCCGGGACAGCGGTCGACCCGTGTGATCACCGTTACAGATTGTGACAGTAGAGACACGGAAACAGGTGGACGAGGGAATACGCCCGGCGTACCGTGATCCGTAACGCGCCTCGCTTGTGCAAACCGGGGGTTCGCCTAGTCGATCTGTTTCGACTTTGGCGCCGAGCGAGGAGCTGGGGGATGGGTGGCGCAACACCGTTGGGGGACGGTAGCCACCTGAACCGGCGCGCTGGCTGGCGACGCTAACGGGGGTGAGCGTCGCCAGCCGCCGCCGGGTTTCTGTTTTCTCGTGCTTTCACTGTGCGGCCTCGCGCGTTTCGTGTGCGGCCTCGCGCGTTTCGTGCGCGGCCTCGCGCGTCTTCCGGGATAACGCGGTCTCGCACACTGTTCGAGCGCGCGTTATCCCGGGATATCGCGAGCGGGCGCGCGCAGATATCGCGAAAGCGCCGCGACCGGAGCGCTGGGTCAGCGCCCCTGGTTGGCGACAGCCGCCGCAGCCTCAGCCGCCGCCGCAGGGTCGAGGTAGACCCCGCCGGGCGTGATCGGCCGAAGGTTCTCGTCGAGGTCGTACCGCAGCGGAATGCCGGTGGGGATGTTCAGCGCGGCGATCGCCTCGTCGGAGATGCCGTCGAGGTGCTTCACCAAGGCCCGCAACGAGTTGCCGTGCGCGGCGACGAGAACGGTCTTGCCGTCGTACAGGTCGGGAACGATGGCGTCGTACCAGTACGGCAGCGCGCGCCCGAGGACGTCCTTCAAGCACTCCGTACGCGGCCGGATCTCCTCCGGGAGGCGGGCGTACCGGGCGTCGTCGAACTGCGAGAACTCGTCGTCCACCGCGATCGGAGGCGGTGGCACGTCGTAGGACCGGCGCCAGAGCATGAACTGCTCCTCGCCGAACTCCTGCAACGTCTGCTTCTTGTCCTTGCCCTGCAGGGCTCCGTAGTGCCGCTCGTTCAGCCGCCACGACCGGCGTACCGGAATCCAGTGGCGGTCGGCGGTGTGCAGGGCGATCTCCGCCGTGCGGATGGCGCGTCGCAGGACGCTGGTGTGCACCACGTCGGGCAGCAGGCCCTGCTCCTTGAGCAACTCACCGCCGCGGCGCGCCTCGCTCTCCCCCTGGGCGTTGAGGTCGACGTCGACCCAGCCGGTGAAGAGGTTCTTCGCGTTCCATTCGCTGTAACCGTGCCGCAGCAGCACGAGAGTTCCAACCATGCCTGTCATCCTGCCTTACGCACGGAGAGTGACCACAGACACGTTCTAAATCGCGTGACCGTGTTACCCGAGCTGGCCTAGGTTGTAAGGCGTCCTTGTCAAAACGCTCATTACTCCTGGTGGTGGCTGCGTGCGGAGTCTGCGTACCTGGGCCGGCGACACGGTGGGTGGCCTGCCGGCCACCTTCTGGTACCTCTGGCTCGGCACGCTGATCAACCGCCTCGGTGCGGTGGCTGTGCTGTTCCTGGAGATCCACATGGTCTCGGGGTACGGCTTCTCCGCGACGCTCGCCGGACTGGTACTCGGTCTGTACGGCGGTGGCATGGCCCTCGGCTCGATCGCGGGCGGCGTACTGGCCGACCGATGGGGCCGCCGTCCGACGTTGCTGCTCGCCAACATCGCCGGCGTCGTCACCGCGCTCGCCCTCGGGATCACTCTGACGCCCTGGTTCGTCGCGCTCATCGCGCTGGTGTACGGCTTCTGGAACGGGCTCGGGCGGCCGGCGTACAGCGCCACCCTGGTCGACGTGCTCGGCCCGACCAAGCGCATGCGCGGCATGAACCTCAACTACTGGGCGATCAACCTCGGGTTCTCCGGCGCCGCCTTCCTGGCCGGCGTACTGGCGCACACCCCGCGCATGGTGGTCTTCGTCCTCAACGCGTCGGTGCTCGCCATCACCACCGTGATCATCGCCGTGAAGGTCCCCGAGACGTCGCCCGGTCCGGCCCTGTCGGCTCCCAAGGAGCGCGGCGGCCTCGGTCTCGTCCTGCGTGACCGGATCTTCATGACGTACGTGCTGCTCAACCTCGGGCTCTGGTCGATCATCGAGTCCTGCAAGCTCATCCCGATCGCCATGGTGAACCGGGGCATCGACCCGGCCAACTACGGCACGGTCATCGCGGTCAACGGCATCATGATCGTGGCGCTGCAACTGTTCATTCCCAAGCTCGTCGGCCGGCACCCGCGTAATCGCGTACAGATCACTTCGGCCCTGCTCGTCGGGCTCGGGATGGGCGCGGTCGGCCTGGCGGGAAGCGTACCCACGCTGGCACTCACCGTCGCCGTCTGGACGCTCGGTGAAATGATCAATGCGCCGGTCAACGGCACCACCATCGCCGACCTGTCCAGCCCCACGATGCGCGGGCGCTATCAAGGCGTCGCCTCGATGAGCTTCACCGCCGCCAACTTCTTCGCGCCGATCATCGGCGGTGTGGTCCTCGACCGGACCGCTCCGGCCACGCTGTGGTTCGGCCTCGGGGTCCTCGGTCTGGTCGTCGCGGCAGGTCATCTCGCTTCCGGTCCCGCGCGCGAGCGCCGGGCCGTTCAACTCACTCAGCCAGAAGGGGTACGCGATGAGGCGCTGGTTGCGTGACACGACCGGCGGTCTGCCGCGACCGTTCTGGTATCTGTGGTTCGGGACCCTGATCAATCGGGTCGGCGGCTTCGTCGTCATCTTCCTCACCATTTATCTGACGACGGTGCGGCATTTCACGCCGTCGCAGGCCGGCCTGATCATGGGGGTCTGGGCGGCCGGCGGCGCATTGGGCAACATGCTCGGCGGCGTGGCGGCCGACCGGATCGGCCGCAAGGTCACGCTGCTCACCGGGCAGGTCGGCGGGGCCGCGACGTTGATCGCGATGGCGTACGCCAAGCCGTATTGGGCGATCGCCGGGCTCGCCTTCCTCTTCGGAGTGTTCGCCGACGGCGCCCGCCCCGCGTTCGGCGCGATGCTGATCGACATCGTCCCGGAGAAGGACCGCCTGCGGGCGTTCACCTTGAGCTACTGGGTGATCAACCTCGGCTTCTCGTTCGCCGCGACGCTCGCCGGCTTGGCCGCCGCCGCGGACTACCACTTGGTGTTCCTGATCGACGCGGCGACGACGATCGTCACGGCAACCTTCTTGTTCTTCACCTTGAAGGAGACCCGAGCGGCTCGGCCCGCGACCAGTTCGGCCGCCGCCCCGTCGGCTGCTCGCGGCGGGCTGCGGATCGTGTTCACCGACCGGATCTTCCTGACCTTCGCCGGGCTGAACATCCTGGGTGCGTTCGTCTTCCTCCAGCACCTCACGACGCTGCCGATCGCCATGGCCGCCGACGGCATCTCCGGGCAGACCTACGGTTACGTGATCGCCCTCAACGGTGTGCTGATCGTGCTCGGCCAGTTGTTCATCCCCCGCATGACCCGGGGGATGACGCCGACCCGGATGCTCGCGCTGGCGGCAATCGTCACCGGAGTGGGCTTCGGGTTGACGGCGTTCGCGAACACGCCGCTGTTCTACGCCTTCACCGTCTTCGTCTGGACGCTCGGCGAGATGGTCAACGCCCCGGCCAACTCCACCACCATGGCCGCCCTGTCCCCCGCCGACCTGCGGGGTCGTTACCAGGGCGTCTTCTCCCTCTCCTGGTCGATCGCCGGATTCGTCGCCCCGACGGCCGGCGGCTTCCTCCAGGAACACCTCGGCAACACCTTCCTGTGGCTGCTGTGCGCCGCCGTCGGATTGGTCGTCGCCGCAGCTCAGGTAGCCTCGGGACCGGCGCGCGAACGCAGAGCCGCGATCCTCGCCCCACCCCCATCGGCTGTTTCCCGGCAGCCAGCCCCCGTTTCGTAAGGAATCGCGTCTTGTTCTCTCGCTTCTGGTCGCAGACCGCCGGAGGACTTCCCCGTGTCTTCTGGACCCTCTGGTCGGCGATCCTCGTCAACCGTGTCGGCGCGTTCGGCATGCTTTTCCTGCCGCTCTACCTCAGCACCGGACGCGGGCTCTCGCTCACCGCGGCGGGCCTGGTCACCGCCGGGTACGGCATCGGCGGCGCGGCCGGCAGCCTGATGGGCGGCGTACTGGCCGACAAGTGGGGCCGTCGCGCGACGATGGTCACCGCGAACGGCATTGCCGCCGCCTTGATGCTGGGTCTCGCGTTCGCGCAGCCGTTGTGGCTCATCGCGGGGCTGACCCTGTTCATCGGGATCTTCCACTCGATGCCGGGTCCGGCGACGGTCGCGGCCATCATCGACATCGTTCCCGAGGACTCCCGATCCCGGGCGTTCAACCTGCAGTTCTGGGCCTTCAACCTCGGTACGGCGATCGCCTCGGCCCTCGCCGGCGTGATCGCTGAGGTGGGCTTCTTCCTCCTCTTCGCGCTCGACGCCGCCACGACGGCGATCACGGCGTACGTGCTCTTCCGGTATGTGCCGGAGACGCTGATGCTGCGTCAGGGCCGTCCGTCGCGTCCGTGGGCCACCCGGCCCTGGCCGCCCCGCCCCATCGGCTCGCGTCCGCACCCGGCCAGCGGTCAGGTCAAGCGGTCGGCCGGCCCGGGCGGGCTCGGCACGGCGCTCACCGACCCGATCTTCATGGTCTTCGTCGGGCTCACCTTCATCGCCGCCGTGCTCAACTCGCAGACCTCGATCCTGCAGCTGGCCATGGACTCCGACGGCCTGCCACCGGCGGCGTACGGCATCGTGGCCGCAGTGCCGGGCCTGCTCATCGTCCTCGGCCAGCTCTTCGTCCCCCGGCTCATCCAGGGCCGGCTCAAGGGACGGGTGCTCGCGCTGTCCCTCGCGATCTCCGGGATCGGCTACTTCACGCTCACCTTCGCCGACGTCTTCGGCGCGTACCTGATGGCGGCGGCGATCTGGACGATCGGCTCGATGCTCGCCGCACCGCCGAACGCCGAAGTCATCGCCGAATTGGCCCCCGCCCGGCTACGGGCTCGCTACCAGGCGGTGTTCTTCCTGACCTTCCCGGCCGCCGGATTCGTCGCGCCCGCGGTCGGCGGCTGGTCGCTGGAGCACCTCGGCGACGTGCACTGGGTCATCATCGGCGCGGCCGGTCTCGCCGCCGCGGTCGGTCACCTGCTCGCGAGCCGGCCTCGGGAGCGACGGGTCGCCCGGCTCCTGGCGTCGCCGGCGATCCTGCCCAACAACGCCACCGTCTGAACGCCTTCCCCTGCCCCTTTCTGCGCGATCATGAACTTCTCGGCATGATCGACCGGCGTGTCGTGGCACTGGCGCCCTGATCAATCCCCTTACTGCCTGATCAACTCGGGAACCTCGCGAGAAAGTTGATCACGGCCCCGCGGAGTCGATCAGGCCGTTGGGGACGCGACGCGCCGGTCGATCACGCCCGATAGTTCATGATCGCGCGGAAAGCAGCGAGGGGCGCGCGGAAAGCAGCGAGGGGCGCGCGGAAGCAGCGTGGGGCGCGCGGAAAGCAGCGAGGGTCGCGCGGGAGGGACGGGGTTAGAGGGCGGCGGGGGCGGCTAGGTGCTGGCGGGCGAAGGTCAGCGCCTCGGCCAGCAGCTCTTCGCGTTCGGCCCGGCTGGCGGCGCGCCGGGTGGCGACCTCGACTGCGATCGAGCCGGTGAAGCCGCGTTCGGCCAGTGACGACAGCAGTTCGGCGCAGGGTTGCTTGCCCCGGCCGGGGACGAGGTGCTCGTCGCGACCTTCGCCGGTGCCGTCACCGAGGTGGATGTGGGCCAGCCCGTCACCCATCGCGTCGGCCATCGCCAGCGAGTCCATCTTCGCCGCCGCACAGTGCGAGACGTCCAATGTGTACGCCGCGTACCCGGTCTGGGTGGGGTCCCAGCCGGGGGAGTAGGGGACGAACTCCCGTCGCGCCATCCGCACGGGATACATGTTCTCGACGGCGAACCGGATCTGCGGATAGCGCCCGTTCAGCTTGCGTAGGCCGGACTCGAACGTCCGGGCGTACTCGCGTTGCCAGGTGAACGGCGGGTGCACTACCACGGTGTCGGCCTCCAACGACTCCGCCAACGCAGCTGCCCGCCTAAGGCGTACCCATGGATCACTGGACCAGACACGCTGCGTGACCAGAAGGCAAGGCGCGTGGATCGACCCGATCTGGACCCCGTAGTGCGCGGCGAGGCCGCGCAGCGCACCCGCGTCCTGGCTGACCGCGTCGGTCCAGACCATGACCTCCACGCCGTCGTAGCCGAGCGCGGCCGCCAGCTCGAACGCGGCGGCCGTGGGCTCCGGAAAAACGGACGAACTGGAAAGGAGCACCGGAATCCTGGGCATGCCTCCTAGGCTAGCCCCGTCCGCGAAATACGCTGCTCAGCCCGCCGGATGCGGGGCGACCAGGCCTTTCTTGGCGCGGGCCGCGCACAGCCGGGCCAGCTCGTCGTACGCGGGCTGCCCGAGAAGCGCGATCAACTCCGGCGCGTAGGAGACGTAGACCGGGGTGCGATCGACCCGGGCCTCCGGCGACGATGTGCACCACCAGTGCAGGTCATGGCCGCCCGCGCCCCAGCCGCGCCGGTCGAACTCGGTGATGCTGGTGATCAGCACCTTGGTGCCGTCCGGCCGCTTGTGCCACTTCTGGTCGCGGCGGATCGGCAGTTGCCAGCACACGTCGGGCTTGTACTCCAACGGGTGAACGCCGTCCCGCAGCGCCTGACCGTGCAGCGCGCAGCCGCCGCCGCCGGGGAAGTCGGCGTCGTTGAGGAAGACACACGGGCCGTCCTCACTCTGCGTCGCCGTACGCCGAGCAGGTTCCTCGTCGTTCAGCTCGTCGAGCTCGGTCCAGTTCTTGTAGCCCTTGCGATAGTGCTGCCAGGTCTCCGGAGTCAGCTTCCGGACGGCCGACTTCACCCGGCGGATGTCGTCGGCGTCGGTCAGGAACGCGCCGTGCGAGCAACAGCCCTCGATCGCGCGGTCCTTGATGATGCCGTGGCAGCCCTTGCCGTAGACGCAGCTCCACCGGGACAGCAGCCAGGTGAGGTCGGCCCGGATGAGCTGGGTGTCGTCGGCGGGGTCGGCGAACTCCACCCACTCACGCGGGAAGTCCAGCCCCACTTCACGATCGCGGGGGTTCACCGGAGTCACCGGCAAGGTCTTGCGCGGCGCGGGCGCGCTCTTGCGCTGGGTGGTTTCGCTGATACGCACGCATCCAGCGTACGGCGGTGCGGCTCCCCGGTACGGTATTCCCGTGCGTCTGGGCGTGCTCGATGTCGGATCCAACACGGTGCATCTCCTCGTGGTGGACGCGTACCACGGTGCGCACCCTTGGCCGGCTCACTCGGAGAAGGCGATGTTGCGCCTGGCCGAGCAGCTCGGCCCGGACGGCTCGCTCACGGCCGTGGGCGAACAGGCCTTGCTCTCCGCGGTTCGCGACGCCCGCCAGGCCGCGGATCGGCTCAGCGTCGACAGCCTCATGGCCTTCGCGACTTCGGCGGTACGCGACGCGAGCAATTCCGCTCAAGTTCTGGCACGCGTACGCGAAGAGACCGGAGTGGATCTGCAAGTCCTGTCGGGTGCCGACGAGGCCCGGCTGACCTTCCTCGCCGTACGCCGGTGGTTCGGCTGGTCGGCGGGGCGGCTCGCCGTCCTCGACATCGGCGGGGGCTCGCTGGAGATCGCGGCCGGCATCGACGAGGAACCCACCCTCGCGGTGTCGCTCCCGTTGGGCGCAGGACGGCTGACCCGCGAGCGCCTCGCCGGCGATCCCCCGTCCGCGCAAGCGATCGACGAGGTCCGGGCGTACGTCACGGCGACGCTGGAGGAGCTGGACGTCTCGGGGTTGACCGGGCTCGACCGGGCGGCGGCGACGTCGAAGACCTTCCGTTCCCTGGCCCGGCTCGCCGGGGCCGCCCCGAGCGGGAAAGGTCTCTGGGCGCCTCGGTCGTTGACGCGTACGGGGTTGAAGCAGGTGCTGGCGTTCATCCGGCGGATGCCCGCCGACGCCGTCGCCGAACTCGACGGAGTCAGCCCGCAGCGGTCGCACCAGGTGCTCGCCGGGGCGATCGTGGCGCTGGCCGCCATGGATCGGCTCGACCTCGACTCCGTCGACATCTGCCCGTGGGCGCTCCGGGAGGGCGTCATCCTGCGCCAGCTCGACCTCACCTCCTGACTGGTTCCTGCAGATCACGGTTGTGCATGCTTCCCGGGCCCGGGAAGCATGCACAACCGTGATCTGCAGCTGACGGGTGCGTACAAGGATGTGGACGGCATGCCATATTTCGAACGGCTGTTGACGACATGGACACGGTTTCGTTAACTGTCTTGCATGATGGACGCCCACCGATCTCTCGTCGGCGCGCTCGCCGCTGCCCTGACCGCCACCACGCTCGTCTCCGTGTCCCTGCTGATCCGCCCGGCAGCGAATGCCGACCGCCTCGACCAGGCCGGAGCCGCGCTGACCGGACTCGACCTGACCAGCGCCAATCGGCGTACGCCGGTCGCCGGGCTCTATGACTGGAGCAAAGCCGGGTATCGCAACGGTGCGAAGCTGCCCGGGCCGAACGAGGTCAATCCCGACGCCGCGTGCCAGATAACGCCGGCTGAACTCGCCTCCCAGTACGCCGTGAGCCCGAACGACGGCGTGGACGACACGACTGGTCTCCAATCCGCTATCGACTTTGTGCGTACCACTTGTTCGCCGACGGCGAGTTTCACGAAGCTTTCGCTGATCACGCTGCCCGCGGGCGTCGTGAATGTGAGCCGCCAGCTGGGCGTGGACGCCGATTACCTGATTCTGCGCGGTGCCGGGAGTGATCCGGCGACCGGGACTCGACTGGTCTTTCAGCCGGACGCGAATACGCGCTACGACACCTTGACCGACGACGGCTCGGACTGGGACGAGGACGGCATGGTCTGGGGGCAGGGCAAAGGCGGCTGGCTGTGGCCTGGGCGCGGCCTTTTCCGCGTGCAGTCCCGGCAAGTGCACAGCGCCTATGCGAGCGATTACGCGAGCGCTCCGGCGAACCGGAAGGACATCTTCGAGGGCACGGTCAACGTGCATTGGAAGGCGGGCCAGAAGCTGGCCGCCAAACCGGGGGAGACGGCCTACGCCGCACGGACCGGCGATTCGGTGGT
This sequence comes from Hamadaea sp., assembly GCF_013362815.1. Taxonomy (GTDB): domain Bacteria; phylum Actinomycetota; class Actinomycetes; order Mycobacteriales; family Micromonosporaceae; genus Hamadaea. The sequence continues at coordinate 43,110 of NZ_JABFVK010000015.1, read as the reverse complement.
CTATGTCGCGAGCCTCACGGGATTGACCGCCGGGACGCTGGTGAACATCCGAGCGGCGAACTCAGTGAAGTTCTACAACTCGCAGGACGTCTTCGACACCGCGCTGATGAGCAACCTCCACATGCGACAGCAGATCTTCACCATCACCGCCGTGAACTCCACCGCGAAGTCGATCACTTTGGACAAGCCGGTGGAGTACGACGTGCCGATCACCTCGACGTCGGACGGCTCCGCCGCTATCGGTGGCACGGCGTACGACTCGAAGGCGTCACCGCTGGTGGATCCGGTGGTCGGGGTCGGTTTCGAGAACTTCTACCTGACCCAGGCCGAGCCCGGGCTCAACCCGGCCGACGCCGTGCACAACTACGGCAACATGGACCCCGCTGGGGAGATGCACGGCATCGTGTTCAAGTGGGCGGCCCATTCCTGGGTACGCGGCATCCGCACGTGGATGACCGGCTCCCATCCGATCGTCACCGAGGAGGCGGCCCATCTCACCATTGTGGACAACTATCTCGACGGATCTTGGAACAAAGGCAAGGGCGGCAACGGATACTTCCGAGGCTCGCGGGTCTGGGACTCCGTCTACGCCGGGAACGTCAGCCGCAACCTGCGCCATTTCACATTCCAGTGGTCCGCTTCCGGCAACGTCGCGATCGGCAACGACACCGACTCCGACTTCAACCTCCACGGCGGTTGGGAGCGCAACAATCTCGTCGAACTCAACACCGTGACCGTGCCCTATGCCCATCGCTCGGCGAATTGTCAGGCCAATTGCGGTGAAGAGGGCGGCGGCGGGCCGGACACCTCGAATTGGTTCCCCATTTGGTGGGCCGCCGGGCAGAAGGCCGTCAAGTGGTCGGGCTCGTCCGGGCCGCGCAACGTCTTCTTCAACAACACCATGTCCAAACAGCTCGGTTCCGACACCGCGCCCTACACCGCGTACTATCCCGATCACTCCCGCATCTACCAATTCGGGTGGACCGGGTCCGCGTGGCACCATCTGGACATCGCGGGCACGCCGATCGCGGACTGGGCCGGCCACGAGCAGGCCGACTACACCGGCGGTCACGGCGTCGACGCTTCGCGTACCGATTCAGGCCCGTCGTTGTTCCTGCTTTCGCTGACTGGTACGCCCAGCGCATCACCGTCGTCGGTCAGTGCGTCGCCGTCTCCTTCGTCCGCCTCGCCCTCACCGTCGCCGTCGATCTCGCCGTCGGCTTCTCCATCGGCCTCGCCGACCGGTGTGCGCCTGCGGTGTGCGTTCGCCCAAACCTCGGTCTGGAGCAGCGGATACGGCGGTCAGGTGACCGTCTACAACGACGGCGCGGCGACGGTCCCCAGCTGGTCCGCGGAGTTCGACCTGCCCAGCGGGACGAGCGTCAGCTCGATGTGGCGCGCGACGTACGCCAGATCCGGCAACCACTACGTGGTGACGCCATTGTCGTACGCCGCTGACATCGCACCGGGCGGATCGGAGTACTTCGGCTTCAACGTCAGCGGTCTCGGTACGCCGGCCAACCTGGCCTGCCGCTGAGACCGCTCGGGAACCATGCAGATCACGGGTATGCAGGCCTCATCGCCACTCGGAGGCATGCGTAACCGTGATCTGCGCCTTTCTACGGCTCGAACTTGTAGCCCAGCCCCCGAACGGTGACGAGGTAGCGCGGGGTCGACGGTTCCGGCTCGATCTTCGAGCGCAGCCGCTTCACGTGCACGTCGAGGGTCTTCGTGTCGCCGACGTAGTCCGCGCCCCACACCCGGTCGATGAGCTGACCCCGGGTGAGCACCCGGCCCGCGTTGCGCAGGAGCAGTTCGAGCAGCTCGAACTCCTTGAGCGGCAACGGGACGGTGTCGCCGCTGACGGTCACCACGTGCCGCTCGACGTCCATGCGTACCGGTCCGGCGCTGAGCGTCGCGCCCACGGCGTCGACCGGCTCCTGCGACCGGCGGCGCAGCACCGCCCGGATCCGGGCGACCAGCTCGCGCGGGGAGTACGGCTTGGTCACGTAGTCGTCCGCGCCCAGCTCCAGCCCGACGACCTTGTCGATCTCGCTGTCGCGCGCGGTGACCATGATGATCGGAACGCTCGACCGGGCCCGCAGCTGCCGGCAGACCTCGGTCCCGGACATCTCGGGGAGCATCAGGTCGAGCAGGACGATGTCGGCGCCGGAACGGTCGAACTCGGTGAGCGCCGCAGTGCCGGTGGCGGCCACCGACACCTCGAAGCCCTCCTTGCGAAGCATGTAGGAGATGGCGTCCGAGAACGCCTCCTCATCCTCCACCACGAGTACTCGTGCCACGTCTTTCCCTTTCGCTATGTGCAAAGTCTCTTGAATGCCTCAGAACGGCTCGGACAACGTCAGCCCGAATTCGTCCTCAGGCGGCCGGGCCGGCAGCCGCAAGGTGAACGTCGAACCGCCGCCGACGCGGCTGGAGACGTCCACCCGGCCGCCGTGGTTGGTCGCGATGTGCTTGACGATCGCCAGGCCCAGGCCGGTGCCGCCGGCCTCCCTCGAACGCGCCTTGTCGGAGCGGTAGAACCGCTCGAAGACCCGGTCGACCTCGTCGGGGGCGATGCCGATGCCCTCGTCGGCGACCTCGATCTCGATCTTCTCGGCGTCGCCGTGCACCGTCACGGAGACGGTCTTGCCCTCGTCGGAGTACGCGACGGCGTTCTCGATGAGGTTGCCCAGGGCGGTCGCCAGCTGGCTGTCGCTCCCGTACGCCTCCAGGTCGAGCCGGCCGCGTACCGCGATGTCGATGGACTTGGCCTGCGCCGCTGTCCGCGATCGGTCCACCGCCTCGGCGACGATCCACTCGACCTGAACCGGCTCGGGGTCGGGCAGCGGCTCGGCGCCCTGCAGGCGAGTCAGTTCCAGCAGCTCGGTCACGAGGGTGCCGAGGCGTACCGACTCCCGCTGCATTCGCAGTGCGAAGCGCCGAGTGGAGTCGACGTCGACATCGCCGTCGGTGGCGTCCAGGATCGCCTCGGCGAGCAGCTGCAATGCGCCGATCGGAGTCTTGAGCTCATGGCTGACGTTGGCCACGAAGTCCCGGCGTACGCGGGCGACCCGGTGGGCGTCGGTGACGTCGAACGCCTCGACCGCGACGAGGCCGCCGCCCAGGGCGACCGCGCGCAGGCTGACCCCCATCGGCTCGAAGTCGCTGCCCTCGGCTCCCCGCGGCAGGTCCAGCTCCACCTCTCGGCGTACGCCGGTGCGCCGGACCTGACCGGCGAGCGTACGCACGATGGGGTGGGCGACCGGCGTACCGGGGACGGCGCCGGCCCGGAGCAGGCCCATCGCCCGGGCGGCCGGATTGGCCAGCGCGATCTGGTCGGTGGTGTCGAGCACGATGACGCCGACGCGCAGCGAGTCCAGGCTCTTGCGACCGAGCCCGGCGAGCGCGTCCACCTCAGGGGCGGCTGGCGAGCGGCGGAGGAACACGCTGGAACGATAGCCGGTTGTTTACCAGACTGAACAGAAAAAGCGGGGCAAAACGACCCGGTGACCAGTCAATGTTCACCTATGCGCGGTTCGCCGTTCACCGTTGTTCATCTGGCGGTCGCCCGGCGCACCTACCGTGGCCTCCGACCGATCCATACCGACCACAGGGACCTTCAATGCGAGAGTCGTTCGGCGCCGCCCTGCACGAGGTGGGCAACCTGCTCGTCTCCATGGCCGAGGCGGCCCGCACCCAGATGCGTCAGGCGACGTACGCGCTGCTCACGGCGGACAAGGAGGCGGCCGACCGGGTCGTCGCCCGGGACGCGGAGATCAACGATCTCTACCGCCAGGTCGAGGAGCGGGTCCTGCGCCTGCTCGCCCAGCAGCAGCCGGTCGCCCGCGATCTGCGGATGGTGATCACCTCCCAGCACGTCGCGACCGATCTCGAGCGGATGGGCGACCTCGCCGACCACGTGGCCAAGACCGCGCTGCGGCGCCACCCGGCCGCCGCCGTCCCGGCCGAGCTGGCCACCGTCATCGCGGAGATGGCCGAGGTCGCCGACCGCATCGCGGGCAAGATCACCCTCGTGCTGGCCCGTTACGACACCAAGCGCGCGGCCGAACTCGAGCACGACGACGACGTGATGGACGCGCTGGAGCGCGACCTGTTCGCGGTCATCCTCGGCGAGTCCTGGCAGCACGGAGTGGAGGCGGCGATCGACGCGGCCCTGCTCGGCCGGTTCTACGAGCGGTACGCCGACCATGCGGTCAACGCGGGACGTCACGTGATCTACCTGGTGACGGGCGAGATCCCGGAGGGGCAGGTCTCCGACGAGGACCCGGAACTCCCCGAGTCCCTCTGACAGCCGCCGCCGGTGGGGCGGCTCGCTATTTCTTGGAGGCGAGCGCTCGCGCGAAGAACATCATGTTCGCCGGGCGCTCGGCCAGCCGCCGCATGAGGTAGCCGTACCACTGGGTGCCGTAGGGCACGTAGACCCGGACCTGGTAACCCTCCCGGACGAGCCGCCGCTGCTCCTCCGGGCGTACGCCGTAGAGCATCTGGAACTCGAACTCGTCGGCGGCCCGGTCGAACCACCGGGCTCGGTCCTCGCCGATGGCGATCAGCCGGGGGTCGTGGGTGGCCAGCATCGGGTACCCCGCCCCGGCCATCAGCACGTTCATGCAGCGTACGTAGGACTTGTCGACGTCCAGCGACGACTGGTATGCCACATGCTCCGGTTCGGAGTACGCACCCTTGCAGAGGCGTACGCGTGACCCCGCCGTAGCCAGCTCACGGCAGTCCTGCTCGGTGCGGCGCAGATACGACTGGAGAACCGCGCCCGTTCCGGGATAGTCCTTGCGCAACCGGCTCAGGATGGTCAGCGTCGAGTCGGTGGTCGTGTGATCTTCCATGTCGAGGGTGACCGTCGTGCCGGCCTCGGCCGCGGCAGCGCAGATCGCGCGCGCGTTCGCCTCAGCCAGGTCCTCGTCGAAGGCCTGCCCCAAGGCGGAGAGCTTCACACTGACCTCGGCGTACGCGGTCAGCCCCGCCTCGGCCAGGGCGGTCAGCAGAGCCAGGTACTCGTCCCGGGTGGCCTCGGCCTGCTCCGCCGTCAGGGTGTCCTCGCCGAGGTAGTCCAGCGTCGAACGCAGGCCCTGGTCGGCCAGCTCCCGGGTCACCCGGAGGGCGTCCGGCGTACCGGTCCCGGCGACGAACCGGTTGACCACATCCCGGCTGACGGGGGCGGAGCCCACGAACTTTTCCACCTTGCCGGATCGCGACGCTGCGAGAATGACCGACCTGAGCATGTCAGCAGCGTATCTCCGATTCGGCTGAGCGGCCGGATGTGAGGTACGTCCCGTCCGTCGGAAACGGTTCCGGTAAACCTCGGCACACCACTTCCGTCAAGATTGCTCTACCTTTGTCGGGTGGACTTCGATGCGTACGCCAAGACCGCCGTTGACCTGGTCAATGTCCGGCTTGACACCCTCGACGACCTTCGTGCGCTTTTCGCGGACGACCGGGAGTGGATGAAAGAGTCGGTCGCCGACAAGGAGATGGCAGTCTTCCGGCGGGCCCAACGCAAGCTCCGCGACGTGTTCGAGGCCGGTGCGGCCGGACGCGACGCGGACGCGGTGGCGGACCTGAACGTGCTGCTGGAGACCTTCCCGGTGCAGCCGCGGATCTCCGGTCACGACGCCGGGGACTGGCATATGCACGTCACCAGCCGGGGCGCCTCCGCCTCGGCGGAGTATCTGGCCGGCGCAGCCTGGGGGCTCGCGGTCTGGCTCTGCGAATACGGCAGCGCTCGATTCGGCGTGTGCGCCGACGAACGTTGCGGCAACGTCTACCTGGACACGTCGTCCAACAACTGCCGCCGGTTCTGCTCCGAGCGCTGCGCCACGCGGTCGCACGTGGCAGCCCATCGGGCGCGGAAGAAGGCCGCGGTCGACGAGGTCGCCGCGCTGCCGACGACTGCTCCGTCGGCCGCTCCGGCGGCCGCCGTGGTGGCGAAGTCGCCGGTCGCCGTCGGCCGCTGACCTCGGTCCCGACGGCCCGCTGAGCCCAGGCCGACGGGTCTCTGAACCCAGCCCGACGGCTCTCTGAACGCAGCCGGATCAGGGTTCCGGGTCGAATTCCCGCCAAGATTCGACCCGGAACCCTGATCCAGCGCGCCCGAGGTGCCAGCGCGCCCGAGGTGGCAACGCGCCCGAGGTGCCAGCGCCCGAGCGGAGACGCGGCCAGCCTGACGACCAGCGAAGCGAGCACCGAGAGGCCATCTGTATGGGCCGAACGGACGATCCGCGATCGGCTGGTCGTCCAGTAGCGTTGCCGCCCGTGCACCCCGGGGACCCCTCTCAGCCTGATCCGCCGCCCGCCGACTCCCAGCCGCCGACGCAGCCGATCCGGCCGCAGCAGCCGTATCCCGACTCGGGCCCGTCGTCGCCGGCGGCCGGCCAGCCGCTGACCGGGCCCGGCGAGCCCCATCCAGGTGCGGGCCAGCAGTATGCGGGGGGCCAGGCGGTTCCGGGAACCGGTCAGTGGGCTCCGGGAGCGGACCAGCCACAGCCGGGACAGGTTCCTCCGACGTGGCCGCCCCAGATCCCGCAGCAGCGGCAGCCCGGCCAACTCGGCCCGGCCGGACCGTACACGGCGTACCCGCCGCAACAGCCGGGCTACTCGCCGCAGCCGCCACCGGCGTACCCGACGCAGCCCGGCTATCCGAACCAGCCGGGCTATCCGACGCAACCGGGCTACCCGAACCAGCCGTGGCCGGGCGCATACACCCCGCCGCCGAAGAAGCCCTGGCTGAGCCGGTTGGCCGTGCTGGCGGTCGTGGTCGTGCTGGTCGCCTGCGCGCTGCCCGTCTTCGGTGTGACGGCGTACATGCTGACCAGGTCGAAGGCGGATCCGGTCGCCCAGCCGACCGCGTCGGCGGGAGTGAGTACCAAGGCGTCGCCGAAGGCGTCCCGATCGCCGGCCCGCCGCCCGAATCCGGGCGATCCACAGACGGTCTACCAGTACTGGGCCGAGGACCGAGTACAGGCGGCGCTTGACCGGCAGACCCAGGCGCTGCTGACCGGCGACCTCACCGGCTACGTCAAGGTCGTCGACCCGGCCAAGACTTCGCTGATCAGCCAGCTGCGCAAGCAGTACGCGTCCCTGCGGAACATGAAGATCGGCGCGTGGGGCAACGATCTGCTGACCATCACGGCCACCGGGGGCAAGGAGTTCGCCACCACGTGGCGCGTACGCGTCGACGGCCATCCCTGCTTCGGCGCGGCCACCTGCGACGAAGACGACTTCTCGATGGTCACGACGTGGCGGCTGGCCGACCCGGACACTCCGCTGATGACTTCCCTGGAGACCGAGGACGGCGCCAACGGGCCCCGGCCGTGGCAGGTCAGCGACCTCGTCGCGGTGGTGGGCGACCGGACGGTCGTGGCCACGACGAAGGCGTACGCGTCGCTGCTGGCCAACGTCTCGAAGCAGGCCGAGGCGGCGGCCAAGGTCGCCGACCGGCTGGCGTACCACGGCCAGCCGCCGACCAAGTACGTGATCTTCTATGCCGGTCCGACCGAGTGGAAGACCTGGTACGACTGGGATCCACCGGAGTGGTCCGGCGGCGTCACGATCGAGGTCGGCGAGGCCTCCAACATCGTGCTGAACGGCAAGGATTTGCAGGGCTGGTTCATCGACAACCTGCTCCGGCACGAGATGACGCACGCCGCGACGCTGCCCGGTGGCAGCACGTCACGGGCGTGGTGGCTGATCGAAGGCATCGCCGAGTACGCCGACATGGACGGCGCGGCGGTCAGCCGCTACAGCGCACTCGAGGAGACGAAGAAGTTCGTCGAGGGTTCGTGGGACGGCATGGTTGCGGTGAGCGCGCCGCGTGACAGCGACGGTGATGCGAAGGCGGCCGCCGCCTACGGGGTCGCCTTTCTGGCCGTGCGCCACCTGGCCGACAAGTACGGCGAGCAGAAGATGCGCGAGTTCTTCGACGCGGTCGTGCATGACCACCAGACCGAGGGACAAGCCTCGGAAGCGGTGTTCGGCGAGGATTGGTCCACAGTGCAGGCCGGCTGCGTGGAGTTCATCCGCGCCTCAGTCTGAAGCCGGAAGCCGCCGGAAAGCGCTGCGGAAGAAGTTCGGCCAGTGTGAAACATGCTCGAGTTGACTACCATCACGCGAGTGCGGCGACCGATGGTGTTGGCAGGGGCGGTGACCGTCCTCGTGGCCTTGAGCGCCGCGTCCTGTGGCGGTGGCGACGAGGGCATCACGACGGCGGAGGTGAGCCGGGCCGACGTCGTCGAGATCGTCGATGCGCCCGCCTCGGTCGTGGCGCGGGCGGCCGCCACCTTGACCTCGCCCGCCGAGGGCACCCTCGCCCGGCTGGCCGTCAGCGCTGGTGATCAGGTCGGCAAGGGTCAGATCGTCGCAGTAGTGGACTCGCCTTCGGCCCAGCTACGACTCCGGGACGCGAAGAAGGCGCTGGACCTGGCGAAACGGTCGAGCGGTGGCGGCGGAGTCCGGCTGAACATCGGCAGCACCGCCCGGCACCTCGACGAGGCCGCCGCCAAGGCGTTCGACCAGGCGCGGGCGGCGGTGGCGTACATCGCCGACCCGGCTCTCAAGAAGGCGCTGCTCGCCCAGGTCGACGCGGCCGAGCAGCAGTACGCCGCCGCTTCCAAGGCGGTGACCTCGGCCGTCCGTGGTGTGGAGCGCGGGTTGCAGTCGGTCAGCAGTGCCATGAGCGCCCTCGGCGCGGCTCAGAGACTCCAGGCGCAGCAGGCGTACGACCTGGCGAAGGCGACGGTCGACGCGCTGACGCTGCGGGCGCCGATCGCCGGCGTGGTCCAGTTGGGCGGCGCGAGCAGCTCGCCCGCCGGCGGTGTCGACCTGTCGTCGCTGCTCGGTGCGGCCACGGGCGGGCAATCGCCGTCGACCAGCGGCGGAACGGGCTCGATCCCCGGCGTCTCGCCCAACATCCCCGAGGGTGGCCTGGTCAGCGCGGGCACCGCCATCCTGACCATCGTCGACGTCAGCGAGCTCGGCTTGGTGGCCGAGGTCGACGAGACGGACATCCTGCTGGTCAAGCCGGGACTGGACGCTGACGTCGAGCTCGACGCCGCCACCGACGTCCGCTATCCGGCCCGTGTCGCCAGCATCGACGTGCTGCCGACGGCGAACGCGCGCGGCGGCGTCGCGTACCACGTGCGGCTCACGCTCACCCCGACTGCGGGGGCTCCGACCCCGCGGCCCGGCATGAACGCCGTCGCTCATCTGCGCGTACGCCAGGCGACGTCCGCCGTCGCGGTGCCCGCCGCCGCCGTCTTCACCGCCGAAGGCCAATCCTTGACCTGGGTACGCGGGCCGGACGGCAAGGCCGAGCGCCGCCCGGTGACGATCGGGGTATCGGGCGAGGATCTGGTGCAGATCACCAACGGTCTGCAACCCGGCGATCGCGTCGTCGTCCGCGGAACCGACAAGGTCAAGACCGGAGACGAACTGCCGTGACGGTGCCCGAGTCGGCGGCCGTCGAGGCGGTGGACGTGGAGCGCACGTACGACCTGGGCGGTGTCACCGTCCCGGCGTTGCGAGGCGTCTCCTTCACGGTCGAGCGCGCCGCGTACGTGGCCGTCGTCGGCCCCTCCGGCTCCGGCAAGTCGACCCTGATGCACCTGCTCGGCGGCCTGGATCGGCCCTCGGCGGGAACTCTGCGGATCGACGGTCGCGACGTCTCCTCGCTGACGCCCGCAGAGCTCGCACAGCTCCGCAACGAGACCATCGGCTTCGTCTTCCAGTCGTTTCACCTCCTTGCGCGTACCACTGCCTTGGACAATGTCGCGTTGCCGCTGGTCTATCGCGGTCTGAGCGCCCGCGAGCGCCGGGCGCGGGCCCGCGAGATGCTGGCGCGCGTCGGCCTGGAGCACCGCGTGGATCATCGCCCCAACCAGCTGTCGGGCGGTGAGCAGCAGCGGGTCGCGATCGCGCGGGCGCTGGTGACCGAGCCGACCGTGCTGCTGGCCGACGAGCCGACCGGCAACCTCGACACCGCGACCGGGCACGCGGTGATGGAGCTGCTGGAGCGGTTGAACGCGGAGTCGAACGCGGCGTTGGTGCTGGTCACCCACGATCGGGAGGTGGCTGCGCGGGCCAAGCGGCGCATCCACATGCGAGACGGCGTCATCGAGGCGGACGAGGGCGGGGCGGCGTGAGGCTGGCGGAAGCGTGGCGGGTGGCGCTGGACGCGTTGCGGGCCAACCGGCTGCGCAGCGGCCTGACGATGCTGGGCATGGTGATCGGGGTCGGTGCGGTCGTCGTGCTCGTCGCGCTCGGCACGGGCACGAAGAACGAGGTCGAGTCGCAGGTCGAGGGGCTGGGCGCGAACCTGATGTTCGTGGTGCCCGGCAAGGTGGACTTCAATTCCGCGCCGACCGCGTCGCCGCTGGACACGAGCGATCTCAACGCCGTCATCCGGACCGTCGGCGATCGCGACCGGGTGACGGTGTCGCTGACCTCCGGGGAAACCGTGCGAGCCGGGCGGAACTCCACCTTCACCACGGTGCTCGGTGTCATGGAGACCACCCCCAAGGTCTTCGTACGCACAGTGCACAGCGGGACTTATCTGGCGCGGACGGACGTCGACACCGGGCGGCGGGTGGCCGTGCTCGGCTCGAAGACGGCTCACGTGCTGTTCGGTGACCGTGAAGCGGTCGGGCGGCAGATCACGATCGCGGGCGTACGCTTCCGCGTCGTCGGGGTGTTCGAGCCGCTGGGACAGAGCCTCGGCGTCGACCGGGACACCGAGGTGCACATCCCGATCAGCACGGCTCAGCGACTGTTCGGGACGAACCGGATCGACGCCTTCGCGATCAAGGCCCCGGACGCGGAGTCGGTCGGCCCGCTCGGCGACCGAGTCCTCGCCGAGCTGCGCAAACGTCATCCGGACACCGAGTTCAGCGCCGTCACCCAGGATCAGATCCTCGGCGTACTGGCCGACATCCTCGGGGTGCTGACGACGGTGCTCGCCGCGATCGCCGGAATCTCTCTGCTCGTCGGCGGGGTTGGAGTCTCGAACATCATGCTGGTCTCGGTTCGGGAACGAACCAAGGAGATCGGGCTACGCAAGGCGGTCGGCGCGAAACCTCGCGACATCGGTGTGCAGTTCCTGCTGGAGGCGGTGCTGCTGACCACCATCGGCGGCGTACTGGGGATGGCGTTGGGCGTCGCCGCGTCGTTGATCACTGCTGCGCTCTCGCCGGTGCCTGCCACCGTCACCTGGTGGTCGCTCGCGCTCGCCTTCGGCGTATCGGCCGGCGTCGGGATCATCTTCGGCGTCGTGCCCGCGCAGCGGGCCGGGCGGCTCGACCCGGTGGTCGCTCTGCGTACCGAATGACCGTTTCGCGCTGTCTGGTTTAGGCGCTGGATCAGGGTTCTGTGTCGAATCTTGACCGAAGATTCGACCGAGATCCCTGATCTGGCACCTACCAGCGCCCAGCGATCACTCGAGCGGCTGCGAGCTGTGTTCGAGCGATTACGGAAAGCTGTCGCGTTAGCCACATGAGCCCCGCTAACGTTCTACTTACACGCTGGATGGGGGATAGGCATGAATTCGCGCGGAGCGCCACACGACAACGAGCTCGCGGAGGTGCGCTTCCTCACGGTCGCCGAGGTGGCGACGCTGATGCGGGTCTCGAAGATGACCGTGTATCGGCTGGTCCACTCCGGTGATCTGACCGCCGTCCGCGTCGGGCGATCGTTTCGAGTGCCTGAGCACGCGGTCCACGAATACTTGAGGGGCGCGTTCTCCCAAGCCGCATGAGGGTGACCGCCCGGTTTCACGAACACGCATGCGTGCGGTTACCCTGGACAGCGGCTCCGGCCCCGTTCGCGCGTACGCGAACCGAGGGCGGGGCGAGATGTCCAACTTCCGCCATGGCGCGTTCGCGCGCCGGGCGAAACCGAAGCATGTTATGAGAGGGCTGCCGTATGGGCTCCGTGGTCAAGAAGCGCCGCAAGCGCATGGCTAAGAAGAAGCACCGCAAGCTGCTGCGCAAGACCCGCGTCCAGCGTCGTCGTCTCGGCAAGTGACCCGCGCCGGTTCGCCGGCGTCATAGCAGCGGGTATCTGAGCCCGGCACGCTGCCCACGTGCGGCGGTCCGGGCTCAGTCCAGGTGGGGGAGCATGGCGACGAGACCCGAAGTGGTTCTGGTCACCGGCGTGAGCCGGTTCCTCGGCGCGCGGGTCGCGGCCAACCTCGCCACGCGTACCGGGGTCGGCCGGGTGATCGGGCTGGACCCGTTCCCGCCGCATCCCGAGGTCGAGCCCCTGCTGGCGGACAGCTCCGTCGAAGTCGTGCAGGCGGATCTGCGCGCTGCCGGCGAGGTCATCGCCGATCTCGGTGTCGAAGCCGTGGTGCACCTAGCCGTCATCTCCTCGCCCGATCAGGCGCGGGGCGGCCGGGCGGCGATGAAAGAGCAGAACGTCATCGGCACGATGCAGCTGCTGGCCGCCTGTCAACAGGCCGACACGCTGCGTCGGCTGGTGGTGCGCTCCTCGACGGCCGCGTACGGGGCCTCCTTCCGCGACCCTGCCGTCTTCACCGAGGACACCGAGCCGCGCGAGGTGCCGCGCGGCGGCTATGCCCGCGACATCCTCGACATCGAGAGCTACGTGCGCGGATTCCGCCGCCGCCGTCCGGACGTGACCGCGACGGTGTTGCGATTCGCGCCGTTCATCGGGGCCACCGCCGAGACCGCGCTGCTGCGCTACCTGGCCCGGCCCACCGTGCCGACCGTGCTCGGCCGCGATCCCCGCATGCAGTTCGTCCACGTCGACGACGCGCTGGAGGTCCTCGAGCGGTCCGTGCTCGAAAGCCACCCCGGCACGTTCAACGTCGCGGGACCCGGGATCATCACGCTCTCGCAGGCCATCCGCCGCGCCGGCCGCATCGCGGTGCCGATCGTCGAGCAGGCCCTCGCCGCCAGCGCCGCGACCGGCCGCGGGCTCATCAGCAACGACCAGATCGACCTGTTCGTGCACGGCCGCGTGGTCGACACCACGCGTCTGGTCAGCGAATTCGGCTTCACGCCGCGCTCGACTCCCGACGCCTTCGCGGACTTCGTCCGCTCGCACCAGTCCGGCGCGCTGGTCACTCCCGACCGGCTGGCGGCGGCTGAGCGGTCCTTCCTCGACATGATCCATCGGGTACGCGAAGAGGTGCGGTGAATGTCGGCTCCTGAACACTCGCTTCCCCAGTCGCCGCTGACCGAGCAGGACGACGCCTGGGATCGTCGAGTCGCCTCTGGATTGGCGTTCCTGCGTCGGCGGCTGTCCGGGGCGTACGAGGTCGACGAGTTCGGCTTCGACCAGGAGCTGACCGAGGGCCTCTTCCATCCGATGATGCGGCTGTTGCAGCGGGAGTGGTTCCGCACCGAGATCTTCGGCGCGAAGCACATCCCGGCCGACGGTGGAGCGCTGCTGGTCGGCAACCACTCCGGCACGGTGGCCCTGGACGCGCTGATGCTGGCGATCGCCTGCCACGACGAGTCGGAGGGCAACCGCCACCTGCGCCTGCTGGGTGCGGACTTCGTCTTCAAGCTGCCCGGTCTGAGCGAGCTCGCCCGCAAGTCAGGTGCGACGCTGGCCTGTACGCCGGACGCCGAGCGCCTGCTCGCCGGGGGCGAACTGGTGGGCGTCTTCCCCGAGGGGTTCAAGGGCGTCGGCAAGCCTTTCCGTGACCGTTACAAGCTGCAGCGTTTCGGCCGGGGCGGCTTCGTCTCGGCCGCTCTGCGTACGGGGGTGCCGATCATCCCCGCCGCGATCGTGGGCGCCGAGGAGATCTATCCCCTGATCGGCAACATCAAGCCGCTGGCCCGGGTGCTCGGCGCGCCGTACTTCCCGGTGACGCCGACCTTCCCGTGGCTGGGGCCGCTGGGCCTGGTGCCGTTGCCGAGCAAGTGGCTGATCGAGTTCGGCGAGCCGATCCCGACCGAGGATCTCGTGGATCAGGCCGACGATCCGATGGTCGTCTTCAACCTGGCCGACCAGGTACGCGAGACCGTTCAGGAGATGATCCACGGTCTGCTGGAGCGGCGACCCGACCCCTTTGCGCAGTAAGCAGTAGCTTGTGGAAGTGCCTCCCGGTCTGCACAGACACCGGTCGACGCTGCGGATCGGCGGCGTCGCCGCGCTGGTCGTGGCACTGGCGGCTTCGGTCCGGCTGCTGACCCTCCCGGCTCCGCATCCACCGGGGACGGACTGGACGCTGAAGGAGGCCTATCCGTCGGCCGCCGTCGTGGACGTTCCCGGCTATGTCGAGGGCGATTGGGCGTACCAGCCGATGTTGTTTCTGGACGGGCAGACGTCGCTGGGCACGGCGACACCGTCCACCGGCGGCTCGACGGCGTTGGTGATCCTCGGCCCGGAAGGCACTCTCCGCACGGTACGCACGCTGGGCGCGGAGGAGGCTCCCCAGTTCGGCGGCTTCACCACGGGCGACGATCGGATCGCCTGGCTGGAGCAGACGGCCGGCGACGACGGACAGGGCGACGCCGCCATCTGGATCGCCGGCCGGGACGGCTCGGACGCCCGCGTCCTGACCCGGGATCTCGGCGACTTCGCGTTCTTCAACTCGCAGTACGACCTGCTCATCCGCGACAGCCGGGTGTACTGGGTGGCGGCGGCCCCCGGCGACGGGCTGAGCTCGGAGATCCGCTCGATCTCGGTGACCGGCGGCACCGTCTCGGTGCGCCGGATCGACGGCGGCTGGCAGGCGGTCGGCGGCGACTGGCTCGTCACCGCGATGACCGCCGGTGGGGGTGCGACCGCCCTGGTCAACTGGAAGACCGGTCGGCGTACGCCCATTCCGAACCAGCAGTCGGAGCTGGTCAGCTGCAGTTCGGCACTGTGCCGCGTACTAGTGCTGGGCGGTGACGGCGGCGCGACCCGGATCGACGTCATGCGTACCGACGGCAGTCAGCGGCATCGGGCGGCGTCCGGCTCGGTGACCGCGGCCCTGGTGGACGTCGGACTGCTCGACCGCTGGGAGGTCTACTCCCGGCAGGGCTCGGGCGCCTCCGCCCTCGCCCGCCAGCAGGTCCTGCTGTACGACGTCCGTGAGCGCCGGACGATCAACCTGTCCGACGGAGCCGGGCAGATCATGGGCCGGAACGGGTTCGTCTGGTGGGGCTCCGGGATGGGCGACGACGTCACCTGGCACGTGCTGGATCTGCACACCCTGCGCTGATCGCCGGGTTCGGGCAGGTCAGTCGCGGCGAGCGCGGATCGCCAGTCCTGCCACGACCGCACCGGCGAGCACCCCGGCCGCCAGCGTCGCCGGGACCGCCACCTTCGCCGCCTTGCGGCCGGTCCGGAAATCGCGGATCTGCCACGAGCGTGCGCGAGCGTGGCGGCGCAACGCGCTGTCCGGGTTGACCGCGGTCGGGTGCCCGACCGCGCTGAGCATCGGCAGATCGTTCACCGAGTCCGAGTACGCATAACAGTCGGCGAGGTCGAAGCCCTCGGCGGCGGCCAGCGCTTCGACCGCTGTCTCCTTCGCCGGGCCGTGCAGCATCTCGCCGACCAGCCGTCCGGTGTAGACGCCGTCGCGGATCTCCGCCACCGTCCCGAGCGCGCCGGTCAGGCCCAGCCGCCGGGCGATCACCTCCCCGAGCTCGACCGGGGCGGCGGTGACCAGCCAGACCCGGTCGCCGTCGGTGATGTGCTGCTCGGCGATGGCCCGGGTGCCGGCCCAGATCCGTTCGGCCATCAGCTCGTCGAAGATCTCTTCGCTGAGCCGTTTGACGTCCTCGACCCGCCAGCCCTCGATGAAGGCGAGCGCCGCCTGGCGCGCCTCGGCGATGTCTCCGGCGTGCTCGGCCGCGAGCAGGCGGAACTTGACCTGGCTCCAGCCGAACCGGAGCAGGTCGGTCGTCGTGAAGTACTTCCGGGCCGCCAGGCCACGGGCGAAGTAGTAGAGCGAAGCGCCCTGCATGAGGGTGTTGTCCAGATCGAAGAAGGCAGCCGCCTTGATGCGCTCGTGGGGCTCCGTCACGACCGCTTCGCCTCCTGATTGTGGCAACACGACTTCGAGCGTAGCGGGTGGATGCGATCGGGGGCGTCACCCTGCGGTGACGCCCCCGTGGCGTGCGGTTTAACCGCTGACGCTCGTTCGGTGATCAGTTACCGAGCAGATCACCCAGGATGCGGCCGAGTTCGCCGAGCAGTCCCTCGTCACCCTCGGTGCTCGCCGACGGCTTCGGCGTGGCGGAGGAGGACGGAGCGATCTGGGCCGGCGTCGTCGCCTCGCCGCTGACCCCCGCGCTCGGCGCCGTTGCCGGACGCGGGGTGATCGTCGAGGTGCCTCGCGGAATGCTCGTCTCCGGCTGCTGACCGGCCGGCGTCGGGCACGGCGCCGCTGCCGGACCGAGTCCGTCCGCCGTCGCGGTGCCCGCCCCACAGGCGAGGGCGGCGCGCAGCGAGTGCGAGCGGTCGGAGATCGCGTCGAGCAGTGCCTTCGAAGCCTCCGCCCGCTGCCGAGACGGCCCGTCCACCAGGGCGGTGAGCTGACCCATCAGCGACTTCTGGTCGGTCACGAACCGGTCGACCATGTCGAGGGCGGCCGCGCCGCTCTGTCCCATGGCCGAAGTGGTCAGCAGGCGTACGCCCTCGACCGTGTCCTTGTCCATGTCGCCCAGGGCGGACGTGAAGCCGGTGCCGTCCGACCGGACCGCGCTGGCTTCGCCCAACCGCGTACGGGCGAACTCCAGGTAGAGCTGCCCACGGGACAGGTCTGAGCTGGCGAGCGCCAGCTGAGCCCGTTCCGTCGATCGCTTGACCTGGTAGAGCGCGTCGCCCGGATTGGCATCGCCGCTGGCCATGGAGATGCCGGAGACGGCCAGCGTGCCGGTCGCCACGCCCGCGATGATCGCGATACGCGTACGCGACCGGGCGGGCTTCACCAGGATCGGTTCCGGCTCGGTCGCGGTGACGCCGATGCCCTCCCGTTCGGCGGTGGCCATCAATTGTGCTCGCAGACTGCTTCGGAAGTCCGGCGTCGGCCCCGGCACGTGTGTGCCCCGGAGCTGGTCGCCGAGCGTCACGAACTCCGCGAGCTGGGTGTCGAGACGGGCGTGGGAATGGTGGCGTCGGCCGCCGTTGGCCTCGTCCAGGAGTCGGGCGAAGCGCTCGGCGCGCCGCCGGTCGAAGACTGTGTTCATAGCGGGCACCCCCCTTCGCTGGTCGCGGCGGACTGCCGGAGTGTGTTCACGGACTCCGGTCGTACTCGGTCAAACGGCCGCAGGGGGTCTCGGGTTACGGAGAGCCGGGGCGTGACTCGGCTCACTGCGGGGGCGGTGAGCGGGGTCACGGCTGGAAGCCCTCCGGAAGCAGTCGGGCGAGTGCGCGGACGGCTCGGTACTGCAGCGCCTTGATGGCGCCCTCGTTCTTGCCCATCGCCTGCGCGGTCTCCGCCACGGAGAAACCCTGGAGGAAGCGCAGCACGATGCATTCCTGCTGCTCCGGGTTCAGCTGCTTGACGGCGGTCAGCAGGGCGACGTTGGTGATGTGGTCGACGACGGCGGCCTCCGGGCTGCCCTCGGGACCCCGGTCCTCGCGGTCGGCGTCGAGGACGTCGCCGGTGGTCACCTCGAGGCGGTACCGCCCGGATTTGAAATGGTCGGCGACCAGGTTGCGGGCGATGGTCACCAGCCACGCGCCCAGGTCGCGGCCCTGCCAGGTGAAGCTGCCGATGCGCTTGAGCGCGCGCAGGAAGGTGTCGCTGGTCAGATCCTCGGCCAGCGGCCGGTTGCCCACGCGGAAGTAGATGAACCGGAAGACGGTGTCGACGTACCGGTCGTAGATCAGGCCGAACGCCTCGGCCTCGCCCGCCTGGGCCCGCTCGACGAGCGCCCACACCTCGGCGGCGGCGTCGGACGGATCCGGCCGGCTCGGGTACGCCGGCTGCCCGCCACCGGGCGGGTCGACGCGCTGGGTGTCCTCCTCGGGGAGGACCGGGAGCAGCGTGGTCTCCGAGTCGGGCACGGTGACCGTCCCGCCTTGGGCGGGGGCGACCGGCCGCCCGTTGACCCGGCCGCCGATCGGCTTCGTGGCGGGGGTCTTCGCGGCCGGGTTGTGGTGGCCGCTGTCGTTGCCGGTCTTGGTCCGGGTACGCGCCCGGACGGTGGCGCCCTCGCCGCGCGAGGTGACGCTCAGTAGCGGATTCAGGAGAAGTTCGTTGAGTGAAGTGCGAAGGGCGTCCAAACCCTCGGTGAGCGCCTGCCGTGCGGCGAACACTTCCGGGCTCACGCCGTAGTACGCACTGCTTGTCATGCCGTCACCTCCGAGCGCCCGAATGCGGAGCCGCAGGGGCAGGCGGCGGCAAACGGGGCATCTCTCACCATAAGCCGACAAACACCCACTAAGCACGGGTGCGGTGCAAGAACGGGCACAGCGGCCTCCTCTGGTTGAGGGGTGTCGGATCATGCCAAAACGGGTGAGCCGACCCTCGGAATGATAGGGCCAAACCCACCCTGGTGTGCGTGTTCACGAAAACTGTCCGGCCATCGGGGGGAGTATTTCCGCTGCTTTCACACGGACGTCGCACATCGTGTGCGGCTTTACTTCGTCAATCACACGGCGTGTCGTCGCGAACACGCCGTAGTCACGTTCCCACCTACTCAGGAGCTGCAAGAACCTTCGGATAACCGCAGATCGGGGCGTCTGATAGGCCCGGCGTTTCACCCCGCCGGGTGACCCCACAGTGACGAGAGGGAGATCCGATCTCTACAACGAACGAGATTCACGGGGGTGCCGCGAATTTTCGTCGTGTGGAAGACTCCGGTCGTGCTGGATGCGATCGCCGCCGATGTCGCCGAGTACGCCACCCTCGCGGGCTATGTCCAGCGCGCCGCGCGCCGGCACCCGGACCGGCCGGCGTTGCGGCACAACGGACGCACCCTGACCTGGTCCGAATTGGATTCGCAAGTGGACTCGGTAGCGGGCGGGCTGCGCAATCTCGGCGCGCCGGACAGCGACGGCCGCCCCGCGCGGGTCGCCATCGCCCTGCCGAACATCCCCGAATTCGCGGTGTCCTTCTTCGGTGCCATGCGCGCGGGTCTCGTCGCCGTCCCGGTCAATCCCGGCTACACGCCGCGTGAACTCCGCCATGTGCTGGCCGACTCCGGCGCCAGTGTCCTCATCGCGACGGACGCGGTCGCCGCGGCCGTCGCCGGCATCGGGAGCGAGCTCGGGTCGCTGCGCTGGGCGTACACCTGTAGTGGAAATGAAGACGCGGGCCGTGCCTTGGCTAGGGCGCTCGCGCGCGACGCGGCCCCGAACCCGCGCCTCCCCGCGGCGAGTGACCTCGCGGTGCTGCTTTACACCTCCGGCACCGAGGGCGCGCCGAAGGGCGCGATGCTGACCCACCGTGCGCTGATCGCCAACCATGTGCAGCTAGCGGCGGTCGAGCCGGCCATCATGGACGGCTCAGACGTGGCCCTGCTCGGCCTGCCGATGTTCCACGCATATGGGCTGAACTCGGGGCTCGGCGCGGTGGCCTACCACGGGGCCTGCGGCGTGCTCACGGACCGGTTCGACGCCGAGGAGTCGCTGCGGTTGATCGCGGAGGCGGGCGTGAGCGTCGTGGTCGGCGTGCCGTCGATGTACACGTTGTGGGCGGCCAGCTTGACCTCGGCCGCGCCGATGTCGTCGATCCGCATCGCCGTCTGCGGCGCCGCGCCGCTCGAGACCGTCACCGCCCGCAAGTTCGCGGCCATCACCGGCGTCGACGTGCACATCGGCTATGGCCTCACCGAGACCGCGCCGGTCGTCAGCTCGACCCTGGCCGCGCCCACGCTCAAAACCGGCTCGATCGGGCGGCCGCTGCCCGGGATCGAAGTGCGGCTCGTCTCGTCTACCGGCGACGACGTCTGGTACGCGGGCAGCCCGTCCGAGGACGAGGAAGTGGCGGGGCTGGAACACGAGTCGCCGGACAGCCCGGGCAGCGACCCCGGGGAGATCGTCGTGCGCGGCGACAACCTGTTCTCCGGCTATTGGCCCGACGGCCGGGGCGGTCCTGGTGAGGACGGCTGGTGGGCCACCGGCGACGTGGCGTACGCCGACGGCGACGGCGACCTGTTCCTGGTGGACCGCATCGGCGAGCTGATCATCGTCAACGGCTTCAACGTCTACCCGTACGAGGTCGAACTGGTGCTCGGCATGCACCCGGGCGTCGCCGAATCCGCCGTGCTCGGCGCACCCGACCCGGTACGCGGCCAGACCGTCCGAGCGTTCGTCGTACGCGCTGCGGGCAGCACGGTCGACGAGGCGGAGCTGGCCCGCCACTGCGAACGCAACCTCGCCCGGTTCAAGTGCCCGACGCAGATCTCGTTCGTCCCGGAACTGCCGCACTCGGCGATCGGCAAGGTGCGGAAAGTAGTCTTGCGGGATGTCTGACCAGCCCCGCGTCACCCTGTACACCCGGCCCGGCTGTCACCTGTGCGCCGACGCCGTGGCGGAGCTTCGCTCGCTCTCGGTGGACTTCGCCGAGGTGGACATCACCGGCGATCGGGAGCTGGAAGCCGAGTACGGCGACCGGATTCCGGTGATCATGCTGGACGGCAAGGAACACGGGTACTGGCGGGTCGAGGGCGACCGGTTGCTCCGCGCCCTCGCCATCCCCGCCTGACCCGCCCCGCTCGCGCCCTCTCCGCGCGATCATGAACTAACGGGCGTGATCGACCGGCGCGTCGTGTCCACAGCGCCCTGATCAACTCCGCGAGAGCATGATCAACGCAGCGCGCGGCGACCTCAGCGCGGGGCTAGCGGGAGGCGAGCGAGATCGCCTCGACCAGCGACCCGGCGACCGGTACGCCGACTTCCCGCAGCTTGACGGGGTCGGTGAAGCCGCCGCCGTAGAGCACGCACCGGGCCCCGACCGAGGCGGCCGCGTGCGCGTCGTCCACCGAGTCGCCGATGAGCACCGTCTCGGTGCCCTCGATGCCCAGCGCCTCCAGGTGGGCGGCGAGGTGACCGGCCTTGAATCCGCCGCCGATCGGGTCACGGAGGCCGTCGATCCGGGCGAAGTGCGACGTCAGGCCGAAACGGTCGACGGTCGGCACCAGTTCGTGGTGGAACCACATGCTCAGCAGGGACTGCGTACCGGCCCAAGTGGCGATCGCGTCACGGGCGTCGGCGGCGAGCTCGACCTGGAGGAGTCCGGTTCGGTACTCGTTGTGGAAGATCGTGTCCATCCGGCTGAACTCGTCGGGCTCGACGGGCCGGCCCAGCAGGGAGCCGTAGTAGTCGATGATCGGGCGGCGGAAGTCGCGCCGGTGCTCGTCTGCGGTGACCGGCTGTCCGCCTGAGGAGGCCAGCGCCACGTTGGTGGCCGCGACGACCAGGCCCAAGTCGTTGAGGAGAGTGCCGTTCCAGTCCCAGACGAGGTGTTTCACGTCGCACAGCGTAGTGGGGAACGGGGTACCGGAACCCTTCGCCGAACGCGACTTTCGTCACTGCGCGTGACATCGAGAGGATGCAGCACCGCAGGATGGAGGGGCGGCGCGGCGCGGGCTGAAATATCCCTGCTTGCGAAATAATCGCAATTGCAGCGCCCACCTGCCGCATGCGCGATCTCGAGAATGGAGGGCATGTGTGCCGCGGGGGCATCTCTCGGGATCATCCATGTCGCGGGTGGGCGCTGGCTGCGTCGCCATACCCGAGCGATCTATCAAGATCGCGATTTGTGCACGTCTTCACAAGCGCCTACTCTGTTACCGCGACGGGCCCCGATAGCACAGCCGGTCGGCGTGCGTGTGGTGGGGTCAAGCGAATGCAAGCCGAGTCGGCACGGAGTCACATGAGCCAGCAGCGTTCCGGTGGAGAAGCCGGACTGAGTACCCGTAACGGTGCGGGTCCGGACTTTCCGGATCTGCCGGACGCTACGGTCGCTCGGCTGCCGGAGTACCTGCGGTCTTTGCACCAAATGCTGGAGAGCGGGCAGGACACGACCTCCAGCGAGGGCCTTGCTGCGGCGGCCGGTGTGAACTCGGCCAAGCTGCGCAAAGACCTGTCGCATCTGGGGTCCTACGGCACCCGGGGCGTCGGCTACGACATCGCCCGGCTCGTCGAGCAGATCGAGCATGTGCTCGGCCTCACGATCCACCGGGGCGTGGCCCTGGTCGGTCTCGGTAACCTCGGGCACGCCCTCGCCGGGTACGCCGGATTCGCCAGCCGGGGATTCGAGATAGTCGCCCTGTTCGACGCCGATCCCGCCCGCATCGGAGAGCTGGTGCACGGGCTTGCCGTCCGGCATATCGATCAGCTCGCCGACACGGTGGCGCAGGAGCGGATCGCGATCGGCGTGATCGCCACCCCGGCACGCGCCGCGCAGGGCGTCGCGGACCAGCTTGTGGCGGCCGGAGTCACCAGCATCCTGAACTTCGCCCCGTGTGTGCTCTCCGTACCGGAGGGCGTCGACGTACGCAAGGTCGACCTCGCGGTCGAGCTGCAGATCCTGTCGTTCCATGAGCACCGCAAGGCCAACGGGAACGAGCACCGCAAGGCCAACGGCAACGGAATCGCGAACCGCAAGGGCAACGGCACCGGTCACGCCGCCGGCGTTGCGCGCGGATCCGCGGTCCGACCTGGGGAGGTGCCAGCGTGAACCTGATCGTCGTCGGAGCGTCCTACCGCAGTGCCAGCGTGCCGCTGCTGGAGCGGCTGAGCGTACCGCCCGCCGAGCAGCACCGGCTGCTGCGCGGGCTGGTCGGCGGCCCGCACGTCGCCGAGGTCGCCCTCGTCTCGACGTGCAACCGCGTCGAGGTGTACGCGGCTGTACCCGCGTTCCACCCCGGTCTGAGCCAGGTCGTCGCCGCGCTGGCCGAACAGTCCGGAGTGAGCGCGGACGAACTGGCCGGAAGTCTCTACGTCCACCACGGTGCCGACGCGGTCTCGCACGTCTACCGCGTAGCCGCCGGACTGGACTCCATGGTCGTCGGCGAAGCCCAGATCCTCGGTCAGCTGCGCGACGCGTACGCCGCCGCGACCGAGTCCGAGACGGTCGGCCGCCTCCTGCACGAACTGCTGCAGCAGGCGCTGCGCGTCGGCAAGCGGGCCCACGCCGAGACCGGCATCGACCAGGCTCCCCGCAGCATGGTGACGGCAGCGCTGGCCCAGGCCGGGCGGCTCGCCGGAGCCCGTGCGCTCGTCATCGGGGCCGGAGCCATGGGTTCGCTCGCCGTGTCGGCCCTGACCCGAGCCGCGGTGGATCAGGTCACGATCGTCAACCGGGGCTCCGATCGCGCCGAGCGCCTCGCCGAGCTGTACGCCGTCACGGCCGCCCCGTTCGACCAGCTGCCCAAGCTGCTGGCCGAGGCGGACGTCGTGGTGACCGCGACCGCCTCGATCGGGCACGTCCTGACGGCCGCCATGGTCGCCGAGTCGGGTGGCCGCCCGGTCATCATCGACCTCGCCGTACCGAGAGACGTCGAACCGGCCGTCAAGCAGTTGCCCGGCGTGACGGTGATCGACATCGAGCACCTCGCCGAGGCGGGCGGGGCGCACGGGCACGCGTCGCACATCGTCGACGAGGCGGAGACCATCGTCGCCGCCGAGGTCGAGGCGTTCCTGACCTGGCTGCGCGGCTCGCAGGTGGCCCCGACGGTGGCCGCCCTCCGGGCGCGCGCGGACGAGCTCGTCGAGGCCGAGATGGGTCGGCTGGCGCGGCGCTCCGACCTGACCGCGGATCAGCGGGCCGAGGTCGCCCACGCCATGCACCGCATCGTCCAGCGGCTGCTGCACGAGCCGACCGTCCGCGTACGGCAGCTTGCGGCCGGGCCCGGCGGTGAGGCGTACCCGAAGTTGTTGCGTGACCTGTTCGGCCTGTCGGTGCCGGCCGGTGGCCTGGGGGAGCCGGAGGCCGGGCCGAGCGGCGCGGTCATGCCCAAGGGCGAGAACGTCGCGGTGATCTTCGAGGCCGTGCCGCCAGGGGACCGCGGGCCGGAAGATCCCGCGAGTCGCGCCCCGGAAGAGCTGGGAACAGCGAAGCTGGAAGAGGATGGTGCGCCGTGAAGCTTCGTCTCGGGACGAGGGGTTCCGCACTGGCCCTGGCCCAGTCGCAGATGGTCGCCGACGCGGTGACCGCGGCGACCGGCCACACGGTGGAGCTCGTCGAGATCGTCACGCCGGGGGATCGCTCGGCCGCGCCGGTGCAGCGCCTCGGCGTGGGGGTCTTCGTCTCCGCGCTGCGCGACGCCCTCCAGGCGAAGGAGATCGACTTCGCCGTCCACTCGTACAAGGACTTGCCGACCGCGCCGGTCGACGACCTGATCATCGCGGCTGTGCCGGAGCGGGCCGACCCACGGGACGTGCTCGTCGCCCGGGACGGCCTGACCCTGGCCGAACTGCCGCCGAGCTCGCTCGTCGGCACCGGCGCGCTGCGGCGGATCGCCCAGCTCCAGGCGCTGGGGCTCGGCTTGCGTACGACGCCGATCCGGGGCAACGTGGATTCCCGGCTGCGTCGGGTCGCCTCGGGCGAACTGGACGCGATTGTGCTGGCCAAGGCCGGTCTCGATCGGCTGGGCCGGTCCGCCGAGGCGACCGAGGCGCTCGACCCGATGCTCATGCTGCCCGCCCCCGCTCAGGGCGCGCTGGCGGTGGAGTGCCGGGCCGACGACACCGACCTGGTGGCGGCGCTCAGTGCGCTCGACCACCCGGCCACGCGGGCGGCTGTGGCCGCCGAGCGCGGCCTGCTCGCTCAACTCGAGGCCGGTTGCTCCGCGCCGATCGCCGGGTTGGCCGAGATAAGTGAAGAAGAGATCTACCTGCGCGGCGCGGTCTTCAGTGAAGACGGCCGTCACGCCATCCGGCTGTCGCGCACGGGCACCTTCGCCGACGCCGAGCAAATCGGCCGGCTTCTCGCCGCGGACCTGCTCGCGGCGGGCGCAGATCGTCTCTTCGCCTTCGACGGCGGAAAGACGGATGAGAATGATGCTGTACCTGGGAGTGCACAATGACCCGCACCCGTAAGCCGGCCGGCCACATCGCGTTCGTCGGAGCCGGTCCGGGCGATCCCGGCCTGGTCACCCGCCGGGCCTACGACGCCTTGGCCGACGCCGATCACGTCGTCTACGACCGTGGCGTACCCGAAACGCTCCTCACCGCACTGCGGGAGGTAGTACCGCCTGAGGCCGAATGGTCTCCGGCCGAAGGCGCTTCCGGCGACGTCGCGAAGGTGCTGCTCAACGAGGCCAAGTCCGGCCGCAACGCGGTCCACCTCGTCTCCGGCGACCCGTTCGGCCACGAGTCCGTGGTCCGCGAGGTCCAAGCGGTGGCGCGGACCGCCGTCCGCTTCGCCGTGGTGCCGGGGGTCAGCCAGGCCGCGGGCGTCGCGACCTACGCGGGGGTCCCGCTCGCCGGGGTGCGCACGGTCGCGGACATCGAAGACATCGCCGAGGTTGATTTCCCGGCCTTGGCGGCGGGCCTGCGCCGTGGGTCGATCGCGCTCAGCGTCGACGCCGGCGATCTGGCATCGGTACGCGATGGGCTGCTGGCGAGTGGCGTAGAGGGGTCGACGCCGGTGGCCATCACCGGCGACGGCACCGGGGAGACGCAGTACACGACGGTGTCGACCGTCGACAGCTTCGTCGCCGCCGCCCTCGGCTTCAGCGGCCGCGCGGTGCTCTCCGTCGGCACCGGCGTACAGCTGCGAGACAAGCTCGGCTGGTGGGAGAACCGCCCGCTCTACGGGTGGCGCGTACTCGTGCCGCGTACGAAGGAGCAGGCCGGCGCGATGAGTGAACGGCTGCGGGCGTACGGGGCGATCCCGTGCGAGGTGCCGACCATCGCGGTCGAACCGCCGCGTACGCCGGCCCAGATGGAACGCGCCATCAAGGGCCTCGTCGACGGCCGGTACGCCTGGACCATCTTCACCAGCGTGAACGCCGTAAAGGCAGTCTGGGAGAAGTTCGCCGAGCACGGGCTCGACGCGCGCCACTTCGGCGGCGTGAAGATCGCCTGCATCGGCGAGGCCACCGCTGAGGCGGTCCGGTCCTTCGGCATCCAGCCGGAGCTGATCCCGGGCACCGAACAGACCTCGGAAGGCCTGCTCGCCGAGTTCGCCCCGCACGACGAGATGCTCGACCCGGTCGGGCGCATCCTCCTGCCGCGGGCGGACATCGCGACGGAGACCCTGGTCGCCGGGCTGACGGAAATGGGCTGGGAGGTCGACGACGTGACGGCGTACCGGACCGTCCGGGCCGCCCCGCCGCCGGAGGAGATCCGCAACGCGATCAAGCAGGGCGGGTTCGACGCGGTCCTGTTCACCTCGTCGTCCACCGTCCGGAACCTGGTCGGCATCGCAGGCAAGCCCCACCAGCGGACGGTCGTCGCGGTCATCGGGCCGAAGACGCACGACACGGCGATCGAGTTCGGTCTCCGGGTCGACGTCCAGCCCGAGCACGCCTCGGTTCCCGACCTGGTCGAGGCACTGGCGTCGTACGCGGTCGAGCTGCGTGAGAAGTTGGCGACTATGCCGCCGAAGAGTCGGCGTGGGTCCAAAGTTCAGGGTCCGACGGCGTTGCGCTTTAGGTAGGGAGCCACTTGGGTGAGTCGCTCCGGGCGGTCAGGCTTGATCCCTCCGCGACTCACCCAAGTGGCTCCGAACCCACGGGTTGAGCCGGATTGGGAGAGGGCAAATGGGGTTTCCTGAGATTCGGATGCGTCGACTTCGTAGCAGTGGGGCGATGCGGCGGCTGGTTTCGGAGACTCGGCTGCATCCGGCTGAGTTGATCCTTCCCATGTTCGTCAAGGAGGGGTTGGCCGAGCCGCGGCCCATTGCTTCCATGCCTGGGGTCGTTCAGCACTCGCGCGAGTCGTTGCGGAAGGCTGCTGTTGAGGCGGTTGAGGCTGGCGTCGGTGGGATCATGCTGTTCGGGATTCCCGAGCGTAAGGACGCGTCGGGTTCCGGGGGCATCGATCCTTCGGGCATTCTCAACGTCGCCATTCGGGATGTCGTCGCCGAGGTCGGCGACTCGACTGTGGTGATGGGCGACCTCTGCCTGGACGAGTTCACTTCGCACGGGCATTGTGGGGTGCTCGACGCCTCCGGAAACGTCGACAACGACGCGACCCTCGACGCGTACGCGAAGATGGCGGTTGCGCAGGCGGCGGCCGGAGTGCACGTCGTGGGACCGTCGGGAATGATGGACGGCCAGGTCGGCGTGGTACGCCGGGCGCTGGACGACGCGGGCTACATCGACGTCTCCATCCTCGCGTACGCCGTGAAGTACGCGTCGGCCTTCTTCGGGCCCTTCCGTGACGCGGTGGAGTCCTCGCTGGAGGGCGACCGGCGGGCGTACCAGCAGGACCCGGCCAACCTGCGGGAGTCGCTCCGCGAGGTGGAGCTCGACGTCGCCGAGGGCGCCGACATGGTGATGGTGAAGCCGGCGCTGCCCTACCTGGACGTCGTGTCGGCCGTCCGGCAGCGGGTGGACGTGCCCGTCGCGGCCTATCAGGTCAGCGGGGAGTACGCCATGGTCGAGGCGGCCGCGGCGAACGGCTGGCTCGATCGCGACCGGGTCATGATGGAGACGCTGCACTCGATCAAGCGCGCCGGCGCCTCCATGATCCTCACCTACTGGGCAGTGGACGCCGCCCGCCGTCTGCACCAGCTCTGATCAGCACTCGCAAGATCGGCGCCGGATCAGGGATCACGGTCGAATCTTGAGGCAAGATTCGCCCCAGATCGGTGATCCAGCGCGGATCTTGCAGTCCGGGCGGTGGGGGCGTCGGTCAGGCGATGCCCAGGACGCGAGCGAGATCCGGCACGTCGGCCTCGAACTCCAGCCAGTCGCGGTCGGCGCTGAAGCCGAGCTCGGCGTTGACCTTGAGCAGGGGCTCGTTGACCGCCGCGTTCCAAGTCTGCACCTGACGCAGCGACGGCACCGCCGAGCGCAGCTCGAACAGCATCCGCGCCTTGATCGCCCGGCCGACGCCGTAGCCCCGATGAGCGGGGACGACGACGGTGTCGTACTGATCGGCGCGCATCGGGCGCTGTTCCGGCACCACGACCTCGGTGAGCCCGGCGACCACGCCGGTGGTCTCATGTACCGCCACGACGATGTACGGCCGCAGCCCGCGCGCGTGGAGGCAAGCCAGGCTCGCCCGTAACCGATCCGGCTCGTAGGAGCTCGGTCGCAGGTCGAGATCACCGAGATCGACGTCCTGCACCTCGGCCTTGGCCGCGGCGTACGCCTCGATCAGCTCGTCGGGCGGCGAATCCGGGTAGAACCGGATGGTGTAGCCGGTGGCGACGCCGTTGGCCAGCTCGCCCAGCGCGTACCAGTCGACGGTGTCGAGGTCGAGCACACTGCGCTGCTCGGTGAACGCCTTGCGGAAGCCGAGGCCGGTGTAGAACTCGACCCCTGGGGTGCCGCCGGGGACCTCGACGCCGATCGCCTGGAACTTCTCGGCGTGGGCGCGGCTGACTACCGCATGCAGAAGTGTCCGGCCGAGCCCTTGCTTGCGCATTTCGGGGTGGACGATGCACTCGACCACGCCGATGTCGCCGAGCAGCAGGATGCTCGCGAAGCCCAGCAGCGGGATGCCCCGGGCGAGATCGCCTTCCTCTTTCTCGGCGATCCAGGTGATCTTGCGTTCGCCCGGCATGGTGACCGAGAGATATTCACGCATCAGCACATCGCGCCACGACGGGTCATCGGGGAGGTCGACGCTCATCACAGTGTTGAGCGTCTCTACCACGGTGGTTATCTCGGTGGCCGTCGCGACTCGGGGATCCCACTCGCGAACCTTCACCTGTTCAGCTTGCACGCTGCAAGGTGCCTTGGGAAGGCCTAAGTTTTCTCCACAGTGCATGCTCGACTACTCATGGTCATGTTCGGCTCTTCTGCCCGTAGGTGTTCGCGGCGTCGAAAACCTGCTGCACTTTGGCCGAGAGATCGGGAAACGTCTTTATCGCCGCGTTCCAATTCGCTGCTTGTGACAGGTCCTTATTAGCTTCGCAAAGTTTCGTGGCGGTCGCCAGTGCCGCATCGTCAATGTCGTTCGGATCGACGATTCCGTCACCGTCCGCATCGACGGCGAACGTTCGCCAGGCGGCCGGGAGGAATTGCAGCGGTCCCACGGAGTGGTCCCAGGCGCGGTCGTTGTCCAGCGCGCCCGCGTCGGTGTCGGTGACCTTGGCCCGGCCCGCCTTGCCGTCCAGCGCCGGCCCGACGATCGGGGGCAGGACGCGCCCGTCCGGTCCCAGCGTCGACGCGCCGACCCGGCCGTGGTTGGTCTCGATCTTGCCGATCGCGGCGATCGTCGTCCAGTGGAGGTTGCACGCCGGCTTGCGGTTGGTCAGCACATATTCGGCGTACGCGTAAGCGCGCAGCGCCACCGGCGGGATCTCCACCTTGACCGCGAGCTTGTCGGCCCATTCGGTGAGGCCGGAGTTCGGCGGGAGCGGTGACGAACTGGTGGTCGGGGTCGGGCTGAAACTCGCCTCGCCCGTGGATGACGGTGCGGCCGAGGTCGGCCCGGCGGACGCCGAACTCTCCTGAGCCGTGGGTACGCCGCCCGACGGGGCGAGCCACACGGCGACCAGTACCACCGCGGTGACGATGGCGGTGACGAACAGACCGCCCGCGATCAGGCGACCCTGGGGCCGCCGCGCCGCTCCCATCGCGGTACGCCCGCCTTCGGCGACCTTGCGCCCGGCGGCCGCCACCGCGGGACGCACCTTCGGGACGGACTGTTTCCCGGACTGCTCCCCGGACGGCGGCGCGGCCGGAGGGGTCTCGGGTTCGCGGGTGGGTTCAGGGGTCGTCACGCCGTCGAGTATGGCCCATGCGGCCAGATCTGGCCGTTCGGGCCACATCTAGCCGCCCTGGTCCTCGTTTTGTGAGGTGCACGCCGACGCCGCGACCGCGGGGTCTGCCCGAACCGGGTAGGACCTTGGATGGATCACTTGCCATCCGTTCCGGCGATGGCGCTAGGACCTCGGCGTCGGAAACCATGAACCGACTTCCAGGGGGGCGGAGGTTTTCGTGTCGGCAGATCGGCATCTGCCTAGCGGGTTGGTGACCTTCCTGTTCACGGACATCGAAGGCTCGACCCGGCTGGCTCAGATGCTTGGAAACGGCTATCGACCGGTGCTCGCCGAGCACCGGCGATTGTTGCGGTCTGCACTCCAGCGGGCTGACGGCGTCGAGCTGTTCACCGAGGGCGACTCCTACTTCTTCGTCTTCACCGACCCCGAGGCCGCCGTCCTGGCCTGCGCCGAAGGCCAGCGGGATCTGGCCGCGTACGCGTGGCCGAGCGAGCAGGCCATGCCGCGAGTCCGCATGGGACTGCACACCGGATTCGCCCAGCCCCACGCCGGGGAGTACGCCAGTCACGAGGTTCATCGGGCGGCCCGGGTCGCCAACGCCGCCCATGGCGGGCAGATCCTGTTGTCCGAGGCGACGGCCGGCCGGACGCGGCGGCTGCCCGACGAGACCTGGCTGCTTGACCTCGGTCTGCACAAGTTGCGCGGGTTCGACGGGCACGAGCGGCTGTTCCAGTTGGTCGCACCGGGTCTCACCCGGCACTTCCCCCGGCTGCGGACGTCGCAGGCTCCCGCACACAACCTGCCGTCGGCGATCACGCCGTTCGTCGGCCGCGCCACCGAACGCGCCGAGCTGTCCGATCTCGCCACTCATCAGCGGCTCGTGACGGTCGTCGGCTCGGGCGGAGCCGGCAAGACCCGGCTCGCCGTCGAGGTGGCCGGTGACCTGGTCGGACAGTTCCCCGACGGGGTGTGGCTGCTGGACATGGCGACCATCAGCGATCCCGGTCTGGTCGCGTTCACCCTGATGAACACGCTGGGTCTGCGCCCCGAACCCGGCAAGCCGGTGCTCGACACCCTCGTCGAGTACGCCGCAGCTCGCCGGATGCTGTTGGTGCTCGACACCTGCGAGGCACAGCTGCCGGGCGTACGCGCCGTGATCGCTCAACTGCTGACGGCCGGTCGGGGCGTGCAAGTCCTCACCACCAGCCGGGAGCCGTTGAGCGTACCGGGGGAGGTGGTGTGGCGGATTCCGCCGCTCGGCCTCGAACCCGGGCCCGGCGCGGAGCGCGCTGACTCCGTCGCGCTGCTGGTCGAACGAACCACCGCGGCGCGGGGCGGCCGAGCCCCGGCCGAGTCCGAGATCCGTTCCCTGGGCCGGGTCGCCACTCGCCTCGACGGGCTGCCGCTGGCGTTGGAGCTGGCC
The DNA here is from genome assembly GCF_013362815.1 of Hamadaea sp. Classification (GTDB taxonomy): domain Bacteria; phylum Actinomycetota; class Actinomycetes; order Mycobacteriales; family Micromonosporaceae; genus Hamadaea. The sequence continues at coordinate 11,899 of NZ_JABFVK010000015.1, read as the reverse complement.
GCTGCCCGGCTACGCGTACTGTCGGCGAGCGAATTGGCCGACCGCCTGGAGAACGAGCTCGACGGCAAGGCACCCGACCCGCTGGGCGCGATCGACGGCACCGCGATGGCGCTGGGTGAGCCGAGTGGGCGGCACGCCACCCTTCAGGCCACAGTGGACTGGTCCTACCGTACGCTGCCGCCGGCCGCCGCCGCCCTGCTGCGCGGGCTGTCGGTCTTCGCCGGCCCGGTCGACCTGCAGACGGTCGAGTGGTGGGTGGACGGTGATCCGCTGGACACCCTGGCCACCTTGGTCGACAAGTCGCTGTTGCAGGTCGGGCGGGACACGGGCCGGTCGGAATACCGCATGCTCGACCCGATCCGGGCGTTCGCGAGCCGCTGTCTGACCGCCGAAGGCGAGGAACGCGCCGTCCGCGATCGCCACCTGCGCTGGGCGTTGCACCGGCTCGAACGGGCGCAACAGGGCGCCGACGGCCGTCCGGTGACGCTGTCGATGTACTCGCTCGATCCGCTGGCTGCCGAGTTGCGCGCCGCTCTGCGCTGGTGCGTCACCGGTGGGAGCGCCCGGTTCGGGCTGCGGATCGCCAGTGGACTGGATCAGTGGTGGCGCGAGCGCGGCCTGGCCCGAGAGGGCCGGCTCTGGCATTTCCGGCTCTACTCGCGGCTGGCCGAGACCGGCGAGCAGGTGCCCGACCGCGAGCTGGCGCTGGTGTACTACGCGCATTCGATGCACGCCTGCGCCGACGGCGAGACCAGCGAGGAGATCCGGTTCGCCCAGCGCGCCGAGGTCGCCGCCCGCCGCAGCGGTGACGCCGGCACAGTCGCCCGGGTGCTCGCCGGTCAGCCCGGACCGCTGGTCTCCCTGGGCAAGGCGACCGAGGCGGAGCAGCTCTGCCGTGATCTGCTGACCTGGGCGGGCCCGCGTGAGGTGACCGCCGACGCGTTGTTCGCGATCTACAACCTCGCCGAACTTCTGTGGCTGCGCGGGGCGTACGCCGAAGCCGCCGAACTGCTCGCGACGGCCCGCCCGGTCGAGGCGCTGCGTCCGGCCGAGCGCGGACGCCGCACGGTGGACCTGCTGCTGGGCATGGCGGCGTTGGGCCGGCGAGACCTGGTCGCGGCCCACGACCACCTGTCCATCGCGCTGCGATCCCGGATGTCTTACGGCTTCCATTCCCGGGCCTGCGTGGCGGTGAGCGCGATGGCGGCGCGTTGCGTACTCGGTGGTGATCATGAAATGGCCGCGACTCTCTTCGGAGCCGCCGCCGCGGCCAAGGCCCGGTTGTGTCGCGGGCCGGGGATCTTCGGCCCTTATTGGACCGCGCAGCAGGCGGTGAGCCGGGCGGCCTTGGGCGACGCGGCCTTCGACGCGGCCTGGGCGCGCGGGTCGACGATGAGCCTGGAGGACGCGTCCTCGCTGGCCCTGGACATCGAGGCGCCGCGCCGCGTCGATCACGAGCTGACGGTTCTGCTCGACGGAGTGTCGCAGCCCGAGAACTCGTGACCGACGCGGCCGACCGGGGCTTACGCCCTTGAGCGCGTCGGCTGCTTGGCCAGCGCGTCGGCCTTGATCTTGGCGGCCTTGTCGAGGTCGGCCTGCTTCACCGCGGCGAGCGAGCCGAAGTTCTTCACCGCCTCGTAGTACGTCCAGGCCAGGCTGTAGCAGGCCGGGCGGACCACCCAGCTGTAGGTGGCGCACTTGCGCTTGAGGTCGTTGTAGAAGGCCAGATCGACCCGGGCCTTGACGGTCGAGGTGAAGATGCCCAGCTTCTTGTTGTTGCGGTAGCCGAAGTCATGGCGGGCGCACGACAGCTTGAAGTCGAAGCCGAGCGGGTTGTCCGGCGAGCTGGAGCAGAGGTCGGTCGACCAGTCCAGCTCGTAGTCCGCCCAGGCGGCCTGGTTGTTCCGGGCGGACAGCCAGGAGTTGTAGCTGGACAGCGAGTCCTGCGTGAAGCCGGTGACGACGGCGACCTTCTGCTCGAAGGTGGCCGCGGCGGCGGGCGCTGCGACGCCGAGGACGAGCAGTGCGCTGAGCAGGGGAGTGGCCCACCGGGCCAGGCGGGTACGGGACATCACGTCACCTCGGGGGTGTAGGTGGGTGGTGCGCATTGGTGATTAGCAATGTAAGTCCGAGACCCCGTCCGGTCTAGATCCCTTGACGCTGACGCCAAGGTCATTTAGCGTCAGCTGCCGTAGCCCGTCGCCGGTCGTCAACCGCGCGACGTCGAGCGCAGAGAGGAGGTCGCGATGCGTACCGTCGATATGGCGCGTCGGGCCCCGAAGGGCACCGCGATCTGACCGCGGCCGCCGGCGCGCCTCCCCTGTGGAGGAATCTTGCTCATCCGTACCTCGGTCGAGGACGACCTCGACCAGCTCGTCAACCTGCTCGGTGATCAGTCCGTCAACACCGCTCACCCCGCGCGCTACACCGAACTCCTGGCCGCGGGCCAATATCGCCACGATTTCACCTGGGTCGCGGAAGAGGGCGGCCGCCTGGTCGCGGCCGCGGTGTGGTGGAGCTTTCCCGGCGCGTCCAGACCGTTCGCTTTGGACGGCTTGTACGCACTGCCAGACCGAACGGATTCCGTGACGCTGTGGACGGAGCTGATCCGGCAGGTCACCTCGACCGCACCGGCGGGGGAAGAGCCCCCGTCGTATCACATCTTCCTGCCCCCGGACTGGCGTTCCGACGCCGCGATCCAGTCCGCCCTGGCCACCCGCTCGGCTGCGGCGAGAGCGGCAGGCATGACTCAGGAGCTGGAGCGACTGCGGTTCGAATGGCTCTCCGACACTCCGGTGCCGGAGCGTTCCACCCGGTTGACCTTCCGGGCGGAGCCGGACGACCAGGCGTTCCTGGACGTCTTCCAGCGAGTCGCGGCGGGCAGCCTCGACGCCAACACCCACGATGCGATCGCCCGCGCCGGGCTGGCCGGGTACGCCCAGGAAGACCTGGACATGTACAAGGAGATGCCGGGCGAGCGATCCTGGTGGAAGCTCGCCTACGACTCCGCCGGTGACCTCGTCGGCTTCGGCATCCCGTCGCGCAACAACGGCGGACCCGTCGTCGGGTTCCTCGGCGTCGTGCCGGAGCACCGCGGTCACGCGTACGCCGCCGACCTGCTCGCCGAGATCACTGCCGACCTGGTCGACCTCGGGGCGGACCGGATCGCCGCCGACACCGACCTCGGCAACGTGCCGATGGCGAACACCTTCCGGCGGCTCGGCTACCGGCAGTTCGCCGTACGCCTAGTCCTCTCCTGACGCTCCCCCCGTTAGCTGCAGATCACGGTTACGCAGGCTTCCCGAGTCGGTTTTGGCCTGCGTAACCGTGATCTGCAGCCGGAAGAACGGGTCAGAGGATGGTCCAGGTGTCCCCGGCGTTGAGCAGCGCGGAAAGCTGGTCCTCGGGCGTACCTTCGGCTTTCGCTTGAGCGGCCGCGACCTGGTTGACGACGACTTCGTCGTACGTCGGGCGGTCGACCGAGCGGAACACCCCGATCGGCGTATGCCGCAGGTCCAGCCCCGGCAGCCGGGACAGCGCGAAGGCGTACGCCGGTTCGGCGACGGTCGCGTCGTGCACCACGATCTCCGAGGCATCCACTTCGGACGTACGCCGGACTTCGAGGCCGAAGCCTCCGGGCGGGTGCACGACACACCACTCCCGGTCTTTACCGAAGGTGATCGGCTGGCCGTGATCCAGCGGCATCACGAAGTCGTCGCGGGTCTCCGGGGCCTTGAGGACGTCGAACGCGCCGTCGTTGAAGATGTTGCAGTTCTGGTAGATCTCGACGAACGCGGAGCCGTTGTGCTCGGCCGCCGCCCGCAGCACCGACTGAAGGTGCTTGCGGTCGGAGTCGATGGTCCGCGCGACGAAGGTCGCCTCCGCCCCGAGCGCCAGCGAGATCGGGTTGAACGGCGCGTCGGCCGAACCGAACGGCGTCGACTTGGTGATCTTGCCGACCTCGGAGGTGGGCGAATACTGCCCCTTCGTCAGGCCGTAGATCCGGTTGTTGAACAGCAGGATCTTCAGGTTGACGTTGCGGCGCAGCGCGTGGATCAGGTGGTTGCCGCCGATCGACAGCGCGTCGCCGTCGCCGGTCACCACCCACACCGACAAGTCCGGCCGCGACACCGACAGGCCGGTGGCGATGGCCGGCGCGCGCCCGTGGATCGAGTGCATGCCGTACGTGTTCAGGTAGTACGGGAAGCGGGAGGAGCAGCCGATGCCGGAGACGAAGACGATCCGCTCCTTCGGAATGCCCAGCTCCGGCAGGAAGCCCTGCATCGCCGCGAGGATCGCGTAGTCACCGCACCCCGGGCACCAGCGCACTTCCTGGTCGGACTTGAAGTCCTTGGCGGTCAACTGCACCGGGACGCTAGACATTCTTGACGACCTCCTCCAGCATCGAGGCGAGTTCGGCGGACGTGAACGGCAGTCCGCGTACCTGGTTGTAGGCGACGACGTCGACGAGGTAACGGCCGCGGATCACCTGGGCGAGCTGACCCAGGTTCATCTCCGGGATCACCACCCGGTCGTACGCCTTGAGCACCTCGCCGAGGTTGGCCGGCATCGGGTTGAGGTGCCGCAGGTGCGCCTGAGCGACGGCGAGCCCCCGCTGACGCAGATCACGGCACGCCGCACCGATCGGGCCGAACGTCGACCCCCAGCCCAGGACGAGCACCTTGGCCTGCTCGGAAGGATCTTCGACCACCAGGTCCGGAACCTCGATCGCCTCGATCCGGGCCGCCCGCGTACGCACCATGAGGTCGTGGTTGGCCGGGTCGTAGGAGATGTCTCCGGTGACGTCCTTCTTCTCGAGCCCGCCGATGCGGTGTTCGAGTCCGGGCGTACCGGGGACGGCCCACGGGCGGGCCAGCGTCTGCGGGTCGCGCAGATAAGGCAGGAACTTGCCGTCCTCGCCGTTCGGCTCGGTCGCGAACGGGACCTGCAGGTCGGGGAGGCTGTCGACCTCGGGCAGCAGCCACGGCTCGGAGCCGTTGGCGATGTACCCGTCCGACAACAGCAGCACCGGCGTCCGGTAGGTCAGCGCGATCCGGCACGCCTCGATCGCGGCGTCGAAGCAGTCCGCCGGCGAACGCGGGGCGATCACGGCCACCGGCGCTTCGCCGTGCCGGCCGTACAACGCCATGTTGAGGTCGGCCTGCTCGGTCTTGGTCGGCATCCCGGTCGACGGGCCGGCCCGCTGCACGTCGACGACGACGAGCGGCAGCTCCAGCATCAGCGCCAGGGAGATCGTCTCGCTCTTCAGCGCGACGCCGGGTCCACTGGTGGTGGTGATCCCCAGCGAACCGCCGTAGGACGCGCCGAGCGCGATGCCCGCGGCGGCGATCTCGTCCTCGGCCTGCACCGTGGTCACGCCGAACTTCTTGTGCTTGCTCAACTCGTGCAGGATGTCCGAGGCCGGCGTGATCGGGTACGCCCCCAGCACGACCGGCAGCTTCGCGCGTACGCCGGCGGCCACGATGCCGAGCGCCAGCCCGGCGTTGCCGGTGATGTTCCGATACCGCCCGGGGTGCATCTTGGCCGGCTTGACCTCGTAGCGGACGGCGAAGCCCTCGGTGGTCTCCCCGAACGACCAGCCCGCCTCGAACGCGGCGATGTTGGCGGCGACCAGTTCCGGCCGGGCGGCGAACTTCTTGCGCAGGAATTGCAGCGTCGACTCGTGCGGCCGCGAGTACAGCCAGCTCAGCATGCCGAGGGCGAACATGTTCTTGGCCCGCTCGGCGTCCTTCTTGCTGATCGGGTGATCCGCGAGCGCGCCGACGGTCATGCTCGTCAGGGCGACCGGGTGCACCTGGTAGGAGGCGAGCGATCCGTCGTCCAGCGGCGACGCGTCGTAGCCGACCTTCTGCAGGTTGCGCTTGGAGAACTCGTCGGTGTTGACGATGATCGTCGCGCCCCGGGGCAGGTCGGCCAGGTTCGCCTTCAAGGCCGCGGGGTTCATCGCGACCAGCACGTTCGGGGCGTCACCCGGAGTGAGGATGTCGAAGTCCGCGAAATGCACCTGGAAGCTGGAGACACCCGGCAGCGTGCCGGCGGGCGCCCGGATCTCCGCGGGGAAGTTGGGCAGCGTGGAGATGTCGTTGCCGAGCTGCGCTGTCTCCGAGGTGAATCTGTCGCCGGTCAACTGCATGCCGTCGCCCGAGTCCCCGGCGAACCGGATCACCACGCGATCGAGCTGCTGCGTCTCCTTGGCCACCTGCGTCCTCCTGCCGGATGGTCCTGTTACGGGGAAAGCGTACGTCGGTTACCACGCTGTCACTTCAGGGGCCGGTCCGCCAGGCCCACCCTGTGGACATGCGGGTTATGCTGCGCACGTGGATGGCTACCTCGGCTCGTACGCGACCCTGGGACTGCTGGTCGCGGTGGCGGTGGTCTTCTTCGTGATTGCGTTCGGCGCGAACCGCCTGCTCCGCCCGGCGAATCCGGCGAACGGGGCCGGAAAGTTCGACACGTACGAATGCGGACTCGATCCGGTCGGTGGTGGCTGGGCGCAGGTGCACATTCGCTACTACCTCTACGCGTACCTGTATCTGCTGTTCGCGGTGGAGGCCGTCTTCCTGTTCCCCTGGGCCGTGGTTTACCTGCGGCAAGGACTCACCACCGTGATCGAGATGGCCATCTTCGTCGCGGTTCTCGCGCTCGGCTTGTTGTACGCGTGGCGCAAGCGCGTTCTGGTGTGGGAGTGACACCTGAGAATTCGGGTGGCAGGGTCGCTTTCTGACCCGGGTTCGTGCCACGATCGCAGGCATGGCTCAAGTCCTGCTTCTGCTCGTCGTCGCCCTCACCGTCGGTGCCGTCGTCTTCGGCGTGATGGTGCTGGTCAGCGGGGGTGACCCCGGAATGGCCGGAGTGGAGCCGGACGGCCGCGGGCGTCCGCTGCCCGGTAGCCGCCCGCTCGTCGAGCAGGATGTCGCGAAGGTGACATTCGATGTGGCACTCCGCGGATACCGGATGGATCAGGTCGACCGCGCGCTCAAGCGCGTGGCGTACGACATCGGTTATAAGGACGAACTGATCAACGTCCTGTCGGCGGAAGTCGAGGCGCTGCGCGACGGCCGGGTCGAAGACGCCGACTCGCTGCGGGCCGCGCGCCTGGCCGCGTCGAGTGAGCCGGAGCCCGCCGCGGCGAGCGAGCTGATCGACGGTACGGTGACCGAGAGCGGGCCGTCGATCGACGAGCCGGGCCTGATCGATCTCGACAAGCCCGCCAAGGCCGAGGAGATCCGGGCGAGTCAGCCCGCGATCGACTTCGACGAGGTTCCCGACGGGCCGTTCGCGCCGTGGCCAGCGGCCTCCGACGAGAAGCCGTCTGATGACAAGCCGTCTGACGAGAAGCCGTCCGATGAGGCACCGTCCGACGAGGCGGCGGAAGAGGCCGCAGCCGAGGAGGCCGACCACCCGACCGACGCGCCCGCCGCCGGGGAGAAGTCCGAGGAGAGGGCGGAGAAGCCCGCCGACTCGGACGCCGACGACGGCGATCGGGTGGTGACCCGAGGGTGACCTCGGAGGCAATGCCGCCGACGCCCCACGAACCGGGCACCGGCGAGGTCACCGCGACCGTCATCGTCGACGCGCCGGCCGAACGGGTCTTCGCCGCGTTCCTCACCTGGGAACGCCAGGGCGAATGGATTCCGTTCACCGCCGTACGCGTCGTCGAGGGAGACGGCGGCGAAGGCAGTCTGATCGAGGCGATCACGCAGGCCGGACCGGCGGTGATCAAGGACGAGATGCGGGTCGAGAAGGTCGACGCGCCCTATGAGCTGCGCGTACTGCACTGCGGCAAGCTGCTGCGCGGACCGGGTGTCCTGCGCTGCACCCCACTCGCCGGTGGGCGTACGCAAGTCGTCTGGCACGAATGGTTCCAGCTCCCCGGCGGTGTCGTCGGCAAAGCGGTGTGGCCGCTGCTCTGGCCCGGCTCGAAGGTCGGCTTCAAACGGGCGCTCCGCAAGTTCGCCCGCCTCGTCGAGGCCGGCATCCTGCCGTAAGCCGGTGCCGTCCGGGGTGATCTGTCACACCGCGCGACGGCGCGCTCGGTACGCCGTCGGCCCGGACGTAGCATGGGATCCATGTCCGCGCCTGCCACGACGCTCGCCGATGCGATCAACGCTGCTCTGGCCACCGTCAACGACCCCGAGATCCGCCGCCCGATCACCGATCTGGGCATGGTGGAGTCCGTCGCCGTCGACGGCACGACCGCCTCGATCGGCATTCTGCTGACGATCGCGGGCTGCCCGTTGCGGGACAAACTGCGCGAGGACATCACCGCCGCCGTGACGGCCGTCCCCGGCATCGACGACGTGCAGATCGCGTTCGGCGTGATGACGGCCGAGCAGCGGCAGAACCTGCAGAAGTCGCTGCGCGGGCCGGGCGCGGCCGAGCCGGTGATCCCGTTCGCCCAGCCGGGTTCCCGGACCCGGGTGTACGCCGTCGCCTCCGGCAAGGGTGGCGTCGGAAAGTCGAGCGTGACGGTGAACCTGGCCGCCGCGCTGGCCGCCAAGGGACTGAGCGTCGGAGTGATCGACGCCGACATCTACGGCCACTCCGTGCCCCGGATGCTCGGCGCCGACGGCAGCCCGACCCAGGTCGAAGACATGATCATGCCGCCGCAGGCGCACGGCGTGAAGGTCATCTCGATCGGCATGTTCACGTCCGGCAACGCCGCCGTCGTCTGGCGGGGGCCGATGCTGCACCGGGCCCTCCAGCAGTTCCTGGCCGACGTCTACTGGGGCGACCTGGACATCCTGCTGCTCGACCTGCCGCCGGGCACCGGTGACGTGGCGATCTCGCTGGCCCAGTTGCTGCCGAACGCCGAGATCCTCGTCGTGACGACTCCGCAGCAGGCCGCCGCCGAAGTCGCCGAGCGGGCGGGCGCGATCGCGTTGCAGACGCACCAGCGCGTCGTCGGCGTCGTGGAGAACATGTCCTACTTGGAGCTTCCGACCGGCGAACGCATGGAACTGTTCGGGGCGGGTGGCGGTCAGACGGTCGCCGACTCGCTGACGAAGCTGATCGGTGCGCCGGTGCCGCTGCTGGGCCAGATTCCGCTGGACACTCGCGTACGCGAAGGCGGGGACGAAGGCAACCCGGTCGTGCTCGCCGCGCCGGAGGCCCCGGCCGCAGCCGCCCTCCAGGGCGTGGCGGACCGCCTCTCGGTACGCAAGGAGTCCCTGCTCGGCAAGCCGCTCGGGCTCAGCCCGGCGCGCCGCTGACCCACCGTCTGACGCGAACGAGCCCCGGTTCCCACCGGGGCTCGTTTCGTTTCGCTGGTCAGGTGGCGTCGGCGAACCGGTTCGGCGCTGCGCCGCCACCGTCGTTGGAGTTGGAGCCGGACCCGGAGGAGCTCGCGGAGTCGGACGACTGGATCGGCGTACGGTGGTCGAGGTTCGAAGCAGTCGACTTCAGCTCGTCACCGATGCCCTGAACGTCCCGCTTCACGTCGTTGAGCAGGCCCTCGAGCGGTTTGCGAAGATTCGCCTCTTCTTCCTCGCTGAGGATGTGCTTGCGGAGGAAGGTCTTCGGGTTCAAGTCCTCGAGGCTGATGTCGGTGCCGAGTTCCTTGCTGAGGTCGCCGGTCGCGTTGCGCGCCATGTTCCGCAGGTTCCGCAGCATGCGTACGCCGTCGGCGATGACGTTGGGCAGCTTCTCACCGAAGACGATCAACGCGAGCAGGAGGATGACCAGGACCTCCCACGCATCCAGGTTCTCGAACACCCTCGTCGCCTCTCTCGCGGCCGCACGTGCCCGCCACGGCTGGGGGGCACCGCGCCCAAGGGTAGTCACCCCGAAGCGCTAACGGCGAGCCTACTTCGCATCGGCGGCGAGCGTCACCGTCACATCCTTACGATCAGAACCGCGCTGGTAGCGTACGGACACCTTGGATCCGGGCGGATATTTGCGGATCAATGCGATCAACTCCACCGGTTCGCCCACGGCGTGCCCGTCCAGGGAGACGATCACGTCCCCGTCCTTGATGCCCGCATCGGCCGCCGGTCCGGCCGGGTCGACCTGAGCCACGCGTACGCCCCGGAAGGCGTCGTCGAGCCGGGCCCCGATGACGGTACGCCGGGCCTTGCCGTGGGCGATGATCTCCTCGGCGATGCGCTTGGCCTGGTTGATCGGGATCGCGAAGGCCAGCCCGATGTTGCCGGCCGAGTCGTCGTCGGTCGCCATGGACTTGATCACGGAGTTGATGCCGACGACCTGTCCGTCGCCGTCGAGCAGTGGGCCGCCTGAGTTGCCATGGTTGATCGCCGCGTCGGTCTGGATGGCGGCGTAGTAGCGGGTCAGCGTCGGGTCGCCCGCCGCGAGCAGCCGATCGACCGCGCTGACGATGCCCGAGGTCACCGTGCCGGGCAGGGCCAGCGGCGAGCCGACCGCCAGCACCGGGTCGCCGACCTGCACCGAGGTCGAGTCGCCGAGTTCCAGCGGCTCCAGCCCGCTCTTCGGCACCCGGAGAACGGCCACGTCGGATTCGGGGTCCGAGCCGAGCAGCTTGGCGGCGATCGAACTGCCGTCGTTGCGCACGATCGACAGGCTGGATCCGCCCGAGACCACATGGTCGTTCGTGATCACATAAGTCCCGTCGCCCACGGCGAATCCCGAGCCCAGCGCGGTTCCGCCGGGGATCTGGGCGCGTACCGTCACGACGCTCGGCAGCACTCGGGCCGCGATCGCCGCGAACGACTGCGGCGGCCGCTGGGCGAGTGCGGCCACGGGGTGGTTCGAGCTGCTCAAGGCCGCGGTCGGGCGGCGGGCTGCGGTCGCGAATCCCACGCCGAGGGCGCCACCCATCACGCCGGCCACGAGCGCGGCCGCGACCACCAAGGCGGCGATCCAGAGGGTACGCCGAGAGAAGAACCCGCCGTCGGTGACGTGGTCGGCGGAAGGCGCGTCCGTGTGCCCCGGCACCGTCAAGGTCACTGGAGCGGACGGATCCCGCCACGGATCGCGGCGAGCGTCGGTCCACCAGTGGTCGCCGGCCGGTTCGGCCGGGCGTACCGGACCAGATGCCCAGTTCGCGCTGGTCTGGGGGTCGGACCAGGCCTGGTCCGCCCATACTCCGTCGTCGGTGCGGCCCTCGGTCGGCGGCCCCGGAGCGTCGCCGGAGGCGGCGCGCCGAGCGGGGTCGTCATCGCGGGGCTGGCGCCAGTTCCAGCCGTCGGTCACGAGTCTCAGAATGTCATGGATGAGTAGTTCATGATGATTTTTCGCGAGATCCGGAGTTGTCCGGACCTGGCTGCCTCAAAGCGCTTCGTTGACGATCTCCAACTACTATCCACAGGGGAAATGGGAGGGGCGTGATGTCTAGGCAGCTCGGGCCGTCGATGGCGGGCGGACGCGGTGCGGCCGAGAGCTATCTCGCCGAGGACGTCGTGCTGCAGACCGCCCGGACGCTCGCGCACGAGCTCGGACTGGCCCCGATCGCCGCCTCCACCGGTGCTGCGCTGCGGCTGTTCGCCGCGATGGTGAACGCCCGTGCCGTCATCGAGATCGGCACCGGCACCGGTGTGAGTGGACTGTGGCTGCTCCGCGGCATGCGGGCGGACGGCGTACTGACCACAATCGACACCGACGCCGAGCATCAGCGCTTCGCCCGCCGGGTCTTCCTCGAAGCCGGGTACGCCGCCTCCCGCAGCCGGGTCATCGCCGGGCGGGCGTTGGACGTGCTGCCCCGGTTGACCGACGGCGGCTACGACCTCATGGTGATCGACGGCGATCCCGCCGAGCACGACGCCGGCGTGGTCGGGGCGGCCCGGCTGCTGCGCCCGGGTGGCGTGGTGGCCGTCATCGGCTGCGGATTCGAGCTGGCCGAGGCGGTCCGGGACCGCTCCGATCTGTGGCTGCCCGCGCTGCTGCCGACGCCGGACGGCCTGCT